>CAZTNC010000001.1:0-15500 GCA_964614915.1 uncultured Thiotrichales bacterium
GCTAATAACCTATATAACTACGAACCAGGCGGTCGGGAGTTCGAATCTCTCCGGGCGCGCCATTTTTTCACTGACTTGTCGTCACTGTAAGTGAGCGGCTGTCCTACGGAAGGCGGATTGTCCAACTGATTCTGGTTTCCCTTTTTCTGGTGTTAAGCCGTTGCCTTCGGGGTCTGCTGCGACAGTTGGCGGGGTTGTTGCTGCTGGCGGTTATCCTGGCGAGTCCGTCCGCAGCTAATCCCATTGGGGAGATCGTCGTCACAGGAACCATCAGCGAGCGCCTCGGTACCGCAGGCAGTGCTAGTCGCATCGATGGCGATGTACTGGAGGAGATCCGGCACAACCATGTTAACGAAGCCCTGAGCCGGGTTCCCAGCGTTTGGGTGACCCGCGGGTCCGGCCAGGAGCACCTGACCGCCATCCGCTCGGCAGTTTTTACTGGGCCTGGGGCCTGTGGAAAATTTCTCTATCTTGAGGATGGCCTGCCCATTCGCCCTGCAGGGTTTTGCAACATTAACAATCTCTTCGAGGTCAATGGTGAGCAGGCAGGCAGTATCGAGGTTTGGCGTGGACCATCAAGTGCCATGCTGGGTGGCAACGCACTGCATGGGGCGATCAATGTGCTCACTGCCAATCCCGAAGGCGCCAGCCTGAGTCTGGAGAGTGGCTCCTACGGTTACTACCAGGCTCGAGCTGCGTTGGGCGGGTACACTGGCCGGCACTACGTGGGCCTTAGTGCTCACGGGAGCCGGACCGACGGCTATCGGGACGCCACAGGGTATGACCAGCAGAAGTTCTCCTTGGTCCATGCGACTGACCTCGGCACCTGGCGGGTGCGCAACACCTTGAGCGCCACCAACCTCAATCAAGAAACCGGCAGCTACGTGCAGGGCTTTGAAGCTTACAGGGATCGTGAACTGCGAAGCTCCAACTTCAACCCGGAGGCCTATCGAGACGCCTGGTCCTTGCGTGCCGCGAGCCACTGGCAGCGCGAACAAACCCGAATTTCTGCATATCTGCGCCGCTCACACATGGAATTTCTGCAGCACTTCCTACCTGGACAGCCAACCGAGATCAACGAGCAGACCAGCGGCGGCATGCTGGCCCGCCAGGGATTTGGAGTCGGCTCCTGGGCCGGGCAGTTCGGTGCGCAAATCGAGGCCATGCAGGGCAGCCTGCTTGAGATTCAGGATCGACCGACGACAGGATCGGCCTTCCTGGTGGCCACTCGCCCTGCTGGGCGCCATTACGACTACGACGTCGATTCGGTCATGGCTGCCGGCTTCTACAATCTGAGCAAAGCTTTAACTGGAGAACTACGCCTGCTGCATAGCCTGCGCCTTGAGCACCTCAGCTACGATTATAAAAACCGCCACCTGACCGGCAACAGCCGCGACGATGGCTCGGCCTGCGGTTTCGGCGGTTGCTTGTACACCCGCCCCGCCTCCCGGGAAGACCGGTTCACCGAAGTGGCGGGCCGCCTGGGCATCGAGCGGGATTTTGGTGCTCGCCACTCCGGCTATCTGATGCTCAGCACCGGGTTTCGGCCACCACAAGCCACCGAACTCTACCGCTTGCAGCAAGGGCAAACGGTGGCCGACCTGGACAGCGAACGCCTGCTGTCGGCAGAAGTGGGCTTCCGTAGTCGCACTTGGTCCCTGTCAGCGTTTAGCCAATGGACACGCGATTTCATTTTCCGCGATGCTGACGGCTTTAACGTCAGCGATGGCAAGACCAGGTCCCTCGGCCTTGAATTTTCTGGCGATTGGCATCTGGGTGACCATACCCTGAACCTCGCCGCGAGCTATGCCGTGCACAAGTACGATTTCACCCGTGACGCCGGTCGTGGCGAACGGATCGAAGATGGCAACATGATGGATTCGGCGCCCCGCTGGCTCACTAACGCCCGTTGGCGCTATGAGCCGGGTGAACGCTGGTATTCCGAGTTTGAGCTGAGCCAGGTGGGCGAGCACTACATCAACGCCGCCAATACCGCCAAGTATGACGGCCATGTCGTGCTCAATTGGCGGGGCGGCTACAGACTGACTGAGCACATCAATCTGTTTGCCCGGGTGATCAATCTGCTGGACGAGCGCTATGCCGACCGCGCCGACCATGTTTTTGGGACCTATCGCTACTTTCCAGCCATGCCGATCCAGGCCTATGCAGGGCTCAATCTGGTGCTGTAGCATGTAATAGAGTATCGTTTCCAGTCGATCAACGGGCCGAATTTTTCGACTCATTTTGAGGGAAGTCAATTATCATAAAGCAACTACTTTCATAAAATATACCTTTTATAATAAACAGTTACCCATATATCTTGATGTCTATTGTCTGGTCCCCTGGGGACCAGTGAGTCTACCAAGGCATTCAAAGTGCCTCATTGCACGAAATCAGTTAATTAGAAAATCTGGAGGGAAACCGATGCGCAAAATCCTGATGGCAATAAGCCTTTGTACCTGCTTCATCCTTGCCGGGACGGTGTTGGCCGAGAGCACATCATCCGCAGAAGATGCTGCCTCAAACCACATGGTGGCCGAGGCCAAGCTCACAGCCCACTTCATCGATGCTGCCGTCAAGGCGGGAATGAGTTCGGAGGCAATCAATGCCGTACTGGCCTATGTGGCTCAACATTCAGTGATTACAGAATTCTGGATCAGTGACGAGCACGGCCAGATCGAATTTACCAACAACCCGGGCACATCCTTCAGTTTTCCGACCGACCCGAAAAGCGACACTCAGGCCGCTCCCTTTGCGGCACTTTTGTCAGGCAGCCAATCCGTAGTCATCCAGAAAGTGGAAGAGCGTGAACTTGATGGCGCACTGTTCAAATATGTCGGGGTGGCGGGTGTGGACAAGCCAAGAATCGTGCAGGTGGGCATCTCCGCAACCGAACTGCACGGACCGTAAACAGGGTAGGGGGTGTCCGCGAGCCAGCCCGCCACGCTGGACAGGATGTTCCGGGAGCAGTCCGTCTACAACTTAGGAGGAGTGGTGCTCACAGGGGCTTGCTTTTATCGGCCTCGGATTCGGCACGAAGATTCACCGACCGGATCGCCTGGATGATTTCCTCGTGCTTTTTGTCCACGTACTTTTTCTGGGTACGCACGGACTTGTTGTAGGACATCACAATCAACGGTGCAAACAGGGCACAGAGTGCCCAGATGATGATCGGAACAAAGATGGTCCAGAGGGTGGCGACGGCGAGGATAATTGCTAGCAGTCCACCGATCAGGTTCGTGTACGTGAACCCCAGGGGGCCAAGCAGGGCTGCCAGTAAGAATGCGATTAACGGCGATCTTTGTTGTTGCATCACCATCCCGAATAGTTGCGCTTGTTCAATGATAGCATCATTTGGACTGAACTCTGGAAGCCGGTTCATGTCTGATAGGACATAAGGCACCGAGGATCTGGTCGGCGGTTTTTGCACTGCGGGCCTTGCCTACTTACAATCGCCTTGCATCCACTGTAGAAGCAAAGGGTGTGTGGAGACATCCTTTGAGCACCGCGGACCTGAAACTCTGAAAGGACCTGTTAAGTATGTTGCTTAAAACCACCCGGGCTTGTGATATCCACGAATCCCAGGTCACCGATGAATCACTTTACAGGGCCCGACGAAAGTTCATGCAAGGCACAGCGGCCTTGGCAGGGGCTTCCATGCTACCGGCCTCCTCCCTGTGGCCAGGACCTGCACGTGCATCCATCAATTTCGGGGATATCGAAAAAAGCGGATTCTCCACTGCTGAAGAGCTCAACTCGTTCGAGGACATTACGAGCTACAACAACTTCTACGAGCTCGGTCTGAAAAAAGGCGATCCGAAGCGCAACGCGCACCGCCTCATCACAAAGCCGTGGAGCATCCAGGTAGATGGCGAGTGTGACAAGCCAGGCGACTACGACCTTGAAGACTTCATTCCCTCCCCACAACTTGAAGAACGGATATATCGTCTGCGTTGCGTGGAGGCCTGGTCGATGGTCATCCCCTGGGTAGGTGTTGAACTGGGGTCCGTGCTGAAGCGTTTCGAACCCACGTCCAGGGCCAAGTACGTACAGTTCTTCACCCTGTATGACCCGAAGAACCTGCCGGGTCAAAGGCGCTCGGTACTGGATTGGCCGTACCGTGAAGGCCTGAGAATGGACGAGGCCATGCATCCCCTGACGATATTGGCCGTGGGCCTGTATGGAAAAGAGTTGCCGAATCAAAACGGGGCGCCGCTACGCCTGGTGGTGCCGTGGAAATACGGGTTCAAGAGTATCAAGTCGATCGTGCGGATACACTTTACGGAATCACAGCCTGCGACCAGCTGGAACCAGTCGGCTCCCCGGGAGTACGGCTTTTACTCGAACGTCAATCCTGCAGTGAACCACCCGCGCTGGAGCCAGAAGCGGGAGCGCAGGATCGGGGAGATCCTGAAGAGAAAGACCCTGCCGTTCAATGGCTATGCGGAGCAGGTGGCCGATCTGTATGCAGGCATGGACCTCAAAAAGCATTTCTGAGCAGACTCTTCGCATGCGCCTTGGCAAGCCCCTGGTGTTCGTTGCTTGCCTGGTCCCCCTGATCTGCTACGGCTACTGGTTTTTCACAGATTCACTGGGCGCGAACCCCATCGAGGCCATCACCCGAAGGGCAGGTGACTGGGCATTGCGGTTCCTGCTGATCACGCTTGCCATCTCGCCGTTGCGAAAACTTACCGGCTGGCACGGGCTTGCGCGGTACAGAAGGATGCTGGGCCTGTTTACCTTCTTTTACGTGTGCGTACACCTGTCGCTGTATATCACCTTGGACAAGTTTTTCGATCTTACCGAGATCATCGAGGATGTCATCGACCGACCCTACATTACCGTAGGATTCATCGCCTTTGTCCTGCTGATCCCACTGGCGGCGACTTCGACCAACAGGATGGTTGAGGTACTGCAGCATCGCTGGACGCAGTTGCACCGGCTGGTCTATGTGGTGGCAATGCTGGCAGTGTTGCACTTCTGGTGGATGGTCAAGATCGATACGAGAGAGCCAGCCATCTATGCGGCAGTCCTTACCGGACTGCTCGGCTTCCGGCTGACGCTTTACCTGAAGAGGAAATTGCAGGAAACGGGTTGAACCCGGCTTTTAGTCCCTGCAAGGGATGTGGGCCTGGCCCGGCATGACCGTGGTGCACCAGGGTCTAGAGGTGCACAGACACCAGGTACCTGGAATAGCTTTCCCGCATCGATGTGCGTTCGTCCACGGATGTTTTCAGGATGTTCTCGAGCACCACCTCGAATTCGCGCTGTATGATCTTGAAGAAGATGTCGGTGAGCGGGCGTTTTCCCGTGGGCAAGGCAATGACCTTCTGCTGGAACCTGACCGGAAATATGGTATCCCCTCGGAACAGGATCTTGACGGCAAATACCCAGCGCCAGTCCCAGGAGTATACGGTCAGTGCGGCGTTACCCGCGTAGAGCTCAAAGGACTCACCGTCCTTCATGACCCCTTCGCTGAACACGATGGCCCGGTAGGCACTGATGTTGTTAGAACTGATGAGGTTGGCCCCGACGATGTCAGCCCTTTCCGAGTGAGGACTGAGTCTTCCATACAGGGTAGGGTAGAACAGCTGCAGGAAGGCCAGCAGCATCGGATAGTGTTCATGCGTGGCAACCATCTGTGAATAGTGTTCTAATTCGAATCCTCTATCAATCCCCAATCGATTGACCGTGCGCCCGTAGCTCAGCTGGATAGAGTACCTGGCTTCGAACCAGGTGGTCGGGAGTTCGAATCTCTCCGGGCGCGCCACTTTACACATCTACAGAATTGACCAGGCCACCGCTTGAAAACACGTAATACACCCCCATCTTACAGTTAGAACCTGCATGAGAATTCCAGGCACCTCACCCAGCCAGCATGCAGGGACCCGTTCTTGAATTTGTGAATCGGTTCGTAAACCCCACAGGTTTACAGGGAGTTCTAGACATGGATATCAAAAAAGTAATGTTGGTACTGGTACTGATCTTGGTGCCGGTAGTAGCCCAGTCCACAAACGGTTATTTTTCACACGGCACGGGCCTGACAAACCGCGCCCTTGGTGGTGCAGGTGTCGCCTTCCCGCAGGATGCACTGGCATCGGCGACCAACCCGGCCGGTATGGCCTTCGTCGGAAACCGCATGGATGTAGGTGCGGTGCTGTTCAAGCCTGACCGCGGGTACTCCCCGAGCGCCAGCCTCGCCAACGGCAATGGCGGTGCATTCACACTGGGGACCGGGTCCGAGACGAGCCGCAACCGTGGCTTCATCATTCCGAACTTCGGGCTCAACTACATGCTGAGCGAACAGGATGCCGTGGGGCTGTCCGTGTACGGCAACGGCGGCATGAACACCTCGTACAAATCCGGCAGTGCTGCGTTTGATCCGTTCGGGATGCGCGGTGCAGGCGTGTCCTTTCCCGGCGCACTGGGTGCAGGTACCGCAGGGGTAGACCTGTTGCAGGTCTTCTTCAATCTTTCCTATGCCCATAAATTCTCGGACCAGTTCTCGATCGGGGTCAGCCCACTGCTGACGATGCAGAGTTTCCGAAGCAACGGCCTGGACGCATTTGCCCCGTTCACGAAAACCTTTGTGGAAAGCCAGGGGACCCAGATGCCGAATCATCTGACACAAAATGGCACTGACAACGCCTTTGGCTGGGGTCTGCAGGCAGGTGTGCTGGCCAGGGACATTGCCGATGTCGCCGACCTGGGGATTTCGTATCGCACGAAGATCAACATGGAAAGGTGGGATGACTACGCAGACCTGTTTGCAGAAGACGGCACCTTTGACATTCCTTCCACCCTGTGGGCGGGCGTGGCCATCGAGGTCGCTGAAAACGTGACGCTAGTCGCGGATTATCAGCGCATCTGGTACGGGGACAGCGATGCCATCAGCAATGGGGTGCAAAACCTGTTTGACTGCCCGGCATTAGGCGGGCAGGACCTTGAAAGTTGCCTCGGCGGTGACCGCGGGGCCGGGTTTGGCTGGGACGACATGGATATCTTCAAGGTTGGGCTGCAGTGGCAGGCCAGACCTCATGTCGTCGGGCGAATCGGTTACAGCCATGCCAACCAGCCTATTGGCAGCGACCAGGTACTGTTCAACCTCCTGGCACCGGCCGTGGTGGAAGACCACATCACCCTGGGTGTAACAGTCACCACCCGGGCAGGAGATATCACGCTCGAGGCCATGCATGCCTTTGGTAATTCCGTGAAAGGGTACAATCCTTTTGATCCCACACAGACGATCCGGCTCAGCATGGAGCAGTTTGAAATCGGAGTAGGCTGGTCAGCAAAATTCTAATGTGGGTCTTCGTTTGTGCGATAGCCTGATCAGACAGTACTGTTTTCTGATCCCCGACTTACGGCTCAATCCTGTGCGCATGCCATGAAGCTCCATGCCCGGTGGGTGGTTTGCGCGTATAATGCGATGCAAAAGAAATGACTTTTATGCATCACATCAGGACAGCTGTTCTTTGTGGTGTTCGAGCCAAAAGCTTCAAAGCCGGAAGGTCTTGAGGAGCTGGGCTAAATTTGGGAGGCGTACAATGAATCATACAAGCAGAATTTTCATGGCAGTTTTTCTCGTTGCCGGGGTAGCACTGGGAACAGCTGTGCCGGTACAGGCTGGCGGGTTCTATTTCAGCACCGAGCTGGGGATGAACTTTGGTTCTTCGATGGATATGACCGGCTCCAGTAATGATCGGGCCAGCGTGTGCGATGGCTACATCAATCCCATGTACGCGACCGTCACGAGCACTCCGGGATACGAAGACTACAACTGCACGGGCCCAGACCGGGGAGCGACCGGTGACTGGCAAAACAGTTTCAGCTCGGATGAAGGCGTCTTGCTGGGCACCGCACTTGGTTACCATGTCGGGGCGTCCCCGTTGCGCATTGAGCTGGAGTACTTCTACCGGGATACCGACTATGACCAGACCTCTGATGTTGGAACTGCCTCTGGAGAAAGTGGCGACAAGCTTGAACAGGAGCTGGTCAGGACGATCGACCGGATCGGCGATCTCACCTCACACAACCTGTTCGCCAACCTGTACTACGACTTCTCGGGCAACGGCCGGTTCACGCCGTATGTCGGCATAGGGATCGGTCTCGGGTTTACCGAAGTGGAGTACAGCAGCTTGTGGGCGAGAAACAGCGATGCAGCCCGAATCACGACAGGTGAGGGCCTGCCGAATGCCGCCGAGATCCAGGCGAACCTGGCCAGCACTTCATCCACTGCGGATGCTGAGCTGGACGACACCCTGTTTGGGTACCAGCTGTTGTTCGGGGTCGATTACGCACTGACCGACACCATGGCGCTTGGAGTCAAGGGACGCTGGGTGGACTTCGACTCCCTCAAGGACGGTGGCGTGGTATGGGATCCGTTGCGCGGTCACCCGCCGTACCTGCGCACCCCGGCACAGGCTGGACAAGGGGGAGATCGCGAGCATGTCAGCGGCGGCATCAAACTGGATGATATCGAGATGTTTGCCGTCAGCGTGAATCTCAAGTACGGGTTCTAGAGATCCGGCAGCACAGCGCTATTGCTCAAGGCTTGCCCGGGGTGGATGGGCCGCCGCCGGGACTTGAGACAGGTTTGCAGGCTCGGTAAACGGCCGGGCCGCGGATACGGGTTCATCCGTTGATGCTACGGTGACACACACCTCGAGTCTGGAGTGTCCGCCACTGAAATACGTACCTTGCGTCGGTGCTGCATCGGCATAGTCACGGCCAATGGCCATGCGGATGTGCCGGTGATCTGCCGGCGAGTTATTGGTGGGATCAATGCCTACCCAGTCCAGCCCCGGAATCCAGAACTCCGCCCAGGCGTGGCTCGCCCCGGCCGGGGTCTGCTCATTGCCGATGCCCTCCAGGTGAAGATAGCCGGACACGTACCGGCTTGGAATTCCCCACGAGCGCCCGATGGCAATCAGGACATGCGTGTAATCCTGACAAACGCCGTGGCGGGTTTCGAGGATGTGTTCGATGGTGGAATCAACGTGGGTACTCCCGGGGGTGTAACTGAAGGTCTCATACAGCTTTGATGCGGCCTGCAGCAGGGATGAAAGCGGATTTTCGCCGCGCTCGATTCCATGTGCTGCGACAAATGCCTCGAGGGGCTTGCAGACATAAACAAAGCGGCTCGGATTCAGGAATACCCAGTGGCCAACGCGATCGGTGGTCTCTGCCAGGGCCTTCCAACTGCCCGTGTCGGGATCGTCAGGTAACTGTGGATCCGGGCCTGCAGCGACACGGGTACGAGCCTGCAGCACGGTTTGCTGGTGCATGCGGTGGATGTTGATCAGGTGGCAGCGGTTGCCGAAGGCATCCATGCAGGGGACAGGGAGTGTCAGCGGCTCGGTGCGCAGGTCAAAGTCCAGTACCTGCTGGCCGGCATCCTCCCTTGGATACAGCCTAAGCAGCATGACGCTCCCGTGGGCTGCTGTTTCGTAATGGAAATTGCAGCGGTGCTCGATCCGATACTGGCAGGGTGTGGATGATTTCATGTGCCCGGCGTGTCCTCGATCTCGTATCCGAAGTAGGTGATCTCGATATTATCGTGCACCCTGCGGCTTCTATCACGCAGTTCACGCAGCACCGTTCGGGTCGCATCGGTATCATTGAGGTTGTGGCTTGGCCAGTCGAAGTCGATGTACGCGGCCATGTGGCCTGCAAGGCGGCGTGCTTCCCGGGCGGGGCGCTTTTCCGAAACGCGATCCAGTGCCGTGACGATGCGTGCCAGCGCGTAGCGGATCGAACGCGAAAGGCGAAGATCGCTGACCAGGAAGTTGATCACATTAACCGGCCGGTATTCCAGTGAGTAGCGGCGGCTGAAGGTGCCGCGGGCTTCACAGACCTCCAGCAGCGAGCGCCATTCGGGTTCGATGTGGGCCTCGGTCAGGGGGAACACGGTGAGCTGGGCCTCGATGAGTGCGGCAAGCAACTGCACCCGCTCGACAAAGCGCCCGAGCTGAATGAAGTGCCAGCTGTCATCGCGGTAAACCGTGCTGTCGACGATCCCCGAGAATGTCCGGATCGTATCCTCGGCATGCAGATAGAAGTCGCCAGGGCGATCATCCCAGATATCGGCGATGCCAACCTTGGACAGCTTCAGGTAGGCGACATTCAGGCAGTACCACATGTCCTTGCTGATCACGTTTCGGACCTGGCGGGCATTCTCGCGTGCCGTGGCAATACAGTTGAGGATCGAGTCCGGATTGCTGGACTCGAAGGTCAGATCGTCGGCCAGCGTGTAGGAGTCCGCCAGCATGAAATCCTCGTCATCGAGATTCGATTCCAGGCTGCCGCCCACAGGTTCGCGATCGAGACTGGCGTACAGGCGACGCCAGGTCTGGTCGATCTCTTCCACCGGCCGGTCTTCCAGGGTCCGCAGTTGATCGGCCAGCAGGCGACAGCCGTGCTGTGCCCTTTCGAGATAGCGGCTGATCCAGTACAGCCCCTGTGCATTGCGTGACAGCATGGCGTTACGGGGGCAGTACCCAAAGGTCCTTGCCGCCGCCTCCCTGGCTCGAGTTGACTACCAGCGAGCCCGGGCGCAGCGCCACCCTGCAAAACGCACCGGGAACCAGCCGCGTTTCCTGGCCGCACAATACAAACGGGCGAAGGTCGACGTGGCGAGGAGCAGCCCCTTCATCCGTCAGACAGGGCGCACGGGAGAGGTTGAGGGTGGGCTGCGAGACGTAGTTGGCCGGGTTCTTGCGGATTTCAGCAGCATAGGCGGCCCGCTCATCTGCACTTGAGTGCGGCCCCACCAGCATGCCGTAGCCACCGGAGCCGCCGACCACCTTGACGATCAAATCCTGCAGGTTGTCGAGCGTATACTCCAGGCCCTCGGGTTCACGGCAAAGATGGGTCTCCACGTTGGCCAGCAGGGGCTCTTCGTTGAGGTAGTAGCGGATGATGTCCGGGACATACGCGTACAGGCTCTTGTCATCGGCCACCCCGGTCCCCGGGGCATTGGCAATGGCGACGTTTCCCATCCGGTACGCATAGAACAGGCCGGGTGTACCAAGCTGGGAGTCCTGCCTGAATGCCAGCGGGTCGATATAGTCATCGTCGATCCTGCGATAGATGACGTCTACACGCTGCAACCCCTCGGTCGTTCGCATGTAGACAAATCCGTTGTGGACCAGCAGGTCTTTGCCCTGCACCAACTCCACCCCCATCTCACGTGCCAGGAACATGTGCTCATAGTAGGCGGAGTTGTAGACGCCGGGTGTAAGGAGGACGATGCAGGGGTCAGCGACCCCGGTGGGCGCGAACTCGGCCAGGGTTTTTCGCAGCAGCTTGCCGTACTGCTCGACGCCGCAGACCCTGTGTAGCCGAAACAGGTTGCGCATGCTGGTCTTCAGCGCACGGCGATTGGCCAGCATGTACGAGACCCCGGAAGGTACACGCAGGTTGTCCTCCAGGACCATGAAACCGTCGTGGGTGCGGACGAGATCGGTGCCGCAAAGAAAAACGTGGATGCCCAGGGGTACCCGCAACCCGCGCATCTGGGTGCGGTACTGCGGGCAGCCGTAGACAAGATCCGCGGGCACGATGCCATCGGAAAGGATTTGCGCAGGCTCCTTCGCATAGATGTCCGCGAGAAAGAGGTTCAGGGCATGCAGTCTTTGGCGCAGCCCGCGCTCGATCTGTCCCCACTCACCGGCATCCAGCACCCTGGGCAGCAGGTCGATCGGGATGATGCGCTCTTGCGCACTTTCATCCCCGTACACGGAAAAGGTGATGCCCTCGTTCAGGAACGACTGCTCCGTCCTGTCCTGCAGGGCCGCAATGTCGGCACTGGTCATTCTGCCAAGATGCTCCCAGAGCGCCTTGCAATGTTCGCGCGGCACGCCAGGGGCTGAAAACATCTCGTCGTAAAAGACGGGATCGACCTCATAGTTGGAAAAAAGTGAGGCGGGTTTTGCCGGGTCATGTGCCCCGGTCTGGGGATGGGCTTCGGGTTCCCTGTTCATTTTCATGTCCCTGGGAGGCTTTTCTCTGTCAACCCATTATAATTTATCGCGAAATAGGGGTCACAGGACGTGTCTGCACGCATTACGCCTGAACGCGCCCTTGATGCCCTGCAACAGCGGAATCGGTCATGATGCGGACAAGCGGGTATACTTGCACGTGTATTGGTATTCCATAACGGCCTCGGTTGATACGCACATTACAGTTCATTTGGCCCGTCATACACATCTGGATACGATCTGATGCTCCAACCCCTCGAGCTCTTTATTGGTTCACGCTATTTGCGTGCAAAAAGGAGAAATCACTTCATCTCATTCATCTCGCTGATTTCCGTGCTCGGGATTGCGCTCAGCATCATCGTGCTGATCACCGTGTTGTCCGTCATGAACGGCTTCCAGCATGAGGTCAAGCACCGGATTCTGGGAATGACCTCGCATGCGACCGCACTCGAGATGACGGGTACCCTGCGAGACTGGCAGGGATTGCAGGACAAGCTCAAGGACAATGACGAGATCAAGGGTTCCGCACCCTATGTGCAGGCCCAGGGCATGGTGGTCAGCGGCAATCGCCTGACCGGCGCCATGCTCAACGGGGTCGATCCCGCGCTCGAAGGAAACGTCTCGCGGATCGGGGAGCTGGTGCTGGGCGGTGACCTGGGCGTGCTGCATGCCGGCGAATACGGCATCCTGCTGGGCGAGGACCTGGCCGACTATCTGCGCGTTGGAACAGGAGACAAGGTCTCCGTGCTGACCCCGGAGGCGAATGTCACCCCGGCAGGCATCGTGCCGAGGCTCAGGCGTTTTACCGTGGTGGGCATCTATTCCGTGGGGGTGCCGCAGTACGATCGCAATACCGCGGTCATGCACATCGAGGATGCCAGGCGCCTGTTTCGCCTGGGCGATGCCGTATCGGGGTTGCGCCTGCGGTTCGAGGACCTGTTCGATGCGCCTGCACTTACCCAGGGGCTGCGTACCCAGCTGGGCGAGGAGTACTGGGTCACCGACTGGACCCAGCATAACAGCCAGTTTTTCCGTGCCCTCAGGATCGAGAAAATCATGATGACCATCATCCTGTCCCTGCTGGTGCTGATTGCCGCGTTCAACATCGTCTCCGCACTGGTCATGGTGGTTACCGAGAAGCAAAGCGATATTGCCATTTTGCGCACCCTCGGCGTCACGCCAAGAGGAATCATGAGCATATTTGTCATTCAGGGCACGGTGATCGGCCTGGTGGGAACCATTTTCGGAGCCATCTTCGGGTTGTTGCTGGCCGCCAACCTGGAGGCCATTATCGCCTGGATCGAAGCCTATTTCGGGATGCGATTCCTGTCCGACAATATTTATCCCATCAATGACCTGCCCTCGAAAATCGACTCCGTGGATGTCGTTCTCGTGTGCACGTTGTCCTTTGTGCTTACCGTGCTGGCGACCATCTACCCCGCGTGGAAGGCCTCACGCACCCAGCCGGCCGAAGCGTTGCGCTACGAGTAGGTATCATGACCGAGGTTCTTCAATGCAAGTCACTGGTGCGCACCTTCGCGAGCGGCCCGCTGCATGTGCAGGTGCTCAAGGGGGTGGACCTCAGCGTCGAGACCGGCAGCCGGCAAGCGATCATCGGTGTATCGGGCAGCGGCAAGAGCACACTGATGCACCTGCTGGGTGGCCTGGATACCCCGGATTCCGGCAGTGTGCAGGTGTGCGGGCGAGACATGACCAGCCTCTCGGATGCAGAGCGCGGACAGTTGCGAAACCGTGCACTGGGCTTCATTTACCAGTTCCATCATCTGCTGCCGGAGTTCACCGCCCTGGAGAACGTCGCCATCCCTCTGCTGTGGCGCCGCTGGCCGGCATCAAGAGCGCTCGGCCAGGCCCAGGATTTCCTTGCCAAGGTAGGCATGTCCTCGCATATGAAGCACAAGCCGGCGGAGCTCTCCGGTGGGGAAAGGCAGCGTGTCGCGATTGCCCGGGCCCTGGTGACCGAGCCGCAGGTGGTACTTGCCGATGAGCCCACGGGGAATCTCGACCGGAAAAATGTCGAACAGGTGCAGCAGTTGATGCTCGAGATGTGCAGGGAGCTTGGCATGGCCCTGGTCATCGTGACGCATGACCCGGGCGTTGCGCAGTCCATGGACAAGATCTATCAACTGACCGACGGCCGGCTGTCCGTGGTCTGAGCCGCGCACCGTCCCTGGATACCCCGCAGGCCATGTCTACAGGCGCTTCTTCCACAACCGGCTGGCAGACCTATTCCCGCTTGCTGGGCTACACCTTCTCCAAGTGGCCGTACCTGCTGCTTGGCTCGGTGTCCCTGCTGGTGTTCTCGGGGCTGGATGCGTTGACCGTGTACCTGCTCGGGCCCTTTATCGACGGCGCGTTCGTGGACAAGAACTACGACGAGATCAAGTGGATCCCGGCGGTGCTGTTGCTGGTGATCATATTGCGGGGCATTGCAAATTTTACCGGCACCTACTACATCGGCTATGTGGGCGCCTACGTGATCAAGGCCTTGCGCCAGCAGATGTTTGACCGGCTGCAGTACCTGCCAGCCCGGTACTTCGACTTCCAGGCCACCGGCAGCCTGTTGTCGAAATTTTCCTACGACGTCGAGCATGTGATCGGGGCGGCTTCGAAAAGTCTGCGCAGCCTGGTGGAAGATACTTCCAAGATCGTTTTCCTGCTCGGCGTGATGGCGTACAACAACTGGAAGCTGACCCTGATTTTCCTGGTGGTAGCGCCACTCATCGCAGCGGTGGTCGGCTATACCAGCCGCCTGTTCAGGAGGTACAGCACGCGCATCCAGAAGTCCGTGGGCAAGATCACCCACATTGTCGAGGAAAGCATCACCGGACATCGCATCGTCAAGCTGTTCGGCGGGCAGGACTATGAAATTCGCAAGTTTGGGCAGGCCAACGAAGGGTACCGCCGTTCCTACCTGAGGAAAGTCATGACCAAGGCGGCGAGTACCCCGGTGATCCAGATGCTGGTCGGCTTCGTACTGGTCGTGGTATTGGCAGTGGCTGCCCGCCCGGTGATGGCATCCGGGGAAAGTGCAGGGGAGTTTGTGGCCTTCATCGTGGCGATGGTCTGGATCCTGACCCCGGCAAGAAAGCTCACCCTGGTGAACGAGATCCTGCAAACCGGTATTGCCGCAGGCGAAAGCGTGTTCGAGCTGATCGACACGGAAAAGGAACAGGAGTCGACGGGCAGAACGCTCAAGACCTGCCAGGGGAGAATCGAGTACCGGGGAGTAGGCTTCAAATATACCTCCCGGGAAGAGCAGGCGCTGTCTGACATCAACCTGAGTATAGAGCCGGGGGAAACCGTGGCATTTGTCGGTCGGTCTGGCAGCGGCAAGAGCACGATCGTCAACCTGCTGCCCCGGTTTTACGATGCAGACCACGGCAGCATTCTTGTCGACGGCACCGATGTCAGGGAATTCAGCCTAACCTCCCTGCGTGCACAGATCGCCTTTGTCAGCCAGGAAGTCGTTCTGTTCAACGATACGATTGCGAACAATAT
>CAZTNC010000002.1:0-125028 GCA_964614915.1 uncultured Thiotrichales bacterium
CTGAAGGCACTGGAAGCCGCCTTGGATGACAGCGTGGGGCTGCTGGCAGAATTCGGGAGGCTGCTGGTGATCACCTTCCACTCACTGGAAGACCAGACCGTGAAGGGTGTGTTCAGGAAACACAGTCATTCCAGCGCACCGCGCAAGCTGCCTGTCACCGGGTCAGCCGGACCGCAGCTGAAAAGGGTCGGCAAACCGGTGCGCCCTTCAGCAGAGGAAGTCGCCGCCAACATACGGGCACGCAGTGCCAAGCTGTATGTCCTGGAGCGTGTCACATGCTAGGCAGGTTTATGCTTGTGCTGATCCTGACTGCTGTGAATGTGTTCACCGGCGTAGGCATCGTGTATTCGGAGCATTCCCTACGCAAGGAATTTATCGAGTTGCAGAAATTGCAGAACCAGTTTGACGAATTACAGGTCGAGTGGGGCCGTCTGCAGCTGGAACAAAGCACATGGCTGGCACACGGCCGGGTAGAGAAACTGGCACGTGAAGAACTCGGGATGAGCCAGGTCCACAAGGAAAGGCTGGTACTTCTGGAATCCCGTTGACGTCATGAAGCAGACACCGAATTTCAAACGGAGACGTATATTTGTGTTGTCTGTCTTCGTATTCGGATTGGCTGTGTTGTTTGCACGGGCGGTTGATTTGCAGCTGTTCGACCATGAATTCCTGGAGGAGGAAGGTAAGGCGCGCCACTTGCGGGTAGTTGAGATGCCTGCGCATCGTGGGATGATTCTGGACCGAAACGGTCAATTACTCGCAGTGAGCACGCCGGTTTTTTCAGTATGGGCCAACCCCGCCGAGGCTCTGGACAGTCACGACTCCGTGGTACGCGTGGCTGAAATCCTGGACCTGAAGGTGAGAGACCTGCTCGGAAAACTTGAGCAGAAGAAAAACCGGCAATTCCTGTACATCAAGCGCCATATAAACCCACAACAGGCGGAACGCTTGCAGCAAAGCGATTTGTCAGGATTTTATTTGCGACGGGAGTACCGGCGCTATTACCCCACCGCGGAAGTCAGCTCTCATGTACTCGGCTTCACCAGTGTCGATGACAAGGGCCTGGAGGGCATAGAGCTGGCCTATGAAGACTGGCTGGCGGGACAGCCCGGTGCCAAGAGGGTGATCAAGGATCAACTCAACCGGATTGTCGAAGACGTCGAGGCCATCAAGATACCGCGCCCTGGGCAAAACCTGACATTGAGCATTGATCGCAGAGTGCAATACCTCGCGTACCGCGAATTGAAAGCCGCCTACCTCCAGCATGGAGCCCGTTCGGCATCTGCAGTCATGGTGGACGCCAAAACGGGTGAAGTGCTGGCCATGGTGAATGTACCCTCGTTCAATCCGAACAATCGCAAGGAGCACAAGCAGCACACGTACCGCAATCGTGCGGTCACGGATGTATTTGAGCCGGGATCGACGATGAAGCCCTTTGTGGTCGCGCTGGCCTTGGATTCCAGGCGTTATTCCCCGGAGACCGTGATCGACACCACGCCAGGAACCTATAAGGTGGGCCCGTTCACGATTCGGGACATCCGTGATTTTGGTCCGCTTTCAGTCAATGAGGTGTTGTTGAAGTCCAGTAATGTCGGAGCCGTGAAAATGGTATTCACGATCCCGCGACAGGACCTGTGGACGACCTATGACGCGATCGGGGTGGGTCAGTCCACGGAGTCCGGATTCCCGGGTGAGGCGACCGGTTACCTGAAAAACTTCCAGGACTGGCACAAGACCGAGCACGCCAGCATGGCGTATGGCTATGGCATGTCGATGACGGCCCTGCAACTGGCACGGGCCTACACCGTGCTGGCATCGGATGGTAAACGGGCCTCCATCTCCATGCTGCGCAAGGAAGATGCGGATTCCCGCTGGAGCACGCAGCCCAGTGTGATTTCACCGCAAACCGTGCGCCAGATCCGCTCAATCCTGAATGCAGTGGTTTCTGAGGAGGGCACCGGTTCCCGGGCCGGAGTGCCGGGCTATACGATTGCCGGCAAGACCGGCACCGTGCGCAAGTCAGCGGGCAACGGCTATGAGAAAAAGTACATCGCGATGTTTGCAGGCATGGCGCCCGCAAGTGATCCGAGGCTGGTGCTTGTTGTTTTGATCAACGAGCCCAGCGGGGGAGCTTACTACGGCGGCCATGTGGCAGCGCCTGTTTTTTCGAGGATCATGGGGGGAACTTTGCGTCTGCTGAACATTACACCTGATAACGTGTCCTTGCGTGCCGATACCATTCGCCTTCCTCAAGATCATGCAGGCTAGGCCGTGCACACAAGGACCACCATTTTCCTGGCCTCTGGCAGATCTGCTGGACGGATGGGCGCAGGTGCAAAAGATGCATAGCGACACTGTGATCACTGGACTTGGCCTTGACAGCCGCACGATTGAAGCCGGAGCCCTGTTCTTTGCCACACAAGGTACACGCCAGCACGGCCTGCAGTACAGCCAGCAGGCCATGGCGCGGGGCGTTGCCGCAATTGCCTGGGAGCCTGGCCCCCAGGCCCGGGAAGATTGCCTGCAGGACGATCTGCCCTGTATCCGGATCCCTGACCTGCAACAACAGATCGGGCCGATCGCACGGCGGTTTTTCAAGAATCCCTCGCAGCACATTCATGTGATCGGTGTAACGGGCACGGACGGGAAAACTTCCGTCAGCCAGTTTCTTGCACAGGCCTTTGCGAAACTGGGAATCCCCTGCGGAGTAGTCGGAACATTGGGGTACGGCATTCATTCGGACCTCGAGCCTGAAGCCTGCACCACTCCTGACGCCATCCGTATGCAGGCTCTGCTGCATGGCTTCCTCGAAAAGGAGATTCCGCAGGCGGTTGTCGAAGCCTCGTCCCATGGTCTCAAGCAGGGGAGACTGAATGGCGTGGACGTGGACACGGCGATCTTTACGAACCTGGGTCACGACCACATGGACTATCATGCGAGCTTGGAAGATTATAAAAATTCCAAACGCATCCTGTTTCAAACTGCGGGTTTGCGGCATGCGGTCATCAACGTTGATGATGCATTCGGCCGCAAGCTGGCGGAAGAAGCCGGCAACCACACCAGGGTCGTCCCGTATTCCTGCAGCATGCACCTCGCTGACAAGGAACCCCATGTATTTGCGAGCAACGTGTCTGCTTCGCAAAAAAGAACGGTAATTGAGATTGCCACGAGCTGGGGTTCGGGTGTCATTGAGACCGGGCTTTACGGAGAATTCAACGTCAGTAATCTGTTGGCCGTGACAGGAGCACTGCTGGCAAACGGTCATGCACTGAATGAAGTCCTCGCCGCCGTATCTTGCGTGCAAACCGTGTCCGGAAGAATGGAGTGGGTTGGCGAAGGTCGAGATGCACCGAGTGTGCTCGTGGATTACGCGCATACTCCCCAGGCCTTGTCCAGCGTTCTGCAGGTGTTGCGCGAAACATGCCGCGGCAGGCTCTGGTGTGTCTTTGGCTGCGGAGGGGATCGGGATTCCGGTAAACGCAAGTACATGGCTCAGGCGGTGGAGTCCTTGGCCGATCATGCGGTGGTCACCGATGACAATCCCAGGTTCGAAGATCCGGATGACATTGTGCAGGATGTGGTCGCGGGATTCAGTCCTGCTGCCAGCTATTCCGTAATTCATGACCGCAAACAGGCCATCGCCCATGCGATACATGAGGCGAAACCCGGCGACACCGTGCTGATTGCGGGCAAGGGCCATGAAACCCTGCAGATCATTGAAGGCAAACGTCTGCCGTTCGATGATCGGAAAGCGGCGGCAGACTGCCTACGGGAATACCCGGCATGAGATTTACACTTGCCGAGATTGCACGGATTACGAAAGGCCAGCTGGTCGGCCAAGACATGCTCGTATCCAGCCTGTCCATCGATACAAGGACACTGCGCCAAGGGGACCTGTTCATTGCCCTGGTGGGTGAAAGGTTTGACCCGCATGAGCTGATTGTCGCCGGGCATGCGAAACTCGCGGGCGCTTTGCTCGTCGAGCATGCACTGGATGTGCCCAACCCGCAGATTGTTGTGCGAAGAACCCATGCAGCCCTGCAGGATCTCGCCGTGGCATGGCGTGCGAAATTCAAGGTGCCGGTGGTTGGTATCACCGGCTCCAATGGCAAGACTTCGGTTAAGGAATTGACCCGGGAGATCCTGAGTACCCAGGGTGACGTACTGGCCACCCAGGGAAACCTGAACAACCACATCGGCGTGCCACTGACACTGCTGGGTCTGAATGAACGGCATCGCCACGCGGTGATCGAGATGGGTGCAAATCATGCGGGTGAAATCGAGAACCTCGCAAGGCTCGCAAGCCCTGACATCGGCGTGATTAGCAACATCGGGCCCGCGCATCTGGAGGGATTCGGTTCGCTGGAGGGCGTGGCACGGGCCAAAGCGGAACTCTATCGCCACATGAATCCGCGGGGCATCGCCGTGGTCAATGCCGATGAGCCGTATCTGCCATTGTGGCGTGAAGATATCGGTACACGTCGGCAGGTTTCATTCGGGATCCGGCAGGATGCGGATGTCACCGGCGAAAAAACGGACTCACGCAAGGTCAGGGTCCGCACACCGGCAGGGGAAATACACACAACCCTGCAGGTTCCCGGCCAGCATGGCCTGTATAACGCACTTGCTGCCGCTGCAGTTTGTACGGCTCTGGAGATCGGGCTTGAAGATATCCGAGCCGGCATTGAATCCGCAAAGCCCGTACCTGGCCGCCTCGTACGGCTCGAAGGGATCCATGGTGCATGTGTCCTGGACGATACCTATAACGCCAATCCCGCCTCGCTGTCTGTCGCACTCGATGTGCAGGCACAGGAATCCGGCGCACACTGGCTGGTACTGGGAGACATGGGCGAACTGGGCGGAGAAAGCATCGCCCTGCATAAAAAAGCCGGAATCATGGCCAGGAAATCCGGTGTCACACGCCTGCTGGCCCTCGGCAAGCTGGCCGCCCATGCGGTGGAGACATTTGGCCAGGATGGCGAGCATTTCTCGGACCACCGGGAAATCATCGAGATTTTGCGCAACGAAATGGACGACCAGGTCTGTGTGCTGGTGAAAGGCTCGCGCGCCATGCACCTGGAAAAGGTCATAGAAGGCATCCGGGCTCCTGCTGACTTGGGAGGCAGCCGAAAAGAACATGCTGCTTGAACTGTTCGAGTATCTGGAAAGCTTCCATTCTGGATTCAATGTCTTCCAGTATCTGACCCTGCGTTCGATCCTGGCCGTGCTTACCGCCCTGATTATCTGCTTTGTGACGGCACCCGTCATGATTCGCAAGCTGAGTGACTACAAGGTGAGCCAGAACGTCAGGGATGACGGGCCACAGACCCATCATGCCAAGGCAGGTACGCCGACCATGGGCGGGGTGTTCCTGCTGTTTGCGATTTTCCTGAGCGCGATCCTGTGGAGTGATATGACCAACCGGTACGTGTGGTTTGTGCTGGTCACGACATTTTTGTTTGGCCTGGTCGGCGCCGTGGATGACATCAAGAAACTGCTGGGCGGATCGAGCAAGGGGCTGACTGCAAAAAGCAAGTATTTCTGGCAGTCCGTCATCGGGATTGGCGTCGCTCTGCTGTTGTTCTATACGGCGGAGAGTTCCGTTGAATACAGTCTCTATGTCCCCTTTTTCAAAAATGTGATCATCCCCCTGGGCGCCTGGTTCGTGGTGCTTACGTACATCGTCATCGTGGGTACCAGCAATGCGGTGAACCTGACCGACGGACTGGATGGCCTGGCCATCATGCCGGTGGTCATGGTGGCTGGCACCCTCGGCATATTTGCGTATCTGAGCGGTAACCTGAATTTCTCAAGTTATCTTGCCATTCCGTATTTGCCGCTTGCCGGAGAGCTGGTGGTGTTCTGTGGCGCGGTGGTCGGTGCCGGGCTCGGATTTCTCTGGTACAACGCATACCCCGCACAGGTGTTCATGGGCGATGTCGGCGCGCTGTCGCTGGGTGCGGCACTGGGACTGCTGGCCGTGCTGGTGCGCCAGGAGATCGTGCTGATGATCATGGGCGGCCTTTTTGTCGTGGAAACCGTTTCCGTGATGATCCAGGTCGCGTCTTACAAGCTCACAGGCAAAAGGGTTTTTCAGATGGCACCCCTGCACCATCATTTCGAGATGGGAGGTTCACCGGAACCCCGGGTGATCGTGCGCTGCTGGATCATCACGTTCGTGCTGGTGCTGATCAGCCTGGCGACCCTGAAGATCCGGTAATGTCATGGCACTGGCGCTGCGGGAACAGATGATGGAAAACGCTCACGAACGAATCGTTGTCGGGCTTGGCAAGACCGGTCTGTCGGTGGCGCGTCACTTGCACAGACGGGGCATCCCCTTCGCCATGGCGGACACCCGGGACCAGCCTCCCGGGCTCGCGATTTTCAGGCAGGAATTCCCACAGACGGACATCTGCACGGGAGCCTTGCCCGTACAGTGGTTTGCAGCAGCCAGCCAGATCATTTTGAGCCCCGGCGTGGATACGAGAAATCCGGCGATCCAGGCGGCGATTGACCGGGGTGCCGAGTGTTTTGGAGATATCGAGCTGTTTGCTGGTGCGAACCGGGTGCCGGTCGTCGCCGTGACCGGCTCAAATGGAAAAAGCACGGTGGTTCGGCTGGTGACCGAAATGGCCTCGGCCTGCGGCTTGTGCGCGTATGCAGGCGGTAATATCGGAACACCGGCACTGGACCTGCTCGAAGAAGATGATGCCCAGCTGTTTGTACTGGAGTTATCAAGTTTCCAACTCGAATCCACACAGTCCCTGAAGCCGCGCATCGGTGCCGTCCTTAACGTATCGGCAGATCACCTCGACCGTCACGACAGCCTGGAGCGATATGCAGAAATCAAGGCGCGCATCTACGAGCATGCGGGCTGCAGCGTGGTCAACCGGGGCGACGGGCTTGTAATGAAAATGAAGACCTCGGGGGCAGTCACGGATTTTGGACTCGACCGTCCAACAGACCGCGGTTTCGGCCTGTTGCAGCGCGGCAAGCATTCATACCTGGCCCAGGGGGATCATTGCCTGTTGTCGACTGACAAGCTCACGATGCAGGGTGAGGCGGGCATCCTGAATGCGCTGGCGGCGCTGGCGATCGGACATGCCCTGGGCCTGTCTACGGAAAAGATGTGCAGCGTTCTCACACGTTTCAAGGGATTGCCACACCGGCTTTCCCGGGTTGGCGAATCCAGTGGTGTGGCCTGGTTCAATGACTCCAAGGGCACCAATGTCGGTGCCTCGGTCATGTCACTGAGAAGCCTGGAAAGCAATGTGGTCCTGCTTGCCGGTGGGGTTTTCAAGGGAGGCGACCTGGCCAGTTTGCGCTCCGCAGTAGCCCGTCATGCCAAGCACGCAATTTTGTTCGGACAGGATTCGGACCTGCTGCGGCAGGCCCTGCACGGGATCGTGCAGATTCATTCTGCGGATACCATGCGCGATGCCGTGGCCCAGGCCCAGGCACTCTCTGTGGCCGGTGACAAGGTATTGCTGTCCCCGGCATGCGCAAGCTTCGACATGTATGAGGACTATACCGAGCGGGGCAGGGATTTCGAGAACTGTGTCAGGGAGCTGGTGCTGTGAATTCACCCAAACGGTTTGTGCATGGAAGGGAAGCCCGCGAGGATGCCGAACTGTCCTGTCAATATGATGTCACGCTTGTCCTGTCCGCCGTGCTGCTGCTCGGCATAGGCCTGGTGATGGTGGCATCCTCCTCGATAGAAATCGCAGACCGTGGCACCGGAGACCCGCTGTACTACTTCAAACGTCAGTTCATTTTTGCGGTGTTCGGGGTGCTGGCGGCCCTGTTGCTCACCAAAGTCCGGCTGGCCCACCTGGAACGCTCCAGCGTGTTCTTGCTGTTTCTGATGGTGGCACTTCTGACCCTGGTACTGATCCCGGGGATGGGCAGGACGGTGTACGGGAGTACGCGCTGGCTGGAACTCGGGCCCCTGGGTATACAGGTTTCTGAAATTGTGAAGCTGTTGCTGATCATCTACCTTGCCGGCTATCTGGTCCGGCACGGGCAGCAGGTCATCGAGTCGTTTGCGGGGTTCGTGCGGCCCATGCTGGTCTTGCTAGTCCTGTTTACCTTGCTGTTGCTTGAGCCCGATTTCGGTGCTGCGATCGTTTTGCTGGTTACCGCACTTGGCATGTTCTGGCTGGCAGGCGCCAAAATACTCAACTTTGTCATCCTGTTTGTTACATCGGCGGCCTCCATGGCAGTGATCGCCGTTTCTTCCCCGTACCGCATGGAACGTCTTACTGCATTTCTCAACCCTTGGTCTGACCCGTTCGGCTCGGGTTTCCAGCTGACCCAGTCACTGATTGCGATTGGCAGCGGCTCGTGGACGGGCTTGGGCCTGGGTGCCAGTGTGCAGAAACTTTTTTATCTGCCCAAGGCACACAACGATTTCGTGTTTGCCGTCATTGCCGAAGAACTGGGTCTGGTCGGGGTCGCCGTGGTGCTGCTGCTGTTCCTGGTGCTGATTGCCAGGTGTTTCGCGATCGGCAAAAAGGTGGAGGAAAAGGGCATGAAGTTCGGTGCCCTGGTCTGCTACGGGATCGGGATCTGGCTGGGATTGCAGGTCTTCATCAACATCGGCGTCAACATGGGCGTGTTGCCTACCAAGGGGCTGACATTGCCGCTGATCAGTGCGGGAGGCAGCAGCCTGGTGGTCGTTTGCATGGCTATCGGCCTGGTCACGCGTGTACACATGGAGGGGGTGGCCGAAGGGTCCGGACTGGCACGGAGGTTCAGGAACTCATGAAGACTTCATGCCCTCCTATCATGATTTTTGCTGCCGGGACCGGCGGCCATGTGTTTCCTGCACTTGCCGTGGCAAGGAAACTTGAGCAGCAGGGTATCCCGGTGGTCTGGGTGGGCACGAAAAAGGGTATCGAGTCGCGTGTGGTGGCCAACACCGCCTATCACTTTGAAGAAATTTCCATAGGCGGTCTTCGAAACAAGGATTTTCTGACCTACCTGCTTGCACCGGTCAAGCTGGGATTTGCCGGGCTGCAGACCGTCTGGCTGGTGCTGAAACACCGGCCCTGTGCGGTGCTCGGCATGGGCGGGTTTGTCTCCGGTACCGGCGGGCTTGTGGCTGCCTTGTTCAGGCGCCCCCTGGTCATCCATGAACAAAACGCGATATCAGGTCTGACCAATCGTCTTCTTGCACCGTTCGCCACCCATATCCTGACGGCATTTCCAAGCACGTTCGTACGTGAGAACGTGGAAGTGGTCGGCAATCCGGTGCGCAAGGAAATTCTGCAGAACAAGCGTGAGCACGAAGTGGGTGAGCCGCAAGACCGGCCGTTGCATGTGCTCGTGGTCGGCGGAAGCCTGGGAGCGCATACCCTGAACAAGACCGTACCTGAGGCACTGGCACTGCTGGATACCGGAAAATGCCCGAAAGTCTGGCATCAGAGCGGAGATAAAAAGCTTGAATTCACGCAGCAGGCGTATGACACCCACCGGATCGAAGCCCGTGTGGATGCGTTCATCGAGAACATGCACGACGCGTACGCCTGGGCAGACCTGGTAGTTTGCCGTGCCGGTGCGATTACCGTGGCAGAGCTTGCGATGGCGGGTGTCGGTGCCGTTTTTGTCCCGTACCCGTATGCCGTGGACGATCACCAGACAGCCAATGCCAGTGTATTGGTTAAGGCGGGCGCGGCATTCATGATCCAGGAGCGAGAACTCAATGCATCCGCATTGGCTGCCCTGTTGCGTGATGTGGACGCCCACCGTTCCAAGCTCAAGGACATTGCCGTGGCCATCCGAGGCTTTGCCAAGCCCCGGGCTGCTGAGGATGTGGCAAAAATATGCCTGCAGGCTTGTCTGAAGGGCAAGGGTGAGCGCACAGGGCTGGCCGAGGACCCGGGTTCATGACATTCAATATCGGACATTTTGCAACCCGCAAAATTAAGCATGTGCACTTCGTGGGCATCGGGGGTTCCGGCATGGGGGGCATCGCAGAGGTAATGGTGAACCTGGGGTACCAGGTATACGGCTCCGACATCCAGGAGAACGCGATTACCCGGCGCCTGTCAAAACTGGGTGCGACGGTGTACGGCCGTCATGATGCCGGCAATGTTCGGGATGCCGATGTCGTGGTGATGTCAAGCGCGGTAGGAGACGATAACCCGGAAATTGCAGCTGCCCATGAACGGCGCATCCCGGTCGTGCCACGTGCGGAAATGCTTGCCGAGCTGATGCGTTTCCGTTACGGCATTGCGGTGGCAGGCACTCATGGCAAGACCACCACGACGAGCCTGATCGCATCCATACTTGCACATGCCGATCTGGACCCGACCTTCATCATTGGCGGTCGTGTCAACAGTTTCGGAAGTCATTCAAAGCTGGGCGCCGGACAGTACCTGGTCGCCGAGGCGGATGAAAGCGATTCCTCGTTCCTGTATCTGCAGCCCATCATGTCGGTCGTGACCAATATCGACTCGGATCATCTGTCCGCGTACGGAGGCGATTTCAACACCTTGCAGGATGCGTTCCTGCAGTTTATCCATCACTTGCCTTTTTACGGGGTGGCCGTTTTGTGCATGGATGACGAGACGGTCCGTGCCCAGTTGCCAAGGATTTCGCGTCCATACGTCACCTACGGCTTTTCGGACCAGGCCGATTACCGGATCACCGAAGTCGAGAAGTCTCCACAGCAGACAAAATTTGTCCTGCAGCGACCCGGGAAGCAAGCCCCGGTCCGATTCGTGCTGAATCTGCTGGGCATTCACAATGTCCTGAATGCGGTGGCGGCAGCGATCGTCGCCTTGCAGCTTGACGTCAAGGAAAACTGCATACAGTCGGCCTTCGAGAATTTCCAGGGCATAGCACGGCGATTTCAGGTCTATCCACAGATATCCATCGACAAGCGGCAGGTTCAGTTGGTAGACGACTATGGCCATCACCCTGCCGAAATAGCTGCCACGATGACCACTGCGCGGGATGCCTGGCCCGGGCGCCGACTGACCGTGCTGTTTCAGCCGCACCGGTATTCGCGCACACGGGACCTGTTCGACGATTTTGTACGGGTACTGAACGAAGCGGATGTCCTGATGCTGTGTGAGGTCTATGCGGCGAACGAGGATCCTTTGGCAGGCGCTGACAGCCTGGCACTGAGCCGCGCACTTCGTGCACGGGGCAAGCTTGACCCGATCCTGGTGAAGGACTTGTCTGAGGTCCAGGCCACGCTGGAGCACGTCTCGGAGGACCAGGATGTTCTGCTCACCCTGGGAGCAGGCAGCATCGGAGGCACCGCCCAGCATCTGAGTGAGGTTTTTGCGCGAGGCTGACATGGAAGCGGTAAACGACATCGAAATGCTGCGCGGAACGCTGGAGAGAAATGCCTCGCTGGCACGGTTCACCAGTTGGAAGGTTGGTGGGGCTGCTGATCTTCTGTATCGGCCTGCGGATGTGCAGGATTTGCGGAATTTCCTCGCGGGCCAGGCGGAGGATGTACCGCTGACCTGGCTGGGTGGTGGCACCAATGTGCTGGTGCGTGACGGGGGCATACGGGGTGTGGTGATTTTGCTGCATGGCTGTCTGGGGGGGCTGGAGATCGACAGCCCCGGCATGGTCCGGGCAGAGGCAGGTGTTGCCTGTGCCAAGCTGGCACGCTTTTGTGCAGACCAGGAGTTGCAGGGTGCGGAGTTTCTGGTAGGCATCCCCGGTACGGTCGGGGGCGCACTGGCCATGAATTCGGGTGCCTATGGCCATGCGACCTGGGAATTCGTATCCCATGCACAAACCGTAGACCGCCGTGGCGGGTTGCATACCCGGCATTGCGATGATTTCCAGCCGGGCTATCGCACGGTCCAGGTGCCCCGGGATGAGTGGTTTGCCGGCGCCGTGTTCAGATTTACCCCCGGGAGCGCGTCGCAGGCGAGGGCCACCATTCGTTCGCTGCTGGAACGGCGCAATGCCGACCAACCCTTGGGAAGTCAGAGCTGCGGCTCGGTGTTCAGGAATCCGGAGCAAGATCATGCAGCCCGGCTGATCGAGAGCTGTAACCTGAAGGGGGCCCGGGTTGGCGGAGCACAGGTTTCGGAGAAACATGCAAACTTCATCATCAATCTGGGACATGCCACGGCCAAGGATATCGAGGAACTGATCTGGAAGGTGCATGCGACCGTGAAGGCCGAGCAGGGTGTCACGCTGGTCCCCGAGGTCAGGATTCTGGGAGAAGCGCAATGACGGACGTGTCGCGCTTTGGCAAGGTCGCAGTACTGATGGGAGGACCGTCGTCGGAGCGGGAAATCTCGCTCAAAAGTGGCAGTGCAGTGCTGAGTGCGTTGCAGGAGGCGCATGTGGATGCAACGGGGATTGACGTGTCCGGTGATGTATTCGAGCGGTTGCGCGCCGGTAATTTTGACCGGGCCTTCATTGCGTTGCATGGATTCCTTGGGGAGGACGGCTGCATACAGGGCGGGCTGGAAATGATCGGACTGCCGTACAGCGGCAGCGGTGTGCTGGCATCAGGGATCTGCATGAACAAGCGCATGACCAAGCAGATCTGGTCGGGGCACGGTATCCCGACACCCGGATACCGGATCATAAAAGGTTCTGTCGACCCGGAGGCACTGGTTGCGGAGCTGGGCTTGCCCATGATCCTGAAACCCGTGTCCCAGGGTTCGAGCATTGGCATTACCAAGGTTGATACCCGCGAGGGGATTGTCTCGGCGTGGAAGCACGCGTGTGATTTTGAGGACACGGTGATGGCCGAACAGTGGATCGAGGGCAAGGAATACACGGTAGCCGTACTGGAGGACCAGGCGCTGCCCGCCATCCGGCTGGAAACCCCGCGGACCTTCTATGATTTTGATGCCAAGTACGAGTCCAGTGACACTCAATACCATTGTCCTTCCGGGTTGTCTGCCGCGCGGGAGACGGCAATCAAGGAACAGGTGCTGCAGGCCTTCGCTGCCACGACGGCCTCGGGCTGGGGCCGCGTCGATCTGATCTTGGACGGCCATGGGCAGCCATGGTTCCTGGAAATCAATACGGTCCCGGGCATGACCGACCACAGCCTGGTGCCGATGGCTGCCAAGGCACAGGGCATCGGCTTCGTCGAACTGGTGCTCAGAATACTGGAGACTTCACTGGCCTGAAATGACTGCACGAAAACGAAAGCATGCAAACAAAACGGTCGCCTCCCAAACGGTGCCGGCTTACTTCTCACTGCGCGGTGCATGGGACGTGCTGGTGATCGCCGTGCTTCTGGGGGTCGTGGCGTATGGCGCGTACTGGGTCCGTGTCCACCATCCCGAACTGCTGGTATGGCCACAGATCCAGCAGGTCACAGTCGAGGGCGAGGTGCATCCAGACGACCGCGAGGTCTTCAGGAAAATCGTATCTTCACGTGTCGCGAAAGGATTTTTCCGCATTCCCATGGGCCGGCTGGAACAGGAACTGGCAGAGTTGCCCTGGATCCACCAGGTCAAGGTGCGACGGATCTGGCCCGCCACGCTGGTGGTCGCGGTACATGGGCAAGACCCGATTGCACGCTGGGGCAAAACCGGACTGATGAATGTGTATGGGGGGCTCTTTTTCCCGGAATCCGTGGAAGCATCCCATGCGGCGTTACCCATGCTGTACGGAGAAGAGACCCGTGCCGCCGTGCTGGCCGGTATATTCGAGCGCAAGGTTCGCTGGCTGGAGCCTTTGGGCCTGCAGTTGCAGGGACTGTTCGAGGATGATCGCCTGTCCAAGCATCTAGTGCTGTCCAACGGGGTCATACTGGTCCTCGGACACGGTCAGCTTGGCAAGAAAATTTCACGGTTCATGACCGCCTACGAGGAGTACCTGTCTGCACACATGGAGCAGGTGAAGAAAATTGACCTTCGCTATACCAACGGTCTGGCAGTGGAGTGGAAAGACCCTCAACTGGCAGGAAACTTCAAGCTGGAACGCAAGCTATGAGTCGCAAGACAGAAAGAGACATCCTCGTCGGCCTGGATATAGGCACTTCCAAGGTCACCGCGATTGTGGGCGAAGTGAATGAGGAGGACCAGTTGGAAGTGATCGGGCTTGGTACCAGCCCGTCCCGGGGGCTGAAAAAGAGTGTCGTTGTCAATATTGAATCCACCGTGCAATCCATCCAGCGTGCGGTCGAGGAAGCCGAGTTGATGGCCGGGTGCCAGATACATTCGGTATACACCGGGATTGCCGGCAGCCATATCCGCAGCATGAATTCCCACGGCATTGTCGGCATCAAGGACCGGGAAGTGTCCAAGGGAGACGTGGAGCGCGTGATCGATGCTGCCCGGGCTGTGGCCATCCCGGCAGACCAGAGAGTGCTGCAGGTGATGCCCCAGGAATTTGTGATTGACCAGCAGGAAGGCATCCGAGAGCCCATCGGCATGTCCGGTGTGCGCCTTGAGGCAAAAGTCCATCTGGTCACGGGTGCTGTCAGTGTGGCGCAGAACATCATCAAGTGTATTCACCGCTGCGGACTGGAGGTGGACGATATCATCCTGGAGCAGTTGGCCTCGAGCAGTGCGGTACTCACGGATGATGAAAAAGAGTTGGGGATATGCCTCGTGGACATCGGTGGAGGCACTACGGATGTTGCCGTATTCACTGACGGTGCGATCAAGCACACTGCCGTGATCCCGATCGCCGGCACCCAGGTTACCAATGACATTGCGGTGGCCATGCGAACCCCGACCCAGCATGCCGAAGATATCAAGATCAAGTATGCCTGCGCACTGCGGCAACTTGCGAACCCTGACGACACCATCGACGTCCCCAGTGCAGGAGATCGCGAATCAAGACAACTGTCACGCCAGACGCTGGCAGAAATCGTGGAGCCACGGTATGAAGAGTTGCTTTCGCTGGTGCTGGCCGAACTTGAGCGCAGTGGTTTCAAGGACCTGGTTGCGGCAGGCGTAGTGCTGACCGGCGGCAGTTCAAGGATGGAAGGGGTGGTTGACCTTGCGGAAGAGATTTTCCACATGCCCGTACGTTTGGGTATTGCGCAGAATGTGACGGGCCTGGTGGACGTTGTAAGAAATCCGATTTATGCCACGGGGGTGGGTCTGCTCCTGTTCGGTTTTCAGAACCAGAGGCTGGAGCAGAACGCCTTGTCGGGCGAATCGGTTGTGGCGGGAGTGTTTAACAGGGTAAGGAGCTGGTTTCAAGGAAGCTTTTAAAACTCATGTGCTGAGCATGAAAATCTAGAGGAGAAAGGTCATGTTTGAACTGGTAGATACATATGGTGAGAATGCTGTCATCAAGGTGATCGGCGTGGGCGGAGGCGGCGGAAATGCCGTCATGCACATGGCGCAATCCAACATTGACGGTGTGGATTTCATTTGTGCGAACACCGATTCGCAGGCGCTGAAAAGCACCGATGTCAAGACGGTACTGCAGCTCGGGAACAACATTACCCAAGGGCTGGGAGCCGGGGCTAACCCGGTGGTTGGCCGCGAGGCCGCACTTGAAGACCAGGATCGCATCCGTGAGTCCATCTCAGGAGCGGACATGCTGTTCATCACTGCCGGTATGGGTGGCGGAACCGGGACCGGTGCAGCGCCTGTCGTGGCGGAAATTGCCGAGGAGCTGGGTGTTTTGACGGTCGCAGTGGTGACCAAGCCGTTTCCCTTCGAGGGCGACAAGCGCATGAAGATCGCCAATGCCGGTATCGAGGAGCTCGTCAAGCACGTTGACTCGCTGATCACGATACCCAATGAAAAACTGCTGGCGGTCCTCGGTCGGGAAACCAACCTGCTGGACGCCTTCAAATCGGCCAATGATGTCCTGCGCGGTGCCGTTCAGGGGATCGCCGAACTGATCACCTGCCCGGGACTGATCAACGTGGATTTTGCCGATGTACGCACGGTGATGTCGGAGATGGGAATGGCCATGATGGGCTCGGGCACCTCAACGGGTGCAGAGCGGGCACGCGAGGCTGCAGAAGCTGCCATCTCCAGCCCACTGCTCGAGGACGTCAACATTGCAGGTGCCAAGGGCATTCTCGTGAACGTGACCGCCAGTGCCGGCCTTTCCATTGGCGAATTCGACGAAATTGGCAGTCATATCAAGGGCTTGGCATCGGATGACGCCACGGTGGTCGTCGGTACGGTGATCGACGAATCCATGCAGGACAGCTTGCGCGTGACACTGGTGGCGACCGGCATCGGGTCAAAAACCACGCCGGCTCCGGCCAAACCCAAGATGACGCTGGTAGAGACCTCGGCCAAGAAGCCGGCCAAGGTCATCGATGAAGAGGTGAGCGGCGCCAAGGTGCATGCAAAGACCGGGGCCGAAGTCGCCGGGAAAAACCAGGGGTACGATCTGGACTATCTGGATATTCCTACATTTTTGCGTACGCAAGCCGACTGAGCGGCGCGCGCTCGGCAAGGCCAGGGTTTAAAAACTCTGGTGAAGTCATCGGGAAATTGTGTAATATTACACCGATATTACCTGTTGCTCGGTATGCGGCTTGGGGATGCTGAAGGAATCAGCGGCTGATAGCGGTCTATAGGATGTACGGTCTGTGATACAACAAAGAACACTAAAGAATGTCATACGTGCGACAGGTGTAGGCCTACACACTGGCAAGAAAATCTACCTGACACTGCGCCCGGCCCCCGTGGATTCCGGGGTCATATTCCGGCGTGTTGACCTCGATCCACCCCTTGAAATCAAGGCCAGCCCCGAGAATGTCGGTGATACCAGCCTGTCCACGACGCTGGTTTCCGAAGGCGTGCGCATTTCCACGGTCGAGCACCTGCTCTCAGCAATGGCGGGTCTGGGCATAGACAATGCGTACGTGGATGTCAGTGCACCGGAAGTGCCCATCATGGATGGCAGCGCAGGCCCCTTTGTCTTCCTGGTGCAATCCTCGGGGATCGTTGAGCAGAATGCAGCCAAGCGATTCATCCGGATCACCCGGTCCGTAAAGGTCAAGGAGGGCGACAAGTGGGCAAGGTTTGATCCGTTTGACGGATTCAAGGTCGGGTTCATGATTGATTTCGATCACCCGGTCTTCAAGGCGGGTCCGCAAAAGGCCGAACTGGATTTTTCCACGACCTCTTTCGTCAAGGAAATATCACGATCGCGCACATTCGGATTCATGCGCGACTTCGAAGCCCTGCGCTCGCGCAACCTGGCGTTGGGAGGCAGCCTGGACAACTCGATTGCAGTGGATGATCACCGCATCCTGAACGAGGACGGTCTGCGCTACGAGGACGAGTTTGTAAAACACAAGATTCTGGATGCCATCGGCGATCTGTACCTGCTCGGGCACAGCCTGATCGGTGCGTTCAGCGGCTATAAATCGGGCCATGCCCTGAACAACAAGCTGCTGAGAAAGCTGGTCGAGGATACGAGTGCATGGGAAGAGGTCACTTTCGAGGATGGCGAGGAGAAAGTGCCGATCCTCTACGGCTCTCCCGTCAGCGCCAACGTCTAGTGACTGCCCGTCTGCCGGGCGCCCTTCAGTCCTTCCTGCCCTGTCTCGCCAGCCGGCGCAGCGCTTCTTTCAGTTCACGGTCCTGCACATGTTCGGCGCACGCACTGATATGACGGGCGCTGTTCGCCGAAAGGGGAGTCGCCGGTCTTGGCGGCTTTGGCTCACCGGTAGTTTTTCGGATTTTAATCTTTAGCCGATTTAGGTATTCTCTTACCGCAAGGTCAAGCTCCTGGTTGAGCTGTTTCAGGATTTCATACTGCTGAAACCGCAGCAGGCTAGCATGACCGGCATCATCCGTGATGATGGTCAGGGTCCGGTTGTCAATGCTGGCCACCCAGCAGTGGCTGGCCAGTGTTGTGGGCAGCTGCATCCTCAGGCTCAGGGTGAGCCGGTGCAGCAGCCTGGTTTTATCCTGTAAGCCTGTGCTGATGTATGACGAGAGTTTCTGCATCCGGATGAGCTCAGCCAAGGATGTTCAATAACCCAGATTAACTGCAACTGCAATGAACATTATCATTTTCCCCCGTTCGCGCCTACGCCTCCTGTATGTCGAACCGCGCAGGTGGTACCGGGCCGGCCTGATTGCCGGTGCGGTGCTGACCCTGACCGTACTGCTCGGCTGCGGGTACATGCTGGGCCTCCACTTCGGCAATGAAGTGATCTTGAGCCAGTGGAAGGAAGATATTGCGGAACACGAAGAGCGGCTGCAACTGGCACGCCAGGAAACCCGGGCCGAGGTCAGCGCGCTGACCACACAGGCGGGGATGCTGCAGGCCCAGGTGCAGCGCATCGACGTCCTGGGCAGCGTACTGATCGAGATGGTGGGTCTTGAACCCGAAGAGTTCAGCTTTGAGCCGGAATCCGGGATCGGGGGTCCGGTCCCGGTGACGGATGCTCCCGACGACAAAAACCTGCAGATTGAGTCCGAATTCGAAAAGATCCAGAACAGCCTGGAAGCGCGTGAGCGCCAGTTGCAGGTAATTCGCGATGCACTGGTCGACGAGAAGGTCAAGCAGGAAACCGAGCCGCAGGGCCGACCGGTCGAGTACAGCTGGGTGTCCTCCCTGTTCGGCAAGCGCCGCGACCCCTTTACGGGGCATCCTGAACTGCATCAGGGTGTGGATTTTGCCGGCCCGTCCGGCAGTAACGTGATGGCTGTTGCCGGGGGGATCGTCACGCGTGCACGCAGGAACGGCGACTACGGCAAGCTGGTGGAAATCGATCACGGCAATGGATACATGTCGCGCTATGCGCACAACGAGGTTCTGCTCGTGAAGGCGGGCGAGGTGGTCCGGCGCGGACACGTGATCGCGAAGCTGGGCAATACCGGCCGCTCGACGGGCCCCCATGTCCACTTCGAGATCCTCAAGGACGGTGTCCAGATCGATCCGATGAAATTTGTCAAATAGCCTGGCTGCAGGTGAGGGCTGCCTGATTTTGCCAGTCACCCGGGCGGTGCAGGATGCGTCCCCGGCTTTCCCGCAATTGATGTAAGCACGCAATGTTTGAGAAATTCACCAAGAAAGTCTTTGGCAGCCGCAACCAGCGGATGCTGGGCCGGTATGACAAGACGGTCCAGAAAATCAATGCACTGGAGGCCTCTTACCAGGCGCTGGACGATCAGGCCCTGCGGCAGAAAACTGCGGAATTTCGCCAGCAGGTTGAAAACGGCTCAACGCTGGAAGCGATCCTGCCAGAAGCCTTCGCGGCAGTTCGGGAAGCCGCCCGCCGGGCACTGGAAATGCGCCACTTTGATGTGCAGCTGGTCGGCGGCATGGTCCTGCATGACGGCAATATTGCGGAAATGCGCACCGGCGAGGGCAAGACCCTGGTGGCCACCCTGGCGGTATACCTGAATGCCCTTGGTGGTGCGGGCGCACATGTCGTCACGGTCAACGACTATCTTGCCAGGCGTGATGCGGAATGGATGGGCGGGGTCTACCGGCGGCTGGGACTCGAGGTCGGCGTACTGGTCAGTGGCATGGGGCCCCAGGAACGGCAGCAGGCCTACGCGGCGGACGTCACCTACGGAACCAACAATGAATTCGGCTTTGACTACCTGCGCGACAACATGGAATTTTCAGCGGATGCCTGCGTGCAGCGCGGGCTCAATTTCGCCGTGGTCGACGAGGTGGATTCGATCCTGATCGACGAGGCCCGCACTCCCCTGATCATCTCCGGTTCCACCGGCGAGAACCTGAGCCTGTACAAGGCGGTGCATTCGCTGGTGCCCAAGCTGGTCCCGCAGCAGGAGGAAGACGGTCCGGGCGACTTCAGCATCGATGAGAAAAGCAAGCAGATTCACCTGACCGAAGACGGGCACCAGCATATCGAGGAGTTGTTGCTCGGCCAGGGCCTGCTGGCCAGCAACGAGACCCTGTACGACGTCGCCAACATCAATTTGCTGCATCACGTGAATGCCGCGCTGCGTGCAAACGTCCTGTTCCAGAAAAATGTCGACTACATCGTGCGTGACGGGCAGGTCGTCATCGTCGACGAATTCACTGGGCGCACGATGCCGGGCCGGCGCTGGTCCGATGGCCTGCACCAGGCGGTTGAGGCCAAGGAAGGCGTGGTCATACAGAACGAGAACCAGACCCTGGCCTCCATCACTTTCCAGAATTATTTTCGCCTGTACGGCAAGCTGTCCGGCATGACCGGAACGGCGGACACGGAGGCCTACGAGTTCGAGTCAATCTACGGCCTGGAGGTGGTTGTGATCCCGACCCACATGCCCATGATCCGGGAAGACCTGGGCGATCTCGTGTACCTGACCATGCAGGAAAAGTACGATGCCATTATCGGGGACATCAAGGAATGCACGGAGCGCGGTCAGCCGGTACTGGTGGGTACGACGTCGATCGAGTCCTCCGAGCAGATCGCAGGTGTCCTGAATAAATCCGGAATCGAGCACCAGGTGCTGAACGCAAAGCAGCACGAGAAAGAATCCCTGATCATTACCCAAGCAGGCCGTCCCGGCACGGTCACCATCGCAACCAACATGGCAGGCAGGGGTACCGATATCGTGCTCGGCGGCAATCTTGAGGCTGAACTGCAAAGCCTTGCCCCGGAAACCGCGGAGAGCGAACGAACCCAGGTACAGGCAGACTGGCAGGGTAGGCATGACGCGGTCATACAGGCCGGAGGCCTGCATATCATCGGCACCGAGCGGCATGAATCGAGACGTATCGACAACCAGTTGCGGGGCCGCTCCGGCCGTCAGGGAGATGTGGGCTCTTCACGCTTCTATCTTTCGATGGAAGACAACCTGATGAGGATTTTCGCATCGGACAAGGTGCGTGGACTGATGCAGAAACTCGGCATGCAGCCGGGCGAGTCGATCGAGCATCCTTGGGTGACCCGGGCGATAGAAAATGCGCAACGCAAGGTCGAGGCCCACAACTTCGACATTCGCAAGCATTTGCTGGAGTACGATGACGTGGCCAATGACCAGCGCAAGGTGGTGTACGAGCAGCGCCGCGAGCTGATGCAGACCGAGGACATTTCCGAGAACCTGACGGCCATACGTGAAGACGTCACTGACAGCACGATCAGCGAGTTCCTGCCGGATGGAAGTGTCGAGGAGCAGTGGGATCTCGAAGGTCTTGACCAGGCGCTTGAGAGCACGTTCGGCCTCAACCTCGGGGCGCGCGAGTGGCTGGATGACGACGAGTCCCTGGACCGGGAGGAGATCGGCCAGAGGATCCACCAGCATGTCGCGGATTTGTTCGGCGAAAAGGAAGACCGTGTCGGGGAGGAACTCATGCGCCGCCTCGAAAAGGACATCATGCTGAAGGTGCTGGACAATCGCTGGAAGGAGCACCTGGCTGCCATGGACTATTTGCGCCAGGGCATTGGTCTGCGAAGCTATGCGCAGAAAAATCCGAAACAGGAATACAAGCGGGAGGCATTCAACATGTTCCAGCAGATGCTCGAACAGATCAAGCAGGAGACCGTCTCCCTGATCGCCCGGGCCGAACTGCCCACCCTGGAGGAAATCAGGGCACTGGAGGAGGCCCAGCAGATTCCGGAGGACATCGAGTACCAGCACGTGCAGGCAGACAACGTACTGCAGCCCGGCGCCTCCCCTCCGCAAGCTGCTCCTCCGGCACAGGTGCCCAAGGCGCAGCCCTTCAAGCGCAAGCAGAAAAAGCTCGGCCGCAATGAGCCGTGTTACTGCGGTTCCGGCAAGAAGTTCAAACACTGTCACGGGAAGCTCGCCTGAGAGCCTGTTTCCTGGAATCCGGTTTGGCATGGCAATCTCACTGAATCCTCCCGAGCGACTGTCGCCTGTAAACGGCATTCGGCTGTCGACGGCCGCTGCGGGCCTGCGCTACCCGGACCGGGATGACCTAGTCCTGGTGGAAATCTGCGAACAGGCCCATACCGTGGCCCTGTTCACGGCCAACCGCTTTTGTGCAGCACCCGTGGTCGTTGCCCGCCGTAATCTGGCTGCGGCACAGCCCCGCTACCTGCTGATCAACGCCGGGAATGCCAACGCCGGGCTCGGCCAACTGGGCCTGGAAGATGCACAGGCAACCTGCACATCACTTGCGAAAGCGGGTGGTTGCCGAGAAACGGAAGTCCTGCCGTTTTCCACCGGGGTCATTGGCGAACGGCTGGCCGTTGAGAAAATCACCTCTCGCTGCTCCTCGCTTGTGAAGGAACTACACGAAGATGCCTGGCTGCCCGCAGCTCAGGCCATCATGACTACAGACACGGTCTGCAAAGGCCTGTCCAGACAGCTGCAACTGGACGGCAAGGCCGTGACGATCACCGGTATTGCCAAGGGCGCAGGGATGATTTGCCCGGACATGGCGACCATGCTGGCATTTGTTGCCACGGACCTGGAGGTGGAGCCCGAAGAGGCGGCACGGCTTGTCCGGGAGGCCACGCAGCAGTCATTTCACTGCATCACGGTCGATGGGGATACCTCCACCAACGATGCCTGTGTGCTGATGGCCACCGCACGTTCCGGCGCGCGCTTCAGTGAGCTGTCGAAACCGGCCATGACGGAATTCACCCAAGCCCTGAATTCCCTGTTTCTGTCCCTGGCCCAGGCCATTGTCCGAGACGGTGAAGGGGTGACGAAGTACATCTGCATCCGGATCGAGCAGGCGCCCAGCGAGAAGGTGGCTCGCGACATCGCGTTTACCATTGCGCACTCGCCGCTGGTCAAGACCTCGGCCTTTGCCAGTGATCCAAACTGGGGGCGCATCGTGGCTGCTGCCGGGCGTGCCCCGGGAGCGGCCCTGGACATGGATCGCCTGTCCCTGCACATCAACGGTCTGGCCGTGGTCGAGAACGGACAACCTGCCCCGGGATACACGGAAGCGGCAGGCGCGGAGGCGATGCGGGGCGAGGAACTTGAGTTGCGGTTGCTGCTGGGGGTGGGGAAGGCTTCGGCGCAGATATGGACGACGGACCTCTCCCACGACTACGTGAGGATCAATGCGGAGTACCGGACCTGAGCGTTTCTCCTGAGAGTTCGGGTGTGCCCTTCCTGCACGTGGTGGTCGGTATCGTGAAAAACTCAAAGGACGAAGTGCTGGTGATGGAGCGGCGTGCAGGCAGCCATCTGGGCGGCCATGTCGAGTTTCCGGGTGGCAAGCTTGAGGCTGGCGAGTCTCCCGAAGCGGCCTTGCAGCGTGAACTGAAAGAGGAGCTGGACATCGACATGTGTCGCTGTCGTCCCCTGATTCAGATTCCGTACTCCTATGCCGACAGAAATGTTTTTCTGGATGTGTTCAGGGTGACCGAATACTCGGGCACGGCGCGTCCTGTCGAGGGGCAGGAGGTCGGCTGGAGGAGTGCCCCGGCCCTGTCCGGCATGCACTTTCCGAAGGCGAACCACGGCATCCTGCGTGCACTGCAGTTGCCGGGATTGATCCCGGTTACCCCCGGTGCGGGGCAATTCCGGGATTTCCTGCGGCACTTTGAAGACACGGTCAGGCAGCCCGGGGTCGGCTTGGTCCATTTTCGCTCCCACGAGCTGGATTCCCGGCAGTATCTACAACTGGCCGGGGACTGCCTGCAAACGTGCCAGCACCACCAGGTGCGCTTGGTATTGAATGCAAAAGCATCGTTTCTTGAACAGGTTGATGCGGCTGGCCTGCATCTGACCAGCCGCAGGCTGCGCGCCGTGAAAACTAGGCCGTTGGGCACGAAGTACCTGGTCAGCGCCTCCTGCCACACACTGGATGAAGTCCTGCATGCCTCGCAAGCGGGTCTGGACTACCTGTTCCTGGGCCCGGTGCGAGAGAAGGTTTCCGGTACGCCCACTGAGCCGTTGGGCTGGGAGCAGTTCGCCTGCCTGGCACGGCAAAGTACCATTCCGGTGTATGCGATCGGGGGACTGAGTCCGGCAGACATCGATGTCGCCATCGCCCACGGGGGCCAGGGTGTGGCCGCCATCCGGGCCGTATGGCAGTAGGGCGGCTCAGGGCCCGCTAGAAGCCGCAGCAGGCCAGCTTGAACTCGATGTCGCTATCGGTCTGCTTGGGCGTTTCACCCGGACTGGACTGGGTCAGAAAGCGTATGGAGAAGCGCTGTTTTCCCGCACTGCACTCCGGGAAATAAGCACGGTCGACACTGATGCGGATCATCTGGCAGGGTGTGCCCGGATCAAAGCTCTGGAGGTAGAAGCCTTTCGTTGCCAACTGCTGGCTGAACGGCACGCTTTGGCGAATGAGCTGCAGGGACTGGGTGATGCCTTTTCCAACCACCTGGAACGGCTCAATCCAGTCCATCAGTGCCTGCCTGCGCTGCGCAAACGACTGTCCCAGCCAGTGGTGGTATTCCGGAACGTCGAAGTCGCAGGTCCCTCCCGGGATGGAGGTCCTCTGACGGATGCTGCTGATGAAATCGTTGTTTTTCAGGTGATCGTTGATCTGGCCGTGGACCGAATGCAGCTCGTCGTACACGTCCTTGTGCGCGGCCAGAATGCTGTTCAGCTTGACGGTGTTGATCTTGGGCTGGTGGGCAAGCAGTTCAAGCGCATCAATCTGTCGCTTGATCTGTTTCAGTAGCTCCTGTTTTATGTCCCCGCGTGAGACCAGGCTGAAGATCTCGATCAGCGTGAGCAGCGCCCCATGGGTGTCGTAGGGCTTTTCCTGCCGGGCAAAGAATGCAAACCGGTCTGCGAGTTGCTCATACCGCAGAAAGGTGCGCGTTCTCTCGTTCAGCGGTTGCTCGTAGCTGATGGTAGACATTGCGGTGCGTTCATTCACGACACATCAGGGGAATAACCCAAAGTACTGAACCTGTCATGCAGTATAGCAACCTTTTCCCGCAAACTTTTCAGGCTGCTGCTATTTTCGAGGATATCGTCGGCCTGCTTGAGTCTTGTCTCGCGGTCAAGCTGCGCAGAAATGATGGCGTCCACATGCTCACGGCTGCAGTGGTCTCGCGCCATGACCCGTTCGACCTGCTGCTCGACCGTGCAGTCGACGACGAGAATGCGGTCGACCAGGTCATTGCCCTCGGTCTCGAGCAGCAAGGGAACCACGAGGATGCAGTACACGGCATCGAGCCGGAGGAGTTGGCGCCTGATTTCCCGGTATACCAGTGGGTGCAGCAGGTCTTCCAGGGTGCGGCGAAGCTTGGCATCTGCAAAGACGGCCTGTCGCAGCCGGTCACGCAACAGTGTCCGGCGGCTGTCGAAATAGGTGTCCCCGAAGGTCTCGTGCAGCCGTTCAAGAACCTCTTCGGTTTCCGTAAGCTGCCGGGCGATGACATCGGCATCGATGACCGGGACCTGGAAGTCCTGCTCGAAGATATCGGCAACCGCCGACTTGCCGCAGCCGATACCGCCTGTAAGGCCAACTACTAACATCGCTCTGGATACGGGCGTATTATATTGTGAAAACTCGCTTTGCCCCTCGCCTTATGAATATACATGAATACCAGGCCAAGGCCATTTTCTCGCGTTTTGGCGTGCCTGTCCTGGACTCCCACCTGGTCTGCCAGGACGACGATGTGGAGTCGTTCTGTGAATCCCTGGAGTCGCATGCCTGGGTTGTGAAAGCCCAGGTGCACGCGGGCGGGCGCGGCAAGGCCGGGGGTGTGACACGGGTGGACAACCGGCAGGATCTTGTTTCTGCCGTCTCCGGGATGCTCGGAACCCGGCTGGTGACCCACCAGACCGGTGAGGAAGGCCTGCCGGTGCAGGCCGTTTTGCTCGAGGCGGCCGTGCAGATCCGCCGGGAACTGTACCTGGCCCTGCTGGTAGACCGCGAGACCGGGCAGGTCGCGATTATCGCTTCTGTAGCCGGCGGGATGGACATCGAGCTGGTCGCACAACAGTCCCCCCACAAGATCATTACGCAGTACGTCCATCCGGCAGCCGGTCTGCAGCCCAGCCAGGTCCGCACCCTGGCCTATGCCCTGGACCTGCAGAAGGACCAGGTCCAGCAATTGCAGACCATTCTGTTTGCCCTGTTCGAGCTGTTCGTCTCCAGCGACTGCAGCCTGGTGGAAATCAATCCGCTGATTATCGACGGGGATGGCCGGCTGATGGCACTCGATGCCAAGATCAACATCGATGACAACGCACTCTACCGTCAGGTGGAGATCGCGAAACTTCGCGATGCCACGCAGGGCAACCGTGACGAGGAGCATGCCTGTGAACTGGGCCTCAATTATGTCCAGCTGGATGGCAGCATCGGCTGCATCGTGAACGGGGCAGGGCTTGCCATGGCCACCATGGACCTCGTCAAGCACCATGGCGCAGAGCCCGCCAATTTCCTGGACGTGGGCGGTGCAATCACCCAGGAAAAGGTTGCCGAGGCCTTCAAGTTGGTGGTGCACGATGCACGTGTGAAGGCGGTACTGGTCAATATTTTTGGCGGTATCGTGCGCTGTGATCTGATAGCCCAGGGCATCCTCGATGCTCTGCAGGATGTTTCGCTGAAGGTCCCGGTCATCGTCTTGCTGCAGGGCACCCGCGCGGCTGAGGGCAGGGGGCTGCTTGGGAACCGGCATGCCGGGCTTCATCAGGCCAGTACGCTGACCGAAGCGGCGCAGTTGGCGATCCGTCTTGCCCGAACCTGAACCGGCACACCGTAGGTCTGCAGTTCATGAGCGTTCTTGTCGGGAGAAATACGAAGGTGCTGTGCCAGGGCATGACAGGAGCCCAGGGCACGTTCCATACGCAACAGGCCCTGGACTATGGCACACAGGTGGTTGCCGGGGTGACTCCCGGGCGTGGCGGCAGTTCCCATCTCGGGCTTCCCGTGTTCGACACCGTCGAGCAGGCGCGCCAGGAAAACGAAATCGATGCCAGTGTCATTTATGTGCCGGCCGCGTTTGCGGCGGATGCCATTCTCGAGTCTGTCTATGCAGGAATCCCGCTGATTGTCTGCATTACCGAAGGGGTCCCGATTCTTGACATGGTGAAAGTGAAAGCAGTGCTGGCGAACTCGGATTCCGTGCTGGTAGGGCCGAACTGTCCGGGTGTCATCACTCCGGGTGAATGCAAGATCGGGATCATGCCCGGTGACATTCACCGCCCCGGCCAGGTAGGGATCGTCTCGCGCTCGGGCACCCTGACCTATGTGGCCGTGGACCAGACCGTGCAGCATGGCATGGGCCAATCCACCTGCATCGGTATCGGTGGAGACCCGATCCATGGGCTGGACTTCATCGACTGCCTGGCATTGTTTGAACAGGATGAAGCCACGCGAGGCATCATCCTGGTCGGTGAGATCGGCGGCCATGCCGAGGAGCAGGCGGCCGAGTATATCCAGGAAAAGGTATCCAAGCCGGTGGTCGCCTATGTGGCCGGTGTCACCGCACCCGCGGGCAAACGCATGGGGCATGCCGGTGCGATTATCAGCGGCGGCAAGGGAGGTGCCGAACAGAAGTACCAGGCCTTTGGGAAAGCCGGGGTCACCACCTCGCGCAATCCCGCCGAGCTCGGCGCACTCATGCACGCTTTGCTGGACCATTGATTGGGAGGTTCCCGGATCGCGATGAAAGAAACACTGGACATCGCTCTGGCGCAGTGTAATTTCCTGGTCGGAGACCTCGAAGGGAATACCCGCCAGATCATCGAGAACGCCATACATGCGCGTGATCACCTAGGTGCTGACCTGGTCGTGTTTTCCGAGTTGTCGCTGACCGGCTACCCGCTCGAGGACCTGCTGTTCAATGCCACGATCCTGCCGCAGGTTGAGCAATGCCTGCAGACCCTCCGGCGTGAAGTCCATGGCATTCACGTCGTGCTCGGTGCACCCTCAAAAGAGGGCGGGCAGCTGTTCAATTCGGCATTCGTGATCCGTGACGGGGACACGCTGGCGGTGTACCACAAGCAGCAGTTGCCGAATTACGAGGTTTTTGACGAAAAGCGGTACTTCCAGGCAGGCAATGCGGCCTGCGTCATAGACATCCAGGGGGTACGGGTGGGGTTCACGATCTGCGAGGATGTCTGGGTGGGCGCGCCCGTTGAGCAAGCGGTGAGCGATGGTGCCGAACTCATCATCAATATCAATGCCAGCCCCTACCAGGTCCACAAGACTAACGAGCGGCTCGAGATACTGAAGGCCCGCACCCGAGAGCAGCAGGTCCCCATCGTGTATGTCAACCAGGTGGGCGGGCAGGATGAGCTCGTATTCGATGGCGAGTCTTGCTGCATCAACCGCCAAGGCGAGCCCTGCCTGCGGGCCCCGGCGTTCGAGCCCGGGATTTTTACCGTGCAGTACTCGAAGACCGGCTCGGACCTGCTCGACAGCGACTGCCTGCATGCCCCGCTGAAGGGCGCTGCATCGGTATACCCTGCGCTCGTGCTGGGGGTGCGCGACTATGTGCTGAAAAACCGTTTCGACGGCGTGGTACTGGGTCTGTCCGGGGGAATTGATTCGGCCCTGACCCTGGTGCTTGCGGTCGATGCCCTTGGGGCCGAACGGGTTCACGCGGTGATGATGCCGTTTCGCTACACCTCCTCGATCAGCATCGAGGATGCCGGGACGCTGGCTGCAGGCCTGGGGGTTCAGCTGGACCAGATCCCCATCGAGGCGGCGTATGCGGCGGTTACGGACGGCCTGGTGGCGGTGGCCCCGGGTTCTTCACCGGACGTGACCGAGGAAAATATCCAGTCACGTCTTCGGGGGGTGTTTCTCATGGCGTTGTCGAACCGTACCGGGAGACTGCTGCTGACGACCGGCAACAAAAGCGAAATGTCGGTCGGTTATGCCACCCTGTATGGCGACATGGCCGGGGGCTTTGCGCCGCTGAAAGATGTATCCAAGACCCTGGTGTATGAACTGGCGAGATACCGCAACGGGCTGGGCCCGGTCATCCCCGAGCGCGTGCTGCAACGTGAGCCTACCGCTGAACTTGCCCCGGGCCAGGTCGATAGCGACAGCCTGCCGCCCTACGAGCAGCTTGACCCGATTCTAGAAAAGTTCGTTGAACAGGATTTGAGCGTGGAGCACATCGTTGCAGACGGGTTTGACCGGGCCGTGGTCGAGCGCGTCGTGGCCATGGTGTTGCGAAACGAATACAAGAGACGGCAGGCGCCCCCGGGAGTGAAAATCACGCGCCGTGCCTTCGGCAAGGATCGCCGTTACCCGATCACCAGCGGCTTTTCGGGAACCTCATCAACGCCGGGTACTCAGTCGCAGTCGTAGGTTTTCACACGCAGGGTTTCCAGCGTGCGCGCCCAGAGGCCTTCTGCACAGCTTTGTTCGTGCAGTGCAAGCCGCGCAGGGATCTCGTCGTTTTCGGTGGTCTGGAAGTTTTCCGCGTACACCCGGCGGGTATCGTCGGCCAGGTCCTCGAGGCCGAGCTTCAAATAGGCCTGCTCCAGCATGTACAGTGCCTGTGGCATGACATCAGCACCCTGGTAGTGCTCGAGCACATAGCGTGCACGGTTTGCAGCGGCAACATAGGCCCCCCGGCGCAGGTAAAAATCTGCCACCTTGAGTTCGTATTCGGCGAGCTCGTTGCGCAGGTAGACCATGCGCCACTTGGCATCCTCGGTGTACTTGCTGTCCGGGTATTCCTCAATGATGAAGTCGAATATCTGGAAGGCTTCGTACAGCGAGGCGGGATCGTTGTTGGAGGGGTCACGCTCCAGGATGTAATGCACGAAATTCCTTCCGCTGTCGAAGGTGGCGAGTCCCTTGATGTAGTGCGCGTAGGCGATGCTCGGGTGACGCGGGTTCAGCTTGATGAACCGGTCGACGGTATCCTGTGCCCGCTCGTAGTCGTTTTGCTTGTAGTAAGCGTACCCCAGTTCGAGCTGGGCCTGCTGTGCGAAGCGTCCGAAGGGATAGCGGGACTCCAGCAGTTCGTATTTCTCGATGGCCGTGGTGTAGTCGCGACTGGCCAGTGCCCGGTTCGCTAGTCTGTAAAGTTCCGCTGCAGCGTCATCCGCAGAGGGCTCTACCTGCTCTTCTTTCTCCTGCAGGATTCCAAACAGATCGAGAGCCCCACAGCCGCTGAGCATACCGAGGCAGGCCAGCAGGACAAGCAGGCGCAGCGCAAAAACCGTAAAATTCGACGCATGTGTTTTCATGGCCACCGAGTATAGCTCTTTTTTGGATCCAACCGCATTGACCATGGGCGATGACCATCAGCTGTCGGCAGTGATCCCTGCATCGTTCGCAGGGTTGCGTCTGGACGCCGCGTTGTCCCGTCTCTTTCCGGAGTATTCGCGTACCCGTCTGCAGGAATGTATCCGCAGCCGCGAGGTGCTGGTGGACGGCAAGGCATTGCGCCCGCGCGACATCGTATCCGGAGGTGAGCGGGTCGAGGGGCAAGTGCGTGTGAACGAGGAAAGCCCGCTGCTGCCCGAGGAGATGGATCTCGAAATCGTGCATGAAGACCGATCCCTGCTGGTCGTCAACAAGCCCGCCGGGCTGGTGGTCCATCCCGGGGCCGGCAATCCCGCAGGCACCCTGGCCAATGCGCTGCTCCACCATGATCCCGGCCTGTCCTCCATTCCGAGGGCAGGCATTGTGCACCGCCTCGACAAGGACACCAGCGGATTGTTGCTCATCGCCCGCCGGCTGCAAAGCCACCGCGCGCTGGTCGAGCAACTGCAGCAACGCAGTGTGAGCCGAAGGTATGCCGTGCTGGTGCACGGCAAGGTCATCGCAGGCGGCACGGTCGAGGCCCCGGTGGGCAGGCATCCGGTCGATCGCAAGAAAATGGCCGTGCGCTCTGGTGGGAAACCGGCCATCACCCACTACCGGGTTCGCCAGCGCCTGGGGCCGTGCTCGTTGCTTGAGGCACGGCTTGAGACCGGAAGAACCCATCAGATCCGGGTGCATATGGCGCACATCGGATTTCCGGTAGTCGGCGACCCTGTGTACGGGAAGAAAACCAGGGCGGGCGGGGATGGCGCGACCCAGGCCCTGGTCGCGTTTCCCCGCCAGGCCCTGCATGCAAGCCATCTTGAACTCACCCATCCGGAGACTGCGAAAACGTGCCAGTGGTCGGCACCCCTGCCACAGGATTTCCAACAACTCCTGGATACGCTGAGCAGGCATGCCCATGCAGACTCCTGACTGGATCATGCCGGACTGGCCGGCCCCCGAGGGCGTGCGGGGCCTGTCAACCACGCGTCGCAGGGGCTTCAGCGAGGGCTGCTATTCAGGCTTCAATCTGGCCATGCATGTCGGAGATCATCCCCAGCACGTCATGCAAAACCGCCGGCTGCTGCGCAAGGCCCTGCAGCTTCCGGGGGAGCCCTGCTGGCTGGAGCAGCGCCACGGCACGCAGGTGATGCGTCTTCCTTCAAGCCCTGCCGGGAAGTTTCGTGCCGATGCCGCCTACACTAAGGCACGGGGGATCGTCTGTGCCGTGCAAACCGCGGATTGCCTGCCCGTGCTGTTTTGCGATCGGCAGGCAAGCTGTGTGGCCGTGGCCCATGCCGGGTGGCGTGGCCTGCTTGACGGGGTGCTGGAAAACACCGTGCACGCGCTAGGGGTGCCGGCTTCGCAACTGCTCTGCTGGCTTGGGCCAGCCATCGGGCCTGCCAGGTTCGAGATCAGTGAGGACCTGGGCGAGCGGTTCGTCGACAAGGCACCCGGCCTCGCTCCAGCCTTTGCGCCGGGACGCGAGGGCAAATGCATGGCTGATCTCTACCGAATTGCAAGAAGCATCCTTGCAGCCCAGGGCGTTCACGCGGTATCCGGGGGCACGCACTGCACCTACACACAACATGAGGAATTCTTTTCCTACCGGCGCGACGGTACCACGGGGCGCATGGCCACTCTGGTCTGGCTGGACCCGTAGCGAAAGTTCGGCCCGGGTGCTTGAATCGTACGTCCCGTGCCCCCATTTCACAGGACAGGGAGACATAACTTATCCGGAGTCCGAGGATGCGAATCGAAAAACTCACTGCTAAATTCCAGCTTGCTCTGCAGGAGGCGCAGTCGATGGCCGCAGGTCGCGAGCACCAGTTCATCGAGCCGGTGCACCTCATGCTGGCGATGCTGGCCCAGGAGCACAGCTCCGTGGCCGCGGTGCTGCAGCGTGCCGGCACCGATGTAGGCCAGGTCAGGCAGCGCTGCGAGCAGGTGGTGCAAGGACTGCCTGCAGTGTCCGGCACGGCGGGTGAAATCCACCTCTCCAACACCTTGGGAAACCTGCTCAACATCACGGACCGCCTGGCCCAGCAGCATGGAGATGAATACATTGCCTCGGAAGTGTTTGCCCTTGCGGCACTCGAGGACCCGGGGGAGCTGGGTCGGATCTTGCGTGAAGCCGGTGCGGACAAGTCCGCCGTCGCGGCTTCCTTCAAGTCGATGCGTTCCGGGGAAAATGTCACCAACCCGAACGCCGAGGATACCCGCCAGGCCTTGGGCAAGTACACGGTGGACCTGACCGCCGAGGCCCTGAAAGGCAAGCTCGATCCGGTGATCGGGCGCGATGATGAAATTCGCCGTGCGATCCAGGTACTGCAGCGGCGCACCAAGAACAACCCCGTGCTCATCGGTGCACCCGGCGTTGGAAAAACAGCAATCGTGGAAGGCCTGGCGCAGCGCATCGTCAACGGGGAAGTGCCCGAAGGCATCAAGAACAAGAAGCTCCTGTCCCTGGATCTCAGTGCCCTGATTGCCGGCGCAAAATTCCGCGGCGAATTTGAAGAGCGGCTGAAAGCCGTGCTGAAAGAGCTTTCCCGGCAGGAGGGCCAGATCATTCTGTTCATCGACGAACTGCACACCATGGTGGGTGCCGGCAGGGCGGAGGGAGCCATGGATGCGGGCAACATGCTCAAGCCGGCACTTGCCCGCGGAGAACTCCACTGTGTCGGGGCGACTACCCTGAATGAGTACCGCCAGTACATCGAGAAGGATGCAGCGCTTGAGCGGCGCTTCCAGAAAATCCTGGTCGATGAGCCGGGCGTGGAGGACACGATCGCAATCCTGCGCGGCCTGAAAGAGCGTTACGAGACTCATCACGGGGTGGACATCACAGATCCCGCCATCGTCAATGCAGTCACCCTTTCTCATCGTTACATCTCTGACCGGCAGCTGCCGGACAAGGCCATCGACCTGATCGACGAGGCCGCCTCGCGCATCCGCATGGAAATTGACTCCAAGCCGGAGTCCATGGACAGGCTGGACCGCAAGCTGATCCAGCTCAAGATCGAACGGGAAGCACTGAAAAAGGAATCCGATGATGCTTCCAGGAAGCATCTGGACGAGCTGGAGGCAGAAATTGCCCGGCTGGAGAAGTCCTATGCCGACCTCGAGGAGGTCTGGCGTTCGGAAAAAACGGTCCTGCAAAGTTCCCGGGAAACCAAGGAAGCGCTGGAGCAGGCACGCATTGAGTTGGATGCCGCACATCGAGCCGGGGACTTGGCAAAAATGTCGGAGATGCAGTACGGGCGCATCCCCGAACTGGAGAAACAGTTACGCGAGGCGGCCAATGCGGGCAGCGAGGAGAACAAGCTGCTGCGGAACAAGGTGACGGACACTGCTGTTGCCGAGATCGTATCGCGCTGGACGGGGATTCCGGTGGCAAAAATGCTCTCCGGGGAGCGTGAGAAGTTGCTGCGCATGGAACAGGAGTTGCGTGCACGAGTCATCGGTCAGGATGAGGCGGTGCAGGTGATCTCCGATGCCGTTCGAAGATCGAGGGCCGGGATCTCCGATCCACGGCGCCCGAATGGCTCGTTCCTGTTCCTTGGCCCGACCGGGGTGGGCAAGACTGAGTTGACCAAGGCGCTGACCGAGTTCCTGTTCGACAACGAGGATGCCCTGATTCGCGTCGACATGTCCGAGTTCATGGAGAAGCATTCCGTGGCCCGGCTGATCGGTGCCCCTCCGGGATACGTGGGTTACGAAGAGGGTGGCTACCTGACCGAGGCTGTACGTCGCAAGCCGTACAGCGTGGTACTGATGGATGAAATCGAGAAGGCGCATCCGGACGTGTTCAATATCCTGCTGCAGGTGCTCGATGACGGGCGCCTGACCGACGGGCATGGCAACACCGTGGACTTCAAGAATACCGTGATCATCATGACCTCCAATCTCGGCAGCGATGTCATCCAGGGGTTTGCATCTGCGGAGGGAGAGGACGCGGACCATTACGAGGAGATGAAGGCGGCGGTGATGGCGCTGGTGAACACCCGGCTGAAACCGGAGCTCATCAACCGCATCGACGACTGCATCGTGTTCCATTCGCTGCGCAAGGAACACATCCGCGCCATCACGGAAATTCAGCTGGATCATCTGCAAAAGCGGGTGACAGACCGGGACATCACCCTGGAGTATTCCGAGGCCACCCTGCACAAGCTTGCCGAAGCCGGTTTTGATCCCGTGTACGGTGCCCGTCCCCTGAAGCGGGCTGTCCAGGAGATGGTGGGAAATCCGCTGGCTCAGGCCCTGCTTGCCGGCGAGATCAGTCCCGGCCAGACCGTCCGCATCGATGTGCACGGAGACGGGCTGAGCTTTGCCGCCACGAATCCCAAGGCCGCCTGACCAGGTCGCATCACTCCTGGGATCTGAAAACGGGATGTCCGGCTGTTGAATGAGCCGGTTTCAGGGGTCTGGCAGACCCCCTTCCGGACCCGGGTCCTCGGTGGCGAAACCGGCCACTGCAGGTGATTTTATGGCGTGGAAATGGGCAAACGATTGTGTCCTGTTGGTTGATCTGGTAAGGCACCCCCAAAATCAACTTAAGTATTTGAATTTTATATTATTTTATAGGTCATGTCTGCGCCTTTCATGCAAACACCGGAGTATTTGCAGTTACAGAATCATGCTTGTATAATCGAGCGTATCTAATGCCCCCGAATGGGCGAGTATCCGTATGGATATGCAGTTCATGAGAGAGGGCAACGGAAAAAGATATGCTAAACAATTAAATTTGTAGTTAACCGAGCGAATGCTGGAGGTGCATATACAATGATGAAACTTATGATTAACGCAAGGTACTGGTTCGCCCCGTTCCTGATCATCGTTACGATGTTCGGAGTGCTGATGGGCGGCATGTTCGTATGGGTCGGACTGCTGCTGCTGGGCGTTGGTATCGTGATCGACACAGCCATGAAGTGGCAAAGTTCCGGTGCAGGATTTGACCGGAACGGCGAAACGATGGGTGTGCCCTGGCTACAGAACAGCGTGATGTACGTCATGTTGGGAGTATTCGTACTCCTGCAACTGGCGCTCGCATGGCGTATCTACCAGTACGTCAATGGCGTCCCGCTGAGTGCCGGATTCGACCATGTCATGTTTGGATTCCTGCCCTATATGAATGGAATCTCCGGACTTGACCTGATCGGTGCCACGATATCCTCAGGCATCTTTGCCGGTATTGGTATTATCTACGGACATGAACTGAGCCATACGAAGGGATTTGCCTTTGTCATTTCCCGCTCAATGATGGCGCTGAGTGGCAAAGCTCACTTCAGCTATGCGCATGTCTATAACCACCATCTGGAACTGGCGCATGAAGATGACCCTGCCACGTCACCGCGTGGAAGAACCATCTACCGACACTATCCATTGGCCGGAATCGGGCAGTCCCGCTTCCTGTACAGAATGGAAAAGCAACGTCTGGAGCGTCTGGGCAAATCCTGGTTCACATGGGAAAATCGCTGGCTGCGTGGCTATGCCATGAGCCTGCCGACCCTGTTCCTGTTCTGGTTTGCCGGCGGCTGGATTGGTATTGCCTGCCTGTCAGTTGTATGGCTGATCTCAAACTTTGAGCTCGAAGCCCTCAACTACATGGAGCATTACGGCTTGATTCGAGAGAAGGGACAGCCGATTGACTATCGTCATTCATGGGACAACGCAACAGCGTTCACCAGCTGGTTCTTCATCGAGATTGGCCGTCAGGCAGATCACCATGACCGTGGTGAAACCCACTTCTGGGAGCTGGATGACGTAGGTGCTCCTAACACCGGATGGGGTTACTTCACCTTGTTTGCCATCGCGCTCATTCCGCCGCTTTACCACATGTATATGAAGAAGGAACTGGCAAAGTGGGACAGAGAGCGTGCCTCAGAGGGCGAGCGTGCGATTGCTGATCGCCTCAACCGTCAGGTTGGTTACGCTTAAGCTCTGATTTCGGAGAACGCAAATTTTTAGCATGGTCATGTGCCCGGGCTCGTCCCGGGCACATGCGCTGAAAAGAAGCGTTGAATGACGGGGGAAAGCCGGGCTGCAACAAGGAGAAGAACCCGGCGATAACACCTGCGGTCGATAAGAAGAAACTGGACCACAGTGTCTGCAAACGACTGATCGCTCAATACGTTCTGAACGCGAGCAGCACCGTGGAAAGTCCAGGCAGGAAAGAATAACAATTTGTAATTATCGGTCTTGGGGCCGACACGGCAAGAATCAAGACGGTAAACTTCAATCCTGTACCCGGTGGGAACAGGAGGAGAGGGGCTCGGGGTCTGGAAACCCCGGCATTTACAGATATCAGGAGGACGCTATAAACGTTATGTGCGTGTAGCCGTAGGGACGGCTTATTCTATCCTGACTGTTTTTACTACCCTGGGTGACCGGCATAAGGTAACCCCGGACATAACAAACAACTCCAAACATAACGAGGTATAAACAATGTTAGGTGATCATTTGGCGGACAAAATGAAATTTTATGGGAACCCCTCATGCCTGCGCAGCGCGATGTGCATGTTCACCGCTGCCGAGAAGGGCGTGGACTTAGAGGGCCACTTTGTCGATCCCAATGGAACGGGTGCGGCTGACGTTCAGGCGCTTGCGCCGCACGGCTTGTTGCCTGTACTGAAGGACGTCGATTTTGTCGTCTGCGGACAACAAGGCATCATGTCCTACCTGGACGACAAGGGCTTTGGCCCATCCCTGATTCCCCGTAACGGCGTTGTGCGTGCAATCCATTACATGTGGAATCAGCTCGCCTCCGATATCGCACTGCCTGCGGTTGCAGGATTGATGTCCGGCGATGGGGATGCCGCAGCTGCATCAGGCTGCTTCGATCTTCTGAATTCGCATCTGGCATCCAAGAGCAATCCTGCGCTGCGCGGTGATTTCATTTGTGGAGCCTTCAGCCTCTCAGATATCCACTGGGCGGCTCTGGCACAAGGCTGCATGCTTGCTGACAGCAGTGATGTGGTGGAGTCCAGACCAGCTGTTGCAAAATGGTGGGGCCTGGTCAAGTCGCATCCCAGCACCAGCAAGGAAAACATCCGTGGCTATGATGTGCTTCCGACCAAGACGGACATCAGCGGCAACAGCCTGCGTGGTGTCACGATTAATGTCTAGAAGAGCTGGGCCTCTTACTATTCATTGATCACCGGTTTCCTTGAAAGCGGACCTGCAGGGCGGCATCGTCCGGTCAGGTCCCGGGGAAACACGAGCAAGTCATTGTGGATTGACCTCGGTGGGAATGCCGGGGCTGATCGTGAAGTGACGATGCCTTGAGTCCCTGTAGAGGGGCTGGGGGGATGGCGCTTCAAAAAGAATTTACGGGCCACAGGGTTTTCAGATTACTCTGGGGGACTCCGGTTGCATTATAAATACTCGAATTTAATCTGAGTCAGGAGGTGTGACTAATGTATTCATTCAGAGCAATCGTTGTGATGCTGATATTTTCTGCGGCCGTCTACTACGGCATGGGTATGCTGGGTCTCACTGCAGCCCATTCCGATCCCTTGATGGCGCTTGCCGGAGCAGTAGTCCTGCTGGTGGCCTTGATCATCAATGTGTGGATCTACCTCAAGCTCGCTGGCGAGCATCCGTTTAAATGGTTCAAGGAGTAGAATCCTCCTACTGAAGGAAGCCATTCATAGCGCGCAAGCGCGATCCTAATAAAAGTGTCAGGCAACTGGGCCTGGAGCAAACAGACGTTTGCCCCAGGCCCAGCCATCCGTTTTGTAAAAAACCGGACAAAAGGGCGCCTGCATCTTGAGTCTGTCATAGTAGCGACATAACTGACCATGGGACTATTTTCACGCAAAAAGAAAACCACCGAGAAGGTTCGCCTGCTCGGTTACCCCGGGCATGCCGACACCTGCAAGAGCCTGTACCTGGCCGCTGAAAAAGGGGTCCAGCTGAATCCCGAGCTCATTGACATCCGAAGCGAACAGCATCCCGATGAGGTGCTGCGGTCACTGTCTCCTTTTGGCAAGCTTCCCTGCCTGGTTGAGGGGGAGGTTGTCACGTCCGGTATCGCGGCCGTTTTGCCCTACCTGGATGTGCGCGGTGGTGGGCAACCGCTGACGCCTCGCAAGGCCCAACATCTGGGCACCCAGAACTACTGGATTGAGATCGGCGCGCAGCAGGTGCTGCCGCGGATCGAGGCACTGGTGGATGGCCAGCCCGCAGAGGCAGCCAAAGACGGATTGCAAAAAATCTTTGATGGCATGGATGCACAGCTGCAGGGCAAGGAGTGTATCGTCGGTGCATTTTCCTTCGCGGATGTCCACTGGGTGGCTTACCTGCACCTGTTGCAGGTGGCCGGTCAAGACAGCCTCATCGACGAGCGGCCCAACCTGAAAGCCTGGTTCGAGCACATGAAGGCCCGCAAAGGCAACCACGGCATTGCCTATACGGCGTTGCCGTCGGCAGCGGAGATCCAGCGCAATGAATTCACAAGGGCTGCCTGAACTGCCGGGCACGTTGGTCAGAACACCCCTTTGGAGCCACAACCAATATGAGTAATTTGTTTGAGTTCGGTCGTGCTGCTGACCCGACGGCGAGCAGCCAGTACGGGGCCAGTGGCGATATGAAAAAAACCCAGTACGTGCTGCAACTGCTGGGATTTCCGGGAGATGCAGGAACGCTGAAATGCCTGATCACGGCGGTGGAAGTGGGCATGGAAACCGATTGCGGAATCCTTGACATCACGGCAGGTGCCCACGAGGCGGGCGAATACCTGCAGGTCTCACCCTTGGGGTTGGTGCCTGCACTCAAGGAAGCCGATTACATCGTTACCGGAGAGTTGGGCATCATGAGCTATATAGAGGCCCGGGGCCTGGGCAAGCGTCTGCCACCCAAGAATGCAGGCCTGCTGGCAGCCCAGAACTACTGGGGCGATCTTGCCTGCAGCGAGGCCAAACCGCACGTGGAGGCGATCGTGCAGCAGCGCATTTATGCACCGATGCAAGGCGAAGACCCTGATGATGCGGCGGTGGACCAGGCCCGTGCAGGGCTTTCCGCGGTGCTGGATGCCCTGGACGGGCAGCTTGCCGGCAAGGAATTCATCATCGGAGACTATTCATTTGCCGATATCCACTGGTCGGCCTACATCCATCTCCTGTATGAAGCAGGAGAGGGGGACCTGGTTGATTCCCGCGCCAATATCAGGGCCTGGTTTGACCGTATCCGGGCACATAAGAGCTATTGCGGGCAGAACATCGTGGCCTATGACCTGCTTCCGAAGCTTGAAGACATCAAAAACAAGCAGTTACGCTCGGTGGAAGTGTCAGACTATTGATTATCGAGTACCGGTGGGGAAGAATGGCGGATCATGTGGGGATCATCTAAAAATCAGGACCGTCAGATCAAGGGTGTCACCGGTGCCATTACACCTTTTGTCACGGATACGCTCGCCAGGCTGGACCCGGAAGAAGACCTCGAGGCAGGCTCGATCAAGCGCCGGTATGCGATTTACTACATATACGGTGCCGTTTTATACTTGGCCGAGTATGATGACCTGGGCAAGGACGTCAAGGCGGTGCTGGTCACCAACATCCTGGGCGAGCACATGAGCGTCGATCAGGCGACGATTGACAAATTGCCGGTGACCGAGGACCATGCAGATGCTGTCAGGGAAACGCAGTTCATGATTGAGGGGGCCAGTGCGCTGCGCAACTGGCTGACTACCGGGGAGCGCGAAAAGAACGCCGCGTACCTGAAGGAATTGCTGGACAACCCGGATTGTATAACCGGGGAGAGTGAAACGGAGCACTGAATCGATTGAATTTTAGACAGCGCCTGGACATTCGCATAAATAATATTCAGGCGTTATGATAAGTAATTAGCATTAGCGGCAAAAAACAATTACAAAGGAGGCGTGTATGTCTGATGGTGGAGGAAATGATGCCATGGTATTCGTGGTTGCAATGGTCTTCGGCGTTGCTGTGATCGTACTCACGTTATATCTGGCTGGCTTAATTCCTATGTAAAAAATGGTTCGGGAGCAGAGGGGCTCCTGGTCCGTATTCAATTTGCGAAAGGGGGGTTGCAACTCATCCCAGGCTCGTCAAATCGGCAGACCTGCCGATTTGACTCGCGGGGGAGCAGCCCGTCTCCCTTTCCCGCTTTCATAAATCTTTCAGTTTCTCGCCGGAAATCTGGCCGGGATTCAGGTCCAGGTGCCCAAGGCTTTATCCTCTATACACGTATATCTGATCATGTTTTGATCACTTCAAAGGGATGATGAGCTGAAGTCCTGGGTCGAGGAGCAAAAAAGCATCAATCCGTGAGGTATGCCTTCAGGTCATGATTCAGTCTACGGGGTACCATTTGCCTTGATTTCACGGTAATATTCATTACACTTATATGACAAGTATGCGGGACCTATAGTGATCCGGCTGAATGGCGCTTGCAAAACAATGCAAGATGCCACTTTCAAGAAGCCTTCAATCTCGATAGGTAGCTGCAGAGATACAAGAATCAGGCTGTTCAAAGCCGGGATAGAGAGGAAAAGGGGGGATCTGGATTGATACTGACAGCGATTACGATGCCAGCCTCAATTCAATCTATAGAACTTACTTCTGTCAAAACCAAATCGTCAGTCACCTGTAAATCATACGACTAGCGGCTGGCACGAGAACAAGAAATTCAAACAAATTTTAGTTAGCAAGTATCATCGTAACCAATCAAACAAGACTACTTATAACCGGGAGGGTAACCAATGAGAGAAGTTTTTAATCGGTGGTTAGCAATTGCGTTGCTGGCATCGCTGGCCATTTCAGGGACTGCCTATGCAGGCCCGTACGGCTACGATCTGCACAACGTGCTGGCTCCACGTTCAGCGGGTATGGCGGGTACCAGTATTGCCAAGCCTCTGGATAACGTGTCGGCAATCTTTGGTAACCCTGCCGCATTGACGGACTGGACGGGAACGGAATTTACGTTCGGTGCTACCTACTACAAGCCTGAAGTGCGTTTAGATCATGCTGGTGGTTTAGGTCTCCCAACCTACGCTGGCAGTGTACCGCAAGCTACACTTGATCTTCCTGCCGTGGCCCCTAATGATGTGGTGCCAGGTGTAGCCCTTGGATGTAATAGTGCTGAGGGTTTTTGTATAACTGATTCGTATTTTGATGATGCGGTCAACGGTAACGAGGGCTATATCGTACCCCAGGTTGGTGTGACACAGGATCTGCGGCCGTTAGGCTTGCCAGCTGTATTGGGTGCTGGTCTGACAGCAGTTTCAGGTATTGGCGTGGAGTTTCGCCATGTGGAAGAAACACTGGGACTGGGAGCTGAGTTCATTGTCCTGGGCGCTAACTTCTCACTTGGTTGGGAGCTCAATGAACAGGTCTCCATCGGTGGTGCTGCGACAGTAACGTACGCTTATCTAGACCTCGGTCTTGCAGCGACCTCCGGTGTCACGCATGACACTGGGATGCGCGGAACAATAGGTATTACCTATGACGACATCGTTCCAGGCACAAGACTGGGCCTGTTCTACATGACGGAACTGCAGCATGTGTTTGATGATATCGTCGCAGTACCAGCTTTTGATCACCAAGACTACAATCGTAGTGGTGCGGTAAATAGTGGGGCTGCGCTAGATGGGTATGGAGCCCAAGGACCTGTTCGCTATGCTTCAATCCCTATTGAAGAGCCGCGCACCATTGGTATCGGTATCGCCAACGAGACATTCATGGATGGCAACCTGCTGATCGCCGCCGATGTCATGTGGAAGAACTGGGAAGAAGCTGATTTCTGGGGTGACGTGTATGAGGACCAAATGGTCTACAGCGTCGGTGCCCAGATGAAGATGGGCAACTGGCGTTTCCGTGCTGGTTATGGCTACGCGGATGATCCAACAGACCGTGATGCAGATCACATCAAGGGCCTGCCCGCTGTGTGTTCATCTGCAACTAATTGTAATGCTATTCCAATAGGTAGCCCAGATGGTTCACCATTATTGCTAGGACAATCTGTGCTGGAATTCCTCCAAGCTTCACAAACAGAGGTAATCTACCGTCATCGTGCTACGTTGGGAGTAGGTTATATGGGATTCCTGGCCCCGTTCCTGAACATCGACGGCCATGTTGGTGTGCAGTTCAAGGAGCGTAACCATTACAGTGCAGGTACACCGCCGCTTAACGCGACAACCCATCCTGCAGCGCCCCTTGCAACGGCAACTACTACTGCGGCAGATGTCTGGTCGTGGCATGCAGGCTTTGCACTGACGTGGAACTTCCAGTACTGATTGAAAGTCAGTAGTCTTATGGAAAAAGGGGTGGCATATGCCACCCCTTTTTTTGTTTTCTGACCATACTCCCAAAAGTTCCACTTGAGAAAACAGGGACTAGTTCCAATTAGAACCCTGTATGGTCTAAATTATTAGAATTTTAAATTCAGTCATAGGCAGGCCAAATCAAGCATATTTTCTCAACATCGCCGTCCAATTCTGTATAATTCATCTGGTTGATCAATCGTTTCTGTATACAGAAATTGTGCCTTGCTCCGCAGGACACACATAACAATTGTTGGAGGTTTTATAACGATGGATAAGAAACGTCGTGATTTTAATAAGCTAATGGTGGCTGCAGCAGCTGGATTGATGGCAGGAAGCCAGACGGTTGCCTTGGCGGGCCACCCAGGCCACGAAGGTTGTCCGAAGCATAGCTGTAAAGGCCAAAACGAATGCAAGGGCAAGGGCGGTTGCAAATCAAGCGACAACGGTTGCGCAGGCAAAAACTCATGCAAAGGCAAGGGTGGTTGTGACCCAGCCCACACGTATGAGAAGCATGCTTGTAAGGGCCAGAATGCCTGCAAATGCCAGGGTGGCTGCAAGTCAGGTGACAACGGCTGTGCCGGTAAAAATTCATGTAAAGGCAAGGGCGGATGCCAGCTACCGGTTGACCCCAGCCACATGGAAGGATAAGCAGTACCTAGCAACACATTTGTTGTAAAGTTCTGACATTTCCAAAAACGGTTTGAGCATCGACAGGGCTGCTGGATCCAGCATGCCCCTGTCGATTGCTTGAATACTTTCTCTGCTGGTAACATGCTTACCAGACAAATCTGATTCACAAGGTGGTTTCTGTGTCTGTAAAAAACCGCTGGGGCTTTCCTGACCTTGGACTCGGAATCGGACTGCGCACAGTCCATTTCAATCACATCCTCGAACACTGGCCCAAGGTCGACTGGTTCGAGATCCTGTCCGAGAATTTCATGGACACCGAAGGAAATCCCGTGCGTGTGCTGGACCAGATTGCAGAACGCTATCCGATAGTCATGCACGGGGTCTCCATGTCGATTGGCAGCACGGACCCCATCGATTTTGAATACTTCGGAAAGCTGAAGGCCCTGGCCGAACGGGTGAACGCTCACTGGCTGGGGGACCATGTATGTTGGACCGGGGTGCATGGAAAAAACGGCCACGACCTCTATCCACTGCCCTACAACGAGGAATCCTTGGCCTTTCTGGTGGACCGGATCCGTACCGTTCAGGATTTTCTTGAGCGTCCCCTGATCCTGGAGAACCCATCGACCTACATGGCTTTTGCAAACTCCACTATGCCCGAGGAGGAATTCCTGGCCCGCATGGCCGAGGAGTCGGATTGCGGACTGCTACTGGACGTCAACAACGTCTACGTCACCTGCCGCAATCATGGGCTGGATTCCAACGCTTACCTGGATGCGATCCCGTACGACCGGGTGGTGCAGATTCACTTGGCCGGACATACCGACAAGGGCACGCATTGCATTGATACGCACAACGGCAGAGTCATTGACCCGGTGTGGGACCTGTATGCCGAGGTGCAGCGCCGTGCCGGAAACCGTGCCACGTTGATTGAGTGGGATGCCGACATCCCTTCGTTTGAAGAGGTCCATGCCGAGGTTTTGAAGGCGGCGCAATTCCGCCACATGACCGAACTGCGTCATGCCTCGTGATGATTCGCGGCTGGAGAGCCTCGAGCAATGGATGTATTCGGTCATCAGCCACCCCGAGGGAGCCGAGGCCGGAGTCAAAGCAAGTTCCAAACCAGGCAGCCAAGCAGCACATGACCTGGAACAAACCGTCCTGCCTTCCGATAAGCTGACTCCACTGGAGTGCGTGTCGGTTTACGCCGATATGTACTTCTGGCGGTTCATCGACATCATGTCGGAGGAATACCCGACGGTGCAGCACATTCTCGGAAAGGAGTTATTCAACCAGGTGGTCAGGGATTATATTGCACGCCATCCCTCAACACACTACAACCTCAACCGCCTGAGCATCAAGTTCCCGGATTACCTGCTCAAGGAAGCCGGGGAGATTCCACATCAGCCTTTCGTGGCTGCAGTTGCCACGGTTGAACGTGTCATGGAGGATGCCTTCGATGACCCGCATCGGGAGAAGATCTCCCCGGAAGCGATACAGGGCATCCCGGGGGAGCAATGGCCCGACATCCGGCTGCAGTTCAACCCGGCCCTGTATCTGCTGGAACTGGAGTATCCGGTCAATGACTACATGACCGCAGTGTATGAAAACCGCCATATGGACATCCCACAGGCCCAGAAGACATTTGCAGTGGTGTATCGCTCAAACTACACGGTCTGGCGTGAAGATCTCGACTATGAAAGTTACCTGCTTTTATCGCGGCTCAAGGACGGGGAGTCCTTGGGTGAGGCCTTGGAGAACTGCACTCAGCAAGAGGGGGTTGATGCCGACAAGATCACGGCCAGCCTGGGCGAGTGGTTTCAGCAATGGACAGCCCAGGAATTCTTCTGCGGTCTCGAAATCGATTCTGATTGACTCCAGTCTGAGCCTGTAAAAGATCTAAGGACCATAGAATGGTTCAAGCCTGATAGGTGCCAAATTGCAAGCCCACCAGAGGCCAAGCTAGGGCGAGTAAGAGTTCAGTGTGTTATGGGATACAGCGAAAGACGGCAAAAGTCTGCTGCCCACGGTCAACTTTCGACATCGGCACGACAGTGTCACCACCCATATGGATTGCGCTGTTGCGTGCCAGACGCTGTAGCTGATGTGCAATCGTGGAAGCACTTTTGGGTACGAGACCTAAGTAGTTCTCACCGATACTGACCGTTGCTGCACCATTTTTCTGGCAGTTTTTTACATCATCGGGGCTCAGCACGCGTGCCTTTTCCCCTTCAATAGTCAGTTCGATGGTTTCACAGGAGGCCAGGACAAATAGGGCTGCAGTGATCAAGGCTGCAATACGGAGTTTGGAAATCATGGCCGGTTCAGTGTGGGTCAGATTGGGTATGCTGCAGATCTGTTATGACCCCGCAAATGGTACAGGAATATATTTAAAAAATACAGAACTGTTCCTAGATTGCAGTGTCTTGCCGAGCAAGATCGAAGGGAGCTGAAATGGCTTGTCTCAGGCCGAGTTTTTATTCTTCGGACATGGACAGGAGCGTCCAGTATTTCCTGGCATCAGGTCTGAGGTGTGCCAATCCGGTCCTGCAGAAATTCCAGGATGTGTTCCCTCGGGATCTGCCGGGCTTCGGGTTCGTGCCGACTTTTGTACTCGATCTCGTTTTGTTGCAGGCTACGCTCGCTGACTACGATGCGATGGGGGATGCCGATCAACTCATGGTCGGCAAACAATAGGCCAGGACGCAAATCCCGGTCATCCAGCAGAACTTCCAGCCCTAGGGCTTCCAGTTCGCGGTACATCTCTTCACTGGTCTTTGCAACCTGGTCGGATTTACTTGCATTGATGGGGATGATGGAGATACTGAACGGAGCAATCGCCTGTGGCCAGAGGATACCTTGCTCATCAAAATTCTGTTCGATGGCCGCCGCAATCACCCTTGTGACCCCGATTCCGTAACAACCCATCGTAACCACCTGTTCACGCCCGTTCTGGTCCAGCACGCAGGCCTTGAGTGCCGTGCTGTACTTGTCGCCCAACTGGAAGATATGACCGACCTCAACGCCGCGCTTGACGATGACCGTGCCTTTACCGTCCGGACTGGCATCGCCAGTAGCAATCTTGCGCAGGTCCCGGCTCTCGTTGCGGCCAAAGTCCGGCAGGTCCCGATCCCAGTTTACCCCCGTGTAATGAAACCCCTCCTCATTGGCTCCGCATACAAAATTACGAAGGGCGTGAGCGGTATGGTCCATGACGACAGGGCAATTCAGTTCCAGCGGACCGAGTGAGCCTGGCTTACAGCCAAGCTGCGCCTCGATTTCCGGTTCGCTGGCAAATTCCAGTGGAGTTGCCACACTCTCAAGCTTCTGAGCCTTCACTGCGTTCAGGTCGTGGTCACCGCGAAGCACCAGTGCGACCAGCGGATCCGACTCCCCTTTCACGATCAGGGTCTTGGCCACCTGATCGGGTTCGACCTTCAAAAATGCGCACACTTCCTCGATGCTGTGACAGTCTGGGGTGGCTGTTTTCTCGAGCGGTTTTGCAGTATCGGCCTCGGTGTTTTCTACAGGGGCAACCGGGGCAAGCTCCACGTTGGCGGCATAGTCACTTTCCGTTGAGAATGCGATGGCATCCTCTCCGGACTCGGCCAGCACGTGAAATTCATGCGATACGTTGCCCCCGATGCTGCCGGTGTCTGCCTCCACGGTTTTGAATTGCAGGCCGAGGCGGGTGAAGATGCTGACATAGGTGTCGTACATCACTTGATAAGTGGATTCCAGGCTCTCCTTGCCGAGATGGAAGGAATAGGCATCTTTCATGATGAATTCTCGCGCTCTCATGACTCCAAAACGCGGGCGGATCTCGTCGCGAAACTTGGTCTGGATCTGGTAATAATTGACCGGCAACTGCCTGTAGCTCCGGATCTCACGGCGCACCAAATCGGTAATGACCTCCTCATGCGTCGGGCCATAACAGAAGTCCCTGTGATGGCGGTCCTGCATGCGTAGCAACTCAGGCCCGTACTCGTCCCAGCGTCCGGACTCCTGCCAGAGTTCGGCGGGTTGTATGGAAGGCATCAGCACCTCGATGGCACCCGACTTGTCCATTTCTTCGCGGATCACGTTTTCTACCTTGCGCAGGATACGAAGGCCCAGTGGCAGCCACGTATATAGGCCCGAGGCCAGGCGGCGGATCATTCCAGCCCGCAGCATCAGCTGGTGACTTACGAGTTCCGCATCTGCAGGCGACTCCTTGAGGGTCGACAATGGGAACTGACTTACGCGCATGCCTGTCTGGTGGTTGTGAAGTTCCAGCCCGAAAGTCCGTTGTTCAAGCCGATGATCATCCGCTTATGGGCAACCGGAAGGAACTGTGTGTCGAGTTCGAGCAATGATACCTGCCAGGATGCATTATATTTTTTTTATGGGGTATAAAAATCATACACATGCGTACCTAGCATGCGTGTATACTACGTTAATCTGCAACCAAAACAAGCTCCAAGGGAGTTGAGATGGCAGATCGTCGGCTACAAGTGTTTCACACCGTTGCGAAATTGCTGAGCTTCACCAAGGCCGCAGAAACGCTGCACATGACGCAACCGGCCGTGACCTTCCAGGTGCGCCAGCTTGAGGAGCATTTCAACACCCGGCTATTCGACCGAACGCACAACCGTGTCACGCTGACCGAGGCCGGGCGCAGGTGCTACGAGTATGCCGAGCAGATCTTCGAGTTGTACGCGGAGATGGAAAACTTTGTCAAGGAGCTGACTAGCGACGTCAGCGGCACGCTGACCTTGGGTGCCAGCACGACCATCGCCGAGTACATGCTACCGAGCCTGCTGAGCGGGTTTACCAAGAAATTCCCTGAAATCCAGTTGCGCCTGAAGGTGTCCAACACCGAAGGCATTGTTTCCATGATCGAGAACAGCATGATCGATCTGGGCATTGTGGAAGGCCCGGTTACCAACAAGAATCTGCTGGTCGAGGTCTGCCGGGTTGACCATCTGGTGGTGATTGTCCCTCCCGGGCATGAACTCGCCAAGCGTGCCTCCATCTCCATGGAGGAACTCATGCATTTCCCGTTCATTGGACGTGAGGAGGGTTCCGGCACGCGCGATGTGATCATGGCCCATATGACCAAGATGGGGCTGGACCGCAACAACCTGAATGTCTGCATGGAACTGGGCAGCCCGGAATCCATCAAGGGTGCGGTCGAGGCTGGCATGGGAGTGTCGATTGTGTCCGGTGCCACGATTGAGAAAGAACTCAAGCTCAAGGTACTGAACAAGCTCGACCTGGACCCCCAGCTTGAGCGGGAATTTTCCTTTGTCCGCCAGCGCCAGAAGTTTCGCCTTCGCGCCATGGACGAACTGCTGGACTATGCGCGTGGCTATTGCGGCCCGAAAAAACAGGCGGTATGAGTTCCCGAACGGGCATCTGATGCAGCTGCCCCATCCACAGCATCGAAGCGATCCATGATCGAATACATCAAAAACTGGTACCAGCAGAACTTCTCGAATCCGCAGATTGTCATTCTGGCACTTTGTCTGATCATCGGATTTGCCAGCGTGCTGTTGTTTGGCGATCTTCTCGCCCCCCTGATCGCCAGCATCGTCATCGCATACGTGCTTGATGGGGTCGTGGGACTGCTCCAGCAGGGCAGGATCCCCCGATTCCTGGCGTTACTGCTGGTCTTTCTTGGCTTTATCGCCCTGTTGATTTTGATTCTGTTCGGGCTGATCCCGAAACTGTCGCAGCAGCTCACCCAGTTTTTTCGAGAACTTCCAGGCATGATCACGCAGGGACAAAGCCTGCTGATGCAGTTGCCGGACAAATACCCAAGCCTCGCCCAGATCTTCACGGAAGCGCAAATGACAGAGATGATCGACTCGCTGCGCTCGCAACTGATTGCCGTGGGCCAGAATGTCCTCAGCCAGCCGCTGGAATCCGTGGTGGGCCTGATCACGATCATCGTCTACCTGATCATCGTTCCCCTGCTGGTGTTCTTTTTTCTCAAGGACAAGGGCAAGATCCTGGAGTGGGCAGAAAGCTTTCTGCCTTCAAACCGCGAGTTGACGAACGAGGTCTGGGCCGAGGTCAATAAAAAGATAGCGAGCTACATCCGCGGCAAGGTGATTGAAATCCTGGTGGTCTGGGTCGCCACCTATGTCACGTTTGCCTTCTTCGGCCTCGACTATGCCATGCTGCTTTCATTCCTGGTCGGCATCTCCGTGATCATCCCCTACGTGGGGGCAGCCGTGGTGACCGTCCCGGTGGTATTCGTAGCCTACTTTCAATGGGGGCCAAGTGCGCAGTTCGTGTACGTGTTGCTGGCGTACGCTGCGGTTCAGCTCCTTGACGGCAACGTTCTCGTGCCCCTGCTGTTTTCCGAGATTGTCAATCTGCATCCGGTTGCCATTGTTGCAGCGGTGCTGATTTTCGGGGGGATCTGGGGGGTCTGGGGCGTGTTTTTCGCTATTCCCCTAGCGACACTTTTCCATGCGGTGATCCGGGCATGGTCCTCGATCAACCAGGGCTCATGGCAAAAACAGCAATCCCTGTCCGGTGGGTGAGGTGTATGCCATCATCACGTCGGATCGTCAGCGCATCAGAACCTGTTATTTTCTTGTAATGACAGGGTTCGGTCAGTACCATCCAAAGCCTTTCTGATCTGAACTTCATTTGGGGAATCCGGTGTTCAAAGGCAGCATGGTCGCAATGGCTACGCCGATGCATGAAGGTGGCGCAGTCGACTACGACACCCTGGCGGACTATGTCGAATTCCATATCGAGAATGACACGGATGTATTGGTGCCGGCTGGCACCACAGGCGAGTCCGCAACGCTCGATCATGCCGAGCACTGCGAACTGATTCGATTTGTCGTCAAGCAGGCCCGGGGCCGGGTACCGGTCATTGCCGGTACGGGTTCGAACTCAACCCATGAGACGATCGAGCTGACGCAGTGCGCCAAGGACGCGGGTGCAGATGCCTGCCTGCTGGTTACCCCCTACTACAACAAGCCCACCCAGGAGGGGTTGGTCCTGCATTATGAAGCCGTTGCCAAAGCGGTCGCGATTCCGCTGATTCTGTATAATGTGCCCGGGCGCACGGCATGTGACATGTCGGCGCAGACAGCGGTCCGACTCTCCAAGGTGGACAACATCATCGGGATCAAGGAGGCGACAGGGGACATCAGTCGTTGCCAGGAGATTCTTGCAGGCTGCCGAGAAGGGTTTTTGTTGATCAGTGGCGATGATGCCACCGCCATGGAATTCATGCTTTCCGGTGGCAGGGGCGTCATTACCGTGACAGGAAATGTTGCACCAAGGCTGTTTCATACATTATGCATGGCCTGCCTGGAAGGGGACCGGAGCAAGGCACAGCAGACCAATGCCCGGCTCGAGCGCCTGAACAGCGACCTGTTTGTGGAATCCAATCCGATCCCGGTAAAGTGGTGCCTGACTGAAATGGGCCTGTTTCCAGCGGGCATACGCCTGCCCATGACTCCGCTGTCGAGTGCCCACCATGAAACATTGCGTGAAGCCCTGCGGCTGGCAGGCAGTTTATAAACATGACCGGATGACCACTATGTGCAAGTATCTATTTTCCGTACGATTTGTATTCGCGGTGGCCCTGTTGCCCCTGGCGCTAGGTGGCTGCGGTTTTCTGAAGACAGGGGATCAGGATTATTCGGGCAGCGCCTCGACAAAACCGCTTGAGGCACCGCCCGACCTCGTGACTCCGGATTGGGAAGACAGCCTGAGGATTCCGAAAACGGCAAGTGACAGGGTCAGCGCCCTGCAGACACAGATACCGGCAGTGGGTGCCAGCGTGCTCCCCGAGTTTCTCGAAATGCGCGTGCGCCAGGAGGGCCCGACGCGCTGGCTTGAAGTGGACACCGATCCGGTCACACTGTGGCCGCTGCTGCGCATGTTCTGGCAGGAGGAAGGTTTCAGAATCGCCGAAGACGAACCGATACTGGGCTACATGGAAACACACTGGGCCCAAAACCTGGACCGTCTCCGCGATGCGTCATCCAACCGGGAGGGGATAGACGCGGTCACGGAGAAGTTCCGGATGCGTCTTGAGCGCCAACCCAATGCGGTGACCAACCTCTACCTGACGCGCCGTGGCCTGGAGGTGGCAGCGGTCAATGCAGATGACCAGATTCTGTGGAAACCGCAACCCCCGAACCCTGAACGCGAAGCGGAGATGACGGTTAGGCTGATGGAGTTTCTGGGCACTTCAAAAGAAGAGGCCGCACTCAAGTTTGCGAGCCCGGGTTCCCGTGCCCTGTACCTGGACATCCGGGACATCGAAGGAATCCCGGTGCTGATGGTTGGCGATGTTTTCCCGCGGGTCTGGCGCAGGACAGGTGTGGCCCTGGATCGCTCAGGCCTGGTTATCGAGGATCACAATCGCGACAAGGGAATTTACTTTGTTTCCATGGAGCCGGACCCGGTCTCCTCGGAGACGGGTGTACGGGACGGCAATGCCGCAGCGGTGCACTACCAGATACACCTGCTCGGCAAGGGCAAGCAGACGCTGATCACGGCCCACAGGGACGGTCAAGAGCAGGTGGTAATCCCGGCAGAAACCGCCAGGAAAGTGCTGCGCAGAATTATCTCTGCCTATCCGGGCCACTTCCCGCGCGCGTAGCCGCAGGATTTATTTCAAGAGGCCGTTTTGGTTTTTCGTCGTCGGGTTCGCTTGACGGCAGGCTTGGTTTTCTGACTTTCTTTTACGAATTGCTGGATGGACTCCAGGATGCCGTCTGCATCCAGTCCTGCATCTGACAACTGTTCCTCGCGGGTGGCGTGGTTCAGGTAATGATCCGGCAAGCCCAGGTTTTTGATGCAAACAGGAAGCTGGCCGACCGCCAAAACCTCGTTGACCGCAGAGCCTGCACCTCCTGCCACGACATTGTCCTCGATCGTGACTATAAACTCGTGCGCCTTGGCAACATCGATAATGAGGGCCTGGTCGATCGGTTTGACGAACCGCATGTCGACTACAGTGGCATCCAGCTGTTCTCCGACAGTGAGGGCATCATGCACGGGGCTTCCAAAGGCCAGGATGGCAATGCGTTTGCCTTGGCGCAACACCTTGGCCTTGCCGACCTCCACTGCATTCATCTCAGGCTCGACCGGAGTGCCTGGTCCGCTGCCTCGAGGATAGCGCACGGCAGCCGGACACTCCTGCAGGTAGGCCGTGTAGAGCATCCGCCGTGTCTCATTTTCATTGCTGGGTGTCATCACCACCATGTTCGGGATGCAACGCAGGTAGGTCAGGTCAAAACTGCCCGCATGTGTCTGCCCGTCGCCACCCACTACCCCGGCCCGGTCGATCGCAAACATGACCGGAAGGTTTTGCACTGCCACATCATGGACCAGCTGGTCGTAGCCGCGCTGCAGGAAGGTTGAGTAGATGGCCACAATCGGCTTGACATCCTCACAGGCCATGCCGGCGGCAAGTGTTACGGCATGCTGCTCTGCAATGGCAACATCGAAGTAGCGGTCAGGAAATTCCTTGGAGAACCGGACCAGGCCCGAGCCCTCACGCATGGCAGGCGTGATCGCCATTACGCGCTCATCCTGCTTGGCAATGTCGCACAGCCAGTCGCTGAAAACCTGCGTATAGGTGACCTTCTTCGGCTGCCCCTTGGATTTGACCACCCCGACACTTGGCTCAAAGGTGGGCACGGCATGGTAGCCTACCGGATCCGATTCTGCCTTCGCATAACCCTTGCCCTTGACCGTGCAGATGTGCAGCAGCCGGGGGCCTTCCAGGCGTTTGAGGTTTTTCAGAATCTTGATCAGGCTGCTCGCATCATGCCCGTTTGCAGGGCCGTAATAGCTTACACCCAGTTCCTCAAACAGCGTTCCGGGGGGTGTCACCACACCCTTTACGTGTTCGGTGATGCGTCCGACAAACTCATTCGCAAACGGGATAGGCTGCAGCAGTTTTTCACTGCTCTTGCTGATGGTGGCCGACATTTGTCCGGAGAGTATCCGGGTCAGGTAATTCGTCATGGCACCGATATTGGGCGAAATCGACATTTCGTTGTCATTGAGTATGACCAGCAGGTCGGCATTGCTGTCCCCCAGGTGATTCAGGGCCTCATACGCCATTCCACCCGTGATGCCGCCGTCTCCGATGACCGCGATGACTTTGCGCTTCTTGCTCTGCGGCGCACTGGCAATGGCCATCCCCAGGGCAGCACCGATGGAAGTGCTCGAATGGCCGGTTCCAAAATGGTCATGTTCACTTTCGCTGCGTTTCGGGAAGGGCGCCAGTCCGTCCTTGGTTCGAATGGTTGTAATGCGGTCTTTGCGGCCCGTGAGGATCTTGTGCGGGTAGCACTGGTGGCCGACATCCCACACGATGCGGTCATGCGGGGTATTGAAGACATAATGCAGGGCAACGGTGATTTCGACAGCACCGAGACCACCCCCGAAGTGCCCGCCACAACTGGCAATGGAATCCAGCAAGAAGTCCCGCAGCTCATCTGCCACGGCGGGCATCTGCTTTTCCCTCAGCGCCCGCAGATCTGCAGGGCTGTCAATCCTGGATAACAGGGGATAGCGGGATGTGTCCATAGGTATCAGGAGTAGTCAGACTGGTCGCCGCAGCAAGGCCGAAGCCGGTGCGCTATGAAATTCGTCTTATTATGTATTGACTAACAGCGTACAGCGTTGCCCACTGAAAATCCAGATGGTCAATTTCCCGGCAGGCTTGCTGTAACAACTCTTCAGCCATGTTTCCGGCTTGCTCCATTCCTACGATGCTCGGATAGGTGGGCTTGTTTTGCGCCGCATCGGAACCTTGCGGTTTGCCCAGAACTTCCGTCTCACTCTGAATGTCGAGAATATCGTCCCGGATCTGAAACAGCAGTCCGATGCAATCGGAAAAGCGGGCAAACCGCTCATAGATCTCGGGTGTATCCATCTCACTCGCAGCCACGGCCATCAGCACGCTGGCCCTGATCAGCGCCCCGGTCTTGAGGCGATGCATGTGCTTCAGATCTTTTTCATCAAGTGATTTGTTGACAGAAGCAAGATCAATCGCCTGTCCGCCGACCATACCCTGTGAGCCGGCTCCATCACCGAGGAGTTGGGCCATCTTGATCCGCCGTTCTGGCGGGTTGGCAGGATCGTTGGCCAGTACGGAAAATGCTAAAGCCTGAAGGGCATCGCCTGCCAGAATGGCATTGGCCTCTCCGAAGGCATTGTGGCAGGTTGGTCGTCCACGACGCAGGTCATCGTCGTCCATTGCCGGGAGATCGTCATGGATCAGGGAGTAACTGTGTATCAGTTCCACGGCACAGGCCGGCGCATCCAGTCTGTCCACAGGCACGTCCAGTGCCTCTCCAGTGGCATACAGCAGTACCGGGCGTATTCGTTTGCCTTCTCCCAGTACGGTATAACGCATGGCCTCATGCAGAACTGCAGGCGGTTCGGATGCTGCAGGAAGCCAGTTTTCGAGTTGCTGGTTAACACGCCCAGCATAGAGACTGAGAATCTCGTCAATCTTTTTCGGGCTTTTCTCCGTCATCGAAGCTCTTTTCTGTCCAGTCTCCATTTTCCTTGCTCAGAACCGAAATTTTCTGTTCCGCCTGCTGCAATGCCTGGCGGCACTGGCGTGTGAGCTTGACGCCCTGTTCAAAGCACTTCAGTGACTCCTCCAGGGACAGGCCACCTTTTTCCAACTTGTCGACCAGTTCTTCAAGTTGTTTTAATGATTTTTCAAAATCCATGAGTTGCGCTGTAGTTTTTTGTAACGATTTTGGAAGGGAACACAGATCGACTGCACACGGCTTTTCCTGCAGCAAGGAGCTGTACCTGTGCAGATCGTCATGCGCCGTATCATAGCATGCCGCTCAGAATGCTGAGGCACATGACCAGCACATGCACGGATCAGGTGAACGCATTTTGCCGGGTGTTGGCCCAAGGTACTGGACTGGATACAGGGGAGGGTACGGGTCTGGCCGTGTCAACTAATATGTTATACTGTAATACTAAATCCTATGGGGCTCCAGGATACGGGTTCCACATCGTATCGTTACTCCCTTCTGACCAAGGTGACATCCATGGACCAGCCGTCTTTTCCGCAACGCCAGCACGATCACGAGGCCTGTATTCATGCGGGCATGGCGCATGCGGAGGCTACATGCGAGAGCCGTAATGAGCGCTTCACCGCGAATCGCCGTTCTGTCCTCGAGTTGCTGCTGGCCGGGCATCGCCCGCTGGGAGTCTACGAACTCATGAAACAGTTTGACTGGAAAGGGCGCAAACCTGCACCTGCCCAGATTTATCGTGCACTTGAGTTCCTGGAATCCATCGGTCTTGTGCACCGTATCGAAAGCTGCAATGCCTATCTCGCATGCAACCGTCCAGGGCGTCACCACTGCACCATATTTCTGGTGTGTGAGCAGTGTAAGACGGTCGCTGAAGTCGAGGCGGAACGCATGCAGGATGCCATCACCGACCTTGCGGGACAGACTGGCTTTGAGCTTCACTCCCAGGTACTTGAGGCCCGCGGGCTTTGTCCGGAGTGCGCCGAGTCTGGGGCCACCGACGAGGTCGGCCGTTGAGCATGGGCGGGACCCGGTTGATCGGAGCCCAGGGAGTCAGCGTTCGCAGAAGAGGGCGCTTGCTTCTTCACGGGGTGGATATCCACGTGAACCGGGGCGAGGTGGTGACCCTGATTGGGCCAAACGGTGCCGGCAAAACCACACTGGTCCGCGTCCTGCTCGGATTGCTGTTGCCGGATACGGGTCACGTGCAGCGTGGACCCTCTGTCCGGGTAGGCTATGTGCCCCAGCATCTCCATCTGAACTCGACCATGCCGATCTCGGTAAAGCGCATGATGAGCCTGACCGGGCAGCCTCCTCCAGGCGCCATCGAGGAAGCCCTTGATGAAACCGGGTCACGAGGGTTACTGGAAGCCCGCATGTCTGAGCTTTCAGGTGGTGAACTGCGCAGGGTGTTGCTAGCACGTGCGTTACTGAATCACCCTGACCTGTTGATCCTGGATGAGCCTGTGCAGGGAGTGGATTACATTGGCGAAGCAGACATGTATGCGCTGATTGCAGAGATTGTCGCACGCCACGGTTGCGGTGCGCTCATGGTGAGCCATGACCTTCATATCGTGATGGCCGCCACGGACCGGGTCGTCTGTCTGAATCACCATATATGCTGTACCGGAGTGCCTCAGGAAGTGGTCGGGCACGACGAATTCCAGCGGCTGTTTGGTACTCGTGCAGGAGTCGTTACTGCGCTCTATCAGCACAGCCATGATCACGTGCATGATTTCGCCAAGGTTGCACCGGTGGCATCCGACGAGCATGTATATCCGCACATGCGGCCTGCAGAGGAAGTCAAGGATGCTGGATGATTTTTTTGTTCGCGCACTTTTGGCGGCAGCCAGTGTAGGCTGTGTTGCTGGACCGCTTGGCTGCTTTTTGCTGTGGCGCAGGATGGCCTATTTTGGGGATACCATGGCACATTCTGCACTGCTAGGCGTAGCGCTTGGGATGGTCCTTGGCAGTTCACCGGTTCTCGGGGTTTTTGCCATCGTGTTTGTAACTGCATTGTCCCTGCTGTTTCTGCAAAGAACCGTCCATCTTGCCAGTGACACCCTGCTGGGACTGCTCTCGCATACGGCTTTGGCCCTGGGAGTAGTGGTGCTTGCTATCTCCGGCTCGGCAAGCGGGCATAGCCTTTTGGGATACCTGTTTGGTGATGTACTGGCCGTGACCCGCACGGACCTCGCCATGGTCTGGGTCGGGGGGTTCATTTGCCTCGCCGTGCTGGCCTACATCTGGCGCCCACTGGTCGCGCTTACCGTGCACGAGGACCTTGCTCGTGCCGAAGGCAGCCCGGTCGAACGCAGCCAGATCATCTACATGATCCTGATGGCTGCAGCCGTGGCAGCCGGTATGAAGGTAGTTGGTGTACTGCTGGCGGTGGCCATGCTCATCATCCCGGCTGCAGCAGCCCAATCCCTGTCCCGTACACCGGAGCAGATGGCGGTACTTGCTGCCATCATCGGTATCATTTCAGGAAGCGGCGGCCTGTACGGTTCACTGGTACTGGATACTCCCTCCGGCCCGTCGATCGTGGTGATGGCAGGAATTCTTTTCCTGATCAGCCTTTTGGTCCAGCCCATAAGCCGGGCACTGGAATCCGCCTAAGCCAGACTAGTCCCGCTAAATCCTCGTTGGTGGTTTTGCGTTGTTGTACCACGCAGGATTGTATGCTCGTTTAGTTCAATATTATTAAGTGTTCATTGATATTGGACATATTTTTTTAATGAACTAATCAGGATCGGGGTGGAGGTTTGGGGCGCGCATCAAATTCGATTTGCTCCGCGCCGTGGTATACGAGAAAGGCACGCCCTTTGGCACGCGCGATCATCATAATGCCTAGGTCACGAGCCAGTTCCAGGCCCATGTGAGTGACTCCCGAGCGCGACAGTAGCACCGGAATACCCATGTGTGCAGATTTCATGATCATCTCGGAGGTCAGGCGACCGGTGGTATAGAAAATCTTGTCCGCACCTGCAACATGCTCGAGCCACATCCAGCCCGAGATGGCATCCGCAGCATTATGCCTGCCAACGTCTTCGACGAATTTAAGGATTTCAGTGTCGTGGCAAAGTGCACAGCCATGTACCGCACCGGCTCGCTTGTAAATTTCGTTGAACCGGGTGATGGCCGCCAGCAAATCATAGATTTTCGACTGCTTCAGGGACACTTTCGGGAGTCGGGCATCGTACAGCTTGTCCAGTGTGCAACTGAAGACTGTGCCCTGTCCGCAGCCTGAAGTCACAGTCCGGCTGCTCAGTTTTTCCTCCCAGTCGGTGATTTCCCGGCCTTCACAGGTCATGATCTCGACGGTTTCCCGCTCCCAGTCCACCTCGACCGAGGCAATATCGGAAATATCCTCTAGCAGGCGCTGGTTACGCAGGTAGCCGAGCGCAAGCTCTTCCGGATGGGTGCCCAGTGTCATCAGTGTCACGAGCTCGCGGCCGTTCACTTTCAGGGTCAGGGGGGACTCTCCTGCAACCTGCACCTCGCGCTGCTCATGAAACTGGTTGGTGACGGTCACCGCATGCGTGGGTGCAAGCCCCTGCCGTGACATTTTGGGTCGGTAATGCTGGTTCATCGCACTAGGCAATGTGCCTGACCGCCTCGCCAAGCTGGCGGACGGTAATCACTTCCAGTCCGGGCAGCCGGGTCTTGGGTTGATTGGCCTCGGGGATGATCGCCTTGGTCACACCGTGCTCGCGCGCCTCTTTCAGACGTGCCAGGCCGTTATAGACCGGGCGAACCTCGCCCGTCAGTCCGATCTCGCCAAAGGCCGCAAGCCCGCGGTCCAGGGTGTGGTTTTTGAAACTGGAGTAGGTCGCCAGCAGCACTGCAAGGTCTGCTCCGGTTTCCTTCAACTGGATGCCCCCGACGATGTTTACGAACACATCCTTGTCATAGATCTCGACACCTCCATGCCTGTGCAGTATCGCAAGCAGCATGGTCAACCGGTTCTGTTCAATCCCGATTGCAACTCGCCTCGGATGGGTTGCCGGGGTGTCTTCCACCAGGGACTGTACTTCCAGCAACAAGGGTCGGGTGGCTTCACAGGTTACGGTGATCACGCTGCCGGGGGCAGTGTCTGCGTGCCGCGATAAAAAGATGGCCGATGGGTTTTTAACACCCTTCAGGCCCGTATCCTGCATCACGAAGACTCCCAGTTCGTTGACGGCTCCGAAGCGGTTCTTGGCTGCCCTCAACACGCGGTAACGCCCGCCATCGTCACCCTCGAAATACAACACGGTATCCACAACGTGCTCGAGCACCCGCGGTCCGGCAATCGAGCCTTCCTTGGTGACGTGGCCAATCATGAAAACCGTAGTGTCGGTCTGCTTGGCGAACTGGGTGACGCGGTTTGCACATTCTCTCACCTGGGAAATGGAGCCGGCGGCCGAAGGAGTCTTCTCGGAGGCCAGCGACTGGATCGAGTCGATGACCATGATGCTCGGGCGCTCCCTCGTGGCACAGGCCAGGATTTCCTCAAGTCGTGTGGAGGCCAGCACTCGCAGAGGTGCATTCTTGTAGCCAAGCCGCTCTGCGCGCAGGGCCACCTGCTGCAGGGACTCTTCGCCGGTCACGTACAGGGCGCGCTGGTGATCCAGAGCACACAGGACCTGCAGCAGCAGGGTCGATTTGCCAATGCCGGGATTGCCGCCGACCAGTACCACTGAGCCCGTGACAATTCCGCCGCCCAGCACACGGTCGAGTTCTGCAAGGGTGGTGGCCGTGCGGTCCTGTGACTCGAAGGTAATTTCGCTGACGGTCTGGATTTCAGTGACATCCCCGGCATGCAGCAGCGAGATGGCCTTGTTTTGCCTGAACACGGCCGACTGCTTCTCGATCGTGTTCCAAGCCCCGCAGCTGGGGCACTGGCCCGTCCACTTGGTGAAAAGACCGGTGCATTCCGTACAGACAAAGCTTGATTCCTTGGCCATTTGGATATTGTACCCGAGAGGTGAGGGCAACTCTGGGCTGTGCTGCAGGCGTGCGGGGCTAGACTGCCTCTTGGGGCTTGCGCAGTTGCGGGCTGATCCTGGCCGTGCGGACTGCATTCTTGTGGGTGCGCACGACTTCGATCGGATATCCGTCGATCAGCACGGTGGTGCCCGGTTCCGGAATGGATTCCATCTGTTCCAGAATCAGGCCATTGATGGTCTTGGGCCCGTGATCATGCAGTTCCAGGTTCAGGGCCTTGTTGATGTCCCGGATATGTGTGCCACCGTCCACGAAGTACGTGCCATCCTGCTGGGGATGAATCTCGACATCATAGGTGGCCGGGTCATTGGTGAACTCGCCGACGATTTCCTCAAGCAGGTCTTCAAGCGTGACCAGCCCCTGGATGTCGCCGAATTCGTCCACCACCAGGCTGGATCTCCGTTTCTTGTCCTGCAGTTCGAACAGCAATTTTTTCAGATTGGTGCCTTCCGGGATGAAATACGGCTCGCGTAACGCCTGTTCCAGATCCTCAAGCGCGATTTCCTTTTGGATGACGCTGGTGAACAGCTTGCGCACATGCAGGAAGCCGACCACATTGTCGATGCTGCCACGGCAGACCGGAATTCGTGTGTAGGAAATGTTCTTCAGTTGCGAGACGGTTTCTTCCCAGTCATCGTCAAGGTCGATGGCGACAATCTCGTTTTTCGGGATCATGATGTCTTCCACTGTGATCTTTTCCAGGTCGAGCACCCCCAGCAGCATCTGCTGGTGTTCGCTGGAGATGGAGATGTGCTCGTCATCGACCACGGTGCGCAATTCTTCGTGACTGAGCTTGTTGCCAGTGCTGTCCTTGACTTCAATCCCGAACACCCTCAGCAGGTTATTGGCAAACAGGTTCACGGTCCAGACGAAGGGATAGGTCACGGCAAGCAACGGCACGTAGACCACAGCCGCCGGCAGGGCCAGTTTTTCTGCATGCAGTGCCGCAACGGTTTTCGGAGTCAGTTCGGCAAAGATCAGGATCACAAAGATCAGGATGAAGGTGGCGACCGCAATGCCGATATCGCCATGCAAGCGATACCCGATGTAGGCGGACAGCTGGGCAATCAGGATATTGACCACATTGTTGCCGAGCAGGATCAGACCAATGAGGCGGTCAGGTTTTTCGAGCAGCTTTTGCGCCTGCTTTGCACCGCGGCGACCGGTGCGGACCATGTGCCGGAGGCGATAGCGATCCAGCGCCATCAATGCCGTTTCCGAGCCTGAAAAAAATGCGGAGAGGATAAATAGAATAAACAACACTGAAAACAGTGTGCCTATCGAAAAATCGTCCAAGGTCTACACGACCCTCCGGTAATAAAGATACCTACATTAACGGCTGTAGCGCCGAAATTGTCAAGTAACCGGAATGGAAATCACGCGCTGCAGGATCAATTCCAGGACGAACTTGCTGCCGAGGTAGGACAAAAACAAGAACCCGAAGCCACCCAGGGTCCAGCGCATGGCCATGGACCCCCGCCAGCCGAACTGCCAGCGACCCCAGAGCAACAGTGCAAATACCAGCCACGCCAGAACCGACAGGACGGTCTTGTGCACCACATGCTGTTCGAACATGTCTTCCAGAAACAGGAATCCGGTGAATAGAGCAACACTCAACAGCAAAAACCCGACGCCAATGGTCTGGAACAGGAATCTCTCCGTATCGTGCAGTGGTCCCAGCGCGCGTGTCATGCCACCCAGTTGATGCTTGCGCAGATGCCGGTCCTGGGCAAATAGCAGGATGGACTGCAGGGCGGATATTGCCAAAACGCTGAAGGCAAACAATGAGGCGACTATATGCAACTGCAGGCCATGCAGGTTGAGCGCGGAGGCTGCGATTTCAGGCCTGTAGATGGTCAATGCAATGCTGGTCACGACGATCGGCAACACGAGCAGGCCAAGAAGTTCTGCCTTGCGGGCCATGGACAGGGCCAGCACCAGGACCGCGATGATAAAAAACAAGATGGACACCGCATTGTAGAACGTCAGGTTGAGGCCCTGTGCGGTAAAGGTCTGCGGGTACAGGTACGCGGCATGCAGGAGGCATGCAACGCCCCAGACTGTCAGCATCAGGCTGCGGTTGCCGTCATGCTCGCTTTCACTCAGCTTGTGCGTGCGCCACAGGATGACCACGAAAGTCAGGGCGTAGAATGCGATCGCTGCAAACTTCAATAGGCTTGACATGGCCGTTACATGAACAGGTGGACCTGGAAAATTGTCTTCATGCGCAATCCCTGAAAAAGGTCGTGGCGTTTTTCCACTATACTATGCAACAGGCAAAATGCTACAGCTTGCAGCTTGGCTGAACCGGAGGTTTGCAAAAGCACATGTTTGAAAATTTGACGGGCCGTCTTGGCGGAACCGTAAAAAAACTGCGTGGGCAAGCACGCCTGAGCGAGGAAAATATTCAGGATACGCTACGTGAAGTCCGAATGGCCCTGCTTGAGGCGGATGTGGCTTTGCCCGTGGTGCGTGGATTCATTGACAGCGTCAAGCAGAAGGCGCTGGGTAAGGAGGTTTTGCAAAGCCTTTCCCCTGGTCAGTCCTTTATCAAGGTCGTGCATGATGAACTGATCCACCTCATGGGGGATGCCAACGAGGAACTCACCTTGGCGGCGCAGCCTCCGGTGGTAATCCTGGTCGCGGGCCTGCAAGGGTCCGGCAAGACGACTAGCATAGCCAAGCTTTCCCGCTGGCTGAGCGAGCAGCGTAAAAAAAGCGTCGCGGTGACAAGCTGCGACGTGTACCGGCCAGCAGCGATTGACCAGCTGGAGACGCTGGCCCGGCAGGTGGGCGCCGAGTTCATTCCGAGTGAAACCTCGGAGAAGCCGGTCGAGATTGCCCGTCGCGCCGTGGACCATGTTCGCAAACAGTTCAAGGATGTCTTGCTGATCGATACGGCAGGCCGCTTGCATGTCGATGACGACATGATGCAGGAAATCAGCGCCCTGCATGCTGCCGTGCAGCCTACGGAAACCCTGTTTGTGGTGGACAGCATGAGTGGCCAGGATGCTGCGGTCTCCGCCCAGGCCTTCAATGATGCCCTGCCGCTGACAGGTGTGGTCCTGACAAAGACCGACGGGGATGCGCGCGGGGGAGCTGCCCTGTCCGTGCGGGAAATCACGGGCAAGCCGATCAAGTTTTTGGGTACGGGTGAAAAAGTCACGGCGCTGGAACCCTTTCACCCGGAGCGCATCGCCTCACGCATCCTCGGCATGGGCGATGTCGTAAGCTTGGTCGAGAAGGTTGAGCAGGAAGTCGATCAGGCGCAGGCACACAAGCTTGCCCGGAAAATCAAAAAGGGGAGGGGCTTTGACTTGGTGGACCTCAAGCAGCAGCTTGAGCAGATGATGAACATGGGCGGCCTGACCAGCCTGGTCGACAAGATTCCCGGAACAGCAGGCATGTTGCCCCAGAATGCCAAGGCGCTGGCGGACGAGAAGATGCTGCCCCGGATGATCGCAATCATCTCTTCAATGACACCCCACGAGCGCCGTTTTCCAGATGTGATCAAGAATGCGCGCAAGCGAAGAATTGCAGCCGGCTCCGGCACACAGGTACAGGACGTCAACCGCCTGTTGAAACAGCATATGCAGATGAAGAAAATGATGAAGAAAGTTTCCAAAAAAGGGGGGTTGCAGAGAATGATGCAGGCCATGCAGGGCAAGGCCCCGCCTCCCCACTAGTCCTGCACGCTGCGGAACAGGAGTGGTTTGGCTTTCTTTTCGGACTAAATTGCGTACAATGCACGATCTTCTGACACGTACTGGATGATATTTGTGGTAACGATTCGACTGTCCCGGGGCGGAGCGAAAAAACGCCCTTTTTACAACATTGTGGTCACGGATTCCCGCAAGCGCAGGGACAGTGGGTATATCGAGCGCATCGGCTATTTCAATCCGGTTGCAAAAGGCCAGGAAGTTGGCTTCTTCATTGAAGCTGAGCGCTATGAGCACTGGCTGGGGCATGGCGCACAACCGAGTGAGCGCGTGGACAGCCTGGTCAAGCAGCACCTCAAACAGGCGGGATAGCAGGAGCCGCAACCCGTTCGGGAAGTTGGGCCAGCATCCGGGCATCCAGGTAGGCTACGTACAGGGAGCCTTTGGGATTAAAGGCTGGCTCAGGATTCATTCCTTTTGCCGCCCGAAAGAGCAGATCCTTGAATATGCCTCGTGGGATTTGCGCATGGGCCATCTCGAGAATTCCTATCAGCAGGACCAGGGCAGATTGCATGGCCATGGAGTGGTCGCGCATCTGTCGGGGATTGATACACGCACTCAGGCCGAGGCCCTCAAACGTGCCCAGATCTGGGTATCGACCGCGCAGTTGCCGTCATTGCCCGCAGGCGAATATTACTGGTACCAACTCATCGGGCTTGATGTGAACACGGTGGCCGGACAGTGGCTGGGGAAGATCGAGCGCCTGATGGAAACAGGTACGCATGACGTGCTTGTGGTCAAGGATGGCGGCAGCGGAACAGAAGTCTTGATCCCTTACCTGCCGGGTGATGTGGTCAAAGAAGTCGATCTCGAGCGCAAGCGGATGACAGTAGACTGGCTGCTGGAATTCAGCTAGAAAGTTCTGATGATGCGGATCCGGATTATTACCCTGTTTCCCGAGATGGTCCAGAACCTGGCCCGCTTCGGGGTCATTGGCCGTGCCATCGAGGGGGGTCTGGTGAAACTGGATACACTGAACCCGCGTGACTACTCAACGGACCCCCATGGCCGTGTCGACGATCGGCCTTTCGGGGGCGGACCGGGCATGGTGATGCGCTATGAGCCACTGCAAAAGGCAATTCACCAAGCCCGTGACAACGAGCCGGACAGCCATGTCGTGTGCCTGTCTGCACAGGGCAAGCTCTTCGAGCAAACGGATGTGGCTCGCCTGCTCACCCATGCCAATCTCGTGCTTGTGGCAGGGCGCTATGAGGGCATTGATGAAAGACTGGTCGAAGCCGAAACCGATGAGGAGCTCTCAGTGGGCGATTTTGTTGTCAGTGGCGGAGAGCTGCCGGCAATGCTGCTGGTGGATGCCCTGATCCGGCATGTGCCCGGTGCGCTGGGGCACGAGGAATCGGCCCGGCAGGATTCCTTTGTTGACGGGATGCTCGATTGCCCGCATTATACGCGCCCGGGGAAGATTGATGGCCGCGAGGTCCCGGAAGTACTGCTTCAGGGAGATCATCAAGCCATCGAGCGCTGGCGAGAGAAGCAGGCGCTGGGGCGTACCTACCTGCGCAGGCCGGATGTGTTTGCCAGGCTGGACCTCAGCGAGGAGCAGAAAGTCCTGCTGGAGGAGTACCTGCAGGAGCAGGGGATTTAATGAATACCAAGGTAAGAGACAGTCATGACCAACATCATCGAAGAGCTGAACCGAGAGCAGCTTAAACAAGACATTCCGGAATTCAATCCCGGTGATACCGTGGTGGTGCAGGTCAAGGTAAGGGAGGGAAACCGTCAGCGTTTGCAGGCTTTCGAAGGAGTCGTCATCGCCAAGCGCAATCGCGGAATCAACTCGGCATTCACCGTGAGGAAGCTTTCCCATGGAGAGGGAGTCGAGCGCACCTTTCAAACGCACAGTCCCCTGATTGCGGGCATCAAGGTCAAGCGCAGGGGCAAGGTAAGACGCGCCAAGCTGTACTACCTGCGGGGCAGGACTGGCAAGGCCGCCCGAATCAAGGAAAAAATCTAGCCTCTTCCAGCTTTTGCAGAATCTCCATTCCCGCTTCAATGGGGAATATACGCCCGACAGCAGACACGGGTAAAATCAGCCATTCCAATGAGAAAAACGATCTTAGCGACGCCGATCGGAAACCTTGCAGTGGAATACGAAGGTGATTTCGTGGTGGCTGTGCGGTCTACGAGTGCAGACACGCTCACCGCTAGAGACTCCTTTGCAAGGGAGGTGCGAAGACAGCTCAAAGCCTGGTTCGCGGGACGGCTGAAGACGTTTGACATCCCGTTCCTGTTTCCGGATGCGACCGACTTTCAGGTGCGTGTCTGGGACCAGATCACAAAGATTCCGTTTGGTGCCACGCAAACGTATGGAGAGATTGCCGGAAAAATCAAATCCGGGCCCCGAGCCGTGGGCGGCGCCTGCAGGTGTAATGACCTGCTGCTGATCGTGCCCTGTCACCGTGTAGTGGCAGCAACCGGCCTGGGAGGATTCATGGGCGACAGGGATGGCAGTCTAGTGCGCCGCAAGCAATGGCTGCTCGATCACGAGCATAAATATCGGCACGGACGCTGAGGAAGGTCTGCGTCGGTAAACGGCCATTCAAGTTATGCATATCCATTACCTCAAGCATGTGCCTTTTGAGGGTCTTGGAAGCATGGAGAATATTTTCGTTTCCGAGGAACACCGCCTTTCGAATACGTGCCTGTATCTGGGACAGGCGTTGCCACCCGTTCACAGCATCGATGCGCTGATCATCATGGGCGGACCGATGGGTGTGCATGACACTGCCCGCCATCCATGGCTGCTGCAGGAAAAGGAATTTATTGAGTCCGTGATGCACCGTCAGATTCCCGTGCTGGGTGTGTGCCTGGGTGCACAGCTGCTTGCCGAGGTGCTTGGGGCTCGTGTAACGAAAAACGCATGCGAGGAGATCGGCTGGTTTCCGGTGAGGCGCACACAGGAGCTTGATGGAACCTGTGCGCAAGATTTCCCGGCGAGCTTTGAGGCCCTGCACTGGCATGGGGACACGTTTTCGATCCCCTCAGGTGCGACCGGCTTTATTGCAAGCGAGGGCTGTGCGAACCAGGCCTTCGTGTACGGGGATCATGTGCTGGCCCTGCAATTCCACCTCGAGATGCTGCCCAGCCATGTACAGGCCATCTACCAGGCATGCGGTGATCCTGACCAGACCGGTGCCTACATCCAGGGACTCGATGAGATGCTGGAGCCGGTCGAAAAATTTTGTCAGGCTCAGAAAATCCTGAGGAAATTCCTGAGAACCTTTATTTCTCGGGAAACGGCCATATAAACTAGCCAGTGGACTTGATTCACGGGAGAAGACGATGGAAGACAACAGCAGAAAAGACATTCGTGGACTGCTCAAGACGTTTGGCGTGCGCGCGGATGAAGCAATCGTGGGCCACTTGGCTAGGAACCCCGGGGTTGGCAAACTCCGGCTGAAAGTGTGCCTGTGCGACCTGACGGACTACGGGGATCACACGCCGGACGAGGCTTTGTCATTGGAAGTGGAAGGTGACATCAACCGGTGAATTCCTGCAACTGATTTTTAAAGAGACAAGATGAGCACGGAAACCAAAAAAGAGACTTTGCAGTTCGAGACCGAAGTCACTCAGCTGTTACACCTGATGATTCATTCTCTTTATTCGAATAAGGAGATATTCCTGCGTGAGCTGATTTCCAATGCCTCGGATGCCTGTGACAGGCTGCGCTTTGAGGCCGTGTCCAATGATGCCTTGCTGAGCAAGGACCCTGATCTCAAAATACAGGTCGAGTTTGACAAGGATGCCGGCACCGTCACGGTTCGTGACAACGGCATCGGCATGAGCCGTGAAGAAGTGGTCGGCAATATTGGTACCATTGCCCGCTCGGGAACCCGGGAGTTTCTCGACCAGCTCACCGGGGACCAAAGCAAGGACTCGCATCTCATCGGCCAGTTCGGAGTTGGCTTTTATTCCGCGTTCATTGTCGCCGAGAAAGTCACCCTGACCACCCTGAAGGCGGGCCTTGAGGATGACCAGGCGGTTCGCTGGGAATCCCAGGGTACGGGCTCGTACACCCTGGAAGATGTGAAAAAGGCCAAGCGTGGCACCGAAGTCGTCCTGCATTTGAAAAAGGATCAGGAAGAGTTGCTCAACAGCTGGCAACTTCGCTCCATCATTACGAAGTACTCTGACCACGTGCCTCTGCCGATTGAAATGCGGGAACTGAACGACAAGGGCGAGGCTACGGCGAAATGGGAAACCGTCAACAAGGCATCGGCACTCTGGGCCCGTCCCAAAGGCGAGATCAGTGATGAGGAATATGCGGAATTCTACAAGCATGTAAGCCACGATTTTGCGGAACCCCTGGTCTGGACACACAATCGTGTCGAGGGCAAAACGGAATACATCTCGCTGTTGTATATTCCGAAGCAGGCCCCCTTCGACCTGTTCGAACCCAATCCTGCGCACGGTGTGAAACTTTATGTGCAGAGGGTATTTATCATGGATGATGCCGAAAAACTGCTGCCCCGGTACTTGCGTTTCATCCGGGGAGTCATCGACTCCAATGATTTGCCGCTCAACATCTCGCGCGAGATTCTGCAAAGCAACAAGATCATCGACAACATCCGTTCGGGCTCGGTCAAGAAGATTCTGGGTCTGCTGGAGAACATGGCTGCCAGCGAACCGGAAAGGTACCAGGAGTTCTGGTCCGTGTTCGGCAAGGTCCTGAAAGAGGGTCCTGGTGAAGATTTTGCCAACCGAGAAAAAATTGCCGGGCTCCTGAGGTTCGCCTCCACGAATCAGGACAGCGAACACCAGAATGTCTCGCTGGATGAATACATTGCCCGTATGAAACCGGAGCAGGACAAGATCTACTACATCACCGCGGACAGTCACGCAACGGCCAAGAGCAGCCCCCACCTGGAAATCTTTCGCGACAAGGGTATTGAAGTGCTGTTGCTTGCGGACCGGGTGGATGAATGGCTGATGAGCCATCTGACCGAGTATCAGGAAAAATCCTTCGCGTCCATTGCCAAGGGTGAACTCGACCTGGGGGAGATCAGCGATGAAGAAGACAAGAAAGCGCTGAAGGAGAAGGAAAAGGAAGCCGAAAAGCTGGTCGAGCGTATCGGGAAAGTCCTGGAAGACAAGGTGGAAGCAGTGCGGGTTTCACATCGGCTGACGTCCTCACCCGCATGCATTGTCCTGAGTGAGCATGAGATGGCCCTGTACATGCAGCATTTGATGAAGCAGGCAGGGCATGAACTGCCCTCGACCAAGCCTGTCCTGGAAATCAACCCCGACCATACCCTGGTCAGACGAATGGAAGATGAACCGGCCGAGGACCGGTTCGAAGACTGGGCCAGGATCCTGTTCGACCAGGCAATTCTTGCAGAGGGCGGGCAACTCGAAGACCCGGCGGCTTTCGTGAACCGGCTGAACCGGCTGATCAGCGAAATCAGCAGCGAAGCCGGCGCTTAGACGAGCGTTTCCGATTATTGCATGGGGTCGGAAGCCCCCAGAGACAAGTGGATACCGGGTGCCGGCCCGGCCCTACAGCAGGCTTCCCAGATGCCCGTTTTGCGCCCTGATCTTGCTGGTGTAGTGCAACTCGAAATCTTCGATGATTGATTTCTGCACCGACTCCAGGGTGAGCAGGTTTTCTTTCCATCGCTGCAGCTTCGGAAAACGGCCCCAGTCCAGGAAATCGATCTTTCTACATATGAAATCCAGGCGTATCAGCAGCGGCGCATAGGCCGCATCAACCAGGGCGAAATTGTCACCATTGAAAAAAACAGTGTGTGCCAGAATGTTCTCCACATACTGCAGCCGTTCTTCACATACACTCATTTGCTGGCGCATCTCGTTTTCCGTCTTGGCATCGGCCATCATGTAGAGGTCTGCTAGGCATGTGCCCCCGAATTCGATCCACGCACGGTTTTTTGCCAGGGTAAGCGGGTCCGATGGCTTGAGCGTGCCCGGGGTCACATCGTCAACAAATTCATTGATCACTGCGGACTCGAACAGCACCTCGGAGTCGTCCACTTTGAGGACCGGTACCCTGCCAAGTGGCGAGATTTGCAGGAACCAGTCCGGAGGGTTGGCCAAATCGATGAAAGTGATCCCGTACTCGCAGCCTTTGTGATTCAGCGTGATCACGCTGCGCTGTACGAACGGGCAGACATTAAAGCTTACAAGTTCCAGATTGGCCATTTTCCGACATGAAGTTTGGAAAGTGCGACATTATACGTGCTGCAGGCGAAATGGGAACACGCATGCCGGTCCGGTATCAGAATGGCGGAATGGCAGCGCCCAGTTTCACGGGCACTACGAGGCGAGGGGTCGGGAGTCTTTAGGAAAGGGGGAGGCAGTCCGATATGGAACGCCTCCCCTGTGTTTACACAATCAGGCCAGATCGAAACGGTCAAGATTCATGACCTTGACCCATGCATCGACAAAGTCCTGTACGAACTGCTGCTTGGAATCCTCGCATGCATAGAATTCTGCAAGGGCGCGAAGCTGTGAGTTCGAACCGAAGATCAGATCGACACGTGTTCCGGTCCATTTCATCTCACCCGTTGCACGGTCACATCCTTCAAACTCGTCACACTCTTCCGAGGTCGGTGTCCAGGTCGTGTCCATGTCAAGCAGGTTCACGAAGAAATCATTGGAAAGCGTCTCTGGCTGATCGGTGAAGACCCCGTGCCGGGTCTGCCCAAAGTTGGTATTCAGGACGCGCATGCCGCCCACGAGAACCGTCATTTCGGGTGCCGTGAGTGTCAGCAGTTGTGCCTGGTCCACCAGCAGCTGTTCAGCCGTGACGGTGTGTTTCGCCTTGAGGTAGTTGCGGAACCCGTCTGAGGTGGGTTCGAGCACGGCAAACGATTCGACGTCGGTTTGCTCCTGGGCTGCATCGGCACGACCCGGGGTGAACGGGACCTCGACATCATGCCCTGCGTTCTTCGCAGCCTGCTCAATGCCCGCGCAGCCTGCAAGAACAATCACATCGGCCAGCGAGACCGCCTTGCCATTGGATGAGGCGTTGTTGAACTCCTGCTGGATGCCTTCAAGGGTTTCCACTACGCTTGCAAGCTGATCCGGCTGGTTCACTTCCCAGTCTTTCTGGGGTGCAAGACGGATACGTGCCCCGTTGGCACCTCCCCGCATGTCAGAACCCCGGAAGGTCGATGCAGAGGCCCAGGCGGTGGAAACCAGCTGGGAAACTGACAGGCCCGAGGCCAGGATCTTGCTCTTGAGATCGGCAATGTCCTGCCCATCAACCAGTTCATGGGTTACTGCAGGAATGGGGTCTTGCCAGATGAGCTCTTCTTCCGGAACTTCCGGTCCAAGATAACGGGCGCGGGGCCCCATGTCACGGTGTGTCAGCTTGAACCATGCACGTGCGAACGCGTCCGCAAACTCATCGGGGTTCTTGTGGAAACGCCGCGCGATGGGTTCGTAGGCGGAGTCCATCCTCATGGCCATGTCAGCCGTGGTCATGATCGGAGCATGACGCTTTGAGGAATCATGCGCATCCGGCACCGTGTCTGAACCGGCACCATCCTTGGGGACCCACTGGAATGCACCGGCAGGGCTCTTCGTCACTTCCCAATCATAGCCGAACAGGTTATCGAAATAGCCCATGTCCCACTGGGTGGGGTTAGCCGTCCATGCACCTTCGAGTCCGCTGGTGATGGCATCTCCGGCTTTGCCGGATCCATGGCTGCTGATCCAGCCGAAGCCTTGCTCTTCTATGCTGGCCCCTTCGGGTTCAGGCCCGACCTGTTCCGCATCGCCTGCGCCATGGCATTTGCCGAACGTGTGTCCGCCTGCCGTAAGTGCAACGGTTTCCTCGTCGTTCATTGCCATGCGTGCAAAGGTCTCGCGCACATCTACTCCGGAGGCCACCGGATCGGGATTGCCATTGGGGCCTTCAGGATTCACGTAGATCAATCCCATCTGTACCGCCGCAAGCGGATTTTCGAGATCGCGTTCACCGGAATAGCGCTTGTCACCAAGCCACTCGTCCTCGGTGCCCCAGTAAATGTCATCTTCGGATTGCCACACGTCTTCACGCCCGCCTCCGAAGCCGAAGGTCTTGAATCCCATCGACTCCAGCGCGCAGTTGCCGGCCAGGATCATGAGATCGGCCCAGGAGATCTCGTTTGCGGTCTTCTGCTTGATCGGCCAGAGCAGTCTGCGGGCCTTGTCGAGATTCCCATTGTCGGGCCAGCTGTTGACGGGGGCAAAACGCTGGTTGCCAGTGCCTGCACCGCCGCGGCCATCACCGATACGGTAGGTGCCGGCCCCGTGCCATGCCATGCGAATGAAAAGAGGCCCGTAGTGACCATAGTCTGCCGGCCACCAGTCCTGGGATGTGGTCATCAGGTCAACGAGGTCTTTTTTCAGCGCGTCGTAGTCAAGGCTCTTGAAAGCCTCTGCATAGTTGAAATCTGTTGTCGTCGGGTTCGACAGGGGGGAGTGCTGGTGCAAGAGGTTGATATTCAGCTGGCTCGGCCACCAATCCCTGTTCGTGGTGCCACCCTCAGCCGCATTATTCTCCAGCACGAGCTTGACGGGACATTTACTCACTTCGGTCATGAAATTGTCTCCTTGTGGTTATCAGATCTTTATTATTGCTAATTCGTGTTGCATTTATATTGTACTGGCATGAAGTTTTCTAATTCATTTTCCCGAATGTATTAATCGATTTTGCTAATGGATGGGGTGTCTGGGAGCAATTTGGAACCAATAATAAGGGCGTTTTGCGCATGCTGTTTGCCACTTGATCATGCCTTTCAAACTTGGAACTAGATCGAGTACCAGGCCGTCGGCCGGGTCTTGTGAGTTCGCCGAAGTGGCCTGCCAGATGGCCAGAGACGCGGACCAGAAGGGTGGTTTCGTCTGTTTTGCATGTGCCAGAGGCTGGGTGCAGTGGTATATTGCACCAAGTACATTTCCTCGAAGATCTTTTTTTTTCATGAAACCTTCTGCAACTGGCCGGCGCCGGGCGAATCCAAATCCCGGTGCGCAGGTCGACATTGATACCTCGCATATCAACCGCGATGCCCAGCGCGTGATTTCCGGGCTGCACGCGGCAGGATTCCAGGCCTACCTTGTCGGCGGCGGTGTCCGTGACCTGCTTCTGGGGTTTTCACCCAAGGATTTCGACATTGCGACCGATGCGCATCCCGAAGACGTGCGCAGGCAGTTTGAAAACAGTCGCATCATTGGCCGGCGTTTCCGGATCGTGCACGTATATTTCTCCCGCGGGTACGTGGAAGTTGCGACATTTCGTGCGGCCGGGCGTGCGCATGTCAACAAGCAGGGCCGGATTCTCGCCGACAATACCTACGGGAGTATCGAGGAGGATGCATTTCGCAGGGATTTTACGGTCAATGCCCTGTATTACGATCCCGAGGCAGGACAGCTGCTTGACCTGGTGCAGGGCCGGCAGGATCTTGATGCCAAGCTGTTGCGGGTGATCGGTGATCCGGAGTTGCGCTTTCGAGAAGACCCGGTGCGCATGCTGCGCGCTGTGCGCCTGGCCGCCAAGCTGGGATTCAGGATCGAGGCGCAGGCGCAGGCCACCATTGGCCGTCTGGGTTACCTGCTGTCTGAGGTGCCGCCGGCGAGGCTGTTCGATGAAATGCTGAAGCTGTTTCACGGTGGGTCTGCGGTACGGACCTTCAGGGCACTGCACGACTCCGGTCTGTTCAAATATCTGTTGCCGCTGACCGAAAAGGCACTGCTGGACCCGTCCCAGGAGAAGTTCGGTGATCTGGTCTACGGGGCCTTGCAGAACACGGATGAGCGAATTCGTGCGGGGAAACCGGTCACCCCCTCTTTTTTGTACGCGGTCTTTTTGTGGGGACCGATGCAGCGGCTTTCCCGGCAACTGGAACTGGAAGGCCTGTCTCCCAGGGTTGCACGAGAAGCCGCCATGAAAGACACCATCCTCTCGCAGTTGCGGTACACCGCGATCCCGAAAAGACTGGGGTTTCCGATACGCGATGTCTGGGAGCTGCAGTACCGGTTTTACCGCAAGCGCGGCAAGCAGGTGTTTCGCCTGTACCGCCATCCCCGTTTCCGTGCAGCCTATGATTTTCTGTGCCTGCGTGCCGGTGCAGGGGAACCGGTAGACAGGTTGTGTGAATGGTGGACAGTGTTTCAGGAGGCCGATCCGGCCACGCAAAAGAAAATGGCACGTTCGTCGGGCACCAAGGCGGGAAAAACGCTGTACCGGCCCGCGTCCAAGACCTACCACTAGGCACACATGGCCTGAAGCATGGACCCGGGAGCCGACACCATGCTGGCATACATCGGTCTGGGCAGTAATCTGGAGAGTCCCGAAAAGCAGGTCCCGCGTGCCATGCAGACCTTGCATCAACGGCCTGACATCCAGTTGCTGCAAAGTTCGAGCCTGTATCGAAGCCAGCCCATGGGGATGGCCGGACAACCCGATTTTGTCAATGCGGTTGCCAAGATTTCCACGGACCTCTACCCTATGGAGTTATTGGCCATTCTGCAGGAAATCGAGCAGCAGCATCAGCGTGTGCGAACGGAGGAACGCTGGGGCCCGAGAACGCTTGATCTCGACATCCTGCTGTACGGGGACCTGCAGATGCACACGAAAGACCTTCAGATACCGCATCCCGGCATAAGTGAGCGGGAATTTGTATTGATTCCTTTACAGGAGATAGAGGGGGACCTCATGATTCCCGGCAAGGGCAGCCTGCGTGAATTGATCGACAAGCTTCCCAGCTACCAGTTAACCAAGATCGCGAACCCGGATGTCGGAGCACAACCTTAAATACATCGTTATCGAAGGATCGATCGGTGTTGGCAAGACCAGTCTGGCGCAGCGCCTAGGAGATGAGTTTGGCTCGTACCTGCTGCTTGAGCAGGCGGATGAAAATCCCTTTCTTGAGCAGTTCTACCAGAACCCCAGGGAAGCGGCCCTGTCCACACAGCTGTTTTTTTTGCTGCGGCGGACCAAGCAGTTGCAGGAATTCAGGCAGGCCGATATCTTTTCCCCGGTCCGGGTATCCGATTTCCTGATTGAAAAAGACCAGCTGTTTGCGCAGATCACCCTCAATGCCAGCGAATATGAACTGTACAAGCAGGTGTACTCGTACCTGACGATTGATGCTCCCAAGCCAGATCTGGTGGTGTATCTGCAAGCGCCTGTGGAAGTCCTGCTGCAACGCATACGAAAACGCAAGCGGGGCTACGAGCGCCTGATCGGTTCCGCCTACCTGGAACAACTGAATGCGGCCTATGCAAAATTCTTTTACAACTACACCGACGCCCCCTGTCTGATCGTGAACGCGAGCGAAATCGATTTCATCAACAGCGAAAAGGACTACCAGCAACTGCTGCAACAGATCCTGGGTACCACGGCAGGGAAACGCTATTTCAATCCGCTGCCGTTCGCCAGCTGATTCCGTAACGGTCCAGCACATCCCATGAGTGTTCATCATCCCGCCAAAAGCATCACCCTGAAGCGCCTGCAGGCCATGAAGGCGCAAGGCGAGAAAATTGCCTGCCTGACAGCCTATGACGCGAGCTTTGCCGCAGTGCTGGATGAGGCAGGGGTTGATGTGATTCTGGTCGGTGACTCCCTGGGTATGGTCATTCAGGGCCGCGACAGTACGGTATCCGTGACTATGGACGACATGATCTACCACAGCCAGTGTGTCATTTCGGCAATCCGGCATGCTTTTGTGATCGCAGACATGCCCTTCATGACCTACACCAGCGTGCAGCAGGCCTTGGACAATGCGACCGACCTGATCCAGCTGGGGGGTGCCCAGATGGTCAAGCTGGAGGCCTCGGTCCGTCAGGCAAGCATCGTGCAGGAACTGAGCGAATGCGGGATCCCCGTGTGTGCGCACCTGGGGTTGCGCCCGCAGTATATTCACAAGCTTGGCGGATATTCCATGCAGGGCAACGACGAAAAAAGCTCAGATGACTTGCTGAGAAGTGCAGAAAGCCTGCAGGCCGCAGGTGCCGACATGCTTCTGCTCGAGTGCATACCTGAAACGCTGGCCCGGCAGATCACAAGCAACAGCTCCATACCTGTCATCGGCATCGGTGCCGGGCAGGATTGCGACGGACAAATTCTGGTGCTGCACGATGTGCTGGGCATCACCCGGGGTGTTACGCCGAAATTCGCGAAAAATTTTCTTGCAGACACGCACGACATTCCATCGGCGATCCGCGCATACGTGGATGCTGTGAAAAGCAGCGCTTTTCCATCGAAATCCTGATCGCACCAAAGGATCCATGCAAACCGTTGCTACAGTGGCTGACCTGCGCCAGCAAATCTCCTTGTGGAAGACACAGGGCGAGCGCGTTGTGCTGGTGCCCACCATGGGAAACCTGCACGAGGGGCACCTTGCACTGGTTCGGCATGCCGCCCGCTGTGGCAGCAAAATCGTGTGCAGCATTTTTGTCAACAGCCTGCAGTTTGACCGTCAGGAAGACCTGGCCGCCTACCCGAGGACTCCTGGTGAAGATCTGGATGCCTTGCGCCGTGAGAATACCGACCTGGTGTTCATGCCGGAACACGAAGAAGTCTACGCCGAGCGCTACCGCGTTCAAAAAAGCCTGCCTGTGAATCCACTGTACAGGCAACTGTGCGGGGAGTTTCGGCCGGGATTTTTTGATGGTGTCGCCGAGGTGGTGAGCCGGCTGTTTCACATGACAGACCCCGACGTGGCGGTATTCGGAGAGAAGGACTATCAGCAGCTGCTCATCATCAAGCAGCTTGTGGAAGACCTGGGGCTGTCCATACAGATTGAGCAGGTGGCAACCCAGCGTGAGCATGATGGTCTGGCATTCAGTTCTCGCAATGCCTATCTTGACCCACAGGAGCGTGCCATGGCCCCGCGGCTGTACGCCGAGCTGGTCCGTGTAGGCGAGCGGCTCAAAGGTGGCCTGCGCACATTTTCGCATATGGAATCTCAGGCCGCTGAGCGACTGCTGCGGGCAGGATTCCATCCGGATTATGTCGCCATCAGGGATGCCGAAACGCTTGAGGGCGCCCGGGATGGAACCGCACACATGGTCGTTCTGGCGGCTGCCTGGCTCGGCAAGGCCCGGCTGATCGACAACATCCTGGTGCGGCCGGGGTGAATGAGCGGCCAGCTTTTCCTGCCCGTCGAGTTCTTTTGCACAGGCGGGATTTCGCCTTGCGGTAGTTGATGTACCGGCCGCACGGCAGAGAAGGCGATGCGTAGACCCCTTGAAAAACTGGCTTCCTACAGGGCGCTTCGCTCCCATGCACAGGAAATTGAGAAACGCACCTTGCGTGACTGGTTTGCACAGGATCCGTTGCGGTTTGAGACCTTTTCACTGGAACTGGAGCATTTCCTGTTTGATTTTTCCCGAAACAGTATCTGCGACAAAACGGTAGACAAGCTGCTCACCCTTTCTTCGGAATGCGAAGTCGAGTCCTGGCGTGACAGGATGTTTGCCGGTGAACACATCAACCTGACGAAGGACCGGCCTGTCCAGCACACGGTACTCCGTGATCCAGATTCTGTGTCCGGTGAGCCGGGAAAGTCGCAAAACCGGATACTGGAACGCATGGAGGCACTTGCTGCAGAGATCCGTGAGCAGGGTTTCACGGATGTGGTCCACCTGGGAACAGGCGGTTCTTTGCTAGGTCCCCGGCTGGTATGCGATGCGTTCAGTGATGATGCGCGGGCCGACCTGAACATGCATTTCGTAGCCAATGCGGATGCCAGGGAAATCAACAGGGTACTGACGGGGCGGGAAGCGGATAACACGCTTTTCATTATCGCGTCGAAAAGCTTTGCAACACCGGAAACCCTGGCCAATGCGCAGGCCGCAAAAAACTGGCTCTTGCAGAATGGCCTCAAAGACCCAACGATTGCACGGCATTTTATTGCCGTGACCTCCAGGCCTGAACGGACCAGTGCATGGGGGATTCCAGAATCCCGGGTGCTGCCGGTTTGGGATTCGGTGGGCGGGCGTTTTTCAGTATGGTCCGCTGTCGGGCTCGGTATCGTGCTTTACCTCGGCATGCCGGCATTCAGGCAACTGCTACAGGGTGCCAGGGAGATGGACCGCCATTTCATGACCGCACCTCCAAGGCAGAATGTGCCGCTGCTGCTCGCCTTGCTGGGCATATGGAATCTGCATTTCATGGGTACGGTTGTGCAGGTCGTCCTACCATACGATACGCGCTTGCGCTACCTGCCGGGATATCTGCAGCAACTGGAGATGGAAAGCAACGGCAAGTCTGTGGACCGGGCCGGGCGCGCGCTAGGCGTACCGGATTCTGCGATCGTTTTCGGAGATATCGGCACGAATGCACAGCACGGATTTTTCCAGTTTTTGCACCAGGGAAGCCATGTGGCGCACTGTGATTTCATCGGCGTTGTGCGGGCCGGGCACTCCAACCGCTCCCAGCATGAAATGCTGCTCTCCAACATGATTGCACAGGCCGGAGCTCTGATGCATGGCCAGACACTGGAAGAGGCCCAGGCCGAGGGCCAGACTGCGTATGCCGAGCACAGGGTGCTTCCCGGCAACCGTACCAGCAACACGATTTTGCTCAAGGAGCTTACCCCGTACAGCCTGGGTCAGTTACTGGCCCTGTACGAGCACAAGGTGTTTGTCGAGGGCATCATCCTGAATATCAATTCGTTTGATCAGCCAGGCGTCGAACTGGGGAAGAACCTGGCCGCATGCCTGCTCGAGAGCCTGCGGGCCCCGGATTCAGAGCAGGGTCTCGACCCCACAACGCGTGCGTTACTGGATTACTACAGGAAACATGCCTGAATCCGGATCACCGCAGTCCTGGATTTCGCCTCACCGGGCAGCATGCTGTTCCAGGGCCCAGGCGACGTGCTCGCGCACCAGGTCGCTCGAATGATGCTGTTTCGCTTTCAGCGCCTGGATGACCTCTGTGGAGGATTCGGCATTGCCCAAGGCCACAGCGAGATTCCTGAGCCAGCACTCATAACCGATTCTGCGGATTGCGGACCCTTGCGTCCTGCACAGGAAGTCATCTTCACTCCATGCGAACAGTTCGACGAGCTGCGGCGCATCCAGCCGGTGGCGTACCGCGAAGTCCGCCAGCGTGGCTTTTTCCCCGAAACGGTTCCACGGACAAAATAGCTGACAGTCATCGCATCCGAAAATGCGGTTGCCGATGGCTTTGCGGAACTCGAGCGGGATGGTGCCCCTCAACTCGATCGTGTGATAGGAGATGCAGCGCCTCGCATCCAGCTGGTAGGGGGAGATGATTGCCTGTGTGGGGCAAACCTCCATGCAGGTACTGCAGGTGCCGCAATGGTTTTGAGAAGGCGAATCCACTGGCAGCGGCAGGTCCGTGTACAACTCCCCGAGGAAAAACCAGGAACCGGATGTACGGCTGATCAGGTTGGTATGCTTGCCAATCCAGCCCAGCCCGGCTTTCTCTGCAAGCGCTTTTTCAAGTACGGGCGCGCTGTCTGCAAACGCACGGTAGCCGAATGGCCCCACTTTCGTTGTGATGCGTTCGGCAAGCTTCTGGAGGCGCTTGCGGATCAACCGGTGATAGTCGCGGCCCAGGGCATACCTGGAGATGTACGCCAGGTTGCGGTTGGCCAGCACTTCGGTTTCATCCACGGCATCCGGAGGCTGGTAGTTCATGCGCACGGAGATGATGCGAACGGTGCCGGGCACCAGCGTTTCCGGTCGGGACCGCTTGTGGCCATGCTGGCTCATGTAACCCATCTCCCCGTGGAGTCCTGCATCCAGCCAGTTGATGAGGTGGGCTTCGTGCTCATCCAGTCGGGTGTCGGTGATCCCGACCTCATCAAACCCAAGATCCCGGGCCCAGGTCCGGATGTCTTCGGCCAGGCCGGAGAAGTCTGAGAAAGGAGGGTTCATGCAGGGCTCGTCTTCATCTGCCATGATCGTGGGCATCGTTAATTAAGTATAATTTATCGATGTCTTTCATCCCTGGAAATATGTACCTGGTCAGGCAGGTCCGTGAAATGGACCGCATGGCGATCGATACATGCGGGATTCCCGGCTACACGCTGATGCAGCGCGCGGGCCAGGCCGCCTTTGACCTGGTCCGGGCAAGCTGGCCGGATGCCGAGGATCTTGTGGTGGTCGCCGGGCCCGGGAACAATGGCGGAGACGGCTATGTCATAGCCCGCCTGGCCCGCGAGGCCGGGATGCGGGCACACGTCCTGCAGTCGGGCGATCACACCGGGCTCACCGGCGATGCTGGGCATGCCCGCGACGAGTACCTGGAACATGGTGGTCAATGCGAGGCCTTTGCCGGGCAGCCGACACTTCCGGACTGCGATCTTGTCATCGATGCCTTGCTGGGTTCCGGGCTGACCCGGGCCGTAGAGGGGGAGTTTGCGGCTGCGATACAGGCCATGAATGCCCAGTCCGCTCCGGTCCTGAGCGTGGATGTCCCCTCGGGACTCGATGCCGACCGCGGCATGGCCCTGGGAGAAGCAGTGCTTGCGAAGGCCACCATCACCTTTGTCGGCATGAAGCTGGGCTTGATCACCGGGGCCGGGCGCCGTCATGCCGGCAGCATCTTTTTCGACGATTTGCAGATTCCGGATGAAGTGTCCCGGGCGATTCCGGCCTGCTGCCATCGAGTGACCCTCGAAGGGTTGCGTGGGTTGCTCGGGGTGCGGCCTCCGGACGCCCACAAGGGCGATTTCGGGCATGTGCTCCTGGTCGGAGGCAATGCGGGCATGGCCGGGTCTGTGAGACTGGCGGCCCAGGCCGCCGCACGGGTCGGCAGCGGGCTTGTATCGGTGGCCACGGTGCCGCAGCATGCTGCCCAGATCAGTGCTTCCTGTCCCGAGGTGATGGTGCACGGCGTGCGCAATCGCCGGGAACTTGATGCGCTGGTCCGCCGCGCCACAGTCGTGGCAATCGGACCCGGGCTTGGTCAGGATTCGTGGGCCGGGGAGCTGTTTGCCAGGGTTCTGGAACTGGATCTCCCGACAGTCGTGGACGCCGATGCGCTGAATTTGCTTGCGCTCGACCCGGCGCATAAGGAATCCTGGGTTCTTACCCCGCATCCGGGGGAAGCTGCCCGGCTATCAAAGACAGGTACCGGGGAAATCCAGCAAGACCGCCTTGAACGGGTACAGGCCTTGCAGAAGCAATACGGCGGCGTCTGCGTCCTGAAAGGCTGCGGCACGCTGGTGGCTGGAGGAGACCGGGTGTCCGTGTGTACGGATGGAAATCCCGGCATGGCCTCAGGCGGCATGGGGGATGTGCTGACAGGCATCATTGCAGGTCTCCTCGCACAAGGGCTGGAGTCGTACGATGCGGCACGTTTCGGCGTGCAACTGCATGCACAAAGTGCGGACATGGCAGCACGGCACGGACAGCGCGGTCTGCTGGCCAGCGATTTGTTTTTACCGCTGCGCACCCTTGTCAATGAGGCCGGTGACTGATCGGCATGTATCTGGAAGATGACACATCGACACTTGAGTTTGGTGCCAGCGTGGCCCATCTCAGCCATCCGCCACTGGTCATACACCTGCGTGGTGACCTGGGCACGGGCAAGACCACGTTCGCGCGCGGCTTCATTCGCGCCCTCGGGCATTCCGGCCGGGTAAAAAGCCCGACATTTTCCCTCCAGGAAAGCTATGTGCTTGAGCAGGCAACACTTTTTCACTTCGACCTGTACCGGATACAAGACCCCGGCGAGCTTGAGTTTATCGGCATTCGCGACGCCGCCGGCGAATCCGATAGCATCTGCCTGATCGAATGGCCGGAGCGCGGAGCGGGGGCGACTCCCAAGGCCGATGTCGAACTTGCATTCCAGTATGCCGGGGAGGGTCGCCAGGTCGATTTCCGTGGCAGCTCGCCCAAAGGTCGGTCAGTTATCCAGCTGTTGTAAGACAGGACTCTAACTTGGGCGGCTATGCTAATAATTCCATTATAAAAATCACTTGTAGTCTCGTAAAATCTTTGCCACACTTTCACCATGGTTTTATAACCAGGGTTGTATTTTCTCAGTGCGACGGCAGACAGGCATGGTTTTGCAGGCGGGTCGGTTCGGTGCGGACATGCGCCGGGCAGGGGTCTGCGCGCTGCTGATCCTGTTTCTGTTCCCGGCGCTGACGGCAGCCGGGGCATCCAAAATCGAGGATGTCCGGATCGCAGATCGCGGCGACAGCACGCGCATCGTGTTTGACCTGTCTTCTCCTGTAAAACACAAGGTCTTCGTACTGTCGAACCCGCACCGGGTAGTCCTGGATATCGAGCGCTGCAAGGCGAACGGCAAGCTCAGTTCCGTCAAGACCAAAGGCACCCTGCTGAAAAGTCTGCGCTATGCCCAAAAGTCGCCTCAGAAGCTGCGCGTGGTGCTGGACATGCATACTGCAGTGGCACCGAAAAGCTGGCTGCTTGGCCCCTCCAGCGGAAAAGGGCACCGGCTGGTACTGGATCTGTCTTCAGAGGCAAAACGACCGGCTGCCAAGCCCGTACTCGCCATGCCGGATACTTCGCACAAAAGGCGGGATGCCATCATCGCCATCGATGCCGGGCATGGCGGCAAGGACCCGGGGGCGATCGGGCGAAAGGGCACATACGAAAAGGTGATCGTGCTGTCCATTGCAAAACGGCTCAAAAACCTGATTGACAAGGAAAGGGGCATGCGCGCCGTGATGATCCGCAACCGCGACACCTACGTACCCTTGCGAACGCGGATCAGTAAGGCGAGCCGGCTGAATGCGGATATGTTTATCTCCATCCATGCGGATGCGTCGGTGAACCGCAATGCACGGGGTTCGTCCGTGTACGTCTTGTCCCAGCGAGGCGCCACCAGCGAGGCGGCCCGGATCCTGGCACGGCGTGAAAACGCGGCGGACAAGATCGGCGGAGTCAGCCTGGATGACAAGGACAAGGTGCTCAAGTCAGTGCTGGTCGACCTGTCGCAGACGGCCACGATTGACGCCAGTATCGATCTGGCCGAAGATATCCTTTACGAGCTCGGTGCGATCGGGAATCTGTTGCACAACCGCGTGGAACAGGCTGGATTCGCAGTGTTGAAATCGCCCGACATCCCTTCCGTGCTGGTGGAGACGGCCTTCATTTCCAACCCCCAGGAAGAGAAGCGTTTGCGAACCCGGGAACACCAGCAGAAGCTGGCAGTGGCCATTCTGAAAGGTATACGAAGGTACCTGAAGGACCACGCCCAAAGTGACATGCTCCTGGCGGCATCCGGCGGTGGCAGCCAGCATGTGATTCGAAGAGGCGAGACCCTGTCCACCATTGCCAATTACTACCAGGTCGGTGTCGGCGAACTGCGCAAGGCCAATGCCCTCAAGTCAGACAAGATCCGGGCAGGGCAGGTGCTTAGAATCCCGGGGTCTACTGGAACCTAGTCCAAATCTGGCAGCAGCCGGCGATACCCCGTTTTCATACTCTCAGGCAACCCGGGTGGGGCTTCCTTCGGGGCGTTTGCCGCTCAGGCCATGAACCTCGAATCCTGCGCTTTTTGCCACCAGGAAAAAAACACCTTTTCGGTGCTGGCATGGACGCTCGCTGCAATACGCTCGCTGAGGGTCTTGGGCACCGTGTAGTTGACCTCGTAGATATCCGCATCATGGCTGGCCTGCAGCAGGTAGTCATCGCTGGTTATCAGCGTGTCCACCAGGTTCAGTTCAAGGGCACGGCTCGCCAGCCAGTGTTCCCCGGTAGACACCTTGTCAATCTCAAGTCCAGGACGGTGGTCTTTGACGAACTCCTTGAACAGGGCGTGGGTGTCTTCAAGCTGGCGATTGAAATGTTCGCGGTCCTCATGGGTATTTTTGCCAAACATGGTCAGGGTGCGTTTCAGTTCGCCGGCTTTCATGAGTTCGAAATCGACACCGTGCTTGTCAAGCATGCGGTTGAAGTTGGGTATTTGTGCCAGCACACCAATCGAGCCGACCACGGCAAACGGGGCGGCAATGATCTTGTCGGCGACACAGGCCATCATGTATCCCCCGCTCGCGGCCACCTTGTCTATGGATACAGTAAGGGGGATGTCCTTTTGTTTGATGCGCAGCAACTGTGATGCGGCAAAACCGTGTTCATGCACCAGGCCGCCGGTGTTTTCCAGACAGACCAGCACCTCGTCCCTGCTGGTGGCCACAGACAGGATCGCGGTAATCTCTTTGCGCAAATGGCGCACGGCTGTGGCGCGGATGTTGCCCAGAAAGTTCAGCACAAAAATGCGTTTGCGAGCTTCTGAAGACGTTTTCTTTTTTTCCTGGCGGGCTTCCTTTTTGCTTTGTTTTCGCGTTTTCCTAAATTCCTTCTTGGGCAGCAGGGAGGCCAGCAGGGTGTCCGCCATGGATTTGTATTTCTTGTTCAGGTGCGTGATTTCCAGATGGTCAACCACACGTGATTTCTTGGACAAGGAAGACAGCAGGCTGATGACGATCCACACGAAGACCAATATGGTCAGTACCTTGGTTAGGAATAATCCATACTCTGAAATGAACTCAAGCATGTCGGATGCCTCTCGTTGGTTATGTATCGTAAATGCATTCGTAGCTGGCAAAAAACTGCCCGCAGCCATTGTCTGAAACCTCGTCCAGCAGCAGTGAACTCAGCCGAAGCCTGCAGTGTGTCAGCGTTTCCCCCTCCAGCAGGGTCCTGTACGTTTGTCCGCCAAGCACCTGATGCGAGACGCTGATGTACAGCGTGTCCAGTTGCCGGTCCTCGAGCATGGTGTGCAGCATCCTGGGCCCTGCGATCAGGTAGATGTTGCGGTATCCGCGCCGGGCAAGTGCATCGACCAGGGGTTTGCCCTGCACCGAGCCGGATTTTCCGGCAAGCAGGACTTCCAGCCCCTGTGCCTGCCAGTGCTTGTGTCGGGCAGGATCCGTGGCCTGCCCGGCTGCAACGTAAACCTTTTGCCCGCTTTCCTTCAGTGAAGGATGCAATGGAAATTCCAGGCTCGAACTTGCAATCACGACGTCCGGATGTTCACGTAGGCCCTGTTGCCTGCGCCAGACATGCAGATCCTCATACTCGGAGATGTTCGGCAGTTGCAGGATATTTCCAAGTTCGGATGCAGCGAGGCTTCTCATGTACTTGCCGTGCGTGATCAGACAATCTGCCTGCGCATGAAGTTCCAGAAACAGGCGGAAGTCCTCCCCGCTGGTGAGGGATTCGGGCAGGTGAAGTTTCGGGTTGGTCCGGGTCGTGGCAGCAATCCGGCCATCCAGGCTGGTCACGAAGTTGGCCGCCACGACCGGTTTTTCCCGGCTGGATTGTCGCCAGCCGAACTGCTGGAGGTAGACGTTCTTCAGGGTGCAGGCTGCCGAGGGCTGGGGAAAAAGCCGCAACAGCTGTTTGGTACTCATTGTTAAATGATATAGGTATGTGCCGGATCGTGTATTATCCTAGCATGCCAACCTTCTGGACCCATGCGAAAACCGAATATTTGCAGAGCCATTCCAAAGCAGCGTTACAAGCTTGGGGAGTACACGATCGTTGTGCTCGAAGACATTGAGAGTGAGGACGGGATCGAGTACGAATATCTGCTAGCCGCCGTCAAAGACGGGCATCACGAGCCCGAGGTGTACATCAGTTGTGAAAAGTCGCGGAAGGAATCAGCGACTGACAGCCACGCAGTCCGCGTGTTTGCTGCCCGCCTGGGAGACCAGGCATCTGGACAGATCATCGAGCACTCCGAGCGGTGGTCCAGCCAGGATGCGTTTGTGGCCTATGCCCTTTCAGGGTTTCAGCAAATGCTGCAATTGCAGGACGAAAATCCTGTTCCGATAACATGAGCAGGCCTGCAGTGCCGTCCATTCAGCATTTACCCCCACAGCTTGTAAACCAGATTGCGGCAGGCGAGGTCATCGAGCGGCCCGCTTCGGTCCTGAAAGAGCTTCTTGAAAATGCCCTGGATGCGGGTGCCACGAAAATCTCGATCGAGCTCGAGCGTGGCGGAATGGAGTGCGTGCGGGTACGTGACGACGGCAACGGCATACCCAGGGAAGAAATTCCGCTGGCCCTGCAGCGTCATGCGACCAGCAAGATTTCGTGCCTGGAAGATCTTGAGCACATTACTACCCTGGGATTTCGTGGCGAGGCCTTGCCCAGCATCGCCTCGGTGTCCAGGTTCAGCCTTGCCTCCAATCCCGATGGCACTACCAACGAAGGCTGGATGATCTCGGCAGAAGGTGGTGAATTTGTACAGGGTGCAGTGCCGGCACGCCAGGCCAAGGGCACGATGGTGGAGGTCAGGAACCTGTTTTTCAATGTGCCTGCCCGCAAGAAATTTCTGCGCACCGAGAAAACCGAATGGCAGCATTGTCAATCCATGCTGCTCAGGATTGCCCTGAGCCGTTTCGATATCGAGATGTCGGTCCGGCACAATGGCAGGGACTGCCTGCAGCTCAATGCTGCCAAGGACAATCCCGGCAGGGTCCGACGCCTGCAGCAGGCATGCGGACAAAAATTTGCGCAGCAAAATATCGGTCTGGAAAATTCCGCACAGGATCTGCACATGGATGGCTGGATCAGCCTGCCCACATTCTCACGCAGCCAGGCGGACCTGCAATACTTCTATGTGAACGGTCGTGCCATACGGGACAAGGTGATTGCACACGCCATCAAGCAGGCCTACCAGGACGTGTTGTATCACGGGCGCTTTCCTGCCTTTGTGTTGTTCTTGGAAGTGGACCCCGCCCAGGTGGATGTCAATGCCCATCCCATGAAACATGAAGTGCGTTTCCGACAGGCCCGCTACGTACATGATTTTGTCCGGCACACGGTGGGCAAGGCGATCGCAGAAACCATGCCCGAATCGGGGCAGCAGGATGTCGGAAAATACCGTGAAGTCGTGGATGACTATGCGCACACACCTCAGTCCGGCATGTTCCCCCGCAGTACCCTGGGGGATGGGTTACCAGGTGCACCTTCCATGGCCTCCCAGGTGCAGGCCGCGGCCGTATTGTACGGGGATACGGCGATGGAAGGGGTGCACAGTGCCAATTTCGAGGATGGCGAGAAGCCTATGCCACCGCTGGGCTATGCCCTGGCCCAGTTGCAGGGAATATACATACTTGCGCAGAATGACCAGGGCCTGATCATCGTGGACATGCATGCCGCGCATGAACGCATCGTGTACGAGAAGCTGAAGACGGCGTTTCAGCAGCAGGGGGTTCCCGTGCAGGCCCTGCTGGTACCCCTGACCCTCGAACTCAGCCAGCAGGAAGCGGCCCTGGCTGAACAGCACGCACGGCTGTTTTCGAAATTCGGTTTTGGAGTTGAACGGTTCGGCAACGAGAGCGTGGTCATACGGGAAATTCCGGCATTGCTGCAGCAGGGCGAGATCGACGTTGGGAGTCTGGTCCGGGATGTGTTGTCGGACTTGAGCGAATACGACGCTTCGGGAAGGCTGGAGCAGGCCAGCAACGAGATCTTGTCGACCATGGCGTGCCATGGTTCCGTGCGCGCCAACCGCAAGCTGATGATCACTGAAATGAACGCCTTGCTGCGCGACATGGAAGCTACGGAGCGAAGCGCGCAGTGTAACCACGGGCGTCCTACCTGGATGCAGTTGAGCGTGGACCAGCTGGACAAGCTGTTCAAGCGTGGCCGCTGACATGGCAGGACATGCGCCGGCCCTGCGAGCCTGAATTCAAGAGCATTGGATGCGATACCTGCAGTTAGCCTGATGGGCCCGACGGCCAGTGGCAAGACCAGCCTGGCATTGAAGATTGCGGCAAAATTCCCGTGCGAAATCATCAGCGTGGACTCGGTCATGATTTACCGTGGCATGGACATCGGTTCCGCCAAACCGGACAAGACCGTCCTACAAACTGTGCCCCATCACCTGATCGATATTCTGGACCCGCTTGAAACCTATTCGGCAGCAAATTTCAGGGCTGACGCCGTGCGGCAGATCCGTGCCATTCATGCCCGCAAACATATCCCCTTGCTGGTGGGCGGCACCATGCTTTATTTCAGTGCCCTGATGCGTGGCCTGTCAGACATGCCAGGGGCCAATGTCCGGGTCCGGGAAAAAATCAGCCACGAGGCAAAAATGCATGGCTGGGAAGCCCTGCATGCGCGGCTTGCCCGGGTCGACCCGAAAGCTGCTGTACAGATTCATCCGAATGATCCGCAGCGCATACAGCGAGCGCTGGAAGTCTATGAAATCAGCGGTATCCCGATCAGTGCATGGCATGCGAAATCCAAAATGCCCCAACCGGTGTTCCAGGCCCTGAAGATTGCGCTGGTCCCGGAAGACCGCGGCCTTTTGCATGAGCGCATCCAGCAGCGTTTTGATGCCATGCTGGCAGACGGATTCCTGGACGAGGTGGAGGCATTGCGACGCAGGAAGGAGCTGCATTGCAGCTTGCCATCGATCCGTTCGGTGGGCTACAGGCAGGCTTGGTGTCACCTGGCCGGCGAGTACGGTTACGAGACGATGTGTGAGAAAGCGGTGGCAGCTACGCGCCAGCTCGCGAAAAGGCAGCTGACCTGGTTACGCGGCGAGACGGAGTTGACACAGGTGCGCGCCGAGCAATTCGATATTGGAAATATCTATCGTGCAATTGACTCCCATATAGGAACATCGACCTGTTACACTACAGGGACACCGAGCCGGTGAGGGTACAACTCGCTAGTAGGTAGTAATAACAATGCATAATAAACTAGAGGTACTACAGTGATGTCAAAAGGCCAAACTTTGCAGGAGCCTTTTCTGAATGCGCTGCGGAAAGAGAAGGTTCCCGTTTCAGTCTATCTCGTAAACGGAATTAAGTTACAGGGCCAGGTTGACTCTTTCGATCAATTTGTGGTGTTGTTGAAAAACAGTGTGAACCAGATGGTCTATAAGCATGCGATATCAACCATCGTTCCGTCGCGCATGGTGAAAATTCCCTATAACGACGAGCGCCGGGAGTAGCGACACCTGGTGAATCTCAGCAGACCGGAGCAATTGTTTGTTTGAGCGCCCTGATACGGGTGAGCGCGTGATCCTCGTGCATACGAGGTTTCGAAGCGTAGCCAACAATCAGGAACTGAACGAATTTGAGGAACTGGCCCGTTCGGTCAGTGCAGAAATTGCCACCGTCATCACGGTACAGCGTGACAGGCCGGATGCGAAGCTTCTGATTGGCAGCGGCAAGGCGGCTGAACTGGCTCAGCTGGCCTGCCTGCTGAATGCAGACATCATCATCTTCAATTACGCCCTGTCCCCGAGCCAGGAACGCAACCTCGAAAAAATCTGCAAGCGGCGGGTGCTGGACAGGACCGGGTTGATCCTGGATATCTTCGCCCAGCGTGCACGTTCCTACGAGGGCAAGTTGCAGGTCGAGCTTGCGCAGCTGAAATACCTTTCCACCCGGTTGATACGCGGGTGGAGTCACCTGGAGCGCCAGAAAGGCGGGATCGGCCTGCGAGGACCGGGGGAGAAGCAGCTGGAATCCGACCGGCGGCTACTGAGACTGCGCATCAAGCAAATTTCCAAACGCCTGGAAAAAATACGCATCCAGCGCAACCAGGGACGGGCCGCACGGCGCAAGACCACGACCCCCACCGTGGCGCTGGTTGGTTACACCAATGCAGGGAAATCCACGCTCTTCAACCGGCTCACCAATGCCAACGTGTATTCTGCGGACAAGCTGTTCGCCACCCTGGATCCTACCCTGCGACGCATGGAACTTTCGAAAAGCCGGCATGTCGTACTTGCAGATACGGTCGGCTTTATCCAGGACCTGCCGCATGACCTGATTGAAGCGTTTCATGCGACTCTCCAGGAGACCGGCGAAGCCGATCTGCTGCTGCATGTTGTGGATGCCGGCGACGACAACCGGACGCACAATATTCTAGAGGTCGAGTCCGTGCTCCGGCAGATCGACGCTTTGGATATACCCCAGATTATGGTTTACAATAAGATCGATCTGATCAACATGTTGCCCAACATACAGTTGGACCCGCAGGGCCGCATACAGCAGGTGTGGGTGTCTGCGCAAGAGGGGCAGGGTCTGGATTTGCTGGAACAGGCGCTGCGGCAGCATTTTGACATTCAGTGTGAGTGCATCTGGTTGCGTTTGCCGCCCTCCGCGGGCCACATTCGCAGCGAGTTGTACGCCAAAGACCATGTCGTGCAGGAATTTGTCGATGATGAAGGGCATTGGCAGATCGAAGCCGAGGTACCTGCGCAAAGAGTCAAGCATTTTGCAGACTACCAGATTGCAGTGCAGTCTGAGCAGTTAGCAGGTTGAAGCTACTTTTTGCAGGTAGCTTGATACAATAGCTGACCGCTTCAGAATTGAAGCACTGGTTCAGTAACCATTCTTGGAGAAAACCATGCCCTGGAACAGCCCGCAAGGCGGCAAAGATGATGATCCATGGGGTCAGAAGTCGAGCAATCAGGGACCGCCTGACCTGGACGAGGTATTCCGCAACCTAGGCAAGAAATTCGGCGGAATTTTCGGCTCCGGCACGCAGAGCGGTTCGTCGGGTCCCAAAAAACCCTACCTGTTGCTTGCACTGGCCGCAGTCATTGCGATCTGGGGCGTCTACGACCGGTTCGGGTTCTACACCGTGCAGCAGGCGGAAAGAGGCGTTGAATTGCGTTTCGGCAAGTACAGCCAGACCACGACCGCAGGGCTCAACTGGAAGATGCCGTTTCCGATCGAACGGGTTGAAATCGTCAACATCGATGAAGTGCGTGAAGTCACCAACAAGACCTCGATGCTGACGCAGGACGAGAACATCGTCGAGGTATCGCTGGAGGCCCAGTACAGGATCAAGAGCGCAGAGGATTACCTGTTCAATCTTCGTGATCCTGACATGACGGTAAAAGACGCCATGGAGAGTGCGGTGCGTGAGATCGTGGGCAAGAGCACCATTGATTTTGTCCTCTTTGAAGGACGTGGCCAGATTTCAAGCGCCACGCGGGAACTCCTGCAAAGCATCATGGACGAATACGGATCCGGCATCTACATCCAGAAGGTGAACCTGGAGAAGTCACAGCCGCCGGACCCGGTCAAGGCGGCGTTTTCCGATGCGATCAAATCCCGGGAGGACTATGAACGCTACATCAAGGAAGCCGAAGCCTATGCGAACAGCATACTGCCCCAGGCAAGGGGTGAAGCTGCCCGGCTCATGCAGGAAGCCAACGCCTACCGCGACCAGGTGATCGCAAATTCGGAAGGTGAGGCCAAGCGGTTCCTGAAATTACTGGGCGAATATGAAAAGGCACCGGAGGTGACCCGGGAGCGCTTGTATCTGGAGGCGGTCGAGTCAGTGTTTGCCAATAGCAACAAGCTGCTTATGGACGTTGAAGGGGGAAACAATTTGATCTATCTGCCACTGGACCAGATTGTCAGGCAGCGCCCCATGACAGACAGCGCGTCCACGGTCCAGGACCGGTTCTCCCCGGAAGTCGGCATGAACAACCCGCAGAGTGGCCTGATCCGGCCCGGGCGGGGCAGAGGGGAGCGCTGACATGAACGGCAAGGTGATTCTTGGAGTAGTAATCGCGACCATCGTTGCGATCTGGGCATTCACATTCCAGGTCGATCAGCGGCAAAAAGTCATCAAGGTGCAATTTGGCGAAATCAAGGATGCGACGCTTGAGCCCGGGCTGCATTTCATGATTCCCATCGTGCACAAGATCAGACGAAATGACGGGCGCATTCTCACGCTTGACGTGCCTCCGACCGAGTTTCCCACGAGTGAGAAGAAGTATGTAAAAGTTGACTTCTACGCCAAGTGGCGCATCGAGGACGTGGAGAAATACTTCATTGCCACGGGAGGTCAGGAAACACGGGCAAACCAGCGTCTGGAGCTGATCCTGGTAGATGGACTCAAGAATGAGTTCGGCAAGCGAACCATCCAGGAAGTCGTTTCAGGGGAACGCAGCAAAATCATGGATGTCATCCAGGTGCAGTCCAATGAAGATGCCAAAAGATTCGGCATCCAGGTGGTGGACGTGCGTGTCAGCAAGATTGACCTGCCGGATGATGTGAGCGACTCGGTATTCAATCGCATGCGCGCGGAACGCGCGCGGGTCGCCAAGGACTTCCGTGCACGCGGGAAAGAACAGGCAGAAATCATCCAGGCCACGGCAGACAAGGAGCGTACCATCATTTTGGCCAATGCCTACAAGGAGGCTGAGCAAATCCGCGGGGAAGGCGATGCGCAGTCGGCAAAGATTTATGCGGATGCGTATCAAAGTAACGAAGAGTTCTACACGTTTACACGAAGCCTGAAGGCTTATATCAATACCTTCACGGGAAACAACGACTTCCTGATCATGCAGCCGGATTCCGATTTCTTCCGTTACTTCAAGCAGTCGGAACAAAACTAGCAGTTTTTCCGGCTTATCTGTTTCAATGTGGGATGAACTACTGGTCGCAGTTGCACTGGTGCTCGTGCTTGAAGGTATTTTCCCTTTTCTGGCACCGGAAAAATTCAAGCAGGCGCTGTCCCAGCTGGACGAGCTGTCCGGCCAGACCCTGCGGATTGCCGGCCTGGCCAGCATCACGATCGGAATCCTTCTCCTGTACATTCTCAGACCCGGTGGATGAGTCGCCATGAGTGACCGCAACCGCTGGCTGTTGCCGGAAGGAATCGAGGAGTCATTGCCGGATGAGGCAGCTTGGCTTGAGCACTACCGACGTGCCTTGCTCGACATGTTTTCCACGTGGGGATATGAGCTCGTGATCCCGCCCCTCATCGAGTACCTGGAATCCCTGCTGGTGGGCCCCAGCGACGATCTGGACCTGCAGACGTTCAAGGTTACGGATCAGCTGACCGGGCGCATGATGGGTATACGCGCCGACATGACCCCGCAGGTGGCCCGCATCGATGCCCACCGGTTGCGCCAGGATGCCCCGGCACGCTTTTGCTACCTGGGAACGGTCCTGCATACCCGGCCCGGCGGCCGCGACATGACGCGCAGCCCCCTGCAGCTGGGTGCGGAGCTGTATGGTCATGCCGGTGCGGACAGTGATCTCGAGGTGATCTGCCTGATGCTCGAGGCATTGCAACTGGTGGGGATCGAGAATATTTGTCTGGACCTGGGGCATGTGGGTGTGTTCGAAGACCTGGTGAAGCAGGCCGGTCTCGGGGAAGATCAGTGCAGGGCCTTGCTGGCACTGCTGGAGCAAAGGGCCCTGCCGGAGTACGAGCGGCTACTGTCGGAGTGTTCGCTGGCTGAGAGCTGGAGAAAGATCCTGCTGGCGCTTTCCGATCTGAGCGGGGGCGAGGAGGCTATTGCCCGGGCAAGAGAGGTGCTACAGGGGACGGGCGGACAGGCGATCGAGCATATTGATTATGTCGAGGCCCTGTCTGAACGGATCAGGCAGCGTGTTGCCGGAATCGAGTTGCATTTTGATTTCGCGGCCCTGAGTGGCTATCACTATGAGAATGGTGCCGTATTTGCCGCGTATATCTCGGGACAGGGGGAGCAGATTGCCCGGGGCGGCAGGTATGACATGATCGGGCAGGTATTCGGGCACTCGCGCCCGGCGACGGGCTTCAGTCTGGACCTGAAAGCCCTGGCCAAGATTTCTCCGCTTGCAGAGCCGGCCCGGTCCGGAATATTTGCACCCTGCGATGAAGACCCCGAGCTGCATGCGGTCATCGACCGGCTGAGAAAGCAGGGTGAACGGGTCATTCGCGGACTGAACGGGCAGCAGGGCGGTGCGCAGGCGATGCACTGTGACCGCGTGCTGGAAAAACAAGACCACCAGTGGTGCGTCAAGGGAGTGGGTTGAACCGGATATGAGTAAAAGCGTGGTTATCCTCGGGATCCAGTGGGGTGATGAGGGGAAGGGCAAGATTGTGGATATGCTCACCGAGCATGCGGATGCCGTGGTGCGTTTTCAGGGTGGACACAATGCGGGCCACACGATCGTGGTGGAAGATCAGAAGACCATCCTGCACCTGGTTCCTTCCGGCATCCTGCATGAGGGAGTCGAGTGCCTGATCGGCAACGGTGTAGTACTGGCACCTGATGCCTTGCAGGAGGAGATCACCATGCTCGATCAAAAGGGCGTGCAGGTGGCCGAGCGATTGTGGATCTCTCCAGCCTGCCCGCTGATCATGCCATACCATATCCTGCTGGATCACGCGCGGGAGAAGAAACGGGGCAAGGCGGCCATCGGAACGACAGGGCGTGGCATCGGTCCTGCATACGAAGACAAGGTTTCGAGGCGCGGCCTCAGGGTTGCAGACTTGTTCGACGAGTCGCATTGCGATCAGCGCCTGGAGCAGATCGTGGACTATCACAACTTCGTACTCGGCGAGTATTTCAAGTGTGAAACCATCGACCTTGGTCGCACCCGGGATTTCTGTCGCCGCCATGCCGAGTGGCTGGCGCCACTGGTGGCCGATGTATCGGAGCGAATCAGCACACTGCGTGCAAAGGGGCGCAACATCCTTTTTGAAGGGGCGCAGGGGACACTGCTGGACATCGATCATGGCACGTATCCCTTTGTGACTTCCTCCAATACGACAGCTGGTGGCGCATGCACGGGCAGTGGTACCGGTCCGCGAGACCTAGATCATGTGCTGGGCGTTGTGAAGGCCTACACCACGCGCGTCGGAGGCGGTCCGTTCCCGACAGAGCTATCGGATGAGGTGGGCCAGCACCTTGCCTCGCGTGGCAATGAGTTCGGGGCCACCACGGGCCGGGCACGACGATGCGGATGGCTGGATGCCGTTGCCCTGCAACGTGCGGTGCGAATCAACGGGGTCAGTGGTTTGTGCATTACCAAGCTTGATGTTCTGGATGGGCTTGAGAGGGTCAGGATCTGCACGGGATACACCTGTGAAGGCCGGGCTTTCGATCCCCCGGTCATGGATGGACAGGCATTTGAGAAGTGCGAACCGGTTTACGAGGAACTGCAAGGCTGGCAGCAGTCGACTTCCGGGGCTACGGAACTCGATCAGCTCCCGGAACAGGCCCGGGTGTATCTGGACCGAATTCAGGATCTCATGGGTGTACCGATCGACCTGGTTTCAACGGGGCCGGACCGGGGTCACTGCATTGAGTGCAATGCTGTCTACTGATGCCCGCCGCATAGCAGGAGTAAGCCTGCCAGTGCATGGCGGGCCGAAAGAAGCTTGATTGATACGGAGGTGAAAATGAGTTTTTTGCGATATCTGTGCGTAGTCGTGTTAACCCTGGGGCTTGGAGCCGTCGTCGGCCATGCCGAACCTGAACGCACGGCCTCAGTGCAGGCACCCGGGTCCGGCAAGATCTGGCTGGACGTGTACAAGAGCCCGACCTGTGGCTGCTGTACCAAGTGGGTGGAACATGCGCAAGCCAGTGGTTTTGATACGGCCGTCCATCATCCGAAAGACCTGGCCCAGGTCAAAGACAAGTATGCAATTGCTTCAGACTACTGGGCTTGCCACACTTCAGTCTCCGAAGACGGCTATGTGTTCGAGGGGCATATACCTGCCCGGTACATCCGCGAGTTTTTCGCAAGCCCGCCGAGGGGTGCAGTGGGCCTTGCGGTTCCCAGGATGCCTGTCGGCAGTCCGGGAATGGAGACGGAAAACAAGTTTGCTCCCTACCAGGTGCTGCTGCTCAAGGCCAACGGCGAAAGCGAGGTATTTGCAGAAGTCAAAAGCGCACAGGAGCAGTATCGTTGACCCAGGGATGTCTTGCTTGCCGGCCTGGAGGGCCGGGTCATCTGGTGCCGAGGAGAGGACTCGAACCTCCATGGGATTGCTCCCACTAGCACCTGAAGCTAGCGCGTCTACCAATTTCGCCACCTCGGCATTCCCCCGTCCCGGGCCGGATCTGGCCCGCCGGAAGGTGGGCACTTTACGAAGCGCCCGGATACTTGTCAACGCGGCTCACGATGATGTGACCGGCCTGACAGGATCGGGAAGTTTCCGGTTTTCGATATGAAAAGGTAAAGGGCATTCCCCATGACAAGGAAGAAAAAGAAATCCAAGGATCCTTACAGCCGGCGCGAGGCTGCAAAATACAAGCACCCGATCGCCAGCCGGGAATTCATTCTTGACGTGCTCGAAGACAGCAAGGGTCCACTGTCGGCGCCGGCACTGCACCGGGCACTGGACATCCATACAGAGAAGGCTGTGAACGCGCTGAAGCGGCGCCTGGTGGCGATGGAGCGCGATGGCCAGATCATCCGCAACCGTCAAAACCATTATCTGCCGGTCGCCAAGGTCAACCTGGTACGGGGGCGGGTGATGGGCCACGCCAGCGGTTTCGGTTTCCTGATTCCGGACGAAGGAGGGCCGGACCTTTTCCTGTCTCCCTACGAAATGCGCTCCCTGATGCATGGAGATCGTGTGGTCGTTAGGCCCACTGGAAATTCCAAGGACGACAAGCCGCAGGGAAAGCTGGTTGAGATCATCAAGCGTCACAACAAGCAGATCGTGGGCAGGTACTACCAGGAGTCCGGTATCGGGTATGTGGTGCCCGATGACAAGCGTCTGGGTCAGGATGTCATGATTCCTGACGGGTCTGCAGGGGAGGCGGTAAACGGACAATTCGTGGTGGCTGCCATCGTGGAGCCACCCAACCGCGCACGACAGGCCATCGGCAAGGTCGTCGAGGTGCTCGGGAACCATCTTGCTCCCGGCATGGAGATCGATGTCGCCATCCGGTCCTACGACATACCGCATCGCTGGCCCGAGGAGGTATTGCGCGAAGCCGATCAGTTCAGGAAAAGCACGATCAAGCAGCAGGTCGGGAAACGCAGGGATCTGCGCACACTCAACTTCGTCACCATCGATGGCAGCGATGCCAAGGACTTCGATGATGCAGTGTACTGCGAGCCGCGTGAAAACGGTTGGCGCCTGTGGGTCGCGATAGCCGATGTCTCGCATTATGTACAGATGGATTCGGCACTGGATCTTGAGGCCCGCAAACGTGGCACCTCGGTGTATTTCCCGGAGCGCGTGGTGCCCATGCTTCCCGAACGGCTTTCCAACGGACTGTGTTCGCTCAAACCGGGCACCGACCGGCTTTGCATGGTGTGCGAGATGTTTGTCTCCAGAGACGGCGTGTTGAAACGTTACAGTTTCTACGATGCGGTCATGCGCTCTGCGGCGCGTCTGACCTACGAGCAGGTCCAGAAGATCCTGTACGACAGGGACAAAAAAATGCGCAAGCGTTTCAGTCATGTCCGGCCTGACCTGGAACACCTGCGAGGCGTCTTTCGCGCCCTGAGAAAGCAGCGCAAGAAAAGAGGGGCGATCGACTTCGATACCCAGGAAAGTTTTTTTGAGTTCGATGAGCACAAGAAGATCAAGGCCATCATCCCGCAAGAGCGTTTCGAGGCTCACATGATCATTGAGGAATGCATGATCAGCGCAAACATTGCAGCGGCCAGATTCATTAGCAAACGCAAACTACCCACCCTGTACCGTGTTCACGACGGGCCGACCGGTGAGAAAACGCGGGAGCTGAGGGAGTTCCTGCAGACGCTCGGCGTGGGCTTTACCCGGTCCGACAAGCCCGGGAGTGCAGATTACCTGGCAACGCTGAAAAAGGTCTCGCATCGCAATGACAGGCACATCATTGAAATGATGCTGCTTCGCTCCATGGCGCAGGCAGTGTACAGCCCTGAGAACATCGGACACTTCGGGCTGGCATTGCCGCTGTATGCACATTTTACCTCCCCGATCCGCCGATACCCGGACCTGGTCGTGCATCGGACCATCCGGCACCTGCTGACAGCCGGCAAGAAGGATCTGTTTCCATTTTCCGAAAATGATCTTCTTTTGCTGGGGGAGGAGTGCTCGATGTGCGAGCGCAGGGCCAATGATGCCACGCGCGATGTGGACGCCTGGCTCAAGTGCGAGTTCATGCTGGACAAGCTGGGGGAGCAATTTTCGGGCGTGATCAGTTCTGTCACCGCATTCGGATTTTTTGTCACCCTGAACCACATATTTGTTGAAGGGCTGGTGCACGTGACCTCGCTGGCGAGCGATTACTATCATTATGACGAACCGTCGCGGTGCCTGTTTGGTGAACGCAGCAAAAAACGTTACAGGCTCGGAGATGAAGTGGATGTGATCGTTTCTCGGGTGGGTCTGGATGAGAGGAAAATCGATTTTGTCCTGCCGGATTCAAACCGGGATACCAAGCACAACACGAGAAAACGGAAAAAACGCCGCTGAAGCCGTTCGCCTTCAACGGGGGTTCCAGGTCTTCCATGCCCGTTCTCCGGCGGGCTTGCCCGGTACAGGCTCTTCCCGTAGACTTCGCGGTTTCTGAAGGCATCAACGATTCCTTGTCTCACCGGAAGCTTCGACAAGAGCTCCCGGGAGACTGTAAACCCATAAGGAGAACCGAATGCGTCATTACGAAATCGTGTTCCTGGTCCATCCAGACCAAAGTGGCCAGGTGCCAGCAATGATTGAACGCTATCGCTCAATCATTGAGAAAGAGGGCAACGGCAAGGTCCACAGACTCGAGGACTGGGGCCGTTTGCAGCTCGCCTACCCAATCCAGAAAGTCCACAAGGCACACTATGTGCTGATGAACATCGAGTGTGGACAGGAGATCCTGAATGAAATGAACACAGCGTTTCGTTTCAACGATGCGGTGGTTCGCAATATGGTGATTTCCAGGAAGAAAGCGGTTACCGAACCTTCGCCGATGATGAAGATGATTGAAAGTGAAAAGGCTGAATCTGAAAGTCAGGATGCCGAGGAAAAGCCCAAGTCTCCCAAGAGTACGGCGCAGTCTTCCGAGGAAAAACCGCAATCCCCCGAGGACAAGCCACAGCCTTCCGAAGAAAAGCCACAATCTTCCGAGGGAGAGTCCCCGCCTTCAGAGGAGAACGACAGTGGCCCGGATAAGAATACCGAAACAGAAGCCACGCCGGAGAATGCAAATGAAAATGAGTGACTGTCCTTTGCAACGGATGTCTTGGCAGATCATGGCCAGCCTGGCAGGAGGATACTGATATGGCGAACTATTTCAGAAAAAGAAGGTACTGCCGTTTCACCGAGGAAGGTACCAAGGAGATTGACTACAAAGATGTCAAGCTGCTGAAGGATTTTGTCAGTGAGGCGGGCAAGATTGTCCCGAGCCGTGTCACCGGAACAAAAGCGAGATACCAGCGCCAGCTGTCAAAGGCGATCAAACGGGCTCGTTATATTGCCCTGCTGCCATACAGCGATCAGCATTGAGTGCTTTATATAAGCCGTACATGACTGATTCGTAATCGGCCATGCGTTCGTTGGCGCGCTATATCCTCTCCGGACCGTTTCAGGCTGTGACGGTCGTGTTTTTCTTTGCATTGCTGTCATTTGTGTTCCCCTTCCTGATCATATTCAGCGGCGGTGCGCTTGCACTGATCACTTTGAAAGTCGGGGCCCGGCACGCGATCCGTATTTTACTCATCTGCGTTGCACTGGTGGCGCTGAGCACCTGGCTGCTGCTGGGCAACCTCACCGCGGGCCCCTTGATCGTCTGGATATCCATCGTCGCCGTTGCCTATATGTACCAGCACTTCCAGTCACTCAGCATCGCATTGCAGGCGCTGACCATTTTCGGAGCATTGCTCACGCTGCTCATTGCGGTCCTGTTCCCGGACCTGCAGGCCGAGTGGCTGCTCTACCTGACGAACCTCTTGGAGGCAATCAAACAGGGTCCGTCCTTCCAGATCATGATGCAGAGTGCAAATCTCAGTCTTGAGCAGGCTGAACAATACCTGCCCGGAATCGCCTCTTTGATGACCGGCATGGTCGTCGCCGTGTACCTGTTGACGGTCAGTGTCACGTCGTCCTTCGGCGGCTGGTGGAATGACTTGCTGGATGATGCGCAGGCTTTTCACAAGGAATTTGTGCGCTTCAACCTGGGGCGGACGCTGGCAATCGCGGCGGCCTTGTTTGCGGTTGTGGCCTTCAGCGCCAAGGCTGCCGTTTTCTGGCAGTTGACGATTGTATGCCTCAGTATGTTCTTCTTGCAGGGTCTGGGCCTTGCGCATGCTGTCATCGGGGCATTTTCAAAGCCCCTGCTGGGTTTTGTGACCGTGTACGGCCTGCTCTTTATCGTGACCCCGCAAATGATGCTGGTGCTTGCATCGGCCGGTGTGCTGGATGGCTTCGTGGATTTCCGCAAGCGATTCATGAAATCTGACCGGGACATGGACAACCGTTTATAATGAACCTTTGCCGAGAAAGAGAGATACAAGATGGAAGTGATTTTGCTTGAGAAAGTGGACAACCTCGGAGACCTGGGCGAAAAAGTCAGGGTCCGCCCGGGATATGCGCGCAATTACCTTGTGCCCAGTGGCAAGGCCAAGGTTGCGACGGCGGAAAACCTGGCCGAGTTCGAGGCGCGGCGCGCGGAGCTGGAGAAGATGGCAGCAGACTCGCTGGTTGCGGCAGAGGCCCGCAAGGCTGAACTGGACGGGTTTTTACTTACGATCACGGCAAAATCCGCCGGCGAGGAGGGCAAGCTGTTCGGTTCAGTGGGGACCGTGGATATTGCCCAGGCACTGAGCGATGCAGGAAAGCCGGTTGAAAAAAAGGAAATCCGCCTACCGTCCGGCGTGTACAAGCAGGCCGGCGAATACCAGGTCGATATCCGCTTACACACGGACGTGATCGCCACGATCAACCTGAAGATTGTTCCCGAAGAATGATCGGCCAATTTCATGAACCTTGGCAGGGGCTGGGAGGACACCGGAAAATATTGTGGCCGAAGTGACGAAAACGGGACCCGACTACGGCGTGACCTATGCCGAGAACCTGCGCACACCCCCGTATTCACTGGAAGCTGAGCAGGCGGTCCTCGGCGGGCTGATCCTGGATAACTCCGCCTGGGACCAGGTCGCAGACAAGATCAATGAGGATGATTTTCATCTTTTCAATCATCGCCTGATTTTCCGGGCCATCGGGGAGCTGGTCGACAAGCGTCAGGTATTCGATGTTCTGACCCTGTCAGACCTACTTCGCCAGAGAAGCGAAATCGAGAACACCAACGTCTTGGCGTACCTCGGGACTCTGGCAAACGACATTCCGAGCGCTTCGAATATCAGGGCCTATGCGGATATCGTGCGGGAAAAATCCGTTTTCCGGCAGTTGGTCCAGGTGGGCAATGAAATCGCTGCAAGCGGTCTTTCACCGGATGGCAAGGATATCCGGAATCTGCTGGATGAGGCAGAGCAGAAGATCTTCCAAATCACCGACCGCAGCGCGCAGTCCGGGCAAGGCTTTGTCAACATCCGGTCTTTGCTCAAAACAACGGTTGAGCAGATCGACGAGTTGTCCGAACGCGCAGACCACATCACCGGTATCCCCAGTGGCTTTACTGAGTTCGACGAAAAAACGGCAGGCCTGCAGGACGGGGACCTGGTCATCATTGCCGGGCGGCCTTCCATGGGCAAGACAAGTTTTGCCATGAACATCGTGGAGTACGCGGCGCTTCAGACAAAAATCAACGTGGCCATTTTCAGCATGGAAATGCCCGGTCGTTCCCTGACCATGCGCATGCTTTCTTCCATGGGCCGGATTGATCAGCAACGGGTGCGCACCGGCAAGTTGATAGACGAGGATTGGCCTCGCCTGACCAGTGCGGTATCGGTGCTGTCGGAAGCTAATCTGTTCATTGATGATTCCGCGGTGTTGTCACCGACGGAATTGCGGGCGCGTGCCCGCCGCTTGAAACGCGAGCACGGCTTGTCGCTGATCGTTGTGGATTACCTGCAGCTCATGACGGTTGGGGGAACCACCGAGAACCGTGCGACCGAAATTTCCGAGATATGCCGCTCGTTGAAGGCACTAGCCAAGGAACTGGATGTGCCGGTAGTTGCATTGTCCCAGTTAAACCGCAGCCTGGAGCAGCGTTCGGACAAGCGGCCGGTGATGTCCGACCTGCGTGAGTCGGGAGCGATTGAGCAGGATGCGGACCTGATCGTCTTCATCTATCGCGACGAGCTGTACCGTGAAGACTCCCCCGATCAGGGGACGGCCGAGATCATCGTCGGCAAGCAGCGAAACGGCCCCATATTCAAGACCCGGCTCACTTTTTTGGGCCAGTACACACGTTTTGAAAATTATATCCCCGAGATCCAGACCGGCGACCATTTTCCGTAGCCTGCCATATGGAAAAAATCTGGCTAAAAAATTACCCGGAAGGTATCCCCGAATTCGTTGAACTGGACCAGTATGTGTCGCTGGCCCAGTTGCTGGAGGAAGCTGCCGCACGCTACGGTCATCTGCCGGCTTTTGAGAACCGGGGTGTTCGCATGAGTTTCTCGGCGCTCAATGTCGAGAGCCGCAACTTTGCCGCCTACCTGCAGGCCGAGATGAATCTGCAAAAAGGGGATCGTGTTGCAGTCATGCTCCCCAATCTTCTGCAGTTTCCGGTCGCAATGTTCGGCATCCTGCGCGCGGGGCTGGCAGCCGTCAATATCAATCCCCTGTATACCTCGAGAGAACTTGGGGAAGCGCTGAAAAAGTCTGAGGCGAAGGCCATCGTCGTTTTGGAAAACTTTGCGAGCGTGCTGGCCGAGGTGGTTAATGACAGCTGCGTCGACCATGTGATTATTTCGAGTGTGGGAGATTTGCTCAGTTTTCCCGAATCCCTTGTTGTAAATTTTGTGCTGAAGCACGTGCAGCACAAAATTCCCGAATACGAACTGGAGAATGCGGTATTTTTCAATGAGGCACTGGCTGTCGGCCGTGACAGGCGATTCATCAAACCATCGCTCACCCCGGACGATGTCGCTTTCCTGCAATTGACGGGTGGGACGACAGGTTCGGCGAAACTGGCAATCCTCACGCATGGCAACCTGCTCTCGAACATTGCGCAGGTTGATGCATGGTTCAAGCAGGTTCTGGAAGAAGGCAAGGAAATCGCGATAACGGCATTGCCGCTGTACCATATATTCTCCCTGACTGCGAATTGCTTCTTGTTTGTCCACCTCGGAGGACTGTGCCATCTGATCACCAATCCCCGCGACATGAAAGGCTTTGTGAGGGAGCTCTCTGAGGTGAAATTCTCCGTGATCACCGGGGTCAACACCCTGTACAACGGGTTGCTGAACACGGAGGGGTTTTCGGCACTGGATTTTTCGAGTCTCAAGATCTCTTTGGGAGGCGGTATGGCCGTTCAGGAAGCTGTGGCCGAAAGGTGGCAGGAGGTCACGGGCTGTGTGCTTGCCGAGGCGTACGGCCTGACAGAAACTTCCCCGGCCGTGACGGTCAACCCGCTGGATCTCGAAAAATTCAACGGCAAGATCGGGTTGCCAGTTCCGAACACGGAGATTTGCATACGCGATGACGACGGCAAGGATCTCGGTGTGGGGGAGGCCGGTGAACTTTGCGTTCGCGGGCCCCAGGTAATGCAGGGCTACCTGAACGACCCGGAGGAAACCAGGAATGCGCTGAGCGAGGATGGCTGGCTGCACACCGGTGACATTGCCATGGTGGACGATGGCGGATTCGTAAGCATTGTCGATCGCAAGAAAGACATGATTCTGGTTTCGGGATTCAACGTCTATCCCAACGAGGTCGAACAGGTCGTGGCCGCCCACGAGGGTGTGCTGGAGGTTGCGGCCATCGGAGTGGAGGATCCGTCCTCAGGTGAGGTTGTAAAACTCTGCATCGTAAAAAAAGATCCCGCGTTGACCGAGGAGGATGTGCTGGAGTTCTGCAAAGACCGCTTGACCCGCTACAAGTGGCCCAAGCACATTGAGTTTTATACCGAGTTGCCCAAGACCAACGTAGGCAAGATCCTGCGACGCTCTCTGCGTGAAAAGAAACCGCCCGGATAGGTCACACGGTTTCGACAGAGACCGGTGAAGACGCTCAGTTCAGTGATTGCCCAGGGTGTTTCACGGGGTGGTAGTGGTTGGCCACGTATTCCTGCACGATATTCTGGAATTCCTCTGCGATGTTGTCCCCCCGAAGCGTTGTGAACTTGCTTCCATCCACGTGCACGATCGCCACAGGAGCTTCACCCGTGCCCGGCAGGCTGATGCCAATGTCCGCATGCTTGCTTTCGCCTGGCCCGTTCACCACACAACCCATGACCGCAACCTTCATGGTTTCCACTCCCGGATACTGCAGCTTCCAGACCGGCATGTTTTCCTGTAAATAACCTTGAATGCCAGCTGCCAGATGCTGGAAGTATTCGCTGGTCGTACGACCACAGCCGGGGCAGGCGGTCACAGAGGGCATGAATGAGCGAAGGTCCAGCGTTTGCAGGATTTGCTGGGCAACACGCACTTCCCGGGTGCGGTCGCCGCCCGGCTCCGGAGTCAGGGATATCCGGATCGTATCCCCGATCCCTTCCTGCAGCAATACGGACAGTGCAGCTGTGGAAGCGACCACTCCCTTGGTGCCCATCCCGGCTTCTGTCAAACCCAGGTGCAGCGCGTAATCACAGCGCGAGGCGAGATCACGGTACACACTGACCAGCGCCGGTACTTCACTCAACTTGCATGACAGGATGATCTTGTTGTGCGCCAAACCTATCTGTTCAGCCAGTGCAGCACTTTCCAGGGCCGAGGCAATCAGGGATTCATGCATCACTTCGGGAAGCGACTTGGGCTTCGGCAATTCGGAGTTTTCATCCAGCTTTCTGGCCAGCAGGTCCTGGTCTAGGCTGCCCCAGTTGACCCCGATCCGGACTGGCTTGTCATGCTGGCACGCTATTTCCACGATCTCGCCAAACTGCTTGTCGTGCAGGTTGCCCCGGCCCACATTGCCGGGGTTAATGCGATATTTGTCGAGCGCTTGGGCACATTCGGAATACTTTTTCAGCAGGCGATTGCCGTTGAAATGAAAATCGCCCACCAGAGGCACATCAACCCCCCGGGCTGACAACTGCTCCCGTATGTCTGGTACGGCACGAGCGGCTTCCTTGTCGTTGACAGTGAGGCGCACAATTTCCGAACCAGCCTCGGCCAGCGCGGCAACCTGCTCTACCGTGCGCTCAATGTCGGCAGTATGGGTATTGGTCATGGACTGCACGACAATCGGGGCCTGTCCGCCCACCGTGACGTTACCAATCTGTACTGCTGTGCTTGTACGTCGAGTGATCACTATTGTCTCCTCGTCATCCAGCGACTGTGAACCGGGAATTACAGATTCAATTGTATCTGATCTGTATCCAGCCGTAATCTATCATGTGCGGCCAATGCAGCGCGGAAATCCGGTTTCAAACCATCAGATTTTCAGTTCAGAACGGCGTAGCTCGAATAAAGCCCTGCAAGCGGTTACAAAGTGATAAATGATCAGGCCGCCAGACATCGAAACAAGTTTGAGGCCATACCGGCGACAGGATGTTGAAATGAGTAGAAATTCAGCTATTTCCTGAATTCGACCAGATAAATTGCTATGCCAAGGCCAATCAAGGCGATTTCAACTGCACTGATGCACAGCAGCATGAATGTGATTCTTCTAGCGGAGGGTTTCATGCGTTGCCATACCCGTTTTTTGTAATACCGCCAGGGGCTGAACCATGCCCATCGCTGCCACTGCAGCAAGTAATGCTGAATTTCCTCTGCCCATTTGGTCAGACTTCTGTCGACTTCGCCGAGCCGGTCCAATCGTTCTGACTCAGGAATACCTTCATACCTCTCTTCGATCACGATGGATGAGCCCTCAGGGGATTCCTGGACAGTGATACGTGTGCTGGATTTCAGGCACTGCGAGTAGTCGATCTCAAGACCGTCCGGGACAGGTCTCACAGTCAATTCGGTATCGATCTCGAAACCGGGGGTTTGGCTGTGATTTATGGCATGCAGGCGGTACTGTCTTGCAGAGATTGTTTCCCACCCCTTGAATACCAGATAAGGGTTGATACGAAACAGTCGTTCCACATCCTGGAAGAATTCCAACAGGGTCGTCGGCTCCAGTGGCGATTTAAATTGTACCCAGGCCTTGTCTTCCGGGTTCATCGACGGGCCCTCTTTAGCCACAAGGATGGGGTACAACCAGTAGAGGAGTTTTCAGTTCCCGGGTGACGTGCCGGGTCATCATTCGTGAACGCAAGCCCCTCAATGTCCTTGGCCGGGGCGAGCCCATTACAACTAAATCGTAGGCTGACTGCTCGCAGGCATCCGTCAAGCAGCGGTCCGGCTTGCCCAAGACGACCTCATGAGCTGCATCAGCACTTGTCTTCGCCAGCCGGTTCTGAATCCGCTCGACATGCTGGCTCATCTCGTGACTCAATTCCATCTCGAGATAATGCTCGAACCGCTTGCGGGTTGAGCTGTTGTTCAACCAGTCATCTCCAAGCATATCCTTCCAGAATTCGGGTATGACCAGCAAGTGGGTAACCCGGACTCCAGGTGCGCACATTTCAAGCACTTTATTTTCTGCAGCAAGGGCTCCCTTGGTCCCGTGGCTTGCGAGCAGGATGTTTTTCATGATCCGTCTGATCGAAGTACGTAAATGTTGTGGCTAGTAAACGATATAAACGACCAGGGCGATCACCAGGGCAAGGATCAGCGCCATCAAATCTTCCCGGCGATCGCTGTTGAAGATCGACAGTGCACTGCCTCGATCAAATTCTTTTTGACTTTCATTCATGGGGAACTCCTGGGCAATTTTTCATTTAAATAGTTTCCGAGATGAACAGCACGACGACGACCAGGGACAGGCCGGCCTTGATCGCACCTACGATACCGCCGATTATGGCAGGCTGCCCACCCGCCTGGCGCATTGACGAGACTGTGATCTGCATGCCCAGCCCGACCAGGCCAAAGGCAAACAGCCATGTGATCCAGTCACGGAACGCCTTGATCTTCTTTGCTGTGTGACGTACAGCCTTGTGGGCTTTCTTCAGAATCTTGTTGGCCTCCTTGGAGAGCACCTTCGCATTGATAAGCCCACGAAGGACGTCATCATCCTCGATGCTCATCACCTTGCCATGATCAATGAGTCTCTGCAGGGCCTGTTTGCGGTCCTGGCGCTGTACCCGAGTAGATTCTTCTGCGAGCTGCTCGGTCTGCTCATGCGACAACAGGTTTTCCTGCTTGAAACCTGACTCGGTTGTGTTACCGAAATACTTGCCCTTGTAATGGTTCGCCGGTGCGAACACGCCAGTGGTCGAGAGTGCAAACAGCAGGATGAAACCGAGCACGAAGATCGGGAATTTCTCGAAGGTCACCCGTGCAACATTCACCTGCTGGGCAGCAGCCACCTCTTCTCGCTTGACATACCACACGGCCAGCCACAAGACGATGATGGGCAGTACCAGCACACGCGTGATGTTGAAGATCTCCGCGACCTTGAGGGTCTCGATGCCATCCGGCTGGTAGGCCAGCGCAGCACCTGCAACCTGGGCGGAGTTCAAAATGCCGGTGCCGGCCCAAGCCCCGAACTGTACATGCGACATGTCGAGAAGGTGACCGACGATCGGAAACACGAACATGCAGCCCACGCCCCACAGCAGAATAGTGCCGATGGTATAGGCGATCTCCACAGACTTCGCCTGCACGACCGGAGCTGCGGCCACGGTGGCAGAGACCCCGCACACACCCATGCCTGCCGACAACACGCCTCCCATGGAACTCGGGATTCTCATGCGGGTCCCGATCCACAGCACGAGCCCGACCGAGCCCAGCACGAAAAAACCGATCATGACGATAGAAAGCCCGCCAAGGTTTTTCAGTTCCGCAGCACTGTAAAGCGTGCCCAGAAGGATGACGCCAGTCTTGAGCCCGAGGCGCGAAAGTCGCACCCCGTTTTCCGCCCAGCCGGGAATTTTGAAGACATTGACGATAATGATCCCGGTGAGGATGCCGAGCACGACGTAGTTCAGCCCCAAGATGGTGTGCAGGTGTTTGCCGGTATTGCCGATCTTGCCCAGTGCCTGGCTTGCGACGGCGATCTCGGGCGCCAAAAACCAACGCACCAGCATTGCAATGAGCAGGATGAACATGGCACCGGCTACCGTCGACACGTAGTAGTCAAGATGACCTTCACGCGGCTTTCCGAGCCACTGCCAAATGCCTACCACCACAGAAAAGATTCCGAAATACAGGGGTACAGTGGTGATTTCCCCGGCATATTTGTACTTGGCACCGCCAAGGTGTCCGATATAGCCCGATAAAAGTCCGGACTCGAACAGGTACCAGATACCCAGCATGATCAGACCCATCACGAGCAGGGCCGGAGACTTGCGGGTATAGATCATAGGCCTGTTTTAGTCAGGTGGTGAAATTCCGTACAGCAACTCGCATATGTCCGTTGCAGTCCAAGGAGATTACCAACGCCTGTGGGGGACTACAAGCAGGCCAGACCGCGGGGTTCTCGAAGTCGCCGACAAGATCTGACTCGTCAGCTTCATGCACTATAGATATGGGTTTCTTCAACTTGGAAGAAAACTGGGCGGAACCCCTTGGCGACAACCCCTTCGCGCCAAAAGTGTCACCCATGTCCCCAGTACGGGTCTAACAAAAATGGTGCCCCGTGCAGGATTCGAACTTGCGACCTTCCCCTTAGGAGGGGGACGCTCTATCCAGCTGAGCTAACGGGGCAGTACACGGCCGTCATTTGCAGGCGAGGGTCCTGTGGAAGTTTTTTCTGCAGGTAATCCTAGTGGATACAGGTGATTCAAAGCTACTTTTACAGGTTTTTTTCTCGTATCTGTTGGCGTGTTTTGGTGCCGGGAGAGGGAGTATAACTTACTATATAAGTAGTTGTTTTAAATAAATAAAAAATATACAGAATACTATTTCCCCACTATCTATCCCACTGTTATTTGCTATACTGATGCTTATTCTGCTTCCATTCTGTGGAAAATATCAGTTTCGCTAAGATAGTCAATGCGGTGGTTAGCCTTGAACTGACTTCAATTTGGCAATGTAGGGTTTGCTGAATCAAGTTTTTAGATAACGGACAGTTCTGAAATCCAGATGTGTGAAACCATCCTGGCGAGGGTGAGCATCGTCCTGCCTTGGGTTTTTTGATTTTAGTCATCTTGCCTGCGATTACAGTCCTGTCGAAATGGCTCAGATACAAGGAACCAAAATTATGATCGGAAATGAATCTGTAAACTGGGTGCGCAAGGCACGACTGTGCACCTGTAGGGGTGTACTGGATGCGCTGTACTCTCAGATCAGGAATGATGTGAATGAAGCCAGCCAGATTCCATACTGGATAGGTGGGGAGTCACGCTCTTTTGTGGTTGAAAAATTTAAACACGAGATACGGGTAGAAGAAAAAATTCTTCCTAGTCCGATAGGGCATATGCAGTGGGTAGAATTTACCAGCAATCAATTAGACAAAATCTCTGTAAGGTATGGGCCTTATGGAGATAATTTCAATATTCAAATCATATGGAATAGCGAAGATGCAGAGTGCGAACTGCATGTGGATGGAAAGCCCATGCCCTTGTGGAAGATTAGCCAGAAGGCACTAGAGAAGTTTTTGATAAACCGGCAAAGAAGTAATGCTGGTTAAGCATCGTTATCGTTCTCTTTTTGAAGCAACCTGTTTCTCAATTTAATCGCAAAAATCGTCTATTTTTCAGTCTTCCCAGCTCACTTTGCAGGTTCCTGCTCTTTCAAGGCTTTTAATGTTTGAAAACGTGTGCGAGAAGGGCGTTGCGTTCAAGTGTGGTTAAGCTTTCAATACGTTTTTTCCAGCCCTCATTGCGGCGTTTGATTCGTTCTCGCTCCCGGAAAGACTCTCCCAAGTAGCGGTAGTCGTGTAACTCAACTGGTGTCGGATAATTCATCCAGAGGTATTCTTCAGCCACTGCCCCAGAGCGTGTTCGCACACAATAACGGAGAGTACGCCATCGTGAAAGATATTGCTCATAAAGTGAAGCTTGGTAACTGGAAATCATGACCTTGCAGGGGAGGCCAACAAGGGCCTTGAGCAGCTCTATGTGATCGTCTTTGGTGTAGTTGTATTTGTACAACGAACGATCAGATAGGCGCGTACACGCCAAGTAGGGGGGGTCAGCATAGATAAATTCCTCGCCGTTAAATGGGTACGTACCGAGAAAGTCTACGGCGTCAGTACAAACAAACTGGACGTGATCTGTGCCTTGCCAGGCATTCAATACATCCACATCTAGATCGATACCAATGTTTACTTTAGCCGGTTTTTTGTGACGCATGATCGCGCCACCGCCAAGATGTGTTTCGATGTACACTCTGTGAGGGGGGATCTGATTGATGATCCATTGATAAACTCCGCTAACCCCTTTGCCACCAGGATAGTGCGCCATACCGAATTCCGTCCGATCAGGTTACACTGCAGCCAGTGGCATCTCGTCCCAGGTTTTCATTTTATAGACTCTGCCGTTAGCCTTTTTGGAACGCTTGATGCCGTCTGCTCCCCAAGTTCCCCACTGCTTGAAAAAGAATGCGACGCCTGCCGATTCTGCTTGCTGTCGGATTTCCTCTAACCACTCAACCTGCATCGGCCTGGCTTTTGACCCCGACTCGCCGCCGACAATCACCCAACTGACTCCATCCAAATTGATTTGTCCAAGACTCTCAAGTAATGGCTCTATGGAAAGAAATCGAATCTGTGCATCCACCTGGCGCAGGTGATCAATACGCGGTAGCCCATGACGGCGATTTTCCACGGAAACTCCGATCCAGGCATTACTCGGACAGTCCTGCTTACCAAAGTACACCGGCAATCTGCCTGCCCTTTTTGTCAGTATCTGGTATGTGTGGTGCGGTGTTTTCTGGATGACCTCCATGACCTGATCCAAGAAACTGTTTGGGACCTCTTTGTGAAAAAGGTCTGACATGGAGTTTACAAAATATGTGGTTGGTTTTTTCCTGCGTAAAGGTTGGGACAGGCGCTCCGGATGAAGCGTCAATCTAAATGCAGATTCATAGCCAGGCGCGCCCATCACATGCAGACGATCTGCCATTGTTTTTGCATAGCAGTGCTTGCAGCCCGGTGAGACTTTTGTACATCCTGTGGTTGGGTTCCATGTGTGGCCCGTCCATTCAATGCTCGACTCCGCTGCCATCTCAAAGCCCCTTTCAATTTAAAGAAGTGATGAGCATCGCAAAATCAAGCGATTCTGTCAATGAGCGGGTACAATGAATTTTTTAAATCATTTACTACTCTTGCATCAATTTCTATCCACAATGTCTTGGGCGATCCGCGTAGCAGTTTTTGCCGCGGCTGGGTTGCCAGCTGCAAAAATCAGCAAATATAACGGGGAGTTTTTTGAGTTGTACAAGACAAGCGGTTTTTCGATTACCCCTGAATAGCACGAATTCAGTTTTTTCAGCAGGTAGCGGAGAACCTTGTCCATCGTGACATCACGCTTGGAAGTATCGTGTAGACCGAAAAGCTCCGTTCTTTTCTCCTGCGGATAAAACATCTGCTGCCACTTGTCATCACCAAATAATTGAGTCAACCGATTCGACCATGCCTCATCTGGAGGACCCGTATTTGGCAACATGCGCACTACGCTCGAATATGGAAATAACATCCATAGATCCACTTTCTGTGTTTTTCCAAGATCTTCAACGGTCTTCCACTGGACTTGCATGCCCAACGGGTCAAGGAAAACTACAGCCCTGTCCATCGCCTGCAGTCTACCTGTCCAGTCAACCAGGAATTTGTTTGCATCAGCTGTGACAACCGTACACTTCGAGGCCCTATCAGGAAAATCGCTTTTGATCATCTGTTTCAGCGACTTTGTGTGCTTCTTTTTGGCATCAATGAACCAATACTTGTCAAAGCCCTTCTTCAAGGATAAAACCCTGCGAACGCTGCCGTCCACATATTGATGTTCTTCGCCCAAAGACAAGAGTTCAGGTAATGACTCTTGTTTGTCATATACCTTGCGAAATCCGGGGCCTGCAAAAGCATCCACATAGTGAATGGTCAATTTCCTTGCTTTCGGATTCCCATGAAAAATATCCAGATAAGCTTTCAAATAGTTTTCCAGTGAAGCCAGTTTCTTTTCTGTCCAAGGCCCGCCAAACTGCTCTGCGTTTTCTATTTCCATCATTCCACAATAATGTTGAAATAAATTCCTGGAGGACCTTATAGGTTCGATTTTTGATTGGGCCAGCCACCCATTGCCGCTCCCATGTACATGAACAAGATGATCTGCAGTTGTTCGGCCCTGGAAAGACGTTCAACTGCTCGGGTGAGGGAGGTGTATAGTATATGTCAAGATTGCTGCCAACAAGCACAAGCTAATATTTCTAAGCTAGACGTAACGGCTCCTTCTCATTATTCACACTTGGCTCCAAGGCGATAGACTTCCGCAACTGACCACAGTTCTTATACTCCAGCCCAGGAACTGTTGTCGAAACAATTTTATCTATTGCATCGCGAATGGGGTCGTTGTGTACTTCAGGAAATGGTTTCAAAACCTTGCTGGCGTATTCATCATAGGCTGCGGCCAATCCCGCAATATCACAATGCTCTGGGTGCGGGATCGGAAGCGATCGAAGGCCATCAAGAGAGAAAGCTGGGTATGTGAGGTTCTTCTGACGAGTGTTTAGATAGCAGACGATCCCGGCAGTAGAATTCAGCCACACGCACCAAGCCTTGCAAATCGACCTCTTGTCGCCGTTTAAAGGGGTTGCCGGCACGAAGGCGGAACCGATCACCGGCTCATCGGAGAACACTGCCGGTGTCTGTGTCAGATTCAATCGCATTCTGTTAGCCAGCAGAAGATGGCTGCGTTTGTTCCACAGGTGCCTCGCATAGTCGTGTCTCCCCGGCTTTGCGACCAGAAATCGATCAGGACGGGTTTGCATGGCAGTCTGGCGAGAGGACTTGTGTAACCAAAGGGCACGCATGTCCGGGTTCTGTCGCTGCTCAGCTTGGGTAAACGCATCCCTGACTCGTCGACCCTCAGGTTCAACGGCTGCCAGGTTGCCAATGGGGGCAAGCGCAGGGTTTTCGGTCAACTTGTCGTACACCTCGGCAAGGCTCTGGTCATAGAAGCAGGCTGCATTCCACGGACGATTACGGAGCTGCTTGAGGGATCGCCAGGCGATGGTGCCGTAATTCGCCAAAGCCGTGACATCTCCAGTCAGTGCTTGCTGGATCGCTTCAGCGAGGTAGTGGGCTTCACTGGCACTCGCTGGGTTGTCTGCCAGAGACACAAAGGCTGTTGGCTTGCCTTGGGTCTCTGGAGTCGGGCGTCTCGCGATGATCAGGGACTCATGGATGTCAGTGTTCTCGGAAAAGTTGATGCGGCGGTTGTCATGGCTGGTGACCACGAGCTCAAGATGGAACCGCTCCGGATCGGTCAAAATCTGGCGTTTTCCAGCTGCTGCCGGTGCCGTACAGGCAGTGAATGGATTTACCATTGCTAGTGTCCCACTTCCATGTAGCAAATCATCAGCAATGGGTGTGAAAAACGTGTCAATCGCTGATTGACTAATGGCTGAACGATGGAGAGGGTCATCTACACTATTGGCGAGTTGTATTTCATGTTGCTGAACTTTTTTTCGAACATCTTCAGGGAGGTTACGATTGCGAATGTCATTCCGAGTAAACGGAGGATTCATGATTACAAGATCACAAGCCCCTACAAGGTCAGGGGCATCGACATCATATCCCTGTGCAGAAGCACGTCGTTGACTCGTATCAGGAGCAAATCCTGGCATATAGCCCGCGCTGTTTGTGAGTATGTCCAGTGATCCTGCACGAGTCTCCCCTTGCGCATTCACACCATGCTGCATGTTGTAAAGGTTCATCTTGTTGTAGTCGATTTTCGGTGCGCTCAGGGTCAGCATAGAGGCTGCGAGGTGGATCGCATGCCGGTTGATGTCCAGCCCATGCAGGACATCCTCAATCAGCCCAAGATGAAGTACTTCAAGATCATCCTTACTCCCTCCAGCAGAACGAAAGCGTCCTTCAATAACTTTTGCCGTGGCCATCAGCAGCGTTCCCGTACCACAAGCCGGATCGCAAACTTTGAGAGTCGTCGGTTGGTTGGCATCTGCCCACCCATTCCCCGAAACAAGCCAATCGGTTGGCATCGCAAGCTCCGCCAAAAGAACAGCGGCGGCCGTGCTGGTATAAAAAGAACCGTCATATCGTGCTGTCTGTAACAGCTCATGGTATAAGGGCCCTGCATGGTCGAGCTGCAGCCCCCGAATCCTGGGAACGCACTCAAGTACTGCCTCAATCAGGGTATCGAGAAGAAGATCCGTGTGATGGTCGGCTGGCAGCTGCTCTAGAACCGCAAGCGCAGGATCAACGACGGGTGCATAGTCCACTTCACGGATTCGTTTCCAGTTGTCGAGTAGTGCTACTTGCTTGTTCGGAGACTGCCGAATCTGGATCAGCGTCTCGAGTTCAGGGATACGGATACCTTCACTTCGCAATCGGTTCTGCAGCAGTGCCATATTGGCGATAACCAGGCAAGCAATGCGTGCAGGCCGAACATCAATTACGCTCTTGTTGGGGGATCCCATGGGAGTTCCAGTGCCTGAGCCAGATCGCGACCAGTACATTCATCAATCTGCTCACTGGCATCCATGATGGCGCGCTTGAGTACGTCCGTGATGGCATAGGTTTCGTTTGCGCCAATATCGTTGGAAAGTTTTATCAGGTCGGCTAGATTGCCGGTATGCCAACGGCCAATAACCCCGCCCTGGTTCACCCTGGCCATCAAGAGATCGGCCGCAACTTCGAGAAGTGTTCTGGACGTACCCAAATCACTGTCCTCGCCCAGGCGATCTGGATAGCAAAGCGCAATAGAATTCCAGCAGTCCCCTTCCTTAAGCCAACGCTGGGCGTCTCCTACAGCCTCTCGTTTCTGGCCAGGACCTTGCCCAATTTTGCACTCGGCGGCTGTGAAATACCGGTCTCCGTGCTTTAATCGAATCTGAACGTCGCAGCGCTTCGCACCCGTTTTCCTGCGCGTCTGCTCGGGTACAGCGTGTACATCATGAGTTGCAAGAGCTTCCGCTAATGCGGAATTGAGAGCATTTTCTTGTATCGGCACTTGAATTCCCGGAAGTTCCTCTTGAAGGGCGGATCGAGGTAGATCAGGTCCACCAAGGCACTGTTCGTGCCCCGCAGGATGTCGAGGATATCGCCCGTACAGATGATTTGGTTTGTCCGGTTTGGGGCTGCCAAAAACATACTCCTGCCTTGATGGAGCTCATCCGGCACGCAAAGGTGCCGGGTCTTGTCACCCTATGCAAACGGCAAAGGTTCTGCCTATTTGCCCAAAAGGACTGTTGTATTCAGCAGGAGACCCGACTTCGGGTTCGTTTGCATAGGTGACATGGATATGATATCAAAAACTGGAGGGCCGGATGCCATGCGGGCAGATAGCGCAGCATCCAGCGCCCACAGCGCGGGCTGCCACAGCCGGCCAAGATCAGTCGCGCAGGGAGCAAAGGCCTGAGGCTCGAACCTGGTCCTTTTGAGCTATAATTTGCGGTTTCGCGACAAAACCAAGGAATCTGAGAATGTCCACCACCAGCGATCAATCTCTTGGGCGTCTTCAGCCCGTCGACCTTCGAACCATATGGGCAAGTGAGTCAGCGGGATTCACGCCATGGCTTGCCGAAGAGGAAAATCTTGCAGTCCTCAGTGAAACGCTTAGGCTTGATTTAGAGCTTGTCACAGTGGAGAAAGAGGTAGGACCGTTCCGTGCCGACATTGTTTGCAAGGACATCGGCACGGAAGCTGAAGCTCTGGTGCTGATCGAAAATCAGCTTGAAAAGACAGATCACAAACATCTTGGACAGTTGCTGACCTATGCCGCAGGCCTGCAAGCCGTCAGTATTGTATGGCTGGCAGAAAAATTCTCGGAGGAACATCGGGCAGCTCTCGACTGGCTGAATAAAATCACGCACAAGAACTCCCGTTTTTTCGGAGTGGAGATCGAATTGTGGCGGATCAATGATTCATTAGTTGCACCGAAATTCAACATCGTTTCCATGCCGAACGACTGGTCACGGTCTTTTGTTGATCGTGCTACTGGTGGCGCCGAATTGTCAGAACAACAACTCATGCGAAGGGAATACTGGACTGGCCTTCAAGACAGGCTGAATGCTGCGGGCGGATCGGTTCGCGGCAACCGAGCCCCAGGCCATCACTTGTGGCAGACTTACCCCATTGGACGAAGGTACTTTAACATCATTGCGTCGACAAACGTGCGTGATCAATTCATCCGAGTAGAGTTGTACATCAGTGGCGAGGATGCCAGCGAATACCACAGTCTTCTCGAACAGCAAAAGGACGAGATCGAACAGGAACTGGGTTACCAGCTTGAGTGGGGAGATCAACAGCCGAGTTCGCGTGATCATCGGATATCGTACTATCTTCGCAACTCCGATCCGAGGAACAAGCAGGACTGGCCCCGCCAGCACGAATGGCTGGTAGAACACCTAAACAAGATACACGAGGTTTTCGTGCAGCGAGCCAGGAATCTGTGAACTGCAACTTGACACCCTCATTCACGAAACACGATGAAAAGGCTGTTTGGTGCAGACCGGGACCCGGGTCCAAGCTGAGGCCCTAAAAAGTGGCATTTACAGGATTTGAGGAGGCCGTAGTACTGGACACAGAGACGACGGGACTGGATCCTGATCAAGACAGGATTGTCTCTCTGGCACTGTGCAAGGTGAATTTTTCCGATCTAAGACATAATCCTAAAAACCTCGCCGATGGACTGGAGAAGGAATACGTTTTCGATCCCGGGAAACCCATACCCGAGGGTGCTTCCAGAGTGCACGGTATATTCGACAAGGACGTAGAGGGAAAACCGCGCTTTGATGAAAAGTCAAAAGAGATCAGGGGCTTCATCGGTAAACTGCCGGTCATCGGGCACAACGTTTCATTTGACAAGAGCATGCTCAGCGCGGAGCTCAAAAGGGCAGGTGAAAAGACGCTGAGCAGGAACAAGTCGTATTGCACGATGACCTGGTTCCAAGAGTACAACCATGGGTGGCGAAAGGGGAGCACGCTTGGAAATGCAACTCGCTGGTTCGGGCTGCCCGTCGGTAATTGTCATGATGCCATGGAAGATACGAGGATGGCCGCAAGACCTGCTGCAGTGTTTTACATGGTGGACAACAAGATCAAGGTTCCTGGAGGGTTTCCAGAGGCACCTTCTGCTGATCAATGGTTTGAGTTTATCCGGGAAGATGTCGGGAAATACAAGAACGGGCTGTCGGACAAGGACAATAATCTTTTTACAGCCATATTGATCGTCTTGGTAGCCATAGTCATTTGGTGGCTGTTTTTCTAAATCACCTGGACCTTGAGTGAAAGTTGTCTAGCTACTAGTACCCAAAGAATAGAGGCTATAGCCAAATGAAAATCGGGACACTGTTAATTGCCGTGCTAATACTGGGTACACCTCTAAGCATCTCGGCACACAAAGAATCAGCATACCTTGAAATAAAGAAAGACATTAGCCTCATACGGTCAGAAATTGAGATGCTGAGACTAAAACAAGTACTCATTCATGAACACCTCAAAACCGAAGCTTGCACGCCGTCTGATAGGGTGGACAACTTGCTGGCTCAAATCAGATGGGTTCATGAATCAATAAGAAAGCATCACATCAACAGCGATGACCCGGGCTTCAAGCTCTTCGGAGAATCCATGACCGATGCGGTAATCGAAGAAGACCTGAACGATCTCAGGGAAATGGTTGCGATATGTGAAGAGGTTCAATAGAGCTGCATGTGCGCGTCGACCCCAAAAATGGAAGATGGCGGTCCGGGCAGCCAACGCTATGTTTGGCTATGACCAAGTCCCTGGCCATCCGGGAGCTACGCAAAGCCAAGTAATTGGCGCTTTGCTCGATTTGGATGTCGATGATCAAAAGCCAAGCATTAATCTGGGGTAAGTCCCCTGTGTATCTGGCGCTTGGTCAGTTCAGGATTTGCTGGCAACGGTCAGAAGTGAATTTCTATGATCGACTCATGGTAGCCGTCCGGCATGTCCGGGGAGGTGTGTGGGTCCGGATCCTGGTATATACCCGCTTTGTCTGTCAACTGTACTGGCAGGGCCCAGAGGACACCTTCAGTCATCTCGTCCCTGGCCTCGTCGGTGGTCGCGCGAATATGCAGGCGCAGGAGGTGCTTTCTGAGCTCCTGACGAGAGTAATGAATGCACTCGGGTGTCCCGGGCGGGACCTAGTCAGAAGGATAGACCGGGATCTCGGGCAGGGTTTCCTGCAAGCGTTTCAGTAGGTCCTGTTCGTCAAAAGTATTCATCCGTCAAACCGGGTAATTTCAGCAAGCATCGCGCCTCGGGGAAACCTTCAACTCAGGGTTTTCAGGCGCTTGGCAGGCTCATCAGCAGCCGAGCCCTGCACGATTGTACATCTATTAAGGTTAAGGCGCTGTCACGGCATGACAGACCACAGCCCCCTGGCAGACTGCTGGCCTGCTCTAAAAAAGCGGATCGTAGCAAAAATCTTTGTTCTTGTTGCCTTGAAGGGAGCACTTTCGGTGATGCCTTGTGTCCCTGGGGTGCCGGTTCAGGCTGATGGCAGCACTTCCTGCAACACTGGGATACGTCCGGCGTCGAGCATACGTCGGAAAGTCAAGGAACCTGGCCCCAGCACTCCTTCAGGGCCTCCTCACTGGAGATGGACGGGATGCCAGGAACCGGGGTGTCGGTGACTAACGTGACACCCGTATCATTGAACTCCAGACCGGGTGTGTTCCCTGGCTTCCTACCCGTTCTGACGAACTCGATCACGGCCTCGATGCCAAGCGATGCCATCCTGATGGGGTACTGCATGGCGGTTGCGCCGATCGTCCCAGCGGTAACGTTGCGCACCCCACGACAGCTGCCGTCAACCGTCACAATCGTCACGTCCTTCTCCATGCCTAGCGCCTTGAGCACCGCATGGGCACCAGTCGCCGCAGGCTCGTTGACCACATAGACTACATCGATCCCCGGGTGCATGCGCATCAGAGTATCCATAGCGGCCCGTCCGCCTTCCTCCGTGGCCCACGTGGTAGCACTGCCAACGATACGGGGGTCGTCCTCATCGTGCATCTTCCTAGGGTCACGGATGTCGACACCGAAGCCCCGGAGAAATCCCTGGTTGCGCAGCACGTCCACCGTGACCCGGGCTTCGTACCCGTCCAGCGTGGCAATCCGTGCACGTTTCGCCGAATCCCCCAGCCTCGCCATCGCCCACAGGCCGATCAGCTCACCGGCCCTGAAATTGTCTGTCGCGAAGGTCGCATCCACCGACCCTGGCGGGTCGAACGGAGTGTCGAGCGCAACCACTATCACACCGGCTTCCCGTGCCTTGGCGACGACGTCAGCAAGCACTGCAGGGTCCGAGGGCGTGATCAGGATTCCCTTCGCACCGGCGTTTACGAAGCTCTCTATCGCCTCGATCTGCGCCCGCGTATCTCCGTCGTAGGCACCCGAGAAGGTGTGCAGCTCGACACCGAGCGCACTGGCTTTCTCGAGCGCCGCTTGTTTCATTGTCACGAAAAACGGGTTGGTGTCGGTCTTGACGATCAGCCCGATGATCGGCTCGGTAGCTAGGCCGGGAGCGGCGGACAGCACGCATGCCACTAGCAGGGCAGAAAAGAGACGGTTCAGGGGGGTCATCGCGTAGCCCCAGGTGATGCGTGGCCGTTGAATCTGGGGCTTCGACACGCCATCTGCCAGTTGTTCATCAAAACGCGCTAGGAGTCGATGGCAGGGCGGTGATGATTTTCATTAGATCGTGTCTGCAGTAGCTTGCTGCCCCATGTGCTGAATGCTACCAGCACACCCTCTCAAAGGCCATCTTCACAAACTCTTGGCCAGCCGGGCAAAATCAAAAACATGCTAGCACTGACTTGGCAAGGCCACGACGAACTGGGCCGCAATCAGGACTGATTACGGTTTGTCTGCTCCCCTCTATAATTCCCCAAAAAAAATAGGGAACCGTGGATCCGGCCAGCTACTTTACGGCTTGAGGCACAATGGAAACCAACCCGCAGGTAACGGCGCAGGCCTGACCCGAGAAGGGCTCTGTTCAGAACCGGTGCTTCAAGTTTGCGCTGACCGCAAACATCTCAATGTCGTCCAGCCTGATGGTTCCTTCTATGAACTCCCGGTCCCCCTCACCTGCCTGTTCCGGGGTTCGCAGGTAAGGTGCGTGACCGCGCAACGGGTCCCAGACAACACCCCCATCATCCAATGAATCAAAATCGACCCAGCGGCCCTTGAGTCCCAGTATCAACGTGTCCGTCAATGCATAGTCGAGGCCTGCGATCAACTGATACCCGAACAACGTATCGTCCAGCTGTTTCTGTGTAATACTGGCGGTGCCCGCCAGGTTCGCACGAATCTCCTGCGCGTTGGGTAATCCTGCCCCCGTCTCAATGCGGCTCGCATCCGGGTTCCTGGCCCAAACGGAGTTGTAGTCCACCTCGGTCAGCCCGATACCTGCGCCGATCCCGATATACGGGGTCAGCCGGCTGTCGCTTGCAAAGTCCAGGTACAGATTCGCAAACAGGTTGTGGGAGACCAGACTGTCGATGCCGTCAATCGCCCGCACGATTTCCTGCTCCAGCTTGTCGCTGTTCTCCCCGGCGCCGCTGCGCACATCGGAAATCTCGTCATACCCGGTATCCCGGTAGAAGTACTCCAGTTCCACACGAAACTGCGAATCGCGCAGGGCATACCCGATGGCCACACCGTACAACATTCCCTCGTCAGCCCCGAACCCGTTGCTCCAGCCCCCGGTCGAACCACGATTCGGACCCGTACAGTTATAGTTCTCGTACCCTGTACTTCCTTCGACCTGGTCGTACTGGGGGTTGATGTAGCCATCGCACACGCTGGCCCGATCATTGCTGGATCCGCTCAAGCTCAGGGATGCTCCGAAGTTCATGCCCAGTTCACTGCTGAAATAGACCCCTGCGGCCCATGCCGGTGCTGCCATATGGATGACAGCCATTCCAATCAAAGCCGCATGCAAGAAATGTCTTCTCATTCTCAATCCTCCATCATGAGTCTGTAGTAGTGGCCTGAAAGTATATACTTTCAGATGGGAATTTCAGGGAACATCTTGACCTTCTCGAAAGGGAAAAGGACGAGATCGAGCAGGAGCTGGATACCGACTCGAATGGGGGAAATTAGCAATCGACTTCACGGCCAGCCTGGTACGGCGGGTGGTATATACTTAGGCTGGATGAAAAAGCCTCCCTCTCCAGAATTCAGAAAGGAGTACCTGGCCAGCAGGGAAAAGCGCGCCTTTATCGAGGGCGTACTGGTTTTACTGATTGGCGCTGTGCTTGTCCTGCTTGCACTTGCCGCAGTCGTCTGGGGTGCATACTTTGCAATAACGAGGTTGTGGATGCTGTTCTGGTGAAGAGCGTGTTGGTCTGTCATCAGATCACGAGGGTGACAAAAATCAAGTGCCCTGGAACAGCCAAAAAGTAAAAACCGTCAACCAGGGCCGATTGTGTGCGGGGGACGGCAAGGCCGCGGCTTTGCTGACAGCCGTCATCCCCTACGCGGCACTGCGGTCCTCCGACCGGCACCGGTGCCGGATCTTTCTCCCATACGGTCAAGCACTGCATCTTAATGTGTCCAGGTGGTCGAGCAGTTTGGCAGGGGAATCAAAATTCCTCTACACCAGTTCAAATCTGGCCCTGACCCTCAGTGATCAGGATTTCTGGGCGTCCTTACACTTGCTGGTGATGATAGCCTGAACACTGCCCTCGATTCTTAAGTGTTGGCGGATGCAGAACGGGTTGATGAGATCCTATCCACTCGGGACCTACCCGCCACCGTTCAGAGATAAATTTCCATGATTGATTCGCGATAGCCATCTGGCATGTCCGGGAGGCGTGGGGGCCCGAATCCCGGTATATACTCGCTTTGTCTGCCAGTTGTTCCGGCAGAGCCCAGTAAATGTCTTCCATCATTGCGTCCATGGCCTCGTCGGTGGCTGCACGAACATGCAGGCGCAGCAGACCCTCGTTGAACTCCAAACGAGAGTAATGAATGCACTGGAGCGTTCCGGCCGGAACCTGGTCGGAAGGGTAGACCAGGACCTTGGGCAGGGTTTCCTGCAAACGTTCCAGCAGGTCCTGTTCGTCAAAAGCACTCATGAGTTCGAACTGGGTGGTTTCAGCAATGCATCGCGCCTCAGGGAAACCTTTAGCTCGGGTTCTCGACGTGCCTGGCAGGGGTGATCAGCAGTGCTGCCCTGCGCCGATTGTATATCATATTCTGGCTTCAGACTGACCTCCCACCTAAAAGCCAGCCTTTTGTGCCTGTCATTGCTATCTACAGGGCATGAGGTGTTATTCATAGATTCTCTATATGTGATCCTTCACTCAAACACGATTCCGCCTATCTGGCATAGACCCGTACAACTAAGCCCATGAATGGAATTCTCGAATACTTAAACTAGGAAATTCCTGTCAGGTACTGCTGTCCACGGTCCCCTTTTACTGAGTTGCAATGGGCAAGTTGTTTGCGGAACTGGAAAAGTGGTACCTTAATGTTATAGCACAAGTGTTTGGCACTCATGCAGCCGTTAAGGAACTGGTAGTGTCTGGCTTTAGCGAACAACAAGCCGAAGCAATCACGGCAGCTACCCGCAAGCTTGCAGAGACGGAACTTGCAACCGAGGGAGATGTTGTCTCGCTCAAGGCTAAAGTGTATACGGTTGCTTTACTGATTGTCGGATTAAATACCGTGATTACGTTTGGTTTTATGCACTAACGACTTAAGTGATATAAAAAAATCCAAGTGGAATTGAAGTAGGGACTATTTCCGAAAATACTATCCTGCCTACCTGAGTGCAGGGTCTACCTGATAAATTTACAACACATAAAGTGTGGACTTTTAAAAATGAAAACAAAAATAACCAAGTTTCTATTGATCGCATTCACACTCGTTGCAGCACTCGCTTTATCTGCCTGCGGGGGTGGCGGTGGCAGTAGCGATGAGGTGCTGCAAGCAGGAGGGCCTGCCGACAATACCCCGAATGGTGTCACCGGTATCTTGGCTGACTCAGCGAACGCCGTATCCGTACTGAACAACTCGAATACTGTTTCGGCGATCCGCAGCGCTATCGATGTGGCCTCAAGGGCGAACCCGCCTGCTCATAGCGGCGCACCTACCGGAATAACGGCGACGGCTGGGAACCAGCAGGCCGAGATCACCTTCTCTCCAAGTCCCGGGACGCCATGGAAGCGCTCGGGCACAGCCCCCGGCGTCTCAACGGTTCCCTGGTTTGAGGGATCGAGGTGGACCCGCACGCGCCCAGTAGCGTTTGGCAGCCCGCCCTCAAATTCTGACGTACCGGAAACAGTCTGGGTCTGGACGGATATCGATGGGCCAAGGGTACAGCACGTCACTGTGAGCAACCCCTTGGACAGGGACACCAGTAATGATGGAAACCCCGATGCCATCGACATCACAGCCGCCAATTTGAACCTTGTGTCGCATATCGGGCGGGCCCCGAACGATCAGCGCGAGGGCGACCCCTCTGTGAACCCGACGGACCGTGGTGTATTAGGTCAGGACAGGACCTTCAATCAGGGCCATGAGATTAGTGCACGCTTCAATGGCGCATACGGTCTTTACAGTTGCGTTACCACAACCTGCTCGATCAACATCAACGATGATGCAGACATCACGGAGATGAGGGGCTGGGTCTTCACGCCGCAGTCCTATACCGGAGCGGGGGGGGGCACACGCTCACCGCAGATTCTTGTCCCGGACAGCGACTACCAGTATTTCGGCATCTGGCTGCGTGGCCCGGACCCGTCCGCAGATAACGGGTTCGAGATTGCGACCTTCTCCGGTGGCTCACAGCCGTTCACCGGGACGGTTACCACGCTCTCCGGCCGGGCGTTCTATTCCGGCCCGGCGGCCGGACAATATGTGCAGGGTAGCGGCAGCAGTTCGAGCACTGGCCTGTTCACGGCGAAGGCACAATTGCAGGCTACCTTTGGGGCAACGCCGGGAGTCACCGGTGCGCTGTCGGATTTCCAGGACGGTAGCCGCGATCTCGGTTGGAGCCTGACCCTTCAACGGGCACCTGTTTCAGGTGCAAATTTTTCGGGCGTGAGCAAGGGTGCAAGCCGGGCCGGGACGTTTCAGGGTACGACCGGATACGAGGACAAGGGCAATGACAATTTCGGACGCTGGCAGGGACAGTTCAACGGCAACCAGAATGACGGGTATCCGAGCGGGATTTCCGGGCGCTTCAATGGCAAGTTTGATGACGGCTTGGTAGTGGGGGCCTTCGGCGCGAGGAAAACACCCTAAACTTTATGTTCGACTATGATTTCATCTGTAGTCTCATGCACCCGTGGGACTTGGGCGAAAATAAGAAGAACGAAAAAACGGTTCTGGCGTTCGTGAGGCTGATCAGGCTCGATGGATCCGGAACTCCCGTTTTTCTCTTGCGGCTGTTGTAGATTCCGGAGGTGACATGAAGGGGCGAGCTATCGAATCGCACACCCAGCTCTTCACATAACCCGAGCGCCTCGGTGTACGCGGTGCTGAAGAGTTGTGACCCGGTATCGATGTGGAAACCGCCCACCCCTTCGCCCGCCATCCGACCGTCGGCCGAGCAGTTTTGGCAGGGAAATCAAAATTCCTCTACACCAGCTCGAATCCGGTCCTGACCCTCAGTGATCAGGATTTCTTGGTGTCCTTGCACCTGCCGGTGATGATAGCCTGAACACTACCCGCGATTCTCAAGTGCTGGCGGATGCAGAACGGGTTGATGAGACCCTACCCATTCAGGACGTGCCAGCCTCCGGTCAGAGGTGAATTTCCATGATTGACTCGCGATAGCCATCCGGCATGTCCGGGGAGGTGTAGGGGTCCGGGTCCCGGTATATACCCGCTTTGCCTGCCAGCTGTTCCGGCAGAGCCCAGTAAATGTCTTCCACCATTGCGTCCATGGCCTCGTCGGTGGTTGCACGAACATGCAGGCGCAGCAGACCGTCGTTGAACTCCGGACGAGAGTAATGGATGCACTGGGGCGTCTCGGGCGGCACCTGGTCTGAAGGATAGACCGGGACCTCGGGCAAGGTTTCCTGCAAACGTTTCAGCAGGTCCTGTTCGCCAAAAGCACTCATGAGTTCAAACTGGGTGGCTTTAGTAAAAGATCGCTGGTCAAGAAAAGGGATTTATATACTTACTGCCCCACGGGCTAGGCGAATCAACGCCTAACCAGCTTCCAACCCTGCTTTAGCTGGTCCGCGCTGGGAGCCTTGTCGGGCTTCTTTGGAACCGTCACCGGCCTGTGACTTGCAATCTGTTTAACCACGCTCTTGAAGTCTTTGAGTGATTTTCGTTTGGACATGGTTTTCCTCCTAGGCTGCCAGTTTGGCAATCAAATACTCTTGGCCGCGATCACCCTTAACCGAGTTGCAATGCCCGCATAGCAGTTGCAGGTTTTCTAGGTGGTCTGTTCCACCAGAGGCGCGGGCAATAATGTGATCCACGGTCAGATTCTGAATTTTAAAATGTTCGCCACAACCATTGCAGTTCCCGCCCTGTTCCCCGTACAAGGCTCTTTTGTTGGCCGGGTCGTTGTAGCGGCGCAATGGTTCAATGTCCGTGCGCTTTGGTATGTCCGTGCGGTGTACGCCATCGTAGAACAGACCAAGCTCTTTCTTCATTCTCGTTTTAACCAGCTCTGCGGCCTTGGGTGCAATGTCAATACCCACCCATTGCCGATGTTCCAGTTCGGCTGCAATGCACGCTGTAGCGCAACCACAGAACGGGTCAAGCACTACCCCCCCCCATCGGAACTGGCCCGGATAATGCGCTGTACCAGCTTCAATGGCTTTTGTGTGGGATAACCGACCCGCTCTCTTGCAAACCCGGCAATGATTCCTATATCCCAAACGTCACGCTGTGGCAGTCCCTTTGATTCCTTTTCAAGCACCAGTTTCCGGGTGTTCGTCACAGGGTCTTGCAGCACAGCCTTGCCTTTGAATCGTTTTTTAGTCGAATCGCTGACCGCCTCATAAAAGACATTGAACGTATGAGG
>CAZTNC010000003.1:0-66266 GCA_964614915.1 uncultured Thiotrichales bacterium
CCGCAACCCTCGATCTCGCGATGGACGACGGCGCGCCGATACGCGTCGTGCGCCACGGCAACCCGTCCGGGCCGCGCGTGGTGCTGAGCCACGGCAACGGCTTCGCCAGCGATTCCTACTTCCCGTTCTGGCGGCTGATGCTGGAGCGGTTCGACCTCGCCCTGTTCGATCTTCGCAACTGCGGGCGCAACCCGTTCCACGCCGCCGAGCCGCATGACTACCCGCGCTTCGCGCGCGACAACGCGACGGTGCATGGCGCGATCGCGAAGGAATGGGGCGCGAAGACCACGATCGGCGTTTTCCACTCCATGTCGGCGATCGCAGCGTTGCTCGCGGTGGTCGACGGCGTCTGGCACTGGGATGCTCTGGTGCTGTTTGATCCGCCGGTGGTCCCGCCAGAAGGGAATCCGCTGCGAGGCCCGCTGATGACTGCGGGTGAGTTGCTGCGCGACGCTGCCCAGAGTCGACAGAACTGGTTCCGGGATCCCGAGGACCTGGCCGACGTGTTCCGTCACCTGAACCGCTTCCGCCGCCTGCGGAAAGGGGTGGCGGAACTCAACGCGAGGTCGGTGCTGCGTTTCGATCCTGAGAGCGGCGCATGGCAGCTTTGTTGTCCCGGCCCGGTCGAGGCCGGTCTCTACGTCGAGGTCGCCGGGCTGTCGATCTGGCGGAAGCCGGCTCCGCCAGCGCGCCCGTTCCTGATCGTCGGCTCTGACCCGGAGCCTGTGGACGCGGCGAAGACCGCGGCCTGCTGCAAGCTGTTCTGCAAGACGTTCGGCATCGATTACGCTGTCGTGCCCGATACCAGCCACCTTCTGCAGCTCGAGGAGCCGGAACAGTGCTTCGCTCTGTTCAGCGACTTCCTCGTCAACAACGGGATCGACGCATGACAAGGTGGTGCACCATGAGGCCATTGCCTGCTCTCCCGTGTCGACTATTTTAGTACCGTGAAGCCTTGTTGAATGCGGGGCTAGGCCCTGATAACCTACTGATAGACAGTCCTTATTTCCCCACCTTGGCTCGCTGGTATCCCTGAGTCCGAATGTCAACATGAGCTTCATAGCCTGACGAATGTCGCAGAGCGAAACGATCTTCAGCCCGGATGGGTTGCTGTCTGAGCACCTGGATAACTTTCGTTACCGCCCGCAGCAGCAGCACATGAGTGCCAGGGTGGAGTCGGCACTTGAGCAGCACAGCCAGCTCATCATTGAAGCCGGCACAGGCGTTGGAAAAACCTTCGCGTACCTGGTGCCCGCGTTGTTGTCCAGGCAAAAAGTGGTCATTTCCACAGGCACCCGTCATTTGCAGGACCAGCTGTATTTCAAGGACCTGCCTGCCGTGCTGGACATCGTCAAGACACCGGTGTCCACGGCACTGCTCAAGGGCCGTGCCAACTATCTTTGTCTACATCGCTTGAAACATCACGTTCCTCGCACACGCCTGAATACCGGCCGCTCAGCCAAAAAAATCCAGACCATCCGTGAATGGTCACAGGTGACCCGAACAGGAGAGATCGCCGAGGTTAATTCGATCGGTGAAGGAGATCCGGTATGGTCGGCGGTGACATCGACCGTGGAGAACTGTCTCGGTTCTGAATGCCCGAGCTATCAGGATTGTCACGTGGTCAAGGCCAGGCGAAAGGCCCTGGAAGCGGACTTCGTGATCGTCAACCACCATCTGTTTTTTTCCGACCTGACCCTGAAGCAGGAGGAATTCGGGGAGCTGCTGCCGCAGGCGGATGCCTGCATCTTGGACGAGGCCCATCAACTGCCGGAACTTGCCAGCGATTTTCTGGCGACGACCACCAGCAGCCGTCAACTGAAAAGCCTGGGAGAGGATGTCATTGCCGCACAGCTTGAGGAAGCTCCCGAGTCCGGTGCGGTCCGGGAGGTTGTCAGTGCCTTGCAGAAGGCCACCGCGGATTTCCTGCTGGCCCTGGCCGGGCGCAAGGAGCGAACCCAGTGGCACGAAGCGGTGGCATCTGCTGATACCCAGGAGCGGTTCGACGAGCTTTGCCGGTCATTGGACCAATTGTCCGGAGAGTTGTCGGTGTTGAGTGAGCGCGGCAAGGTGCTGGCACGTTGCCAGGAGCGTTGCGACAAGCTCGTACAGCAGTTGCAACAGTTTTCAGAGCAGCAGGATGCTTGGGTGAGCTGGGTGGAGAGTCTTGAGAAAGGATTCAGGTTGCACAGTACGCCGCTGGTGATTGCCGACTTGTTCCAGGCGCTGATTCAGAAGCATCGGTGCAGCTGGATCTTTACCTCGGCCACACTGACCATGAATGCACAGTTCGACCATTTTCAGCAGCAACTGGGACTCGCAGATGCCGAAACCCTGATGCTGGACAGCCCTTTTGACTTTGAGGCGAGTACACGCCTTTTCCTGCCGGACATTGCTGCTGAACCGGGCAGCGACAACTACACCGGTCTTATGCTGGATGCTGTCCTACCCGTGCTGCACGCCAACCGGGGTCGTGCATTTTTTCTGTTCAGCAGCCACCGGGCCCTGCGTCTTGCCGCAGATTTTTTACGGGAGGAGAATGAATTCAATCTGCTGGTACAGGGCGAGGCACCGCGCAGGGAACTGCTCGAGCGCTTTGTAAAAACAGAGCAGGCCGTCCTGCTTGGCGCCAGCAGTTTCTGGGAAGGCGTGGATATTCGGGGAAGCGCATTAAGCTGTGTTGTAATCGACAAGCTGCCCTTTGCGGCGCCGGATGATCCCGTGCTTGCGGGGCGTCTGCGGGCCTTGCGCGAGTCGGGAGAAAACCCGTTTTTGTTCTACCAGTTGCCACAGGCGGTGATCGCTCTGAAGCAGGGTGTTGGCAGGCTGATCCGCGATGAAGAAGACTACGGGGTGGTGGCGATTTGCGACCCAAGACTAACGTCCAAGGCCTACGGGAAGTCGTTCATCAACAGTCTGCCGGACATGCCCCTTACTTCCAGCCCCGATGAGGTGATTCACTTTCTTGACCAGCAGGAGCTCGGGCATGAAGTATCTTGCAATTGAGACGGCCACCGAGTGCTGCTCGGTCGCTCTGTTCCATGACGATGCGATCATCAGCGAAAGCAAGGTAGCGCCGCTTCGCCACAACGAAATTGTGCTGTCCATGTGTGAACGGGTCCTCGCGCAGGCCGAAGTCGGTCTTTCCCAGCTGGATGGCATAGCGTTCGGATGCGGCCCCGGGGCATTCACCGGTGTGCGCCTTGCTACCAGCATCACCCAGGGGATCGCTCTGGCACAGGATTTACCGGTGGTCCCGGTCTCCTCGCTGGCGGCTCTGGCACAAGCCGCCCATTGCCAGCACGAAGTGTCACAGGTGCTGGCCTGCATTGATGCACGCATGCAGGAGGTCTACGTGGCCCTGTATCAACTCGATGAAAACAAGACCATGCAGTTGGAGGGCGAAGAGCAGGTCATCGCACCCGACCTGCTGAGTGTGGAAGTAAGTGAGCACTGCATGGGCTTTGGCTCGGGATGGAGGCCCTATGCGGAAATCCTGCTTGAGCGCTGCGGGAAAACCATTGCCTTTGATGCCGACGCTGCACCGCAGGCAGAATTCGTGGCGGTGCTGGCCAAACCCCGTTTCGAGCGTGGCGAAACGGTTTCGGCGACGCAAGCCCTGCCGGTCTACGTGCGCCATGATGTCGCGCAAAAACCGAAATCCAAGGCCATCTGAGGACACTTCTCCCGTGCCCGGCCCGCAATGAGCATCCGGGAACCTTTTTAGCTGATTTTGCTACACTGCACCGATGGAGCGCATCTACAGCGAACCCAGCCCCATCCTGATCCACCACCTCAAGGACATCCTGGAGGAGAAGGGCATCCCCACCATCATCAAGAACGAGTTTTTGAGCGGCGGCGTGGGCGAGTTGCCGCCTACCGAGGTATGGCCTGAACTGTGGGTCGTGGACAAAGAGGATGGAGACGCTGCCCAGAAGATTGTGCAGGATTTCATACAGTCGACCAAAAGCCTTTCCGGGGACTGGGTATGTGTGGCATGCGGCGAGCATGTGGAAGGCCAGTTCAAGGTGTGCTGGAACTGCGGGGCAGTGCCGGAGACAGACTAGGGCGGCAGGGTATCGGGCAGGCAGCAAGGAATGAAAATCCAAGGACGTCTCTTTCGCACAGCGAAACTGGCCCTGCTGTGGTGTCTGTGGGTGCCGGCGGTTTCTGTCGCCGGATGGAGCATTACCGAGGTACATCTGCAATACGGCAACCTGGATGTACCGACGTTTGCAGGCGGTGGCCATTCCGATCACCTCATCTATACATTGCAACATGCCAGTGGCTGGGAATACGGCGACAACTTTATCTTTCTGGACGTGCTCGATGCGCGGGAGTCCGGTTTCCAGGATTTTGATCTGTACGGCGAGTGGTATTCGAATTTCAGCGTCGGAAAACTGTCGGGTCGAAAAGTCAGCTTCGGTCCCGTGTCGGACATCGGCTTTTTGCTGGGCCTCAACTGGGCCCGCGACTCCGAGGTGATGAAATACCTGCCGGGCCTGCGGCTGTCCCTGGACATCGAGGGCTTTGCCTTTGCCAACCTCGACATCATGGCGTACATCGATGACAGTAATGGACTGTCCTCGGGGGGTGCACCGAAAGAAGACGATTCCTTCCTGGTGGATTTCAATTTTGCACGGCCCTTCAGTGTCGGCGCCTACCAGTTCAGTATCGAGGGCCACATCGAGTATGCCGGATCACGGGACAACGAACTCGGCGACCGGGTCGAATCCTGGGTGCTGGCCCAGCCACAGCTGCGCTGGCGAGCAAATGACCATGTATCGATGGGGATTGAGTACCAGTACTGGATGAACAAGCTCGGGGACAAGGCCACCGATGAGAATACCGTGCAGGCCCTATTTGTCTGGACGTTCTGACGTCCGGCAGGGAAGCTGAAACTCAGCTGGCCTGGATTTTTGTAAGCTGTTCGCGCAATTGCTGCAAGGAGGCTTGCGTGGCGTCGAATCGCGCCACCTCCTGCTCGACGATGGCCGCGGGTGCCTTGTCTTTGAAATTCGGGTTGTCGAGCTTACTTTGGAGCTTCTCCAGACCGGACTCCAGTTTCCCGATCTCCTTTTTCAGCCTCGCACACTCTGCGTCCTTGTCGATCAGGCCCGCCAGCGGGATGAGGATTTTCATTTGGCCCGCAAGCGCCGTGGCGGACTCAGGCGGCGTTTCATCCTGTAGCCAGCGGACATCCTCCAGCATGGCAAGCTCGCAGATGTACGTGCGAGTGTCCTCGAAATACGCCTGATCCTGAGAGGAGGCGTTCTGAATCAGTACGGAGAGCCGTTTCCCCGGCGGAACGTCCATGTCGGAGCGAACCTTGCGCACAGCATTGACCAGGTCCTTCGCCCACTCCATTTTCGGCAGGCTATCCGCGTCGATGTGTCGCCGTTCGCTGCACGGGAAGGGCTGCAGCATGATGCTTTCGCCTTCAATGCACATTCTTTTCGCAATCAGTTGCCAGATTTCCTCGGTGATGAAGGGGATGATTGGGTGCAGCAGGCGCAGCGAGGTATCCAGCACCTCGAGAAGCACACGCCGTGTGTTTTGCTTGACCTGCGGTGGAGCATCGTCACGGAAAAGTGTCGGTTTGCACAACTCGATATACCAGTCACACAGTTCATGCCAGACGAAGTCGTACAGGGCCTGTGCGGCCAGATCAAAGCGGTAGCCTGTCAGGTACCTGTGGGTCAGGTCGATCACTTCCTGCTGCCTGCCGAGGACCCAGCGGTCCGCCAGGGTGGTGTAGCTGGCGTCGATTTGCGTGGCGATGTCCTGGTCCTCGGTGATCATGAGCGTGAAGCGCGCGGCATTCCACAGCTTGTTGCAGAAGTTTCGATACCCCTCGATGCGGCTGAGGTGGAACTTGATGTCGCGCCCGAACGAGGCCTGCGCGGCGAACGAGAACCGCAGCGCATCGGTGCCATGGGCCTTGATGCCGTTCGGATATTCCCTGCGCGTGGCTTTCTCGATCGCAGGTGCCATGTCCGGCTGCATCAGTCCACGGGTGCGTTTTTGTACCAGTGCCTCTAGGTCGATTCCGTCGATGATGTCGATGGGGTCCAGCACGTTGCCCTTGGATTTTGACATTTTCTGACCATTGGCATCGCGCACCAGGCCGTGCACGTAGACCTTGCGAAACGGGACATCGTCCATGAATTTCAAACCCATCATGACCATGCGTGCCACCCAGAAAAAGATGATGTCGAAGCCGGTGATCAGCACGGAGGTCGGATAAAAGGTCTCGAGCGCATCGTTTTTTTCGGGCCAGCCGAGCGTCGAGAAGGGCCACAACGCAGAAGAAAACCAGGTATCGAGCACGTCCTCGTCCCGGGTCAGTGCCAGATCCGGGTCCAGGCCGTACTTTTGACGCACGTGTACCTCGTCGTGCCCGACATAGGCCGTGCCCTCGCTGTCGTACCAGGCCGGGATGCGGTGCCCCCACCACAACTGGCGGCTGATGCACCAGTCCTGGAGATTGTGCATCCACTCGAAGTAGGTTTTGCTCCAGTTCTCCGGCACGAACTCGATGCTGCCGTCTTTCACGGCTTCGATGGCCGGTTCGGCCAGCGCCTGCACGCTGACGTACCACTGCAGGGTCAGGTAAGGCTCGACGATGGCACCGGAGCGGTCCCCGCGGGGGATGACATGGCGGTGCTTTCGGGTTTCGGCAAGCAGTCCCTGCGCCTTCAGGTCTTCGATGATCTTCCTGCGCGCCTCGAAACGGTCCATGTCCCGGTAGGCAGGCGGCGCATTGTGGTTGAGCCTGGCATCGTCGGTAAAAATGTTGATTTGTTCCAGGTCGTGGCGGAGGCCCACTTCATAGTCGTTGAAATCATGGGCCGGGGTGATCTTCACGCATCCGGATCCGAACTCCGGGTCCACGTATTCGTCGGCGATGACGGGGATTTCGCGATCGGTCAGGGGCAGCTTCAGCGTCTTGCCTACGAGGGTTTGGTAACGCTCATCATCCGGGTGCACGGCGACCGCGCTGTCACCGAGCAGCGTCTCGGGCCGGGTGGTGGCCACCGTCACGTGGCCGTCGCCATCGGCATGCGGGTAGCGGATATGCCACATGTGCCCGTCTTCTTCTTCCGAGATGACTTCCAGGTCGGACACCGCGGTGTGCAGCACGGGGTCCCAGTTGACCAGGCGCTTGCCGCGGTAGATGAGCCCCTCGTCGTAGAGGCGAACGAACACGGTTTTGACGGCCTCGGAAAGGCTGTCGTCCATGGTGAACCTCTCGCGCGACCAGTCCAGCGAGGAGCCCATGCGTTCGAGCTGGCGGCTGATCGTTTGCCCGGAATGCTCCTTCCACTCCCAGATTTTCTCCACGAACTTCTCGCGGCCGAGATCGTGACGCGTCTCGCCCTGGGCATTCAACTGACGCTCCACGACCATCTGCGTGGCAATTCCTGCATGGTCCGTGCCGGGTTGCCAGAGCGTGTTGAAGCCCGCCATGCGGTGATAGCGGGTCAGGCAATCCATCAGGGTGTTGTTGAAGGCATGCCCCATGTGCAGGGTGCCGGTGACGTTGGGCGGCGGGATCATGATGCAGTACGGGGGATTACCGCCCCCGCTAGGTGCAAAATAGCCGCTGTCCTTCCAGTGCCGGTACCACTTCTGCTCGATGTTCGCTGGCTGGTAGGTTTTTTCCATGACGGGTGCCTGAATGCCGGATTCCGGACGGGAACGCTATGCGCGCGTATGATGCAGCCAGCCTGCGGCTGCATGCAAGCACGGTGTGGCGGTCATCAAACGGGCCGTGCGTGACTCAGTGTTCCTGCGGGTAGGCCTGCGAGATCAGGTATTGCGACAGCAGGGGTACCGGCCTGCCGGTGGCCCCTTTTTGCTTGCCCGCGCTGTGCCAGGCGATGCCTGCGATATCGAGATGGGCCCAGCGGTATTTCTCGGTGAACCGGGACAGGAAGCAGGCGGCCGTGATGGTTCCGGCCCAGCGCCCCCCGATGTTGGCCATGTCCGCGAAATTGCTGTCCAGCTGGGACTGGTAGTCCTCCCACAGAGGCAGCCGCCAGGTGCGGTCTCCACTGACATCCCCCGCCTTGTACAGGTCCTCGACCAGCGGCTCGTCGTTGCACATCAGCCCGGAAGGCACGTTGCCGAGTGCCACCACGCAGGCCCCGGTCAGCGTGGCGATGTCGATGACGGTCTCGGGATCGAACTTCTCCACATAGGTCAGGGCATCGCACAGCACCAGGCGCCCCTCCGCATCGGTATTCAGGATCTCCACGGTCTGCCCGGACATGGTCGTGACGACATCGCCCGGTCGGCTGGCCCGCCCGCCCGGCATATTTTCGGCGCACGCGACCACCCCGACCACATTCAGCGGGATCTCCAGTTCGCAGCAGGCCTTGATCGTGCCGAGCACGCTGGCCGCCCCGCACATGTCGAATTTCATCTCGTCCATGGCGTTGCCCGGCTTGAGCGAAATTCCGCCCGTATCGAAGGTGATGCCCTTGCCGACCAGCACCGACGGGCGTGCATCCGGTGCACCGCCGCGGTATTCCAGGGTCACCAGCTTGGCGGGCTCTACACTGCCGCTTGAAACCGACAGCAGGGCGCCCATGCCCAGTTTTTTCATCTGGGCTTCCTCGATCACGCGCACCTGCAGCTTCGGGTGCTCCTTTTTCAGGCTGTGGGCCTGCTCCGCCAGGTAGGCCGGGGTGCAGATATTCCCGGGCAGGTTGCCGAGATCCTTGGCAAACGCCATCCCGCTCGCAATCGCTTTTCCGAATTTGCGGCCCTGCCTGAGGCTCTCCAGTTCGTCAGCCTGGCTGGCCAGAAACTTCATTTTTTTCAGAGGGTTGCGGTCCTTGCCCGCCTTGGGCAGCGTGTGCGTGTAGCGGTACGCCGCCGCTTCGCCTGCCATCACACTGACCTGCACGCGGGTGGGCAGGTCGGTATCCTTGACCGGCAGCTCGACCAGCGTGTTAATGACGTTGGCGGCGTTGCATTTCCTGGCCTCCTGGATGCCGGCGGACAGGGCCTTGTGGAAGGCATGGGTGGTGAAGCGCTCGGCCTCTCCGCAGCCAACGATGACGATATGTGCGTGCTTGCTGCGGCTTGAGTTATGCAGGGTGGTCGTCTGGCCCAGAGATGCCTTGGCGTGGCCACGCTGGCAGGCCCTGGTGAGCTTGCCCCGGTAGAGCGTATCGAGCTTTTTTGCGGAAGGGCTCAGTTGTCTGGGCTTGAACAAGCCGACGATGACACAGTCGGCAGCTTCCTTGTCCAGGGCTGCGGTTTTGGCGATGTACTCCATTGATTTCCTCTATATTTGGCGATGGATTTTCCCTTACTGCTAAAATGATACTGGTTTTGGCCCGCATGTGGGTAGACCCGAAGCTGCAAACCACCCAATGTTTTCAATACTCAACCGTTATTTCTCCCGCGAACTTGCCCTTACCTTTGTTGCGGTAAGTGCCGTTTTGCTGGCCGTGGTGGTGAGCAAGTCCTTCGTCTCCCTTCTGACGCGGGTCATGGATGGCAAGATGTCTGCGGATGCAGTGCTGTCGCTGCTGGGCCTGGGGATCCTGGAGGCTGCGATCCTGCTGGCCCCGTTTGCCCTGTTCATCTCGGTCATGCTGGTGCTGGGGCGCCTGTACCGCGACAGCGAGATCTACGCGATCAAGGCCAACGGTATCGGTCAGCTGAGACTGTTCCGGTATGCAGCGCTGTTCGTGCTGCCGGTGATCGTGCTGCTCGGCTATGCCTCGCTATTTCTAGCCCCGCAGATCGCACAGCAGGTCGAGACCATCAAGCTCGAGGCCAAGGAGCGCACCAGCGTGCTGGGCCTGGTGCCCGGCCAGTTCATTGAGGCCCGGCAGGGGGACTGGGTCGTTTTCGTCGAGTCGGCCGACCGCGAATCAGGCACGGCCAAGAACATATTCATCTACGACCGGCGCGGGGACAGGATATCGATTGAAACCGCGCGCAGCGTGCAGCAAACGGACTCTCCGGACCTGGAGGGCAGGTCGCTTGTCCTGAGTCAGGGCCGGCGGTACGAGGGAATCCCGGGCGAGGGCAACTTCACAGTACTGTCCTTTGATCACCACAGCGTGCGCATCCCCGAACTGAATGCCGCCCCCGACCACGACGACCCCGAACTCATGACGGCGGCACAACTGCTCGCCTCGCACGCAAGCCCCGAGGTGGCCGAACTGCAGTGGCGGCTGTCGATCCCGGTAGCGGCCCTGCTGCTGGTGCTGCTCGCCTTTCCGCTGAGCGTGGTTCGCCCACGCCAGGGAAGATTTGCCAAGCTCGGCCTGGCCATCGTCATCTACCTGATCTATTCCAACCTGATGATCCTGGCCGAAACCTGGGTTGCCGACGACCGGCTGCCCACCGTGCCGGGCCTGTTTGCCGTGCATGGGGTTATTGCGCTGATGGTTGTGTTCCTGTTCATGAGGCAGGGTGCGTGGGCGCACAGGACATGAAGCTGGTTCACCAGTATGACGGGTACCTGGCGCGCACCGTCCTAGTCAGCACCCTGCTGGCCTTCGGCGTTCTCTTTGCCGTCGACTCGACCATTGATCTGATCAACGACCTGGAGTCCATCGGCAAGCGGGGCTTTGGCGTGCGTCATGTCCTGCTGATGCTGTTGCTCGGCATGCCGCAGCGCCTGTACGACCTGATGCCCGCATCCCTGCTGCTCGGCACATTGCTGGGCCTCGGACACCTGGCCGCACGCAACGAACTGGAAGCGCTTCGCTCGGTGGGGATCGGGCGATTGCGCATTCTTGGCTCGGTGCTGGCGGTGGGCACGGTGCTGGTGGCTTTCAGCATGGTGGTCGGGGAAACCATTGCTCCCACCACAGAGGGCTATCTGCGCAGCCTGAACAAGACCAGCGACCTGCACAAGATCTCCATCCGCTCGCGCCACGGACTGTGGACCCGTGACGGACCCCGCTTCATCAACGTCAAGCAGATCTTCACGGATTACCGCATGACCGATGTCTGGGTGTACGAGATGGATGCCGAGCAGCGGCTCAAGCGCGTGAGCTTTGCCAAGACCGCGGTCTACGAGGGGGATGCCTGGAGACTGTCGCAGGTCCGCCACAGCCTGATCACGGAGCACGGGGTGCAGATTTCTGCCTCGGAGGAGGAGTTCTGGCCGCAGCTGATCACCCCGGAGCTGTTCAATGTGGTGACCGTCAAGCCCGAGCACATGGCGGCTGCCAAGCTTGGCACCTACATCGACTACCTGGAGCAGAACGGGCTGAATTCACAGCGCTACCAGCTGGCCTTCTACAACCGGTTTGCAGTGCCACTGTCCGGGCTTGCAATGCTGCTGCTGGCGGTGCCGTTCGTATTCCGTCCGGTGCGTTCCGGAGGGCAGGGTCAGCGCATGGCGCTGGGCATCGGTATCGCCGTGGCCTACAACCTGCTGAGCCGGATGCTGGGAAATGCCAGCGTCGTGTACGGTGTGCCGGCTCTCCTGGGCGCATTCGTTCCGGTGGTGTTGGTGTTTTTCATCGCGTATGTCGCCTACCGGAAAATGGCCTGGGTCTAGAGGCGCACCAGCCGGGTCCCCGAGGCGATATCGTGCCAGCTGCGCGATTGCGCATCGAACAGGACCCAGAAGTACCCCAGGCCCATGGGAATCCACGAAATCAGTGCCACTGCGAAGCGCACCAGCGACGTCTTCCAGCTCAACGCCGAGCCGTCCGTGCCGACTACCTTGAATTTCCAGGTGCGCATGCCGAGCGTCTGCCCGCCGTGGGTCCAGCACCAGCCATAAAAGACGAATGAAAGTACAAGCAGGTACCCCTGGTAGAGGATGAACAGGTCATGCCCGGGATGGATCTTGAGCGGGATCACCAGCACGAACGAGGCGAAAAAAAGAAGCGTGAGCAGCAACAGGAAATCATACAAGATGGCGGCAAAGTGGCGCAGCAGCGAAACCGGCTGGTCGTCGTGCAAAAGTGTCTCGTTCATGGGCGGATTATAGAGTAGGCCCAAGTTGATTTTGCCATGTGAAGTTCATACACTGGATGTGCCCTGCCTGCATGGTGCGGGCCCTTGTGAATGACCAGCCAACGGGGTATGACTCAGGCCAGACAGCATTCCACCCTACCCATGGTTCATGCAACCCCAGCCTATCCTCTGCCTTCACGACACCATCTGATCTCTTGCTATTCCCCTGACTCATGCAGTTGGCATGCCGCCGTGTACGCAAGATCTGATTCATGAGTGACTCGGCTGCGGACCTTTCGGTCATCGAGGCCTTTTTGGACAGTCTGTGGGTCGAGCACGGGCTGAGTGAAAATACGCTGCGTGCCTATCGCAATGACCTGCTGGGCCTGTCGCGCTGGCTGTCCCGCACGGCAACCGGCATCACGGAGGCCCACCGCGAACACGTGCTCGATTACCTGTCCTACCGCGTGCAGCAGGGCAGCCGGCCACGTTCATCAGCAAGACTGCTGTCCAGTATCCGGCGCTTTTACCGCTACCTCGTGCGACAGGGCACGCTCCAGAAGGATCCGTCCGCGGAGATTGAATTTCCCAAGCTGGGGCGGGCACTGCCGGGCACCTTGACGAAGGAGGAGGTCGAGCAATTACTGGATGCCCCGGATACCCGGACCGCCCACGGGGTCCGTGACCGGGCCATGCTCGAAGTGCTGTATGCCTGCGGGCTTCGCGTCAGTGAGCTGGTGGCGCTGACCCTGTATCAGGTCAACCTCAATCAGGGGGTGATCCGTGTGCTCGGGAAGGGCAGCAAGGAGCGACTGATCCCGTTCGGCGAGCAGGCCGGCGAGTGGATCACCGAGTTTGTCCACGGTGCACGCGCCGAGTTGCTGAAACCCGGGCACCAGTGTGATGCCCTGTTTGTGACCAACCGCGGTGCGGCGATGACACGTCAGGCCTTCTGGCACCTGGTCCGAAGGCATGCGAAAAAGGCCGGGATCAGCAAGCACCTTTCGCCCCACACCCTGCGCCATGCCTTTGCCACGCACCTGCTGAACCACGGTGCGGACCTGCGGGTGGTACAGATGCTGCTTGGACACAGCGATCTGTCGACCACCCAGATCTACACGCACGTGGCCCAGGCGAGGCTTCAGGAACTACACCGCAAGCATCATCCCCGTGGCTGAGCCAATGCCAGGTTTCGGGGAATTAATTTTTACCGTGGCAGTCTCACGTGGTGTACTATCCTGACCCTAGAGGAGAGCAACAGGGAGTCATTGTGCACAGCCGAATCATTCTCATGTGGGCCCTGGCCATCCTGGCAGGTCCCGTCCTGGCGGGCGAGGCCGAGGACATCGCGAACATCAAGCAACGCCTGCACCAGCTGGTGCCCGGGGAACCCTCTTCCATCCGGCCAGCAGCCGTACCCGGGTTTTATGAAATCATGTATGGAACCGAGCTGCTGTACCTGTCTTCCGATGCGCGCTACGGGATCCAGGGCGAGCTGGTCGACCTGGAGACGGGCGTGAATTTAGCCGAGGCTGCGCGCTCCAATGTGCGAAAGGGCCTGATCGAGGCCGTGGATGAGTCGCAGATGCTGATCTATTCCCCGTCGAACCCGCGCCACACCCTAACGGTATTCACCGACATCGATTGCGGGTACTGCCGCAAGATGCACTCGGAGATGGGAGAGTTGCACGACCACGGGATCGCGATTCGCTACCTGATGTTTCCCCGCAGCGGCGTGGATACACTCTCGTACGACAAGGCTGTCGATGTCTGGTGTTCGGAAGACCCGCTGACTTCGCTCACCCGGGCCAAGGCCGGCGAGGAGGTACTGTCGGCAGACTGTGAGCACCCGGTGGAGTCGCAATACGAACTCGGGAAGCAGGTTGGAGTGACCGGCACGCCGGCGATCATCACAGAAGACGGCCGGATGATCCGCGGCTACCATCCGCCCAAGGAACTGGCCGCTACCCTGGATTCCCTGTCCGAAAGGAACGCCGCCCCTTGAGCAGACCCCAGGTGATATGCCACCCAGGTCGAATTCCCACTGATGTGTAACCCCGTGCTCGCCAGCGGCGATGACTGGGAGGCCGGCATGACATCCACCCCAATGCGCGGGGCCGATTCATGAGTGCGAGATACGATGCCTCGGGCATCGAGGTGCTGAGTGGTCTGGATCCGGTGCGAAAGCACCCCGGCATGTACACGGACATCACCCGGCCCAACCACCTGGCCCATGAGCTGATCGATAACAGCGTCGATGAAGCGATCTCGGGCCACGCCAAGAACGTCAACATCACCCTGCACGAGGACGGCTCGCTGGAAGTTGCCGATGACGGGCGCGGCATGCCGGTGGACATGCACCCCAAGCTCAAGTTGCCCGGGGTGGAAGTGGTGCTGTCGACCCTGCATGCCGGCGGCAAGTTTTCCGACAAGAACTACACCTTTTCCGGCGGCCTGCACGGGGTCGGCGTGTCCGTGGTCAATGCCCTGTCCAAGCACATGGAAGTCTGGGTGCGAAGGGACGGCAAGGAATACAACATGGCGTTCAAGGGCGGTAAAAAAGTCTCGAACCTCGAGGTGATCGGCTCGGTGGGCAAGAAAAACACGGGCACCACCATCCGCTTCTGGCCGGATGCAAGGTATTTCGAGACCTGCAAGTTTTCAATTCCCAGGCTGCTGCATGTCATGCGTGCCAAGGCCGTGCTGTTTTCCGGTCTCACGGTCCGTTTCGATGACCAGCTGAACGGCGACCAGCACGAGTGGTGCTACCAGGGCGGTATTCGGGACTACCTGCTCGACTCCATGCAGGGACTCGAATGCATCCCGGGCGATGCGTTTTGCGGGGACTTCGAAGGCGGGCAGCAGGCGGTGGAGTGGGCGTTGGCCTGGTCGGAGGAGGCGCGCGAGGGCCTGCAGGAAAGCTATGCCAACTTGGTGCCGACCCCGCAGGGCGGTACGCATGTGTCGGGGCTGCGCTCCGGTCTGACCGAGGCGCTGCGAGAATTTTGTGAGTTCCGGAAATTGCTGCCGCGCGGCATCCGCCTGGCCCCGGACGATGTCTGGGAAAAGCTCTGCTATGTCCTTTCGGTACGCATTCGCGACCCTCAGTTTGCCGGTCAGACCAAGGAGCGGCTGGGTTCGCGCGAGACTTCCGTGTTCGTCTCAGGGGTGGCCAAGGATTCGTTCAGCCACTGGTTGAGCCAGAATGCCACGTCAGGCGAACAGATTGCCCAGTTGGCTATCCGCCATGCCGAGGCCCGCATCAAGCGTGGCAAGAAGATCGTGCGCAAGAAGGCGCTGACGGGTCCAACCCTGCCCGGAAAGCTGATCGATTGCAGTTCCGAGGACCTTGCACACACGGAGCTGTTCCTGGTGGAAGGTGATTCCGCGGGAGGCTCGGCCAAGCAGGCACGGGACCGGGACTTTCAGGCCGTGATGCCCTTGCGCGGCAAGATCCTGAATGCCTGGGAGGTCGCCCCGGAGCAGGTGCTGGCCTCACAGGAGATCCACGACATCTCGGTGGCGATCGGCGTGGAACCCGGCAGCGAGGACCTGAGCCGGCTGCGCTATGGAAAGATCTGTGTACTTGCCGATGCCGACCCGGACGGGCTGCATATCGCCACCTTGCTGAGTGCCCTGTTCCTGCAGCATTTTCAAAAGCTTGTGGAACAAGGCCATGTTTATGTCGCCATGCCGCCCCTGTACCGCATCGATGCGGGCAAGGAGGTGTTTTACGTGCTGGACCAGGAGGAGTGTCAGGGTGTGCTGGACCAGCTCAAGGCGGAGAAGAAGGCGGGCAACGTCACGATTACGCGTTTCAAGGGTCTAGGGGAGATGAACCCGATGCAGCTTCGCGAGTCCACCATGGCCGTGGACAGTCGCCGCCTGGTGCAGCTGTCGCTGGTCAACCCGGGCAAGGCCGCCCAGTCCATGGACCGGCTGCTGGCCAAGAAGCGGGCTGCGGACCGGCGTCGCTGGCTGGAGCAAAAAGGCAATCTCGTCAAGGATTCGAGTCTTCGCGAAAGCCCCGAGCAGTTCCTCGCCAAGGCCTGATCCCCCATGAGCACGAATCTGGAAATGGATTTTGGCGGCAACTCGAAGTTGCCCATCCAGGAATTTGCCGAGCAGGCCTACCTGGAGTACTCGATGTACGCCATCCTCGATCGAGCCCTGCCGCATATCGGCGATGGCCTGAAGCCGGTGCAGCGGCGTATCGTGTACGCCATGTCCGAGCTCGGCCTGTCTTCGGGCTCCAAGCCCAAGAAGTCCGCACGTACGGTCGGCGATGTCATCGGCAAATACCACCCGCACGGGGACAGCGCCTGTTATGAAGCGATGGTGCTGATGGCCCAGGAGTTCTCGTACCGCTACCCCCTCATTGACGGGCAGGGTAACTGGGGTTCCACCGATGACCCGAAATCCTTCGCGGCCATGCGCTACACGGAGTCCCGCCTGACCCGCTATGCCAAGGCCTTGCTGGCGGAACTGGAGCAGGGCACCGCACAGTGGCAGGCCAATTTCGATGCCACGCTGTCCGAACCCGCCGTGCTGCCGGCGCGCCTGCCAAATGTGCTGCTAAACGGCGGTGCCGGAATTGCCGTGGGCATGTCGACCGACATCCCTTCGCACAACCTCAACGAGGTGGTGGATGCCTGCGTGCACCTGCTCGAACATCCCAAGGCTACGGTGGAGGACCTGTGCAAACACATCCTCGGCCCGGATTACCCGACCGCTGCGGAAATCACATCTGCGCGAGAGGAGATCCGTAACCTGTACGAGACCGGCACGGGCTCGATCCGCATGCGTGCCTGCTACGAGGCTGAGGACCGCAACCTGGTGGTCACCGCATTGCCCTACCAGGTCTCGGGGTCCAAGGTACTGGAGCAGATCGCCCAGCAGATCCAGGCCAAGAAGCTGCCCCTGGTGCAGAATCTGCGCGATGAGTCTGATTACGAGAACCCCGTGAGAATCGTGATCACACCCCGCAGCAACCGCACGGATACCGAAGCGCTCATGTCGCACCTGTTCGCCACTACGGACCTGGAGCGGAATTACCGGGTCAACCTGAACGTGATCGGCAGCGATGGCCGCCCGAAGGTCAAGAACCTGCGAGAGCTGCTGAAAGAGTGGCTCGCATTCAGGGTGCAGACTGTGAAGCGCCGCCTGCAGTGGCGCCTCGACAAGGTCGAGCGCCGCCTGCACATCCTGGCCGGCCTGTTGATCGTGTACCTCGACCTGGACGAGGTAATCCGGATCATACGCGAGGAGGAGGACCCCAAGTCCCGGCTGATCAAGAAGTTCCGTCTCAGCGAGGAGCAGGTGGAGGCCATCCTAAATGTGCGCCTGCGTCACCTGGCGAAGCTCGAAGAGGCAAAAATCAGGACTGAGCAGCAGGCGCTTGAGGACGAACGCGGGGAACTTCGCTCCACGTTGAAATCCACCCGGCGCCTGAAGACGCTGGTCAAGAAGGAGTTGCGCGAGGATGCCGCAGAATTCGGGGATGCCCGGCGCAGCCAGTTGGTTGAGCGCGAGGTCTCCAGTGCACTGGATGAATCGGAGCTGGTGCCTGCCGAGCGGGTTACGGTCGTGCTGTCCGAGAAAGGCTGGACACGGGCAGCCAAGGGAGTGGACGTCGACGTGCACGCCCTGAGCTATCGCACCGGCGATGCCTACCAGGCGCATGTCACGGGCAAGTCCAACCAGCTGGTACTGTTTCTGGATGCAGAAGGGCGTTGCTATGCCCTGCAGGCCCACGGCCTGCCCTCGGCACGCAGCCAGGGCGAGCCGCTGAGCGGACATTTCAAGACCACAGACGGTGCCCAGTTCGCCGGCCTGATGATGGGTGAGGAAGAGGACAACTTCCTGGTTGCAAGCAGTGCCGGATACGGTTTTGTCTGTAAATTCGCCGACATGACCACCCGCAGCCGCTCGGGCAAGGCGGTACTGTCCGTGCCGAAAGGGGCCATGGCCCTGCCTCCCGTGAGAGTGCGAGATGTGGAGCAGGACCGGGTGGTCGCAGTCAGCTCCCAGGGACGCATGCTGGTCATTCCCGTGGCGGAACTGCCGATGCTGACCAAGGGGAAGGGCAACCGCATCATCCACGTGCGCCACGGCGGCGATGAGGACGGGGAATCGATGTGTGCCGTGGCCATCGTTCGCGAGGACGAGTCCATCACGTTGCACTCGGGGCAACGCATCAAGAAAATGAATGCACGTGAGCTTGCCGAGTATGCCGGTGCACGTGCCAAGCGCGGCATGCTGCTCTCCCGGGGCTATCGCAGCATCGATGCAATTGAGGTACATTTCAAGGATTGAACGCACTGTGGCCGGGAGATCATCCGGGAGTTTTTCGGCGACTGGATGCATGAGGATATTCTGAAGATGGGTATGCGCCTTTTACTGTTTTTGCTCACCAACTTCTCGGTGGTTCTTGTCCTGAGTATCAGTGCCCGGGTGCTCGGGCTCGATCACTGGCTCGCAGCGCAGGGAATGGCCGGACAGCTGAATGGCCTGCTGCTGATGTCGTTGGCTTTCGGGTTTGGTGGTGCCTTCATTTCCCTGGCCATCTCCAAGTGGATGGCCAAGCGCAGCATGGGTGTGCGGGTCATCGAGGCGCCAGGTAATACCACGGAGAAGTGGCTGCTTGAGACGGTCCGCAGGCAGGCCGAACAGGCCGGGATCGGCATGCCCGAAGTCGGGATTTTCGATTCACCTCAGCTGAATGCCTTTGCGACCGGCATGAAACGCAACGATGCGCTGGTTGCAGTGAGCACGGGCCTGCTGGGGGCTATGAGCCGCGATGAGGTCGAGGCCGTGCTCGGTCACGAGGTTAGCCACGTAGCCAACGGGGACATGATCACCATGGGGTTGTTGCAGGGGGTGCTGAACACCTTCGTGATCTTCATATCACGCATCGTCGGTCTGATCGTAGACAAGGCCGTGTTCAAGGTGGAGCGCGGTATCGGTCCGGGCTATTTCATTGCAAGCATCATTGCCGAGATCATCCTCGGGATACTAGCGGCAATCATTGCAAGCTGGTTTTCAAGGCGCCGGGAATTCCGTGCCGATGCCGGGGGTGCCCGCCTGGCCGGGCGCGAAAAGATGATCGCGGCCCTGCAGCGCCTGCAGGCCCAGTACGAGCCCGATGCCCTGCCAGGTCAGTTGGCCGCCTTCGGGATCTCGGGGGGTGTCAAGAGCGGATTGCAAAAGCTGCTCATGTCCCATCCGCCGCTCACCGAGCGGATCGCCGCCCTGCACCAGGCCGGGTAAGACCAAAAGCCAGCCTAGAACCGGACCGGCGTTTTTCCGGGCTCGCCGGCTTGCTCCCTGACCAGCCGCGGGACCAGATAGCCCGGCAGCCGTGCCGCCACCTCTTTCATGATCGCGCAGGCGGTGGATTCATCGACATCAAAATGCATGGCGCCTTGCACCTTGTCCAGCAGGTGCAGGTAGTAGGGCAGCACGCCCGCATCGAACAGACGCTCGGACAGGGCAATCAAGGTGTCCGCATCGTCGTTGATATCTCGCATCAGCACGCTCTGGTTCAGCACGCAACACCGTGCCGCGGACAACGTCCGCAGTCTCTTCTGGAGTCCGTGATCGAGTTCGCGCGGGTGGTTGACGTGCAGTACGACCACGATGTTCAGCTCGCTGGCGTTGATCCAGTCCAGCAGTTCGTCATTGATTCGGGCAGGAATCACCACGGGCAGGCGCGTGTGCACACGCAAACGCCTGATGTGCGGGATGGCCTGCAGTTGACTGACCAGCTGTGCGAGTTCGCGGTCGGCAAGGACCAGCGGATCCCCGCCACTGAGGATGACCTCCTCGATGCTCGAGTCAGCAGCAATCTCGTCGAGGGCCGAACGCCAGGCATCCCCCCTGGGGTTTTGCAAGGCATAAGGGAAGTGGCGGCGAAAGCAGAAGCGGCAGTGGATCGCACAACGGCTGGTCGCAAGCAAAAGGGCACGTCCGTGGTATTTTTTTAACAGGCCCGGGCTTTTGGCACTGGCCAGGTCACCGACCGGGTCGGTGCCGTACCCGACGGCCTCTTGCTCCTCGAGGGCATGCGGCAGGACCTGCAGCAGTAGGGGGTCGTGCGGGTCCGATTTCTGCATGCGCCCGACGTAGCTCCAGGGGACCCGCAGCGGGAACTGCCGGTCAGCCGCGTCGCTGGCCGAAAGCTGGTCGGCATGCAGTTCGAGTGCCTTGCAAAGCGCGTCGATGCTTGTGATGGAGTCCCTGTACTGCCGCTGCCAGGTGGTTTCTGAAGCGAGATGGAGCCGTGCTAGACTTGTGCGCTTTGATTGCATGTTCTGAGAGGCGATGAACCAATGGCTTCCTATAATACCAATGAATTCCGTGCCGGCCTGAAGCTGATCCTGGACGGTGATCCCTATGCCATCGTTGAGAACGAGTTTGTCAAACCCGGCAAGGGACAGGCATTCAACCGCGTCAAGTTGCGCAACCTGAAAACCGGGCGAGTCATCGACCGTACCTTCAAATCCGGCGAATCCGTCGAGGGTGCCGACGTGGTGGATACGGACATGCAGTACCTGTACAACGATGGCGGACACTGGCATTTCATGGATCCCGTGTCCTACGAGCAGTATGCTGCACCCCAGGCGGTGGTGGGTGAGGCCGCACTCTGGCTGAAGGGTCAGGAGACCTGCTGTATAACCCTGCTGGATGGGCAACCCTTGGCCGTGACACCTCCCAATTTTGTCGAGCTGCAGATCACGGAGACCGACCCCGGTGTGCGAGGGGACACGGCCACGGGCGGGGTCAAGCCGGCGACCCTGGAGACCGGTGCCGTGGTCAAGGTGCCCCTGTTCATTGAGGAAGGGGAAGTGCTGCGGATCGATACGCGTACCGCAGAGTACGTCTCGCGCGTAAAAGAATGACGCAGGATACGGCGATCGTAGCCGATACTGTCCCTGTGGGACCTGACCGCAGGGCGCACCGCTCACCCGGATTTGCACAGATCCAGAAGGCGCGTGCACGCCTGTACGCTCAGGTACGTGAATATTTCAAGTCCAGGCGCGTGCTGGAAGTGGAAACCCCGGCCATCCATCGTACCACTGCGACCGACCCGCACATCGACAGCGTCAAGGTCACCTGTAACGGGCAACCGCATTTTCTGCATACCTCGCCCGAGTACGCGATGAAAGGATTGCTGGCCAACTTGGGGTGCGATATCTACCAGCTGTGCAAGGTGTTCCGGGACGGGGAATCCGGGCGTTTCCATCATGCGGAATTCACGATGCTGGAGTGGTATCGCATGCACTGGAGCTACCGGGACCTGATGAAGGAAGTGGATTCCCTGGTCAGGCACTTGCTGAGGGACAGTCTCCCCCTGAAGGCGTCTAGGTTTGTCGGTTTTCAGGAGCTCTTCCGCCAGTACTGCGGCCTAGATCCCTGGTCTGCCAAGCGAGAAGACTACCGGGATGCCTGCCGGCAGGCCGGCCTGTCGCTGCCCGCACGGTGGTCGGTCGATGCCTACCAGGCACTGCTGCTGGATCACGTGATCGCCACCCGCCTGCCCGGGGATTGCCTGATCTTCGTCTATGATTTTCCGCCGGCACAGGCCAGCCTGGCAAGAATCAACGACCAGCTAAGGGCCGAGCGTTTCGAACTTTATGTCGGCGGGCTGGAGCTTGCCAACGGCTACCAGGAGCTGGTCGATGCGAACGAGCAGCGCCGGCGCTTCGAGGTCGACAACCACAAGCGCAAGGCGCTGGGCAAGGAGTTGCTGGAGCCGGACCTGGAGTTGATCGCGGCTCTCGAGCAGGGATTGCCGGACTGTGCCGGGGTAGCCATGGGCATGGATCGCCTGCTGATGCTGGCCACGGGAGTGGACGATATCAGGAAACTTCGGATGCCGGCGGTTGAGTAATGCCGGCGCGTCCCAGCAGCTGACCCATCTTCACGGGCTGCTGTTCTCGAAGGCCGGGGTGCCATTCAACCGTGGGCGATTCAAAGGCGATGATTGCCGTGGAGCCCATGTGGAAGATGCCCAGCTCATCGCCCTTGCTGAGTTTCAGGCCTGAATACTTTTTCCGTTGAAGTGTCCGGTTATTCGCGGGCGTGACCAGTCCTTCCCAAGCCATCTCGATCGCTGCAACGTTCACCGCACCCACCATCACGACCGCCATCCATCCAATCTCGGTTTCGAAGATCGAGATCACGCGCTCGTTGCGGGTATACAGGTTTTCCACGACTTCGGCCGAGTAGGGGGCAACGCTGAAGAGTCTCCCGGGCACATACACCATCTCCTTCAATACCCCGTCCAGAGGCATGTGCACGCGGTGATAGTTCCGTGGCGACAGGTAGATCGTTGCAAACTTGCCACGCTCGCATAAACGACCGTACTCGCAGGCATTTCCCAGCAGGTCGCGCATGGAAAACCAGCGCCCCTTGGCCTGGACCGCACGGTGGCTTGCATAGTCGGAGATCTGGCTGATGCGCCCGTCGGCAGGACTGACAATAACATCGGCGCCTGGTGCGATGGGACGCGCGCCGGGGATCAGCTCGCGTGTGAAAAAGTCATCGAAACTTGCATAGTCTTCGGGATGGGCATGGCGGGCTTCCTGCATGTCCACATCGAAGGCACGTACGAACATGCGGATCGCGGGATTTTTCAAAGGCGTTTTAAGGCGCGTGGCCCAGAAAGTCACGCGCGATACGAGGTGGTGGGGAAACAGGCGGAACAGCCACCCCTTGCAATGCTTCCACACGGTATTCATCAGCGTCCCTGTTGAGTCTAATAAATCTTCAGTGTCCTGGCATGACCTGTCATGACCCGGGTCTAGGGTCCAGGTGTTGCGAGACAACACGTTCCGGTGACTCCAGATCGGGATTCGCTTTCGGATACATCCCGTTAAAAAGAGCCATGCAAACCGTGAAACCTGCAATTGCCAGCAGCATATAGATGTCTCGCCAGATCGTTTTGCGGGTCGTGGGATGCTTTAAAACAGGGCTCATGACCGCAGCATTGTAATACCTTTTAAGGCCGGACATGGAGGGCCGGTGTCCGGGTCTAAAAGCCCTAGTGGTCACAATTTCTGTGACCGCGCTGTACAGGCGGACAAGGGACGGAGCCGTATGAGCAAAACACGCAGCAGTCGCCTGATTTTGGCTTTAGCATTTCGTGACAGTGTTTGCATTCGTAGAACCACAAGCAGGCACTATCCGGCATGCTTTCGACCTCTTTGGCGCCGCAAGCCGGACAAGTCAGTTCAGATTCTAAGATTGTCACAAATGCTGAAATTTTCCCTTGTTTGAAACAAGGGTATCACCAAAGTCATGCCCGCTAGAAACCGTGGGTACTGCGAAAAGCGAAATTCAAACCGGGACACTGCCATGGGAGATGACCCGGACAGTCCTTTTACCGGAAATGTTATGATTGGCGGATGCCCGGCAATACGTATGGAAAATTATTCACAGTCACTTCCTTTGGCGAAAGTCATGGAAGTGCGATCGGCTGCATTGTCGATGGCTGCCCCCCAGGTCTGGAACTGGAGGCCTCGGACCTGCAGGTTGATCTCGACAGGCGGCGCCCCGGCAAGACGCGCCATACCTCGCAGCGGCGCGAACCGGACCAGGTCGAGATCCTGTCCGGCACCTTCGAAGGCCGCACCACCGGCACGCCCATCGGCCTGATCATCTACAACCAGGATGCGCGCTCCAAGGACTACAACAATATCAAGGAGAAGTTTCGCCCGGGCCATGCGGACTACACCTACCTGAAAAAGTACGGTCGGCGTGATTACCGCGGCGGCGGTCGTTCTTCGGCGCGAGAGACTGCCATGCGGGTGGCCGCGGGTGCAATTGCAAAAAAATGCCTGAAGCAGGGATCCGGCATCGAGATTCGAGGCTACCTTTCGCAACTGGGCCCGATTGAAATCGAGCACAAGGACTGGGAGGCTGTGGAGGCCAACCCCTTCTTCTGCCCAGATGCGGACAAGGTTGCGGAACTCGAAAACTTCATGGACGGGCTTCGCAAGCAGGGGGATTCGACCGGCGCCCGGGTGACGGTGGTTGCCAGCGGCATGACCCCGGGGCTGGGAGAGCCCGTATTTGACCGTCTGGATGCCGATATCGCCCATGCCATGATGAGCATCAACGCGGTCAAGGGCGTGGAGATCGGAGCCGGATTCGGGTGCGTGGGACAGATGGGCAGCCAGTGCCGCGATGAGATGAGCCCGGAGGGATTTCTCTCCAACAACGCGGGCGGGGTGCTGGGCGGCATCTCCACCGGCCAGGATCTTTGGGTCAGCGTGGCGTTCAAGCCGACGTCAAGCATCCGCATACCCGGAAAAACCGTCGATGTCCGGGGCGAAGCCACGGAAATTGCCACGACCGGACGCCATGATCCCTGTGTGGGCATCCGCGGTGTGCCGATTGTCGAGGCAATGCTTGCCCTGGTCGTCATGGACCATGTGCTTCGCCACCGCGCACAAAACCTCGATGTGGACTGTGCCACACCGGATATCCCGTCTTCGGTGCCCTGAGCGCCCGGCGGGCAACTGAACCTGTAACGGCCTGATCTGGAACAAGTATGCTGTCCGGACAGCAACAGTCTGCAAGGCGCAGAAGGCACGCCACGGTCTATTTCTTCTACTACGCGACGCTCGGCGCGCTGCTTCCGTACTGGAGCCTGTACCTGAAGCACCTCGATTTCAATGCCCGCCAGATCGGCGAGCTTTCCGCCGTGCTTTTGGCGACCAAGATCATCGCACCAACGATATGGGCGTACATTGCAGACCACACCGGTCAGCGCATGCGGGTCACCCGCTACGCCGTGTTCGCGGGGATATGCGTGTTTGCCCTGGTGCTTCCCGTGCGCGAGTACTGGACCATGCTGCTGGTGTTGGTGGGCTTTGGGTTTTTCTGGAATGCGGCCTTGCCCCAGTTCGAGGCCACCACCATGAATTTTCTGGGAAAGGACCGGTATCAGTACGGGCGCGTGCGGCTCTGGGGTTCGATCGGGTTCTTGGTTTCCGTGCTGGTGCTGGCGCTGGTGGTGCGCGATGAAGGGATTCGGTTCCTGCCCTGGGCGATCCTGGTGATCCTGTCGAGTATCTGGCTGAGCATGTTGCGTGTGCAGGACGCACCCACCCTTGGTCACGCAACCCAGAACGCTTCATTGCTGGGTACCTGCTGGCAGGCGCCGGTCATCGCCTTGTTGCTGGCTGCGTTTTTGATGCAGATGAGCCATGGTGCCTATTACACGTTTTTCAGCATCTACCTGGAGGATCTGGGATATACGCGAACCGCGGTGGGTCAACTGTGGATGCTGGGAGTGGTTGCCGAGATTGGGTTGTTCCTCATGGTGTACCGGCTGCTGTCAAATTTTGGCGCGCCGCGCCTGCTGGGCATGGCCATGCTGCTGACCGCGCTTCGCTGGTGCCTGATCGCCATGTATGCGGACAACCTGCCTGTACTGTTGCTGGCCCAGTTGCTGCACGCGGCCTCCTACGGGCTGTTTCATGCCGCAGCGATCTGCATGATCGATGACTACTTCCCGGGATCGCTGCAAGGCCGTGGCATGGCGCTTTATTCCAGTGTCAGCTTTGGCCTGGGAATTTCGCTAGGCAGCCTAGTGAGCGGGTATACTTGGAGCGCCGTCGGCGCCTCCGAGGTTTACCTGCTGGCGGCCGGCATGGCTGCCTTCGCGCTGCTTCAGTATTTGTGGCTGGGGGAGCGCGGCGCAGTCTGGAATGAGCGACACAGGCCCGCAGGATCACGATGATGGACAACGACACCTTGTATGACAAAGTCTGGAGAAGTCACAGCGTACATGAGCGCGATGACGGCATGACGTTGCTGTACATCGACCGGCATCTGGTGCACGAGGTGACATCGCCGCAGGCATTCGAGGGCCTGCGGATGGCCGGGCGGGCCCCCTGGCGCAGGGATTCTATCCTCGCTACTGCAGACCACAACGTGCCGACCACGGATCGAAGCCAGGGGATCGAGGATCCCATCTCCAGGAGGCAGGTCGAAACGCTCGATGAAAATTGCAGGGATTTCTCGATCACGCAGTTCCCGATGCTGGACGTGCGCCAGGGGATCGTGCACGTGATCGGCCCCGAGCAGGGCGCCTCGCTGCCGGGCATGACCATCGTGTGCGGCGATTCGCACACCTCCACCCACGGCGCGCTGGGCGCGCTTGCCTTTGGCATCGGGACTTCCGAGGTGGAACACGTGCTCGCGACCCAGTGCCTGCTGCTGAAAAAATCGAAGAACATGCAGATCCGGGTGGACGGCAGACTGCCTCCTGGTGTGACCTCCAAGGACATCATCCTTGCCATCATCGGGCAGCTGGGTACGGCCGGGGCCACAGGCTACACGGCGGAATACGCAGGGGCTGCGATCCGCACGCTCTCCGTGGAAGGGCGCATGACGATGTGCAACATGTCCATCGAAGCGGGTGCGCGTGCCGGCATGATCGCCGTCGACGATACCACCCTGGAGTATGTCGCCGGTCGACCGTTCGCACCCCAGGGAGCCATGTGGGACCAGGCACAGGCCTACTGGCAAACTTTGAGAAGCGATGACGGGGCGAAGTTTGATGCCGTGGTGCAACTCGATGCCAGCGATCTCAAGCCGCAGGTCACCTGGGGGACCTCCCCGGAGATGGTGACCACGGTCGATGGCGTCGTCCCGCAGGACGACAGTGCGGATCACCGAAATGCGCTGCAGTACATGGGCCTGCAGCCCGGAACCCCGATCGAGGACATCGAGATCGACAAGGTGTTCATCGGTTCGTGCACCAATTCCCGGATCGAGGACCTGCGCGAGGCGGCCGGGCTGATTCAGGACCGCTGCGTGGCTGACAATGTCAAGCTGGCCATGGTGGTGCCGGGTTCGGGACTGGTGAAGCGACAGGCCGAAGAAGAGGGCCTGGACCGGATTTTCAAGTCGGCCGGGTTCGAGTGGCGCGAGCCGGGCTGCTCGATGTGCCTGGGCATGAATGCGGACCAGCTTGAGCCGGGTGAGCGTTGTGCGTCCACCTCCAACCGGAATTTCGAGGGGCGCCAGGGCAAGGGCGGTCGCACCCACCTGGTGAGCCCGGTGATGGCCGTGGGCGCAGCCCTGCACGGACATTTCGTCGATGTCAGGAAGTGGATGTCATGAGACCCTTCACTCGCCTCGAGACCACTTTGATGCCGCTTGACCGCAGCAACGTGGATACGGATGCCATCATTCCGCAGCAGTACCTGAAGTCGGTTAAGCGCACGGGTTTCGGAAAGTACTTGTTTGACAACTGGCGCTACCTGGACCCTGGCACCCTCGACACGGACCCCGGACAACGTCGCACCGACCCGGACTTCGTCCTCAACCAGGACACGCACGCAGGGGCGGAGGTGTTGCTGGTGCGCGATAACTTCGGTTGCGGGTCTTCGCGCGAACATGCCGTGTGGTCGCTGCTGGACTATGGCTTTCGGGTAGTGATCGCCTCGAGCTTTGCCGATATTTTTTGCAGCAACAGCTATAAAAACGGCCTGCTGCCGATTACCCTGCAGGCAGCGGAAGTCGACGATCTGTTCAACCAGGTCGAACAAGACCCCGCATACGTCTGTACGGTGGACCTGGAGAAGCAGGTCGTACAGGATCAGAACGACAGGGTTTTTTCTTTCGAAATCAGTGCGTTTCACAAGCACTGCCTGCTGAACGGTTATGATGAGATCGATATCACGCTGCAGCACGAAGACAAGATCAGGGACTACGAGAGCCGGATGAAGCAGGCCTGTCCCTGGCTGTTTCCCTGACATTTTTGGCAACTGGATTTTTACTGACTCATGCACAAGGTACTGTTATTGCCGGGAGATGGCATCGGCCCTGAAGTCATCTCCGAGGTTCGCAAGGTCCTGACCTTTCTCGTGGACGAGCACGGTCTTGCCCTCGAACTCGAGGAAGCGCTGGTGGGTGGCTGTGCCTACGAAGACGGTGGCGACCCGCTGCCGGCACAGACCCTGGAGCTTGCCCGGGCTGCCGATGCGGTGGTGCTCGGTGCGGTCGGCGGACCCCGCTTCGATGAGGTTGAGCGCGAGTTGCGCCCTGAGAAGGGGTTGTTGCGCCTGCGTGCAGAACTCGGCCTGTTTGCGAATCTGCGCCCGGCGATCCTGTTTGCGGATTTGGCCGGTGCTTCTTCGCTGAAACCGGAGCTCGTGGCCGGCCTAGATATCATGATCGTTCGTGAACTGACCGGAGGGCTCTACTTTGGTGAGCCGCGGGGAATCCGCACGCTCGAGGGAGAACTTCGCCAGGGCTTCAACACGCTGGCCTACGATGAAACCGAGATCGAACGCATCGCGCAGGCCGCATTCCAGATCGCGCAGCGCAGGAACCGGCGTCTTTGCTCCGTGGACAAGGCCAATGTGCTGGAGGTGTCCGAGTTGTGGCGGGACGTCGTGAACCGAGTGCACCAGCAGTATCCCGAGGTCTCCCTGAGCCACATGTATGTCGATAATGCCGCCATGCAGCTGGTTCGCGACCCGAAGCAGTTCGATGTCGTGCTCACCGAGAACATGTTCGGCGATATCCTCTCCGACATTGCGGCCATGCTGACCGGATCGATCGGCATGCTGCCGTCCGCCTCGCTGAACGATGCAGACCAGGGCCTGTACGAGCCCGTACATGGTTCGGCTCCCGATATTGCCGGCAAGGACGTGGCCAATCCGCTCGCAGCCATCCTCTCGGCCGCGATGATGTTGCGCTACAGCCTGGATGAGCCCGCCATGGCTGAGCGCATCGAGCAGGGGGTGCGTCAGGTCATTGCCGAGGGACTTCGAACGCAGGATATTGTATATTCCGCGCGGCAGCACATCGGAACTCGGGAAATGGGCGATGCCGTGGTTCGTGCGCTGTCGGATTAAACACAGAAAAACTGATACAGACCATGAAAAAACACAATGTTGCGGTAGTGGGTGCCACCGGGGCGGTCGGCGAGCAGTTACTGTCCATCCTGGCACAAAGAGAGTTTCCTGCAGACCGGGTGCATGCACTGGCAAGTACCCGTTCCGCGGGCAAGAAAGTCCGCTTCGGGAGTCAGGAAATCGAGGTGGGCGACCTCGCCGAGTTTGATTTTTCCGATACGCAGATCGGGCTTTTTTCACCGGGAGCGAGCATCTCGAAGGAATATGCGCCGAAGGCTGCCGAGCAGGGCTGCGTCGTGGTCGACAATACCTCGCAGTTTCGGTACGTGGACAGCATCCCGCTGGTGGTTCCGGAGGTGAACGCCGAGCAGATCGCGAATTACACCAACAACGGGATCATCGCCAACCCGAACTGTTCGACCATCCAGATGGTGGTGGCCCTCAAGCCCATTCATGATGCGGTCGGCATCGAGCGCGTCAACGTAGCGACCTACCAGGCGGTGTCCGGAACCGGCAAGGAGGCCATCGAGGAACTCGACCAGCAGACCCGGGGGATCATCGAGGGCGCGCCGGTGGATTGCCAGGTGTATCCGAAGCAGATCGCCTTCAATGCCCTGCCGCATATCGATGCGTTCATGGACAACGGCTACACCAAGGAAGAGATGAAGATGGTGTGGGAGACCCGCAAGATCCTCGGCGATGACTCGATTCAGGTCAATCCCACGACGGTGCGCATCCCGGTCGTCAACGGCCATTCCGAGGCCGTTCACCTTGAATTGAAAGCGCCCCTGTCGGCGGAGCAGGCCAAGCAACTGCTGGCCGAGGCGCCGGGGGTACAGGTGGTGGATGACCGAAAGGATGGCGGCTATCCCACGGCAGCCACTGAAGGCGATGGAACCGATGCCGTGTACGTGGGGCGCATTCGTGAAGACATCTCGCACCCGCGCGGGCTCAACATGTGGGTGGTCAGTGATAACCTGAGAAAGGGAGCAGCTCTGAACAGTATCCAGATCGCGGAAATTCTGGTTCGGGAATACATCTGAGGGCGCAGGGATCGCCTTCGACGTCGCGTCCCTCCGCCCTTCAGCGCACGGATGAGTGCATCAGACGAGTCGTGAGGGACCTGTGATCCAGCGAAACATACTCATCACCGGCTGCTCAAGCGGCATCGGCCGAAGGGCGGCCGAGATGCTGTCCGAGCGCGGCTATCGCGTACTTGCGACTGCGCGCAAGACAGAAGACCTGGAGCAGCTCGAGAAAGACGGTTTCGAAGCCCTGGCTCTCGACCTGGGGGATCCTGCGAGTGTGTCGGCGTTGGCCAAAGAGGTGCTGGTGCGAACCCACGGAAGGGTCTATGGGCTATTCAACAATGGAGCCTACGGGCAGCCGGGTGCGGTCGAGGACCTGTCGCGCGACGTCCTGCTGGCACAACTGCAGACCAACGTCCTGGGCTGGCACGACCTGACCTGCCGGCTTTTGCCCTCCATGCGTGCCAACGGTACCGGGCGCATCATCCAGAACAGTTCGTTGCTTGGCCTTGTGGCATTGCATTACCGCGGCGCGTATGTGGCCAGCAAGTATGCCATCGAGGGCCTGACCGATACCCTGAGGCTGGAGCTGTCCGGTTCAGGCATCTATGTGTCGCTGATCGAACCCGGGCCGGTCAGCAGCCGCTTTCGGGAAAACGCGTACGCGGCATTCAAGGCCAACATCGACCCGACGAAGAGCGCCCACCGGGATATCTATACTGTCGTTGAAGAACGTCTGGCGGCAGAGGACGACACCACGCCGTTCACGCTGCCTGCGGATGCCGTGGTGAAAAAGGTCATCCATGCACTGGAAGCCAAGCGACCCAAGGCACACTATTACGTGACCGTACCGACCTACCTGCTGGGCTATCTGAAGCGGATACTCACGGCGCAGCAACTGGATCGCATCCTGCACATAATTTCACGCACTGAAAACCGACCCGTGTCCAAATAAATTCAGGACACGACGGCAAATCAGCACACCCTTGTGCATGTCTGTCCGGGATTCAGATATTCGTCCTTTTATGACTCACGTTTTCCGGTTCGTATGAACTTCCGGGATAGCAAGATCGCAAAACCGACCAGGGAAAGCATTACCAGGGGCAATGCCAGAATTGGCAGGAGCCGCTGCAACTCACTGACAATGAGCACGCCGGCTGCACTGCTGGTCAGCACAATAAAGCCGTGCGTGGCCGCAGCAAATCCGGCCCGGCGTGGGAAATGTGACAGCACAAGTGCACTCGCGGTAGGTGTGAAAATGCCGAGTCCTACGCTATGTATGACGATGCAGACGTTGAACAGATGTTTGTGCACCATATCGACGAGCGGGAAAAACAGCATGAGGACGAGGGCTGGGAGCATGATGGCCAGTCCCCGGACGAGGATCCAGTCCGGGGTGACTTCATCGGCCAGGCGCCGGGTCAAGAGGCTGCCTGCGATAAATCCGGCAATGGACAGGAGAGGATAGAGTCCGTATTCAACAGGCCCGATCTCCAGGTGCTCCATGTAAAGCGCCGGGGAAGCTGCATAAAAGGTGGATGCCGTGGCAAAGACAAGTCCGCCGGTGAGTGAGCAGAAAATAGCACGGCGGACCGAGATGACGTCCAGGTAGCCCCGGATCACTGCGCGCGCATCGATGCGGTTCAGGCGGGTATGCCCGGTCTCCGGTAATTTAACCAGCATGTAAAGGCTGATCAGCAGGCCAAGAAGCAGGGTCAGCCAGAAGTTAGCACGCCAGCCGGCAAGTGCCTGGACAAATCCGCCAACAAAAGGTGCCGTGCCGGGCACAAGCGTAAAAACAATTGCAATCATTGCACTTGCGCGAAGCAACTCGCTGCCGCTGAAACTGTCGCGTGCGGCAGCACGGGCGACCACGTTCGTGCTGGCCACGCCGAATGCCTGCAGGGCACGAGCCCACAGCAGAGCCGGCAGACTCGTAGAAAGTGCACAGAAAAGCGTACCGGCAAGGAACAGCACGAGCCCACCAAACAAGACGGGGCGCCTTCCAAACCGGTCTGCAAGCGGGCCATAGATCAGCTGCCCGACACCGAAGGCAAGCATGTAGGTGACCAGCGTCAGCTGCACGGCATCGATATCGACTCCCAGCGATGCTGCAACAAACGGGAGAGAAGGCGTGTAAACGTTGGAGGCGAACTGCCCCATGGCAGCCAGCAAAGCCAGCAGGAAAACGCTGGCAAAAACAGGCGCGAGGGGCAGCGCACTTTCTATGTGCACCATCTCGGAGGCCTGCGGATTGCTGGAACTGGACTTCAAAGGGTTACCGCAAGTTGATGGACCGCCGGGGTTATTGGGGCCATTATGGCAAGTACCGGTGTCCTGCGGGAGCGTTGGGCGCATTTGCAATCATTTTCCACGCTAATACAGCCATTTTCGACGCTGATGCAACCATTTTTTACACCGAAGACGGCATTGTCGTGCGTGCAGGATTATGATCGGGCAATTTCGCGGCAAAAAAGCCTTTTGGGAGGATTGGTGAACTGGCCACTACCATTGGGCGATTCCAATCTCGCGAGGGCTGGTCGTCTTGTGACTTGGCCCGCAACATAACATAAAATCTCAGGCGATGGGTATGAAGCAGGGCGCGAGGTGACTGTAGAGCAACCCAAACAAAAAAGAGGCCATGATCCGTACCACCTCACTTGTGACGCACACGATCCGGCCCAACTACGTCTGTAGCCAGGACGGTACTTCGCGTTTCCATTCCATCGATCCGCTGCCTTGCGGAGAATCCCCACAACTCACCTTTGCCCGGGTCAGGACTGTGCTTTTGAAGATGCCCCGCACGGTGATCCTTGAGGAGACCGATGAGTACCTTCATGCGCTATGCCGCTCACTCATTTTCCGGTTTCCCGATGACCTGAAGTGTCTTCTGTGTGCGGAAGAAGGCGTGATCCATGTGGGTTCCTCATCTAGGTACGGGTTCTATGACCTCGGGGTCAACCGCAGGCGGGTGGAAAGGCTGCGCCAGCGGCTTCGAAGCAGCTAGCCGGAGAATCTGCACCCACGCGCCATGGCGCGTGGATTTGCGCATCCTGTATCATTGCCCCTCATTTTTGCGGCCACAGGCCTTTTGAATAATTTTTACCATGCGTATTGCACTTGGCATCGAATACGATGGCAGTCCATTTTGCGGCTGGCAGCTACAGAAGGGCACCGATACGGTACAGCAGGCCCTGGAGGATGCGGTATCCAGGGTGGCTGATGCGCCAGTGCGCCTCAGTGCCGCTGGGCGAACTGATACGGGCGTGCATGCTACCGAACAGGTGGTTCATTTCGATTGCGAGGCGCAGCGGGAGAATCATGCCTGGGTGCTGGGTGTCAACAGCTACCTTCCCGACTCGGTCTCGGTGCTGTGGGCGAGGCCCGTGGATGATGATTTTCATGCGCGCTATTCGGCGATTTCACGACAATACCGTTATGTGATCGACAATCGCCCGGTGCGACCGGCCATCCTTCGGGGACGCGTTACCTGGGTGCATCAGCCACTGGACTGTACCCGCATGCAAGAGGCTGCATCGTGCCTGCAGGGCACCCATGATTTCACGTCGTACAGGGCACTGGCCTGCCAGGCAAAAAGCCCGGTTCGCACCGTGCACGAACTCACCGTGCAGTGCTTTGACGAGTTTGTTTTTCTGGATATCCGCGCGGACGGATTCCTGCATCACATGGTGCGCAACATTGCGGGCGTGCTGATTGCGATCGGCAAGGCAGAGCAGGAAGCCGACTGGGCAAAAACTGTGCTGGAGAGCCGCGACCGCACCCTGGGGGGCGTGACCGCGCCGGCCGCCGGCTTGTACCTGGTCAAAGTGCAGTATGATGGCAAGTACGGACTGGACCCTGCAGTACAATGGCCTGCGATCGGAACCGATGGAGCACGAGGGAACGAGGAACAATAGCATGCCAACCCGGATCAAATTTTGTGGAATGACCCGTGCAGAGGATGTGCAGTATGCGCTCGAACTGGGAGTGCATGCCCTGGGGTTCGTGTTCGTCAAAGAGAGCCCGCGCAACCTGGCCCCCGAGCAGGCCGCACCGCTGATCCGGCTTTTGCCGCCGTTTGTCATGTCCGTGGGCCTGTTCATGGATGCCGGGGCCGGGAAAATCGAGGAGGTCCTCCACCGTACCGGACTCAATCTGTTGCAGTTTCATGGTAGCGAAGATGAGGAATTTTGCTGTCAGTTCGGGGTCCCTTACCTGAAGGCGGTGCCGATGGGCAGTGCGGACTCCATTGAGGACTTTTGTAGCGGGTTCGCGTCTGCCTCGGGATTTGTGTTCGACAGCCATTCAAGCGGAGAGATGGGCGGTACGGGAAAAACCTTTGCGTGGCACAAGATACCGGGATCGCTCAAGCACCAGGTAGTACTGGCTGGTGGGCTCACTCCGGAAAACGTGGCCCAGGCCGTGCGCGAGGTGCAGCCCTATGCGGTGGATGTCAGCAGTGGCATCGAGTCCGCTCCGGGCGAAAAGGATGCAGGAAAAATGAAACGGTTTGTCGCGGAGGCCGGGCATGGCTAGTAAGGCCACAGAACGCCCTGAAGCCCTGGCCAGTGGCCAGGTTCCGGACCGTGCCGGAATGTTCGGTGAGTACGGTGGCCGCTATGTGGCTGAAACCCTGATCGAGCCGCTCGCACAGCTTGAGGCCGCCTATTTCAAGTTCAGGAAGGATCCCGAATTTGTGGCTGAATTCGAGGCGGATCTCAGCCACTACGTGGGACGTCCGAGCCCCCTGTATCTCGCGCAACGGCTGAGCGAGAAATACGGCGGTGCACAAATTTACCTGAAGCGCGAGGACCTGAATCACACCGGCGCTCACAAGATCAACAACACGGTCGGCCAGGCCCTGCTGGCCAAGCGCATGAACAAGTCCCGCATCATCGCGGAGACGGGGGCTGGCCAGCACGGCGTGGCCAGTGCCACGGTCGCTGCGCGCTTGGGGCTCGAATGCGTCGTCTACATGGGCGAGGAAGACATCCGCCGCCAGGCGCCCAACGTCTACCGCATGCGGCTTCTCGGGGCGGAGGTGGTGCCCGTGCGCTCCGGCTCAAAAACCCTCAAGGATGCGCTCAATGAGGCATTGCGTGACTGGGTAACGCATGTCGACACCACGTTTTACATCATCGGTACGGTGGCAGGCCCGCATCCCTACCCGGTGCTGGTGCGCGACTTCCAGACGGTCATCGGCCGTGAGGCGAAGAGCCAGTTCAAGGCGATGACCGGATCCCTGCCGGATGCACTGGTGGCCTGTGTCGGCGGTGGCTCCAATGCCATCGGCCTGTTTTACCCGTTCCTGGACGATGCCGGGGTGCGGATGTACGGCATCGAGGCCGCGGGTCTTGGGCTGGAAACGCAGCGGCACTCGGCTCCGCTGAACACCGGGAAACCCGGGGTGCTGCATGGCAACCGTACTTACCTGATGGAAGATGAGAATGGCCAGATCATCGAAACCCATTCGATTTCTGCCGGCCTGGACTACCCGGGTGTAGGCCCGGAACATGCCTGGCTGAAGGATATCGGGCGGGTGCAGTACGAATCCGTCACCGATGAGCAGGCGCTTGCGGCATTTCACGAGCTCACCCGAATCGAAGGCATCATTCCCGCGCTTGAAAGCAGCCATGCCCTGGCCTATGCCCTGCAGCTGGCAGCGAAGATGACACCGGAGCAGACGATCATCGTCAATCTTTCCGGACGTGGGGACAAGGACATCAACACGGTGGCTGACATCGAAGGCATCGAGCTGTGAGCCGGATCCAGGAACGTTTCGATGCCCTGGCGGGGCAGGGCCGCAAGGCACTGGTGCCCTACATCACAGCGGGGGATCCTCACCCTGATCAGACGGTGGCACTGATGCACACCCTGGTGGAAGCCGGTGCGGACATGATCGAGCTGGGCGTGCCCTTTTCCGATCCGATGGCAGATGGACCCGTGATCCAGGCAGCCATGGAGCGTGCACTGGCCCACAATACCAGCCTGAGGGACACCCTGGGCATGGTGCGCAGCTTCCGCGAGCGCGATGAACGCACGCCGGTCATCCTGATGGGTTACCAGAATCCGGTGGAAACCCTCGGCACGAGTGAGTTTGCCCGCCTGGCAAGGCAAAGCGAAGTCGATGGCGTGCTGACCGTGGACCTTCCGGTCGAACAGGCGGGTCCGGCCCTTGAGACCTACCGGGCACATGGCCTGGACACGGTTTTCCTGATTGCCCCGACCACCAGTGAAGCCCGTATCAAAAAAATCTGTGAGGCCTCTTCCGGACTTATATATTATGTCTCCCTGAAAGGGGTCACTGGTGCGGGTCATATGGATATCTCGGAAGTCAAGAACAAGGTCCGTGAAATCAAGCAGCATTCGAGCCTGCCCGTCGGGGTCGGCTTTGGTGTTAAGGATGCCGGGAGCGCCAGGGACATTGCCTCCATTGCCGATGCCGTCATCGTAGGCAGCGCCCTGATCCGCCAGATCGAGACCCACCTGACCGATCCTGACACCATGAAGAAAAAGGTAGCCGACCTGCTCAAGGACATGCGCGAGGCACTGGATCGCGGCATTCCCGAGGCGGCCCTGTCCGCAACAAACTCCTGATTTTTATGCACACATGAGCTGGCTGGAAAAATTGATGCCTTCGCGGATCCGCACCGAGGGTTCGGGCAAGGGCAAGGTTCCGGAAGGACTGTGGGACAAGTGCACGAGCTGCGGTGCCGTCCTGTACCGTTCGGACCTGGAGCGCAACCTGCAGGTATGCACCAAGTGCAACCACCACATGCGGATCGGGGCACGCACGAGACTGCTGGCCTTCCTGGATGAGAGTCCTATCGAAGAGATCGGCAACGACATCGAGCCCAAGGATTTCCTCAAGTTCAGGGACAGCAAAAAGTACAAGGACCGCCTGGCAGGGGCACAGAAGTCCACCAAGGAGAGCGAGGCCCTGCTGGTGATGAAAGGATGCCTGAAGGAGCTGCCGGTGGTGGCTGCAGCGTTCGAGTTCAGATTCATCGGCGGTTCCATGGGTTCGGTCGTCGGCGAACGCTTCCTGAGGGGTGCCCAGCGAGCCCTGCAGGATTCCATTCCCCTGGTCTGTTTTTCCACAAGTGGCGGTGCGCGCATGCAAGAAGCGCTCATGTCCCTGTTCCAGATGGCAAAAACCAGTGCCGTGCTGGACCGTATGCGAAGCCAGCGCATTCCCTTTGTATCGGTGCTGACCGACCCAACTACGGGGGGTGTATCCGCCAGTCTGGCCATGCTGGGGGACGTCAACATTGCTGAGCCCAAGGCACTGATCGGCTTTGCAGGACCCAGGGTGATCGAGCAAACCGTGCGCGAAACTTTGCCTGAAGGCTTCCAGCGCAGCGAGTTTCTGCTCGAGCACGGGGCCCTGGACATGATCGTCGAGCGCAAGGACATGCGTGACGTGGTGCACAGGATATTGTGCATACTGCTGCACAAATAAGTCGCTGACACTACCTGTCCCCTGCATCTACCGAATCATCCTTCTGATTTCAAACTTTGCGATTCGAACACCTCCAAGACTGGCTGGACTGGCAGCAGACCCTGCATTCCGAGAAGATCAAGCTGGGACTGGACCGTGTGGCCCGGGTGGCCCACGAACTCGGCCTCATGCAGCCCGACTTCAAGGTGGTCATGGTGTCCGGTACCAATGGCAAGGGTTCGATCACAGCGATCCTGGAATCCATCTACCATGAGGCCGGGTACCGTGTAGCTGCATACACCTCGCCCCACCTGCTGCACTACAACGAGCGCATCCGGATCGGGAAAAAGAATGTCGAGGATACCCCGCTGTGCGCAGCCTTTGACCTAGTGGATCAGGCCCGGGGAGATCTTAGCCTGAGTTATTTCGAGTTCGGCACGCTGGCGGCCATGCAGATCTTCAGCACCCTGCCGCTGGATGTGGCGGTATTCGAGGTTGGCCTGGGCGGGCGCCTGGATGCCGTCAACATCTACGACGCCGATGCGGCGATCGTCTCAAGCGTCGGCCTGGACCATGTGCAGTGGCTGGGTTCCACGCGCGAATCCATCGGTCTTGAGAAAGCCGGAATTTTCCGCACGGGCAAGCCCGCCGTCTGCGGGGACAGCGATCCCCCCGAGACCTTGCTCAAGTATGCCCGTGACATCGATTCCCGGCTGTACCTGGTGGGTGAGGATTTTTCCTACCGGCAGGGGAGCGACGGGCGCTGGGCCTTCCGGAGCGAGAAGCTTGACTGGGACGGACTGCCGGCACCGAACCTGTACGGCGATGTACAGGTCGGCAATGCGGCCGCGGCGCTGATGAGCATCCAGTGCCTCGATGAGGTGCTGCCCGTGCGGCGCGAAAGCGTGGAGCGCGGACTACAGGACATCTGCCTGTCGGGGCGTTTTCAGCGCGTCGTCGGCAAGTGCGAGATGATCTTCGATGTGGCGCACAACCTGGACAGTGCGAAGGTCCTCGGCAAGAACCTTCAGGAACTGGGACCGGCTTCGCGTACCTATGCGGTGTTCTCCGTGCTGGAAGACAAGGATGTGGAGGGTATCATCGGCTCGGTGTGCGAGCAGATTGACGAATGGTATATCTCGGAACTGGATTCCGAGCGCTCCCTCGATTGTGCAGACTTGCAAGACCGCATTGTGCGCCTGGATCAGGATGCTATCGTGCACACGTGTCCTTCCGTGGAGCAGGCCTGGCAGGCTGTCAAAAAGGAGGCCTGCGAGACTTCCCGGATTGTGGTGTTTGGTTCTTTCCTGACGGTGGCAGAAGTATTAAGCTTGGAAGTATAATCGTGCGCTTTTCACAGTGGCAGGATAGGTCGAAATAGGCCGGGAGCAGGGGAATACATGGAGACACTCATGAAGCAGCGCCTGATCGGCGCCGTGGTACTTATTGCCCTTGCGGTAATCTTCGTGCCGATGCTGCTGGACGGGTCGGGCCGCAAGGAATCCGCGGTGGTTGAGGAGGAACTTTCACTCGCACCGCCCAAGTTCAATTTTGAGAGCAAGTTGCCGGATCCCGAGCAGTTGGACTCGTTACCGGCAGCTGAAAAACCGAGTGAACCGCAGGTCGTCGCTGCACCTGTACAGAAGTCAGAACCTGCGGAACCAACGGCATCCCAACCAGCGGAACAGCCAGCACCGCAAAAGACAACACCGCCACCCGAGCCCAAGGTACTTGAAGCAACGGCCAGCAAGATTACACCCTCTCCCTCATTAAGCGCCTGGGCCGTACAGGTGGCTGCATTCGAGGAAGAAGGCAAGGCACTCGCCCTGCAGAAAAAGCTGATGGCGGGCGATTTTGCAGCATTCACCGAGAAGTTCGAGAAAAGGGGCAAGGTGCTTTACCGGGTCAGGGTCGGACCCGAGCTCAAACGTGAAAATGCCGATCAGTTGCGTGCGAAAATCGAGAAAGACCAGGGTATCAAGGGAGCCTTTGTAACCCCGCATCCCTAGAAGCGCCACATATGGAATTTTCATGGATTGATATCGGGATCATGATCATCCTGGGGGTGTCTGTGATGATCGCGATGTTCCGGGGGTTCGTAAAGGAAGCGATCTCATTGACCAGCCTGATCCTTGCGGCCTGGCTGGCCATGAATTATTTTGACCAGTTGGCATTGTACTTGCCTGCTGACATTGACGAGACCACGTTGAGTCTCGGGGGTGAGGATATCGTGTTGAGCAAGCTGCGTGCGAGCATTGCCTTTGCAGTGATCGGAGTCGGCGTACTGGTTGCAGGGGCCTTGCTGAACCATGTGCTGGGTAAGGTGACCCGGCTGCCCGTGCTGCGCGGCATCGACCGGCTCCTAGGGGCCTTGTTCGGCCTGGTGCGCGGCGGGGCCATCGTGGTTCTGGTGATCCTGGTGGCCGCCATGACCAGTTTTCCGCGAACCGAAATCTGGGAGACTTCGCAGATACTGCCCTGGTTCGAGACTGCTGCACGGGAAGTGATCCGGTATATCCCGCCGGAATACGCGAAGTATTTTATGTTTGACGGGGCAGGCACACAGGCCTCCCTGTACGTTCTCTGATGCAGTCGGGAGTCCACTGATCATGTGCGGTATTGCCGGAATCGTATCTCACCGGGACGTCAACCAGGCGTTGTACAATGCGCTCCTGGTGCTGCAGCACCGCGGCCAGGATGCTGCGGGGATTGTCACCTACAGCGATGGCCGGCTCTACCAGCGCAAGGCCAACGGCCTGGTGCGCGACGTGTTCCACAGCCGGCACATGGAGCGCCTGAAAGGCACCATGGGCATCGCACACGTGCGCTATCCCACGGCAGGCTCATCCTCCTCCGCCGAAGCCCAGCCTCTTTACGTGAATTCACCCTTCGGCATCTCGCTTGGACACAACGGCAACCTGATCAATACCGAGCAGCTGAAAAAGGAGCTGTTCCGCGAGGACCGCCGTCACCTGAACACGGATTCGGACTCGGAAATCCTGCTCAACGTTCTGGCGCACGAGCTGGGCAACCAGCAGACCTTGAGATTGAGGCCGGAAGACATATTTGCCGCCGTGGAAGGTGTGCATCGCCGCTGTAAGGGTGCCTACGCCGTGGTGGCCATGATCACCGGCTGCGGCATCATCGCCTTTCGCGACTCCCACGGCATCCGGCCCCTGGTGTACGGGGTCCGGGAATCCCGTCATGGCATGGAGTACATGGTGGCCTCGGAAAGTGCCGCCCTGGATGCGCTCGACTACAGTCTCGTACGCGACATCGCCCCCGGTGAGGCCGTTTTCATCGATGTGGAGGGGAAGATTCACACCAAGCAGTGTGCGCCGCAATCCCAGCAGTCACCCTGCATATTTGAGCACGTCTACTTTGCCCGTCCGGATTCGATCATCGATGACATTTTCGTACAAAAGGCGCGCATGCGCATGGGCCAGAGGCTCGCCAAGAAAATCCTCCGCGAGTGGCCGGACCATGACATCGATGTCGTCATGCCCATCCCGGATACGAGCCGCACGGCGGCGATCGAGATCGCCTACCTCCTGCGCGTCAAGTACCGCGAGGGATTCATCAAGAATCGCTACATCGGGCGGACCTTCATCATGCCAGGCAGCACGCTGCGCAAGAAATCTGTACGCCAGAAGCTCAATCCCATTGGGCTCGAATTCAAGGGCAAGAATGTTCTGCTGATCGACGATTCGATCGTGCGCGGTACGACCTCGCGCGAGATCGTGCAAATGGCCCGTGACGCCGGTGCCAGCAAGGTGTACTTCGCCTCCGCCTCGCCTCCGATCCGGTACCAGAACATCTACGGGATTGACATGCCGGCACGCAATGAGTTGATCGCCTTCGACAAGGACGTGGATTCGATTGCTGGTGAGATCAAGACCGATCGCCTGTTCTACCAGGGGCTGGGTGACCTGGTTGCGGCGGTGCGCCAGGGGAATCTGAAACTGGATACGTTCGACACATCGATGTTCGATGGCAATTACATCACCGGCGTGGAAGAGGGCTATTTTGAAAACCTGGAAATCGTGCGCAACGACAAGACCCAGCAGGAACGTGAAAAGGAATACGCGAGCATCGACCTGCACAACAGCGTTTGAGGAAAACGCCTGACGCATGCAGGCCGTCAAGCCAAGCCAGGAGGTGCTGGCCCAGTATGCCGAGGCATGCGAGCGGTATCCGCAGCATGCGAACCATCCCGGCGCCCTCGTCAAGGTAAGCGAGCAGAGGCTCTATGTCCTGGAAGGGGGGGCGTGCCTGGCCACCTACCCGGTGTCCACTTCCCGTTACGGTACCGGCGAGAAAGAGGACTCCTACAAGACCCCACGCGGGGTGCACTGCGTGGCAGAGAAAATCGGTGGGGATGCTGGGCTTGCCGAGATCTTCCGCTCAAGAATACGCACGCACCAGACCGCAGAAATCGAATCCGGTGAAACCCGCACGGACCAGGAACTCATCACCTCCAGGATTCTCTGGCTGGCAGGCCTGGAAGAGGGAGTCAACCAGGGAGGAAGTGTGGACAGCCACGGGCGTTATATCTACATCCATGGCACCCATGAGGAAGGCCTGATTGGTCAACCGGCCTCCGTAGGCTGCGTGCGCATGAAAAACCGGGATGTCATGGACCTGTATGACCGTCTGGAAGTCTCTTCGCTGGTCATCATTAGTGAATAGTCCAGCGATTCCTGTCCCAGCCCCTGCAGCATCGGTTTCCAAGGCCGCCTACGACGGCTTGGTGTGTTGCGATGCCGCACAAAAATGCGAGGCCGTGTTCGAGCTAGCCCGCCAAATACGCGAGGGGACGCTGGACATTGCACCCACGCCTGGAATCGAAGCGGTGGAGCACCCGGGTCGGCCCGCGCGCCCGAGACTGGTTGTACCCAAGGATGTCGCCCGGCGAAGCCTGACCACGGAGCAGGGACGGGCCGCATTCATTCATGCCATCACGCACATCGAGTTCAATGCGATCAACCTCGCCCTCGATGCCCTGTACCGCTTCCAGGGACTGCCCCGGGCCTATTATCTGGACTGGAGTCGGGTGGCCATGGAGGAAGCCCAGCATTTCCTGATGCTGCAGGAGCGGCTGCAGCAAGTCGGTTCCCATTACGGCGCATTCGATGCCCACAATGGCTTGTGGGACATGGCCGTCAAAACGCGCGACAGCCTTGTCGCCCGCATGGCGCTGGTCCCCCGGGTGCTGGAGGCGCGCGGCCTGGATGTCACCCCGGGCATGATCCAAAAGCTGCGAGCCCACGGGGACGGGAAAACTGCGGAGATCCTGGAGATCATTCTCGAGCAGGAAATCGGCCACGTCGCGATCGGCTCTCGCTGGTTCAGGCATTCCTGCGAAGAGCAAGGCCTGGAACCGGAACCCACCTTTCAAAGCTTGCTGGCCCAGTACTACACCGGGCGCGTGCAAAAGCCGCTTCACCTGGAAGCACGGCGCAAGGCGGGGTTTTCGGAGTCTGAGCTGGCGGCCCTGGAAAAAGGTTAGGCCTGGATCGTTTCCAGATCCATGGTCCCGGGCGTGCACCTCAGCACGCTGCCCTGCTCGTACCAGTCGCCCAAAACGATACGCTTGCAGGCATTTCCGTCGATGGTGAAGTCGTGAATGCCCGGTCGGTGGGTGTGTCCGTGAATCAGATGTCGCACCCCGTGTTTGAGCATCGTTTGGGTAACGGTATCCTGGTTGACGTCCATGATTTCGAGCGGCTTGTCCTGGGTTGCGGAGATGCTTTTATCGCGTAGCCGCTGTGCCATCTTCTGGCGCTGTCCGGCGCTAAGCAGCAATACGGCCCGCTGCACCCACCGGTTGCGTACCTTGGCCCGGTATTTCTGATAGGCGATGTCATCCGTACACAGCGTGTCACCGTGCATGACCAAGGTCGGTGTCCCGTACAGGTCCACTACGGTTTCTTCCTGCAGAATCTTGCAGTGGGTGAATTCCTCGAATGCCTTGCCGACGAGGAAGTCACGGTTGCCATGCACGAAAAACACCGGAACACCGCCGAGGCTCAGCTCGCGGATCGAGTCGATCACATCCTGCAAGCCAACGGCGGGATCGTCATCACCTATCCAGTACTCGAACAGGTCGCCCAGGATATACAGGGCATCTGTATCTGCCACATCGCGTAAAAACCTGCAGAAGGCGGCTGCAACGTGCGGTCGTGTATGGTCCAGGTGCAGGTCAGAGACAAAAAGGGTATGCATTTTACCTCTAGGTCAGTTACTCCATGTACTGATTAGTTCAATCATATATACGATACCGCTCACCGCTGCTATTGCAGAAAAAGCTATGCCTATCTTCATTAAACGATGGTTCTTTCTTGTTCTTTCATCTTCAATTTCTTTTGTCTGTCGCTTTGCACCTGCTTCAAAGGACATGCTTTCATTTTGTGGCCAAAAACAATCACGTCCCGGCTGATCTATGAATTCTGAAAGATTATCGGATTCTTTGTATTTAGGTTCACTACTATGCCATTCGCCATGAAAGCAACATAGCCCAGAGTCTGCATTTTTATTGGTTCTCCTTTCCAAGGAAACTGGTTCGTATTTGACTGTAAGACTATTCCACCAAATCTTTTGAGCAAGAAAGTGGCAATTTCGGCAGCAGTCTTTCAAGCTTCTTCCTTTGATGTTAATAGAATCAGAGAAATTCGTATGATGTCACCCTTTAACTTTTCTAATACGTTATCAACGGTTAATGGGTCTGCTTGGAACATGCTCATCTCCTACATTTTGATATAAAAGCAAAATATGGGATCTGCTCAAGATTTTTCAATAGAGCAATGCTGAAACTAGGGAAACTCTCAGTCTCAATCCAATTTAAACTGTTTGAACCGTCCTAAAAAGACAGTTAAATCCTTGAAAGTCAGCTAGGTTTGGTGGCTAGCCGTTAGCCACATACCTTACTGATTATTCGACAATAGACACCTTTTCGATTGTCACCGTCTCGACGGGTACATCCTGAAACGGCCCCCGGGTGGTAGTTGCTACATCGCGGATGGCGTTTACGACCTCCATGCCTTCGGTGACCTTGCCGAATACGGCATAGCCCCATCCCTGCGTGTTCTCGCCCGAGAAATTCAGGAACTGGTTGTCCCGGACATTGATAAAAAACTGCGCCGTGGCCGAATGCGGGTCATTGGTTCGCGCCATGGCGATAGTGCCGGTGTCATTTCCCAGTCCGTTGTTGGCTTCGTTTCTGATGGGATCATGCGTGGGTTTCTGGGTCATTTCAGAGGTGAACCCGCCCCCCTGGATCATGAAGTTCGAAATGACCCGGTGAAAGATGGTGCCGTCATAAAATCCTTCCCGGACATAGGTCAGGAAGTTTTCGACGGTGAGCGGTGCATTTGCGGCATCCAGCTCGAGGACGATGGTGCCCTTGCTGGTTTCCATTTTTACCGTGGCGGTTTCTGCTTGTACGTTGGATGTAGTCATAAGAATTGCTGAAAACACAAACAGAACAAAGTGCCTGAATACTGCTTTCATAGGGATCTCCACACAGGGTTAAAAGTAAAGATGCTGGTTTCGCGCTATCCTGTTGCGCTGCATTGTGCAGTGCAAGCTGATGCCTTCGCGGTTGCTGGCAGATCAACTGACATGCAGCCCGGATCATACTTTATCGAAGGCACGTAAACCAGTTTGCCGCAACGGGACAGGCTATGGAATCTGCATGTGTAGGGGGCTAGGGCTTGCCTGCCCGGTGAAGTTGTATGATTCGTACTTCGGCTACGGTACACTGCGGGAGACGGATGGCTGTGGGTGCGCTTGCACCCACTTGAAAGATCGGGCGGGAACCCTGGATTTTACTATCGAGAAGGAGAGTGTCGTGACCACGATTGCCCTGACAAAAGAAAACATCAACGAAACCGTAGAGAACAGCGACACGGTGATTATCGATTTCTGGGCCTCCTGGTGCGGGCCGTGCAAATCCTTTGCACCGACGTTCGAGTCCGCCTCGGAGAACCATGACGACATCGTATTTGGCAAGGTCAACACCGAAGAACAGCAGGAACTGGCGCAGGCCTACAACATACGCTCGATCCCGATGCTCATGATTTTCCGTGAGCAAATCCTGATTTATGCGCAGCCGGGTGCCCTTTCTCCCGCACAACTCGAAGACGTCATCGAAAAGGCCAAGACGCTGGATATGGACATGGTGCGCGCAGAACTCGAGAAGCAGAAGTCCGAAGCTGGATGACAGGATGCAGGCAGGCCACAAGTCATGTGCCGGCCGGTGTCAATGAATCCTTTTCGGGTCGCTTGAACCACCCACGACAAAACTATCCCAAGGCATCCTGGGCAGTCCTGTCCTGCCTGGTGCTGATCCTGTGTGCAGGCATGGCCTCGGCTTCAGGCTTGAACAACAGCACGAGGACCTTTACCCCGGCTGAGGAGATGCGAAGCGAGGACTGGAACGATCCACTTGAGATGGAGCGGGTGTGGCAGACGTCACTGGTGCGTATCCCGAACTCCGGCCACGGCTATCACGAGACCACGGTAGAGGATTTGCACACCCTCCAGCTTGACCCCGGAGGAAAATTTCCGGCAGTGGTTTTCCTGCATGGCTGTGGGGGGATCGGCAAGGGCACCCATACGAGGATCAATTTCCTGGCCGCCAACGGCTACCTGGTCGTCGCACCGCCAAGCATGGCCCGGAAAAAATACCCGCAGTCCTGTGATCGGGAAAAGTTCCGTGGCGGCCTGTACCGAGATACCCTCAAGATGCGCCAGTACGATGCGGGCTACGCCATCAAGAAAACCAAGGAGCTTGCCTGGGTGGATCCCGAACGTGTTTACCTGGTGGGGCTCAGCGAAGGGGGCATCACCGCGGCGACATTTCAGTCACAATCCGGCAAGACTTCGCTCAGGGCCCGGGTGGTCGAGGCCTGGACCTGCCATGCGGGCTGGGACGAGTACCGTGGAATCAATGCCCCTGCAGACGAACCGGTGCTGACACTGCTGGCCTCGGAGGACCCCTGGTTTCAAGGCCCGACGACTCGCGGGGAATGTACCGGCTTTCTACACCCGGACAATGGCAGCAAATCCGTGGTCTATACCGAAGCAGACCTCAAGCAGCGCCACGCTTTGCTGGAAGATGAAAGGGTCCAGGCAGAGGTTCTGGGTTTCTTGAGAAAACACCACTGACCCGGGCAACCCTTTCGGCAAGAGGGCGGGCTCAGATCTTCTGGAATGCCTGGTCGATGAGATCCAGGCTCATTTCGATGTCTTCCTGGCTGTGCGCGCTCGAGACAAATCCTGCCTCGAATGGTGAAGGGGCAAAGTAGACCCCCTGGTCCAGCATGGCGTGAAAGAAGGCGGTGAACTGCTGCTGGTTACACGAGGCGGCCTGGGCAAAATTGGTCACTTCCTTTTCTTCCGTGAAGAAAAATCCGAACATGCCGCAGACGTGGTTTGCGGCAAGCGGGACATGTTGATTTTCGGCGGCGGCGAGAATGCCTTCGGTCAGCTGCGTGGTCTTGCGGTGTAACTGGTCGTGAAAACCCCGTTGTGAAAGCAGTTCAAGGGTCGCCAGACCCGCGGCCATGGACACGGGATTGCCAGACAGGGTACCGGCCTGGTAGACCGGGCCTTCCGGGGCCAGCGATTCCATGATCTTGCGCTCACCCCCAAAAGCGCCAACCGGCATTCCGCCACCCAGGACTTTCCCCAGCGTGGTCAGGTCCGGGACCACGTTGTAGAGTTGCTGGGCCCCGCCCCTGGCAACACGAAACCCGGTCATGACCTCGTCAAAGATCAGGATCGCCTTGTACTCCGAGCAGAGCTTGCGCAGGCCCTGCAGGAACCCCTTGGCCGGGGGGATGCAGTTCATGTTGCCCGCCACGGGCTCCACGATCACGCAGGCGATCTCCTCGCCCACATCCTCAAATGTCTTGCGAACCCCGTCCAGGTCGTTATAGGTCAGCGTAATGGTGTGCTCGGCGAGTGCCGGGATGACCCCGGGTGAACTAGGTACGCCCAGCGTCAGTGCACCGGAGCCAGCCTTCACCAGCAATGCATCCCCGTGACCGTGGTAGCAGCCTTCAAACTTGATAATCTTGTCGCGGCCCGTGTGGCCGCGGGCCAGGCGGATCGCGCTCATGGTGGCTTCCGTGCCGGAATTGACCATGCGCACCAAATCCACGGACTCGATCAGCTCACAGACTTTCTTTGCCAGTTCCGTCTCCAGCTCCGTCGGTGTGCCGAAGCTGAGGCCGTTCTCCGCCGCCTGGTGGACGGCTTCGATCACTTTCGGGTGTGCGTGGCCCAGGATCATCGGGCCCCAGGAGCCGACGTAGTCGATGTATTTCTTGTCATGGATGTCGTACATGTACGCGCCGTGGCCGCGCTTGAAAAAGACCGGGGTGCCGCCGACGGCCTTGAATGCGCGCACCGGGGAGTTGACTCCACCGGGGATGTAGCGCAGGGCCTCGTCAAATGCCTGTTCGGATCGGGTCATGGTGTGCGTCGTACGGTGGTCCAGGGGTTGGTCGCAATCATGAGGCTGCACAAAACGGCTGCAGCAGGGCCTGGTACTCCTGCACCGAGCGGGCCGGGGAGGGCGTGGCAAAAAGGCTGCTGATCACGGCGATCATGTCGGCCCCGGCGTCCAGCAGTGGCATCACATTCTCCGGCGTGATGCCGCCGATGGCACAGACCGGGACGTCTAGCTCCTGTTTGGCACGAGTGATCAGGTCGAGGTCGGCGCGCGGTGCCGAGGGTTTGGTCGGGGAAGCAAAAAAGCTCCCGAACGCGATGTAGCTGGCGCCGTTTGCGACCGCTTCAACGGCATTGCCGTAATCATTGTTACAGGATGCCCCGATAACCTTGTCCGCGCCCAGGCGCGCACGCGCTTCGCCTATCCCGCAATCTTCCTTGCCCAGATGGACTCCGTCGGCATCCACGGCCCGGGCCAGTTCGACGTCATCGTTGATGATCAGAAGGCTCCGGTGCTTTTGGGTCAACCGCCGCAGTTGCTCTGCGATGCGTGCTCGCGCATCACGGTCATTGATCTTGTCCCTGTACTGGATGAGCGGGACCCCCGCAAGCAGCACGGCCTGCACCTGGTCGAGAAAATCGGGTGCGCGGATGTGCTCCACATCGGCAATTGCATAGAGCCCCTGTAGCGTGCGCATATTAAGCCTTCATCGAATGGGTTAGTCCTTGCGTGCAGGATAAAAATCTGCAGGCCGGGTCGGCATACATTCAAGCATACTTCATGGGGGGTTCACAGCACACCCGCGGATATTTCAGGCCTCGGGCAACAGGTTTTCCCGCCGGTATCTGGGGTATACTCTCCTGCCCGGTCGGTCCCAACAACCCGGCATGCATTCAGTTTTCTCATTGTCCCGCACCACAGGGGGTGTATCTCATGTCGATGCCATTGCCCTGGAACCCCGCCATCACCCGGTTCGTCATCCTGTCAGGCACTGAGGCGGGCATGTGAAGGCGCTTTTTGCCAAGGGTCCCCAACACCTGGAGCACATGGTGACCTGGGTCCTGGGCCATCGTGGGGTAGTCATTGGTGCTGCCATGCTGCTGACGCTGGTCACAGCCGTGGGTGCGGTCTTCCTCGGCATCACCAATGACTACCGCATCCTGTTCGACGAGGGCAACCCGCAACTGGCTGCCCTGGATACGCTGCGGGATACGTACTCCACCTCGGATCGACTGCTGATTGCGGTGGCCCCGCGCAACGGCGAGGTCTTCACGCGTGAAGTGCTGGGTGCCTTTGAAGAACTGACCGAGGCGGCATGGAGAACCCCGTATTCCAGCCGGGTGGACTCGCTGACCAACTACCTGCACAGCGAGGCATTCGGCGATGACCTAGTCGTCGCCCCGCTGGTCGAGGATGTACATACGTTAAGTGATGCCAAGCTTGCACGGGTTCGGGCCACCGCACTCGGGGCAAGCGAGTTGACCGGGCGCATCATTTCCCATGACGGGCATGTTGGTGGCCTGCTGATCAATTTTGTGTTGCCGGAGACGCCCGACCAGGCAATCGTCGAGATTACCGATTATCTCAGTGACTTGCTGGACGAGGCCCGTGTCCGCTATCCGGGCGTTGATTTCTACATGACGGGCAGTATCGTCATGAACCGGGCCTTCGCCGATGCCACCCGGGATGACGTGCTGACCCTGACACCGATCGTGTTCTTTGTCATCGTGCTCGTGGCGGTGTTTCTCTTGCGATCACTCTGGTGCACGGTCGCGATCATGACCATGACCCTGTTCGTGGTCGGTACCACCATGGGCTTTGCGGGCTGGCTTGGCACGATCCTGAGTCCCGGCAATGCCGGGGTACCGATCATCGTCATGACCGTCACGGTCGCCCATTCGATCCATGTGGTCACCGGGTACATGTCTGCCATGCGGCGCGGGCTGGACAAGAATGCGGCCATCGTCGAGTCCATACGTATCAATGCTTATCCCGTGTTCTTGACCTCGCTGACCACGACCATCGGATTTCTCAGCCTGAATTTTGCGGATTCGCCGCCATTTCGCAGCCTGGGCAATTTCGTGGCATTCGGCATTTTCTGGGCATTCGTCTATGCCATGACGCTTTTGCCGGCGCTGCTTTCCGTCCTTCCCCTGCATGTGCGGGCAGCGCAAACGGCGCGGCGCGGTTTTTTCGATCGTCTGGCAGATTTTGTCATCGCCCGGCGAACGTTCCTGTTCTGGTTTCTGGGACTGGTCGCAGTGGCCCTGATCTCGGGTATCCCGCGCAATGAGTTGACCGACAACTGGACGGAGTATTTTGACGAGCGCTACGAGCTTCGTCGTTCCACGGATTTTGTCATCGACAACCTGAGCGGCTTGGACCTGCTCGAGTATTCGCTGGATGCAGGCCGTGCCGACGGCATCACCGACCCGGACTACCTGCGTGCCGTGGAGGCCTTTGCCGAGTGGTACCGCGAACAGCCGGAAGTCACCAATGTGCAGGCCTTCACGGACATCATGAAGCGCCTGAACCGCAACATGCATGGAGACGATCCCGCGTTCCACCGGCTGCCCGACACCCAGGAGCTTGCTGCACAATACCTGCTGCTGTACGAGCTCTCGCTCCCCGAGGGCATGGATCTCAACGACCGCATCAACATGGCCAAGTCGGCCACTCGCATGACCGTGATGGCCCGGGATATGTCCACCCGCGAACTGCGCCAGCTCGAAGACCGTGCCCAGGCCTGGCTGCAGGCCAACCTGCCCGGTGTGACTTCGCAGGCCTCGGGGATCAGCATGATCTTTGCCTACATCACCGAACGCAACATCTACAGCATGCTGCAAGGCACGGTGATCGCCATGATTCTCATCTCGATGATCCTGGTGCTGGCCTTCAGGAGCGTGCGTCTGGGCCTCGTCAGCCTGGTGCCCAATTTCATTCCGGCGGCCATGAGTTTCGGCCTGTGGGGTTATCTAGTCGGCTACGTGGGCCTGCCTGCATCGATTGTGGTTGCCATCGTCCTCGGCATCGTCGTGGACGACACGATTCATTTCCTAAGCAAGTACCTGAAAGCCCGGCGCGAGGGATTCTTGGCACCCGATGCGGTTCGCTTCTCCTTCAACACGGTGGGTCAGGCGCTTTGGACCACGACCGCGGTTCTGGCTGCAGGCTTTCTGGTGTTCTCCTCGTCGGGATTCGAGCCGAGCTGGGCGCTTGGCATGCTGGTCGCCATCACGATCGTGTTTGCGCTGATCGCGGACTTCCTGCTTCTTCCAACCTTGCTGATTGCTCTGGACCGCAAGCGATCGCACTGAGCCGGCTGGCATTGCCCGGCAGGGCTATAGCCTTGCCGAAACAGGGGGTGCTGCTCGGGGTGTGGTTACTTGACCCAGTGAAAGCGGTTGGGAATTTTCTGCCCCATTCCAAGCTGATGGGCAGACTGTACGCATTTCCAGACGAAATCCTGCGCCTGGTACACGGCGGACAGCACTTCCTGGCCGTGGGCCAGCAGCCCGGCAATGGCCGCCGCCAGCGTGCAGCCCGTGCCGTGGTACTGTCCAGGCATGCGCGGCCAGGCATGCGAGTTGAGCTTGCGGTGGTTGCCGTACAGGGTATTGTGAACTTCTTTTGCGTCCTCCTGGCTGTCCGTGACCAGCACGTAATGTGCTCCCCGCTCCAGCACGGCCATTGCACAAGCCTCCAGCGTGTCTCCCTCCGGAGCCAGCATTTTCACTTCATGGCGGTTGGGCGTGATGACATTGGCCAGCGGCGTGAGCAGCGTGTTGATGGCTTGGACTACGCCGCTGTCGGCCAGCACCTTGCCCCCGCCCGCACAGATGACCGGGTCCAGCACCACCAGCAGATTTGGATAGTCCACCAGCAGCGAGTGGATGGCGCCCGCGGTTTCCACACTCCCGACCAGGCCGATCTTGATGGCCGCGATGTCCATATCCTCCAGAACGACGCGGGCCTGCTCGATGATCATGTGCTCATCAACCTGTAGAGTTTTCTGCACATTCGTAGTATTTTGAACCGTGATTGACGTGATCACGGGCGCCGTATGACAGCCCAAACTGGCCAGCGTTTCAATGTCGGCCTGTATGCCTGCCCCGCCTGTCGGGTCCGAGCCAGACATCGCCATTACTACGGGAATCGACACAGTACTTTCACTCATTTGTCTATGCGCAAGAACAGGGTCAACGATGCGATTCTATAAACTAGCATTTTCTACCATACTTTTGTCTGCCACCATGGTTCTTGTTGGTTGCAGCAAACCTGTACTGGATATCCCAGACCCTAAACAACGGCATCTACGTCAAGCTGAAAGAACACTGTCTTACACCTCAATAGCACCTTCCCCTACCTTTGTCGGGTTGGCAGGCATGCAACAGAAACTGGATCGAGTTACTGCCAATCTTAGGTCTGCAACTTTTCGCGTGTGCCACCGTTTCGGACTCGAGATGGAGCGATGCCAGAAAGCATCTAACGCTCCCATAAAATTTCATCATGATGAGAATGACATCAACGCCTATGCTGATCATAACGACACGGTTGGGGTATACGGAGGTCTTGCCAACAGATTGACAGAAGATGAGGTGGCTGCAGTTATTGCACATGAGTTCTCACATGTGATGCTTGGCCACTCCAATAAGACATTGACCAATGCCTTGATCGGTATGTTGATCGGGGCAGGTGCCATTGCAGCCCTTGCTGATAGTGAAGATGTCCCGTTACAGGGCCGGGATTTGGAAACCGCCATGGAGTTGGGCGGCTTAATAGGCAGTCGTGTGTACAGCAAGGACATGGAGATCGAGGCAGACCATATAGCCATACACATTCTGAAAGAGGCAGGTTATTCAACCAAGGCAATGAGGGATGCAATCATACGGTTGAGCCGAATAAAGAAAAAAGCCTCTTACGACAAGTCAATCGGCAAGGTAGGTTTTCTAAGGACTCATCCTACGGACGAACAGCGTATGGCGCACATCTTGAAGACAATGGAAGAAGTCGGGTCAGAGAAAGTACGTCATGATTCGCAAGCTGTGTTTCGGCCTTCTTCAGGCAGTTGCTGGAAAGATGGTCAATATCACGTGCCTTGTTAAAGCGTTGCAGGGTGGTATATCCATATGAACCTATTTTCGGACCAACATGTGGCTTCTCTAATTGGCCGCAGCAAGACAGGATTTGCACGCTACCTTGTTCAGATTGCAGGTAATTGTTTCGCGTGCACCGGAGCACACGAGATACTAGGGCTCCAGTGGAAATGTTTAGGCACACCTTCACCGCGAGCTGTCCCCCTTTTATTGGTGAACCAAGGAAAGATGTAGTGGGCAACGGGCATGATGGAGATACTTCCCCGATTTTTTATCGAGTCGAAACAGGGGATGTCCCAGATTCAGAAAGATCTGGTGTTCTCTAAATAGCTGAATCGATTACGAAAATATGCTCTATGCAGTATAAAACATATATGTGCGTGATTTGCGGGTGGATCTATGATGAAGCCAAGGGAGCACCGGATGAGGGTCTCGCTCCCGGCACGCGCTGGGAGGATATCCCTTTGAACTGGTGCTGTCCCGAATGCGGGGCGATGAAAGACGACTTCCAGATGATCGAGGTCTAGCGCCCGATCTGTCTTGCCAGGTGTGAGATTTTTGCGGACTGCTCAAGCGAGCATGTCCATTTGTATGCCAGGTCCAGCGATTCGGCACAGGTGTAGACCCCGTGCCCGCAGGTCACGGTAATGCGGTGTTCGCTCAGGGCGCGCGCGACCACCTGCGGCGACTGCTCGGCGTATTGCTCAAAGGGAATGCGGTGTACGGGCACTCGCGGGAAATACAGCTGTCCCTCGAAATCCACAGGAATGAAATCCTCCCCGTCCAGGGTGACCGCAATGCTGTAGGGCCCGTGGCTGTGCAGCAGCACACGCGCTTCGGGGTTTTGCCGGTACACTTCGAGATGCAGTTTTATGTCAAACGATGCGTTTTCACCCGCCTCGCCCTGCATGCTGCAGGCCACCAGGTCCTCGGGTGCCAAGGTGTCCGCACAGGATCCCGAAGGCGTGATCCACACGGTGTCTTGCTCACGGAACGAGGCATTGCCGCTGTGTGAGTCGTTGTAGCCGTACTGGCGCAGCCAGGAATAGCAGGCCACCAGTTTTTCTTTCGTGCACATGGATTCGAACGTTGATTTGTTTTATTGTCGGACGCGTTATGCAGCCAACGTCTGGACGGGCCTCCCGAGACACATGAACGCCAGCCACCTTTGGAACCCATAAAAGGACATACCCGATGTCAGCCCTGATCTGCGGTTCTCTGGCCTACGATACCATCATGGTATTTCCCGGTCGATTCAAGGAGCACATCCTGCCGGAAAAGGTCCACATCCTGAATGTTTCGTTCATGGTGCCGCAGATCCGTCGAGAATTCGGTGGATGCGCCGGCAATATCGCCTACAACCTGCACCTGCTGGGGGGCGAGGGCCAGATCATGGCGACGGCGGGACAGGATTTCGAGCCCTACGCCGAATGGATCGAGCAATGCGGCCTGAGCCAGCGCTACATCAAGAAAATCGGGCATGAATACACCGCGCAGGCCTTTGTCACCACGGACCTGGACGACAACCAGATCACCGCCTTCCACTCGGGTGCCATGAACAACTCGCATGAAAACGATGTGCCCCGTGACGGAGACATCAGTATCGCGATCATCTCTCCGGACGGCAAGGAAGGCATGCTGCAGCATGCCCAGCAGTGCCATGAAGCCGGGATCCCGTTTATCTTCGATCCGGGTCAGGGCATGCCCATGTTCAACGGCGATGAGCTGCTGTCGTTCATCGAGCAGGCCAGCTACATCTGCGTGAACGATTACGAGTCGGAATTGCTGCAGGAGCGAACCGGCCTGGGGATCAAGAAGATCGCCGAACAGGTCGAAGCCATGATCGTAACCTATGGCAGCAAGGGTTCTGCCATCCATACCGATGGCAGCCGCATCGAGATCCCGGCAGTGTGGGCCGGCTCGGTCCAGGATCCCACCGGCTGCGGGGACGCCTATCGTGGCGGGCTGCTGTTCGGACTGATGAATGACCTGGACTGGGAAGTCAGCGGCCGCATCGCTGCACTGATCAGTGCTATCAAGGTGGCGCACCCCGGCACCCAGAACCACAGCATCACCCCGGACGGGTTCAGGGAGCGCTATGAACAGGAGTTCGGTCACGCATTCTGACGTTCGCAGTGCGCGACTATGATTTCAGGCTGATCTGCTTCCAGCCGAGCTTTTTTGCATGGGCTGCGAGCTTCTCGTCGGCATCAACCGCGACCGGGTGTGCGACTTGCTCGAGCAGCGGCAGGTCATTGTAGGAATCCGTGTAGAAGTAGCTGTCTTTCAGGTTTTCGGAACGTGACTCGGTCCACTGGCTGGCGCGCGTGACCTTGCCCGGCCCGAAGCAGGGAACACCTTCCACCTTGCCTGTGAACTCCCCGTTCACCTGCGCCGGTTCGGTGGCAATCAGGTTTTCGATTCCCAGCAGCTCGCAGATCGGCTCGACGATAAAACGGTTGGTCGAGGTGATGATCACCGGCTCGTCGCCGGCCTCGCGGTGCTGGCCGATGAGTTCATGGGCCTTGGCCTTGATAATCGGCTGGATGCAGGTCTCGACAAACCGGCTTCGCCACTGGCACAGTTCGTCGTAGGAATTTTCAGCCAGCGGCTTAAGGGCGAAGTCGAGAAATTCCAGGACGTCGAACGTGCCTGCGAGGTATTCCCGGTAAAAACGCTCGTTTTCCTTTTCGTAGGTGGCGCGGTCCACCTTGCCGGTTTCGGCAAGATAGCGGCCCCATTCATAGTCACTGTCCCCGTCCAGCAGGGTTTCGTCGAGGTCAAGGAAAACAAGAGCCATGGCAGCAGGGTTCACACAACGGTGCAGGGGGTCCGGTATTTTAAGCCCTTGTGCACGAGAATGGGCGACACTCAGAAGGGTTTGACGATGACCAGCACGACGATGGTCACCAGGGCCACTACGGGCGCCTCGTTGAACCAGCGGTACCACACGTGGGAGCGGGTGTTCCTGTCTTCCCGGAATGCCTTCAGGATCACGCCGCACCAGACATGGTAGAAGACCAGCAGCCCGACCAGTACGAGCTTGAGGCCCATCCAGGTGGTGTGCAGGAACTCCGGTACATAATAAAGGAGACCGATGCCGGACAGCAGCGCCAGTACCGCGCTTGGTGTCATGATTCCCCGGAAAAGCTTTCGCTCCATGATCTTGAAGCGTTCCTGGCTGGCCTGGTCGGTCGACATCGCGTGGTATACGAACAGGCGCGGCAAGTAGAACAGTCCTGCGAACCAGGTGATGACAAAAACAATGTGAAACGCCTTGATCCAGAGCATATCGGCTGACTCGTGCAGTGGCTGCTAGGTGAAGTAGGAACTCTTCAGGTTGGCGAAGGTTAGCACGCCGTAGATCTTGGCCGTACCTTCGACTGAGAAACTGCGAATACACAGCGCTTCCAAGTTTTCCCTCAAAAACTGCTCGCGCGCGGAGCTGACGGTGGCCTTCAAATCGGTATATCCCGCTCGCAAGTGCTTGGCAGGAATTTCCATGAGGTCGATGCCAGTCTCTCCAAGCGCCTCGTTTTCCATCAGGAAGTTGGTCAGATCCTTTGCCGCCAGTACTGACGCATCCGAGTCTTCCAGGATGACGATCCATTCCGTCCCGCCTTTGACCAGTTCCTTGGCCTGTCCGGGTGTGACCGCCCGGGGACTGTTCTTGATGTTGCGGTTCATGATGTTGACCACGCCCACCCGACCGAAGGCCTGCCCCAGGGGGTTGTGGCGATAGTCCATGCCGCGTTCTCGCATCAGCGTGCGGTAAATGGAGTGCTGGCCGAACAGCACGCTGGCCGTCAGCCCTGCCGTTACGATCGCTAGCATCCCGGGCAGGATCACGTTCGAGTTGCGGGTCAGCTCAAAGATTGCGGTCAGTGCCGCAAGCGGAGCCTGCAAGACCGCACCCATCATGGCGCCCATGCCGATTAGGGCATACAGACCCGGGGAGGAGGAGGGTCCGGGCATCGCCCATTGCCCGATAATGCCCATGATGCCGCCGAGGCATGCGCCGATGAAGAAGGTCGGGCCAATCAGCCCGGCTGGCAGTCCGAGCCCCACACTGCAGGCGGTGGCCACCACCTTGGCTGCAAATATCATGAGCAGCAGGACCAGTCCGATCTCGCTTTGCAGGATGCTGCTGGCCGTGTCGTAGCCAAGCCCCATGATTTGCGGGACGAACACGGCCAAAACGCCCGTGATGGCGCCTGCGATCAGAAACCTTTTCCAGAGCGGCAGTTCGTTCCCGGCGCGTGCCGTAAACCGGGTCAGGAAAATAAACAGAAATGCGGCAAAGCCGGTGACCATGCCAAGCAGGACGATGTAGGGAAGCTCGAGCAGGGTGATGAACTCGAAGTTGGGCACGGAAAATACGGGTTCTGCCCCGAACACGGCCCGGGAAATCGCCGTGGCGCTGACGGCCGCCAGGATGACCGGCAGGAACCCGGCCAGCGTATATTCCATCATCACCACTTCCAGGGCAAAGATCACACCGGCCAGCGGTGTATTGAACGAGGCGCTGATGCCAGCGGCTGCCCCGCAGGCGATCAGGGTGCGGATCGCATTGTCCGGCAGTGTCAGGCGCTGTCCCAGGAGACTGCCGGTGGCTGCCCCCAGGTGCACGGAAGGGCCTTCACGCCCCATGGACTGTCCCGAAATGATGGCAAGCGCCGCGCCCACGTACTGCAGCACCAGGCCCCGCAGACCCAGGTATCCCCGGTTGTAGGAAAGCCGTTCCATGACGTGCAGTACGCCCACGGTGTTCTGCCCCTTGGCCCAGAGCCTGAATACCAGCGCAATCAGAAGCGCCCCGGCCACGGGCAGTGCAATGCGAAAGGCCAGTGGCAGCCCTTCAAAGTTTCCGGGCGCATTGTCCGGCAGGAAAAGCAGCTGGGTATATTCGATCAGCAGCCGGAAGGATACGATCACAAGCCCCGTCGCCAGTCCTGCGATCACACTCAGGACCGCGAGCAGGGCCAGCGCGTCGGGCCTTGAGGTGCGAAACCGCAGGTCCTCGAGCGCAGTATGGATAAGGCTTCTGAAGTGCGGCAGCTTTTTCATAGCAGGGATTATGCCAGAGGTGATCCGGGTGCAGGGTCCGGCTTTTGGCTGCCTGTGTGAATCTTGTATGATGCACGGGACCCCAACATGGACCAGCCAAAATGATTTCTGTCGGAATAGTCGGAGGAACCGGGTACACCGGTGCGGAGCTGCTACGCCTGCTGGCAACCCACCCTGATGCCTGCGTGCAGGCCGTGACCTCGCGAAGCGAGGCCGGCAAGGCGCTTGCCGCACTGTATCCCCACCTGTCCGGTCTGGGCGAGCTGGAATTCGTGGCGCCTGATCCGTCCGCACTCAAGCAGTGCGAGTGCGTCTTTTTTGCCGCGCCCAACGGCACCGCCATGCACATGGTGCCGGAACTGGTTGAAGCCGGGATTCGGGTCATTGATCTGGCAGCGGATTTCAGGATCAAGGATGCGGCCACCTGGGAGCACTGGTACAAGCAGGCGCATGCCTGCCCGGAATTACTGCAGGAGGCCGTCTACGGGCTTCCCGAGGTGCACCGCGAGGACATCCGCAGTGCGCGCCTGGTCGCCAATCCAGGCTGCTATCCCACGGCCATCATCCTGGCCGTCCTGCCCCTGCTCGAGCAGGGACTGGCAGGGCAGGCCCCCCTGATTGCGGATGCCAAGTCCGGGGTCAGCGGTGCCGGGCGAGGTGCTAATGTACCGACCCTGTTCAGCGAGGCCGGGGAAAATTTCAAGGCATACAACGTGGCTGCCCACCGGCACTGGCCGGAGATCACGCAGGAGCTGCAAGGCATCAGCGAGGCCCCGGTGAACCTGACGTTCACCCCGCATCTTGTACCCATGGTGCGAGGCATATTTGCCACCGTCTACGTGCAGGGCGTGGAGTCTTCGGCGGACCTCGACTCCATCTACCGACAGCGGTTTACCCAGGAGCCCTTTGTCGAGGTCCTGCAGGGCGATGCTCTGCCGGAGACCAAGCACGTGCGCGGCTCCAACTCCTGCCGCATCTCCGTGCAGCGGCCCAACGGTGGCGACATGGTGGTCGTGTTGTCGGTGATCGACAATCTGGTCAAGGGGGCGGCGGGGCAGGCTGTGCAGAACATGAATCTGATGTTCGGCCTCGATGAAACCTCAGGGCTTCAGGCCGCAGGCCTTTTCCCGTAGGCCTTCGCTGGGTTTCGCACTTGTCAGGACCATGGCACGGAATATTCGCATCCGGGAACCTTTTGCACGCCCAGTGTCGCGCATCCAGATTGTCCTGATTTTTCTGGTCGCGATGGCCATCGCCTTTGGGCTCGGCACGATGAGCATGAATCTGCCCTTCTTGGAAGACCTGGTGGCGTCCGAGGTCTCGGACAAGAACAAGGTGATCCGGTCGCTGGAGAAGTCGAACGACCGACTCAAGAACGAGGTGGCGCTCGCCAAGCGAAATGCAGAAGCCGAGTCGGTAGCGCTAAAGGAATTGAAATCCATGATGCGCGAAAAGGATGCTGAGTTGCTGCAGCTGACCCAGGAGCTTCATTTTTATCGTACACTCTACTCGCCAGATGCGGACAATGCCGCGGTGCAGGTGAGAGCCCTGCATCTGCAGGCTGGTGACTCTGCGCGGGAGTTTGTTTACCGTCTGGTCCTGACCGGTGTACCCAGGAAAAGGGAAAAAATCTCCGGGGTGATTGGCCTCAGCGTGGCTGGTGAACAGCAGGGGGTGGCGAAAGAACTCGTGGTTGCAGCTGTTCGTGGGGCGGGCAGGGATGAGGCACCGAGATTTTCTTTCAGGTATTTTCAGGAGATTTCAGGCAGCCTGTCGTTGCCTGAGGACTTCGCACCAAGCGAAGTGCAGGTGGAGTTGCTTCGGGACGGCAGAAAGAGCAAGCCGATTGTTGCAAGTTACAGCTGGGATGAGATCTACGAACGGGATGAGCTTCACACGGTGCGATCGGAGGAATGAGTATGGCGTTTAGGAAAAAAATCAAGGCGGTCCAGATCGATACCCTGGTCGGCCCGATGTCCAAGGTGGTCGGCGATGTCTATTACGGCGGCGGACTGCAGATCGAAGGCACGGTTGAGGGCAATGTCATGGCAAAGAGCGAGGACAAGAGTGTGCTGGTCATCAACGAGATGGGGGTGGTCGAGGGTGAAATTCGTGGCACCTCCATCATCATCGACGGCACCGTGCACGGCGACATCTATGCCAGCGAAGGCATTGAGCTGAAAGCCGGCGCCAAGATCAACGGCGATATCTACTACACCTCGCTTGGCATGACCGTGGGCGCCGAGGTCAACGGAAAGCTGGTCTGCCAGCCCTCCAGCAATCCTCCGGATACCCTCTAGGCAGCTACTTTCGGGATATTGACTAGGGAATTGAGGTCTAGTACTTATACGCTGTAGATTACAGTTTTTGGCACGGAGTACAGTCATGTCCGAAACCGCAACCGCAACTGCACCACCCCCATCATTGGTATTTACGGATGCTGCTGCCAACAAGGTCAAGCAGCTTATCGAGGAAGAAGACAACCAGGACCTCAAGCTTCGCGTGTTCGTGAGCGGCGGCGGATGCTCCGGGTTCCAGTACGGATTCACCTTTGACGAGAACTTCCAGGACGGGGACACCTCGGTCGAAAATGGCGGCATCACGCTGCTGGTCGACCCGATGAGCTTCCAGTACCTGATGGGTGCAGAAATCGATTACACGGAAGGCCTGGAAGGGGCCCAGTTCGTCATTCGAAACCCCAATGCGCAGACGACCTGCGGCTGTGGTTCCTCATTTTCTCCAGGCTGAGAAGCCAGCCTGACCCCATCTGAAAAAGGCGCCCGCAGGGCGCCTTTTTTGTTGCAGGTCGCAAACCCTTAATTCGGCGAGTGAACCTCACCGAGGACCACGTCCCGACAGGCCCCGGTGACACTGGGCAGGTTGGCGGGCGTGCCATCCACAGCCTGTTTGGCGAGCCAGGCGAATGTCATGGCCTCAAGCCACTTCGAGGGGACCCCATGCACATCGGTGCATTCCACGGGCACGCCCGCCATCGCGTGTTCTAGGCGCGAGACCAGATAGGCATTGTTACTCCCTCCGCCGCAGAGCAGAACGCGTGCCATCTGTGATGGATGGGCGTGCATGGCCTTGGCAATGGATGTTGCCGTGAATTCCACCAAGGTCGCCTGCACGTCCTGCTCCAACAGGGGCGTTGCATGCCGGGCAAGCATGGTCTGCAGCCAGGCGAGGTTGAACGCCTCGCGGCCGGTGGATTTGGGCGGCGGCCGCTGAAAATAGGGATCTTCAAGCATCCGGTCGAGTAAATCCCGGTCTACAGTTCCGCTTTTCGCCCAGTCACCACCCCGGTCGAAATCAAGGTCCCTGCAGTGCTGGATCCAGGCATCCGATAATGTATTCGCAGGCCCCGTATCGAAGCCCGTGACGTCCAGGGACGAGTCCTGTGGCAGGAAGGTGAGGTTGGCGATACCCCCCAGGTTCAGGATGGCCCGGTCTTCGTGTTCGCTGCGAAACAGTCTGGCATGGTAGGCGCAGGCGAGCGGGGCGCCTTGGCCTCCGGCATCGATATCGGCCTTGCGAAAATTGCCGACGGTCGGGATTTCCGCACCGCGCGCGATCTCTTCTGCGCTGCCGAGCTGAATCGAGATTGGCGGCGTACCCTGCGGGTCATGAAACACCGTTTGTCCGTGGCTGCCCACGGCTTCCACTTGGTCCGCGCGGACTGCGGCCTCCTCCAGCAGATGGCGAATGGCTTGTACGGATGCCGCTGCAAACTGTGAATCGAGTGTTGCGGTCTCCTGGGGCCAGGCCCTAGCGGCAATGACGCGGTTGATTTCGTCCTTCAGCGCCGCATCGATCGGCTGGCTGAAGTGCGCAAGCAGGCGGGAGTCCGAATCGGAAAGATCCATCAGCACGGCATCGATGGCATCCACGCTGGTGCCGGACATCAGTCCGATGAAAAGTCTGGCCATGATCTGTGCACTCTGTTCCTCGTCGAGGGGTACAGTGTGCTACATGTGAGGCAATTCTGGAAACTGCGGGCCTACAGGCTCTGCAAGGCCAGGCGGTTCAGTGCGTAGGCGTCGAGTTGCTTGGCGGGGGCCTGGATCGTGGCCAAGAAACGGTCCATCTCGTCCTTGGGCAGGGATTTGGTTTGCGGCAGCTTGACCCTCAGCGGGTTGCGGTGGACCCCGTTGACACGGAACTCGTAATGCAGGTGCGGGCCAGTCGATAGGCCCGTGCTGCCCACGTAGCCGATGGTCTGGCCCTGCTTGACCTTGCGCCCGACGTTGGTACCCCGGGCGTACTTGGACATGTGCGCATACAGGGTGGTGTAGATGTTGCCGTGCCGGAGCACGATCACCTTTCCGTACTGGCCCTTGGTACCCCGATAGATGACCCGGCCGGCTCCCGTGGCCTTGATCGGTGTGCCGGTCGGTGCCGCATAGTCGATGCCCTTGTGCGCACGGATGATGTTCAAAATGGGATGGCGCCTTCTCGGGTTGAAGTAGGAACTGATCCGCGCCAACTGTACCGGAGTTCGCAGGAAGGCCTTGTGCAGGCTCTTGCCCTCTAGCGTGTAGTAGTCGGTACGACCACTTTCATCGGTGTAGCGATAGGCCCTGTAGGTGGTGCCCCTGTTTACAAACTCGGCCGCTGCAATTTCACCATCCTCGACTTCCTCCCCGTCCAGAAGGAGTTTTTCGTACAGGATGGAGAAGCTGTCACCGACCCGCAGGTCAAGCGCAAAATCGATGTCCCAGCGAAAGATGTGCACCAGATCCTGGATCAGGGTATCGGACATCCCGGCCCTTTTCCCAGCAAGGTACAGCGAGGAGTCGATGTGGCCGCCAGCATATTGCAGGATCGTGTCCAGTTGCCGGTGCAGGGTTTCAGACACAAAGGAATCATTGTTCCGGGAATACACGAGGGAGCGGTACGGTGTCTGTACCAGTTCCAGGCGGTCTAGCCGCGAGCCACTGAGCGTAAAGACCAGCTTCTGTCCCGGGTAAATCCGCTCAAGCGCCCGGTGATCCTCGCCCGGTTTCAGAAGTTGGGCCAGGTTGGAATAGATGCCAAGGCGCATGAAGATTACCGAGAGCGTGTCACCTCTTTTCACCACGACGGTCGTGCGCTCACCTGCCTGCACGGGGGTGGTCGATTCCTGTGTTTCGAGCACATCCAGATCACCATCAGAATCCGAAAACTCTTGGGGGGATGGCGACCTCAATGGCAGGTCAGTCACCTGCATGGCGGCATTGGCTAGATTCGTACCGCCTGGTGTAGACTGCCCGGGCGGGGTAATCAGGATGGCTGCTGCGACCAGCAGGCCAGCCACCAGTACCGTTGCCAGGGGAATCAGGGGAAAGCTGCGTGCCGGGCTTTTTCGGGAAGTTCCCATACTTTAAGATGGGCCCTCAACCATGGACACACTGTTCAAAAGAGTAATCTTGGATTCCTGCATATGGTGACGTCCCTGTTCTCTCAGAGCTTGGCAGAATTTAGCAAAATCGGTGGCCCATTAAAAGCGAGGGCGGTCGTCCCTTCAGGAGCCTGTGAGGAAAAACCGGATGACTGACAGGACTTCCATAGAGGAGCTGGTCCGCGGGGCCGAGGAAGTAATCGTAGCCGAGGACCTGGAGTCCAGGCTGGCCACCGGCAAGCCCCTGCGTGTGAAAGCGGGCTTTGATCCTACCGCACCGGACCTACACTTGGGGCACACCGTGCTCATCAACAAGCTGCGCCAGTTCCAGCAGGCTGGCCATGAAATCATTTTCCTGATCGGTGACTTTACCGGCATGATCGGGGACCCAACCGGCAGGAACACCATGAGAAAACCGATGACGCGCGAGGAGGTGCAGGAAAATGCCGAAACCTATCGCGAGCAGGTGTTCAGGATTCTCGACCCCGAGACCACGCGGATCGAGTTTAACTCCACCTGGATGGACACCCAGAGCGCGACGGATCTCGTCAAGCTGGCGTCCAAGTACACCGTGGCGCGCATGCTGGAGCGCAATGATTTCCAGCAGCGCTACGAGTCCGGACAGGGCATTGCCATCCATGAACTGCTGTACCCGCTGGTGCAGGGCTATGACTCGGTGGTCTTGGAAGCGGATCTGGAGCTTGGCGGCACCGACCAGAAGTTCAACCTGCTGGTGGGCCGTGAGCTGCAAAAAGAGCATGGCCAGTCTCCCCAGGTGGTCATGACCCTGCCGATCCTGGAAGGCGTGACCCAAGGCCCGGAGAAGATGTCGAAGTCGCTCGACAACTACATCGGCATCACCGAGGCGCCCGGTGAGATTTTCGGCAAGCTCATGAGCATTGACGATGAAAAGATGTGGCGGTACTTCGAGTTGCTGAGCTTTCGTCCACTGCAGGATGTCGAGTCACTTCGGGAGGAGGTCCGGCAGGGCAGGAACCCCAGAGACGTCAAGTTCGAGCTGGCGCTTGAGATCACCGAGCGCTTCCACGATAAGAAATCTGCACAGGCCGCCCAGGAGGATTTCATCCGGCGCTTCCAGAAAAGCGCCATCCCCGAGGAGGTCCAGGAGAAAAGCATCGACTGCAAAGGCAAAGAGATCCCAATCCGCAATCTGCTGAAGGAGGCCGGCCTAGTCAGCAGCACGTCGGAAGCCATGCGCATGATCCGCCAGGGTGCGGTGAGAATCGACGGCAGTAAGGTGGAGGACACGGACCTGTCCCTGCCCGCCGGAACCTCGGGCATCTTTCAGGTCGGCAAGCGCAAATTCTTGAAAATCCGCCTCGACTAGCGCGGCACAAGACCGGGACGCTTCTCCCAGATCTTCCTTATTTCAGGGACAGCAGTTCGGTCAAGTTCTTGATTTGGTGATCGGCCTTGTACGGAAGGTGTTCCGGGGTTCGGTCATAGCGGTTGACCCAGACCGAGGTAAATCCGTAGGAGGCCGCACCCGCGATATCCCAGGAATTCGAGGACACGAAACAGATCCTGTTGTGCGCCAAGCCAAGCTGTTCTCCAACAAAGTCATACACTGCGGGCGAGGGCTTGTAGGCGTGCACCTGTGCGGTTGAGTACACACCATCCAGAAGATGGTCGATGCCGGCATGGCGCAGCGTGGAACTCAGTTTCTGGGGGGTACCGTTGGACAGCACGGCGGTCTGCAGGCCGGATTCTTTCAGTGAAGTCAGAACGTCCTTGACGTCCGGGTAGCAGGTGAGCTCAGAGTGCGCCTTGAGGATCTTTTTCTTGATGCCTTCATCGCTGACTCCGTACACCTCGCAGGCGAAGTCCAGCGCGTACTTCTGGATCCGGTCGTAGCTGGTGTACTGGTTCATCAGACTCAGCTGGGAGGAGTACTGCAGCCGCTTGGAGCGCCATAGCTTGTAGATGATCAGGGCATTCTCGCCCAGTTCATCGCGGTACTTCTCAAACGGTAGATAGGTGTCTAGCAATGCCCCGTAGGCATTGAAAACGTAGGTCTTTATATTTTTCATCGCATTTATTTTCTGGGAGTACTGTCCAATCGTGCCAGAATCCGCGGCCCGGTACGGTCAGGCGCGCGGTCTGGAGTCCATGCCGGGGCGTATGGTACTTGAAAGACACCGGCGTTTGAATGCCTGAATGCCATGGCTGGTGCGAGGACCGATTCTGTGCGTTTTGCAGGCATGTCAGGCCCGGCTCACACTCAGGCTGAACGGTGCGGCCAACCCTTCCGGTACACATTCGCCCCGGTTCGGCTTGACCTGAGCCCAAAGGTGCCTATAATGCACGCCGCACCTGCCCGTAGATGCATGAAAATGTGCCTGTCGGACAGGGTTTCGGGGTGTGCCCGGTTTTGACACAAACCGGTAGAAAGGCATACACTGATCAGCGGCTCACGGCATTATGCCGGAGTGGTTCTTTTACAAACTGGAAATCGAGACGACTTGTGTGGGCGCTCTGTAGGCGCCTTACTTTAGTAAGGGTGATAACCATTCAGATGAGACGGGTCTCAGGACGGGTAACTGTCCGAAGGACCCAACGACAGGATTGCGGTCTCGTACCGCAACCATTTTCAACTGAAGAGTTTGATCCTGGCTCAGATTGAACGCTGGCGGCATGCTTAACACATGCAAGTCGCACGGTAACGGAAAGCACAATCCTTCGGGTGCGTGCTTAGACGACGAGTGGCGGACGGGTGAGTAACACATAGGAATCTGCCCAGTAGCGGGGGACAACTTGGGGAAACTCGAGCTAATACCGCATGTGCCCTACGGGGGAAAGCAGGGGATCTTCGGACCTTGCACTATTGGATGAGCCTATGTCAGATTAGCTAGTAGGTGGGGTAACGGCCTACCTAGGCAACGATCTGTAGCTGGTCTGAGAGGACGATCAGCCACACTGGGACTGAGACACGGCCCAGACTCCTACGGGAG
>CAZTNC010000004.1:0-8773 GCA_964614915.1 uncultured Thiotrichales bacterium
GGACCCTTCGACCAGCTTCAGTTCATCGATCTTGGCTTCCAGCTCTGCGATGGGCTGCTCGAAATCCAGATAATCGGGGTTCATCCTAAAATCTCACCTGTAATGCCTTCTCGCCTGTGTGGCAAAACCCGCATCATGCATTAATCCCCTGCTTCTTGTATACCACATCCGTGCCCAGCACCCCGGAGACCTGCGCCAGCTGCCGCAGCAGCTTCTCGTCCAGGGACACGTTCCAGTCCTCGGGGAGCTTGAGTCGTGCCACGGCGTCACGGCTTTCGTATTCGACATGCACGGAACAGTTGCCGTCCTTAAAAGGCAGCAGGTGGTGGCGCAGTTCCTGCACCAATTCCTGCACCCGCGAGGAAGAGGACCCACGTGGTTTGACACGGATATTCAGCAGGGCGCCAAAGCGTTTCAGGTACTCATCGAAATTCCAGACCTCATCCGCACGCACCCGCACCCGCTCGGTGAATTCATCCCACCCCAGGCTGCCGCGGATGATCAGGATGGAATCCTTGACCAGCAGGTGGTTGAACCTCGCGTAGTCCCCGGCAAACACCGCGACATCGATGCGCCCGGTATTGTCATCGAGCGTCAGGAATGCGATGCGGCCCTTCGCGCTGTTGCGAAGCCGGATCTGGTCGAGCAATCCTGCAACCAAGATCGCCTGTCCGTTCTCCTCGCCCGACTGCCTGGACGGAGGTGGAGGCGGGCCGGTTTTCAGCACCTCGCCAAGCGTATGGCTGGTGATTTTTTTCAGTTCTTCCTGGTAACGCGTGACCGGGTGACCGGTCAGGTACAGACCCAAGGTCTGGCGCTCCCCGGACAGCTTGGTCTCGTCGTCCCACTCTTCGAGACTCTGCATTTCCAGCTTGCGCACGGGCAGACCCGGTTCTGCCAGGGCGAACATGTCGTCTTGCCCGGCATCGAGATCGCGCTGGTGCCTGTCCGCATGCCGCAGTGCCTTGTCCAGGTGTTCGAAAAGGCTGGCTCTGGTGTGTCCGAAACAATCCATGGCGCCGGCCCGGATCAGGGCCTCGATACAGCGCCGGTTGACTTTCTGCACGTCCAGCCGCAGGCAAAAATCGTCCAGGCCCACATAGTCCCCCTGCTGCTTGCGCAGCGCCACGATCTGCTCGACGGCGGCCCGCCCCACCCCCTTGATCGCGCCCAGGCCATAGCGGATGGTCGATTCACCCTCGACGGTGAAATCATAGTCGGAATGGTTGATGTCCGGAGCAGCCACCTCGAGCCTCAGCCCGCGGCACTCGTCGATCAGATTCACGACCTTGTCGGTATTGTCGATGTCGGAAGACATCACCGAGGACATGAACTCGGCGGGATAATGGGTTTTCAGCCAGACGGTCTGGTAGGCGAGCAGCGCGTAGGCGACGGAGTGGGACTTGTTGAACCCGTAGCCTGCAAACTTTTCCATCAGATCGAAAATATGGCTCGCCTTCCTTGTATCCACACCTCGCTCGACGGCACCACCGACAAAAACCTCACGTTGCTGCGCCATCTCCTCGGGCTTTTTCTTGCCCATGGCACGCCTCAGGATATCGGCGCGGCCCAGGGTGTATCCGGCCAGCACCTGTGCGATCTGCATGACCTGCTCCTGGTACAGGATGACACCATGAGTTTCCCGCAGGACTGGCTCCAGGTCGGGATGGAAATAGTCCACCCGGGCCCCGTGCTTGCGCTCGATGTAGTCGTCCACCATGCCGGATTGCAGCGGGCCAGGGCGGTACAGCGCCACCAGCGCGACGATGTCATTGAAGTTGTCCGGTTGCAGCTTTTTGATGATTTCCCGGATACCGCTCGATTCAAGCTGGAACACGGCTGTGGTTTGCCTGCGTTTCAGCGTGTCGTACGCTGCCTCGTCATCCAGCGGGATCGTATCGATATCGACCGGTGTCTGGTTGCTCTTGCGGAGTTTCGCATTTGCCATGCGCACCGTGTTGTCGATGATGGTGAGGGTGCGCAGCCCGAGGAAATCAAATTTCACCAGGCCGATCGCCTCGACATCGTCCTTGTCCAGCTGCGTGACGACATTGGTGCCTCCCGCCTCACAATACAGGGGGGTGAATTCGGTCAGCTCGGACGGGGCAATGACCACCCCACCGGCGTGCTTGCTGGCATTTCGCACCAGCCCTTCAAGCGTCTTGGACATGTCCAGGATGGCGGTCACTTCCTCTTCATTCTCGTACTGCTCCTGCAATGCAGGCTCACGTGCCAGCGCCTTGTCCAGGGTCATGCCGACCTCAAACGGAATCAGCTTGGCAATGCGGTCGATAAACCCGTACGGGTGCCCGAGTACGCGGCCGACATCGCGGACCACGGCACGCGCGGCCATGCTGCCGTAGGTGATAATCTGGCTGACGTGCGACTGGCCATAGCTTTGTGCCACGTATTCGATCACGCGGTCACGGTTTGCCATGCAAAAATCAATGTCGAAATCCGGCATGGAGATGCGCTCGGGGTTCAGGAAGCGCTCAAACAGCAGGTCGTACTGCAGGGGATCAATGTCGGTGATGCCAAGCGCGTAGGACACCAGCGAGCCGGCACCCGAACCCCGACCCGGACCCACCGGGATGGCATTTTTCTTGGCCCAGCGGATGAAATCCGCGACGATCAGGAAGTACCCGGCATAGCCCATCGAATTGATGACTTCCAGTTCACTCGCCAGCCGCACCTCATACTCGTTGCCGTCAGAACCGGTTTGCAGCAGGCGCTCCGACAGTCCCTTTTCTGCTTCGAGACGTATGAATTCCTGCGGGGTCAGGGAATCCGGGATCGGAAATTCCGGCAGCACGCTGTCCCCGAAGTTCAGCGTCACGTTGCAGCGCTTTGCAATTTCAACGCTGTTGGCAATGGCTTCCGGAATGTCCGAGAAGAGCGTTTCCATCTCCTCGGCGCTGCGCAGGTATTGCTGGTCCGAATACAGGTGCGGCCTGCGCGCATCATCCAGTATGCAGCCCGTCTGGATGCACACACGGGCCTCATGCGCCTCGAAATCCTGCTCACGCAAGAAGCGCACATCGTTGCTGGCAACCACCGGCAGTGAGTGTTTGGCGGCCAGGTCCAGCGCCTCCCCCAGGTACTGTTCCTCCTCGTCTCGCCCGGTTCGCTGCAGCTCGATGTAGTAGCCGTTGGCAAAATTCGAAGCCCAGAAATCGACATGCGCTTCCGCCAGGCGCTTGTCGCCTGCAAGCAGGGCCTTGCCGACATCCCCGTCCCGTGCGCCCGACAATACGATCAGGTCGGCGCCTGCCTCCACCAGCCAGTCGCGCTGCAGGACGGGACCGCTGACATGCTCACTCTCCAGGTAAGCCCGCGTCAGTATCCGGCTCAGCGCCCCGTATCCCGCCTTGTTCTTGCACAGGAAGACCAGGCTGGAATCCGGCTCATCGGGGGACAGGCCAGACACTCGCGCTTCCAGGCCAATGATCGGCTTGATGCCACAGCGCACGGCAGCCTGGTAGAACTTCACCAGGGCGAACAGGTTGTTCACATCGGTCAGGGTGACCGACGCCATGCCCTGCGCACGCACCTCCTTCATGAGCTCGGGAATGCGCACGATACTGTCGACCAGCGAGTACTCGGTGTGCAGGTGCAGGTGTACGAATTGTCCCATGGCGTCGTTCGGGCTTACGGCAACGTGGGTTGCAAATGGGCAGAGGACGGGTTTCGGCCTCCGGAGGACTTTAGTCGTTGCGAAAGCGTATCGCGGACAGGCCCGTAGCTCTTGCGGTGCAGGTCCGAGGGGCCATGCGCGTGCAGGGCATCCAGGTGATGTGTCGTCGGGTATCCCTTGTGCCGGTCAAACCCGTACTCGGGGTAGTCGGCATGATAGGCCCGCATTTCCGCATCCCGTGTCACCTTGGCCAGGATGGAGGCTGCGCTGATCACCGGCACAGACCGGTCCCCCTGGACGATGGCCTTGCAGGGGGCTTCCAACTCCGGGCAATGCAGGCCATCTACCAGCACCTGCACCACGGGAAAGGGTACGGACTTCCAGGCACGGGACATGGCGAGTAGCGTGGCCTGGTGGATGTTCAGGCGGTCAATCTCGCCCGCAGATGCGCGCCCGATCGCCCAGAACACGGCCTTGGATGTGATCTCTGCGAAAAGTTCTTCGCGCTTTCGCGGGCTCAGCTTCTTGGAATCCTGAAGTCCAGGTATGGTCTTCTCCGGGTGCAGCACCACGGCGGCTGCGATCACCGGCCCGGCCAATGAGCCCCGCCCCGCTTCATCGATGCCGACGATCCGGTCCGACGGGTGTGTACTTTCTATGCCCTGCAATGATTGACTAAAACTAATTGGCGTTGCCGAAGTAAGGGTTAGTGGCCTGCATACAAACTTGTATACTGCACACCTGTGTAAAGGATACTGGAAAAAAAGTGTCAGAGATACAAACGGCGGTCATCGGCGTAGGTCATCTGGGAAAGTTTCACGCAGAGAAACTTTTTCAGTTGAAAAACAGCACGTTAGCAGCCGTTGCGGACAAGGACTTCGAGAAGGCGCAGGCGGTGGCAGCGACCACCGGCTGTACCCCCGTGGCAGATTATCGTGAACTGCTCGGCCAGGTGGATGCCGTCTGCATCGTGGTGCCCACCGACCTGCATTTTGAGGTGGCACAGGACTTTCTTAGCCACAAATCCCACGTCCTGGTCGAGAAACCCATGACCGCCTCGCTGGAACAGGCAGACAGGCTGATCGCCCTGGCACGCGAGCACGACCGGGTGCTGCAGGTCGGCCACCTCGAGCGCTTCAACCCTGCCATCGAGGCCCTGGAAGAGGAGCTTGGCGAGGCCCGCTTCATCGAATGCCACCGCCTGGCCCCGTACAAGCCACGTGGCACCGAGGTCAACGTGGTGCTGGACTTGATGATCCACGACATCGACATCATCCTGGACATTGTAAAATCCGATGTCGAGCGGATCGATGCCCGGGGCACCCCGGTGCTGTCCGAGGACATTGACATCGCCAATGCCAGGATCGCTTTCAAGAACGGCTGCGTGGCCAACGTCACCGCCAGCCGGGTCAGCACTGCAACGGAGCGAAAAATGCGCATTTTCCAGAACGACGCCTACCTGTCCGTGGACTTTCAAAAGCGCGAGCTTGCCATCTACCGCAAGGGCAAGGAGGAAATGTACCCCGGCGTGCCGAACATCGACATGCAGAAAATCCGCTGTGACGAATACGATGCGCTGCTGGCCGAAGTCCAGAGTTTTTTGGACTGCATTGCCAACGGTGGCCAGCCCAAGGTCAGCGGGCAGGACGGCAAGCGTGCCCTGCAGACCGCGATTTCAATCAGCGAGCAACTGAACTAATTTCTGATTCTCTCCCGGAGCTCACTGCCATGATCCCGATGCTGGACCTGAAACTGCAACATGCCATGCTGCGCGAGGAAATCGATGCCGCCATCTCCGATGTGCTGGCGAGCACCCAATTCATACAGGGCGAAAACGTGCGCGAGTTCGAGGCAGAAGCTGCCGACTACCTGGGGGTCGGGCATGCCGTCTCATGCAACTCCGGCAGCGATGCGCTGCACCTCGCACTGCGCGCCTGTGACATCGGAGCAGGTGATGAGGTCATCACGACCCCGTTCAGTTTTGCCGCCGCGGCCGAGGCCATCGGCCATGTCGGGGCCACGGCCGTGTTCGTCGACATCGATCCCCGCACGTTCAACATCACGGCCCAATCGATCGAGCCGGCCATCACGGAACGTACCCGCGCCATCCTGCCGGTACACCTGTTCGGGCAGGTCGCGGACATGGATGCCATCTGCGAATTGGCAGGTCGCCATGACCTGCTGGTGATCGAGGATTGTGCGCAGTCGTTCGGGGCACGGTCGAACGGAAAGCCCACCGGCAGCCTGGGCCATGCCGGGTGTTTCAGTTTCTTCCCCAGCAAGAACCTCGGCGGCTACGGCGATGGCGGCCTGTTCACCACGGACTCCGAGGAACTGGCCGAGCGCTTTTCCCTGTTGAAAAACCACGGCAGTGCCACCCGCAACAGCCACCAGGTGCTGGGCTGGAACAGCCGTCTCGATGAACTCCAGGCGGCCGTGCTGAGGGTCAAGCTGCGCCACCTGGATACGTTCAACCGCCAACGCATCGATGCGGCCGGGCGCTATACCCGCATGCTCAAGGCACTGCCCGTGCAAACCCCGCAATCGGCCGATGAGCTGTCGCACGTTTTCCACCAGTACACGATCCTGAGCCCGAAGCGAGACGCCATCATCGAGCACCTGCAGCAGGCACAGATCGGCCATGCGGTCTACTACCCGCAATCGCTGGCAAGCCAGCAGGCCTTCTCCGGGATCTCAAGATCCCTGGAGTTGCACCACACGGATACGGTGTGCCAGCAGTGTCTTTCGCTGCCCATGTTCCCGGAAATCTCCGAAACCCAAATCGAGACCGTCGTGAGTACGATCCAGCAGGCCCATGGCGGCTGAAGGCGTGAGCCCCTGCGCCATGATCGTGGCCGGGGAAGCCTCCGGGGACCTGTACGGTGCGAGGCTCGCCCGGGAGCTGGAGAACATCCTGCCGGACATCACCTGCTACGGGCTGGGCGGTGAGCACATGCGCAAGGCGGGCGTGCACCTGCTGGCCGATGTCTCGGACCTGTCCGTCATCGGGCTCGTCGAGGTGATCAAGCACTATCCCCGTCTTCGCAACATCCTGAAAACCATGAAACAGGAGCTGAAACGCATCCACCCCGACGTGCTGGTACTGATCGACTCACCGGACTTCAACCTGCGCCTGGCCAAACAGGCCGCGCGCTGCGGCATCCGGGTCATGTACTACGTCAGCCCGCAAATCTGGGCCTGGCGTTCATCGCGGATCCGGGTGATCCGGAAATGCGTGGACCACATGGCCACCGTGTTTCCGTTTGAAGAGAAATTCTACCGGGATGCGGGCGTACCCGTGGAGTACGTGGGCCACCCGCTGGTAGAAGATGCTCACTCTACCATGGACCGGGATGCCTTTTTGAAGGCGCATCGATTGTCTGCGGACAAAAAGCTGGTTGGCCTGTTCCCGGGAAGCCGAACGAGCGAGGTGGAATACAATTTTCCGACCCTGGTCCAGGCGGCAGGTGCACTCGCACGCCAGCGCTCCGATGTCCAGTTCATCGTACCGGTGGCCTCGACCCTGCCGGCAGACCTCGTGCACCGCTTCATCCACGATACGGACATGGACATCACCACGAGCACGGCTGGCATCTACGACGTGATCCATGCCTGCGATGCCATCGCCGCCACCTCGGGTACCGTGACCCTGCAGATCACGCTCATGCAGACCCCCATGCTGATCATCTACAAGGTCTCGCCGCTCACCTATAGGATTCTCAGCCGGCTGGTGAATTTCACCTATGCCGGGATCGCCAACGTCATCGCTGACAAGCTGATCAGCCGCGAATTCATCCAGCATGAGGCCACCCCGGACAACGTGGCAGGGGAACTGCAGAGACTGCTTTCAGACCCGGACTACACGGCCCGTATGAAAAAAGAGATGGGCGACATCCGCGATGCCCTGGGAGAAAAAAACGGCTCCGCCGAAGCCGCAAGGCTGGCAGTACGACTGATGGGCTCGGGTTGAAACCAGGGCCTACGGCACGATGCCGCGCTTGCTGGTGGTGATGAAGTCCAGAAAGTTCCTGACTTCGGGATGCTCTTGCGCAATTGCCTCCACCCGGGAGATGTTTTCACTTCTGGAGCCCTTGCTGCGAAACAGCAGCCGGTAGGACTGGTGCAGGGCCTTGATGCATTCTTCGGAGAACCCGCGGCGCTGCAGGCCCACCTTGTTCAGCCCGTGGGTGGTTGCGAATTTTCCCGAGGCCATCACATAGGGAGGCAGGTCCTTGTTCAGTGCGGTGCCCATGGCACAGAACGAGTGCGCCCCGATGCGGCAGAACTGGTGCACCAGCGTGAAGCCTCCAAGGGTAGCAAATTCCCCGACCTCGACATGGCCGGCCAGCGTGGCACCGTTGGCAAATACGGTGTCGTTGTCCACCGTGCAGTCGTGGGCAATATGGACATAGGCCATGATCCAGTTGCGATCCCCTATTTTCGTATAGCCCTGGCCAAGTTCGGTGCCAGAATTGATGGTGACGTTCTCCCGTATCGTATTGTCGCGGCCAATGATCAGTTCGCTCGGCTCGCCCCTGTACTTCTTGTCCTGTGGAATTTCGCCGATGGATGAGAACTGGAAGATGCGGTTGCCAGGGCCGATGGTGGTGGAACCCGTGATCACGACGTGTGGCCCGATCCAGGTATCCCGCCCGATTCGCACCTTCGGGCCGATGACAGAGTACGGGCCGATGGTAACGTTGGTATCCAGGCGGGCCTTAGGATCCACGACCGCGGTGACGTGCACCTGGTTTCTTTCACTCATGCGCGCCGATGCCATGGCCTAGCTCACTGGGTATCCACTCTCTTGAAAACGCACATGATCTCCGCGGTGGTGACCACCGCATCGCCCACGGTAGCCTTCACGTCGAACACCCCGTAGTCGCGCTTGTGCCGGATCAGGCGCACATCCAGGAGAAGCTGGTCGCCGGGACCCACCTGCCGCTTGAAGCGCGCCTTGTTGATTCCCACGAACAGGTAGAGGCTGTCATCGTCGGGACGCCACTCGGGGTTGCTGAGCGCCAGCAAACCCGACGTCTGTGCAAGCGCCTCGAGGATCAGCACGCCAGGCATCACCGGTGCCTCCGGGAAATGCCCCTGGAAGAAAGGCTCGTTGTAGCTGACATTTTTCAGTGCCAG
>CAZTNC010000005.1:0-2049 GCA_964614915.1 uncultured Thiotrichales bacterium
GTCCGGCTCGGGTGGGGGTGGCGGTGGTGGAGGTGGTGGAGGTGGTGGTCCTCCTGACTCGGTGAAGTCAGACGCGCGGAAATCCCGGTCGGTGATGACACCCTCGGCGCGGTCAGTCACGGTCCACATCGCAGGATCCGCGTTCGTGCGATCCGTCACCTTGACACCCTCGGCCTGCATCCGGACATCCCATGCGCCGTTCCGGGCCGTGTTGTCCGTGGCGCCCGTGGCCCCGTCGTGCAGCACGACGTCGTTCATAACGATGGTGGTCTCGCCGCCGTCATTCAGGATCCAGTCGTCCCCCAGCGCCTGGGACACCCGCCGGCCACCCAGGTTCAGGTCCACGCGCAGCTTCGGCGGGATCGCCGCCATGGCTTCGTTTTCCGGAGTGTTCGTATCGTCCTCCACCGCCGGCACCGTGCCCGTGGCCAGGATCGCGATCCCCGATCCGGAACGGATGCTGCCCCGGGGACCAATGATCACCCGGCCGCCGTTGGCCAGGAACACGCCCTCCCCGGCACTCGTGATCCGGTTGTTCACCGTCACCGTCTGCATGCGGTAGCCCTCGTCATCCAGGGCCGCAATGCGCTCCGGACCATTGGCCCCGATAGTGCCTATCCGCACCCCTTGGGCATCCGTACCACTCGTGGTGATGGTGCCGCCGACCGTGATGTCGATCTGTCTGTCCGTGTCCGCGGTGCCATTGTGGTAGGCCACGATGCCATGGCCAGTGGGCCCTGTCGTGGAGATAGCATGGTTATCGTGCGTAGCGATGTCGATGTTGCCGAAGACCTCGTGAGGGGCAGAATTCTTCCCATAGTGAAGACCGTATAAGCCATATGAATTCTCACTATTCGTTTTTATAAAACCACCCCGGACATCGATGTCGGTATTGCCAGTACCCTTGTTCCACGCGGCAACACCGTATGAATTGGCTGAAGCATCTGTGCTCTCAGTCGTGATGCGGAGACCTGTCAAGTCGATGATGATGTCGCCGTTGCCGTTGCCCAGTACTGCAGTAATACCAGACGATCTCTTACCCTTCGTTACGATTGATCCGCCATTTGTGGGTGCGCGAATCTCTATATTGCCAGTGCCTCCATGGGAAGCATATACACCATGGGCGTTCTGTGTCCCTTGGGTTTCGAGGCTAGTACCTGTGAGATCAAGCAGTAGATTGCCGTTGCCCAGGGTCTTTCCATGGGTCAGTTCGAGCGCATAGGCTGTAGCTCCTTTTGTAGTAATGCTGGTGCCGTCCAGGAGGTCAACATCCAGGTCTCCTTGATCGGTTAGCAGATAACCATGAACACCCGCACTGAAATTCCCGCCGGTCGTTATGCTTGTGCCACTGCCCAGCTCGATTTTCATGCCGCTGTTACCGGTTCCGTAGTAGGTACTGCTGATGCCGCGGGATCTTGCGCCTGTTGTAGTGATTCTGGTGTTTTCCACTGTGATCGTAATATTGCTGCCCGGACCTCTATGAATGGCCGTAATGGCATGGGCCGTGTCCGTACTGTTTGGCCCTGTGCCCGTCGTATCGATCGTCGAGGGCGTGCTAGTTGTTCCGCCGATGTTGATCGTGATGTCCCCGCTGCCTAAATGAATCCCGGCTATGCCGCGCCCGGCGTCGCCATCTGCACTGGTATCGATGTCGACGCCGTCGACGTCGATGCTGATATCGTCGGTCGAGGTACTGGCCTCCTCGCAGTGGATCGGGTCCCCCGCTGTGGAGTTGTCGCAATTGGAGTCATGGGCAATGGCCTTAGAGCCAAAACCCACTGCCATGATCAGGAAGCAGGCATGGGAAAGGAAGTAGGAGGAGGCAGACCCCGCCGACTGGCGGAGACCGGAGGTCAGGCAGGAGGAATGGAGCCCTCCCCAGGCATCGCCGGCACGGCCCATGGCGTCAGCCGCGCTGTTGCGGAATCCCGGAGTGCGCCGTGCGGACGGGAATCCGGCTCGGCTCGGCTCGGCTCGGCTCGGCTCGGCTCGGCCCGGCACGTCCCGGCCCGTCACGGCCCTGCCACGCAAGGCAACGGAAATCAACTC
>CAZTNC010000006.1:0-111548 GCA_964614915.1 uncultured Thiotrichales bacterium
TTCTAATATACAGGATTTTAAGATTTTTATATAAAATTAAATTTGTTTATGATAGGCTGTCAACTAATCGGGATAGTCCCCATCATTTACATCCGGAACATGGTTCTCCTGCATCGCATTGACGAGTTCGAGTCCGCCTGATGCGCGTCCTGCAAGTCATTGGCGCGGGATTTCGCGGAAGCGGACTTGGTCTCTTCCTGAAGCGCTGTGCCTCGAATCCTCGCCGGATCGGCGCGATCCTGCCGAGCGCGAAGCCAGCAGCCCGGGCCATGGCACGCGCGAGCGTGGAGGCTCGATGGGGCGCGGGCCCGGTCGTCGAGCTCGGCCCCGGAACAGGCAGCATCACCCGAGCCCTTCTCGCGAGCGGAATCGAGGAGGAGGAGTTCGTGCTCGTCGAGCGGGATCGAGAGCTCTGTCGGTGGCTCAAGCGTCAATTCCCCCGCGCCGTGGTAGTCGAAGGCGAGGCGACGAGAATCGGCGCCATCCTCGACGAGCGTTCCGTCGGCACGCCTTCGGTGGTGGTCTCCTCCCTTCCGCTTCTCAACCTGGAGGAGGACGAACGCGATGCAATAGTCCGGGAAAACCTCGACGTGCTGCCGCGCGCAGGTGCGATCGTGCAGTTAACGTATGCGCGGCATCCCGCCATCGCGTGTGAACGCCTCGGCGTTTCGTGTCACAGGGTCGGGTTCGCGGCGCTCAACGTTCCACCGGCCAGCGTGTGGCGGATCCGACGGTCGCATGGGCGGGCAGCCAAGCGTGGTTCCGAAACCCACGTGCCGCAAAAGCGGTTCCGTCGTTCCGAGCATGTCTGTCGCAAAGGCCCGAATGTCCCATACACTGTCGAGCTTGACGAAGAGGAAGCATGACCTTGATTGCGCCAGGCGAGGCTTGGTGACGGAGGACGCCATCACAAGCTGGCCCTGTTGCGTATACTCTGCCGCATTGCAGAAAGCTCTTCAGGTATTGGGCGGGTAGCAGAAGATCACACCGTCAGTATTCCCATGGGCTTGGTGGCGCAAAGCGTATTACCAAGAGCACAACCTGAGGGAGCAGTTTCTTCTTGAGGCATCCTCAAGCCTGCCCGGCATCCTGCCAAGCGATTATGCACTGGAATCAGTATTCGAGTCGGTCTGCCTGCAACGTGCCAAGCTCAGGCGGGATCAGCAAGCTCCTGAGTGGGACGGGTGAAGATGTCATCTCGCACCCGCTGAATGTCTGGACTACGATCCTTTCTCACTCTTCTTGGTGTCGCCGGTCTCTGTCATAGCCCCTCTGAGCTTCTTTCGCATCTTGCCTATACTGTGAACACACTTGGTATGCTCTTCTGTAGGCAAACTGAACTTTTGGAGCGTGTACGTCATCTCTTCCTGTAAAGACTTAAGATCTTCCCGTACCTCAGCCATAACCAGGTTCATACTGTCAATTCTTGCCGTTAGAGCAGAAGTTTTTTTACCCATAAATTTAGTCACTCTCCAATTTTCTTTGGCTTGCCTTGCATCAGCTAGCATCAATTACTTTCACTTCCCGTAAAATGGGGTCTCTTTAACTTTAATTCAAGTGAATATTGACAATACTCCCGTACTCCCGGTTCCCCAAAAATTCTATTTGTCTCATGTTACGTTATTTGGATGCTACTTTTGTTACAAGGCCCACAAATCTTCAGACTCTCTGGAAAGCGGCTTTGCATGATTGCTACACTCGTTATGAAAGGCTTTAGTTGGGGCATTATCGGGAGAACCGCCTGCCATGGTCACGAATAAAAGCTGCTATATATTTGGCCGTCCGGTGGAAATGCGCATGATCCACCGTCTTTTCGTTTTGCTTATTGCAGCTTTGGTCGTCCTCGGTGCGAGTCGCTTAGCTGATGCTGGTGAACTGCTCGGGGAATTTGACTCGTCGCAACATCGTTTCCGGCTGGTCAAGATCCTTGATGGACTTGAGCATCCTTGGGGCCTGGCCTTTTTACCGGATGGGTCCATGCTTGTGACCGAACGCCCGGGCCGTTTGCGGCGCATTGAACAAGGCAGACTTGATCCGGAGCCCGTGGCTGGGGTTCCACAGGTCTATGCAAGCGGTCAGGGAGGCCTGCTCGATGTAGTACCCCATCCGCATTTTGAAGAGAACCACCTGATCTACCTGTCGTATGCAAGCCGAGGCGAGGGAGGGGGTGCCACTGCCGTGGCTCGCGGCCGACTGGTCGGCAACCGCCTTGCGGACGTGGAGGAGCTCTACGTGGCATTGCCGCGTACCCGCGGCAGCCGTCATTTCGGTTCCCGCCTTGTGTTTTCGGACGGCTACCTGTACATCACCGCAGGTGAGCGCGGCGACCCGGACCGTGCCCAGGCGCTGGACGACCCGGCAGGCTCCGTGATCCGCCTGCATGAGGACGGGCGCATCCCCGTGGACAATCCGTTTGTTGACCAGTCAGGTGCAAGCCCGGAGATCTACACTTATGGCAACCGCAATCCGCAGGGCATGACAAAGGACCCGGTGACAGGACGACTTTACCTGGTTGAGCACGGCCCCAAGGGCGGAGATGAGCTGAACCTGATCGAGTCCGGCGTGAACTACGGCTGGCCGGTGATCACCTATGGCCTGAGCTATTCCGGCTTCAAGATCGGCGAGGGCACACACAAGGCCGGAATGACACAGCCCGTGCATTACTGGACCCCCTCGATCTCACCCTCAGGACTGATGATTTACGACGGGGATGCCTTCCCGAACTGGCGCGGCAGCTTATTCATCGGAGCACTTTCCGGCCGGTTGCTGGACCGGCTCGAGATCCGGGATGGAAGAGTGGCCGTCGAAGAGTACCTGCTTGAGGACTGGGGCCAGCGAATCCGGGACGTGCGCCAAGGGCCGGACGGGTTAATCTACCTGCTCACGGATGCCCGAAACGGTATGCTTTTGCGCCTTGAACCTGTCGAGTAGGGTAGCGTGAGCGAAATCCACCAGATGATGAGTCGGTTCATTCGACTGCGTGCCGGCGTCCTGTTTTTGGCCGTGCTTGCCCTTGTGTTCACCTGTGCACTGCAGGCAAGCGAAACAGAAATCGCTTCACACGAAATAGCAGAGGATCCGGACATAGTCTCAGATGCCAGGGTGCTGGCTGATCGCATGCTTCGAAGACAAAGCTCCGGATTGTTGCTGGACCCGGAGCGACGCGACCGGCTCAGCCATGAACTCGGGCAAGTTTTGGGCCAGCTCCGGGAGGCCTATCCAAAGACCTGGGAGGTTTCGGCGAGAGTGGATCACAGGCCCGGGATGCTACTGCTCGGGCTAAAGCCCGCCCTGCTTGCCATTTTGGCGTTGGCTCAGCAAGAAAATGGCACGCTAACCGGCAATGTGGAGCTCGATGCCCTGAATGAACGCCTTGGCCTGTCAGATACGCAAGTCTTTCGCCGCGCGGGGATCGCAGCACTGCACTTTGTGAAGTACGTCAACCTGGAGGCGGCTTCCGAGGCATACCGCAAAATTCCAGGCGTAATGTTTGCCGAGCCCGATGCCCAACTCGGTGATGGCCCGGACATCGAGGCGGTCGAGGTACAGGGAATCTGGTATGTGGTTGTGCGCAAGGCTTGGGGCGATTGCGTGTCTGGATGTACCCATGAGGAGCTTTCTTTCTATACTGTTGAAAATGGCAAGGCACACCGTGTTGAAGCACAGCAGGCACTTCAAGAAGCTGCGTTCGCCAAGCTGGCCGAAATCCGGGGATGGAATTGAACGCCCGGGTGGCCACAGGTGGAGCTATGGCATGCCATGCGTTAACATCAGTCCCCCTGTGGTGAGCGTAGCTCAGTTGGTAGAGCGCAGGATTGTGGTTCCTGTGGTCGTGGGTTCGATCCCCATCGCTCACCCCATTCCTGTTTTTTCCCCGGTCGGTCGGCTGATTCCCAGGTAGAGCGCAATGGCCAATACCAGGAACACGACTGCCAGATATCCGATCACCTGGTCGTAGGTTCCAGCCAAAAAGGCATAGGTCGAGTCGTCATTCGAGTTGGTGACCCGCTTGAATACCTTGATGGCGAACACCCAGCCGGCATGTATCCCGATGCACAGGGCCAGGCAGCTGCTGCGCACACGTATCAGGGCAAGCAGCAGGCCTGCGGCAAACAGGGCCAGGAATGAATCGAATACCTGCAAGGGGCTGTACAGGAAGGCGAACGCATCCGAAAGCAGGGCAAAACCGCTTGTCCAGCCGAGCGTGTCCGGGTCCATGTGCATTTCAGGTTGCAGGAAATGCACCAGCGCGTAAAAAACGCTCGTTGAGACCACGGCCAGGGATGCAGTGCCGTGTCTCAGCACGGCTGTGAGCAGGGCACCCCGGAAAAAGGTCTCTTCAATCAGCGCTACGGCGATACCCGAGACGAGTGCGGTGACCAGCAGGATGACTATACTCGGCAAGGACCAGTCCCATTGCAGGTCCAGAACCCGGTTTTGCGAGAGCAACAGTCCCGCAATGACCGGCCCCATGATCAGCAGGCCCGCGCCAAATCCCTTCAGCGCATCTTTCCAGAATATCAAGCTCTGAGAGGGGAAACCGATGTCCTGCCAGGACCGAAAGCCGAATTTTCGAAACAGGGCCAGCAGGGTGAGGATGCCAAGGCCCAGCACCGTACGGTTGGCGACCCGTTCGAACTCGGGCTCCAGCCAGAGGCTCAGCAGGGCATGCACCGGATACGCTAAGACAGCGCCTGCCAGCAGCACGCAGGCAAAGAGGAGAACAAATGCAAACAGTGCGTACATGCAGGATCAGACCGGTCTTGGGTCAGGAAGCCTTGCCCGCCGGCTGAAATCCGGCGGCGGGCTTGCAGGTATATAATACAGGGTAATGCATGCCGGGTGGTATGGTACGCCGGGGTTCGGGGGATGCGAAAGTGGCGGAATTGGTAGACGCGCTGGCTTTAGGTGCCAGTGGGGCAACCCGTGAGAGTTCGAGTCTCTCCTTTCGCACCAAACCCCGTGTCAGGCCAAGAACGGCTGCCCGAAGCTCCGGGATGCAATGTACCCGGCGACTCCATATACTGGGCGCCGGATTTAACCGCCGGCGGGCAGATGCCGACAGCCCTGTACAGAGGGTGGGGCGTGCAGGGCCCGGGGAATATCAATCATAGAGGTGAATGGATGCAGGTATCGCTGGAGACAACTGGAAATCTGGAGCGCAGGATCACGGTTGAAGTGCCGGGTGAGAAAATCCAGACTGCGGTGGAAAAGAAGCTCCAGGACATGACCCGGAACGTGAAGCTTCCCGGATTCCGTCCGGGCAAGGTGCCTCTGGGGGTGGTGCGCCAGCGTTTTGGCAAGCAGGTTCACCAGGAGGTTCTGGCCGATACGATGCAGTCCAGCTACCGGGAGGCAATTCACCAGGAGAAACTGCGTCCTGTGGGAGCGCCTAGGATTGAGCGGCTGGACCCGGAAGCCGGCCAGGATTTGAAATATGCCGCAACCTTCGAGGTTTACCCGGAAATCGAGCTTGCGGATGTCTCGGGCTTTGAAATCGAAACCGCACAGGCCGAGGTCACCGACGAGGATGTAAACGACATGCTCGAAAAACTGCGCAGGCAGAAAATGCGCTGGCGCGGAGTAGACCGGGTGGCAGAAAAGGATGACCGGGTGAGCATCGATTTCAAGGGGACGCTGGATGGTGAGGCGTTCCCGGGGGGCATCCAGGATGATTTCGCAGTGGTACTTGGCAGCCACACGTTGTTGCCGGAGTTCGAGCAGCAACTGGAAGGCGTGAAGAAAGGCGATGCCAAGCAGATCGAAGTGCGTTTTCCCGAAGACTACCGGCAGCCTGATCTGGCGGGCAAGCAGGCGGTCTTTGACGTGCAGGTAAAAAAGGTCGAGGCCGGATCACTGCCGGCACTGGACAAGCATTTCGTTCGGGAACTGGGCATTGAGGACGGCAAGGTCGAGACCCTGAATGTGCAGCTCAGGCATAACCTGGAGGCTGAACTTGAACAGTGTAAACGGACATTCGACAAGGATCAGGTCATGCAGAAGCTGTTTGAATCCAACCAGTTTGAATTGCCGGCGGCATTGCTGGAGCAGGAAGTCCGCAGCGTGTTTGCACAGGCCATGAACAACCTGAACCTGGAAGATGAATCGAAGTTGCCGAAGGCCCAGCTGGAGGAGCAGGCGAAACGCAGGCTCTCGCTTGGCCTCATCATTGGGGAAATCGTCCGGCAGAACGATATTCAGCTCGATACCGGGCGTGTCAACCAGCAGATCGTAGCCATCGCCTCGGGGTATGACAAACCTGAGGACGTGGTCCAGTACTACCGGAACAGTGTCGAGGCCCGGGCTGGAATCGAGTCGCAGGTCATGGAGGAACAGGTGGTCGACTGGGTACTTGAACAGGCCCGGCGGACCACCCGATCGTTCACCTTCGATGAAATGGTGAACAATCAGTTCTGATACAACTATTTTTCAGGAGAAGCCATATGGGAGAAAGACATTCGAAAGACGGAGTCCTGAATACACAGGCCCTGAATCTCGTGCCCATGGTCATCGAGCAATCTGCGCGGGGCGAACGGGCCTATGACATCTATTCACGCTTGCTGAAAGAGCGCGTCGTTTTCATTGTAGGTGCGATTGAGGACCAGATGGCCAACCTCGTGGTGGCCCAGCTGCTGTTCCTGGAGTCCGAGAATCCTGACAAGGATATTTCCATTTACATCAACTCCCCGGGCGGTTCGGTCAGCGCCGGCATGGCCATCTATGACACCATGCAGTTCACCACGCCCGACATCAGCACGCTGTGCGTTGGGCAGGCCGCGAGCATGGGTGCCCTGCTGCTGGCCGGTGGCGCCTCGAACAAGCGCTATGCACTGCCCCATTCGCGCATCATGATCCACCAACCGCTGGGTGGCTTTCAGGGACAGGCGACCGATGTCGACATCCACGCACGGGAAATCCTGAAGATCCGGGAGGAACTGAACCAGGTGCTGGCACAGCATACGGGTCAGCCCGTGGAGCAAATTGCACGGGACACCGAGCGTGATCACTTTTTGAACAGTGCTGAAGCCAAGGCCTACGGTCTGGTGGACGAGGTTCTGGACAAGCGCCGCGATACTCTCTCTGATTCGACCTCGTAGAGACCGGGAACGGGGCGCCAGTTGGCAGTTGGGTCCGGGTCCGGGCGCTGTATAAAATTTCAAAAAAGCGTATAGTTAAGTCTCGAGCATGTGTTTCCAGAGGCGCATTCGTCTGATTCATTTAGGGACCCAAAGCACACTCTTCACCCTTTCAAAGTACAGACAGCCGGCAAGGTACGATGAGCGATAACACGACAACCAAGGATCGGGATAGCGGCAAGCTGCTGTATTGCTCTTTCTGCGGCAAAAGCCAGCACGAGGTCCGCAAGCTGATTGCTGGGCCTTCCGTATTCATCTGTGATGAATGTGTCGAGCTGTGCAACGATATCATCCGCGAGGAAATGCAGGAGCAGTCCTCGGCCGAGGGCACCAAACTTCCCAAGCCGGTCGAGATCAACTCCATCCTTGAGGAGTATGTCATCGGCCAGGATCGTGCCAAGAAAATCCTGTCCGTGGCGGTCTACAATCACTACAAGCGCCTGGATGCACGAAGCTCAGGCAAGCATGCCGTGGAACTGGCCAAAAGCAATATCCTGCTGGTGGGCCCGACAGGCTCGGGCAAGACCCTGCTTGCAGAAACACTGGCGCGTTTGCTGAATGTACCCTTCACCATTGCCGACGCTACTACCCTGACGGAAGCCGGCTACGTGGGTGAGGATGTCGAGAACATCATCCAGAAGCTGCTGCAAAAGTGTGACTATGACGTCGACAAGGCGCAAACCGGCATCGTGTACATCGATGAGATCGACAAGATCTCGCGCAAGTCCGACAATCCGTCGATCACACGGGATGTGTCAGGGGAAGGGGTTCAGCAGGCACTGCTGAAGCTCATCGAAGGCACGATCGCATCGGTGCCGCCCCAGGGCGGGCGCAAGCACCCGCAACAGGAGTTCCTGCAGGTCGACACCAGCAACATACTGTTCATATGCGGTGGCGCGTTTGCGGGCCTGGACAAGGTGATCCTCGATCGCACGGAGACGAGCGGCATTGGTTTTTCGGCTGAGGTGCGCAGCAAGGACAATGCGATCCAGATCGGCGAGGTTCTGCACAGCGTAGAGCCCGAGGACCTGATCAAGTATGGCCTCATTCCGGAGTTTGTAGGGCGCCTGCCGGTTGTAGCGACCCTGGATGAACTCGATGAGGAGGCCTTGGTACGGATCCTGACCGAGCCCAAGAATGCCATCACCAAGCAGTACCACCGCCTGTTCGAGATGGAAGGCGTGGAAATAGAGTTTCGGGAAAATGCACTCTATGCTACGGCCCGCAAGGCGATGGACCGTAAAACCGGTGCACGCGGCCTGCGGACCATACTGGAAAACGTGTTGCTGGACACCATGTATGAGATGCCATCACAAAACAGCATCGGCAAGGTCGTGGTCGATGAGTCGGTGATCCACGGTGAGAAGCCGTATCTGATCTATGAAAGTTCAGAATACGAAAAAGTCGCATCGGATGAGTGACTGCGCCCTCTGAAGGGGTAATACGTGCCATACAGGGCATAGCGGTGCCCGGAAAGCATTGAATTTTCAAAAGAATGGCCCCATATCAGGGGTAGGGCATGTGACAGGGCATTGAGGTACGGCCAGGTGGGCCGTTCACGAATTCCAGCCAGCTATCGGAATGTTATTGAGATGAGTGAAGAACAGATGCCGGACAAACTGACGGATGACGCGGTCATGCCGGTGTTGCCGCTGCGTGATGTGGTGGTGTACCCGCATATGGTGATTCCGCTGTTCGTGGGCCGGGAAAAGTCGATCAAGGCCCTGGATGTGGCGATGGCCAGCAACAAGCAGATCCTGCTTGTCGCCCAGAAAAATGCAGAGGTGGACGAGCCCGATACCGACCAGGTCCACACGATCGGTACGGTGTCGACGATCCTGCAGTTGCTGAAGCTTCCGGACGGTACCATCAAGGTGCTGGTGGAGGGCGTTGACCGCGCGCGCGTGCTTCATTTTCTGGAAGAGGAAGGCTTTCTCAGGGCCCAGGTCGCCCTGCTGGAGTCGGACACTTCAATGGAAGATGAACGGGAACTGGAGGTCATGGCACGTTCCGTGACCAACCTGTTCGAGCAGTATGTGAAACTCAACAAGAAGATCCCTCCTGAGGTCCTGACCTCGCTCGCGGGCATTGATGATCCCACTCATCTGGCAGATACGATTGCCGCGCACATGTCCCTGAAGCTGGACGAGAAGCAGTACGTGCTCGAGATCAGTGACGTGCGAAAGCGGCTTGAGCACCTGGTCAAGCTGATTGAAGGCGAGCTGGATGTCTTGCAGATCGAGAAACGGTTGCGTGGGCGTGTCAAGCAGCAGATGGAAAAGTCACAGCGTGAGTATTACCTGAATGAGCAGATGAAGGCCATCCAGAAGGAGTTGGGTGAGCTTGAAGAGGCACCTAATGAGGTCGATGAACTGGCGGACAAGATCGAGAAAGTCGGCATGTCGAAAGAGGCCAAAAAGAAGGCCACGACAGAACTCAACAAGCTGAAGATGATGTCGCCGATGTCTGCGGAAGCCACCGTGGTGCGAAACTATATCGACTGGCTGGTGGGCGTTCCCTGGAAAAAGAAATCCAAGGTGCGCAAGGACCTGGCTGCGGCGGAACGCATCCTGGAAGAGGACCATTACGGCCTGCACAAGGTCAAGGAGCGCATCATCGAGTACCTGGCCGTGCAACAACGCGTGCGAAAGCCCAAGGGGCCCATCCTATGTCTGGTCGGCCCACCCGGGGTCGGCAAGACCTCAATCGGAAAATCCATTGCCCGTGCCACCTGCCGGAAGTTCACGCGCATGTCTTTGGGCGGGGTCCACGACGAGGCCGAGATCCGGGGTCACCGGCGCACCTACATCGGTTCGCTGCCCGGCAAGATCGTGCAAAACCTGTCCAAGGTTGGAGTCCGCAACCCGTTGTTTTTGCTTGATGAAATTGACAAGATGGCCATGGACTTCCGGGGTGACCCGGCGTCCGCCATGCTGGAAGTGCTGGACCCGGAGCAAAACCACACCTTCAACGACCATTACCTAGAGGTGGACTTCGACCTGTCCGATGTCATGTTTGTGGCAACTGCCAACAGCCTGAACATTCCCGGCCCCTTGCTCGATCGTATGGAAGTGATCCGCCTGCCGGGCTATACCGAAGACGAGAAGAAAAATATTGCCACCCGCTATCTGGTACCCAAGCAGCTAAAGGCCAATGGCCTGAAGAAAAATGAGCTGCATATCAGCGAGCCGGCGATCCGGGACATGATTCGCTACTACACACGGGAGGCCGGCGTGCGCAACCTGGAACGGGAGATTTCGAAAATCTGCCGCAAGGTGGTGAAATCGCTGGTGCTTGGCTCAGGCAGGAAGCAGGTCTCCATCACTCCCCGCTCCCTGACGAAGTACCTGGGTGTCAAACTTTTCCGCTACGGCCTTGCTGAGGACAACGACCAGATCGGGCAGGTTACGGGTCTGGCCTGGACCGAAACCGGTGGCGAACTGCTCACCATTGAAGCCGTGGTGATTCCCGGCAAGGGCAAAACCAGTCGCACCGGTCAGCTCGAGGATGTCATGCAGGAGTCCATCCAGGTGGCACAGACGGTGGTGCGCAGCCGCGCCAGCGTGCTGGGCATTGAAACGGATTTCTATGAAAAGTCGGATATCCATATCCATGTCCCTGAAGGGGCTGTGAAAAAGGACGGACCCAGTGCGGGGGTCGGTATGACGACCGCGATAGTTTCTGCCTTGAGCAAGGTTGCCGTGCGGGCCGATGTGGCCATGACGGGCGAGATCACCCTGCGTGGCGAGATTCTCCCCATCGGCGGGCTGAAAGAGAAGCTGCTGGCGGCCCATCGCGGCGAAATCAAGACGGTGCTGATCCCGAAAGACAATGAGAAGGATCTAAGTGAGATTCCCAAGAATATCAAGCAAAAACTTGAAATCATTCCGGTGCAGTGGATTGACGAGGTACTTCAGGTGGCACTGGTGAAGATGCCCGAGCCGCTGAGTGACTCGGAGGTCGTGGGTGCGGTTGAGCCCGAGCACAAGAAATCCATCCAAAAAAGTGAGCCGGTCCAAGCCCACTGAACACACGGTTTATTGACTTGGTTCGGGCACACTTGGTATAACGAAAGTCATTCAGATGGCCTTTGCTACCACGTGCACATTACATATCTCGACTGGCAACGATGATTTCTCAGCTTGTTTTGTATGCTAATCATGCGGTCCGCAGGCTGACTTCAGTTCTTAAAAATTAACGTGCGATTGTCTGGGTTGCATACTAACAATCAGGGGAGTTTAATCTAATGAATAAAAGTGAACTTGTAGAAGCTGTATCCGAAGCAGCGACGCTTTCCAAAGCTGATGGAGCACGTGCAGTGGATGCCGTGTTTGGTTCCATTGCCGCAGCATTGAATCGCGGTGATAACGTAACACTGGTAGGCTTCGGAACCTTCTCGGTAAAACACCGGAATGCCCGCACTGGCCACAACCCCCGAACCGGTGAGAAAATCCAGATCGCTGCAAGTAAAGTACCCAGTTTCAAGGCTGGCAAAGCGCTGAAGGATGCTGTAAGCTAGCGCGCCTTTTGGGTGCTTAGCTCAGCTGGTAGAGCGTCGCCCTTACAAGGCGGATGTCGGGGGTTCGAATCCCTCAGCACCCACCAAGGGCCATACTGTAGGAGTGGTAGTTCAGCTGGTTAGAATACCGGCCTGTCACGCCGGGGGTCGCGGGTTCGAGTCCCGTCCACTCCGCCACAGCTTGTACGTAAACCTTTGATAAATAACAGGGCCTGGATCAGGACTACTGATATCCCTGTTCCTGTCCACTATCCGAAATTAAAAATGCGTTGCGCGTGGTCGCCCCTATGGGGTTTGCCGGTCTTCTGCCAGCGACTGCAAAAATGCCGCCGATCTTCTGACCAAGACACTGGTAGCCCCTGATCCATAAAGACAACGCGATGGTGCGATTCGCACAAAAGCCTGGAAGTCCTGCCATTCCGGCAGTGCCGGGTCGGTGATTGCAACACTTCGTGCTGCATGCAACAGGTTGCAGGTCCAGACGGCCGTGATGTTGCGGTATTTGCAGCACGCGGGGATGCACAGACGAGCAGAACCATTACAATGCGAGGATGACTACTTTAAAAATACAGGCGATAGCGTTGCGGGAAAGAGTACATGCTGATTGAAATCCGGGATCGTGCCAGTAGCCTGGTTGCCTATGTGATTATCGGGCTGCTCATCCTTTCCTTCGCACTGTGGGGGATTCAGGAATATTTTGGTGCAGGTGGGGCGCCTGCGGCTGCGGCCATCAACGATGTGGAGATCACGGTCCCCGAGTTCAGCGACCGCTTTCAGCAGTACCGGCAACAACTGCGCTCCAACCTCGGCAGGACGTATGAGCAGCAGTTTCCAGATGAAAGCGTAATCAAGCAGCAGGTGATTGAGGGCATGGTGGACATGGAAATCCTGCGCCAGGAAGTCACGGAGGCCGGATTTCGAATCAGCGATACCAGCCTGGTGCAGAAAATCCAGCAAGTACCGCAGTTTCGAAAGGACGGCAAGTTTGATCCGGAGTTGTATACGCGGCTGCTGCAGGCACAGCGCTATGACAAGGCACGCTTCGAAGCAGAACTTCGCGAACAGGAAAAACTGGAGCAATTCGAGCTCTCGCTGGCATCCTCTTCTTTCATGACCCAAGCCGACTTGCAGCGCTTCCAGCAGCTGTTCAGGCAATCCAGGGACTTCAGCTATGCGCTGGTACAGATCAGTCCCGATTCCATCGAGGTGTCTGACCAGGAGGTGGACGACTATTACGAAGAGAATCAGGCGCAGTTTCAAACGCCTGAGCGGGTCAGGCTAGCTTATATCGAAGTAGCCGAGGAAGCCTTGTTTGACCAGATCCGTGTGAACGAGGACGAGGCACTCTCCATTTATCAGGAACAGCCGGAACGCTTCATGACAAGCGAGTTGCGCAGGGCGCGGCATATCCTGATCAGGGTGCCCGAGCAGGTTGCGGGCAATCCGGCCGAGTGGGATCGTGCACGGGAGCAGGCCAACGAGTACATTCGCCAGCTCAAGGGCGGAGCCTCATTTGAGAAACTCGCCAGGCTGTATTCGCAAGACACGTTGTCTGCTGGCAAGGGCGGCGATATCGGTTTCATTGCACCCGGTGATCTGGCCAGTGATGCACTGGAGAGAGCACTGTTCAGGCTGGATGTGGGGGCATACAGCCGCCCAATCCGTACCGACCAAGGTTTCCAGATCATACAACTTGTTGAGGTCCAGGAGCCTGAGCAGCAGCCGTTTGCCGAGGTGCGTGAAAACATCGTCAACGAGCGCAAAGGCCAGATGGCCCAGGCACGCTTTATTGAAACTGCGGATGAACTGGCCAACCTCGTGGTTGAGCAGCCCGATGATTTGACTGAAGCGGCAGAAACCTTCGGGCTGGAAATCCGGGAAACCGGCTGGCTTACATCATCTGCCACCACCGGAATCTTCGCCAATTCAAGAGTTCGCCTGACCGCCTTCACCCCCGACATCCTGGAGGAGGGACTGAACAGCGAGCTGATTGAAATTGCTGACGGGCACGTGCTTGCGTTTCGCATGCTCGAGCACAAGGTGCCTGAACTGAAGCCCCGTGAAGACGTAGCGGGAGAGATCCAGGAGCGGCTGCGCACACGCAAGGCAGCCAAGCAGGCGGTCGAGACAGGGGAGGAGATGTACGCGCAGTTGCAAAGCGGCATCGGTTTGCAGGAGCTGTCAGACAAGAATGCGCTGAAGCAAATTCGCCACGGCGCCCTACATCGCGATGATGAGCGAGTCCCGGGCAAGGTCATGGACCTGGCCTTTACGATAGCGCGCCCGGAGGTAGGTGGTGTTTCCGTGGGAGGTGTGGCGTTGGATGATGGAAGTTTCGCCCTGCTGGAACTGCACTCGGTCACGGATGGACCAGAAGCGCTGGACGAGACTGCGGCCCTGCAGCTGTCCCAGCGCGTGAACTACGGGCGCAGGGAGTTCAGCGCCATCCTGCAGTCCATCAAGGAAGATTTCGATGTGCGGATTTTCGAGAACAATCTCTAGTGTCCGGGCTGCCCGATCCCTGCGCCCCGGAGCCTGATTGACGGCTGGTCTGGCTCAGTTGTATCCGGACATGCCGATGATGTTGAAGCCTGCATCGACGTAGGTGATCTCGCCCGTGATCCCGCTTGCCAGGTCGGAGCACAGAAACGCAGCAGCATTCCCCACCTCCTCGATGGATACGTTTTTGCGAAGCGGGGCGTTCTGTTCGACATGATCCAGCATTTTGCGGAAATCTGCGATGCCAGCGGCTGCGAGAGTGCGGATGGGACCTGCCGAAATGCCGTTCACCCGGATTCCTTCCGGACCCAAGGCATAGGCCATGTACCGTATGTTGGCTTCCAGGCTGGCCTTGGCCAGACCCATGACGTTGTAGCTTGGCATGGCACGAACCGACCCCATGTAGGTCAGAGAGAGGATCGCCCCGGAATGCCCGCGCATCATGGGACGGGCTGCCTTGCCCAGTGCCGTCAGGCTGTAGCTGCTGATGTCATGGGCGGTTTTCGAGCCTTCTCGGGTGGTCACCTCGACAAAATCTCCTGTGAGCTCGTCCCTCGGAGCGAAGGCGGCCGAGTGGACCAGAATGTCCAGGCCATCCCAGTGCCCCCCCAGTGTATCGAACAGCGCCGAAATCTCGTCATCGTTTTCCAGGTCGCAGGGCAGGGTGACCTGGGCCCCGCATTCGGCCGCAAATTTTTCCACCCGGGGCCTGAGTTTCTCGTTCTGGTAGGTGAATGCCAGTTCTGCCCCTTCGCGTCTCATGGCCTCGGCGATTCCCCAGGCAATCGAACGGTTACTCGCAATGCCGATGATCAGGGCACGTTTTCCTGCCAAGAACCCCATTGATGTCTCCTTGCCTGTGGCTTGATTGGTTAACTGCAGTAGATGCCGGGACACCGGACTGAATTATTTTTACCGAAGGACCGTCTATAATGCCCGCGCAGTGAAAAGCTATCCATACCTGTCAGAAGTAGACCCGGTGTCGACGTGAACGACCGTGTCATCCCTTGGTTTGTGGCTATTATAGCCTGCCTGCTCGGAGCATGCAGCGAAGGCGCGTGGAACAATCCCTACCCGAATGGGGAGAAAGCCTCGAATGTCATTTACTCCTCATTCAGTGAACGCCCCAAGCACCTTGACCCTGTCAGGTCCTACAGTTCGAACGAGTACCAGTTCATCGCACAAATCTACGAGCCGCCGTTGCAGTACCACTATCTTGCACGTCCGTACAAGCTGATCCCCCTGACCGCCACGCAACTGCCGCAGGTGCGCTACCTGGATGCAGCCAGCCGGCCGGTACCCAGGCAGCAGCATGAATCCATCGCCTTTTCCGAGTACATCGTTTCCATACAACCAGGCATCCGCTACCAACCCCACCCGGCCCTGGCAAAAGACGCACAGGGCAATGCCCGCTATCTTCACCTGAATGCCGGGGACCTGAAAGGTATTCACGTGCTGGGTGATTTCACGGTGACCGGTACGCGGGAACTGACCGCAGCCGACTACGTGTACCAGATCAAGCGCATTGCCAGCCCTTACCTGCATTCGCCGATTGCCGGAGTCATGCGGGAATACATTGTCGGCTTCGATGCATTCCGCAAGCAGGTGGGTGAGCGTTACGGCAACAGTCCGAAGGGGGTCTGGCAGGACCTGAGAGACATTGATTTTGCTGGCCTGTCGGTGGATGACCGCTATACCTACCGTATCCGCATCCACGGTGAGTATCCGCAACTGGTGTACTGGCTGGCCATGCCGTTTTTCGCACCGATGCCCTGGGAGGCCGAAAAATTCTACAGCCAGGCCGGGATGGAGGAGCGCAATATCACGTTGAACTGGTACCCGGTGGGCACCGGGCCTTTCATGCTCACTGAAAACAATCCGAACCTGCGCATGGTGATGGAGAAAAACCCGAACTTCCATGGAGAGCAGTACCCCGTCTATGGAGAGCCGCAAGACCTGGAAAACGGCCTGCTGGACGATGCTGGAAAAGCGCTGCCACTGGTGCACAAGGCGGTCTACAGCCTGGAAAAAGAGAATATCCCGTACTGGAACAAGTTCCTGCAGGGATACTACGATGCCTCCGGAGTTTCCTCGGACAGCTTCGACCAGGCCATTCAGTTCAGTTCGCAAGGTGATGTTCAGCTCACCGAGATGATGCAGGCCAAGGATATCCATCTGGAAACCTCGGTGAGAACCTCCATCCTGTATATGGGCTTCAACATGCAGGATCCGGTGGTTGGCGGATTTTCCGAGCGTGCGCGCCTGCTGCGCCGGGCCATCTCCATCGCCGTGGATTACGAGGAATATATCTCCATCTTTGCCAATGGTCGGGGCATTCCGGCTCAGGGGCCGGTCCCTCCGGGGATTTTCGGCAACATCGAGGGCGAGGCCGGAATCAATCCCTACGTCTATGACTGGGTGGATGGAGAGCCAAAGAGGAAGGACCTCGGGAAAGCCCGACGGTTGATGGCCGAGGCCGGTTACGAGGACGGCATCGACCGGGCGTCCGGTAAACCCCTGGTTTTGTATTTCGATACCCCCGGCGCTGGCCCGGGAGCCAAGGCACACTTCAGTTGGATGCGCAAGCAATACCAGAAACTTGGCATCCAGCTGGTAATCCGTGCCACCGACTACAACCGCTTTCAGGAGAAAATGCGCAAGGGCACCGGTCAGATCTTCCAGTGGGGCTGGAATGCCGACTATCCGGATCCCGAAAATTTCTTTTTCCTGCTGTATGGGCCGAATGCCAAGGCCAAGCACGGTGGCGAGAACGCTGCGAACTACCAGAACCCGGAGTTTGACCAACTGTTCGAACAGATGAAAAATATCGAGAACGGCCCGGTGCGCCTGGAAATCATCCGGGAAATGACCCGGATCCTGCAGCGGGATGCCCCGTGGTTATGGGGGCATCATCCCAAGGCATTTTCGCTTTTTCATAGCTGGTACAAGAACGTCAAGCCCAACCTGATGGCCAACAACCTTCTGAAATACAAGCGTGTGGACGGTGAGATCAGGGATATGAAGCGTGCAGAATGGAACCGGCCCAATTACTGGCCCCTGGTCATCCTGTTCTTGCTGCTGCTGGTCTCATTCATCCCGGCCGCGATCGGGTTTTACCGGCGTGAACACGGTACCCTGAAATGATTGCCTATATCATCCGCCGTGCCCTGTACGCCATACCGATCCTGGTGGGGGTCAACATCATCACTTTCCTGCTGTTCTTCGTGGTCAATACGCCCGATGACATGGCGCGCATGTTCCTGGGGCAAAAACACGTCACCGAAGTACAGATCGAGGACTGGAAGACCGAGCGGGGCTATCATCATCCGCTGTTCTACAATGCCGACGCAGAGGGCGTGGACAGCATCAAGGAAACCATTTTCTACACCAAGTCGCTGCGCCTGTTTGTTTTCGATTTCGGGCGTTCTGACAGCGGCCGGGATATCAGTTTCGATATCAGCCAGCGCATGTGGCCGAGCCTTGCCATTGCGATCCCGCAACTGCTTATCGGCCTGCTGATCGCGATCACCTTTGCCCTGCTGATTGCCTTTTTCCGGGCCACATACATCGATTACTGGGCCGTGGTCATCTGCGTGGCCCTGATGTCGATCTCCAGCCTGTTCTACATCATCGGCGGGCAGTTTGTCATGGGCAAGCTGCTGATGGTGGTGCCGATTTCCGGATTTGAAAGCGGGATTTTCGGGATCAAGTTCCTGATCCTGCCGGTGTTGATCGGCGTGATCGGCGGCATCGGCTCGAGCACCCGCTGGTACCGCACGATCTTCCTCGAGGAGATGAGCAAGGACTATGTGCGTACCGTGCGGGCCAAGGGCATCGCCGAGCAGACGGTACTGTTCAGACACGTGCTGAGAAATGCACTGATCCCGATCCTTACCGGCGTGGTGGTCATTTTGCCGCTGCTGTTCATGGGTAGCCTGATCACCGAATCATTCTTCGGCATTCCCGGGCTCGGGAGCTATACCATCGATGCGATCAACCGGCAGGATTTTGCAATCGTGCGCTCCATGGTCTTTCTGGGCGCGGTGCTGTACATCATCGGCTTACTGCTGACGGATATCTCCTACACGATCGTCGACCCCAGAGTCAGGCTGAGTTGACCATGTTCCCAGGCAAGCCGGTTTTTCTGCTCACCGATATCCTGATTTTCGTGCTGGTGCTGAGCATCGTCTCGTTTTTTGCCTACGCCATGCGCAGGCCGCATCTTCGCCAGCCCTGGAGCCAGGTGGTGCGCAGCCGTGCCGGTGTCATTTCCATGACTGTCCTGTCGGTGTACGTGGCGATCGCGTTGCTGGACTCGCTGCATTTTCATCCAGTACTGGAGAACACGGCTGCCAGCTCCACAGAGGTGCAGTACAGCGGCGAGGTGATCAGTGTCTTTGACCAGCTGGTGTCAGATCTGCGGGCAAGTACCGAAAAGACCTACTCGGCCCCGTTTGCCGCCCACCTGTACGCCAAGGAAACCGTGCAGCTGGCGGATGGCTCGCGCGAGCGGGTCTACCCGCGCCTTGAGTGGGGGGCGGCCCACCTTGAAGAGCCCGAAACGCAAAAGACTGCGGACATCCTTGGACTGGCCATGATGGGTGCGCTCAAGGCTGTAGCCGTGTGGGCCGTGCTGCTGGTGCTGTGGGCGCTGTACCTGTCTGTCAGGACCACACGCCCGTTCCCGGTAGCATTGCGCACCCTGTTCGACGGGCGTTCGGAAGTGCCCTGGAGGACCGTGAGTATGACGCTCGGGGTCGTGCTGCTGGTATTGCTGGTCGGTGCCGAGTGGGCTTCGAAATACCATGTGCTGGGCACCGACAAGGTGGGCGAGGATGTCCTGTACCAGGCGCTCAAGAGCATCCGCACCGGCGTGGTGATCGGCACGCTGACCACCCTGCTGATGGTGCCTTTTGCGATCGTGCTCGGGATCATGGCCGGCTTTTTCCGCGGCTGGATCGATGACGCGATCCAGTATACCTACACCACTCTCAATTCCGTGCCGGGCGTGCTGCTGATCGCCGCTGCCGTGCTCATGCTGAACGTGTACATGAGCAAGCATGCCGAGGCGTTTGCAAGCCTGACCCAGCGCGCCGACATGCGCCTGCTGTTCCTGTGCCTGATCCTCGGGCTGACCAGCTGGACCGGTTTGTGCCGGCTGTTGCGTGCGGAAACGCTGAAGCTGCGCGCCGTGGATTTCGTGCAGGCGGCCACCGCCTTCGGGGTGGGCCCTATGCAGACCATATTCCGGCACATCCTGCCGAATGTGATGCACATCGTCCTGATCACACTGGTTCTGGATTTCAGCGGGCTGGTGCTGGCCGAGGCGGTACTGTCCTACATCAACATCGGGGTGGATCCGACCATGAACAGCTGGGGCAACATGATCAACAGTGCCCGCCTGGAGATGGCCCGCGAGCCCCTCGTCTGGTGGTCCCTGGCGGCTTCACTGTTTTTCATGTTTACCCTGGTGCTGTTTGCGAACCTGTTTGCCGACGTGGTGCGCGATGCGCTCGACCCGCGCGTGTCCAGATAGCCATGTCCAGCGCTCTCCTGCAAGTACACCAGTTGACGACGGAATTCCGAACCAGCCGTCGCATCCTCACGGCCGTAAACGAGGTCAGTTTCGAGATCCGGGAAGGGCAGACGTTTGCCCTGGTCGGGGAGTCGGGCAGTGGCAAGTCGGTCACGGCCCTGTCCGTCATCCGCCTGCTGCCTGAGGCTGCCAGGCTGGTGTCGGGGAGCATTCATTTTGAAGGCCGGGATTTGCTGGCACTGCCCGAACGCGAGATGCGGGACATCCGGGGCAGTGGTATTTCCATGATCTTCCAGGAGCCGATGACCTCGTTGAATCCGGTGGTCAAGGTAGGCAAGCAGATCACAGAGGTGCTGATGCGCCACCAGAACATGTCCGCGAAACAGGCCCGCGAACGGGCCCTGGACCTGCTCGATGCGGTCCGGATCCCCCAGCCTTCCTACACCATTGATACCTACGCCCATGAACTATCCGGGGGCATGAAACAGCGGGTCATGATTGCAATTGCACTGGCCTGCAAGCCCCGGCTGCTGATTGCCGACGAGCCCACGACTGCGCTGGATGTGACGATCCAGGCACAGGTGCTGGATCTCATCAACGACCTGCAGGAGCAATTCGGAATGGCGATCCTGTTTATTACCCATGACCTGGCTGTCGTCAAACAGGTGGCAGACCATATTGCAGTCATGAAGGAAGGTGTGATCGTTGAGCAGTCCAGCAACGAGGTGTTTTTTTCCGCACCACAGCACGCCTACAGCTGGGATTTGTTTGCGGCGCTGCCTGCCATGGAGAAACGTGGCAGGCCACTGCTCGCGCGCAATCACGATTCGCACCAGCCCATATCTGCAGATGCGGCAGAAAATGACACCTTGCAGGTCCGTGACCTGGCCGTGTATTTCCCCATTCGCAAGGGCCTGTTCAAGCGCACCGTCGGCCACGTCAAGGCCGTGGATGGCGTTTCTTTGGAAATCCCGCCCGGTAAGACGGTCGCCCTGGTCGGGGAGTCGGGCAGCGGCAAGACAACCGTCGGCAAGAGCATCTTGCGCCTGATCCAGCCAACCCTGGGTGAGGTGACCTACCAGGGGCTGCGCTTGCACGAAATCGACCGCAGCCAGTTACTGGAGCAGCGAGCGAATCTCCAGATCGTTTTCCAGGACCCCTATTCCTCAATGAACCCGCGCATGCTGGTCGGGCAGATCATCGAGGAGGGCATCAAGGCCCTGAACGTGATTGTAGACGCCGAGGCTCGCAGGCAGCGGGTGCTGGAGTTGCTCGAGCAAGTGGGCCTGGACAAGGATGCCCATCTGCGTTATCCGCATGAATTTTCCGGCGGGCAGCGCCAGCGTATATGCATTGCCCGTGCACTGGCAGTCAATCCGAAGATCATTATCTGCGACGAGCCCACCAGCGCCCTGGATGTTTCCGTACAAGCACAGATTCTCGACTTGCTGAATCATCTGCAGACGCGCTACGGGATCAGTTACCTGTTTATTACCCACAACATGTCCGTGGTAGCCTATTTTGCAGACCGGGTCGCGGTCATGTACCAGGGCAGGATTGTCGAGCAGGGGGAGGTGGAGCAGGTGCTGGGCAACCCCCAGCACGAGTATACGAAACGCCTGCTGAGCGCGGTGCCCAAACTGGTGCCTCCTGTGCGGGCGGCATGATCTCCCGGTGCTGTCACCGACAGCCCCCGGCAAGTTGATTCACCGGGATGGCTCCACTACGATGAATGGCGGACGATACATGCGGCTTGCGATGCCATGTGGGCCGTTTCGGGAAACAAGGAGACAATGGCATGAGATCAGGATTACATAGGGCAGGCGGGGTGGTCCTGCTGGGACTGGGTGTGCTGCTGGGTACACCGAGCATGGCGGATGATGCACGGCATTCGGGCTGGTACGTGGGGGCTGGTCTTGGAGTGAACTGGATGTCCGATGCGGACCAGGCCGGCTACAACCGTGACACGATCTGTTATCCCGTGGATGACTGCACCAACAAGGACACCATTGACGGCTATCGCTGGTTTTATGATCTGGATATGGACCGTGGCAACATGTTTGAACTGGTCGTTGGCCGGGGATTTGGCAATATTCGCCTGGAGTTGTCCGCGAACCGGCGCGAAAACGACATTGATCAGGAGTTTGCCGATATTACCTACTACGACGGGACGCAAATACTGTCGGATTCCATGAGCAACTACACCAGTTCGAGCGAGTTCTCCATCGACCGATTGAGAACACAAACCCTGCAACTGAATGCCTACTACGATTTCCCGCTTGCGCACCCCCGGGTGACCCCGTACGCGGGGGTTGGCCTTGGCATGTCCCATGTCAAGCTCTACGGGCTGTATTTCCGGGGCGAGTACTCATGCACCAGCGGGTGTGATGCCGATCTATCTCCTCCGGAAGCCTACAATTCATGGCAGGACGAGGACCTGAGTGACACCGTATTTTCTTGGCACCTGCATGCCGGGGCGGACTACAGTCTGGGGGACAGGCTGCTGCTGGGCCTGAAGCTGACCTACAGCGAGATGGATGACCTGCGCGACTCTGGGCGCTACATCGAGCATCCGATCCCCGATCAGCCCAACCATACCAAAATCAGCGACATGGACCACTGGTCCCTGACGCTTGGCCTGAAGTACCTGCTAGGCGGCTGAGGAACTGCCGCCCGTCTGGATTCGTTCCCCGGCCGTTTTGCACGGGCAAAACGGGGCGGATCACATCAGTGTGGAATGATCAGGGTCTTGCCCGCTAGGATCAGGGAGCTTGTCAGTTTGTTTGCCCTGCGCAGGGCCGATACCGTAGTCCCGTAACGCACTGCAATGACGCTCAGCGACTCGCCACGCGCGATCCTGTGTTTGTACCAGCGGGGTTCCTCGGGCAGGCGCTCCATCACCGATGCGACCAGTTCGGTTTTTTGCCGGGGTACCAGCATGCGATAGCCTCGTGGCAGCGGGTAATGAAGATGCTGCATGGCCGGATTCAGTTTGCGCAATTCACCGGAAGAGACGTCCGCTGACTTGAAGAGTTTTGCGGGCGAGATACGTTTTTTGGTTTCCAGGATTTCCAGGTGTGGAGCATCGGCCACCGGATACAGCAGTGTGCGGCTCAAACGGGGGTCCGCGACGATGGCACAGAACGCCAGCAGTTTGGGCACATATTCGCGGGTTTCACGGGACACTGCCAAATTCCAGTAATCCCCAGCGCGGACCGCAGCTGCACTGGAGCGCAACACCTTTTTGAGGCGGTTGGGCCCGGTGTTGTATGCCATCAATGCCAGTAACCAGTCCTGGTCGAATTCCGCATGCAACTCCTCAAGGTAGTCGAGTGCTGCCATGGTGGAGGCGTGGATGTCATAGCGCGCGTCATAACAGCAGGTGCGTTTCAGGCGGAATTGCCTGGCCGTCTGGGAGGTGAACTGCCACAGCCCAGTGGCCTTGCTGCGTGATCGGGCCAGCGGATAATAGCCACTCTCGATAAAGGGCAGGATCGCAAGCTCAGACGGTAGGTTGCGCCGCTCGATCTCGTCCAGGATGAAATAAATAAAGGGCTCGGAGCGTTGTGAGGTGACCAGCAGCAGACGCTCCCGTTGCAGGTATCTTTGTTTTTGGGCAGCTACCCGGGGGTCGTCGTAAAGGTGCGAAAAGGTAAAGTTTCGTGCAATGCGCTGCCAGATCAGTAGTGGGCCATCATCGGTTTCCTGCACCATCCGGGGAGAGCCGGCGACGGCCGGTTCCGGGATGTTTTCGACCCGGGAGGGGGCCTGAGCCCCTGCGGGTATTTTTTCGGTAAGGGAGTCGGCAGAAGGGGACAGCCCGGAGCAGGCAGTGAAAAAAAGCGTTGAAGCTGCGAGCAGCAGGCAGGCTTGACTTTTCATGGACAAAAATGCATTCGGATACCGGCCAAAAGCCCTGATCACCCGGTTTAATAGCACGCATATAGTAAACGAATCTGCAGTCCTGTACACCTTGCGTAGCGATGGCCTTTTTAAGCTAGAATGAAGCGATGCGAGAATCGGAACCACTGTATCCGGTGGAGGCCATCCGGGACCTGCAGGACTGGTACGCCAGCCCGGCTGGCGAACACCTGTACGAGGAACTGCAAGGCAGTCTGTCCGCGGTGTTGCCGGGACTGTTCGGCTACTACGCAGTGCAGGTCGGCGCACTGTCCAAAGAGGTTGACCTGTTACAGAGTAGCCGCATCGGGCGAAAGTTCTACATGACCCTGGAACCGTGCCAGGGCACGGTCTCGGCCAGCCCACTGGCCCTGCCTTTCCAGCATGATTCACTCGACCTGGTCGTCCTGCTGCATACCCTTGATTTCTCCTCTGACCCGCATCAGGTCCTGCGTGAGGCACATCGTGTGCTGATTTCCGAAGGTCATCTGGTGGTGATTGCCTTCAACCCGCTCAGCATGATGGGCCTGGGCAAGCTGGCACTGCTGCGCAGCCGAAAGGCCCCCTGGAATGGCCATTTTTATACAGCCAGGCGCCTCAGGGACTGGTTTTCCCTGCTGGACCTCGCAATCATGGAGACCCGGCATATCGGGCTGCGTCCTCCGGTTCGCAACCAGCGGGTGCAGCAGCGCCTGGGGTTTCTCGACCGTGCCAGCGATTACGGGCTGGCACGCCTTGGCGGCGTACAGATCTTCGTGGCCAAGAAACGGGTGCTGACACTGACTCCACGCCCACAGCCTTGGCGTGCGCCCAAACCGGTGTTGCCAGTGAACGTTGCAGAACCCTCCGCACGAGAAGCCAACCATGCCAGAGCGGGTCGATATTTACACTGATGGTGCCTGCCGCGGCAATCCCGGCCCGGGAGGCTGGGCTGCCCTGTTGCGTTACGGCAACCGGGAAACCACGATTCACGGAGCAGCGCAGGAGACCACCAACAACCGCATGGAGTTGCAGGCGGCATTGTCCGCCCTGCAAAAACTCAAACGTCCGTGCACGGTCAGCATCACCACGGATTCGAGGTACCTGATGGATGGCATCCAGCGATGGTTGCCCCACTGGAAGCGCAATGGCTGGAAGACCTCTGCCAAAAAACCCGTCAAGAACCAGGATTTATGGCAGCAGCTCGACGCTCAGGTTGAACGTCATACGGTTACCTGGAACTGGGTACAGGGGCATAGTGGGCACGTGGAAAACGAACAGGTCGACCAGCTGGCCAATGACGCCATCGATGCCATGCTGTCGTAGCCACTGGAATTGATCAGCACCGGGAGGAGGAAGCATGCGACAGGTTGTTTTGGATACGGAAACCACGGGCCTCGAGGTTGCGCAAGGACACCGCATGATCGAGATCGGATGTGTGGAGGTCCTGCATCGCCGGATTACCGGCCAGACATTTCACCAGTTTTTGAACCCGGGCCGCGACATTGACGAGGGTGCCCTGCAGGTGCATGGAATCACCCAGGAGTTTCTTGCTGGCAAGCCCGAATTCGCCAAGATTGCCGATGATTTCCTTCGCTTTGTGGAGGGGGCCGAACTCGTCATACACAATGCCAGCTTCGATATAGGATTCATCAACTCCGAGTTGTCGCTGGCCAGCCACGAGATTACCGATATTGGCAGCTGCTGTACCGTGACCGACACGCTGGAACTGGCCCGCAAACTGCACCCGGGACAAAAAAACAGCCTGGATGCCCTGTGCAAGCGCTATGAAATTGACAATTCGGCGCGCACCTACCACGGTGCTTTGCTGGATGCCCAGATTCTTGCTGACGTCTACCTGGTGATGACAGGAGGCCAGTCGGTATTGAGCCTCAGCACGGAATCCGAGCAGGCAGCGAAACAGCGGCTGGCGGCAAGGCAGTCGGAGGGACCGCGCTCAAACTTGCACGTGATCGAAGCCAACGCAGAAGAGTTGGCGACCCACGAGGCCTTCCTGGAAAAGATCCACAAGGAGAGCGAATCCGGCTGTGCGTGGCCGAGTGAATCTGGCCGCTGAGCCTGCCCGCCGGTAACGGTTGCCGTACTGCCTGATTTCCGTTACATTGCTTTGAAGTAGTTCAGACCAACCTCTGAGGGGGCATATAATTATGAAACAAAAGCCTTTGGCGTGTTTGCTGCTGATCAGTTTCCTAGCCATTTCCGGGTGCGGTGATGACGATCCAAGGTCGAAGTGGATTGGTGCAACGGGCTCCGGCGCTGATGCCGTACACATGGAATTCGGCTCCTATCATGAATGCGTCGTGGGGATGCAGCCACAGGCTGCCTCCGGAGTGTTCAACTGCGGAATAAATTAACCGGTATCCAGCACAGTCTCCAGTAGGGTGCCTGACAGGTTCCCTACTTTGCGTTTTTCATCAGCCTCTGCTGGTCGCGTTTCCAGTCCCGTTCCTTGATGCTTGCACGACGGTCCTGCTTGTGCTTGCCTTTTGCGACGGCTATCCCCAGCTTGACGACACCCTTTTTCCAGTACATGGACAAGGGGATGATGGTGTAGCCTTTTCGTTCCACCGCCCCCACCAGCTTGGCAATTTCATCCTTGTGCAGAAGGAGTTTTCGGGTGCGGGTCGGGTCTGCCGCCTTGTGGGTGGAAGTCGTGGCCAACGGGGCAATGTGGGCGCCTAGCAGCCAGGCCTGCATGTCCCGGATCAGCACATAGCTCTCCTTGAGCTGGATGCTTTTTTCCCGCAGGCTCTTGACTTCCCAGCCCTCGAGTACCAGTCCTGCCTCCAGCTGTTCGACGATAAAGTAGTCGTGCCGGGCCTTTTTGTTGACAGCGATGCGGGGGTCCGGCTGGGGCTTGGATTTGGGCATGCGGGTATTGTAATGAATTCATTCGACATGCGTTCAAAAGATCGGCCATCCGCTATAGTATAGAAGGACGGTCGGCCACCGCTGGTTTTTGCAAAGGGATGACAGCGCACTCATGACTGCGACAAGAACATCGATCCACGGCTACTGGTCGTCGCGGTTCATGTTCGTACTAGCTGCGGCCGGTTCTGCGGTCGGTCTCGGCAATGTGTGGAAATTTCCATACATGGCAGGCGATAGCGGGGGAGGTGCTTTCGTGCTGCTGTATTTCGTCTGTATCGCACTGCTGGGCTTGCCCGTGATGATGTCGGAAGTGCTGCTGGGGCGCAGGGGCCGGAGCAGTCCGGTCAACACCATGCGCACGCTTGCAAAGGAGGAGGGCCGGAGCCCCCTGTGGGGCCTGCTGGGTGCGATGGGCGTGCTGACAGGGTTCCTGATTCTCTCCTACTACAGTGTTATCGCAGGCTGGTCGCTGGCCTACGTGCTGGAAGCGGCCGGCGGCTCGTTCAGCGGAATTTCTGCGCAGGGCGTGGGTGAAATATTCAACCGCCTGGTAGCCGATCCGTGGCGGCTGATGTTCTGGCATACGCTGTTCATGGTGCTGACGATGGTCGTGATCCTGCGCGGCGTGCGCCGGGGGCTGGAGGCGGCAGTGCGGTTTCTGATGCCAGGCCTGTTCCTGCTGATCCTGGTCATGGTGGTGTATGCAGTCATTGCCGGGGATTTTCTCGGCGGGCTCAGGTTCCTGTTTACTCCCGATTTTTCCAAGATCACACCGGATGTCGTGCTGAAAGCCATGGGCCAGGCTTTTTTTACCCTGAGCCTCGGCATGGGTGCGATCATGATGTACGGGTCCTACCTGCCCCAGGATGCATCGATTGCAAGCACCAGCGTTCAGGTGGCGCTTACCGATACGCTGATCGCCATACTGGCCGGGCTGGCAATTTTCCCGATCGTGTTTGCCAACGGGCTTGAAGCGGGGCAGGGCCCGGGACTGATCTTCAATACCCTGCCGCTGGCCTTCGGACACATGCCGGGCGGTACCCTGTTCGGGTTCCTGTTTTTCATCCTGCTGGTGCTTGCGGCCTGGACCTCAGCCATCTCAATGATCGAGCCTGCGGTGGCCTGGATGGTGGAGAAGTTCTCGTTTACCCGGCTCCGCGCCTCCCTGGTCTGCGGCCTGATTGCCTGGGCGATCGGAGTAGGCACGGTGCTTTCCTTCAATCTCTGGACCCAGGTCCAGCTACTGGACGGCACGGCCTTCGAGGGCAAGTCATTTTTCGACCTGCTGGATTACCTGACGTCCAACATCATGCTGCCGCTAGGCGGGATCCTGATCTGCCTGTTCGCAGCATGGGTCATGCGTGAGCCGTCACGCCGCGACGAGCTTCGGATCGGGCATCCTGCAGGCTACGCCTTGTGGCGCTTTCTGGCACGCTACATTGCCCCGCTTGGGGTGGTTTTGATATTCCTGCATGTGCTCGGTATCGTCTGAGCACCCGGAAACCGCAGTTACTTCACATGACCCGCATACAACGCAGTGCACGCTTGTCCCATTCAGCAGCGCAGATGTACGCGCTGGTCAACGACATCGAGGCCTACCCCGAGTTTGTAACCTGGTGCGTTGGCAGCGAGGTCAGCGAGGCCAGCGAGCACGTCAAGCAGGCCACCCTGCATTTTGCCAAGGGTGCACTCCATGCCTCGCTGACCACACGTAATGAGCTCATTCGTGACCGCAGCATTGTCCTGCACCTGGTCAAGGGTCCGTTTCGCCACCTGACGGGCACCTGGGAGTTCCAGGAAATCGATGCGCACTCCTGCCATGTGAAGCTGCTGATGGAATTCAAATTCTCCAACCGCCTGTTCGAGCTGACCCTGGGGCCGATCTTCAGCCAGGTGGCCAACAGCATGATCGCCACCTTCAAGGCCCGGGCGAAGGTGGTCTATGGTGAAACCTAGCCACATTTCGGTGACGGTCTGCTTTGCGCAGGCCGATCACCAGGAAGTGATCCCGCTGACCGTTCCTGCCGAGACTACCGTCGGCCAGGCCATCGAGCAGTCCGGAATCGCTTCCAGATGTCCTCAAGCCCGGGTGCGTGAAGGCAACGTCGGAATTTATGGCACCCCGGTCCGCCTGGACCGGCGCCTGCGGGATCACGACCGGATCGAAATCTACCGACCCCTGTACAGGAGTCCTGCCGAAGCACGCCGCAAGCTGGCCGAACGGGAGAACTGAAGCGTCTGGTTCCGGACAGGCGGTCCGGTCTCAGTCTGCGGCTTGCGGCTCGTTTTCAGGAGCGCTGGCAGCGTCCGAGTCATGCCGGATCATCTCGATGACCTTGTCACGGTCAAAAACCAGCGTCAGCTGACTGCGCTGGGTGGGTGCGTAGCCTGGCTTCAGCATGTAGATATAGTCCCACCGGTCCGGGTGGAAGCTGTCCACGATCAGGGGACTGCCAAGGACAAAGAGCACCTGCTCGCGGTTCATGCCGAGCTTGATTTTTTCAACATCCTCAGCCATGAGCGCGTTGCCCTGCTGGACATCGATCTTGTAGATCGTCAACAGGCCCTTCTCGCAGCCTGAAAGGACTGCCATGCAGAAAAGCATGCACGCTATCGCTCTAAACCACTTCATGCCGACCGTCGTTTTCCCTGTTGCAGCATCTCCTTGGCATGCTCTTGCGTGTGGCGGGTCATCTTGATGCCGCCGAGCATGCGCGCCAGTTCGTCGATGCGGGCCTGTTCCTGCAGCTGCGAGATTTCAGTCCGGATCGAGGTGTCGTGTTCGCGTTTGTCCACCTTGTAATGATGGTCCGCCTGGGCCGCGACCTGGGCCAGGTGGGTGACGCAGAACACCTGCGCATTGTAGCTCAGTTCATGCAGGTGTTTGCCAACGATTTCGGCGGTGGCGCCACCGACACCCGAATCCACCTCGTCGAAGATCAGGGTCGGGATGGCGAGATTGTTGGCCGTCGTGATCTGTATGGCGAGACTCAGCCGGGACAGCTCGCCTCCCGAGGCCACCTTGTTCAGGGGGCGCAATTCCTGGCCGGGGTTGGTGCTGACCAGAAAATGCAACTCGTCCAGCCCGTGGGACGTCGGCTCCTCCGAAGTCCGTGGGCGGACATCGATCTGGAAACGTCCCCCCTGCATGCCAAGTGTCTGCATGGAAGCTGTGATCTTTTCGTTCAGGATGCCGGCTGCAGCCTTTCTCGACGCACTGACCTTTCCAGCCAGTGCGCGGTAGCGCTGTTCCGTTTCATGCAGTGTATTGCGAAGGTCTTCGGGATCCACGTGACTGCGTTCCAGGGTTTCCAGTTTTTCGCCGAGAGTCAGGTACAGGGTCGCCAGTTCGTCGGCCTTGACCCGGTGCTTGCGGGCGATCTCCTCGATTATCGAGATCCGTTCCTCGACGGACTGCAGCTCCTGCGGATCCGTGGAAGTCCGCTCCGAGTAGTCGCGCAGGCCGCCAGCCGTCTCACCCAACTGGATCTGGATGCCCTGCAGGTCTTCCAGTAGCCCCTTGAGTGCCGGGTCGGTCGCACTGAGCTTTTCCAGTTCGACCAGCAGTTGCCCGAGTGTGTCAAAGATCCTGTCATCTCCATCGCCTGCAAGCAGGTCCGAGATTCGCATGCTGCCCTCACGCAACTCTTTCGCATGACTCAACTGGATGTGGCGGGCATTCAGCGCTTCGTATTCCCCGTCCTCCAGGCCCAGCTGTTCCAGTTCCTGGTGCTGGTAACGCAGCAACTCCAGTTGCGCGTGCGCGCTTTCATGGCTTTGCTCGACGTCTCTCAGCTGTTTGCCCAGCTCCTGCCAGCTTTTGAAGAGTGCGGCCAGTTCTCCCACTGCAGCCTCATTGGAGGAGAAGCTGTCCAGCAAGGCGCGTTGTTCGTCCCTGCGCATCAGCGACTGGCACTCGTGCTGCCCGTAGATGTCAACGAACTGCTCGCCGAGGCTTCGAAGCTGCACGACCGGCCCGGGCGAGCCATTGATATAGGCCCGGGACTTGCCGTCCGTCGAGATGACCCTGCGCAGGACACAATGTATGTCTGCTGCATCCAGGCCGCGTTCAGCCAGCCAGCCCCGGGCTGCGTCAACCTGGCCGGTATCGAGTGTCACCGCGATTTCGACCGGCTGGTCCGGGTTGCGGGCCATGGAGCTGTCTGCCCGGGCGCCGAGTGCCAGGTTCAGCGCATCGATAATGATGGATTTGCCGGTGCCGGTTTCCCCCGTGAGCACGCTCATGCCTGAATGAAAGTCCAGTTCCAGCTCGTCGATGATTGCAAAATTACGGATGTAAATGGATTTGAGCATAGTTCGCGCCGAGCCCTGCGCTACCTTTTGCCACGGGGTGCCGCGTTCCAGCGCAGTTTTTCCTGCAGTACCTTGAAGTAGTCGTAGTGGCGTGGCTGGATCAGGCGCAGTTCGTGACTGGCCTTTTGGATGGTCAGCATGTCTCCCGGCTCGAAGTCCAGGTTGATCTGGCCGTCCACGGAAGCCAGTGCCGAGTTACGTGGATTCTGCCTTGGCAGGACCAGTTCGATCCGGCTGTTGGCATCGACCACGACAGGCCGGTTGCTCAGGGTATGCGGGCAGATCGGCACCAGCACGATGGCCCCAAGGCTTGGGTGCAGGATGGGCCCGCCGCCCGACAATGCATAGGCAGTCGAGCCGGTCGGGGTGGACACGATATAGCCATCGGCACGCAGGGTATCGAGGAGTTGTCCGTCCACGCGTGTTTCTATTTCGATCATGCGCACCATCTGCATGGCATGCACGACGACGTCATTGACCGCGTGCGCCACGCGGTGGGGCACACCATCGCGGACCAGGGTGGTCTGCAGCACGAAACGGCGTTCTTCGATAAATTTGCCTGCGAGGATCGCATCCAGTTCCCGCTCCATGTCCTTGGGGGTCACCTCGGCCAGAAACCCCAGGCGTCCTAGGTTGACGCCCAGCAGGGGGATGCCTTTCTCGATCATACTGTGGGCCGCATACAGCAGCGTGCCGTCACCGCCCACCACGATCACCAGGTTGCTGCTTTGGGCAATCTCTTCCGAGCTGCTGGCACCGACCGAATACTGGTCGATCAGCATGGCAGTCACATCGTCGACAGAAATATGCAGGGACCGTTCAGACAGGTAGCGGTACAGGGCCCGCACGGTGTCTGAAATCAGCGGATCGTCCGGCTTGGAAATGATTCCTATGTTGGTGAATGTAGTCACGTTCTGGGCCTGTGTCTGAATGAACCAAACGCTATCACGGATTGTCCAACCGCACTAGTCAAACTCCTTCTTGACAATTTCTGCGCAGTGCTGCAATTATGTTTCAGGCACTTTTTGGTATGGAATTCCCAGTCCTAGCTTAGAATGCCCCGGACCATGGCTGCAATCGAAGAGCAAAACTATTCATTAAACGAGCGGACCCAGTTACTGCTGAAAGTCTTGGTGGAGAGCTATATCTCGGAAGGACAGCCGCAGGGCTCACGCACCCTGGCACGCAAGTCCGCACTGGAGATCAGTCCGGCGACCGTGCGCAACGTCATGGCGGATCTGGAGGATTTCGGCTTCGTGGAGTCCCCGCACACCTCGGCTGGCCGCATCCCCACGACCAAGGGCTACCGCCTGTTCGTGGACACCATGCTCAAGGTCCAGCCGATCACTACCGACGTGGTCTCGCAGATGAAGGAAAACCTGGACCCTTCCCAGAATGTGAACAGCCTGGTGGAAAGCGCCTCGACGCTGCTGTCCGGTCTGACCGGCATGGCGGGGCTGGTTACCCTGCCCAAGATCGAGCGCGCCGAGTTTCGCCACATTGAATTCCTGCCGCTTTCTGAGCACCGGGTGCTGGCGATTCTGGTCATGAACCAGCGGGAAGTGCAGAACCGGATTCTGCAGGCCGATCGCGACTACACCGAAGCCGAGCTGCAGCAGGCAGCCAACTACATCAACGAACTGTGCGCCGGCCAGGACCTGGTGGCAGCAAGACACAAGATTCTCCAGGAACTGGACCGCCTGCGTGAGCACATGAACGATCTCATGCGTTCCGCCGTCGAGATGGGAGAGCAGGTGTTTTCCGGCTCCAGGAAATCCGATTACGTGGTCGTGGGACAGACCAATCTCATGGAGTTTGACGACCTGTCCGATATCGAGAAGCTCAGGAGCCTGTTCGAGGCCTTCAGCCAGAAGCGGGAATTCCTGCGCCTGCTGGACCGCTGTATCTGTGCCGACGGTGTGCAGATTTTCATCGGCCAGGAATCCGGCTATTCGGTGCTGGACGACTGCAGTGTCATCACCTCACCGTACACGGTGGATGATGAAGTGATGGGTGTGCTGGCCGTGGTGGGGCCGACCCGGATGTCCTACAACCGGGTGATCCCGATCGTCGACCTGACAGCCCGGCTTCTCGGCGAAGCCTTGAATACTCAAAACTAGCCCACATAATGCGGTTTAGAGACACGCTGTTTTCAATGGCATGCTGAATTATGACTGATACTGTGAAAAAGCCTGATCCGGCCACCGTGCAGGAGGAGGAAGCGGCACCGGATACGGCGACCTCCAATGGCGAGGATAGCGGAGTAGCGGAGGTTTCGCTGCAGGACGAGCTGGAAGAGGCCAGAGGTAAGGCGGACGAATACCACGACAAGGTGCTGCGAATGCAGGCCGAGATGGAAAACCTGCGAAAGCGTGCCGAGCGCGACCTCTCGAATGCACACAAGTACTCGATCGAGAAGTTCGCCAGCGAACTGCTGCAGGTGAAGGATAGCCTGGAACTGGGCCTGGATGCGGGAGAGGTAGATGCGGCGAAGCTCCAGGAAGGCTCTGCACTGACCCTAAAGGTGCTGACCAGTGCCCTGCAGAAGTTTGCCATCGAGGAAGTGGATCCTCTCGGAGAGGCCTTTGATCCGAACCTGCATCAGGCCATGACCACGGAGGAGAGTGGCGAGCACGAGCCGAACACGGTCATCCGGGTCATGCAAAAGGGGTATACTCTGCACGAAAGACTGCTGCGCCCGGCCATGGTGATCGTCTCCAGGGCCCCGGAGGAATCCAGCGGCTGACGGGTTCCCCGTTCATCCACACTCACACAGGGGTATCGGTGAGCCTTGAAACGCCGGAAATCGACCCTATATTCATAAAACACGAGATTCAACGAGCTATCTGACCGGATACCGGACTTTTTTGGAGATATATGATGGGTAAGATCATTGGTATTGATTTAGGTACCACCAATTCATGCGTGGCCGTCATGGAAGGCACAACGCCCAAGGTGATCGAGAACAGTGAGGGGGATCGAACCACGCCCTCCATCGTCGCCTTCACGGAAGACGACGAGGCCTTGGTTGGCCAGGCGGCCAAGCGCCAGTCCGTCACCAATCCCACCAACACCCTGTTCGCGATCAAACGCCTGATCGGGCGGCGCTTCGAGGAAGATGCGGTACAAAAAGACATCAAGCTGGTGCCCTACAAGATCATCCGTGCAGACAACGGCGATGCTTGGGTCGAGGCCAAGGGTAACAAGATGGCGCCGCCTGAAATCTCTGCGCGCATCCTGATGAAAATGAAAAAGACGGCCGAGGAATACCTCGGCGAAGACGTCACTGAGGCCGTCATCACGGTGCCGGCCTACTTCAATGACTCCCAGCGCCAGGCCACAAAGGATGCCGGCAAGATCGCGGGCCTCGATGTGAAGCGGATCATCAACGAGCCTACGGCTGCAGCTCTGGCCTATGGCATGGACAAGAAGCGTGGAGACAGCAAGATTGCAGTGTATGACCTGGGCGGTGGAACGTTCGATATTTCGATCATTGAAATTGCGGAGGTTGACGGCGAACACCAGTTTGAGGTCCTGTCCACCAACGGGGATACTTTCCTCGGGGGTGAGGATTTTGACATGCGCCTGATCGACTACCTGGCCGACGAGTTCAAGAAGGACCAGGGGTTTGACCTGCATAATGACCCACTGGCCCTGCAGCGTCTGAAGGAAGCGGCTGAGAAGGCCAAGATCGAATTGTCATCCGGCCAGCAAACGGAAGTGAACCTGCCCTATATCACGGCAGACCAGTCCGGACCCAAGCACCTGAACATCAAGGTCACGCGGGCCAAGCTCGAAGCACTGGTGGAAGAGCTGGTGCAACGCACCATCGCGCCCTGCAAGCAAGCCCTGCAGGATGCCAACCTGTCGGCCTCCGATATCAACGACGTCATCCTGGTCGGCGGACAGACCCGGATGCCGAAGGTGCAGCAGGTGGTGCAGGATTTCTTCGGCAAGGAGCCACGCAAGGACGTCAACCCGGATGAGGCTGTAGCCGTAGGGGCCGCCATTCAGGCCGGTGTTCTGGGTGGCGATGTCAAGGACGTGCTGCTGCTTGATGTCACGCCGCTGTCACTGGGAATCGAGACTCTGGGCGGGGTGATGACTCGGCTGATCGAGAAAAACACCACGATTCCGACCAATGCCCAGCAGGTGTTCTCGACGGCGGAGAACAACCAGACGGCCGTCACCGTGCATGTACTACAGGGGGAACGCGAACAGGCCACGGCAAACAAGTCGCTGGGGCGTTTCGACCTGACGGACATTCCGCCAGCCCCGCGTGGTATGCCCCAGATCGAGGTGACCTTTGATATCGATGCCAACGGCATCCTGAACGTATCCGCCAAGGACAAGGCGACCGGAAAGGAACAGTCGATTGTGATCAAGGCATCCAGCGGCCTGTCCGATGACGAGATTGAAAAGATGGTCAAGGATGCCGAGGCGCATGCGGAAGAGGACAAGAAGTTCAGCGCGCTCGTGGGTGCAAGAAACCAGGCCGACCAGATGATCCATGCTACGGAGAAGTCGCTGGCGGAGATGGGTGACAAGGTCGAGCAGGAAGAGCGCCTGCAGATAGAGAATGCCATCAAGGATCTGAAGGATGTGCTGGACAAGGACAATCAGGAGGTTATTGAAACCAAGACCCAGGCTCTGGCCGAGGCTTCGGGCAAGCTGGCCGAACGCATGTATGCCCAGGCCAGCGCCGCCGGTGCCGATGCACCGTCCGCAGCCCCGGGTGGTGCGACCGATGCCGGAAGTGGTGCCGGCCAGGAGGATGTGGTTGACGCCGAGTTCGAGGAAGTGGACGACAGCAAGAAATCCTGAGGCCGTGGCGCTGCGTTGCACGTCTGTTTCTGATACTAGATTAGGGATCAGGGAGATCCGGGGGTCCGGGTTCGTTGGGTCGAACCCGGACTTTTCGTTTATTCGGATAGGTGATGAGCAAGAGAGATTATTACGAAGTCCTTGGCGTTGACCGGTCCGCGGATGCAGGCGGACTGAAAAAGGCGTACCGCCGGCTTGCCATGAAATACCATCCGGACCGCAATCCCGGGGACCGGGAGGCCGAACGAAAGTTCAAGGAAGCGAAAGAGGCCTACGAGATCCTGGGTGATGCACAGAAGCGCCAGGCCTATGACCAGTTCGGTCATGCCGGGGTCCAGGGCGGAGCCGCCGGCAGTACCGCAGATTTCAGTGACATTTTCGGCGACATCTTCGGTGACATTTTTGGCACTGGCCGCGGTTCCTCGCAACGCGTATACCGCGGTTCCGATCTCCAGCACAGCCTTGAAATCAGCCTGGAGGAGGCGGTGTTCGGCACCGAGTCGACTCTGGAGGTCCCGCGCCAGTCCACCTGTGAGGAATGCGACGGTTCAGGAGCCGCACCGGGCACCTCGGTTGAAGACTGCAGCACCTGCGGCGGTGCTGGCCAGGTCCGCATGCAACAGGGCTTTTTTTCGATCCAGCAAACCTGTCCACGGTGTCGTGGCCAGGGCAAGACCATCCGGGTGCCGTGTGACTATTGCCGAGGCACAGGGCGAAGGCGCGTCACAAAAAAACTCTCCGTAAAGGTGCCTGCAGGCGTCGACAGCGGTGATCGGATTCGCTTGTCCGGCGAGGGTGAAGCGGGCACGAACAACGGCCCCCCAGGCGATCTGTACGTACAGATCCATGTGCGTCCTCATGAACTTTTCACACGGGAAAACAGTGATTTGCACTGTGAAGTTCCAATCAGCTTCAGCATGGCCGCATTGGGGGGTGAGGTGGAAGTCCCCACCCTCAAAGGCAAGGTCAAGCTCAAGGTTCCAGCCGAAACCCAGACCGGGCGGCTTTTTCGCTTGCGCGGCAAGGGCGTGCGGCCCGTGCGTGGCAACACCAATGGCGATCTGATCTGCTCGATTGTCGTTGAGACCCCTGTCAACCTCAGCAAGCGCCAGAAAGAACTACTCGAGAAATTCTCCCAGGACGTCGACAAAGGTGGCAATCGCCACAGCCCACGTTCACATTCCTGGACCGATGACGTGAAAAGTTTCTTTGACGAGCTCAAGTTCTGGTCGCATTGACGGCATCTGCAGCCGGTCTGGACATCTTCGCATCGTTTTCCCAGTGCCCGTGAAACGGGACCGCACCGCTCGTGCGGCTGAAATGTATAATCGTGCGAATAATATTTTGTGGGGACAGTCGAATGCTTACGCTTGGGATCAATGGTGCTGCTGGGCGCATGGGGAAGACGCTGGTACAGGCCTGTGTGGAAGATGAACGGACTCGTCTGGGTGCAGCATTCGAGGCGTCCGGGGCAGACTCGATTGGACGCGATGCCGGAGAGGTGGCCGGGGTAGGGGCTACGGGTGTGATCATCGGCCACGACCTCGAAAGCCACTGCGAGGATTTCGACATCCTGATCGACTTCACCGTGCCCGAATGCACGATGCACTCACTGGCCAGCTGCTGCAGGCACGGCAAATCCATGGTCATCGGCACGACCGGTCTGGATGAGCACCAGTCACTGGAACTGCAGGAGGCTAGCAAGGACATCTCCATCGTGTATGCACCGAACATGAGCGTCGGGGTGAGCCTGTGCCTGAAGCTGTTGCAGGTGGCCGCCGATACGTTGCGCGATGACTATGACATCGAGATTATCGAGGCACACCACCGCCACAAGGTGGATGCGCCTTCGGGAACCGCGCTGCGCATGGGCGAAGTGGTAGCCGAGCGCCTCGGGCGAAAGCTGGAAGACTGCGCGGTCTTTGGCCGGCAGGGCCATACCGGGAAGCGCGACAAGAAAACCATTGGCTTTGAAACCATCCGGGCCGGTGACATTGTGGGTGAGCACACGGTCATGTTTTCTGGGGAGGGCGAGCGCATTGAAGTCACGCATCGTGCTTCCAGCCGGATGAACTTCGCCAAAGGGGCCTTGCGCGCTGCCGTCTGGGTGTCAGGCCGGGGGCCGGGGCTTTTCGACATGCGGGATGTGCTGGAGTTCTAGCGCGCCCTGCCAACCACTGCCCGAGGGAGCGTCGGAGCCCCGGGTAGCATGACGGGCCTCTAGCAGGTCAGGGCCTGTCGTCGCGACAGAAGACTTTTGACCGGGGAGGCGATCGATGGCACTGAACTACACATTATTCATCTTGTCCGGCATCCTCGTCGGGGTGGGTGCATCGTTTACGGGGTTGGGCGGCGGATTTTTGATGGTGCCGTTGCTCATCACCCTCGGATATACCGCGCAAAAGGCGGTCGGCACCTCGTTCTTGGCGATCCTGATCATCTCGCTGTCGGCGCTGTTTGCGCACGGCCGGCTCGACAATGTGGATTACCGGGTGGCGATTGCCCTGGGCCTTGGCGGGCTGCTGGGCGCACAGATCGGCCCGTACCTGCTTGAGCATGTCGCCACGGCAAACTTCAAGAAAATCTTCGCGGTCATCCTGGTGGGCCTTGCAGCCTATCTGGTATTTCAGAAATAAGCCCGGCCTTCACGGAATCGGACGGGATGCCAGGAAGGTTTGCAGGCGGGTTCAACACCTGTATCAAGGGCGAACACGTTTTGCTGCTCTCGTGCATTTCCTGAACCTGTCTTCCCCCATAGCCCTACCTGTAAATTTAATGATTGATAAAGCAGGTGGTATCATGCCCCCTGCTAACGTCGACTGGGAATCCCGCTAAGCCGGTTACCTGTCAAATACCATAGCCCTCCATGGCGTCGGGTCGTTCCCTCGCCTGGGTGAATGAGCAGGGGCTTTCTGTTTTCGAGCGTTGTTAGCAAGGGCACGGCACCTTTGCCGGAATCCATAACAACAAGAAGAGGTTCCCATGAGATCGGCATTCACCTGTTTATTGTTCCTGTACGTTCTGTCTGCCTGTGGAGGCAGTCCCCACCGGGAACCCCCGCCTCCTCCGGAACAAATTGATTTCCAACACGATACTGTCTTTTTCAGTGGTGGAAAGGTCGAGATCGTTGAGCAGCGCAGAGGCACAACCTACACAATCAACAGTGAAGAGCACACGGTGCAGAGCGTACCCATCCCGGCACGAATTCCCGGCCATGTTGCGCAGTCGTATCTGATGGTCAGGCCTGAGGCCCAAGGCACGCAGATGGCTTACGTGATAATCAGCTGGGACAACAACGACCCGACGGACTATCTTGCAGGCGGATGGTGGTCGGTATTCCCGCAGGATGAGAAGGAAGTGGACCTGTTCACGGCAGATGCCCTTAGGCATTTTGTAGAAGGCCCCGAGATCGATCCCACCAACCCTCCAGTCCTGCCGGTCACAGGCACAGCCACGTATGCTGGTATCTCGTCCGGGCTGTTCCAGTACATAGATGCCGTCGGGTACGCGCGGAACTACATGTTTAGCGAGTTTCTGGCACCCATACAGTTGACTGCAGACTTTGATGCCGGCGTCGTGCAGGGCTGTATTGGATGCACTGGAGAGATTACCACCGGTGAGGTGCATATTGCCTCTCTGCTGCAGTCGGAAACCGCTGCAGCTACCCCGCGTGCAGACCCGTCGGGCTACGAGTTGCACTTCGGTCCTGTTGGTTGGCGTGAGGACGGCACGATCTACCAGGAAGCCATGACCGTCATGCACGAGAGCCGCATGGTCGCAGAGTCAGGGGGAGTTTTTGGGGCGCATTTCTCGAACCGCCCGGTGGAGACCGGTGAGCCGCGGCTGATGGCGGGATCCTACGCAGCGGACTTCGAGGAAGAGGACGGTTCACTCGGCCGCTTCAACGGCTCCTTTGAGGCCCTGCTGCAGAAGCCTGAATGAAGTAGCGGGTCAGCGCCCCTTTGCAGGGACCGCTTTTTTATAGGTTCGGGGCGGTGCAGCCAGTATTGCAGCCATTGAGGTCGACTGCCCGACCTGACCCGGGCGCTGCGTGAAAAATGAAACACTTGCTTTTGTAGGTCATGGCAGTTATATCATTCCCCGGGCTTCGCCCAGCACAACGCACCCATTCCAACAACACCAGATGATTATGAGGAAAATTATGAAAAAGCACGCTGTCATCCTATTCTCATTGTTTCTCTGCGCCTGCGGAGGCAGCCCCATGGACCCCCGGCAGACCGCCTTCTCACAGGGCACGGAGACGGAGATTTCCGGCTTTGGAGAAGTTTCCGAGCAAATCATCGGCCTCACCCAGCAGGTAGGCGGTGCTCCGGTGTTCGGAGAGGGAGGTGACCAGGGTAGCGTGATGAGTTCATACACCAACAGCCTTGCGAATGTCGAGAGCTTCGACACATCGTTCGACGGCGAGCAGTTCGTACTTGAGCTCAACCGCCAGGACGGCTCCTCGTCCATCGTGGATACCGACACAGCAACCTATGCAGTAGGTGTCAATCTCACCCCGGAGTAGAACCTGCTGTCCAACCGCGATGCGGTGCAGGCCCATACCCTGTCCACCACGGACTCCGGGTGGACCATCATGGGCACATTCATCGAGTGGGAGGACGATGACTTCACGAACTACCTGGCAGCCGGCTACTGGATCCATGCAAATACCGAGACTTCCGGCATAGAGTTCGGGGCATTCATGGACAGCCCGGAATACAACCAGGCTGTCACCGTGCCATCCTCGGGCAGAGCTACGTACACGGGCCGTTCTGCCGGTTTTTATGTCGCCACCTACGGCCCGGGACTGCCTTATCCTGAAGGCACGACAGTCGCCGGCGAATTCCAGGGCGTGTTCACGATGTTTGCGGACTTCGATACCAGCATGGTCTCGGGGCAGGTTAGAAACGTGGAATTCACCTATGAGTCCGTGCTCTTTCCCGGAGGCCAGGCTCAGGAAAATCGAACCTTGACCCCCACAGGCTACATGCTGGACATGTCAGCGACCTCGTTTGACAGTGCAGGCCAGTTCTTCGGCGACAATATCACGCTCAGTCACCCATCCATCAACTTCGTTGAGACGGGCGGGTCTTGGGCAGGACGTTTTTCGGAAGTGGACGATGCCAACGGCTTCCCCAGGGCAGCCGCTGGTGTACACCGCGGTTTCGGGCGCACCGAGTCGGGCAGCAGCACTGCATTCGTGGGTGCGCACTACGGGTCTACGAATCAGTACGAGTAGCAGGGGCGACCATACAAAGGGATCAGAGAGGGACTTCTCAAAAGCCTGGCGACCTTCCCTGTGCCTCTCCGAAGATATGGTAAGCGCAATGCTTCGCGAATTGGTGTCCAGGTCTTGATTTTCTGCCGAAGGCTCCTGACGGGGAGTTGCAGATCATTGTTGTAGGTAATTGTCCTAAATTTACGGTTCCGAAACCTGTCCGAGTTCAGTACAATCAGGCCGGTCAACCCAAAGCACTGAAAATTTCCCGACGGGACGGCCTGAATGCGCGTCCCGTTTTTATGTGTACCCGGAGGAAACTGTTTGAGTTTGCAGCCCGCCTTGCTCGCCCTGGAAGACGGGACTCTTTTTTGGGGAAAATCAATTGGCGCTGCAGGCCTTTCTACCGGAGAGGTGGTTTTCAACACTTCCATCACCGGCTACCAGGAGATTCTCACTGACCCCTCCTATGCGCGGCAGATCATCACACTGACCTATCCGCACATTGGCAACGTCGGCACTAACCCCGAAGACGAGGAGTCCGGCAGAATTCACGCCAGCGGGCTGGTGATCCGGGACCTCCCTGAGCAGGCCAGTAACTGGCGGGCTGACACCGGCTTGTCCGAATACCTCATCCGCAACAACATTGTCGGGATTGCGGATATAGACACCCGTCGACTGACCCGGGTGCTGCGTGAAAAGGGCGCGCAGAATGGCGCGATTGCGGCCGGTGAGATCGATGCTGCCAAGACCCTGGAAGCGGCACGGGGCTTCCCGGGCCTGAAAGGCATGGACCTGGCACGCGAGGTGACCACGAAGGTGCCTTACCAATGGAGTGAAGGCTGCTGGTCCGGGCCCGGAAGTGGACCTGCGGCTTCCGTGAAGCCGCAGTATTTTGTGATTGCCTACGATTTCGGAGTGAAGCGCAACATCCTGCGCATCCTGCATGAACACGGTTGTTCCATTGAGGTGGTTCCCGCGACCATGACTGCCGAGGAAGTGCTTGGGCGAAAGCCTGACGGTGTTTTCCTGTCCAACGGTCCGGGTGACCCGGAGCCCTGTGACTATGCCATCCAGGCCATCCAGGAAATTCTTCACCAGGCCGTGCCCGTCTTCGGGATTTGCCTCGGGCATCAGCTGCTTGGTCTGGCATGCGGTGCAAGCACGGTCAAGATGAAGTTCGGCCATCACGGTGCCAACCATCCCGTGCAGGACCTGCACACTGGTTCGGTGATGATCAGCAGCCAGAACCACGGATTCGCGGTCGATGAAGACACCTTGCCTGATTGCTTGCAGGCTACTCACCGCTCGCTGTTCGACCGGTCCCTGCAAGGTCTTCGGCACGTGCAAAAACCCGCCTATGGTTTTCAGGGGCACCCGGAAGCAAGCCCTGGTCCCCAGGATGTCCGTCCCCTGTTCGAGCCGTTTGTCTCCATGATGAAAAACTATCAGGCCTCCCGGTAAACCCATGCCCAAGCGAACAGACATCCAGAGCATACTGATCATCGGTGCAGGACCGATCGTGATCGGCCAGGCATGCGAGTTCGATTATTCAGGGGTGCAGGCCTGCAAGGCCCTCACAGAAGAGGGTTATCGTGTCATCCTGGTCAATTCCAATCCCGCGACCATCATGACCGACCCGGAGATGGCCGATGCAATTTATGTCGAGCCGATCCTCTGGCAAACCGTCGCAGCCATCATCGAGAAGGAGCGCCCGGATGCGCTGCTGCCCACCATGGGTGGACAGACGGCACTGAACTGTGCCCTGGACCTGAAACGCGAAGGGGTGCTGGAGAAGTTTTCGGTCGCCATGATCGGTGCGGACACCGATGCGATTGACATGGCCGAGGACCGTGAGCTGTTTCGTGAGGCCATGAACGAGATCGGTCTGAAGTCCGCACGCTCACACCTCGCGCACAGCCTGGAAGAGGCCCTGCGCCATCAGCCAGATCTCGGCTTCCCGACTATTGTGCGCCCCTCATTCACGCTGGGCGGAAGCGGCGGGGGAATCGCCCGGGATCTGGAGGAATTCAAGTCCATCGTCGAGCATGGCCTGGACCTGTCCCCAACCACGGAGGTGCTGCTCGAGGAGTCCCTGCTGGGCTGGAAGGAATTCGAGATGGAGGTGGTGCGTGACCAGAACGACAACTGCATCATCGTGTGTTCGATCGAGAACCTGGACCCCATGGGAGTGCACACCGGGGACTCCATCACCGTCGCACCGGCGCAAACGCTCACCGACAAGGAATACCAGATCATGCGAAATGCCTCCATCGAGGTGCTGCGCAAGATCGGCGTCGACACCGGAGGCTCCAACGTACAGTTTGCCGTGCACCCCGAGGATGGCCGCCTGGTGATCATCGAGATGAACCCGAGGGTTTCGCGCTCATCGGCACTGGCCTCCAAGGCAACCGGTTTTCCGATCGCCAAGGTTGCCGCCAAACTTGCGGTCGGCTACACCCTGGATGAGCTGCGAAACGAGATCACGGGAGGGGCGACCCCAGCTTCCTTCGAGCCCACCATCGATTATGTGGTGACGAAAATCCCGCGGTTTACCTTCGAGAAATTTCCGCACGCCCAGCCGAAACTTACCACCCAGATGAAGTCGGTCGGCGAGGTGATGGCGATCGGGCGAACTTTCCAGGAATCCTTCCAGAAAGCCCTGCGCGGCCTGGAGACGGGCACGGACGGGCTCAACCCGATGCACGAGCACCATGATGGGGGGCAGCGCGAGTCACTGGAACTCGAGTTGCGCGAACCGGGCCCGCACCGCGTCTGGTTTGTCGCCGATGCCTTTCGCGCGGGCTACAGCGTGGACGAGATCCGGGCCCTGTCCGGGATCGACCCCTGGTTTCTGGCCCAGATCAGGCAGCTGGTGGACCTCGAGACCGGTCTTGCCGGCAAGGGGCTCGGGGACCTGGACCGGGATTCGCTTCGCGAACTCAAGCGCCGGGGATTTTCAGACCAAAGGCTTGCGGGACTGCTTCAGTGCAGTGAACAGCAGGTGCGAAAGGCCAGGCATGCCCTGGAGATTCACCCGGTGTACAAGCGTGTGGACACCTGTGCCGCGGAGTTTGCCACCAGCACGGCCTACATGTACTCCAGCTATGACGAGGAGTGCGAGGCCTGTCCCTCGGATCACAGGAAAGTCATTGTGCTCGGCGGCGGGCCCAACCGCATCGGGCAGGGGATCGAGTTTGACTACTGCTGCGTGCACGCGGCCATGGCGCTGCGCGAGGATGGCTATGAAACCATCATGGTGAACTGCAACCCGGAAACCGTATCGACGGATTACGACACTTCGGACCGCCTGTATTTCGAGCCGCTGACCCTCGAGGACGTGCTTGAAATCGTGCGCCTTGAGAAACCGCAGGGGGTCATCGTACAGTTCGGGGGGCAGACCCCGCTGAAGCTGGCACGTGCCCTGGAAGCCGAGGGGGTCCCGATCATCGGCACGACTCCGGACTCGATCGATCTTGCCGAGGACCGCGAGCGCTTTGTACAGCTGATTCACCGCCTGGGTTTGCTGCAGCCTCCAAACGCAACCGTGACCAGTGCTGGAGCCGCCATCGACGCGGCCCAGGAAATCGGCTACCCGCTGGTCGTGCGCCCCTCCTATGTGCTCGGCGGGCGGGCCATGGAGATCGTGCACCACCAGGATGACCTGGAGCGCTACATGCAGGAGGCCGTCAGGGTTTCCAACGATGCCCCCGTGCTGATCGACCATTTCCTGGCAGATGCCGTGGAAGTCGACCTGGACGCCATCTGTGACGGCAAGGACGTGCTGATCGGAGGCATCATGCAGCATATTGAACAGGCCGGCATCCACTCCGGAGACAGCGCCTGCTCGCTGCCCCCCTATAACCTGAGTGAGCACGTGCAGGACATGATGCGAACCCAGGCGCGCCAGCTCGCGCTTGGCCTGAACGTGGTCGGACTGATGAACGTGCAGTTTGCGGTGCGCGACGAGAAGGTGTACCTGATCGAGGTCAACCCGCGGGCCTCGCGTACTGTGCCGTTTGTCTCCAAGGCGATCGGCATGCCGCTTGCCAAGATCGCGGCACGCTGCATGGTGGGCCAGAGCCTGAAACAGCAGGACGCATTGCAGGGAGCCATTCCGGAGTATTCCTCGGTCAAGGAGGCGGTGTTTCCGTTCATCAAGTTCGGCGGGGTCGACCCGATTCTGGGACCCGAGATGAAGTCCACCGGCGAGGTGATGGGAATCGGTGAAACATTTGCCGAAGCCTTCGGAAAATCCCAGCTTGCAGCGGGCACGCTGTTGCCGGAGAAGGGTTGCGCATTGCTCAGCGTGCGTGATGAAGACAAGCAACAGACCGCCCGGATCGCCCGGGACCTGCAGGCCCTGGGATTCACCCTGGTCGCGACCCGGGGCACGGCACGCTACCTCAACGAGAACGGCCTTGAGTGTCTGGCGGTGAACAAGGTCCGGCAGGGCCATCCGCACATCGTGGACATGATCACTGCTGGTGAAGTGGACCTGATCGTCAACACCACGGAGGGAAAACAGGCGATCGCGGATTCCTTTACCATCCGCAGGGAAGCCCTGCAGCACAAGGTGTGCTATACCACCACGATGGAAGGTGCGTGGGCCCTGAAGGAGGCCATCCAGAGCCGCGGGCAGTATAATGTGTATTGTTTGCAGGATTTGCATACAGGTAGACTGCATCAAGGCGGTACATTCAGGATTTAGTACGCTCACATTCACAGTTCGGGGTTTTGGTATGGACAGGGTTCCACTCACAGTGCGTGGCGCAGAACTGCTGCGCCGGGAATTGCAGGAACTTAAATCGGTGAAGCGGCCTCAAATCATTGAGGCGATTGCCACTGCGCGCGCACACGGCGATCTCAGGGAGAATGCAGAATACCATGCCGCCCGCGAACAGCAGGCGTTCGTCGAGGGACGGATCAAGGACATCGAGGGCAAGCTGTCCAGTGCGGAAATCATTGATGTCAGCAAGCTTCAGTCGGGCGGGCGGGTCACGTTCGGCGCCACCGTCGTGCTCGCCGATGAATCCACGGGTGAAGAGTCCACCTACACCATCGTGGGCGAGGACGAGGCCGACATCAAGCAGCGCATGGTGTCCATCTCATCACCAATTGCCCGGGCCATGATCGGCAAGGAAGAAGGGGATGTCATCACGGTGGAGGCCCCGGCAGGACACAGGGACTACGAGGTGGTTGAAGTGCATTACGGAGACGCCGAATAGCCGATTTCGGGCAGGCTCTGGAGACTGTCAGCGAAAGTGGCCTTGTTTTAAACAGATTTGTCCCAAATATAGTAGTATCGGAGCAGGGTACTGACTCTGTAAGGTATTGATTTGCATACAGGTGGTTTTGTGATGGCATGCACACAACAGGTGTATCGAGTGGCAGAATCACGGTATAGTTAGGCATTAAAGGGATTTGAAACCAGACCACGAGGTAGTTCTTGAACGACATGGTTAAAAATTTGTTGCTGTGGGCGGTGATTGCGGTGGTCCTGATGACCGTGTTCAACAACTTCGCACCCCGCCCGGAGTCTCCCACTGAGCTTTCGTACTCCAGGTTCATCGAACAGGTGTACTCCAACAATGTACGGTCCGTACTGATCAGTCCGGACGGGCGCCGTATCGAGGGCACCTATGAAAATGGTGAATCCTTTGAGACCTTCAGTCCCGGAGACCCGGGCCTGGTCAAGGATTTGCTCGATCATGATGTGGAGATCGAGGCGGGCGAGACCAAGCCACGCTCGCTGTTGCTCGATATCCTGATCAGCTGGTTCCCCATGTTGCTGCTCATTGGCGTGTGGATATTTTTCATGCGGCAGATGCAGGGCGGTGGTACCGGCCGTGGTGCCATGTCGTTTGGCAAGAGCAAAGCCCGCCTGATGGGCGAGGACCAGATCAAGGTGACCTTCAATGACGTTGCCGGGGTGGAAGAGGCCAAGGAGGAGGTTTCGGAACTGGTGGAGTTCCTGCGCGACCCGGCCAAGTTCCAAAAGCTGGGGGGCAAGATTCCCCGTGGCGTCCTGATGATTGGTCAGCCGGGTACGGGTAAGACGCTGCTGGCCAAGGCGATTGCCGGGGAAGCCAAGGTGCCGTTCTTTACCATCTCGGGCTCGGATTTCGTGGAGATGTTTGTCGGCGTCGGGGCATCCCGTGTACGTGACATGTTCAACCAGGCCAAGAAGCATTCTCCCTGTATTATTTTCATCGATGAGATCGATGCCGTCGGGCGCCATCGCGGTGCCGGGCTGGGTGGTGGTCATGACGAGCGCGAGCAGACCCTGAACCAGTTGCTGGTGGAGATGGACGGTTTTGACGGCAACGCGGGCGTCATCGTGATCGCAGCTACCAACCGTCCTGATGTACTGGATCCGGCCTTGCTGCGGCCCGGCAGGTTCGACCGCCAGGTGACCGTACCCCTGCCCGACATTCGTGGACGCGAGCAGATCCTGAAAGTGCACATGCGCAAGGTGCCGGTCGGCAAGGATGTACGGGCCGATTTCATTGCCCGGGGAACGCCGGGATTTTCAGGCGCCGATCTGGCAAATCTGGTGAACGAGGCAGCACTGTTTGCCGCACGTGGCAACAAGCGTACCGTGAACATGGAAGAATTTGAGCGCGCCAAGGACAAGATCCTGATGGGTGCAGAGCGCAAGTCGATGGTGATGAGCGATGAGGAAAAAGAACTCACTGCCTACCATGAGTCGGGCCACGCAATCGTGGGCCGCCTGGTGCCTGAGCATGATCCGGTTTACAAGGTCACGATCATCCCCCGGGGCCGTGCCCTGGGAGTGACCATGTTCTTGCCGGAAGAGGACCGCTACAGTCACAGCAGGCAGCGCCTGGAAAGCCAGATTTCAAGCCTGTTCGGTGGACGGGTTGCTGAAGAGCTTATTTTTGGTGATGAGGCGGTGACCACCGGAGCTTCCAACGACATTGAGCGGGCGACCGAGATTGCACGTGCGATGGTCACCAAGTGGGGCCTGTCGGAGAAGATGGGTCCGCTGTCCTACGGGGACGAGGATGGTGAGGTGTTCCTGGGTCACTCCGTCACCCAGCATAAGACGGTGTCGGACGATACGGCCAATTCGATTGACCAGGAAGTGCGGCGCATTATCGATGTCAACTATGAGCGCACGGTGAAGCTGATCAAGGAGAACATGGACAAGCTTCACATCATGGCTAAAGCCCTGGTGAAGTATGAAACGCTGGACACCGAACAGATTGACGACATCATGGCTGGAGATGAGCCGCGCCCGCCCCAAGACTGGCAGGACGTGGATGACGAGCCGACTTCGGGATCGACGGCCAAGTCGCCGAAGGAAAGTCCTTCCAAGGACTCGGAGCCGATTGGAGGCCCGGCCAGCGAACACTGAACTGCTGACGGTATCGTCTGGATACTCCGGTGGCCGGAGTGGCCAGCTTCAGGCTCTGCCAGGCGGGTAAACCACGCACTTTAGATACTTGCATATCGAGGCTCTTTAGAACATCCGGTTTCGGGGACTGATCGGAAACGCGTATGGGGCGAAAGTTTTTTGGTACGGATGGGATACGTGGTCGAGTCGGCGACGGCGTGATGACGCCGGATTTCGTCCTCAAACTTGGCTGGGCAGCCGGTTCCGCACTGTGTACCGACGACAGGAGCCTGGTGCTGATCGGCAAGGATACGCGTATCTCCGGTTACATGTTCGAATCCGGGCTAGAAGCTGGGCTATCTGCGGCTGGTGCCAACAGCCGGTTGCTGGGGCCCATGCCGACTCCGGCCGTGGCCTACCTGACCCGCACACTCCGGGCGGCAGCAGGCATCGTCATCAGTGCATCCCACAACTGCTACACCGACAACGGTGTGAAGTTCTTTTCCTCGGAAGGTAAGAAGCTGTCTGATGAGGCGGAGATCGAAATTGAAAACCGCATGGAACGTGCCTTGGAAGTCGTCAGTGCAGACAAGCTGGGCAAGGCCGAGCGGGTCAACGATGCTGCCGGTCGGTACATTGAGTTCTGCAAGAGTACCGTACCGACCCACATCCGGCTGAACGGTCTGAAAATCGTGGTTGATTGTGCCCATGGTGCCACCTACCACATCGCGCCCAGCGTGTTCACGGAACTGGGTGCGGAAGTGATCAGCACGGCATCGCAGCCCAACGGCTTTAACATTAACGAGGACTGCGGGGCCAATGACCCCCAGGTACTGGGTGCGGCAGTACTGGAGCATCAGGCCGATCTGGGGATTGCGATTGACGGAGACGGGGACCGGCTGATCATGGCAGACCATACCGGTGTGACCGTGGACGGGGATGAGTTGCTGTTCCTGATTGCTCAGGCACGGAAATCCGAAAACACCCTGCAGGGCGGTGTCGTTGGGACCCAGATGAGCAACCTTGGATTGGAACATGCCCTGCGGGATGCCGGAATCCGGTTCAAGCGGGCGTCGGTGGGAGACCGCCATGTCGTGGAGATGCTGCAGGCGCACTCCTGGATCCTTGGTGGCGAGCCGTCCGGTCATATCATCAGCCTGGACCGCATGACGACCTGTGACGCCATCATCTCCGCATTGCAGGTGCTCCAGATCTTGGTGACCGCGCAAAAGAGCCTGCACGAAGCCAAGTCCGGCATGTACAAGTATCCGCAGACCCTGATCAATATCCCGGTGCAGTCCAAGATCGACATTGACAGCACGCCTGAGATCCAGCAGGTCGTGAAGGATGCCGAGTCGGACCTGGGCGAGTCAGGACGCGTGCTGTTACGGCCTTCTGGCACTGAGCCGCTGGTGCGGGTCATGGTCGAGGGCGTGGACGCCATGAAGGTGGAAAAACTGGCTCAACACATTGCAGAACAGGTCTCTGCATCCTGCTGATAGCAGGCTCCGGTTGTAGGCAATCCAGCATATTCACCGTGGTTTGCTTAATCATGCCGTGGTGGGTAAGCTGCGCACTTTTAATTTTTAACGGACGAATAACCCGATGCGCCAGCCCCTGGTTGCAGGAAACTGGAAACTGAATGGCTCGCTGGAGTCAGTTTCGGCACTTCTTGCCGGGATTACTGGGCAAATTTCCACGGTCGGGACAACCGAAGTTGCCGTGTGCCCGCCGTTCGCCTACCTGCAGCATGCAGGTCAGTTGTTGCAGGACACAGGCATTGCTCTCGGTGCGCAGGACTGTTCTGATCAGGCACAAGGTGCTTACACGGGGGAAGTTTCTGCAGCCATGGTCAGGGAATTTGGCTGCACGTACGTGATCGTTGGGCACTCTGAAAGGCGCCACATCTATGGGGAGAGCGATGCCTTGGTGGCTGCAAAGTTTGCACAGGCCCAGGAAAATGCGCTGGTTCCAATTCTTTGTGTTGGTGAAACCCTGAATGAGCGTGAGAGTGGACAGACCGAGGCTGTCATCGCACGCCAGCTGGATGCCGTGCTGGCGAGTTCGAGAATCGAGGGCTTTGGTAAAGCAGTCATCGCCTATGAGCCCGTTTGGGCGATTGGCACCGGCAAAACCGCAACTCCGGAGCAGGCCCAGCAGGTGCATGAATTTGTCCGCGACAGGTTGGTGAAGCAGGACGAAGGGATTGCAGACCGTATTCGCATCCTGTATGGAGGCAGCATGAAACCTGAAAATGCCGGTGCATTGCTGCAGGAAAATGACATTGACGGGGGCCTGATCGGGGGTGCATCACTCAATGCAGAGGACTTTGTCGCAATTGCGGCCTCGGGGACATAAGGGACTTCTCATCAGGGACAGGAACAGGTAGACAGGCATATGATGTTATATAGCATTCTGGTTGCGGTCGATGTGCTACTGGCCATCGGCATAATCGGTCTAGTGCTGATTCAGCATGGCAAGGGGGCCGATGTCGGCGCTGCCTTCGGCAGTGGTGCTTCGGGTACCGTGTTCGGAGCCCGGGGATCAGCTACTTTCCTGACGCGGGTGACCGCGATTCTCGCAACCCTGTTTTTTGCCAACAGCCTGCTGCTTGCTTATCTTGCCACTCACCGTCCTGTTACTGAAAGTGTCATTGACCAGTCGGCACAGGTCATTGAAGAGGTGGTTGAGGTACCCGTGGAGGAAAGTCCAGAGGAAGCACAAGTCATGCCGGAATCCACTGTGTCCGACCTGCCGGATGTGCCTCAAGTGAATGCCCCTGTATCTGACGCGGACACCAACTGACCTCCTGAGTCCATTGCTGGATTATGTGATTGACCTGCCTCTTGATCAGGAAGAGGTGGGCTTCGGGTATCTGTCTCTTGCGTTAGAATAGCTCAGCACATGCCGATGTGGCGGAATTGGTAGACGCGCTAGCTTGAGGGGCTAGTGGGGGAAACCTCGTGCCGGTTCGAGTCCGGCCATCGGCACCATTTGAACTACGCTTGGATATTCATAAGGTCCTCACAAGGGCAGTTTCTGAATGTGATATTTTCTGGCGACCAATCAAAGCAATTACGATAAATGCATGCAACCTCCATAAGGCAGTCAATATTGTATAGACACACAAGGTTGGCCTGAGATGCAGGTCGGCTTGTTTGCAGTGATTTTTATTGCAGTGTTCACTGCAGCCGGTATTGGCACACGGCTGGGGCTAAATGGAAATCTGAACGTCTACTACTGCCTGTTAAGTCTGTTTTTCTCCATCAACCTGCTGATTTGCTATTGGGAAGCCTGTCTTTTTTGGCGCAGGGATTACATCGAAGAGCGTGTTGGCTACTGGCGTGAGCGGCGTATGCAAACCGGCCGGACACCGGCTGTTGAATTCCTGGCAACCCGGGTTTCATTAAAAAAGATTCTGTCGCCGACGCTTTGGGCAGATGCCTGGGCCACGTATTGTATGTACGACGATTCGTATGCTGACCGTCGTACATACGGCTTCAGTGTCGACATTGCCAATGGTTTTTTTACTCCACTCCCGTCGCTGATTCTGTACGCGGCATTCACGACCGCTTTCATGCCGGCCCTGTTCGCGGGAATTCTGGGTGTCATACTGTTTTGGCAATGGACGTACGTGAGCTCTGTCTACTGGGTGAGCTTTTTTGTTTCCAGAAGACAGGAGTTGATCAGCAAGGCTGATACTTATATCTATATCTGGGGAGCAACCGCGGTCTGGGTATTGTTTGGGCTGCTGGGCCTGTACGTGTCCATTCGATTGATTGTCGATGGAGATTATACTGTGCTGGGTTACTGGTAATTCCAGATGCACTGGTGTGTGACTTTCAGGAAACCCTTGGCCTGAGCATGTGAATGGTCCTGTCTGCAGGGTTCTGCTGTTTTTGTAGGTATATGCATTCGCTGGACTGAAATTCACAGGCAACCAGGCAAAAACGAGGCGGTGAAGTTAAATCCAAAGCAGGTGCTATTGGCCACTTTCCCAGCCCGATCCGTTTTCCAATATCTATGAAGGAATTTAACTCATGAAGAATGCCGAATCCGAATGCCCGGTCCATGAATTGATCGAGAAACGATGGAGCCCCTATGTGTTTGCAGACCGGGCCGTTCCCAAAGACGAGCTACGCTCCCTGTTTGAAGCGGCACGCTGGACGATGTCTTCCTACAATGCACAGCCCTGGCGTTACATCGTCGGCATACTCGGGCACAGCGATGCGCTAAGGGATCAGGTTTTCAGCGTTCTGCTCGAAGGCAACCAGGCCTGGGCAGGGCAGGCGCCGGTGCTGGCGCTTGGCCTTGTAGAGCACAACTTTGAACACAACGGCAAACCGAACAAGGCCGCGGTCCACGATCTGGGGGCGGCTTCTGCCCAGTTGACGCTGGAGGCGACGGCAAGAGGTCTGTGCGTTCACCAGATGGTAGGGATCGATCCCGACAAGGCGCGTGAAGTGTTCGATCTGCCAGATTCCATTGAACCGTTTACGGGCATTGCTATCGGTTATCCTGGAAAAGCAAAGGATGCGGATGAGGAATTCGCAAACCGCGATCGCAGTCCCAGGGTGCGAAAATCACTCCAGGACATTCTCCTGATGGGATTCGATTTTCTGATGCCCGGATAAGATGTCCAAATTTGAATCTCGTATAAATTGAGCAAAAACAGTGGTATAGACTGAAATATACTCAGTTACATGACCCTATGTACAAGGGGACTGTCAGCGCACATCTGAAATTTGCAGGCAACCAAATTCAGATACAATAAGGTAGGCGCAATGTGCCTCGCATGGACTGATCTGCCAGGACCTGACACTTCGGCCAAACACTGAAAACCACTGCCTTTGAGGAATGGCAATGCTTGAAAACTATCTTCCTGTACTTGTCTTTATCAGCCTTGCCGTGATCATGAGCCTGATCCCGATGGCCTTGGGTCTGGCTTTGGGGCCCCGCCGCCGAGACGAAGCTAAGGACTCTCCGTATGAATGCGGCTTCGAGGCCTTCGAGGATTCACGCATGCAGTTTGACGTGCGCTATTACCTGGTTGCGATCCTGTTCATCATATTTGATCTGGAGATTGCCTTTCTGTTTCCCTGGGCAGTGGCCATCCGGGAACTCGGCTTGGCAGGGTTTTTGTCCATGGCGCTGTTTTTGGTGATTCTCACGGTCGGCTTTATATACGAGTGGGGCAAGGGTGCCTTGGACTGGGATTAGGCAGTGGGATCGAGAGGAATTGAGCTATGAAACGATACGATAACCCGGAACAGGTGCGAGACTGACATGGGCATCGAAGGCTATTTGAAAGAGGGTTTTGTCACGACCCGCCTGGATGAACTGATCAACTGGGCGCGAACCGGCTCAATGTGGCCGATGACCTTCGGGCTTGCCTGCTGTGCCGTAGAGATGATGCATGCAGGTGCATCACGCTATGACCTGGACCGCTTCGGGGTCATGTTCCGGCCCAGCCCGCGCCAGTCCGATGTCATGATCGTGGCCGGCACGCTGGTCAACAAGATGGCCCCGGCGCTGCGCAAGGTCTACGACCAGATGGCCGAACCCAAGTGGGTGATCTCCATGGGTTCGTGCGCGAATGGGGGTGGGTACTACCATTACTCCTATGCCGTGGTCAGAGGCTGTGACCGCATCGTACCGGTCGATGTCTACGTGCCCGGCTGTCCACCAACGGCCGAGGCCCTGCTGTACGGAATTCTCCAGCTGCAAAACAAGATTCGCCGAACGAGCACCATTGCCCGCTAGTCCTGGTCATCATGGGGGAACGTATCCATCAACTCGGTTCTGACTTGCAGCGCGTATTGGCTTCTTCGTTACAGAGCCTCGATATCAAGCACGATGAAATCACGCTGACTGTAAAATCCGGAGATCTCAACGAGGTGATGCTGCAGCTGCGGGATACACCTGAGTTCGGGTTTGAACAACTGGTCGATCTGTCCGGAGTGGACTATCTGGAATACGGGGTCGGTGAGTGGAGTACGGATGATGCGACCTCGGCCGGTTTCAGCCGTGGTGCAGAAAAAGCTTCCTTCGGGCGCTTTACCTTTGACGATCCGCCGCAGGCCCGGCCACTGGAGAATCCACGTTTTGCAGTGGTCTATCACCTGCTTTCTGTCGCCTGCAACCGGCGGCTGCGTGTGCGGGTATTCTGTGACGACGATGAACTGCCCATGGTGCCCTCCGTACATCACGTCTGGGCCTCGGCAGACTGGTACGAACGCGAGGCCTTTGACCTGTACGGAATCATTTTCGAAGGACACCCCGACCTTCGCCGCATCCTCACCGATTACGGTTTTACCGGGCATCCGTTTCGCAAGGATTTCCCGCTGGTGGGCCATGTTGAAGTGCGTTACGACCCCGAGCAAAAACGCGTTATCTACCAGCCGGTATCCATTGAACCCCGTATCACCGTACCCAAGGTGATCCGCGATGACCACCGCTTTGAATCGGGCGAATCCCAAGAGAACGATGCCTGAGCTTCGTAACTACACCATGAATTTCGGGCCCCAGCACCCGGCCGCCCACGGGGTCTTGCGGTTAGTCCTGGAAATGGAGGGCGAGGTCGTACAGCGTGCGGACCCGCACATCGGTCTGCTGCACCGCGCGACCGAGAAGCTTGCTGAAAGCAAGCCCTACAACCACAGCATCGGTTACATGGATCGCCTCGATTACGTTTCCATGATGTGTAATGAACACGTCTATGTGCTGGCCATCGAAAAGCTGGTGGGCCTCGAGGTGCCGGTACGCGCCCGGTACATCCGGGTCATGTTTGATGAGATCACGCGGATTCTCAACCATCTCCTGTGGCTCGGTGCGCACGCGCTGGACATTGGAGCCATGACGGTGTTTCTGTATGCCTTTCGCGAGCGTGAGGACCTGATGGATTGCTACGAGGCAGTATCCGGTGCACGCATGCATGCCACCTACTACCGACCGGGTGGGGTGCACCGCGACCTGCCCGCACAGATGCCGAAATATGTCGAATCCCGCTGGCACGACAAGAAGGATGTCGCGAGACTCAACAAGGCGCGCACCGGTTCGCTGCTCGACTTCATCGAAGACTTCACGCAGCGTTTTCCAGCATGCGTGGACGAGTATGAAACCCTGTTGACCGAGAACAGGATCTGGAAACAGCGCACGGTCGATATCGGTATCGTGAGCCCGGAGCGTGCCCTGCAACTGGGCTTTACCGGCCCCATGCTGCGCGGTTCCGGAATCGAGTGGGATTTGCGGCGCAAGCAGCCGTACGAAGTGTACGAGCATCTGGACTTCCAAGTCCCGGTCGGGGTCAACGGAGATTGTTATGACCGCTACCTGGTACGCATCGAGGAGATGCGCCAGTCCAACGAAATTATCCGCCAGTGTGTCGACTGGCTGCGCGCGAATCCGGGACCAGTGATGGTGGACAACCACAAGATATCCCCGCCTGCGCGGACCGAGATGAAAATGGGGATGGAGGAACTCATTCACCATTTCAAGCTGTTCACCGAGGGCTACTGTCTGCCAAAGGGCGAGGTCTACTGCGCCATTGAGCACCCGAAAGGCGAGATGGGGATCTACCTGGTGTCGGACGGTGCCAACAAGCCGTACCGCCTGAAGATCCGTGCCCCCGGATTTGCCCACCTGGCCGCACTGGATGAGATGTCACGGGGCCATATGCTGGCCGATGTCGTCGCAATCATCGGTACCCAGGACATCGTGTTTGGGGAAATCGACCGATGACACAGACTGACTCACAGGCGACGTTGTCCGACTATGTGCGTGGCGAGGTAGAGGACTGGCTGGCCCGCTACCCGGTCGACCAGAAGCAGTCCGCCGTGCTGGGTGCCCTGCGTGCCCTGCAGCATGAGGACGGCTACCTGAAGACCGACAAGATGGATGCTGTGGCGGCTTATCTGGATATGCCCCCCATCGCCGTGTACGAAGTCGCATCTTTTTACTCCATGTTCGAACTCAAACCGGTGGGCAGGCACACCCTGGCTGTCTGTACGAATCTTTCTTGCATGCTGTGCGGTGCGGACAAGATCATCGAGCATCTTGAGCGCAAGCTTGGTATTGAGCTGGGGGAAAGTACGCCAGACGGCAAGTTTTTCCTGAAAAAGGAGGAGGAGTGTCTCGCGGCATGCTGTGGGGCACCCATGATGCAGGTCAATCACACCTATGAGGAGAACCTGACGATCGAAAAGGTGGACAGAATTCTGGAAGCACTGGACTGAATCGATGCCTCAACTGAACAACGTTTGCTACGAGACCCTGAAGTTCGATGAGCCGTGGACGCTGGAGAACTATATCAGTGTCGGCGGATACTCGGCCTGGGAAAAAATCCTGCAGGAGAACATTCCCCCTAGCGAGGTCATCGAGCGGGTCAAGGCGTCCGGTCTTCGCGGTCGCGGGGGTGCGGGGTTTCCCACCGGGCTGAAGTGGAGCTTCATGCCGCAGGGTCCGGGCATCCAGCGTTATGTCGTGTGCAACTCGGATGAATCCGAGCCCGGCACCTGCAAGGATCGCGACATCCTGCGCTACAACCCGCATGCCGTGATCGAGGGAATGGCCATTGCCGGCTATGCCATGCAAGCTTCGGTGGGCTACAACTACATCCGTGGAGAGTTTTCCGGTGAGCCATACCTGCGTTTTGTAGAAGCCCTGAACGAGGCGTACTCGGCGGGCTACCTGGGAGACAACGTGCTGGGTTCGGACTTTACCTTCTATCTGTACGACACCCTGGGGGCGGGTGCATACATCTGTGGCGAGGAAACCGCGCTGCTTGAATCGCTTGAGGGCAAGAAGGGCCTGCCGCGTTTCAAGCCGCCGTTCCCGGCTAGCTACGGCCTGTACGGACAGCCCACCACCATCAACAACACGGAGACCTTTGCCTCGGTGCCGATCATCATGCGCAAGGGAGCCGAATGGTTCTCGGCCCTGGGAGTGGAGAAAAGCGGTGGCACAAAGTGCTTTTCGGTGTCCGGACATGTGAACCGCCCAGGCAACTTTGAGGTTCCGCTGGGCATGCCCTTTGCCGAACTCCTTGAGCTTGCGGGAGGAATCCGCACCGGGCACACGTTGAAGGCAGTGATCCCGGGAGGTTCTTCGGTGCCGGTGGTCCCAGGTGATGTCATGATGAACGTATGCATGGATTATGAATCCATTGCACAGGCCGGGTCCCTGCTGGGGTCCGGGGCCGTGGTCGTCATGGATGACACCACGGACATGGTCAAGGTCTTGCAGCGGATCTCGCGGTTTTATTTTTCGGAATCCTGCGGTCAGTGCACGCCTTGCCGTGAAGGCACAGGCTGGCTGTACCGCATGCTCTGCCGAATCGTCGAGGGCAAGGGCCAGATGGAGGACATCGAGAAACTGGATGATGTGGCCCGCAAGATCGAAGGCAGGACCATCTGCGCGCTAGGCGATGCAGCCGCCATGCCGGTGCACAGTTTTATCCGGCATTATCGCGAGGAGTTTGTGCACTATATCGAACATGGGCACAGCCTGCTGGATGCACAGATCCCGTACCGGGCCACGGGATGAATGGGGTTGAGCGCGATGTCTGAAGAGCAGGTCCAGCTGTTTATCAATGACCGGGAGGTCCATGCCTCGAAAGGTGCCATGCTGATCGAGGTAGCAGACCGGCACGACATCCGGATCCCGCGCTTTTGCTACCACAAGAAGCTGTCTGTGGCCGCCAATTGCCGTATGTGTATGGTGGAGGTCGAAAAGGCGCCCAAGGCCTTGCCGGCCTGCGCGACCCCGGTGGCGGAGGGCATGCGGGTCTACACCCATTCCCCGGCAGCCCTCGATGCCCAGAAGGGCACCATGGAATTCCTGCTGATCAATCATCCACTGGATTGCCCGGTGTGCGATCAGGGCGGGGAATGCGAGTTGCAGGATACGGCGATGGGGTACGGAGAGGATGTCTCGCGCTACACGGAGCGAAAGCGTGTGGTCGCGGACAAGAACCTGGGTCCATTGGTCTCGACCGACATGACGCGCTGCATACACTGTACACGCTGCGTGCGGTTTGGAAGCGAGGTGGCAGGGGTCCGTGAACTGGGTGCGACCGGGCGTGGAGAATTCATGGAAATCGGCACCTATGTCGAGCGTGCGCTGACTTCGGAGCTGTCTGGAAATGTCATTGACGTGTGCCCGGTGGGCGCACTGAATGCCAAGCCTTCGCGCATGCGCGCACGCTCCTGGGAGATGCTGCAATGTGCGGGACTGGCCCCGCATGACGGGGTGGGCTCGAATATCTATATGCATGTGCTGCGCAACACGGTTGTGCGGGTAGTGCCCAGGGAAAATGACGAGTTGAATGAAACCTGGATCCCGGACCGCGACCGCTTCAGCTACGAAGGCCTACATACCTCCGATCGGGCCACTGAACCCCTTGTCAAAGGCACACGCAAGTTTGAAACCAGTAGCTGGTCAGCAAGCCTGAAGAGAGTGGCCGAGGGAATCAAGCAATTCAGGCCGGAGGAGGTCGGGGTAATGGCTGCACCGCACTCCACCCTAGAAGAGTTGTACCTGCTGCAAAAGCTGTTTCGCGGCCTGGATATCCAGAATATCGATCACCGGGTCCGGCAGGCCGATTTCACCGACCAGGAATACATGCCTCTGTTTCCAAACCTGGGACAGTCCATCGAGGCCGTGGAAAAAAATGATGCAGTATTTCTCATCGGCTGCGACATTCGCCTGGAACAGCCCATGCTGGCTCACCGGATCCGCAAGGCCTCGGCCAGGGGTTGCCAGGTGGTCGCCCTCAACCCCAGGGATTCTGATTTTCTTTTCACAGAGCAGGTGACTTGGAACCAGGCTCCGCAGGCCTGGCTTGCTGCTCTGGCTGAAATTATAAAATGTATTCCAGACAATGACTTGAGTGGTCTTTCTCATGAATTGAAAGAGATTGTAGAGCAGGCCTCTCCATCTGCGTATGCCCAGCACATCTTTGGGATGCTGAGCCAGGCGGGTACGGCCAGCGTTTTCTTGGGCGCGATGCTTGAAGCCCATCCTCAAGGCTCTGCATTGCGGACACTGGGTGCTTTTCTTGCCCGTCATACTGGCGCCAATTTCGGAATTCTCCCGCAAGCCGGCAACACGGCCGGAGCCTGGCTGTGCGGCATGTTGCCGCATCGCCTTGCGGGTGGTGACTCCAGCCCCGATGCAGGCCTGAACGCTGGCGAGATGCTTGCAGGGCCCTGCAAAGCCTTTGTGCTTTTCAATCTCGAGCCAGAATTTGATTTTGCCAGTGCACCGGGTGCCCTCCAGGCGGTGCAGGAAGCCGAGTTTGTGGTGGTATTCACCCCCTATGTGAGCGAATCCATGCGCGACTATGCGGATGTGATCCTTCCAATTGCCACGTTTGCCGAAACGCGCGGAACGTACGTGAACGCTGAAGGACGCTGGCAAACTGCAGATCCGGCCATCAACTCTCCCGGCCAGGCAAGACCGGCCTGGCGCATCCTGCGTGTTCTGGCTGAGCATTTTGGCCTTGAGGGCTTCACACATGAGTCCTGTCAACAGGTTCTGGATGAAATCAAGGCGCAGGTTGGGGAGGCCACCGGGTTCGAAGGCCGCCTGCACGAATCAAAAGCTGTCAATATGCAGACGACTCCTGATGGGTTATATCGCGTATCCGCGACCCCCATGTATGCGGTCGACAACGTCGTTCGCCGTGCTGACTCCCTGCAGCAAACCCCGTTTGAGTGCTCACCTGCTGTCGCCATGTGCGAACAGCAGGCCCGCAAGCTGGGGGTGCAGGATGAAGACGAGGTCCACATTGTGCAGGACGGACGCACGAAGGTACTGAAGCTGGAGCTTGATCCGGCTTTGCCCATGGGTTGCGTGTGGGTGCAAAAGAGCGCACGGCACGTCGATGTGCTGGGAGGTGCCATCGCACCGGTAGAGATACAAAGGCTAAGGCTCGATCATGATTGACTGGTGGCAAAGTCTGGTCGCTCCGTTCCCGCCACTGCTGCTGACCGTGGCCTACATGCTGGTGTTTATTCTGGTACTTTTTGCCTGTGTGGCGTATGCCACCCTGGCCGAGCGCAGGGTCCTCGGTTTCATGCAGGTGCGACTGGGTCCGAACCGGGTAGGGCCCAAGGGTTTTGGCCAGCCGATCGCCGATGCCTTCAAGCTGATGTTCAAGGAAATGATCCTGCCCAATGATGCCGACCGCTTTCTGTTCCGTACCGCTCCGCTGCTGTCCATGGCCCCGGCCCTTGCCGCTTGGGCCGTGATCCCGTTCTCAGAGCACCTGAGCTTTGCCGATATCAATGCGGGGCTGCTGTACATACTGGCCATGACCTCACTGGGTGTCTACGGCGTGATTGTTGCCGGCTGGGCGTCGAACTCCAAATACGCATTGCTGGGCTCCCTGAGATCCGCGGCCCAGATCGTGGCCTACGAGATCGCCATGGGATTTGCGCTGGTCGGTGTTCTCATGGCAAGCGGCAGCCTGAACCTTGGCGACATTGTCATGGCCCAGCAGGGCAGCATCCTGAACTGGTACTGGTTGCCCCTGTTACCGCTTTTCCTGACCTACCTGATTGCTGGCATTGCGGAGACCAATCGTGCGCCCTTTGATGTGGTCGAGGGCGAGTCCGAAATCGTTGCGGGATTTCATGTCGAGTACTCGGGAATGGGGTTTGCAATGTTTTTCCTGGCTGAATACGCCAACATCATCCTGATCTCAGCACTCACGGCGCTGCTGTTTCTGGGTGGCTGGCTCAGCCCCCTGGAAGGCATCCTCCCGGCGTACATTTTTAACCTGCCGGTGATCGGTGTGCTGCTGGGCTCCGGCGCACACTGGTTTATCGCCAAAACCAGCTTTTTCATTTTTTGCTTTTTGTGGTTTCGCGCCACGTTCCCTCGCTATCGATACGACCAGATCATGCGGCTGGGCTGGAAAGTATTGCTACCCATAACCTTGATCTGGATCGTGGTGGAGGGCGTATTCCTGTACCTGCAACTGCCGCCCTGGTTCGACTGAATGCCATGCTGAAGAGAATCAGAAATCTTATCCGCAGCTTTACCTTGTTCGAGCTTTTGCGGGGAATGAGCCTGACCGGGCGGCGTTTTGCCTCCAAGAAGCTCACGGTCCGCTATCCGGAGGAGAAGACTCCGCAGTCTCCCAGGTTCCGGGGGCTGCACGCCTTGCGCAGGTACCCGAGTGGAGAGGAACGCTGTATCGGCTGCAAGCTGTGTGAAGCGGTCTGTCCTGCACTCGCCATTACCATCGATACGGAAGAGCGTGAGGATGGGAGCAGGCGGACCACGCGCTACGACATCGACCTGTTCAAGTGTGTTTATTGCGGATTCTGCGAGGAGGCCTGCCCGGTGGATGCCATCGTGGAGACCCGCGTGTTCGAGTACTCGTTCTTCGAGCGAGGCCAGCAGGTGATGACCAAGGACATGCTGCTCAAGGTGGGCGAAAAGCATGAAGAACAGATTGCTTCCGACCGGGAAGCCCCGATATTTGACTGACGAGTTTGTGAACCCATGCTGATAGAGAGTGCGGTCTTTTATTTTTTCTCGGCGATCCTGGTGGCCTCTGCACTGGCCATGATCTCGGTTCGCAACCCCGTGCATGCGGTGCTGTTCCTGGTGTTGGTGTTCTTCACCAGTGCGGCCATCTGGCTGCTGCTGGAGGCAGAGTTCTTGGGCATCACCCTGGTGCTCGTGTACGTGGGTGCGGTCATGGTGCTGTTCTTGTTTGTGGTGATGATGCTGGACATCAACCTCGCCAAGATGCGCGCAGGATTCGCCCGTTACCTGCCGGTGGGGCTGCTGGTGGGGATCGTCATGGCCATCGAAATGGCCGTGATCCTGAGCAGGCCTGCCTTCGATTTGCAAAAGCCCCAGGCCAAGCCCGCGGACTACAGCAATACGCAGGAGCTAGGCGAGCTATTGTTCACGGAGTACATCTATCCGTTCGAGATTGCAGGCGTCATCCTGCTGGTGGCGATCGTTGCGGCGATCACCCTGACCATGCAAAAGCGCACCCGTGCCAAGCGACAGAGCCCCGCAAGACAGGTCAGTGCGGACCGGGCAGAGCGCGTACGTCTGGTCTCCATCGACAAGGACTGATTTGCCAAGGACGACACACGAGAGACCATGATGATCACCCTGACCCATTTCCTGGTGCTTGGCGCCATTCTTTTCTCGATCGGCGTGGCCGGGATCTTCTTGAACCGCAAGAACGTGATCCTTTTGCTGATGGCCATCGAGCTAATGCTGCTGGCCGTCAACATGAACTTCGTGGCCTTCTCCCATTACCTGGATGACCTGGCAGGCCAGGTCTTCGTGTTTTTCATTCTTACGGTATCGGCGGCTGAGGCTGCAATCGGTCTGGCCATTCTGGTGGTGCTGTACCGCAACCGCCGCACCATCAACGTTCAGGACCTTGAGAGCCTGAGAGGCTAGATTCGCGAGAAGGCAGTGAAGATACTCAGCTTGATAATTGTGTTAGCTCCCCTGGCAGGGGCTCTGATCGCGGGCCTGTCCGGTCGCAGCATCGGGCGTACTGGAGCGCACTGGGTAACGATTGTGGGAGTGGCGCTATCGTTTGTCCTAAGCCTGGTCGTATTCAAGCAGGTCGTTTTCGACCAAGTGGGTCCGATGTCGATCGATGTGTACCGGTGGGCTGTGCTGGGAGGGCTGAACCTCAAGGTCGGTTTCCTGATCGATCCGCTGACCGTGATCATGATGGTCGTGGTGACCTTCGTGTCCCTGATGGTGCACATCTACACGATCGGCTACATGCATGACGATCCCGGCTACCAGCGCTTTTTCGCCTATATCTCCCTGTTCACGTTCTCGATGCTGATGCTGGTCATGGCGAACAACTTCCTGCAGCTGTTTTTCGGCTGGGAAGCCGTGGGCCTGGTGTCCTACCTGCTGATCGGTTTCTGGTACACCCGCGAGTCTGCGATCCATGCCAACCTGAAGGCCTTCCTGGTCAACCGGGTAGGGGATTTCGGGTTTTTGCTAGGCGTTGCTGCCGTGCTGGCCGTGTTCGGCAGCCTGGATTACCTGGCGGTGTTCAGCCAAGCCTCCGGTGCTTCCGGGCAAACGATTGCAATTACCGCAGGTATCGAATGGCCGGCTATCACCGTCATCTGCCTGCTGCTCTTTGTGGGTGCCATGGCCAAATCCGCGCAGGTTCCCCTGCATGTGTGGCTGCCGGACTCCATGGAGGGTCCGACACCGATCTCCGCGCTCATCCATGCCGCGACCATGGTCACGGCCGGGATCTTCATGGTGGCGCGCATGTCACCGCTGTTCGAATTCAGTGACGTGGCCCTGTCAGTGATCCTAGTCATCGGTGCACTGACCGCGTTTTTTATGGGCCTGGTCGGCATCGTGCAAAACGACATCAAACGGGTGGTGGCCTATTCAACCCTGTCGCAGCTGGGCTACATGACGGTGGCACTGGGCGCCTCAGCCTACTCGATTGCTATTTTTCACCTGTTCACGCATGCCTTCTTCAAGGCCTTGCTGTTTCTGGCAGCGGGTTCCGTGATCGTGGCACTGCACCATGAACAGGATATGCGCAAGATGGGCGGCCTTAAAGAGCGCATGCCGATCACCTACTGGACCGCGTTGATCGGTACCTTGGCACTGGTCGGATTTCCGGGCTTCTCCGGGTTCTTTTCCAAGGATGCCATCATCGAGGCCGTGCTTTACTCCAGCCTGCCGGGTGCAGGATTTGCCTATGTACTGGTCACCGCAGGCGTGTTCGTGACGGCCTTTTACTCGTTCAGGCTGCTGTTTCTGACGTTTCACGGGGAAAGCCCGGACCGTGGCAAGGTGGTGGGCCGCATCACGGAGTCCCCGGCGGTCATTACCGTGCCCCTGATCCTGCTGGCGGTGCCCTCGGTGTTTGCCGGGGTGTTCATCGGCCCACTCGTGTTCGGGGAGTATTTTGCTGAGAGCTTGGTGGTGCTGGATCGCCACGACGCAGTCGCCAAGCTCCAAACCCATTACCACGGTTTGGGGTCCTTCATCGTGCATGGCTTTCAGGGTCCTGCGGTCTGGCTGATGTTTGCGGGGATCCTCAGTGCCTGGTGGGTCTACCGGCGCAGACCCGGGATTGCGCAGATGGGCAAGCAACGGCTAGGCCTCCTGTACAACGTGCTGTCTCACAAGTACGGCTTTGATGAACTTTACCAGGGACTGTTCGCCACGGGCACGCGCAGGGTCGGCACCGTGTGCAGTTCGTTCGGGGATCGGATGCTGATTGACGGGCTGGTGGTGAACGGGTTTGCCCGGGCTGTAGGCTGGTGTTCGCTGAGGGTTCGGAACGTACAGTCCGGCTACCTGTATCACTATGCCTTCACGATGATCCTTGGCCTGCTGGTCCTGCTCGGTATCCGCTACCTGTAATCCCGCCATGTCTGCCACGTTTCCCATACTGAGTCTGCTGATCTGGCTGCCCATCATTGGCGGTCTTTTGGTCATCGTTGCCAAGAAGGTCTCCGTGTATGCGGTACGCTGGCTGGCGCTGCTGGTCGCACTGGTCACGTTTTTGGCAAGCATCGTGCTGCTGAATGCGTTCGATGCCCAGCAGTACGCCATGCAGTTCAGGGAGCACCTGCCCTGGATCGAGGCGTTCAATGTGTACTACTCGCTCGGCGTGGACGGAATTTCGGTGCCGCTGATCCTACTCACGACCGTCATCACGTTGCTGGTGATCATTGCCGGATGGGAAATCGAGTCGGGGCGCATCGCTGAATACTTTGCCTCGTTCCTGGTCCTGGAAGGCCTGATGATTGGGGTGTTCTGCGCCCTGGACGCCATCCTTTTCTACATATTCTTTGAGGGCATGCTAATCCCGATGTTTCTGATCATCGGTATATGGGGCGGCCCGCGCAGGGTGTATGCGACGATCAAGTTCTTCCTGTATACCTTCTTGGGCTCGGTATTCCTGCTGGTCGCGTTGGTGTTTCTGTACCTGCAGGCCGGCACCTTCGAGATCGCACAACTGCAGCAGACGCCTCTCAGTGCCCGCGAACAGTACCTGATTTTCCTGGCGTTCCTGGTTGCATTCGCGGTCAAGATTCCCATGTGGCCTGTGCACACCTGGCTGCCGGATGCGCACGTGGAAGCACCCACGGGGGGCTCTGTGGTGCTGGCGGCCATCATGCTGAAGATGGGCGGCTACGGGTTTTTGCGCTTTACCATCCCCATCACATCATATGCCAGTGACCAGCTGGCCGTAATCATCATCGCCGTTTCGCTGGTGGCCATCGTCTATATCGGGCTGGTAGCACTCGTGCAGCAGGACATGAAAAAGCTGATCGCCTACTCCTCCATTGCCCACATGGGTTTTGTCACACTGGGATTTTTCGTGGTGTTCGCACTGCTTGCAAAAACCGGCTCTTCAGCGGAACTGGCCATGCACGGCGGCATGGTGCAGATGATCTCCCACGGCTTCATCTCCGGTGCACTGTTCCTGTGTGTCGGGGTGCTGTATGACCGCATACACAGCAGGCAGATCGCTGATTACGGGGGTGTCGTTAACAGCATGCCGAAGTTTGCGTCGTTTTTTGTCATCTTTGCTTTGGCCAATGTAGGGTTGCCCGGAACCTCGGGGTTTGTCGGCGAGTTCATGGTGATCCTGGCAAGTTTCAATGCCAACGTGTGGTATGCCCTGCTGGCAGCATCGACACTGGTCCTCGGGGCCGCCTATACCCTCTGGATGCTGAAGCGTGTGGTCTTCGGTGCACCCGGAAACGATCAGGTGGCCGCCTTGAGCGACCTGAACCACAGGGAGTTTTTCTGTCTGCTAACCCTGACGCTGCTGGTGCTCTGGATCGGGCTGTGGCCTGCACCGCTGATTGAAGTCATGGATGCCTCGGTGGCTCATTTGCTGCACCAGGCGCAACTGCCCAACCTCAGGTACTGACCATGGAAAGCCTGAATGCCGATGTGCTTCTAGCCCTGCCCGAAGTTTTCATGCTGGCCGCAGCCTCGGTGGTGTTGCTGATCGGCCTCTATACCGGCAGGGCCAGCGAGACACTGGCCTATGTATTGAGCCTCGCAGCGCTGATCACCACTGCGGTGCTGGTGTATTCCACACCCGCATCCAGGGAGTCGTTTGCCTTCGGGGGGATGTATCTGAATGACCCGCTGGCCCAGGCGATCAAGCTGTTTGCCTGTGTGACGGTGGCCGCAGTGATGATGTACGCACGTCCTTACCTGCAACGGCGCGCCAACCTCAGTGCAGAGTTTTACGCCCTCGGGCTGTTTGCCACCCTGGGAACCCTGGTGATGGCCTCGGCACATAATTTTGTATTGATCTATCTGGGGCTCGAGCTGTTGTCCCTGTGCCTGTATGCCCTGGTCGCGTTCGTGAGGGACTCCAGGGATGCGAGCGAGGCCGCCATCAAGTATTTCGTCCTGGGCGCGATCGCCTCGGGCATGCTGCTGTACGGCATGTCGATCATGTACGGGTTGACTGGCAGCCTGGATCTGGCCGAGATCAATGCCTACCTTGGACAAGCGGATGCCAACCGCATCGCCCTCATATTCGCGCTGGCCTTTATCGTGGTGGGTCTGGCCTTCAAGTTTGGTGCGGTGCCTTTCCACATGTGGGTCCCGGACGTCTACCAGGGAGCGCCCACGGCAATTACCCTTTTCATTGCAACCATGCCGAAACTGGCGGCGTTCGTCATGGCCATCCGCCTGCTGAACTATGGCTTGCAGGAACTGCTCGTGGACTGGCAGCAGATGCTGATGGTGCTGACGGTGTTGTCCGTGGTATTCGGCAACGTGATTGCTATTGCGCAAAGCAATATCAAGCGCATGCTGGCCTATTCGGCCATCTCCCATATCGGTTTTATCTTGCTTGGGATCCTGCCGGGCACTGACTTTGGTTATGCCGCAGCCCTGTTCTACACAGTGATCTACGTGCTGATGGCTGCCGGAACTTTCGGTGTACTGATTTTGCTTGGTAACCGTGAGCGGGAAATGGACCAGCTTGTGGACCTGAAGGGCCTGGGAAAAATCAGCCCGTGGTTTGCCCTGATCATGCTGGTGCTGATGTTTTCCATGGCAGGGGTACCGCTGACGGTGGGCTTTTACGCCAAGCTCTATATTCTGCAAAGCCTGGTGTACGAGGGCTGGTTGTGGGTGGCGGTTCTGGCTGTGGTGATGTCCGTAGTTGGAGCGTTTTATTACCTGCGCGTGGTGAAATACATGTATTTCGATGAGGCGGATGTCACGTTCCAGGTACAGCCCTCGGGACTTGCACAAACGGTTTTGTCGGTGAACGGCCTGCTGGTGGTTGTGCTGTTCATTTTCCCGAATGGCCTGCTTAACTATTGCGTGCAAGTACTGGGTTGAGGGCTGCCATCCAGACCTGTGCCAGTGGCCTGCACGCAGACCACGCACTTGAGATGTAGGGCCTGAATCAGTACACTTCTCCCCCTGATGCGGGGTGGAGCAGTCTGGCAGCTCGTCGGGCTCATAACCCGAAGGTCGCAGGTTCAAATCCTGCCCCCGCTACCAAATCCAAAGCCGTCTTCAGGACGGCTTTTTCACTTCATATCCGTCCATTTCAGCTTTCGCCAAAAGGCAGGCTACACCTGGGACATGGGGCTTTTTGATACACTTTCACAAAATGTGCCGATATAATCGGCCCCCAAGGAGTACAGGGGCAGAATGCGTGAGGTTACGGGCGTACCCGGATATGGAAAGCGTGACCTGGAGAGGGGACATTGTGGGTATGGTCGAGCAGAAAGGAAGTTTATTAAGATGCCAGCTACCGGATGCACAGCAGAAGAGATGAGGGATACGGGTCATGTCGACTAAAGAGCCAATCAGTTTCAGCACCATACCGGAAGCACTGGTCGAGCTGAGGCGCGGAAATGTCATCATCGTGGTGGATGACGATAACCGTGAAAACGAGGGTGATTTTGTCGGAGCCGCCGACAAATGCACCCCGGACATGATCAATTTCATGGCCACCGAGGGACGCGGGCTGATCTGTACTGCGATCACGGAGCAGCGTGCCGAAGAAATCGGCCTGAAGCTGATGGTGCCCCAGGGTGAAAATGATTCACTGCACACGACCTCCTTTACGGTGTCTGTGGATTTCAAACACGGCACCACCACGGGAATCTCGACAGCCGATCGTGCAAAGACCGTGAAGGCCTTGGCGGACTCGAACATCACCCAAGAGGACTTTTCGCGACCAGGCCATATTTTCCCACTGAGGGCAGTCGATGGCGGAGTGTTCCAGAGAGAAGGACACACCGAGGCAGCCGTTGACCTGATGGGCCTGGCCGGCATGCGCAAGGCCGGTGTGCTGTGCGAGGTTCTGAAGGAAGATGGCTCGATGGCCAGGCTGCCTGACCTGATGGAGATTGCCGAGCGGTTTTCTTTGAAAATCATCGCGATCAAGGACCTGATCCGCTACAAGCTTCGTTTTGAGTCCCGGGTAGAGCGCGTCGTCACCGTTCAGCTTCCAACACGATGGGGCGAGTTCGAGTTGATCGCCTTTCGCGACAACCTGACCGGCAAGGAGCACCTGGCGCTGGTCAAGGGATCATGGGACAAGGATGACGATGTGCTGGTGAGGATACACTCCGAGTGCCTGACCGGGGATGTGTTCGGGTCCTCCCGGTGTGATTGCGGCGACCAGATCCAAACTGCCATGAAAGTGATCCAGGAACATGACTGTGGGGTGGTGCTCTACATGAGGGAAGAAGGCCGGGGCATCGGCCTGGTCAACAAGCTGAAGGCGTATTCATTGCAGGAGTGCGGTTTCGATACGGTGCAGGCAAACCGCGCCCTGGGGTTTGATGCCGATGAAAGAGACCACTCAGTGGCTGCCCACATATTGCATGCATTGCATATAGAGCGCGTGCAATTGCTGACCAACAACCCGAACAAATGCAGCTGGATTGAGAATTTCGGCATCAAGCTGGTTCGGCGTATTCCCATACTGTCGTATACCAATAACCAGTTTCGCAAGAAGTACCTGAAGAGCAAGCAGGAGAAATTGGGCCACATCATCACCATGGACACGAAGGAATAGCCTGTTTGCGAAACGGGATTTTTCCTCAGCATCCAGGATCAGGCTGCAGCAGACGCATACAGGGAGTACCGGTCATCCCGGACAGCCTGTTTTGATTTCCAGAACAGCGCGTACATCAGTCTACCCGGTACGTTCAGTTGCACAGGCATACTCAATCCGATTATGAGTTAAGACATGGCTAAATATCCCAAGCTACTGTCAAATGCTGAAAACCCGCTGAAGCCCCCGGCGTGGCTGGAGTCGGACCAGGTCGAGTTTGCCTACTGGCTGCCGAATGTCTCAGGGGGCCAGGTCATCACCAACCTGCCGATGGAGACGGACTGGTCACCCGAGGCGAACATTCGCTATGCGCAGGATGCAGAAGCTTCCGGGTTTGCAATGGGGCTTGCACAAACCCGGTGGTTGTCGGGCTATGGTGCCGACCACCAGCTTGAGGCATTCACGATCGCCAATACCGTTTTACAGCATACCCAGACCCTGGAAGTGATCACGGCCTGTCATCCCGGCCTGTGGCATCCCGCCATCGTGGCAAAGATGCAGGCTTCTCTAGACTGCTGCGTGCAGGGAAGGACGTCAATCAACATTGCCAGCGGCTGGTTCAAGGAAGAGTACACCGGGTATGGGTTGCCCTGGCTGGAGCATACCGAACGTTACCGCAGGTCCGAGGAGTTCATTCGTATCCTGAAGGGCATGTGGACGCAGGACAAGCTCACCTTTTACGGCGACTTCTACCAGATCAACGGAGTGACCATGCTGCCCAAGCCGCTGCACCGTGTCGTGGTGTTCCAGGGAGGCAACTCCAAGGATGCGAGAAGGATGGCAGGGCATGTAGCCGACGTGCTGTTCATGAACGGCAACACCAACAAGGGCTTCAGGGAGATCATCGAGGATTCGAAAGCTGCGGCGGTTGAATCCGGCCGGGACCCGGATGAAGTCAGGTTCGGATGCAACGGGTTTTGCATCGTTCGTGACACCATGGAAGAGGCGGCCGACACACTTCGGGATATCATTATGAATGCGGATGTCAAGGCGGTAAAAAGTTATGGGGAAGCCGTCAAGCAGGCAGGGCGCTCCTCCAAGGAAGGTGAGGGGATGTGGACAAACTCCACCTTTGAGGACCTGATCCAGTACAACGACGGCTTCAAGACGGGGCTGATTGGTACGCCGGAATCCGTGGCCGACCGGATCATTGAGCTCAAGCAGCTTGGCATCAAGGTCATTCTGACCGGGTACCTGCATTACGACTGGGAGCTCAGGCAGTTCGGCGAGAAGGTCATTCCGCTGGTCCGCGAAAAAGAAGAAGACCTTCGCAAGGGCAAAATGCCCGGCAAGAAGAAGTCCGCCTAGCGGACCTTCCCAGTCAATAGGTATTTAATATGCCTGCAAGAGCTGAACCTAAGTATAAAAAGCTGCAGCAAGTGGTTGATTCAGAAACCTATCGGACAGATACATCCACGCTGCTGGCATACGATGAAACGGCTGGAAAATTCCTCTTTCGTGCGCTGAACTCCAACTACTTCGTGCAAAGTGATGGCGATGAAAGCATCGAGGTGCTGGAGGCGGATGAGGCGGAAAGGGTCTACGACAGTATGCCCGCCAAGCATGTCACCAGCATCGTTGCTGCGTTTCCCAAGTATCACGGGGGGATCGGGTTGGACACCTACACCAACCTGTATGATGACTGAGACCGCCCGGGCTGCCTCCTGGAGGCAGGGATTTTCGCGCTAAATCACGGCGCGGACCACCGGAATTTGTTCCTGGCGGTGGACTTGCCGCAAGCTTGGCAATCCTCTTGATGTTTAGAACATTCTTACCTATACTGGCCCATCTGGATGACATATAAGTCATTGTTTGGTCAAGAATTTGGAGGGGCCCTGGATGGGCCTTTTTTATTGGACGAATGAATTTGTACAGAGATCCGTTCGGTATAGTGCCCATCGTCGAGCCGGTGGTTTCCGGCATGGGCTACCAATTCTGGGGACTGGATTGCCAGACCGGTCACAGGACAGCCCAGGTGCGGGTGTACATCGATCGTGAGAAAGGCGTGACGCTGGACGATTGCTCACAGGTGAGCGAACAGCTGAGTGCCGTGTTGGATGTAGAGGATCCGATCCATATGCCCTATACCCTGGAGATATCGTCTCCCGGGATTAACCGGTTGTTGTTCAGTGTTGACCAGATGCAGGATGCGGTGGGAAGCAAAGTGAGAGTCAAGACATCCTGGCCAGTTGAAGGACGAAGAAATTTCAGAGGTTTTCTGGAGAGCGTTGAGGACGAGCATGTCAGGATCAGAATACAGGGGGATACATCATTCACGGTCCCACTGAACGCCGTAATGAATGTGAAGCTGGATGTGGAAATAGAATTTTGTGATCAATCGTGAGTGAACTGTCTATGAACAAAGAGATTTTGCTGGTGGTCGATACAGTTTCGAACGAGAAAGGCGTCGACAAGGAGATTATCTTTGAGGCGATCGAGGCCGCACTTGCCACGGCAACACGAAAAAAGCATGGCCTTGAAATGGATGTGCGTGTAGCAATTGACCGGGAGTCGGGAGATTACGAAGCTTTCCGGCGCTGGCTGGTCGTGGATGATGAGGATCCGGAATTTGAGTCGCCCGAAAGGCAGACACTGTACAGCTATGCGATCAGCGAACACCCGGAAATCGAAATCGGCCAGTACATCGAGGTGCCCATCGAGTCGGTAGCCTTCGGGCGGATCTCTGCGCATACGGCCAAACAGGTGATTGTGCAGAAAGTGCGGGAAGCTGAACGGTCCCAGGTGGTTGATGCGTTCAAGGATCGGGTCGGCGAATTGATCATGGGGGTGGTCAAGCGGGTGGACCATTCCGGGACCTACGTGGACCTCGGCGGAAATGCGGAGGGTTTTATCCCGCGTGAGCAGATGGTGCCGAGAGAGGCTGTGCGCCCGGGAGACCGGGTCCGGGCTTATTTGCGTGAGGTTTGTGAGGAGCCCCGGGGCCCGCAACTGTTTCTGACACGCACCGCGCCTGAGTTCCTGATCGAACTGGTTAAGCTGGAAGTGCCCGAGGTCGGGCAGGGCCTGATCGATGTGCTGTCGGCGGCGCGTGATCCCGGGTTGCGTGCGAAAATCTCGGTCAAGTCGAACGATATGCATCTTGATCCCGTCGGCGCCTGCGTCAGCATGCGTGGTTCGCGCGTGCAGTCCATTTCCAATGAACTGGCCGGCGAGCGGATCGACATCATTCTCTGGGATGAGAATCCGGCCCAGTTTGTCATCAATGCCATGTCTCCTGCGGTGGTGACGTCCATCGTTGTGGATGAGGACAAGCGCAGCATGGACATCGCGGTGGATGATGAAAAACTTTCCCAGGCGATCGGGCGGGGTGGGCAGAATGTAAAGCTTGCCAGCCAGCTGACGGGCTGGGAGTTGAACGTGATGACAGAAGGTCAGGCCGAAGAGAAAAGCGAGGCCGAAACGCGCCAGCTGGTGGACATGTTCATGTCGCAGCTGGATGTCGACGAGGAAGTGGCCGTGATCCTCGTGCAGGAAGGTTTTTCCAGTGTCGAGGAAATTGCCTACGTGCCACCGAAAGAACTGGTCGAGGTCGAGGAGTTTGATGAGGAGATCGTGGAAGAGCTGCGAAAGCGTGCACGGGATGTCTTGCTGACCACGGCCATTGCCACGGAAGAGAAATTTGCGGATGTCGAACCATCGGCGGACCTGCTGAACATGGAAGGCATGGACAAGGATCTGGCATTTGAACTTGCCTGCAGGGGGATCTCGACGATGGAGGAGCTGGCTGAGCAGTCCATCGATGACCTGCTGGATATTGAGGGGCTCGATTCAGAGCGCGCGGGCGCACTGATCATGCTTGCACGTGCCCCCTGGTTTGCCAACGAGGGTGCTACCCGGTAAAGGAAGGTCTGAACTGACGCGATAAACGATCACTATGTCTGAAGTCACTGTCAAACAACTTGCGGAAGTCGTCAAGATTCCTGTCAACAAGCTGCTGGTCCAGCTTACCGAGGCGGGCCTTGATTTCAGCACGCCGGATCAGACGGTCAGCGACAAGCAGAAAATGCAGTTGCTGAATTATTTGCGCAACAACCGCAACAAGGTGGCTTCCCTGCCCGCAGATGATGGCAGGAAAATCGTGCTGCGCAGGAAAAGTACTTCGCAACTCAAAGTCAATACAGCACAGGGTCGCGGCAGCACCAGCAGCACGACGGTGAACGTGGAGGTCCGTCGCAAGCGTACCTATGTCAAGCGCAGTACTGTTCTTGAGGAGGAGGCCAAGGCCCGGCAGGAGCGTGCGCAGCAGGAAGCTGCAAGGGAAAAGGAAGCTGCTGAGCAACTGAAAAAAGCTGAAGAGGAGGCGGCCGCCAAGGCCAAGATAGCAGAACAGGAGAAGCAGAAACCTGCCGAGGAAGCTGCGCCGGCACCTGAGAAAGAGGCCACATCGGCGCCACCTCCGCAGGTGGCAGAAGAACCTGCTCCCGAGAGCGAGCCTGCATCAAGTCCTGCATCTGTACAGGAGCCGCAGCCGGCCCCAGCCGAGAAGGTCAAACCGGATACCAAGGTAAAGCGGCGTGAACTGCATGTCGCCACCGGCAAAGGCGGCAAACGCAAAACCCGGGTCAAGCCGCGCCGACCTGGCAAGATCGAGCCCAGCAGCAAGCACAAATTTGAAAAACCCACCGGCCCAATCCGCAAGGAAATTCTGGTGCCGGACAATATATCGGTTCTGGATCTTGCCCAGAAAATGAGCATCAAGGCCGCTGAAGTCATCGCCGTAATGATGAAAATGGGCGTGATGGCTACGATTAACCAGGTGATCGACCAGGACACCGCAATCCTTGTGGCAGAAGAACTGGGTCACGATGCGAAGCCAACCCAGCCGGTGGATATCGAAGCGGACATCCTGAAGGTGGATTACAGCGAGATGGAAGCACTTCCCCGGGACCCTGTGGTAACAGTGATGGGGCATGTCGACCATGGCAAAACATCCCTGCTTGACTATGTCCGGCGGACCAAGATTGCCGAGGGGGAAGCAGGCGGAATCACACAGCATATCGGTGCCTATAGCGTGTCCACGGACAAGGGCACGATCACATTCCTGGATACGCCCGGTCATGCTGCATTTACCGCCATGCGTGCCCGCGGTGCAGAAGTCACGGATATCGTGGTGATCGTGGTTGCCGCAGATGACGGTGTCATGCCGCAAACCATAGAGGCCATTGAGCATTCCAAGGCCGCCGATGTGCCGGTCATCATTGCCGTGAACAAGGTTGACAAGGAAGATGCGGATCCGGAACGGACTCGCAACGATCTTGCGGCCCAAGGCGTCATTCCGGAGCAGTGGGGCGGCGATACGATTTTTGTCGATGTATCGGCTTTGACCGGGCAGGGTGTTGATGACTTGCTCGAGGCAATCTCCCTGCAGGCGGAACTGCTTGAGCTCAAGGCCGTGGATCACGGGCCGGCAACCGGTGTGGTGGTCGAGTCCGCGCTGGACAAGGGACGGGGTCCGGTAACCACCATACTGGTACAGCAGGGCTGCCTGGCCAAGGGAAACATGCTGCTGACGGGGGAAGAATTCGGACGCGTGCGGGCCATATTCGACGAACACGGCGAGGAGGTGGATACGGCGGGCCCCTCAACTCCCGTTGCCGTGCTGGGTTTATCCGGCGTGGCCAATGCAGGGGATGAGGCCATCGTGGTCATGGACGAGCGCAAGGTGCGCGAGATCGTTGGCTTGCGCAAAAGCAAATCAAGGGACAGCCGGTTTGCCGTACAGCAGGCATCCAAACTTGAAAACATCTTCAACCGGGTTGGCGAGGATGCCGCGGCCACAATCAATGTCCTGATCAAGGCCGATGTGCAGGGCAGTGCGGAGGCATTGCGTGATTCGCTGGACAAACTGTCCACCGATGAAGTCGAAGTGAAAATTGTGATGGCCAGTGTCGGGGGCATCAACGAATCGGACATCAACCTGGCGGGTGCTTCGGATGCCATTGTTATCGGATTCAATGTACGTGCGGACAATGCCGCAAAACGTGTGGCTGCAGAGCTCGGTATCGACATCCGTTACTACAGCATCATTTATGAGACGATCGACGATGTGAAGTTGGCCATCAGCGGGCTGCTTACACCGGAATTGCGCGAAGAGATTATCGGGCTTGCCCATGTCAAGGAGGTCTTCAAGTCTTCCAAGATGGGTGCTGTTGCGGGCACCCAGGTGATGGAAGGATCCATCAAGCGTGGGAACCCGATTCGCGTTTTACGTGACAACATCGTGATATTCGAAGGCGAGCTCGAGTCATTGCGCCGTCACAAGGACGATGTGAACGAAGTGCGTGCGGGCACGGAGTGTGGAATCGCGGTAAAAAACTACAACGACGTTCAGGTGGGAGACCAGATCGAGGTCTACGAACGCACTGAAGTTGCCCGTACCGTTTAAAATCTGCGGATGGTCCCTTGGTCGAATGCAACAAGAATCTTTCAGGCCGCTGCGCATCGGTGAGCAGCTGAGCCGCGAACTAGCGGCATTGTTGCGTGCAGAGGTAAAGGATCCCCGGATTCCCGAAATCGTCATTTACGATATCGTGGTCAGCAGGGATCTCAGTCTGGCCAAAGTGTATTTCAGCCATCTGGACATCACGCAGGATGCGACCGAAAGCCTGAAAGGCCTGCAAAGTGCCAGCGGCTTTTTGCGCACCAGACTGAGCAACCGGCTGAATTTGCGCAAAATCCCGCGACTGCGCTTCATCGTTGACGATACCGAGACAAAGAGCGCGCGCATTGAAAAGCTGATAGAAAGCAGCGCCAACCGGTAATCCATGCCCAGGCACAGGCGCAAGGGGCGCACCCTCAACGGCTTGCTGCTTCTCGACAAGTCACCCGGCATGACTTCCAACCGGGCATTGCAAAAAGCAAAAGGAATCTTCGATGCGGGCAAGGCTGGCCACACCGGTAGCCTGGACCCGCTTGCCACGGGCCTGCTGGTCGTCTGCTTTGGACAAGCCACAAAAATCTCTGATTTTTTATTGACCTCGGACAAGCACTACAGGGTACTGCTGAAGCTGGGTGCAACGACGGATACCGGCGATGCCGATGGTCGTATCACCTGTGAACAGGACGCTTCTGCGGTGACCGATGCACAAGTCTGGCAGGCAACCCGGCGCCTGACCGGTGATATTGAGCAAGTCCCGCCCATGTATTCTGCCCTGAAGCACCAGGGGACCCGGTTATACCGGCTGGCCAGGCAGGGAGTCGAAGTTGCACGCCACCCAAGAGTGGTCACGGTACACAAGCTGGAGGTCACCCAAAGGGAGGACGAACTCCTGTATGCCGACGTGCACTGCTCAAAGGGAACCTATGTCCGGACGCTGGTCGAAGACCTGGGCAAGGCCTTGGGTTGCGGTGCTCACGTAGTCGAGTTGAGGCGCACGGGCCTTGGCCCATTTGTGGATCCGGTCATGTACACGCTGAAGAAACTGGAGGAGTCCGCAGATACGGATTTTTCTTCACTGGACAGGCTGTTGCTTCCCGTGGATGCTGCCCTGCAGTCGTGGCCAGCACTGGCGTTTGATGAATACATGATGGAAGAGGCTCGCTACGGTCGACCGGTTCGAATGCATGAATCCCCGCCAGGGGAAATTGTCAGGATTTATGATGTGGACAACCGGTTTTATGGAATGGGCACCGTCATGGAGGATGGACGAATCATCTCCAAATGCCTGAGCTGAAACAGCAGGGCATGACCCGGGTGCGAAGGGGGTCGTGCCGCAAGATCAGGCCTTATATATTTATCCTTGTTTGTAAGGGCTTACATGGTAGAATCGCCGCCCATACGCAGGTTAAACGTACCAACAAGCAAGTGGTGAAACAGGCAATACAGAAACATGGCATTTGTTGCAGCAGAAAAATCAAAGATTGTTAAGGAGTATCAGCGCGACAAAACCGACACCGGTTCTCCTGAAGTGCAGGTTGCACTTTTGTCAGCGCGCATCTCACACTTAAGCGGGCATCTCGAGACACACAAGAAAGACCATCACTCTCGCCATGGCTTACTGAAGATGGTTAATCAACGTCGCAAACTTCTCGATTACTTGCGCAAAAAAAATCAGAAAAAATACCAGGAACTGATCAGTTCTCTTGGGTTAAGGCGCTAACGGACAGCCCCCTCGTATTGGCAGGGGAAGTTGGCAGGTAAGTAATGAGGGGTGTGCAAGAATTACAGCATGCATCGATTTCACAGCCCAGTGCGGGCTGCTGCCTTCATGGGTATGTGTTTTAAATCAGCTATTCAATAAATGGAATTAAACAGTGAGTAAAGTTACAAAGACGTTTTCATATGGGGATCACCAAGTCACACTGGAGACTGGTGAAATTGCGCGCCAGGCAGATGGTGCCGTGCTTGTTGACATGGGCGAGACATCGGTTCTTGTTACAGCTGTAGCCAGGAAAGAACCTGACCCTAACAAGGATTTTTTCCCGCTGACCATCAATTATCAGGAAAAGACGTACGCGGCAGGAAAGATACCCGGCGGTTTCTTCAAGCGTGAAGGCCGCCCATCTGAAAAGGAGACGCTGACCTCGCGTCTCATTGACCGTCCGCTTCGTCCGATGTTCCCCAAAGGGTTTCTCAACGAAGTGCAAATCATCGCTACGGTGGTGTCCATGAACACGGCCATCGACCCGGACGTGCCGGCCCTGCTTGGCGCCTCTGCTGCACTGGCAATATCCGGGATCCCCTTCAACGGGACGATCGGTGCAGCCAGAGTGGGGTACGTGGATGGCAACTATGTACTCAATCCGGACAATCATCAGTTGAAAAATTCCCGGCTGGACCTGGTTGTGGCCGGTACGAAGAGTGCAGTTTTGATGGTGGAGTCCGAAGCTGACATCCTCCCGCAGGAAACGATGCTGGGCGCCGTGATGTTTGGCCATGAACAGCTCCAGAAAGCCATTCAGGCAATTGAAGAGTTTGCTCAGGAAGCCGGCAAGCCGGCATGGGACTGGCAAGCCCCGCACACCGACGAATCCCTAGTTGACCAGGTCAATGGCCAGTGTCGCGAGAGCCTCGGTGAGGCGTACCAGATTGCTGAAAAGGTCGAACGCCAGAACAAGGTTGGCGAAATACGCAGTCAACTGCTGGACTCCCTGGCGGGTGAAACGGAGGGATCGAGCGAAGCGGAGATTCTTGGAGCTTTCAGCAAGCTTGAGAAAGAGATCGTGCGCAGCCGGATTTTGGCGGGTGAACCGCGCATCGATGGACGGGACCGAAGCACGGTTCGTCCGATTGGTGTCCGGGTAGGGATTTTGCCCCGGGTTCACGGCAGTGCCCTGTTCACGCGTGGAGAAACCCAGGCCCTGGTCGCGACGACCCTGGGCACAGGCCGGGATGCACAGATAATTGATGCTATCGAGGGTGAGTTCAAGGACAACTTCATGCTGCACTACAATTTCCCGCCTTACTGTGTGGGGGAAACGGGCATGGTCGGATCACCGAAACGCCGTGAGATCGGGCACGGGAAACTGGCCAAGCGCGGCATACGGGCTGTGGTCCCAGGTGAAGATGACTTTCCTTATGTGATCCGGGTGGTGTCTGAAATTACGGAATCGAATGGTTCCAGTTCCATGGCCAGTGTTTGTGGTACAAGCCTCTCCCTGATGGATTCGGGCGTCCCAATCAAGGCACCGGTCGCTGGAATTGCCATGGGGTTGATCAAGGAGGGCGAAAGCTTTGCAGTTCTCACAGATATTCTGGGTGATGAGGATCACCTGGGCGACATGGATTTCAAGGTGGCAGGAACCGAGCAGGGCATCACTGCACTGCAAATGGACATCAAAATTGATGGCATCACGCGGGAGATCATGGAGATCGCGATCAAGCAGGCCTGTGAAGGGCTGTCACATATTCTCGGGGAAATGAATGCTGTCATCCCGGCCCCACGCGAGGAGATGTCCGAGCATGCGCCGAGGTTTACGGTTCTCAAAATCAACCCCGACAAGATACGCGACGTAATCGGCAAGGGCGGTGCAACCATACGTGCACTGACAGAAGAGACGGGGACCACCATAGACATTGACGACGACGGGGTCGTTCGCATTGCGTCCGTCGACAAGGCCGCAGGAGACGATGCCAAACGCCGAATCGAAGAGATCACGGCTGATGTGGAAGTCGGTAAGATTTATGAAGGGAAAGTCGTGAAGATCATGGATTTTGGAGCTTTCGTAAGCGTGCTGCCAGGCAAGGATGGACTTGTTCATATTTCACAAATCTCACATGAACGGGTCGAAAGCGTGGCGGATGAACTCTCGGAAGGGGATATCATCAAGGTGAAAGTGCTTGAGATTGACAAGCAGGGCCGTGTCAGGTTGAGCATGAAAGCCATTGAGCATTGAGAATGAATTTTCGTAATCCCGTGTTCCATGGGTGGCCTCGGTTTTTGCGACATTGACAAAGGTTAAAAAATCAAAAAAAGAATGGCGGTCGCAACTGACACCAGAACAATTCTGGGTGTGCAGGCAAAAAGGTACAGAGCCCCCTTTCAGCGGCGAATACTGGAACCATAAGGACGCCGGCATTTATCGATGTGTGTGCTGCAAGGCACCCTTGTTCGATTCCCAGGCGAAGTATGATTCAGGCACCGGCTGGCCGAGTTTCTGGCAGCCTTTGGATCAGCAGAGTGTGGCCACGCGCCCAGACCTTGGGCTCTTCAGCAGGGCTACAGAAGTGATATGCAGCAGCTGCGGGTCCCACCTGGGGCATGTGTTCAACGACGGGCCTCCTCCCACACATCTCAGATACTGTATAAATTCTGTTTCTTTGGAGTTTGATTCCAAACAGGATTAAGCGGGCCTGTTCTTATCCCGGACATGCCGACAGGCGTGCAGGACCTACGCGAGAAAGCGCACACTTGATTTTGACATCGAGATAGGGCGCTGACACAGCCATCTAAGTGGCATTACCTTAAAATCTGCAAGGGTGATATACTTTTGGTCGATTGCATATGAAGTCCACTGACTTTATTTCGTGTTTTCTGCAGGAGATAAGGGTGTGTCTTTTTAGGGAGCTATAACTACTCGAAAATTAAGGCCGCAAACAGTCAAGTTGGTCCAAAAAGTAAGATGGAGGAAACTTACGATGAAAGTAACATATGACGCAAATACCTGTATTCACGCCGGAGAATGTGTGAAGGGTTCCCCCACGGTGTTCAAGGTGGAAGACGGACAATTTGTAATTGATACGAGTGCTGCGCCTGAGGCGGAGATTCGTGAAACCGTCTCCAAGTGTCCATCCGGAGCATTGCAGATCGAGGAATAGCAACCTTAGTTGCGACACTCGGCACTAAAAGCATCCAATTAATTTTCCAAACCTGGTAGGGCTGGCGCAGGTTGCAACCAGCCCATACCGTTGGCGTGTCAAATAGTTGGCAATGTCTTTTAGCGGGAGTTCGAATCGTCAGGCGCAGTAAAGTGTTTCTCGGCCACGTGTAAACGGGCCGTTTCGGCAGGCCCGCAGTGATCGTCTGACAAACTAATCGCCTGTATACCGGCAGATCCTCCTCCCAAGCACGGAAACAGCCTTGCCATGCCAGGGTGTGTTCTCAGGCGGGTGATTGGCCAAGTGCTGAAGGCGAGTCCCTTTGCCTTGTTTGCGACAGGAAGATGATGTTAAATCAGGAATAGTGATAAACCTTCCGATCCACATTTAACGCGCATCCTTTGAATTCACACAACCGGTATCTGTAGCACCAAACCAAACGCCAGCCTCGGTTCAGGGATCATGTTTAAATTTTTTGGCAGCACCAACAAAGACCGGCAAGCGGACATCAATTCCGGAGAGCACCAGTTCACAGTTAAGGCCGGGGACAATTTGCTCAATGCCGCCCTGGAACTTGGAATACCCTGGCCACACGATTGCCGCGTAGGAAGTTGCACCTCCTGTAAATGTATTCTGAAAAAAGGTAAAACCAAGTCATTGACTGATTTTACCTATGTCCTTGACCCTGATCAGTTGAAGGAAGGCTGGATTCTGGCGTGCCAGACCCGGCTGAAAACCGATATCGAAGTCGAGGTTGAGCTGGAAGATGCATCGCATGCCCACCAGGTCGTCAGCTTCGAGGGGCAGCTTGCCCGCATTACGGACCTGACGCATGACATCAAGGAGATCGTTGTACAGTCCTTATATCCGTTACCACAGCGCAGTGGTATTGCAGGCCAATATGCAGAGATCAGTGTATCAGGCCTGAGCAGTCCACGGTCCTATTCCTTTGCCAAGGCACCTGAAAACGAGGCAGAAAATGAAATGACGTTCTTTGTTCGTCTGGTCCCTGGGGGTGAGTTCACAGAATGGCTGTTCAAGGAAGACCGCACGAATGCAAAGGTTACCGTAGCAGGGCCCTACGGCCATTTCTGGTTACGCCCGGAACCGGCTCCGATCGTTTGTGTCGCAGGGGGTAGCGGTATCAGTTCAATCAAGGCCATTTTGGAATCTGCGGTGAATGAGCAGATCACACGGGATTGCCTGTTCTTATTTGGTGCTAGAACCCAGAAAGACCTGTATTGTCTTGCGGAGATGGAGGAGATTGGCTCGAAATGGAATCCGAGCAACTCATTTGAATTTGTCCCTGTCCTGAATATGGAACCCGAGGACAGCGATTGGCAAGGCGCACGAGGGCTGGTGACAGACTATCTCCAGTCAGCCTATGTAGACACTGGAAAACTGTCTTTGAGCGAGTCTCAAGGCTATTTGTGCGGACCGCCGCCAATGATCGATGCGGCAATTGAAGTGATGGTTGCCCAGGGAATGAAAAAGGAGAATATATTCTTTGACAAGTTCCTGGACGCAAGCACGATGCCGGGGGGACGAGGCGCAAACTAGTCCTGCAAACAGTTACAGGAAGAAGCCGCCTGGCTTTACAAAAGCCGAACGCAGGTTATGTAAAGCTCTGTTTTTCCTTGATTTCCTGGAGTGTCTTACAGTCGATGCACAGCGTGGCTGTAGGACGAGCTTCCAGCCTTTCAATCCCGATTTCTACACCGCAGGATTCGCAGTAGCCATATTCATCTGCATCGATTGCAGCCAGCGTCTGGTTGATCTTCCGAACCAGCTTTCCTTCACGGTCACGTGTCCGTAACTCCAGACTGAATTCCTCTTCTTGCGTTGCCCGGTCTGCGGGGTCAGCAAACTGGCTTGCATCCTTTTTCATGTGATCAACGGTTCGGCTGACCTCATCAAGAAGATCCTGCTTCCACTGCAGCAGCTTTGTACGGAAATGTTGCAGTTGTTTGGGGCTCATGTAACTTTCACCCCGGTGCATGGTGTATGCTGGAACGCCCTCTACAGGCAGGCTGACAGCTGCACGCTTTTTCTTTAACAGCTCGATACGTTTTTTCTTCTTCGCTTCTTTGACACGCTGGGTTTTTCTAGAATCTGTCTTCGCAGAAGTTTGTTTTTTGGCGACAGTCTTGCGTTTGACTGGAACCTTTCTTTTAGCAGCGGCCTTCCGTTTGGGTACAGTTTTTCTTTTGGCAGCGGGCCGTTTTGCAGGGGCTGCTTTTCTGGCTGGGGCCTTCTTTTTTACCGCTGTCTTTCGGGCTGTCGTCTTTTTGGCTGCTGTTCGCTTTTTGGCAAGCGCCTTTTTTGTAGCAGCTGCTTTTTTCCTGGCAGCAGTTTTTCGTTTGGGCGCAGCCTTTCTTTTGGCAGCGGGCCGTTTTGCAGGGGCTGCTTTTCTGGCTGGGGCCTTCTTTTTTACCGCTGTTTTTCGGGTTGTCGTCTTTTTGGCTGCTGTGCGTTTTTTGGCAGGCGCCTTTTTGGTGGCAGTTGCCTTTTTCCTGGCGGACGTTTTTGGTTTGGAGGCTGGTCTTTTCTTTGGTTGGTTCTTACTCTTGGTCGCAGCCCTCTTTTTAGCCGTTACCCTGCGAGTGGTTGCCTTTCTGGCAACGGTGCGTTTTCCAACAGCCGATTTTTTTTTGCTTGCGACTTTTTTTCGGCTGGCTGTTTTTTTAGCGACCATAGGACTCTCGGTTAAAAACCAATGCGCCTAGATACCAGATAATAAGCTGTCTGGCAAGAACTCTTGGTATTGAAATTTTTTGTACTAAATGATTGCCCAGTTCGGCTGGACAAATAGCTCAAAAATTACTCTACGCGGGCAGAAAGACGTCCCTTGGCCAGCTGAACCTGAATCCTTTCATTTGGGGTGGCCTTGGCGGCATCGTGCAGTACCTGGCCGCTTTTCTCCAGCGTTACAATCGAATAGCCGCGTTTCAGGGTGGCATTCGGACTTGCCATATCAAGTGCGTGGGCCAGCGCTTCCAGCCGGTGCTCATCGTGTTCCTTTTTGGTGCATAGCAGGTGGTTCATGCGTGTATGCAGATGAGCAAGCCGAGTTCGGGATTTATGTATATGCAGTTCAGGCGAGAGCCTACCGAGCCGGGCGAGGAGACTTATCAGTGCATTGTTCTGGTAGGAATGTTTGAGTTTTGTTGCATGTTCAGCACGTCTTGCCAGCTCGACAAGAAGTTGCCTGTTCCGTTGTACGGTCAGTTTGGGGTGCAGGTGTTCAAGCCGTTGCCTCATCCAGTCGAGAGTCTGGTGCAGGTTACCCGCAGCAGTGTGGATCAGGTAAGTCATGGATTCACGAAGCTGCTCCAGGGTTTCAAGAATTTCGGCGGCATCCGGTGCAACGAGTTCGGCCGCTGCCGAAGGTGTCGGAGCACGCAAGTCCGCGACGAAATCGGCTATCGTAAAATCGACCTCGTGGCCAATACCGGTCACCACAGGCAATTTGGAAGCAAAAATGGCGCGCGCCACGGATTCTTCGTTAAAAGACCAGAGATCCTCTATCGAGCCGCCCCCCCGTGCCAGAATAATGACATCTCCATCCTTGCGCTGGTTGATCGTCTGTATGGCATCGACCACGGCAGGTGCCGAAGCCTCTCCCTGCACCGGAATGGCATAGATCCGTACGGTGAGCAGAGGAAACCTGCGGGCCAAAATATTGAGGATGTCCCGTATCGCCGCCCCGGTGGCCGAAGTGACGATACAGAGTGTTGCGGGGAACCGGGGCAGGGCCTGCTTGTGTTCAGCACCGAACAATCCCTCTTCGCTGAGCCTGCGTTTTAGCTCTTCGTACCTGCGCTGCAAAATCCCGACACCTGCCTCTTCCATGTGCTCGACGATCAGCTGGTATTGCCCGCGCGGCTCGTACAAAGTGACATCCGCTTTGACCAGGACATGCATTCCGTCCTCGGGCTCGAAAGGCAGCGACCGGTTGGCCCGGCTGAACATCACGCCACGCACCTGTGCATGCTCGTCTTTCAGCGAGAAATACAAATGCCCGGATGCCGGCCGGGCGACATTGGAAAGTTCTCCTTCAAGCCAAACCTGAGGCAGGTTCTGCAATAGCAAATGCTTCACTTCGCGGTTGAGCTGGCTGACGGAGTACACCCGTCTTTCTTCGGTGTCGAAAACCGATGGTGGGTGATCCATGTCGGGTGGATGAGCCATTTTGTTCGAAACAGGATTGTAGTCAGTTAATGTTAAAGTGAGTTTACCGCGAAAAATGCAGTCCCTATAATAAACCGCCCCTTAAGGCGCAGGACCACTTATGCAAATCAAATACGACGCGTTAACATTTGATGATGTTTCCCTGATCCCGGCCCACTCCAGCGTATTACCGCGTGACGTCGATCTCAAGACGCAGCTGACCCGCGAGATTTCCCTCAACATCCCACTGCTGTCTTCTGCCATGGATACGGTGACTGAAGGCCGTCTGGCAATAGCGCTGGCCCAGGAAGGCGGACTCGGTGTGATCCATAAAAACCTGCCAATCGCAGGCCAGGCGGATGAGGTTCGCATGGTCAAGAAGTTTGAAAGCGGCGTCATCAAGGATCCAATCTGCGTAGACCCCGACAGCAGCATAGGGGAAGTGCTCGAACTTACCCGGGAGAAAAACATATCAGGGGTTCCGGTGGTGGTGGGTGAGTCGCTCGTGGGCATAGTTACCAGCCGGGATTTGCGGTTTGAAACCCGCAGGGATGAGCCCGTGTCCAAAATCATGACTCAACGGGAGCGCCTGGTTACCGTCAAGGAAGGTGCCGGAACAGAAGAAATCAAGGGCTTGTTGCATGAGCACCGGATCGAGAAGGTCCTGGTGGTCAATGATGATTTCGAACTGCGGGGACTGATCACGGTGAAGGATATCCAGAAGTCGACGGATTTCCCCCACGCCTGCAAGGACGGGGAAGGGCGCCTGCTGGTCGGCGCAGCCGTAGGTGTAGGGCCTGATACGGACCTGCGCGTGGACAAGCTCGTGCAGGCAGGTGCGGATGTCATCGTTGTGGACACCGCGCATGGGCATTCCCAGGCAGTGTTCGACCGTGTCCGCTGGATCAAGGAGAATTACCCAAAGCTTCAGGTGATTGGCGGCAATATTGCAACCGGTGAAGCGGCGAAAGGCCTGATCGAGGCGGGTGCGGATGCTGTAAAGGTAGGAATCGGGCCCGGTTCGATCTGTACGACCAGGATTGTTGCAGGGGTGGGAGTTCCACAGATCAGCGCGGTAAACAATGTCCACCAGGCGATCCAGTCCGAAGTCCCGATCATCGCCGATGGCGGCATACGCTATTCAGGAGATGTTGCCAAGGCGATTGCAGCAGGTGCCCATACAGTCATGATCGGTGGCTTGTTTGCGGGCACCAAAGAGGCACCGGGCGAAGTTGAACTCTACCAGGGACGCTCGTACAAGACCTATCGCGGCATGGGTTCCCTGTCAGCGATGCAGATGGGGTCCGGGGATCGCTATTTCCAGGGTGAGGATTTCACCAAGGGAAAATACGTGCCCGAGGGAATCGAGGGACGCGTACCGTACAAAGGGACTGTGCTCGCCATCATCCAGCAACTTTTGGGTGGCCTGCGCTCCAGCATGGGGTATGTCGGGTGTACCGATATCGAGGAGATGCGCACCCGACCAGAATTCGTGAGGATTTCCTCGGCCGGGATACGCGAGAGTCATGTCCATGATGTGACCATCACCAAGGAAGCGCCCAACTACCACCTCGAGTGACGGGCTAAATGGCAAGGTGATATCCGTACCCGGTTTAATTGATGGGAAGCAATGACTGACATCCGGGCAGACCGGGTTCTGATCCTCGATTTCGGATCCCAATACACGCAGTTGATCGCAAGACGAATCCGCGAGATTGGCACCTACTGTGAAATTTTTCCCTGGGACGCATCCAGGGAGAAAATTACGGCTTTCCATGCAAAAGGCATCGTGTTGTCAGGCGGACCGGACTCCGTCGCAACGGACCCCGACCGGGGTGCGATTGCGCCGGTTCTGGAGCAGGGTGTCCCGGTATTGGGTATCTGTTACGGCATGCAGGCCCTGGCCAAACAGATGGGGGGCGAGGTCGAGGTTTCCGGTCAGCGGGAATTTGGTTATGCCCAGGTGCAGGTGGAGGCAAACTCCGAATTGCTGGAGGGCCTCAGTGACAACGAAACACAAAACGGTATCAATATTCTCGATGTCTGGATGTCACATGGGGATCGTGTCGTAAAGCTGCCGGACGGATTTGAAGTGATCGGCAGCAGCGCGGGGTCGCCGATTGCTGCAATTGCCAATGAACGGGAAAAGTTGTTCGGTCTGCAATTCCACCCGGAGGTCACCCATACTAGGCAGGGCAAACGGATTCTGGAGCGGTTTGTCAACAGGATTTGTGGCTGTACAACCAACTGGACGGCCGCGAATGTCATTCACGAGTCGGTGGACCAGATTCGCGACCAGGTAGGCTCCGACCGTGTTTTGCTCGCCTTGTCTGGCGGCGTGGATTCGTCCGTGGTCGCGGCTTTGCTGAGCAGGGCCATTGGCGATCAACTCACCTGCATTTTCGTCGATACGGGCCTTTTGCGACTCGATGAAGGCGATCAGGTCATGCAGGTGTTTGACGGATACCCGGGAATCCAGGTGATTCGCGTTAATGCAGGCCAGCAGTATTTCGATGCACTTGAAGGTGTTGTCGACCCGGAGAAGAAACGGGTCATCATCGGCAATCTTTTTATCAGGATCTTCGAGGCCGAAGCCAAAAAAATCAGCAACGTGAAGTGGCTTGCACAGGGAACGATATACCCGGACGTCATTGAGTCTGCAGGCGCTGCAACCGGGAAAGCGGATCTGATCAAGTCCCACCACAACGTTGCGGGCCTGCCTGAGCAAATGGACCTGAAACTTGTCGAGCCCCTGAAGGAGCTGTTCAAGGATGAAGTTCGCAAGATTGGCCTGGAACTCGGGTTGCCCCGCGAGATTGTTTTTCGCCACCCCTTTCCGGGCCCCGGCCTGGGGGTGCGCATCCTGGGCGAGGTCAAGCCGGAATATGTGCATATTCTGCAACGGGTGGACGACATTTTCATCCATGAGCTGAGAAAACACGATCTGTATGATCAGGTCGCCCAGGCCTTCGCCGTATTCCTGCCGGTCAAATCTGTAGGAGTCATGGGCGATGGCAGGAAGTATGAACATGTGGTTGCCTTGCGTGCTGTCGAAACAAGCGATTTCATGACTGCGCACTGGGCACGGTTGCCTTACGACTTTCTGGACCATGTCTCCAGGCGTATCATCAATGAAGTCCAGGGAATCTCCAGAGTCACCTACGATATTTCTGGGAAACCACCGGCGACCATCGAGTGGGAATAGACGCATCGGACGTGCGTTGGAACCGGGAATCCCCTCCTTGACCAGCGATGAACACTGGATGCATGCGGCCCTCAGGCAGGCACGGCAGGCCGAGGCTGGCCAGGAAGTGCCGGTTGGCGCAGTTGTCGTCCATCAGGGCCAACTGGTCGGCCAGGGCTGCAATCGCTCAATCACGGACATTGACCCAAGCGCTCATGCCGAAGTTGTTGCCATGCGTGCCGCAGCCAGGTTTCTCAACAACTACCGCTTGCTCGATGCCACCTTGTTCGTGACTCTGGAGCCCTGCGTGATGTGTGTCGGTACCATGCTGCACGCTAGGATCAAACGCCTCGTGTTCGGGGCCCATGACCCCAAGACTGGGGCTGCTGGTTCGATGTTTGATCTGATCACAGATCCGCGACATAACCATGCAGTCGAGGTCACGGGCGGTGTACTTGAGCAGGAGTGCAGCCAACTGCTGAAAGATTTCTTTCAGGAACGCCGCTGAACGGATGCCTTAGGGATTTGCGCAGGGAATGCTCAATGAGCGGATCGATGATCAGGCCGGGTGTCTTTGAAGTCTTTGCAGCCAGACCTCAAGTCCGGCGGTATTCAGTTGCAGGTCATACGCTAGAAAATCGGTCAGCCTGTTCACCTCTTCGGTAGTTTTTCGCTCGCTTAACCGTTTTCGTAGATAGTCGGTCAGCGATGCATGAATTTTTGCCTTGCGGTCGCGCGAATGCATGTGTTGGCGGGCCATGTCTGCATAGCTTTCGATATCCTGGCGCAGTTCCTGCGTTAGGCGGTCCACTTCGCTTACACGACCAAAGTGTGTGAGGTACATGTAGCTGGGATGATGATCGAGCAGGCGGGTCAGGGAATCCTGCCAGGCTTCCGGGTCGAACTGCACCGGAGTGGTGGTCGGCATGATAAAAGCTCCGTGCTCGTCATCGAGTTCCTTGTATGAAAGCCCAAAGGTGTCCCCCGCAAAAATTCCGTCACTGGCCCGGTCGTAGATGCAGAAATGGTGATTGGCATGTCCCGGTGTGTGCAAAAAAACCAGGGTCCGGGTGGCAAGATTTAGGTCAGAATTGTCAGCAGCTACCATCACACGCCGTTCATCAATAGCACGTACTTCTCCAAAGTGTTCCTTGAACCCATCCTCTCCGTACACTTGGGTTGCACCCATGACAAGCTTGGAGGGGTTGATCATGTGAGGTGCTCCTTGTGGGTGGATCACCAGTTTTGCATTCGGCAAGCTGTCCATCAGCACGCCTGCGCCACCGGCATGATCCAGATGAACATGGGTGGGGATCACGTATTCCACAGCTTCGGGGGGGATGTTCTTCAGTTCCAGTGTCTTGAGCAGGAATGGCACCGTATGGGCTGAGCCCGTATCGATGAAGGCCGCATGGCCATCCTGAACAAGCAGGTAGCAGGCGGCACGACCGGGTTGCACCAGCATCGTGTCGATGCAGATAACACCTGACTCGTACTCGTGGAGAACGGGTTCCATGCTGAAGTCCAGTCAGGGAGAGGTGATCAGGTTTTTTTCGCTTACGATGATCCCGTCCTTGTCTGCATACAGGAAATGGCCCGGGACAAAATCCACATTTGCAAAATGAACGGGGATGTCTTTTTCCCCAGCCCCTTTTTTCTCGGTTTTGAGAGGGACGGTGGCGAGCGCCTTGCAGCCGATCGGTATGGTCGAGATGACTCGTGAATCCCGGATACACCCGAACACCACGATGCCGGCCCATTGGTTATCTGCACCGGCCTGGGCCAGCAAGTCGCCGACCAGCGCCCTTCGCATTGACCCTTCACCGTCGATGACCAGCACCTGTGCATTCCCGGGGCCTTTGAGTGCTTCGCGGACCAGCGAGTTGTCCTCGAAGCATCTGACGGTAGAAATTTTCCCGTGAAAGGATTTCACTCCTCCGAAATCCTGAAACAGGGGTTCGGCCACAGAGATGCTGGACTCATGTGCGTCGCAGAGGTCGGCGGTGCTGATCGTCATGGGGGTACCAGTTTGAGTGCTGAGCGAATTTAATAGTGACTTCAAATTGGTATCTGATAGTATACACTTCCCGCTCGACTATTGACTTTGATTCTTGGGTCAATAAGCAGTATTTGGATGATTTCTAAGAGCTTCATAAGGAGGCGCGGTTGTGAGTGATAGCAGAGCTGAACAGGTCAAAGAACTGGAAAAGGAATGGGCCACGAATCCTCGATGGAAAAATGTCAGGCGTGATTATACGGCCGAAGACGTCGTGCGTTTGCGAGGTTCTTTGCGAATAGAACACACGCTTGCAAAAAATGGTGCGGAGAAGCTCTGGAAGCTGGTCAACGAGGAAGACTACATCAATTGTCTGGGCGCATTGACGGGCGGTCAGGCGGTCCAGCAGGTCAAGGCAGGCATCAAGGCCATCTACCTGTCTGGCTGGCAGGTTGCAGCCGATGCCAACACGAGTGAAACCATGTATCCGGACCAGTCGCTCTATGCCTATGACTCGGTCCCTACCGTGGTACGGCGCATCAACAACGCCTTCAAGCGTGCCGATGAAATTCAATGGGCACGCGGGGAAAGTGACATCGACTACTTTGTGCCGATTGTGGCCGATGCCGAAGCCGGTTTTGGCGGCGTGCTGAATGCGTTCGAGTTGATGAAAAACATGATCGTGGCGGGGGCCGCCGGTGTGCATTTTGAAGATCAGTTGGCCGCGGTCAAAAAATGCGGCCACATGGGTGGCAAGGTGCTTGTGCCGACCCAGGAGGCCTGCCAGAAACTCAATGCCGCCAGGCTTGCTGCAGATGTCATGGGTGTACCGACGGTGGTGCTGGGACGCACCGATGCCGAGGCCGCCAATCTGCTGACTTCGGATTTTGACGAAAGAGACCAGCCGTTTTTGACCGGAGAGCGAACCTCGGAAGGCTTCATGCGCGTAAAAAATGGCCTGGAACAGGCTGTCGCCCGCGGGGTGGCGTATGCCGAGTATGCGGATCTGGTCTGGTGCGAAACAGGGACTCCTGACCTGGAGTTTGCCAAGGCCTTCGCCGACGGGGTGCACAAGGAGCACCCTGAGCAGTTGCTAGCATATAACTGCTCACCTTCCTTTAACTGGAAGAAGAACCTGGATGATGCCACGATCGCAAAATTTCAGCGTGAACTCGGCGCCATGGGCTACAAGTACCAGTTTATTACCCTGGCCGGCATTCACAACATGTGGTACCACATGTTCGACCTTGCAGCAGGGTATGCGAAGGAAGGCATGACAGCCTACGTGAACATGATGCAGCAGCCGGAGTTTGACGCACGTGATCGCGGTTACACCTTTGTCAGCCATCAGCAGGAAGTGGGTGCAGGCTACTTCGACGATGTCACCACTACCATTCAAGGTGGCCAGTCTTCGGTGACGGCGCTGACCGGCTCCACGGAAGAGGTCCAGTTTGACTCCAAAGCTGAATGACGGCCGTGATTCGCAGCTGATCGTGTCCCTGTATGATGTCGCGGGGCCAGTGAGCCCTCCGGGTCTTGCTATAATCAAAGGCCAGTTGCTATTTTCCTGAGGGCGCATCATGCAGCAGCACAAGCCCTATGAGCATGTCCAGATCCCTGCCGAGGGAGAGGCGATCACGCTCAATCCCGACAAGAGTCTGGATGTCCCGGACAAGCCGATAGTTCCATTCATCGAAGGTGACGGAATCGGTCTGGACGTCACTCCCGTCATGCGGCGCGTGGTCGCGGCAGCGGTCAACCAGGCCTATGAAGGCAAGCGCCGCATCAGCTGGATGGAAATCTATGCCGGCGAAAAAGCTGCCCGCTTGTACGGCAAGCACCACTACCTGCCGGATGAAACCCTTGAAGTGATGAAAAAGTATGTGGTTTCGATCAAGGGACCCCTGGCTACGCCTGTGGGAGAGGGGATGCGCTCGTTGAATGTGGCCATACGGCAGAAGCTGGACTTGTTCGCATGCGTGCGCCCGATCCGCTATTTCCCGGGCACACCCACGCCGCTGAAGGATTCGGGAACCACTGACATGGTGATCTTCAGGGAAAACACCGAGGACATCTATGCGGGGATTGAATGGGAAGCGCAAAGTGATGAAGTAAAGAAAATTATCAAGTTTTTGCGCGAAGAAATGAATGTGACAAAAATCCGCTTCCCGAAGACCTCGGGTATCGGGATCAAGCCGGTTTCGAAGGAAGGCTCTGTTCGTTTGATTCGCAAGGCCATCCAGTATGCGATCGACAACGACCGCAAGTCGGTGTCCCTCGTGCACAAGGGAAACATCATGAAGTTCACGGAAGGGGCGTTTCGAAACTGGGGTTACGAGTTGGCGCTGAACGAGTTCAATGCTGAAGTGATCGGCGAGGGTCCCTGGTGCAAGATCAAGAATCCGAACAATGGCAGCGACATTGTCGTCAAGGACATCATCGCAGACAATTTCCTGCAGCAAATCCTGCTAAAACCGGAAAGCTACGAGGTGATCGCGACCCTGAACCTGAATGGAGACTATATTTCAGATGCCCTGGCAGCCCAGGTTGGCGGGATAGGGATTGCGCCGGGTGCAAATGTCTCGGATGATGTTGCATGCTTTGAAGCAACGCACGGCACTGCACCAACCCATGCCGGCAAGGACAGGGTGAATCCCGGGTCCATTATTTTGTCGGCAGAAATGATGCTGCGTCATCTGGGGTGGAAAGAGGCCGCCGATTTGGTCATTTCAGGGATTTCCGGTGCAATTGCCTCCAGGACGGTGACTTACGATCTGGCGCGGGCTCGGGCAGGGATCCAGATCCGGGCAAGACGACCGGGAACCTCCAAGGAGGTACAGGAAGATCTTGAACGGCTGATGCCGGGCGCCACCTTGGTCAGTACTTCCGGTTTTGGAGATGCCATCATTAAGAACATGCATGAGTAGATAACCCTGAACAGGGGTTGGTTCTCGAACGATGCCGAAAAAGCCGCTTTACAAAATCAGCTTTTACAACCTGAATAAAGTTTATGAGATTTATGCAAATCAGGTGTATCAATCTGATTTATATGGATTTGTTACGATAGAGGGATTGACTTTTGATGAGCGGTCGACCGTGGTGGTCGACCCGAGTGAAGAAAAGCTCAAATCTGAGTTTGAACAGGTCAAGCGGTTTTTCGTACCCATGCATTCCATCATTCGTATCGATGAAGTAGACAAGCGGGGGACTGCCAAAATTTCTGATGCGGGTGAGAACGTTGCACATTTCCCCTCATCGCTGTACAGCCCAGGGAGCAACGACCAGGGCAAGAAATCCTGACGGGTCTGCATCCCCCGGTCGGCTGTAGGAACTCATCGTGCTCAGGACACGGCAGTAGGCTGTTTATTGCTTGACCTATCGTGGAGAGATGCCGGAGTGGTCGAACGGGCTCGCCTGGAAAGTGAGTGTGTCCTCAACGGGGCACCGAGGGTTCGAATCCCTCTCTCTCCGCCACAGTACACACAAAACCGGGAAAAATAACGGTTGTTGTGACTGCTGTTGATGAAGATCCGGGCATTCCTGTATTCCAAAAGAATCACTTGCATGTGTCGAATGCACACAGTTTCGGTAAGATATTGTGCTTGGGGAATGTCAGATTCAGGAATTTGACAGTTCCGGTTTTGTGACATTGTTTCTCCAGTGCGGCATGGGCCTCGTGCTCTTGTGGAGATCACCACACAGGCCAACTGAGAACGAACTGGTCATGGGATGCTGCCTTGTGGATCCTTCGGCCTTCGGCTAGGCAGACTCCTGTACAGGCATTTTTCTGAACATGATTGAAGAAGCACTGTTATCCATCGGCCTGCTGATTTTGGCTACCAAGTTGGCAGAGGCTGTCTTCAAACGCTTCCATGTGAACTCGATTGTGGCCTATACAGTGGTAGGAATACTGCTGGGCCCTGTCACGGGAATTGTCGAACCCACCAGCGAGATGCAGATTCTTCTGGGGATCGGCATCTTTCTCCTGTTTTTTCTCATCGGCCTGGATGAGCTTGATATTCCCAGCTTTGCAGCAGCCTTTCGCGGACGCTTCATTGTGGCCGCGGTCATATCGGTGCTCGTGCCCATGCTGGCCATCATGGCCGTTACCAGCGACGTGATCTACGATTTTGGGCTTGGGCTGGACTTCACGGAGTCGGTTTGTCTTGCCGGGATCTTGTCCCTGACCAGCCTGGGGCTTGTCGCCAAGGTACTGGTCGACGGAGGTCATCTGCGTGAACCCATTGGGATAAGAATCTTTACCATCACGCTGATGGCCGAGATGCTGGCGCTGTTGCTGGTAGGGTTCACGATCGGTGAGCATGACCATGAAATGAGCTGGAGCGGTGTGCTGGTCTTGCTGGGCCAGATCGTCGCTTTCGCTGCGGTTACCTGGGTGCTGGCGAGCCGGGTGATGCCGTCTGTAATCATGCTGCTGAAGCGTTTTCTGTCTGTGCCGCAACTCTCCTTCGGGCTGATCTTGGGTGGGTTGTTTCTGACGGTCTCCGGCGCCGAAAAAATGGGCCTGCACGGTTCTCTTGGTGCACTGCTGTTCGGTTCCGCACTGTCGGGGCTGCCTTATCAGGTGCGCCGGGATATCGTACCTGGCATGCGCAGCATCGCAGAGGGATTCTTCATACCGCTCTTCTTTGCTGCAGCGGGGCTGCACCTGAGTCTTTCGTTCATCGAGCTACCGGCATTGACCATTGCGGCACTTGTCATTGTCCCTTTCGTGGGGAAGTTTGCAGGCGCCCTGATCGGTGCGTATGTGACCCGCCAGGAGATGCCATTCACCCTGGCCACGGGAATGATGGCCAAAGGGGTTGCAGAAATTGCACTGTTGCTGGTTCTTTTCGAGACCGGTGCCATCACCCCCAGTGTTTTCTCGCTCCTGGTGCTGATCATGGTGGCCTACATCCTGCTGGTGCCCCCGCTGATCAACACCGCCATACGCAGCACCAAACCATCGCAACAGGATGCGTCATCAGTGCCGCAACTGCCGTCTCTGGCGTATCTGGACTTTGCACTGGATAACATCACGGTCGGTGACATTCTGGATCACTCGCGCAGCTATCCCGATGCCTCGCAGTCAGTGCGGGCCTTTGTCGACCGGTGGGTCATTCCGAACCAGCAGGACTATCTGGTCGTCGAGCAGGGCCGGCTTTTGGGTATCGTATCGTTGAGCATGCTGCGTTACCTGCCCAAAGAATTGTGGTCGAGCACACATGTGGGCAAATTCGTGCGCCAAGATCCGCCCAGTGTCCGATCCAGTGAACCCGTGGAGGATGCATTGCAGAAAATGAAGGAGAACTCGCTTACCGTGATGCCGGTACTGGAGGAAGGATCCGAAAAGTTTCTCGGCATGGTCACCAGCCAGGAGGTTCTGGATCTCATGATCATGGAGGCCCGTGGCGAGCATTGAGTCTACACAGTCACGGCCCCACAAGCCCAGTGTCGATTGCCATGAGTCACGTATGATCCGTGCCTGAAGGGCACAATCCGATGCCCCTGTGACTGGAAGCTTTTCGCCGGTTTTTCGGTGTCAGCGGTCCGTCCCTTTGTTTTAAAACTCAGACGGTTAGGTTATAGTCAAGATGCGGTCTGTATCAGTATCTCTGGGTGGCAAAAGACTGTGAACCCCGCCAGGCCCGGAAGGGAGCAACGGTAGCGGTTATTTTGGGTGCTTTGGGACGGCTGATGCAGGTCGCCCCTCAATCGAGACAGAAAAGCCTGCAAGAATCCCGGCAATGAGTTATCAAGCATTAGCGCGCAAGTGGCGGCCTGGAAACTTTGCCGAGGTTGTGGGCCAGATGCATGTTGTCAAGGCGCTTTCAAATGCCCTGGACCAGCAACGGCTGCATCATGCTTACCTGTTCACGGGTACACGTGGAGTCGGCAAGACGACTTTGGCACGGATATTTGCCAAATGCCTGAATTGCGAGACCGGTGCCAGCGCCAACCCCTGCGGCGCATGCAGCGCCTGTCAGGAAATCGATGAAGGCAGGTACATTGATCTCATTGAAGTCGACGCGGCCTCGCGCACCAAGGTCGAGGATACCCGCGAGTTGCTTGATAACGTTCAGTACAGCCCGACACGGGGCCATTTCAAGGTTTACCTGATTGATGAAGTCCACATGCTGTCGGGACACAGCTTCAATGCATTGCTGAAAACCCTGGAAGAGCCACCGCCGCACGTGAAGTTCTTGCTGGCGACCACGGACCCGCAGAAACTGCCGATGACCGTGCTTTCACGCTGTCTGCAGTTCAACCTCAAGAAGCTCCCGGAGGATGCGGTAGTGCAGCAACTGGAAATGATCATGCAGGCAGAGAACGTGCCGTTCGAAAGACCGGCCCTGTACTCCATTGCACGGGTTGCGGATGGCAGCATGCGTGACGCATTGAGCCTGCTGGACCAGGCGATTGCATACAGCAAGGAAAACGTCACTGACAGTGCCATGCATGAAATGCTGGGCACCGTACCGGGAGAGTACATGCAAAAACTGATGCAAGCGCTAATCGATGAGAATGCCGCAGAAATCATGCGGTGTTCGCATGAACTGGCGCAGCTTTCAGCCGATTTCAGCAGCTTGCTTGATGACATGATTGATATACTTCACCAGGCTGCAATTTCTCAGGCGGTGCCGGATGCCATGCGGAGCATAGGATCCGATGTTGAGCTTGCTGGCAAGTTAGGCAAACAACTGAGTCCCGAGGATGTACAGCTTTTTTACCAGATTGCGCTGGTCGGTCGCCGCGACCTGCACCTGTATACCTCGCAGCAAAGTGCACTGGAAATGACACTGTTGCGCATGCTTGCATTTCGGCCTGCCGGTCAGGATTCGGCGGGGCAGGAAGCGCAGAAACCCCGCAACGAAGCAGTGTCCGGGTCCAGGGACGTTCAGGGCAGGACGGAAACGGGGCCCAGAAAAACAATCGGCGAACTTGTCGAAAACGGATCCTGGCCCGAGCTGGTCGAAAAACTGGGCATACAGGGTGCTGCCCATTCGCTGGCTTCGAGCTGTAGCGTGAAAGCAGCCACCCGGGACAGGGTGGTTTTAAATCTGGCGAAACAGCATGAAGGCATTGCCATCTCGAATGCGCACCGGAAATTGCAGGACGCGTTGCAGGCGTATTTCAATCAGGATGTAAAGCTGAAAATCGAGCTTACAGACCAGGACATTGATACTCCGGCCAAAAAGAAAACCCGTGCGATGGAAAAAAGGCAGTCTCAGGTCGAAAAACAGGTCGAAGAGGACGAGGTCGTCAAGGCATTCAGATCGAGTTTCGGTGCAGAGGTTGTCGCAGGTTCAGTAAAACCCATTGGAGAATGACTGTCATGCAAGGTGGACTTGGAAACTTGATGAAAAAAGCGCAGCAAATGCAGGAAGACATGAAAAAGGCGCAGGAGGAGTTGAAAAATCTCGAGGTCGAGGGCCAGTCAGGCGGAGGTCTGGTGACCATCGTGATGACCGGAAAGCATGAAGTGCGCAAGGTGCGTATCGACGAGAGCCTGTTACAGGAGGACAAGGACATGCTGGAAGACCTGATTGCAGCCGCGCTCAACGATGCATCCAACAAGGTGGATCAGTCCACCAAGGAACGGTTCTCCAGTCTGGCCAGTGGCCTGGATCTGCCAGCCGGGATGAAGTTGCCTTTTTGACCCGGCATGTCAGTCAATTATCCGGATGACAGTGAACTGGCTCCGCCATCGCTGCTGAGCCTGTTGATCGAATCCCTGCAATGTCTCCCCGGGGTCGGACCAAAGTCTGCGCAACGCATGGCATTTCACCTGCTGCAGCGCAACCGGGATGGTGCGAAAAGTCTGGCAGATGCCCTGAACCGGGCCACCGATGAAATCGGACACTGCAAGAATTGCCGTATTTTCACCGAGCATGAGTCCTGCCCCATCTGTCTGGATGCTTCAAGGGTCCGCACGAAGATCTGTGTCGTGGAGAACCCAGCGGATGTCTTTACCATCGAGAAGAGCACGGATTACCAGGGTCTGTACTTTGTGTTGATGGGCAGTCTTTCCCCACTGGATGGCATCGGGCCCCAGGAACTCGGATTGCCGATCCTAGAGAGACGCCTCGCCGAAGAAACCGTTGAAGAGGTGATCCTGGCGACCAACTCGACAGTCGAAGGTGAAGTGACCGCACATGTGCTGAATGAAATGGCAGCCAAGCACGGCATCAAGACCACCCGCTTGGCACAGGGGGTGCCGGTGGGCGGCGAACTGGAGTTTGTCGATCAAAACACGATCGCACAGGCTTTTGCCAGTCGCAAAACCTACTAGCAGCCAGTCCCGCACCGTCATGTACCCAGGCCATGTTTGTGCCGACTTGCAATGTGGCCCTGAAAATTTCACCGGGTCCAGCACAGTTATGTGTTAAATTTTTCCAGAGTAAATCCTGTAAGAAGTGAAGAAAGTGGGTGTATATGCGCTCTGGTAATCTGGTTTGGATCGATTTGGAAATGACGGGCCTCGATCCGTTCAGTGACCGCATTATTGAAATTGCGGCCGTGGTCACCAACAAGGATCTTGAGGAACTGGCTGTCGGACCCGTGCTTGCGATTCATCAGGAACCCTCTGTGCTCAACGCCATGGATGACTGGAATACAAAGCAGCATGCCAGATCCGGACTGACCGAACGTGTCAGAAACAGCGAAGTCAGCGAGGAGCAGGCAGAGCAGGCGGTCCTGAATTTCATTCGCCAGCATGTTCCCAGCAATGACTCCCCGATGTGTGGCAACAGCATATGCCAGGACCGCCGTTTTCTGGCACGGTTCATGCCTGAACTCGAACGCTATTTCCACTACCGAAATCTTGATGTCAGCACGCTGAAGGAGCTGGCACAACGCTGGTACCCGAAAGAGAGGGGCTTTGAAAAAGAGTCCAAGCACTTGGCGCTGGACGATATCCGGGGCTCAATCGAAGAGCTCAGATACTATCGCAGTCACCTTCTGAAAAGCACCGTCTGAGGGTTGCTCTCGGGGAGCCACGCCTCCTGTTTTTGTGCAGGGGATTCTGTGTTTGGATCCAGCACTGTGTCGATGTGTTCCAGTTCAGGGTTCGTGTCTGGATAGTCGAGGGTATAGTGCAGGCCGCGACTTTCTTTGCGGGACAATGCGCTCTTGATGATAATGTCTGCAACCAGCGTGATGTTCCTTAACTCGATCAGGTCACCGTTCACACGAAAGTTGCTGTAGTACTCGTCGATTTCCGAAATGAGCAAATCCACGCGCCGCTTGGCCCGCTGGAGCCGCTTTGTGGTGCGTACGATGCCCACGTAGTCCCACATGAACCTTCTCAGCTCGTCCCAGTTATGGGCGACAACGATCTCTTCATCGGGTTCTGTCACACGACTCTCATCCCAGGGGGGGATGTCCCAATCAAATGTTTCCAGGTGCTTGCCAGCATTGATCTCCTGGCTCGTTGCATTGGCGAAGACCAGGCATTCAAGCAGAGAATTGCTGGCCATACGATTTGCACCATGCAACCCGGTGTGCGTGGTCTCGCCAATCGCGTACAGATGGCTGACATCCGTGTGGCCCTTCAGGTCCGTCATCACTCCGCCGCAGGTGTAGTGCGCTGCAGGTACCACCGGTACCGGTTCCCTGCTCATGTCATAGCCCAGTTTAAGACAACGCGCGTAGACATTCGGAAAGTGCTGCTGGATAAAGTTCTTGGGCTTGTGGCTGATGTCCAGGTACACACAATCGATGCCGAGCTTTTTCATCTTGTGATCGATTGCACGGGCAACGATATCGCGGGGCGCGAGTACGCCGCGCGAGTCATATTCGTGCATGAATTCCGAACCATCGGGAAGCAACAGCCGGCCTCCTTCTCCCCGCACGCTCTCCGTGATCAGGTAGGACTTTGCGTTTGGATGGTACAGGCATGTGGGATGGAATTGCATGAATTCCATGTTTGCAACGCGGCAGCCCGCGCGCCAGGCCATGGCAATGCCATCTCCCGATGACCCGTCCGGGTTGCTGGTGTACAGGTACACCTTGTTCGCGCCGCCCGTTGCCAGTACGACGTGTCGTGCCCTGAATGTTTCCACACGCTGGTTATCCGTATCCAGCACATAGGCGCCCACGCAGCGATTCTCGGTTCCGGCTCCCGGCACGCCCGAGAGCTTGTGCGTGGTGATCAGATCGATTGTGATGTGCTGTTCGAATACCCGGATGTGCGCCTTCTCGGAGACCGTTCTGATGAGCGTATTCTGTATGGCCCGGCCGGTTGCATCAGCGGCATGCACCACCCTTCGCTGGGTGTGGCCGCCTTCGCGCGTCAGGTGCAAATAGGATTTGCCGTCTGCGCCTTTCTCGCGCGTGAACTTGATCCCCAGGTCTGTCAGCCATGCAATCATTTCCTTTCCGTGGACGACGGTGTGATACACCGCATTTTCGTCGCAAAGCCCCACACCCGCATCCATGGTATCTGCCATGTGCTGATCAATGGAGTCACCTTCATCGATGACTGCAGAAATCCCGCCCTGGGCCCAAGCCGTGCTGCCTGCATCCAGGCTGCCCTTGGAGAGCACAGCCACCTGCATGCTCGGGTCAATGCGCAACGCCAGGCTCAAGCCGGCGGCGCCGCTACCGATGATCAGAACGTCAAAATCATGCATGAGTGGGCAAAATTTCCGTAGTGCAGGCAGACTGCGTGGTAAATGATGTGTCCCAGTTTAGCAAAACCGGGGGGTTACACAGTAATATGGGAGATCAAAGGGGTCTGGTAAGAACTCTTTCAGTTTGAAATTGTCATAGTGGGTATGGCAAGTCAGCTAGGGACAGCCGATGGTAAAGGAGCCAAGCCCAAATGGGCGCAGACAATCACGATAGGGAGCTGGTAAGAAGAGCTCAGAAAGGGGACAAGGCAGCATTCGATGCACTGGTAATCAAGTATCAGTACAAGGTGATCAATCTTGTGCGTCGCTTTGTACAGGATGAGGACGAGGCCCAGGATGTCGCGCAGGAAGCTTTTATCAAGGCCTATCGAGGGCTAGCAAATTTTCGGGGTGACAGCGCTTTTTATACGTGGCTGTATCAGATTGTGGTCAATTCCGCCAAGAATCATATCGTGTCGAGACGTCGCAAGACACCCGCCTATACGGTGGATGTCGAGGATGCCGAGCACATGGAGTCTGCCACCCTGATGAAAGAGCAGGATACTCCGGAAGGGAATCTGCTTACCCGTGAGATTGAAGACACCGTCTGGCAGGTGATACAGGGATTGCATGATGATCTGAGAACTGCCATCACGCTGCGCGAAATCGAGGGAATGAGCTATGACGAAATTGCCAGCGTAATGCAATGCCCGGTCGGGACCGTCAGGTCCAGGATTTTTCGCGCACGTGCGGCCATCGATAAATGCCTTAAACCACTGCTATACTGACTGTACAGAGTGATCGCACCATGAAGGAAACGGACCAGGAACTTGTATCCAGAATACTGGATGAAGGTATTTCCGAGTTTGAAACTCGGCGCATTTTAAAGAAAATACAGCAAGACCCGGAACTGTACTCCACCTACCAGCGCTATAACCTCATCGGTGACGCCATGCGCAGGCAACTGCCAGGCCGGCTGAATCCCGATTTCAGCAAGGAAGTGATGAGCAAGCTGTCCTCCGCCCCGGAATCGGAAACCAGGCGTTCGTCGTACTGGCCCAAAAACATGAAAGTCCCGGCGGCAATGGGAATCGCTGCCGTGCTCGCCGTTTTTTCTTTCGTGGCGCTGCAGGATTTCATCCCGTTGACCCCGTCTTCAAGTGTCGCCCCGGCAGAGGTCGCCGAGCATGTGGTCGAGGACGAAGTTCAGGATTTTGCCTCCAGCCCCAAGGCCGCCGAGGACTTCAACAGCTACATCGTCAACCATGCCGAATATGCATCGCCCCGGGTGTCCATGCCCCGCGTGAGAATTGTAAGTTACAACCGTCCCTACAGCGAAAATGGCAATCAATAGATGATGGTTCTGATTCGACTGTTGCTGGCCGCCATGCTGGCTGGAAATATTTCTGCCGTTCTGGCAGAAGACAAAATCTGGAAGCTGCTGAATCAGATGAACCATGCCCTGGAGACTGGAAATTACCAGGGTACTTTCGTGTTCATGCATGATGGCAAGGTGGAGACCTTGGAAATTGTGCATGGCCACTCGGACTATGGTGTGCGCGAAAAGCTGCTGTCCCTTACCGGCGATGCACGGGAAGTGATCCGGGACCGGGATGTGCTGACCTGCATATGGCCAAAAGACAAGCTGGTCGTCATTGAACCAGCACCGTCCAGATACGGCCTGCCATCCTTTTTGCCTGCAAATCTCGATGATCTGGCGCTGCACTACAAGTTGAAGGAAACGGGCTCGGCCCGGATTGCCGGGTTCAACTGCCAGATCGTGCGCTTCACCCCTCTGGATACCTATCGGTATGGGCATGAACTGTGTATCGAAACCGGTTCGGGTATGTTGCTCAAGTCGAGAACGTTCGACAAAGAGGGTGAAACCATGGAAAGCATGATGTTCACCAGCTTCAGCATGCTCGAATCTGTACCGGATTCGATGTTCAGGCGAAGCACACCACTGGAAGGGTACACATGGAAGGTTGCGGGGTTTGGGCCGGATGGGGAAATGCCACCGGATCATGCTTGGAAAATACGCAACCTGCCTCCCGGGTTTTCACTGAGCAGCGTGACAAGGCGCCAGACGAGTGTGAGCAAAAGTCCGGTCCAGCATATTGTGCTGACGGATGGTCTGGTGTCGGTTTCCGTGTTCATCAGCAAGGTGGAGGATCCGCGGCATTTTTATGAAGGCGCGCATAACAAGGGTGTGATCAGTGCGTATGCGCGTGATCTGAACCGGCATCAGATCACGGTCATTGGCGAGGTTCCCGAGGGGACTGTAAAAAGTATCGGCGAATCGGTTTTCTATTCGGGTCCCTGAACTGCCGGTTGCTTCCATAAACCCGTTCAACTCTTTACTTGGATCACAAGGCCTGGCTTGTAACGAAGCTTTGTGCAAGGCAGACCAGTACGTTAACGCGGAGTCTAGATCATGAAAATTGGGAATACTGTTATAAGCTACTTAATCGGGTTCGGTTTCTTGCTGGCAATTGCCAGCCAGGCCCAGAGCCGTTCCGGTCTTCCGGATTTTACCGAACTCGTTGAAGATACTGCCGGCGTTGTGGTGAATATCAGTACCAGCAAACCGACCGAGGTGCAGCGCGGTCTGCCTCCCGGGATGGACATCCCCGGATTCCCCAAAGATGGTCCGCTTGGTGATTTCTTCCAGCGTTTTTTCGGCGAACAAGGTGAAGGCGGCGGGGAGTTCTTTAATTCACGCTCACTGGGCTCAGGCTTCATCATTTCGGATGATGGCTACGTCATTACCAATCACCATGTTGTGAAGGATGCAGAAGAGATCATCGTCAAGCTGAACGATCGGAGGATGCTGGTTGCTGAACTCGTCGGCAGCGATCCCCGCAGTGATATTGCATTGCTGAAACTGGACGCTACAGATTTGCCCACGGCCAAGCTGGGCACTTCCAAGGACGTGAAGGTCGGGCAGTGGGTATTGGCCATTGGCTCGCCATTCGGGTTTGACGCTTCGGTGACCGCCGGCATCGTGAGTGCCAAGGGACGCAGCCTGCCGAGCGAGAACTATGTCCCGTTTATCCAAACAGATGTGGCAATCAATCCGGGAAATTCCGGCAGCCCCCTGTTTGATCTGGATGGCGATGTTATCGGTATCAATTCACAGATTTACACTCGCTCGGGCGGTTTTATGGGCCTGTCATTTGCCATCCCGATTGAAGTTGCCGTGGATGTCGTGGATCAGCTCAAGACCCATGGCTTTGTGTCCCGGGGATGGCTGGGGGTGTACATACAGGAAGTGACCATGGAGCTAGCCCAGTCCTTTGGCATGGATAAGCCGGCGGGCGCGCTGGTGGCTAAGATCCTGCCTGGAAGTCCGGCAGAGGGCACGGATCTCGAGGTGGGGGACATTATTTTGGGCTATAACGGCGAAGAGATAGAAAGTTCTGCTGCATTGCCGGTTATGGTGGGCCAGACCAAGGTGGGTGAAACTGTAAAACTGAAAGTCATGCGCGATGGCAAGACCCGAACCGTCAAACTGAAGGTCGGTCAACTGCCGGACAAGGACCAGGTCCTGGCAAGCCAGGCCGATGCCGAGGCTGAGGAAGAGCAGACCGATACCGTGTTGGGCCTTTCCATGCGCGCACTCTCAGAACAGGAAATTGAGACCATGAAGCTGGACAAAGGTGGCCTGGTGGTACTTGATGTACAGGGAGACCCTGCAAGATTTGCAGGGATCCGGAAAGGCGATGTGGTCCAGATGGTCAATGGCAAACCTGTGAATACGGTTGGTGACTTCAAGGCTCTCATCGAAAACCTGCCGGCTGGCAAGTATGTCTCCTTGCTTGTGCAGCGCCCGCAAGGACCGGAATTCCTGGCCATGCGGATCCCTGAAAACCCGTAACAGGATGCCGATGGGGTATCATGCACAGGCCCGGTGATCCACGAGTACAGGTACAGGAGGGGGCCTGCAGGTTCAGGTTGTTAGTGACATGGAGCGCATCCGTAACTTTTCCATCATTGCACACATCGACCATGGGAAATCTACGTTAGCGGACCGCTTTATCCAGCACTGCGGTGGCCTGTCCGAGCGCGAGATGAGCGAGCAGGTGCTGGACTCCATGGACCTCGAGCGCGAGCGTGGCATCACGATCAAAGCCCAGAGCGTATCCCTGCAATACCGGGCCAGGGATGGTCAGGAATACGAGCTGAATTTCATCGACACCCCTGGACACGTTGATTTTTCCTATGAGGTGTCGCGCTCCCTCGCTGCCTGTGAAGGCGCACTGCTGATCGTCGATGCCTGCCAGGGCGTGGAAGCCCAGAGTGTTGCCAATTGCCACACCGCGGTCGCTCTCGGCCTGGAAATAATCCCTGTGCTCAACAAGATTGACCTGCCCTCTGCAGACCCCGATCGCGTGGTATCCGAGATCGAGGAAGTAATCGGCATTGATGCATCGGAGCCGCTGCTGGTGAGTGCCAAGACCGGACAAGGTGTGGAAGAGGTGCTGGAAGCGATCGTGCATCGGTTCCCCGCGCCGGAGGGACTGGAATCTGCTCCGCTGAAAGCACTGGTCATCGATTCGTGGTTTGACAGTTACGTGGGTGTGATCTCACTTGTGCGTGTGGTGCAGGGAACCATCAAGCCAAAACAGAAAATCACCGCCATGTCATCTGGTCAGCGCTACCAGGTCGAGAAACTGGGGGTATTCACACCCAAACGTACAGACACGCAGAGCCTGGGGTCGGGACAGGTGGGTTTTGTGGTCTGCGGGATCAAGGATGTCTCTGCGGCGAAAATAGGGGACACTTTCACGTCGGCCTCAAATCCTGCGGAGAGCCCCCTGGAAGGATTCAAGGAAGTCCAGCCCAATGTTTTCGCGGGAGTCTTTCCAATCAATTCCAACGACTACGAGCCGTTTCGCACCGCCCTTGAAAAACTTCGCCTCAACGACTCGGCCTTCACGTATGAGCCGGAAACTTCGGATGCCCTGGGTTTTGGTTTTCGATGCGGTTTTCTCGGCATGCTGCATATGGAAATCGTCCAGGAGCGCCTGGAGCGCGAATACGCGCTGGACTTGATAACTACCGCTCCTACGGTGGTGCATGAAGTACATACGACGGACGGTGAGACCAGCTATATCCACAATCCCTCGGCATTGCCGCCGGCCAACAGGATCCGGGAAGTCCGGGAACCGGTGATCCAGGCATCCATTCTGGTCCCGCACAAGTATGTCGGTAACGTGATTACCCTGTGCATGGAAAGACGAGGCACGCAAAAAAGCCTGCACTACCATGGCAGCCAGGTGTCTTTGGTGTTCGAATTGCCGCTGAGCGAAGTGGCCCTGGATTTTTTTGACAAGCTGAAGTCGGTCAGCCGCGGTTATGCCTCGTTTGATTATGAACAGTCCCATTTTGCACCGGCACCCCTGGTCAAGCTCGACATCCTGATCAACGGCGAGCGCGTCGATGCCTTGTCCACCGTCGTGCACAGGACCCAGGCCGAAGCCTATGGCAGGGAACTTGCTGAAAAGATGAGGGAGATCATCCCGAGACAGATGTACGATGTTGCGATACAGGCCGCAATCGGTTCGAAAATAATTGCTAGGACGACGGCCAAGGCACTCAGGAAAAATGTTACCGCAAAGTGTTATGGTGGCGACGTCACCCGCAAGAAGAAACTGCTGGAAAAACAAAAGGCGGGCAAGAAACGCATGAAACAGATTGGCAAGGTTGAAATTCCGCAAGAAGCCTTCCTAGCGGCACTGCATCTGGAAAAATAGCGTGAGGATAACCATGTCGAGAGTTTTTGCCTGTCTGCTTTTCTGCGGTGTGCTGCTGGCGGTTCCGCTCACCGCCCAGGCAGACTTCATGCGTGTGACAATGCTGGGCACCGGCAGCCCGCGTGTCGACCCCGACCGGGCAGGATCGGCGGTTCTGGTCGAAGCAGGTGGCAAGGTCTTGCTATTTGATGCCGGGCGAGGCGTCGTGCCGAGGCTTGGCCAACTCGGAATGCACATTGCCAAGATCGATACGGTATTCCTGACACACCTGCATTCGGACCATATCTTTGGCCTGGATGACCTGTGGATCACGGGCTGGGTGTACCAGCGCCCGCAGCCGCTTACCGTGTATGGTCCGGCCGGTACCTCCAGCTTTGCCAGGGGTCTGGAGCAGGCCTTTGCCTACGACATCGCCGTGCGCAACCAGTATGCCGGCCTGGACAAGGATGCCATCCGGCTGGTGACCCATGAAATTAAGCCGGGCGTGGTGTACTCGAAAGACCGGGTCAAGGTCACGACATTCCTGGTGGACCATGGACTGGTGACGCCGGCCTATGGATACCGGATCGATTTCGGAGACCGCTCAGTGGTGATCTCCGGGGATACCTCATACTCTGAAACTCTGGTGGAGCATGCACGGGGAACAGATCTGCTGATCCACGAGTTTTTTGCAGCACGTCCGGACCTGCTGGAAAAGAACCCGCGTCTGCGCAGAATCGAGCGTTACCATACCAACCCGGAGCAGATGGTGCGCGTCCTCAACGAGACGCACCCGAGGGTTGCGGTGACGACTCATATGATCCTGGCAGGTGTGCGCCCCGATGAGATATTACGCAGCCTGCGCGAGGGCTATGCGGGGGAGATACACATGGGAGAGGACCTGATGCAGTTTGAGATCGGAAGCCAGGTCAGGATGTCGAGATTTGAAGGTATCCGACGGTAGTTGGAACGCAGGGAAAACCACCGTGGCGCTTGATTACTCCAAACCGCTTCTGATGGGCATACTCAATGTCACACCGGACAGTTTTTCAGATGGTGGGGCATACCCGTCTTCCAGGGAAGCCATTGCGTGCGGGATCGAAATGGCCGCACAGGGCGCGGATATCATCGATGTGGGCGGCGAGTCGACGCGGCCCGGCTCGGAACGTGTGCGTGCCTCCGAACAAAAGCGCCGGGTGATCGATGTCATCGCCGGGCTTCGCGAAGAGTTGCCCGAAGCCGTTCATATCAGTATCGACACGACCCTGTCCGAGGTGGCCTGGGCAGCCCTGGATTGCGGGGCTACCATGCTGAACGATGTGAGCGCAGGCCGGGATGACCCGGACTTACTGGGCCTTGCGGCCGATGCAAACGTGCCGATTTGCCTGATGCACATGCTGGGAGAGCCTGCGACCATGCAGGAGAATCCCGAGTATCAAAATGTCACACAGGAAGTTTCTGATTTCCTGCTTGAGCGCGCTGAGCAGGCAAAAGCCATGGGGGTCCGGCAGGAGAACATCATTCTCGACCCAGGCATCGGGTTTGGCAAAAGAACCCGGCACAACCTGGAGTTGCTGAGAAACCTGGAAAAACTGACAGGACTGGGTTACCCGGTTTTACTTGGCACAAGCCGCAAACGCTTTATCGGCGAAATCTCAAGCCAGGAAGATCCGCAGGCAAGGATGCCGGCAACCTGCGCGACGTCAGCACTGGGTGTGCTGGCAGGGGTAAGGATTTTTCGGGTCCATGACGTCTGGCAGAACCGCCAAGCCATTGATGTCGCCTTTGCTATTCGCGCAAGCTGAAGGTCCCACCCAGGCAGGGGTGGTCTTCGTCTGCGAAGCAGTTGGGGTCTCAGAGCGGGTATTCAATCTCGGCATCCCAGTGGTAGTGGGCATCTGAAAATGCCTTGATACAGAACAGGATCGTGGAGATGGCACCCCACACAAGTCCAATGACAACCCCGGCATCCAGCAGGCCTTTCCAGGGCTGCGGGATGTAGCGGAACACCAGGATAAAAAGAACAATCATAACGGTCAGGGCGAGGGTGCCCATCACCCGTCTTTGCGGGGCGTGAAAAAATCCCATGCTGAAAAAGGGGGCCAGGATGCACTGGGTCCAGGTACTGTGGGCTGATAGATATTTCGTGCGAGCTGCATAGCGTGGCGAAAAACTTTTCTGGAATCCCTTGTAGCCTTCACTGTGAGCCATAAACAGCATGAAACTGATGAGCACTACCCAGTGTATCCAGTTCAACGGCATTTGCAGGGACTCGTAGGTGTACAGGGACAATCTCCAGATGGCATACCCTAGCAGCAAGAGTAGCCCCAGCACACTCCATGTTGCCGCGATGATGCCCTTGATGGTCATAAGACGTTCATTCATTTTTTGGGAATCAGGCAGTAATATTCTGCAACACATGCTCTTGCCCCTGAAGAACTTTTCCGATGTGAGGCAGTCCAACAAGCATGACGTTGCAGGTGTAGCAATCTGAAACGGTCGGCAACTGGATATATCGACAACGGGTCTTAATCGATCCCCGCACTGCCCGGCTAGTTTGTTTGTGCTGCAATCGTGCAGATAGTATCACGGTTGGTCCAGCCGGATTCAATATGCTAGCTTCTTGGACCAAGGACAGCAGGTCGCACAGAGTGTCTTTTTTTAGATACCGTACCTTGAAGAATAGTCAAGAATAAAACCACAGGAGAGTCCTATGAAAACCAAATCCGAATTAAAACCACTGGTCGTGGCTGTAAGTGCAGCACTGGCTACAGGCACGTTCGCGATTTCCGCAGCGAATGCTGATGAAAACCCGTTCCAAATGACGGAGCTGTCTTCCGGATACATGGTAGCTGATGCCCATGGTACAGCTCAGGAAGAAGCGACAGAGGAAGAAAAAGCTAAAGAAGGAAAATGTGGCGAAGGCAAGTGCGGAGAAGGCAAGTGCGGGGGTGAAAAGTCTGATGCCGATACCCCTGAAGAGGGCAAGACCGGTGAGGGGAAATGTGGCGAAGGCAAGTGTGGAGGCAGCTAGACCACCGGGGTTGATCGCCAGCGTCTGACATGTGGATTCCGGTGACCTTGGCTCGCCGGAATCCATCACAGTCAGTCTTCTTTTGTGCTCACGAATACTGCATCACGGCGGACAACATCTCAGTCCTCGGGCCATGCAACGGGCGTGGCGCTTAGGATTTCAGGTGTGGGTAGGAGTGTTTACAGGCCTGTCCTCGTCCGGGACAAGCCTGTAGTTTATCTGGTATCAGGAACTCGATAAGAATTTTGCTGATAAAATGCCTGCAGGCCCACCGCCCGCTTTAGGCACAGCATGATTTTGGTTGAATTCATATGGCTGCATCACTGATTGATGGCAAACGGATTGCTGCACAGATCAGGGAAGAAGTTGCTGCACAGATCAGTGTGCTCAAACAAGAAGGCATACACCCCTGCCTGGCCGTTATTTTGGTCGGTGATAATCCAGCTTCTCGTACCTACGTCGCTGCAAAGCGAAAAGCAAGCCAGGAAGTCGGCATACGATCAATCCAGCACCTTCTTGCAGAGGATGTGGCTGAGACCGAACTGATGGATTTGATCGAACAGCTGAACAAGGATCCCGGTGTACACGGCATCCTGGTGCAGTTGCCACTCCCTTCCCATATCAACGAATACAATGTTGTCGCAGCCATCTCGCCACAAAAGGATGTTGACGGCTTCCATCCCTACAATGCCGGCAGACTGATCACCGGGCTTGACACGTTCATACCCTGTACCCCTTTCGGGGTCTCACAGATGATCTCGAAAAGCGGTATCGAGACGACAGGGAAGCATGTGGTTATTGTTGGGCGCAGCAACATCGTCGGCAAACCGCTGATGAACTTGCTGGCCCAGAAATCCGATACAGCCAATGCGACAGTGACGCTTTGCCACTCGAAGACAAGTGATATCAAGGCACATACCCTGCAGGCGGATATCCTGATTGCGGCAATCGGGCATGCCCGATTTATCACAGCTGACATGGTCAAGCCCGGAGCCGTTGTTATTGACGTAGGAATCAACCGTGTTGAAGAGCAGGGGAAGGCCTGCCTGGTAGGTGATGTAGACTTTGAAGAGGTCAGAAAGGTGGCCTCGAGAATTACTCCGGTCCCGGGTGGAGTTGGCCCGATGACAGTAGGCATGCTGATGCAAAATGTTGCCAAGGCTGCCGGGATGCAAAGCTCCTGAAAACCGTATTGTGGTGGGCAAGAGGGGCTTGGTAGAATCATGCTGAGTTGCAGGAAAGTTTTTGCGGGGTAGGAGTCTTATGTCCAAGTGGCGCGATATCAAATCTGAACAAACCTACACAGAAGAGCAAATAAAGGAGCGGCTTGCCGAAGAACTGCCCACCTGGTATTACGAAAACGGCTGGATCCGCAGGAAGTACAGGACACATAGCTGGAAAGCCACGCTCATGGTCGTGAATACCATTGGCCATCTGGCCGAAGCCGCGTTTCATCACCCGGACCTTACCGTGTCGTATGCATTCGTCGTCTGCAAGCTGATGAATCATGCGGCCAAGGGCGTCACGAACAAGGACTTCGAGTTGGCCGCAAAAATTGAAAATGTGCTGATGTGGCAGCCCGGCCAGGAGGACGGCGATCTTGAGGGTACCCCAAGTGACCCGCGCTTTGCCTATATTCAATACAAGTAAGCCCCTTTACGGGGCGCCCAAGAGCTGTATTTGCACGCTGTTTGATGAGGTGCGCAGCAACCGCTGACATCGGCGAGACAGGTTTCCCTGGAGGGTTGACTCCGTCATGTACAGCACATGGCGGGCCCTCTATTTAGTAGGTTAGGGAGCGAAAGCACCCCGCAGGATACAGCTTTGAATAGCCTATCAGATGTGGCATAATTTTAAATTGAACACTTCAAAGAAGAAATGTAATAGGTTCTAGTTCCAATCAATAAAAACGATACGGAGTCCTGAAGATATGAAAAAAATGGCAAAATTACACGCTAGATGGATTCAAGGCAGCATTGCTTCCTTGTGCGTCCTGCTGGCATCTGTAGTTGGCTTTCAGTCTGCTGCCATCGCGGATGAGACTTGTATGTCTCCCTATATGGCTAAGATTGTTGGCCAGGAAGATTATGTGTATATCTGGACGCTAGGTAAGGAAGGCGTTGGTGATGGTCAAGACAAGCTGGTTACCGTTTCGGTGAATCCAGAGTCTAAATACTATGGAAAAGTCGTCAATGTACTTTCTGTTGGTGGTCGAAATGAGGCACATCATTCTGGCTTAACAGATGACCGACGTTATCTGTTTG
>CAZTNC010000007.1:0-142304 GCA_964614915.1 uncultured Thiotrichales bacterium
ACTTGAGGGGAGCTTCTCCTAGTACGAGAGGACCGGAGTGGACGTACCTCTGGTGTTCCGGTTGTCACGCCAGTGGCATTGCCGGGTAGCTATGTACGGCAGGGATAACTGCTGAAAGCATCTAAGCGGGAAGCCCCTCCTGAAATGAGGTCTCACCGGGAACTCGATTCCCCTGAAGGGCCCTGGAAGACTACCAGGTTGATAGGCTGGGTGTGGAAGTTCAGTAATGGATGAAGCTAACCAGTACTAATTGCCCGTGCGGCTTGACCATATAACACTCAAGCGGACTGAGTGTGACAGGTAAAACCCAAACCTCGTCTAGTTGAATTCCAGATTACAGTTTGCCTGGCGGCAATAGAGCGCTGGTACCACCCGACCCCATCCCGAACTCGGAAGTGAAACGGCGTATCGCCGATGGTAGTGCGGGGTCTCCCCGTGTGAGAGTAGGACACTGTCAGGCGTCGATCCAAAGGGCCCCGTCTTCGAGAGAGGACGGGGCCCTTTTTTATGGGAATAAAATACGGTCTTACTCAAATAGATCGCCTAATCCCCTTACTTAACCCATCTATTAAGCAAGGAAATTGATGTTTCGATGTCCTTGTTATTCTTGTCCAGCTTGTTGGGGTTCTGCCCTTGATGCGCCAGTATTTGTCTTACGGCATACGGCAAGGGATATAGTTTTTTCCTGCCACCATCAAAATACTCTTTACTCCATTCGGGCTTCCCGTCCGTAAGTTTTTCCATTTTCTTACGGGTACCTGGTCCTTTAAGCCCGTACTTTTGTTCAAATTTTCCATATAACTCAAAAAACTCACCGTAGCTGTGCTTGTATAAACTTTCTTCTTTAATAACAGACGCCAACACAGCTGGAAGGAAAGGGTCAAGTGAGCCCATGATATAGGAATCGGTGATGATTGTTCTGGCATGATCAACAATTTCCAGCTTTAACTCTGTTTTCCAATCAAGTCTGAATGGCGCGCCTGCAACTGGTGCTGCATGCCTTTTACGCACTATCTTTTGCCCGATGAGCTCAATGTGATGCCTGGCCCCGTTGTTCCTTTCGGAAATGTCACTTGCCATCTGCTCGCCCTTCGCCTTCATTACGCGCAAAAAACCCTCCCAAGAGTCATCAGGTATTTCCGACATGCTAAATGTGTTTTCTACAATGGGATCCATATTGCTACTCCAGCCCTTCCAGCCAATCCATTGCTTCTGGGTGTCCATATCCAAACCAGGGCCCTGTGACAGCGAAGACATATAACAGATCGAAGCCGGTCACGAAGTCATCCAGCGCAAGTAACACATCCTCTGGCTCATCTTCGGTGCGGATCGCATGGCACAAGTCAGACACTCGCGTGCAATCCCACTTTCTTTCAATCTCATTAATAAATGGCTCTTTCCTGCCTTCTTCTCTAAATTGGTAAACGATGATTAATGAGCGCACGACTACTCCTTAGATTTTCAGCTTCGTTTTCGATCTTGACGTTAGGACGCTTTTTTTATGGAGCGTGGGGTGATTCAGTCTACAGGAGATAGTCCCTGCAGGCAGCGTAGTCGCCTCGAAAGCAGACTAGGTGTTCTCGCTGGCGCAACTGATCCTTGTACATCGGGTCGTAGTAGTGATTCAGCACGCCTGCCAGCCAGTCGTAGTGCCCCTGCACCTCACCGCTCTCGGCCTGGCGGGCCAGTGCCTTTTGCAGGGATGCACGAATGCCGGGGTAGCGGGCAGGGCCTAGTCTTTTCCTGATTCTCTCCAGGGCGTCCAGCAGGTAGGTGGACAGGCCCTCGAAACCGTCATCTCCATCATCAAGTGCACAAAACTCCGCCTGCATACCAATCACGTACTCGTCTACCAGCCGCTCCAGCCTTGCATCGAACGGCTCTTCGATCACGACGATTGGCGAGCTGCGCATTTTCTCAAACAGTGATTTGGGCAACCCGGTGCGCCCGATAGTGCGTGACTCATCCTCTAGCACGATGGCACGGACATCCTTGTGCCACAGTTTCAAAAGGGCGATGGCAAGCCGGTTCTCGAAATCGATCTGGGTGTGCTGGCTTTTCGCATGGCGCCCGAAACTTGAGCCGCGGTGATACGCTGCGGCCTCAAGGTCAATGGCCCGTTCCAGGTTGCCTACGAGCGCCGTTTTGCCGCTGCCGGTCATGCCACCCACCAGGGTGAACGTGCATTGACCGGTGATGGTCTCAAGTGCGCCTAGCAGGAAGGTCCGCAAGGCTTTGTAGCCCCCTTCCACCACCGGAAAATCCGTACCGGCCTCCTGCATCCACTGTTGTGCGATCTGCGAGCGAAGTCCGCCGCGGAAACAGTACAGGGCCCCGTTGGGATGGCGGTTTGCAAATTCGACCCACGCCGAGACCCGGGCTTCACGTGCATCGCTTTGCACGAGTTCGTGGCCCTTTTTGATCGCATCCTGCTTGCCTTGGTGCTTGTAGCAGATGCCGACCGCCTCGCGCTGGCGATCGTCCAGCAGCGGCAGGTTCTGCGCCGTTGGAAAGGCACCCCGCTTGAATTCTACGGGCGCTCGCACATCGATCAGCGGGGTGTCATGCACGAACAGGCCGGTGTAGGCATCGGCATTCTCACCAATGGGCTGGGTCAAAGATGAAGTCATGGTCCTTGGATGTTCCTCGTGCAGGCGTGACATCCGTCAAAAGGGATCACCGGCACAGTCTGCAGGGCATTGTGCCAAAAAGGGTTTTTCTGTGCCACGACAGGAAAGTTTCTGCCCATTGGGCAAGGTTCTTTGGACAGGGTCATCCTGTATAATCCAGTGGATTAGCCTGCAAGTAGCAGAAGGTATCGGCATGCCAGCACATCACAAGTGGTTCGGAAAACGCGAACAGGTCGAAGCGGTGGAGGAAGGAACCGTCCTTGCGCCGAAGTTCGACGAGCATGGCCTGGTACCGGCCGTCACCACGGATGCCGAGTCCGGAGAGCTGCTGATGCTGGGCTACATGAATGCTGAGGCGCTCGAGAAAACCATCGAGACCGGAGAAGCACACTACTGGAGCCGCAGCCGCCAGTGCCTGTGGCACAAGGGCGCTACCAGTGGGCTGGTGCAGAAAATCGTCGAGTTGCGTATCGACGATGACCAGGATGCCGTGTGGCTGCGCGTGAACGTGGAAGGCGGGGCTAGCTGCCACGTGGGCTACCGTTCCTGCTTTTACCGGGTCATTCGCACCGGTGAGCAGCCGCAGGATGCGCCGATCGAGCTGGAATTTCGCGAGCATGAAAAGGTGTTTGATCCGAAAGAGGTCTATGGCGATGCCCCCAATCCCACGAAATTGTGATCTGGAACTCCTTTTGAGTATGAAGCACAACCCAGCTACTCAAATTTGTTGCGATTTCTGATGTCTGCAAGACGTTCATCGGTGATCACCACCATCCAGGTAGATGCGGACGTGGAGGAAGTGGCCTGTGACGGCGGTGGTGCTTACGGGCATCCGCTGGTCTACCTGCCGTTCGGCAAAAAGGACACGGTCGTTTGCTATTACTGCGGGCGACGTTTCAAGAGGGGCCTGTCAAAGCCCTCCGCAGCAAAGTCGCACTGATCGTCTAGAATCTGAAGCGCAGCACAGCCAGCAGTGACCGGGTTCGATAATCGGCTTTGGTCCGGTTGATCGGGACCACAATTTCTCTGCGGGTGCCATCCTCCCGGTAGCGCACGATGGTGATGTCGCCTGTATCAGTGCGAATCTCTCCGGCATCGGTATACCGGTAGCTCAAATCGAGGTGGATGTGGCTGCGGACTGGTATCGCGCCCCCGGCGGTCAGCATCCAGGTGAAATTCTGTCCGCTTCCCCGAGGTAAAGCGGTGGAGGGTATCTCGTCGCCTGGTCCTCGGCGGAGGTAGCCTTGTAGGTTATCCGGTTCGGGAAAGCGCTGGATGTAATCTCGCAATCGGTAGTCGGTGAACCCCAGACCTGCGCCCACGAAGGGCTGAATACGTAAGCCCGGAGCAAGATTCCATCCCGGAAAATCATGGAAGCCTGCGAGCAGGAGTTGGCGGGTGTCGAGCCTTGCCTTCGATGGCTGATGCCCCCCCGAGTTTCGGTAACTTGTGTTACCCCGCCATCTGGCAGCTCGGGTGAGGCCTAATTGCAGTTCGGCACGCAGCCGATATGGCAGTCGGGTACCTGTTGCGAGGAGAAATTGCAGACCGTTGTCGATTTCCCCGGCATCAAAGGTATCCTCGTTTCCGTAGAGTGCGGCATACCCGGAGTCCTTGCCGTCGACGAACCGGGTGTCTTGCTTGCGCATGAAGGCCACGCCTATGCTCCAGTAGGGATCAAATCTGGGGGAGTTCGCTTGGGCTACCGGGAGGCGGGTTGCAGATCCTAGAGGCTCTTCGGCAGCGTCAGCTGACGGGCTGTGGACCATCAGGACCCACACTGCCGCAAGTAAAGGCAGGACAGTTGACCAAACTTTCGAGTCGCGAATTCGATGCATGTCAGCCTAGTGCTCCTCTCTTTTTCGGCGCTGGCGCTCGTACTCCCCGATCCTTTGTGTAGCCCAAATGCGATCTGATTTGCAGACCGGATCATCCTCGCAACCGGGCGGCAGGTTATATAGGAAATTGTAGCTTGCAATCGCTTCGGCTTCGGAAACCGGGACCGGATCATGGTTCTTGGCATAATCGCGGAGCTGCGCATCTGTTGGGAAGGTGAACCAGGTGCTGAGAGGCCGAGGCTCATCTGCCGGGATATAGAACCAAGCGCACCCTGACATCAAGACAGTCAGGACTGTTGCAGTAATCGCTCTAATCATCGTTCATTCGGGATATGGCGCATATCTATTCTAGTAGGTCAAACTTGGTCCACGGCACTCGGTACTCTCTGGCAGTTTCAGCTAGGCAGCAAAGGCTTTCGAGGATCTGGACGTTAGCGTGTGCTGTGATAGTAATATAAACCACCGCGGAGATGGAGACGTTCGTGATCCCTGCCTCCAGCGGTTACCAGTTCACGCCCGACTACCGGCCCGAGTGACAGCAACGTGGCTTTGGCCCAACAGAGTGTGTGATCTGCAGAACCAAGGGTCTGAATTGAGAGGTAGGTATGGCGACTGAAAAAATTAGTGTGATGGTGACTTCAAACAAGCGTGAGCAGTTGCAGATGGCTGCCATGGTGGCCTCTGTAGGGGCCGTGAGCGGCAATGATGTCTCCGTGTTTTTGTCCATGAATTCCCTGAACTTCTTCGTCAAGGGCTCCTCCGAGCAGGCCACAACGGAAGGCCACATGGGCAAGCTGATCGAGGAAAATAACGTTCCGGATTTCAAGGAATTGTTCCAGCAGGCCGTCGAGTACGGGGACGCAAAAATTTTCCCTTGCTCTATGGCAGTTGATATACTCGGGCTCGGTCAGGATGACCTTGAGGCATACATTTCAGAGCCTTTGGGCCTGACGAGCTTCCTGAGCGATGCATCGGAAGGTCAGGTCTGGCACTTCTAACACAAGAGAACCGATATCGTGGAAAGAAAACTGGTAGATGCAAAAAACACATTTTGCCCGGGTCCGCTCATGGAACTCATCGGGCAGATGAAGCTTGCAGAGGTGGGGGACGAACTGGAAGTGCTGTCGACGGACAAGGGTTCGGCAAATGATATCCCGGAATGGATCAACAAGGTTGGACACGAACTGCTGGACAGCTTCGAGGAAGATGGTGTCTTGCATTTGGTGGTGAAAAAAACGAAGTGACTTATGCAGGGCTGGCATAGGCATACAAGAAGAAAAGCGAGGTAAACAGATGAGGATACTGATAGTTGGTGGAGGAATGGGGGGTACGATTCTGGCCAATAACCTGGCCAGGCGCCTGAGGGGCGAGCTCAAGACCGGCAAGGCAAGCATCACGATGCTGTCGGCAAGCGATCAGCACATGTACCAGCCAGGCCTGTTGTATGTAGCCGTTGGCAAGATGTCGCCGGACGAGTTGTACCGCGACCAGGCGAGCCTGCTGGAGTCCAGCATCCGCTTTGAAGTGGATCCTGTAACCAAGTTCGATCTTGCCGGCAACAACGTGACCACGGAAAGCGGCAAGCGCCATGATTACGACATCATCGTGGTTGCGACCGGATCACGCCCGCATGCCGAGGGGACCCCGGGGCTTGCCGAGCATGCCCTGCAGTTCTACACCGAGGAAGATGCCCTCAAGATGTATCGAAGCCTGCAGGAATTTGAAGGCGGGCGCGTCGTGGTGGCGGTTGGGGTTCCGCACAAGTGCCCCATGGCACCACTGGAAATCACCTTCATGCTGATCGATTATTTCAAGGGACGCGGCATCATGGACAAGGTGCAGATGCATTACACCTACCCGATCGGTCGTGTGCACAGCCTGGAGCCGGTCGCCAACTGGGCGGTGCCGGAGTTCGAGCGCGTGGGCGTTACCTACGAGACCCTGTTCAACATGAAAGAGGTAACCGCGGACAAGGTAATCAGTGAAGAGGGTACGGAAACAGACTATGACCTGCTGGTGACCATTCCTTCCCACAAGGGCATGGCAGTGATCGAGGAGAACGAACTGGGTGCCGGCGGATTTATCCCGACGGATCGCCAGCGTCTCAACATCGAGGGTCATGACAATGCCTTCGTGATCGGTGATACGACCAACCTGCCGATCAGCAAGGCGGGCTCCACGGCCCACTTCGAGGCCGAGGCCCTGGCGGAGAACATTGCTGCGACCATCAAGATCGGCACGCCGGTCCGTGATTATGACGGCAAGGTCTTCTGCTTCATCGAAGCCGGTGAAGGCCGGGCCACGTACGCCATGTTCAACTACCAGAATCCACCGGATCCGAAACCCCCGACCAAGGGCATGCACTGGTTCAAGACCGTCTACAACAAGATGTACTGGGCCAGCGCGCGTGGCCTGCTGTAAGCGGGGTGGATCATGAGTGAGACGTCCATACAATCAGAAGTCGAACGCGTCATCGAGGGAGCTGCAGACGCACTCTCTGACGACATCGTCGCACGGCTCGGCTCCACCATGGGAGAGGGGCTTATCCTCCTCGATCAGGTCAGTCACAGCAATCTGGACAAGGCCATTCCTGTCATCAATGAGCTGGTTAATTCCGGGGACCTGGAAAGAGCGGCCAGCCTCATGCGCGTACTGGGTGCGGCAGGCGATGCTCTGGGCGATGATATCGTCGGGCGCCTTGGCGGAGTGCTCAACGAGTTGCTGTTGCTGGCAGACCGGCTTGCAAACAACGAGAACCTGCATAGGCTGCTGGATTTCCTGGAGCAGGATGACGTGATCGATACGCTGGAAACCCTGTGCAGGGCGACCGCCGAGGTCAAGAATGCTCAGCCCAGCACGCCGCCACCGGCCACGTTGATGGGTCTTATCAATACGATGAAAGACCCCGAGTTGCAGCAATCCCTGCAGACCTTGTCCAGGTTTGCGGCGGCCTTCAGGCGCTAACGGGAACTATTTCTGACTCATACCTTCGTCGATTCCGGCGAAGGTATGCAGTTCGCCTACGATCAGACGCAGATCCAACACCCCTGGGAGTTCAGTGGCCGCACATCAGGGCATGCATACAGCGTGCCTGACGAGTCACGTTTTTCTTTCCAGCTTCTGCCAGCTGTCACGCAGCGTGACAATGCGGTTAAACACCGGGTAGTCCTTTCGAGTGTGTTCGCGGTCGAGGCAAAAATAGCCCTGCCTCTCAAACTGTACGCGGTCTTCCAAGGCCAACGCCTGGGCTGCAGGTTCGATCTTGCAATCCTGCAGTACCTTGAGGGAATCCGGGTTCAGGGATGCCGCGAGCTCCGGGCTTGAGCCGGGATCCGGGATATTGAACAGGCGGTCATAGAGGCGCACTTCTGCATCCACGGCATGTTTGGCCGAGACCCAGTGGATCACGCCCTTGACCTTCTTTTTCCTCCCTGCGGCCCCCTGGCTTTCCGGGTCATAGCGACAACGTAATTCCGTCACTTCACCCGCCTCGTTCTTGACGACGTCCGTGCAGGTGATGTTGTACGCGTAGCGAAGGCGCACCTCTCGCCCGGGTGCCAGGCGAAAAAACTTGCGAGGAGGGTCTTCCATAAAATCGTCCTGCTCGATGTACAGGGTGCGCGAGAACGGAACCGAGCGCCTTCCCATCTCCGGGTCTTTCGGATGGTTGGCGACATCCAGCATCTCCTCCTGGTCTTCGGGATAGTTTTCAATGACCACCTTGAGCGGCCTGAGCACGCACATGATGCGCGCAGCACAGGGGTCCAGGAATTCCCGGATGCAGTTCTCCAGCACGCTCATCTCGATCAGGGCGTCTTTTTTGGTAATGCCAATACGCTCGCAGAAATCCCGAATGGCTTGTGGAGGAATGCCGCGCCTTCGCATGCCCGACAGCGTCGGCATGCGCGGGTCATCCCAGCCGGACACGTGCTTGTCCTGGACCAGGGAATTGAGCTTGCGCTTGCTCGTGATCGTGTAGTCCAGTGCCAGCCTTGCAAACTCGATTTGCTGAGGGTGGCAGGGGGTTTGTAGCGTATCGAGCACCCAGTCATACAGGGGACGGTGATCCTCGAACTCCAGCGTGCACAGGGAATGCGTGATGGTCTCCAGGGCATCTGAAATGCAGTGCGTGTAGTCGTACATCGGGTAGATGCACCATTCGTTTTGTGTTCTCGGGTGCATCGAGTGCTTGATCCGGTATAGCACGGGGTCGCGCATGTTGATGTTCGGGGATGCCATGTCGATCTTGGCGCGAAGGACATGCTCACCTTCGCTGAATTCGCCCTCGCGCATGCGCTTGAACAAATCCAGGTTCTCTTTCACCGTGCGGTTGCGGTAGGGGCTCTCCACACCCGGTTCGGTGAGCGTTCCGCGCTGGCGGCGGATCTCCTCGGAATCCAGGCTGCAGACAAAGGCCTTGCCGGATTCGATCAACTGGACCGCGTAGTCATAGAGCTGCTCGAAATAATCCGAGGCGTAGCACAGCTTCGACCATTCAAAGCCGAGCCAGCGGATGTCCTCCTGGATCGCATCGATGTATTCCTGGCTTTCCTTGTCCGGGTTGGTGTCGTCGAAGCGCAGGTTGCAAAGGCCCTGATAGTCGCTGGCGATGCCGAAGTTCAGGCAGATGGACTTGGCATGCCCGATATGCAGGTAGCCGTTGGGTTCGGGTGGGAAGCGGGTGATCACCTTGCCGTCGTTTTTCCCATCGACCAGGTCCTGATCTATAATCTGGCGGATAAAGTTCTTTGGGGGTTCTGCAGTTCTGTTGTTCATCGGGTCGGAGGGGCTTTTCGGTCGCAAACCGGCTCGGGAAATTTTTGCATGGTCGGGGTACGCTCGCTGGAATGTATCAGAACCTAATAAACCTGAATTGTAAAGATTAGATGTTGTGCATCCCGGCCCAGGCAGCTTTGCAGTGTGAATCATGGGTCTGCCTGAAAGATCCGGTCTGATCAAAATTGATTGTCCAGAACTACAAGACGGCTGATCCTACAATGGTCCTTGAGCCTTTGAAGGCGGACAGCATACGGGACTTTCTGGTCAAACAGGGTACCAGCACTGAATATCGTATCGATGTTCTGCCGACCGTGACCTCCACCAATGATCACTTGGCAGATCTCGGCTCGGCGGGTACGGGCTGTGTTGCCGTTTGTATCGCAGATCAACAGACGCAGGGGAAAGGGCGCTTTGGCCACTCTTGGTGGTCCCCTGCAGGGGTGAACCTGTATCTGTCGATGCAGTGGGGCCTGCAGCAATGGAGATCGCAGTACGAAGTGCTTGGGCTATGGCTTTTGATTGCGATTGCACGACTCCTAGAGGAGCAAGGAGTCGCTGATGTGATGCTCAAGTGGCCGAATGACATTTGTGTAGCCGACAAGAAACTGGGTGGAATCTTGATTGAACGAAAGGCGATTGAAGAGCAACACAGCCTGATCATCGGGGTCGGCCTCAATGTGGCCATGTCGCAGACCAGGGAATTCCAGGACACTCCCGGATGGATAGACCTGATCAGTGCGCATCCCCACTGGAGGCTGTGCAGAAATGAACTGGCAGCACATGTAATTGAAGTGTTGACTCGTGTGCTGGACACACTTGATGACACTGATCCCGAGGATCTGTGTTCTGCCTGGAACAGGTACGATTCGTTGAGCAATCAAAAGGTCAAGTTTTTGTACCAGGATCGGCACATGTTCGGGGAGGCCAAGGGGATCGATGCACAGGGTTCGATCGTGATGCGCGTGAACGGCGAAGACTTGCACTTGCACAGTACCCATGTACGGGAGTTGCGGTCGTGAAGGCACTTCTTGATCTCGGCAACAGCCGCTGCAAGTACGCAATCCTCGATCCAGAAGCGGAGGACACATTCGGAGCCCTGTCGTACCGGGACGAGGAAAGGCTCGAAGTCATCGCATCCGTTCTACAGCCGTATGGGCAACTGGACAGAGTCGTCGTCTGCTCTGTGCTTGACCAGGAATTGAATGACCAGCTACAGGAGCGTTTTCCAGCATGCAGGTTTTATTTTCTAAATCCTTCCGAGAACTGTTTTGGTGTCACGTCTGCGTACGAAGATCCTAGGGCATTGGGGGCAGACCGGCTGGCCGCGTTGATTGTGGCCAAGGTACGCTATCCGGGCAGCACATGCATTGTGGACTGCGGGACAGCGGTCACGGTCGATGCACTGGACCAGGGTGGCGTGCATCGTGGAGGTGTCATATTCCCGGGAGTTGGCAGCATGCGCGCAGCACTTGAAATGGATACCGCAATGAACCTCGAGGGGGAGGCGGGTAGTTTTGCAGTTCCCGCGACATCTACCCGCGATGCCATCTATAGCGGATGCCTGAGTGCGGTTGCAGGTGGTATCAGTCAGGCCATTGATCGCATGCAGGCCGAGGATGCACCCTTCGATCAGGTCATACTGACGGGAGGGGATGCGGGGCTTCTAGTGCCGCTACTTGCTCCAAAAGTCATCCATGAGCCCCACTGGGTGCTGGAGGGCTTGAGGCATGTGTCCAAGTGTATGGATGCAGAGTGAGCCATTGCCTGATATCTGGGAACTCATTACACTCGTTGAGGCACTGAATTGCTGGCGTAGCTCAGTTGGCAGAGCAGCTGATTTGTAATCAGCAGGTCGTTGGTTCGAATCCAATCGCCAGCTCCACTACCCAAAGGGTCCTGACCGGGTACATTGGCCTGTGATCTAAACAGAATTGAACAACACCCGGTACCGCCTGAGATCTAGCCAACGGACCTGCACACCAAGGAGCGTCCTCTTTTCCTGTCGACATACAGTGGCTCACATGCTGTGCTTGGTAGCCTTTGCTTGCCTAGTAGGTGCATGTGCCTACAAGCATCCGGATGTCGGTCATGATTCGACGTCTTCTTCGCCTGCATCGATGGATGGCATCTGGAGGGGGGATTTTGATATCGAGGGCAGGGGTCCGTTTGACTTCACGGCATTGCATATCAATGGCAAGGCGTTCGCCTACAGCCGACGTGCAAGAGCGTTGTATTCAGGCAGCGTGGAAAGGGATGGGGAGACTGTTACTTCCACCTACACGCTGTTCCTGCGCGGCGGCCTCCCGCTGGATGTCGCAATTATCACGGGGGAGTTGAAAGAAGAAAACAGGATTGCCGCACGCTTTGAAACCATGAACGGACGCAATACCGGGACATTGAACCTTGCCTACGATGTGACCTATGACACACCTTCCTCTTTGCGCAGGCTTTCGGGTGTCTGGTCATACATCGACAGCAATGACCAGACGATTGAATTCCAGATTGACTCTGGGGGCCAGATCAAAGGTCATGATTCCAGGAACTGCGAATACCTGGGAAAGCTGGACATCATCGAGCCCGATCACAATGCGTACGAGGTGGACGTGCAGGTCAGGGGATGTGGGTCCGTGTCTGGGGATTATGAGGGTGCATCCTTCATGGAAGGAAATCAGTTGAGTATGCTTATCTCGAATGTGAACCGCGCCTTGTTTTTTCAATTCAGTCCTAGCCCGTAACGCTTCGAATCAGGATGGATGGTGCCTTGATTTAAGCAATGCTTGACCCAGGAACCAGGACCTTGCCATGCAATATTGACAGTACATGGATATATGCCACACAATCCTTGCCCTTTGGAGGGGTACCCAAGCGGTCAACGGGAGCAGACTGTAAATCTGCCGGCTCAGCCTTCGGAGGTTCGAATCCTTCCCCCTCCACCATTTAAAGTTTAGAATCTGGACCCTGAAATGGTCCTGTTTCAGGCTCTGCGGGTGTAGTTCAATGGTAGAACCTCAGCCTTCCAAGCTGATGATGTCGGTTCGATCCCGATCACCCGCTCCATGCTGCCGCCATACGATTGTATACTGCACACGGTGTCGGGATCGCAGATTTTCCTGCACGTACGTTTATAGCCCACATAGCTCAGACGGTAGAGCACTTCCTTGGTAAGGAAGAGGTCACCGGTTCAAGTCCGGTTGTGGGCTCCAAAGGAAGAGGTCACCGGTTCAAGTCCGGTTATGGCTCCATATTGGCAAAGCTAGTGACAGCATCCCATCCGGTAGTGTGATCGGCCAGCAGGCTGTGAATTGACCTACTGCACTTCCTGTCTCGGTTCTCAGTCCTGAAAGCCGTTTTACCTAAAATTGCCAAGCGGGCTCGCAAGTGATGCAAGCTTGTTGCAGAGGCAGCGAGGTTTCAGGATTGAAAACAGGGACATGGCCAATCTAGAACAGACAATTCTATGAACTCCTGTCATTAGCTTTTCGTAGGATCTTAATTTAGGATGACACCCCCATTACGCCACTCAGTTTTCATTACTTTCATTAGACTAATTCTAACCATATAGGCAAAGTAAGATATGTGGTCTGATAATGAAACGGATATAGATTTCCTAAACTACTCAGAGACAGCTGAACTAGTCTCTTCGACGCTCAAACAAGAAAGCATTCGCCCAGTATCTCTTGGCCTCTTTGGTGGCTGGGGTGTTGGCAAGTCGTCTCTGATGCAAATGGTTATTGCTAATGTATCAGCAGACGAGAAAAACCTTATTGTCCAGTTTGATGCTTGGCTTTTTCAAGGTTACGATGACGCGCGCTCAGCCTTGCTGCAAAAAATTGGGCGCACGGTTTATGAAAAAGCGAAAAATGACACAGCGCTTTTGAAAAAGGTGCAGTCCCTCTTCAAGCGAATTGATAAATTACGTACTTTTGGCTTGTTAGCTGAAGGAGCAGCCTTAGTGGCAGGCTCACCAACTTTTGGGGGAATTGCGCGCGGAATCGAGGGTGTCCGAGGTATCACTGGAGGACAGGGCAGTAAAGAGGTCCTTGATCCTGTGGCAGCAATGGCGCACGAGGGAGAGTCCAAGGCAACTGAATTCAATAATCCAGAAGAGGAAAAATCACCGCAGAGACAAATCGAAGCCTTCCATACTGAACTCAAACAAATTCTTGAAGATCTCGATTGTACACTCCTAGTATTTATCGACAATCTAGATCGTTGTTTGCCTGACAAAGCTATTCACACTTTAGAAGCAGTTCGCCTGTTTTTGTTTATGGAGAGAACAGCGTTCGTTATCGCAGCCGATGAAGATATGATCAGACTAGCTGTAACCCAGCATTATAAAGTTAATCTGGATAGGCTCGTTACAGACTATCTAGATAAATTCGTTCAGATTCCTGTGCGCGTACCGCCACCGGGTGTGTCGGAAATGAGGGCATTCCTTATTCTACTTCTGACTGCCGAACCTGTGGATCCGACTCAAAGACTGAGCCCAAAACTTGCATCCACCTTGCAGGAATTTCTTATGTTGCGACTAAAAACGATTTGGAAATCTGCTTTTCCCGAAACACCGGAAATATTGAAAAGGTTAAAAGGAGTAGGACCTACAAGAGATGAAGAAATACTGATCAGCCAAGTATCGCAATTATCGAAGCTTATATCACCAATCCTCGTCAATTCTCCTCACGTAAAAGGAAATCCGCGTATTGTAAAACGCATGTTGAATACTCTTCGGATGAGACAGATGATTGCAACTAGACGTGGGATAAATCTGAGCGAAGAGGCTATGCTAAAACTGGTATTGTTTGAGCGATGCGCTGGAGGAAAGGCAACAGGTGATCTCATGAATATGATCGGCAGCAGTAAAGAGGGGAAAGTTTCATTGCTCAGTCAGTTAGAAGGAGGCAAGGAGATTGCGGATCGCAGCCTATTTCCAGAAAGCTGGAAAGAACAGGAAGAATTTATTTTGGAATGGAGCAAGCTAGCCCCGACGTTAGGGAATGAGGATCTTCGCCCGGCAATGTATCTCTCCCGTGAGACCCAACCAGTATTTACGCTGTTGGCAGGGTTGAGTGTCGAAGCCGAGCGCTTAGTTGCAGTGCTAATCAAAGCTTCACGCGAATCCGCATTATCGACCAGCGGGGCTGTGCAAGCTATTCCCACAAATGAAATGCCGCTGGTTATGGAAGAGCTGATTCGTAAAATGTCTAGTGCTTCTGATTGGAGAAAACGTCCCGAAGGTTGGGCTGGGGCACTGGCAGTGGCAGGAGCTAATGCCGAGGCGGCAAAAATGTTTGTAGCGTTCATAAAATCGCTCAGCCTTAATCCGTTGCCAAAATGGATGAAGTTAGTGCTTAAGGACAAACCTTGGTGGGAGGCATAATTGGGAACTTCGGCAGACAACAAGGGATCGAGTGGACAATCTTCGTTAATCCCCCCTCACGCAGACTCCCAACCTGGCAAGCCCATTCCACCACGTCCCGAGAATGGTCTTTCAAACTTCAGGCGTAGCCTAACTAGCTATATTAAAAGTGGTGGCTCGAAATTGCGCGATCGTGCCCTTGGCCGATATGTGCGTGGTGCTGTTGCTGGTTCTTCAGTAGGTGTGCGGCGTTATGGAGCAGTTGCCAACAGTGGGTCGATTGCTATTGGCGCACTGTCTGAGCTTGGTTCAGGTGGGACAGGTGAAGTTGCTGCAGGTGAGGATTTAAGCGATGCAATTGGGACACCTGTGGAAACTGCGGCGCAAATTATTGCTCAAGCCGTCGCCCCAAATAACTCGGAAGGAGATGGGGTTCGAATTTTGATAGGGGAAGCAATATGTGAGGTATTGCAGGACGAAGTAGCTTTAGAACGGGAAATGATTACACCGGATTTTCTGGATGCAGTTATGTTCCGATACATAGTAGAAGCAATCATACGTGACATTCTTCACAGAGAAGGTAGTCCTTCTCAAGATGCTGCAGAGAGCGTTGAAATTCTTCAAGCTAGGGAAAATGAGCTTCGGCAGGAGGTAGAATCTGCTGTTGATAGTAGCCTAGCTAAAAACCAGGCAGATCATGATCTGGGTAAAATGTCGCAAGCTGATCGCCAACAGTTACAGCTGAACTGTATCCAATCGGTATTAGAGGTTTGGGAAGCCAACGAAGAATGACAACCGTTCTATGTGCGCCAGATAAAAATAGGCTAATTGCTTCGAAGTCAGATCGCAAAGTTGTTCTTTTCAATCATGTTGACAATGAGAATGGCATAGCCTGCATCGGTAATCGTGTACGCGATGCGTTCAAACGAGTCAACCTACCAATCCCTATTCGCGCTTTTGATTTCCTGACAATAGCCCTAAGTGTAACTGCTGCAGACGAATTCGTGTCTAGGAGTGATGGTGCCTATGGGTTTGCACGGGAAATTTCGCTTTCCGTGTCTCTCGCCAATCCAGAGATTTGGGGTTCCCAAAAACATGCCCTTGAAGCTATTTTGAGATTTCTAACAGGAGATGATTGGGACTTGTTTTTCTTTGACGATGGACTTGCGCCACCTGCGGCTTTTGAAAGAAAGCGACTTAGGAAAATTATTGATTTGTCAAACATGACGCAGGTCTGTTTATTTTCTGGGGGGTTAGACAGTCTTATCGGTACTTTGAATGAGCTCCAAGGTCACCGTGATGACATGCTCTTGGTTAGTAGGGCTACTACAGGCGACCACATGTTTCAGAAATATCTGCTAAGCCAACTAGGAAACCCAAGGCAGTTCAGCGTAAATGATCGGCCATCAAGACCCAATACTGTCAGTTGGGCGAAGGAATATTCAACTCGCGCTCGTTCTATACTCTTTTTAGCTTTGGCGGCTTGCTGTGCTTCGGCAATTTCTCAGTATCGTTCGGTTGCTTCTACGCAGTTGCTTATTCCTGAGAATGGTTTTATTGCACTAAATCCACCTATGACGCGTAGACGATGGGGCCCCTTGAGCACGCGAACAGCACATCCACACTATCTTAGTTTATTACAACAGCTTTTCTACGATGTTGAATTAGGGGTAGAGATACGCAATCCTTTTGAGTTTATGACTAAGGGTGAAATGATTCAAAGCTGCTACGATCAAAAGCTAATCCGGAAGTTAGCCTCGAACACGGTCTCGTGCGGAAAATGGAAACGCAGAAACCAGCAATGTGGGAAATGTGTACCTTGTCTTATCCGGAGATCATCTATGTATGCCGCTGGTGTGTTAGAGCCGAAGGGTATGTACGAATTCAGGGATCTTGGAAAATTACCATTTGGCACAAAGAAGAGCGCTGATCTTTCAGCTATATTGATGGCGCTGAAGTCGGTTGATAGCTACAAAGTCTCAAGGTGGGTAAGTGCAAGTGGACCTCTTCCGGTTGATGTCCCAACTCGCAAAAAATACTATGACCTAGCCTGGCGTGGACTATTGGAGTTAAAGGATTTTCTTTCAGCGCAAGGGGTCAAGATATGATGGATTTTCATTGTCACCTCGATCTATACAATGACCCTCAAGAGGTCATTCGGCAGACTATTGATGCGGGCATGTATGTGCTCTCTGTAACAACCACGCCGAAGGCTTTCCCAGGCACGAAGAGAATGGCCGAATATGCGCCTCGAGTTCGAACTGCCTTAGGGCTCCACCCGCAGTTAGCAGATGAGCGGCACTCTGAACTTAGTTTATTTGATCTTATGTTGCCAGAAACCGCATATGTGGGTGAGATTGGCTTAGATGGCTCAAAAGAATATAAAGCATCATTCGACGTTCAAACAAAGGTCTTCCAACATATTCTAGATAGCTGTAACAAAATTGGAGGGAGAATTCTTTCCATTCATAGTCGTAATGCCGTAGGTCAAGTTCTTGAACATCTAAGCAAAGATGTCGGCAAAAGCACGCCTATTTTGCATTGGTTTTCAGGCTCCTTAAAGGAGGTGGCAAAAGCGAACCAACTAGGTTGTTGGTATTCAGTCGGGCCTGCCATGCTTCGCACCAAGAGTGGGCGCAATAGAGTGGTTCGAATGCCAATCCAGAAAGTGTTGTTAGAGACTGATGGTCCCTTCGCGAAACTAAAGGGGGTGCCTCTTAGACCTATTCATGCGGAACTTAGTATACCGATGTTATCGAGGTTATGGGATACTCCGCAGTCAGCAACGCGGCAGCAACTCACGGATAACCTAAAAGCAATTGGCCTTCTGGCCAAAACTTCTCAAAGCTAGTAATTGACTTCTTATCAGATATGCTAGTACGTTTTCAGTGAATTTCCCAGTTCTACTACTTACACAAGACTGGGATAACATCTTGAGCCAACAATATTTATCCTGACAATAAGGCGTATTGACACTGAGTGCTGCCTCGTAGTTATTTGGTTTTACAATTGCTGTACCTCCATTCATTTGCGGATCTCCTCGTTCAAACCAACACTTTTAAGTAAAGCTGAATACTGATCATTATCTAGCCTCAGTCTTTCGATAATTTGCTGGGCTGCAGTCTGCATTTCTGGCACTTCAATGGGCATTGACCCGCGCTCGAAGATCCCGCACAAATGAGAGTATTCATTATTAATCCTGTCAGTTAAAACAGCAGGTATCTTTTCTTTACCGAAAAAAAGTTGCAAGGTTTCCTGGGTCATCCCCTTATCTGGATATTTGTAATAAAGATAAATCTCGAAGAATTTTCTGGCGTTGTTTGCAAAGTTGTAAAATGTTGTGTAGTTGGTGTCATCAACACCGTTGATCTCTGCGCACTTATATATTTGATGGAAGAGGTAGTTGAATTCGGTCACATATTCTTTTAGGTACTTAGGCATTTTTTCTATGGTTGATGTCTTGTCTTGCCGGATTACTACAAAATAGCTTTTTTGGTAATCCCTCTGCTGCCCATCTACATCAAAATACTTTCCGTTCAATCTCTTTAAATATTTCAGAAAATCAAGATTATGGGTCGATATAAACAGCTGATCGAATCTCCCACTAGAAACGATTTCTGCGTTTATTAAACTAAAAATAAAGAAAATATGATTGCCGTCGAGCGATGAAACCGGGTCATCAATCCAGATGATTGGCTTTACATCCTTGGTGTCAATATCGTCTAGTTTTGCTAAGAAATAGCAGAATGACAGCAGGCTACATTCTCCTTCACTCAAATGATATGCTTTCTTACCATCCCGAATGACTTCAAATCGAATTTGCTTTGATCCATCTTCTCCGGCTTCGTCCTTTTTAGCTTCAAGTGAGAGAAACTGGTGCCCAAAGAAGTTATTGAGATACTTGTTAACTTTTTTCGCGCCATTTTCCTCGTCATTCAATTCACGCTTCTTGGAAGCGACCATTCCTTCTTTCTGATTAATTTTCTCTTCGATTCGTCTTAATTTTATTTTGGCTTTATCATACTTGCATTTTAGATTTTCAATAGAGGAGAGCACTTCATCATATTGGATTGTCACAAGGTAGTCTGAAACCTCCTTCAGTCGCAAAGCATTCTTTGCTCTTGCTTGTTCTGAGCCTAGTGAACTTGAAAAGCTATTGGATTCTTGCCGAATCTCTTCATAGGAATTCCATGCAGCAATCAGGTCGCTAGTAGCATCATCAAGTCTTTCAAACGATATTGGATAAAGAATACTGTCTTTACGTGTTGTTAACTGGGAAATCAAAGAGTTCAGAAATTTTGAGTGTTTGATAATAGCGCCTTGTAGAGTGCTATCTAGCTCATCAAATGTTTCATGAAATTTGGAATAAAAACTATTTTTATTGATTTTCAGCGTGGATGAAACTGTGTCTTTCTCTTCTTCAATCTCGGAAACCAGTGCATCAAGATTCCTTTCAAGGATTTCAGATTCTTCATCAAAATGTTTATCTAGCTTTGTCCAGCGTTCATCAGAAATAAGGTTTCCACAGAAAGCGCAGTTGTCACGTTTATTTTTGTGCAAAGCTCGTCCTTTATGAGCCCAGCGATGTAAAACTGCATCTTTTACCAGTTCATTAATTTTGTCTGACTCACTGATCTTTTTAGTTACGAGAGCCTTGGTTAGATCAGCTAAGCTCGAAGTATTTAGGCTAGGAGCGTGAAAAGGCGGGATTTGCTGAAGTACCTTTTCGGAAATTAGGTTTTCAGATTGCCCCAGTTGCTCATTATTTAATGGTTGGTAGCTCGTATTTTGAACTTTTCGAATATCAGATTTCAGCTTTTGGATGTTGTAGTTCTGGTCACCAAATCGTTCTGATCTGTACTTTATGCCTATTTTCTTGTCAGTGGCCTTGTAGCTTAATTTTTTTTCAAGGTTATTTTCAGCATTTTCATGTGCTTGTCTCTTTTCTGACAGTATTAACATTGCTTTTATTTTCTTAGCGTACAAACCAGTCTGCTTTCCTTCTTCATTTGAGCCAAGTTCACCCTCAAGTTTTGCGATGTCCTTTTCAATTTTGTTGTTGTCGTCGCCAAGTATGGCAAATGGCTCGATGCTGTCATCTGGATTGGTGATAAAGCGTAGATTGTCCCGAACAAAATCCTCGTTGAAAACCCGAATCTGTTTACCGTGGTTCGTCAGGGTCGTTTGCGTTACCTGTATTCCATTAGCTAAGGTAACGTTAAATGATGGATTCTTAAACTTGTCAGAAAGTTCCTCTGTCTCCATCGCACGGAAAATTCGTGACAAGGTTGTCTTGCCAGAATAATTGCGACCATAAAGGATATTGATTGTGCTGAATGCAGTAGCACCGTTTTTTTCATTGGGTAATGACTTCTCCCATTTAAAATCATGAAAGACGGCCATATTTTTAATTGTGTCAATATGCTTTATGCCACCGTTCATTTTAGCTCCCTTTAGCTTTAGTAATTCCGGTTATGGCTGGGAAATAGTTAGCATCGTTTGAACTAGATGCAGAATCATAGCAAGGTGTGATTAAGTCAGTGTGCACTGCAGCCAATCACAATACTTAGAAAGTCACCCCTTACACATCGCACTTACAAGTCCATTTCTCCATTTCCCATCTGTTCCTCAAAAGATTGCCGTACTTTGCTCATTACATGGGACAATTCTTCCGTGCTATTAAACTCTATTGGTATTCCCGTTATCCCATATCGCAAGATAAGTGATGTTCTTGGTTAGTTTTTTGGAGCATGCAATTCATGGAATTACACGTTAAGTGTCAGATTTAGTGACTTCATATCTTTATTACAAACTGCCTGGAAAATCTGATATAGACAAATTTGGAGCGTCATTGACCTAATTTTATTTCCAACTCAAAGCTTGTCACTCCTCTCTTCTTGGTATGTCAAATGCCAGAACAGCCATATAAAGGTCCCTGTCAGGATCATCATTTTGCCTGAATAAATATTGGACATGTGTATCACTGATCTTCTGCAACTCCCGTTTGAAATTCTGATGTTTTGGTATATTGGCCGCTATGCCAGACAGCACATTAGTAAAATCTACATTCTTACTGAATAAAAGAAGTGCTGCCTTTGTGTCTCTCCATGTCAAGTAATTGAGGATCTGGTCAATTGCGGAATGCACCGCATTTGGCCCTTTCCAAAATTTGCATTCTGCAATGAAAACGTTACGACCATTTGCACGGATCAATATGTCAGTCTTGCCTTGAGCATTGAATGTCTCACCAGTCGCATCGCCCTCGTAATGCCCATTCAAACTGACCAAAATTAAATCCCGAATTTGCTCTTCCTCCATGTGAACAAACGTGCTTGGATTGCGCTCGATGCTCTGTGACAAACGGTCAATAACACTCAGGATGAAATCATATTCCTCATCAGGCAACATTGGCTCCGGCTTGAATGCCTCCTTAGGAGTAGGGGGTAACTCAATTGGTCGTTTTTTACGGGCTACGGGAACAGAAAAAGACTCAGAAGCATCGGCACGTCTTCGAATTGGAAGGCCAAGAGCATTGACCATATCTACTTGCTCTAAGAGACGTTGTTTCCGCTCACGCACATGTTTTTCAGCTATGTCCTGGATACGAGTATTCCATCCATCACAGTCGTTGTTTACCCAACCAATGCAGGTCTCAATCTGCGTGATAGTAGCATCTATCCTTTGCCGTGTTTTCTCAGCGTCCAGTTTTACATCTTGAAATGAGATAAGGATATTTGATCCTGAGATTCGGCCACGAGGAGGGTTGAGTGAGTGAGTTGAAGCTCGGTATTTGAAGAGGTCGGCGTCACCTTGAAAGGGGATTGCTACTGTTACGTAAGTACCGGGAATATAGTGTGGAACATCCTGGTCCCAAAAACCGTATTCGAAACGGTTACCCACATCAATTTTTGCTTCGCCTTCATTTTCGATGTAAAGCTGATCACGAAAAATATGCGGAGCATCTAGCGTATACTTCTGTACAAGGTATGCAATTAGATCGTGTTCACTTGCCGCTAGAATCTTATTCCGTTCCCAGCTTTCTATCTCTTTGGATAGCTCAGCCTCATAACCACGAATCAAGTCACTAAGAAGTTTTCCATAGAAGAGTAAGTCGTTGCTCACTTCAAAAACACCAGTATTTGTCCTGACCTGTGCTTAGCATGAAAAGAGGATTATATACTTGACGACCCAAAGAGATTTATAGATGTGGTGAGGATGATGTCAGAAAGATTGATAGAACTTTTTAATATAGTTTGGTGGAATACGACTAACTACATCAAGACTAGAGTTAGGTCCACAAGAAATTAAAGTGCCATCAGCGATCTGGCTGCCACATCAAATGCATGAGCATTTGCCTTGACTGGAGAGAATGCGACAGGTGCTAAGAGAAATGCATGCAGTTTCGCGAAACATGGGGGCATGGGCGTTGACCCATGTGGTAAGAACAGCTAGCCTCAGCACAATTCTGGATTGACAACAACTAAAAAAGAAGAATGGCTGCGGACACTCAGCTGCACGACGAACTAAAAAATAAAATCTGGGAAGTTGCTGGTCGACTCAGAGGGCCGTATCGGCCTCCCCAGTACCGTCTAGTAATGCTCCCTATCGTTGTCTTGCGTCGCCTTGACTGTGTCTTGGAGCCAACCAAGGATGCCGTTCTAAAGAAGCACAAAGAGTTAGAGGCACTGCAAATGCCGGATGCGGCAGTGGAGCGGCTTCTCGGCAAGGCTGCTAACCCTCAGCGTCAGCACCCTCTCTACAATACCAGCCCCTACACTTTTTCTCGGCTACTCGACGATCCTGAGAACATAGCAGCAAACCTCGTATCATACATTAACGGCTTTTCCAAGATTGCACGTAACATTTTTGAGCGTTTCAAGTTCGCCGATCAAATCGAAAAGCTAGACGATAGCAACCGTCTTTTCACAATTGTGAAGGCGATGGCCGATATCGATCTTCATCCTGACAGGATTGATAACCTTCAGATGGGCTATCTCTTCGAGTATCTGGTGATGCGTTTCAATGAACAGGCCAACGAGGAAGCTGGGGATCACTTCACTCCGCGCGAGGTCATTCGACTTATGGCGAACCTTATCTACACTGGCGAGCAGGATGTATATAAGCCCGGCATATATCGCACGATCTATGATCCCGCGTGCGGAACAGGCGGGATGCTTTCCGAGTCTGAGAAACTGATTCGTGCGCAAAACGAGCGGGCGGAGCTCGCACTTTTTGGCCAAGAGTACAACGACGAGTCTTGGGCAATCTGTTGCTCGGACATGCTTATCAAGGATGAGGACACGGCTAACATTGTTCTTGGCGACACCCTTGGCGACGGTAAGACTTACGATGGTTTTGAGGGTAAGTACTTCCACTATATGATGGCCAACCCTCCCTTTGGTGTCGAATGGAAGGACCAGAAAGACACAGTTGAACGTGAGCATAAGACCATGGGTTTCTCGGGTCGATTTGGGGCAGGACTTCCCGACATAGATGACGGCTCACTGCTCTTCCTGCAGCACATGATTTCAAAGATGCATCCCTATGAGGAAGGGAGTGAAGATAAGATCGGTTCAAAAATCGCTATTGTTTTCAATGGCTCCCCACTTTTCTCTGGTGATGCAGGACAAGGGCCATCCAACATCAGGCGCTGGATCATAGAGAATGACTGGCTTGATGTCATTGTGGCGCTGCCTGACCAGCTGTTTTACAACACTGGCATCTTCACCTATGTCTGGCTCGTAACAAACCGCAAGCCTCCGGAACGGCGTGGCAAGGTGCAACTCATCGATGGCACCCGATTTTTCCAGAAGATGAAAAAGAGTCTCAACAATAAGCGCAACGAGATTTCCAAAGAACAAATCCAGCATCTGACTATGGTGTATGGTAACTATCAGGACGGTGAAAACGCCAAAGTCTTGATCGACGGAAAGCTTGAAAGCCGTGTAATCTCCCGTGTCTTCGAGAATCGTGAGTTCGGCTTCCTCAGGGTGACGGTCGAGCGCCCTTTGCGCATGAACTTTGAAGCAACTCCTAGGCGTATTGCGAAGCTTAATGATCAAACCAACTTCACTAATCTAGTGAAGTCGAAGAAGCGTAAGGACACAGCAGCAGCTGAGCGCGATATTGCAGAGGGACGAAAGCGCCAGGAAGCCATCCGAACTATGCTAGCGACACTTCAAAGCAACGGGCGCTATATGGACCAAAAAAACTTTGAAACAGACATGATAGCAGCCTCTAAATTAGCTGATATTAAGATTCTTGCCCCGATCAAGAAGGCGATCCTTACAGCTCTTGGGGAGCGTGATCAAGACGCCGAGATTTGTCGGGATGGCAAGGGACGGCCAATATCTGATAGTGAACTCAGGGACACCGAAAATATACCCCTGCCACCTGGTACCGATTTACCTTTGCCCATGGAATTCGGGCCAAATAAGCCCAACGATCAGCTGGTTAAGGCTTATCGAGACAACATTGACACATACATCATTCGGGAGGTGCTACCCCATGTACCCGATGCTTGGGTCGACTACGGCAAGACCAAGGTCGGTTATAAGATCCCAATTAACCGACATTTCTATGTTTACAAGCCACCACGGCCGCTTGACCAGATCGAGGCAGACATCAGTAAGCTCGAAAAGGAAATTGCCGAATTACTGAAAGGGCTGGTGGCATGAGTGGCGGGTTTGAACAGCAGTGGTTCAGTGACCTACCTGTCTCTTGGACAAAGAAACGGGCAGACTTTCTTTGCACTCCATATCGCATAACAGTTAACCCTGACTTGTTTGGCGATGATCTTGTGGCACATTATTCAATTCCCCAAGTGCAGGAGACAGGAGAGCCATTCATTGAACCAGCAAGTGACATCGACAGTGTCAAGCTTTTGATTAATGTGCCGATGTTATTGGTCTCAAAGCTGAATCCCCGAAAGAAAACGATTTGTGTGGCTGAGCCTCATCCAGAGTATCCAACTTTCGCTTCTGGCGAATTCGTTGCAATAGTTTCGAAAAAAATAGATCAACAGTACGCCTACTATCTTTGGTGTAGTGAAAAAGTCACAGCTCGGCTTTCCGCCACTGTTCAGTCGGTTACGCGTTCTCATCAGAGGGTGAAACCGGAAGACATACTAAAGCTCCCTTGGAAGTGGCCCCCGCTAGATACACAGCGGTGGATTGCAAAGTTTCTGAATGAGAGAACGGCCCTGATTGATGCACTGATAAAGAAGAAGCAGGAACTTTTGGAGCGGCTTGCAGAGAAACGTCAGGCCCTCATTACCAAAGCCGTCACTAAGGGTCTTAAGCCCGAAGTCTCCATGAAACCCTCCAATATTGAATGGCTAGGTGAAATTCCAGCGCATTGGAAGCTAAGGCGGCTAAAGTTTGGAACTACTAAGATTGGAAGCGGTATAACTCCACGTGGTGGTGCATCCGTCTATGTCGATTCAGGGGTTATATTGCTTCGCAGCCAGAATGTTCATTTTGATAATTTGGCTCTGGGAGATGTGGTCTTTATAGATGATGATATTGATAACGAAATGTCAGAAACGAGAGTGTTTTTTGGCGACGTATTACTAAACATTACGGGGGCATCGATTGGTCGTTGCTGTGTATTTGATCAAGCAAACACTCGAGCGAATGTCAATCAGCACGTCTGTATTATTCGTCCTGCTAATTTTGTTGCTGATTTCCTCGCAATGTTTTTGGCTTCATCAGTTGGGCAGTTGCAAATTGATATTTCACAAAATGGTGCGTCAAGAGAAGGTCTTAATTTTGGGGATTTAGGAAACTTTATTGTCCTTACACCTCCTTTCTCTGAGCAAGCGAAAATTGCGAAAACCATACAGTTTCAAGTTGATGCAATTGGTGAACAGTCACTACGGGTGCTTCAAAGTATCAGCATTTTAGAAGAATATCGAAGTGCTGTGATAATGGCTGCCGTCACTGGCCAGATCGCAGAAGTGGTCTAGGAGACACCGTTCAGGAACTTGATCTACTTCGACGAAAACAAATATAGCGAGGAAAATCTGTTCTTCAACATTGGAGGCATCCTAGTACCTGAGGCCGAAGTGCTCGAATTAGACAAAACCCTAACTCAGATTTAGTTCAAATTTCATAGTTTTCGGAACATGGATATTCATTTCCAGATTAATGGATTAAGCCTTTTTATAAACGGTTCGATGTGATGCCAAAACACACGGAACGCGATTTCGAAACAGCAATCGAAGCCGGGCTGACCAGTTCAGGTGGCTATGAGAGGCGAAGGCCAAATGCCTTTGATGAAACACACGCGCTCTTTCCCCGCGACATCACCGGTTTTTTGAAAGAAAGTCAATTGGCCAGGTGGGAAGCGTTGGAGGCGCTTCTTGGGTCGAAAACGACCACTGTTATACTCGAAAGTCTGTCGCAAGAACTGGGACTCAAGGGCACACTCCACATCCTGCGTCATGGGTTCAAATGCTACGGTAAGACGTTTCGCATGGCCTATTTTCAACCAAACACCAGGATGAATCCCGAAGCGGAAAAGAACTACGCAAGAAACCGTGTAACTATTACGCGCCAGGTCGCCTTCACCTCGGTCATGAAGAGGGCGGATGGCGAAAACTGCCGCTGCAGCATCGATGTGGTTCTTGCTGTTAACGGCATTCCCGTCGTGACTGCCGAACTTAAGAACCCACTGACCGGACAGCACGCAACTGATGCGATACGCCAATACCAGGATGATCGGGACGGACGTGATCCGCTCTTTGCATTCAAGAAACGTGCACTGGTCCATTTTGCTGTGGACCCGGACGAAGTATGGATGACAACCGAGCTTAAAGGAAAAGAGACCACTTTCCTGCCGTTCAACCGAGGCAACAACCACGGGACAGGTAACCCGCCCGTTAAGGGAAACTGGAAGACCCACTATTTGTGGGACGAGGTGCTACAGGCCGATAGTCTACTGGAGATTCTGCAACGTTTCATGCATCTCGAGGTGACGAAAAAGCAGGTTAAAACCGACAAGGGTGTACATACCATACAAACGGAGAAGATGATCTTTCCGCGCTATCACCAGTTGGATTCGGTCCGAAAGCTTGTTGCACACGCCAAGGCCCATGGCGCGGGACGAAATTACTTAGTCCAGCATTCTGCCGGATCCGGAAAGTCGAACTCGATTGCATGGCTTGCACACCGGCTGGCCAGCCTGCATAACGAGTACGACGATAAGGTATTTCACTCTGTCATCGTCGTGACCGACAGGCGGGTACTTGATCAGCAGTTGCAGGATACGGTCTATCAATTCGAGCATAAAACTGGCGTAGTTGAGAAGATCGACAAGGATACCCAGCAGCTTGCCCGTGCACTGTCTCAGGGCACACCTATCGTCATCACGACGATCCAGAAATTTCCGTTTATCTCGCAGGCACTTTCGACCCTAGATAAGAAGGGCTCTGGTGTGAAAATCGACACAGAGGGAAAGTGCTTTGCTGTAATCGTCGATGAAGCACACTCATCTCAGAGTGGAGAGACTGCGACAACTCTTAGAGGTATGCTGAACAAAGAAGGGATCGAAGCGGCCATTGCTGCCCAACTTTCCGAGGAAGAGGACGATGATCTCTCAGATGAGGCTAAGGCGGCGGTGCTTCGCGATGCGTTACAACGTGCCAGGCAGCCAAACCTCAGCTTCTTTGCTTTCACAGCCACACCTAAATTTAAGACGAAGGCGCTGTTCGACGAGCCTGGCCCATCGGGTACATCACCCTTCCATGAGTACACCATGCGCCAAGCCATTGAGGAAGGTTTCATCATGGATGTGCTTCAGAACTACACTACTTACAAACGTTTCTTCGGCCTGATTAAACAGGTCAAAAACGATCCCAATGTACCCCACAAGGAAGCGGCAAGAGTCCTTACGCGCTACTTGGAACTCCATCCTTTTAATATCGAGCAGGTTATTGCCGTAATCATTGAACATTTCCGTCACTACGTGATGCACGAGCTTGGTGGGCGTGCGAGGGCTATGGTTGTCACAAGCTCTCGCCTTCTAGTAGTGAAATACAAGTTTGCTTTTGATCGCTATATCAAAGAGCAGGGTTACACAGGCATTCGTTCACTGGTTGCCTTCTCGGGCACTGTTGAAGACCCGGATGATCCCGGCTCGTCCTACACTGAGGTGACAATGAATGACGGTCTTGCTGAAAGGGAACTCCCGGAGACCTTTGAACGTGGCGATTACCGCATTCTTCTGGTTGCGGAGAAGTATCAGACCGGATTCGATCAGCCCTTGTTGCATACAATGTACGTGGTGAAGAGACTGGATGGTGTCCAGGCGGTTCAGACTCTTTCGAGGCTCAACCGCACTACACCCGGCAAGTCACGTACCTTTGTCCTCGATTTCGTCAATGAGGAAGATGACATTTATAAGGCATTTAAGCCCTACTATGAGACAACACCCTTTGGCGAGAATGCCGACCCACATCGCCTCAATGAACTGCAACACCGCTTGCTTGAATGGGCTATTTTCACGCCTGATGATGTAACCGCCTTTGCCAAAGTCTGGTATTGCGGCAGGAGCGATCACTCTGCGAGGGATCATCGCGATATGAACGCTGTTCTGGATGTTGTCGTACAGCGTTTCCGAGAGCACGATGAGGAGGAGCGAGAAAAGTTTCGTGGCCAGCTGAAAGCCTATCGAAACCTTTATGCCTTCCTGTCACAGATCATCCCTTATCAAGATAGTGAACTTGAACGGTTTTACACGTTCGTGCGAAATCTCCTGTTAAAGCTTCCACCCCCAAGCCATGGTGAGACTTTCGTTCTCGACGATGAGGTGGCACTGCGGTTCTTCAGGCTTCAGCAAATGTCCGAGGGGTCCATAGACCTTTCTGAGGGTGATGCCGACCCCCTAAAGGGGCCCACAGATGTTGGCACAGCTCGGACCAAGGACCAGAAGGTTGCACTTTCTTCCTTGATCGAGCGACTCAATGAGCGTTTTGGAACAAATTTCACATATGCTGACCAGTTATTTTTTGATCAGATACGAATCTCGGCAGAGAGTAACGAGCGAATCTCAGATGCCGCCCTCGCTAACAATTTTGAAAATTTCTCTTCTTATCTAGGTAGCGCACTGGATGATTTATTCATCGCACGGATGGAGGGCAACGAGGAGATATTCTCAAAGGTGATGACGGACACTGAATTCCGTTCGGTCGCACATGAGCACTTGGCACACGAGATATTCCAGCGGGTCCGCGAGAGACAGGCAATCGAATGATCGAGAGCTTTGTAAATTGCTGATCTGGACATCATGGAGAGTGTGCGAAATTTGGCGATCTTGTTTTGCCGTCGGCAAATCGTTCCAACAAATGCCTAAGATTAGCAAGACAGCAAAATAATCAAAAAAATTCAACCCATTACCTATGAATGGCGATCAGTTATGAGTTGGTGTTTAATTTAAAAACCTTTCTAATATTTCTTTGAACCATATGAGCGCTGCTTCTCCCTCTTTTTTTGTGATCTCATCGACAGTTCTGCTGTGACGAATGCCATTTCTAAGCTCCGCCAACTGACTGAACTTTCTTGAAAGGGATTCCTTATTGATAAAATGAGATTGAAATTTGCTCCAACATTTCTTTGAGACAATCGTGTCCTGTAACTCTCGAATATCACAAAATTCAAGTTTCCCATCTAGAGTTTTATAAAGCTCTAAATCAAGTACAACGTTCCTTTTTGTTGCAGCCTTTATACGTTCTTCAACTTTCTGCTGAACATGTGGTGGTAACAACGCAACATCACTTTCCAAGACAGATGAAACAGCTTTACGTAATGTAAGCTCGACTCTTTCAACATCAGCATCAAGTTCTCTCAGATTAGCGGATAGATCGAGACGCTCCTTAATGAGTAGCTGTTCAATTGCATCCTGTACGGTGCGTTGCCGCTCAGAGATAAACTCTTCGAAGTCCGCAGGGGTGAATGGATCACGTAATAATATGGCAAGGCCAGCAGAAGAAATGAAGTGTGACTCTAGAATCGAATTCATAGATTTTTGGCCATTTCTTTTGATCAATTCTGGAAGATAGGAGTTTGGTAATTTGTCACCAATTATTTTTCGATTGGTGTCTGCACTAAGTGGTGTGCGGTTTAGTATGGTGTGAATAAGATTACCTTCTAGATAATTTGCTCCCCATGATCTAGGAACAATGTGATGGTCATCGAGATCATCATGCTGAGGTATATTTCCGGTAATCCAGTCGCGGGCGCCCTGTAAAATAAGCAGATTAAAAACTCCATTGTAAACGGATGTTCCCCCTTTAACTTCTCGACGCAATTCCACCCCGCGAAATCGGTTTTTAAATTCATCAATTAGTACTGGTTCAGCGAGATCACTCTCTATCCATGCTCTGACATCTAGAAAATCCCTTGCACTTGTGGATTCAACTGCCCCTGAGTAACGATTGGTGAAAACTGATGCCCAGTACCAGTGTCGGATTTTTCGCTGAGCATCGAATTGGAGGTCTGGCTGACAGGATTTTATGTACGTTTGCAACGCAGCAAATACAGGCAGAATCGAGACATATGGTAAATATTTGGATGAAGTCACTCCGAACTCCTGGGGGTGGCGTAGTAACTTGATCGCATGTTCCAACGTATCGACAGCCTCTTCCCAGCATTGCTGAAATTTACTAATGTCGTGGATAAGAGTCTCTTTTCGTTGTGTGCCATTAGAGTCGCGAACCTGCTTCACCTGTCCAGGAAGGAGGTAATATAGATATTTTGGGGAGCAATATGATTGCAGCAGGATCGACATAACTTGCAGAATGTACACATTCATTTTTTCAGTATCAACAAACTCAAGTCGAGCCTGTGCTTGCCTCCACATATGTTTTAGCTGAATGCCTTTAGGTACAAGTAGAGCATTTATTAGATCGAACACGTCCAGTCTAATGCCACGGCTGTTGATCTGTGTGAAGATGTCGCAAACCTTGTCGAGTCCAAGTTCTTTATCGAGTTCAATGTAAGAAATCTGGTATTCCTCAGTTAAATCTTTAAGTAGCGTCCCAAAGGCATTTGAATTGGCAATGTTTATTTCCGCTTGTTGAGCAGCTGCACTGTCATTATCTGCTTCCGCAGCCCCTTTCGTTTTCATCCAGTATCGTTCATACCCCTGCACCCAGTTCGCAAGCTCCCATCCACCTGCACCGATTACGGATAACGGAAAAATGTGCTCAACATATTGAGAATCAGGGCTCTGAAGTAGCTTGGAGATACGACGTGACAGCCAGTCATAGCGGAAAGCCTCGTCGTATTCTTCGTTCATGAATTTATCAACACGCATGAAGTAGACAGCGCGTCTTGAACGATTTGGTAGAGGAACATCGGGCGCAAGAAATGCATAGTGCAGTGCAGTGAGACGCTGCTGCCCATCCAAAACAATATATTCGGAGCTTCCGTTTCTATTGTATCCGTAGATGGGCTCACAAGATAATGCTTTGAAATTCTCCTCCTTACCTCTCCATAGCAGAAGGCTGCCTATGAAGTAATCGAGGAAAATAGAGCGCATCAACTCTCTAATGTCCCAAGGCTTCCATTCGAACTCTCTTTGAAAGTCTGGGATTACAAAACGGCCTTCTCTCAACCTGTTAATGAGAGCATTCAGACTGACATGATCCGGTTTCTGCGCATCTTTCATTCCCTTTACTCCTTAAGTAATGGTGTTCCTCTGGATATCCTATATATCCCTGCTTGTTTGAGGTAACCAATTTGGGCTGGCTAGTCAAAATATAGATGTCAAGGAAAAGCTGAGTTCTTGAATTAGGATCAAATGCCCTAATTCGCTAATTTATGTACTCGAGAATTTTGAATAAAGGTTTCTGCTGTTGCTATCGAGTGAGAATTTTTGCATTAGGGCAAGTACGTACGCGCCTAAAATGTATAAATGCGCAGATTTTACTTGGTTCTATTTTTTATGGTTTTGAAAACGTGGCTATAGTGGTATTGCCGCTTCAGATTATTGTGGTAGCTACATGCATTTTCGGTATCTTGTCTGCAAAATTTTCCTGGCGGGAGATATCAGCGAATCTAATGACAAGAGTAAGTGAATTAGATAAAGATACTTTCTGCACAAAGTGGCTACCAATCAGGATTGAGTCTAATCAGAGCGCCACTGTCACTCTCAATTCCGGTTGGTAGGTAATATTAATGCTGTTGTAAGTCTTGGCCGTCCACCATCTAAACTTAAGCACATTTCTAGAAAGATTTTCAAGATAAGCCGATAACTAGGATGTGGTGTTATACACTGACTTACCAATTGCCAGTATAGCAACGGTGCAAGATCAAAACCCTAGTCGGGCATAGGATTATTTTTACTGCAGGCTACAAAGGGTATTGTCAAACCAGAATGCCCATGAGAACAATAACGATAGGAAGTATGTCCAGTCTACAAATGCACCGGCTAACAAGCTGTTGCCTCTTTCCCCCCTTGATCTAACTCTGACCCATCGAAGGTTCTCTAATCGGCAAATGTTGAAAAGTGTAGCAGGCAACAATATGTCTAAAGTGGCGAATGACGAATTTGTGCTTACAAAATTAGTTTTCCCTACGGGGTAAAGCGATCTCGAAAATTCTTAGATTCTAATTTTGGATTTTAAATCTACGGCGAATAGCAAAAATCATTAATGTAATGATGATTATCGAGAAAATAGATTGTAGCCATGTCAATACTGCTACCCAGCTGTTGCTGGGTAATATGACTGTCCGGTTACTAAACAGGCCAAACAGGTTATAAGTTGATTGAACACTCAAATACAGGGATCGCTTAAACTTGGCGACATTCGTGTCCCCTATAAGCTCAGCGTGCCATCCTTCATGAGTCGCCCCTGCTCGCAATTGGGCACCGTCGAACCAATATAGTAGTACGCATGAGAATGCCGTAAGCAGGAGAAACCACAAAAACGGCCTAAACCAGGATGAGCCAAAATCCGAAATCCATTGATAGAGATAGCTAACGAATTTATTTGCAAAAGGTTCATTTTCACGCTCTACCGCCATCTCCGCTGAGTGGATCAGGTTAGACATTTGAGTGTTTTCAATCTTCTGTAAGTAGTGTCTAAGATTTCGATAGGGCTGTGCATCTTTTAGCAAGTAATCACGGGTATTTTTTGGCAAGAAAACCTTTTGTAAAGTTACGGAGCCATTGAAAGGATTCTCTCTCCCTGGGGTAAAGCAATCAAAATCTAGAATACAACCTTTAACCACCTTCAGAAATTTTACTGAATTGGCATCTTTCAGCCTCAGCGTACCTATCTTAGTGTTACGAATGAATACTTTGGTGTTGCCACGTAAAGATAAGGATTTAATTTTGCAGTTCTCAATGGTGATTAGCTTACCACTGTCACTAGAATCACTTACGTGGAGGCCACCAATCGAAAGGTTTTTCAACAATAGATTATTAAAACGACTTGCATCAATTTGTAAGGAAGTTAAATTTACTTTCTCTGAAAGACTCTCTCTTGTGATAAAAACATCTGTATCAAAATTTAAACGATCGACAAGTGTTGCACTAAGTGGATGATTATCTGTCTGAGCAAGCAGACTGTTTAATTTATCAATAAGTCTTACATGTATTTGAGAATCATCAGTCCCTCTTTTTCTTTCAAAAATAAAGTAATCATGAGAAGAGAGTTCACTCTTCGATTCAGGATTTGGCTTTTGGCACCAAGTTGCAAATTTTTTGAAGTCTTTCACTACTAATTAGATGCGCAATATGGATTGCTTTCATTTTATGGGAAGGTAGAAAACATAAATATTAACTTGTACTAAATGGTTTCTTAAATTTACATGATGCTCCTCCTTGTACAACAAGATTAGGGGGTAGTACTCGACGACTAGCAGCAGCACAGACGCAGTCTGTGCTACTCTTAGGCGAACCACAATGGTGGTCCATAAGAATTCATAATAATCAGCCGGAGGTGATTTGCATGGGTTCCAAGCCGATTGCTTTTATCCTATCCTGTGCGGGCGGATTGCTTCTTACAGCGCTACTGTACATGCCAGCAGGCCTGCAGGCCGAGGGGCGTGTAGCGAAACCCATAGATCTTCGCAAGATCAGCGTGATCGGCTCGAGACGGCCGGACCGTTCCGCTGTGGACACACCCTCGGCGGTGGACATCATCAGTACGGAGGATCTCAACAATCAGGGGACGACCCAGGTGCCTGAACTGATGCGCAAGCTGGTGCCGTCCTACAATGTTGGTACTCAGCCGATCAGCGATGCAGCAACCTTCATTCGCCCGGCCAACCTGCGCGGCCTTGCCGCCGACCAGACACTGGTTCTGGTGAATGGCAAGCGTCGCCACCGTGCCGCGGTCATCTCGTGGCTGGGTAACGGGGTCTCGGAGGGTGCCCAGGGACCCGACATCAGTGTCATCCCCGCCATCGCCCTGAAGCGTGTCGAGGTGCTGCGTGACACGGCCTCCGCACAGTACGGGTCTGATGCCATTGCGGGCGTCATCAACTTCGTGCTCAAGGACCGCCCTGAAGGTGGTACCTTCGAGGCGCAGTGGGGCCAGACCTACACGGGCGACGGCGATGAGTACCGGGTTGCCGGCAACCTGGGGATACCGCTCGGCACCGACGGCTTCGCCAACATCAGCGCCCAGTGGCACGAGATGGGGCTCACGTCCCGCAGCGTGCAGCGTGCCGATGCGCAGGCCCTGATCGACAACGGCAATTCACACGTTCGCCAGCCGTACACCCAGGTCTGGGGACAGCCCGATGTCGATGATGACTACACTGTGTTCCTGAATTCCGCAGTGAAGTTCAGCGAGCAGTCCGAACTCTACGCCTTCGGCAACACCTCGGAGCGCGAGACCGAGGGTGGCTTTTTCTTCCGTAATCCGAATACCCGCACCGGCGTGTTCGTCGGCGAGGAGGATGGTCAGGCAAACTATCGCTTGCCGCTAGCCCCGGGCTGTCCGGGATATGCCAATCCATCCGAACGTATCCGGGTGACGGATGCGAGCGAACAGTTTGACTGGACGCCGTACCCGGGATGTTTTTTCAATGAGCGTTTCCCGGGCGGTTTCACGCCCAAGTTCGGTGCCGAAGTCAGCGACGCCTCGGGCGTTGCAGGTTTTCGCGGAGCATTGGATTCGGGCCTGACCTATGATGCCAGCTACTCGATAGGCGAGAGTGAGGCTGATTTCACCATTCGCAACACCATCAATGCGAGCCTGGGGCTCGCGACCCCAACGCAATTCAGTCTGGGCAGCTACACGCAGACCGACCAGACCCTGAGCCTGGACATGACCCGTGCAATCGAGATGGCATCCTTGGCATCCCCCCTGTACACCGCCTTCGGGGTTGAATGGCGTGAAGAGCAGTTTGAGGTGAAGGCGGGCGAGGAAGCTTCATGGGTGGACGGGCAGATTCCGGATACCGGAGTCGGTGCCAACGGATTCTCGGGATTCTCCCCGGTGGCTGCGGCCGGCAAGTGGGACCGCTCCAACATCGCCACCTATGTCGAGTTCGAAGCGGACCTCACGGATGCGCTTACCGTTGCCGTGATGGGCCGTATCGAGGATCACGAGGATTACGATACGACCGAGGACTTTAAGATCGGCGCAATCCTCAAGGCCACGGAGGCCGTCAGTCTGCGTGGCTCGGTCAGCACAGGCTTTCGTGTTCCGACCGTGGGACAGGAGAATGTTGCCAACGTAACCACCGCGTTCATCCTGGATTCGCAAGGCCGAAACCAGTTGACGCAGCGCGGCACGATCCCCTCGAAATGCCCGGAAGCTGCAGCGGTTGGAGCCCAGAGGCTGGATGCGGAGGAGTCCGTCACGTACACGGCAGGCTTTGGCCTGCAGATGCACTCCGTCTCGCTCACCGTGGATATGTACAACATCGAGGTGGATGATCGTCTTGGCCTGTCCGAGGACAAGACGCTGAGCGCTGCACAGAAAGCGGCAATTGGCACGAGCGGATGTTTCCCTGCCACCGACGTGAGCAGATTTCGCTTTTTCGGCAACGGTTTCGATACACGCACCCGCGGCATCGATCTGGTGGCAAGCCTTGATGTGACGGACAAGCTGCCCCTGCTGCACGGCGGCAAGACCGAGCTTGCCCTTGTGGGCAACTACAATGACACCGAAGTCACCAGCCACAATCCGGAGTTCATCGGCGAGCAGCGCATCCGGCAACTGGAAGACGCACTGCCGGACCTTCGCTTCAACGTGACGCTTCGACATGACCAGAGCCGCTGGGGCGGTTTCGCACGGGTGAATTTCTTTGACGGTTACGATGAGTTTCACGCGGACAGTGCAGATTTCATCATTGAACCGGACGAGGAGTTCACGCTGGACGTCGAGGTAAGTTACCGGGTACCCAACGGATTCGAGGTGAGCGTCGGGGCGGAAAATATCTTCGACAACTTTCCGGACAGGAACGAGTTCGCCGAGAACCTGGGTTCCAAATATCCCGAATCCTCGCCGATGGGATACTCGGGCGGTTTCTACTACGCCCGCGCTCGCTACAGCTGGTAGCGACAGGCGTGGTGAGCCCGTCGATCCTCCGGGCCTAGCCTGATCAGGCAACATACCCTGACGACACCTTGAAACTGGCTGCTCTGATATTCGACCTGGACGGCACGATTGCCGAGACCGAGGAAATCCATCGCCAAGCATTCAATTATGCCTTCAGCCAGGCGGGACTGAGCTGGTACTGGTCACGCCTTCTGTACGGCGATCTGCTGTCGGTGACCGGCGGCAAGGAGCGCATCCGGTACTTCATCGACCAGTACTCACCTGCCTTTTCCAGGCCGGACCACCTGACGGAGTTCATTGCCGACCTGCATCAGGCGAAGACAGAAAAATACCACGAGACCTTGCTGGCAGGACGCATCCCGTTGCGCCCCGGAGTGAAACGCCTGGTGTGCGAGGCGCGTGAGGCAGGGGTGCGCCTGGGGATTGCCACCACGACCACGGCCAGTAACGTCACGATCCTCCTGGAAACCAGCTTAAACCCAGCGGCTCCCGGCTGGTTTGATGTCATCGCAGCAGGGAACGTGGTGCCACGGAAAAAGCCCGCACCCGATGTTTACCAGTACGCCTTGCAGGCCCTGGGGGCCAATCCCGACTCATGCCTTGCAATCGAGGACTCCGAGAACGGGCTTCGCGCATCCCTGGGTGCCGGGCTCAGGACGGTCATAACCACCAACCAGTACACCCAGGCCCATGATTTCAGCGGTGCCTGCCTTGTACTGGATCATCTGGGAGAACCGAACCAGGCAGTCACGGCCACTGTAGGTCAGCTGGCTGCCAACACCTATGTTGACCTCAACGAACTGGCCTTCCTGCTCGATTAAATGTACCGCTGCCCGGCACTTGGCCATGCTATAATGTGCAGCTACGGTCGAACCGACCTGCGCTCATCGCCGCCGCACCGTATTTCAGGCGATTTGAGGGCGGCAAAATCCTAAAAAATTGGTTCCAAATACCCCGAAATCACGCTATAGTGCCGTGTTTGGCAATTGCTAGCGCACTGAGTGAAGGCCAGTAGCTCAATTGGCAGAGCGGCGGTCTCCAAAACCGCAGGTTGGGGGTTCGATTCCCTCCTGGCCTGCCAATGACGGATGCGGCCCGGGGCTACACATCGATCAGGCGGGAATTCTAGGCAGGACATGGCAGCAAAACCTGACGCCACCATGAGCGGCGTGGACACCCTGAAACTGGCGGTATCGGGCACGATACTGGCTGCCAGCGTGCTTGCGTTCTATGTCTTTGCGGACCTGGCACTGCTGTACAGGGTGCTGACGATTGTCGCGGCCGTGGTCGTGGCGGCCGGGATTTCCCTGACGACTGAACGTGGCCGCTCGTTTGCAGGCTTCATGCAGGATGCGCGCACCGAGGTGCGCAAGATGGTTTGGCCGACGCGGATCGAGACCCTGCAGACCACGCTCGTGGTACTCGTGGTGGTCATCATCCTCGCGTTGTTTTTGTGGCTCGTGGATCGCGGGCTGAGTTCCCTGATACAGCTTGTCATCAGGTAGGGGTTGGCAGATGGCAATGCGTTGGTATGTCGTGCATGCATATTCCGGGTTCGAGCACCAGGTCAAGCGCTCGTTGGCCGAGCGAATTGAACGGTTCGAGATGCAGGACAAGTTTGGCGAGATCCTGGTACCGGTTGAGGAAGTCGTGGAGATGCGCGAAGGCCAGAAGAGGCGAAGCGAGCGCAAATTCTTCCCCGGTTACGTTTTGATGAAGATGGAAATGAACGATGACACCTGGCACCTGGTCAAGGATTGCCCCAAGGTGCTCGGCTTCATTGGCGGCTCTACAGAAAAGCCGGCTCCGATCACCGAGAAAGAGGCGCAGAACATCAAGGAGCGCATGCAGGAAGGGGTAGACCAGCCCAAGCCCAAGGTGCTGTTCGAGCCCGGCGAAGTGGTTCGTGTCACAGACGGGCCATTCAACGATTTCAACGGCGTCGTCGAGGAAGTGAACTACGAGAAGAGCCGCATGCTGGTGGCGGTCCAGATCTTCGGGCGCTCCACGCCGGTCGAACTGGGCTTCGGCCAGGTCGAGAAAGGCTAGCAAGGACGAAAAAGAACCATGGCGAAAAAGACAGAAGCATTCATCAAGCTGCAGGTCCCTGCAGGCGATGCCAATCCCAGCCCGCCCGTCGGGCCCGCGCTGGGGCAGCACGGCGTCAACATCATGGATTTCTGCAAGGAATTCAATGCCCAGACCCAGGGCCTGGAGAAGGGCATGCCGGTACCCGTGGTGATCGAGGTCTTCAATGACCGCAGTTTCACCTTCATCACCAAGACCCCGCCGGCCTCGGTTTTGCTGAGAAAGGCAGCCAAGCTGGACAAGGGCAGCGGGCGACCGAACACGGAAAAGGTCGGCAAGGTCAGCCGCGCGCAGCTTGAGGAGATTGCCAAGGTGAAGATGCCGGACATCACGGCCGCGGACATGGATGCTGCCGTTCGAACGATCGCAGGCAGTGCCCGCAGCATGGGCCTGGAAGTGGAAGGGGTTAAATAGCATGGCGAAACCGGGCAAGAAAATTCGTGCCTCTCGCGAGAAAATTGGAGAGGGCAAGGTGTTCCCTCCAGGCGAGGGGCTGCAATTGGTCAAGGACTGTGCAGGCGCGCGCTTCGAGGAGACCGTGGATGTGTGCGTGAAACTGGGTGTCGACCCGAGAAAATCGGATCAGGTCGTGCGGGGCTCTACCGTGCTTCCGCATGGCACCGGAAAGAAGGTCCGGGTGGCCGTGTTCGCCGAGGGCCAGCAGGCCGAGGCCGCGAAATCCGCCGGGGCCGATCTGGTCGGCCTGGACGATCTGGCAGACCAGGTCAAGCAGGGGCAGATTGATTTCGATGTAGCCATTGCCACACCGGACACCATGAAAGTGGTCGGGCAGCTGGGACAGATCCTCGGGCCACGCGGACTGATGCCAAACCCCAAGGTCGGAACCGTCACGCCCAATGTGGCGGCTGCCGTGGAGAACGTCAAGGCGGGCCAGGTGCGGTTCAAGACGGACCGGGCAGGGTTGATCCACTGCACGATCGGCAAGGCTACGTTCGAGGCAAAGGCGCTGGAGGAAAACCTCAAAGCGCTGCTCGCGGACCTGGTCAAGGCCAAGCCCGCATCCGCCAAGGGGATTTACATCAAGAAGGTGACCGTTTCATCCACCATGGGTCCCGGGGTGCAGGTGGATCAGGCTGTGCTGGCATAAACGGGTTGCCAAACGGAGTTCGTCTTAGGGAACGTTGCCATGGCATTACGAATTGAGCAAAAGAAAGAGGTCGTGAACGAGGTCGCGCAGGTGGCCGCGAGCGCACATTCCGTGATCGCCGCAGAGTACCGCGGCCTGACGGTCAGTGAACTCACCGGGCTTCGCGCACAGGCACGCGAGCAGGGTGTCTACATGCGGGTGGTCAAGAACACGCTGGCGCGGCGTGCACTGGAAGGGACTTCCTACGAGTGCTTGAGCAAGGAGCTTTCCGGGCCGCTGATGCTGATGTTCTCCCAGGAAGACCCGGGATCTGCTGCGCGCCTGGTCAAGGACTTCACCGAGGAAAATGAATTACTGGCCGTGAGGATGATCGCCGTGGACGGCGAGCTTCTCGAGGCCTCCGCGCTGGAGAAGCTCTCCAGCCTGCCGAACAAGGAACAGGCCATCGCGATTCTGATGGCCGTGATGAAGGCACCGATCGAGAAATTTGTACGCACCCTTGCGGCCCCCCACGGGAAGCTGGTACGCACCGTGGCGGCCGTGCGCGAACAGAAAGAGGCCGCAGGTTAATTAGCGGGGGTGTGTGAAGGGCCTTCGGGCTCACGGAATCTGGGTTTGATTTGACGACTAGGAGATGAAAATGGCAGTTACGAAAGAAGATATTCTTGAAACGATCTCGTCAATGAGCGTGATGGAAGTGGTGGACCTGGTTTCGGCCATGGAGGAGAAGTTCGGAGTGTCCGCAGCGGCAGTGGCCGCACCTGCGGCGGCGGCCGGAGGTGAGGCTGCGGCCGAAGCCGAGAAAGACGAGTTCGATGTGGTCATGACCAGCTTTGGCGACAACAAGATTGCCGTCATCAAGGTAGTGCGCGCCATTACCGGGCTGGGCCTCAAGGAAGCCAAGGACATGGTGGAAGGCGTGCCTTCCACGCTCAAGGAGGCCGTGGCAAAAGATGGGGCCGAAGAAATCAAGGGGCAACTTGAAGAAGCCGGTGCGACCGTAGAGCTCAAGTAATCGTTGCTCTATCCAATCCCGAGACGGACCAGCCAGTATCTGCCGATGCTGTCGGGTCCTTTTGCATGCGCGTTTTGATAATGGGGTGATCTCGATGGCATACAGCTACACTAGCAAGAAACGAATTCGCAAGGATTTTGGCAAGCGCCCGGAAATTCTGACCTCGCCTTACCTGCTGCAGATCCAGCTCGCATCCTACCGGCGATTCCTGCAGGATCACACTCTGGAAGCCGACCGCCTGGATGAAGGCCTGCACGGCGTGTTCCAGTCGGTATTTCCGATCGTCAGCTACTCGGGTAATGTCGAGCTCCAGTATGTCAGCTACCGCCTTGAGGAGCCTCCGTTCGAGGTCAAGGAATGCCAGCTTCGAAGCCTGACCTACCACGCACCGCTGAAAGTCCTGCTGCGCCTGGTCATCTACGACAAGGAAGCCCCGGCCAACACCAAGAAGGTCAAGGACGTCAAGGAGCAGGAAGTTTACATGGGTGAGCTGCCGCTGATGACCGATACCGGGGCCTTCGTCATCAACGGTACGGAACGGGTCATCGTCTCCCAGCTGCACCGCTCCCCGGGAGTCTTCTTCGATCATGACAAGGGCAAGACCCATTCCTCGGGCAAGCTGTTGCACTCGGCTAGGGTGATTCCCTACCGCGGTTCATGGCTGGATTTCGAGTTTGACCACAAGGATTGCCTGTTCGTGCGCATCGACCGGCGCCGCAAGCTTCCGGCCACCATCCTGCTGCGCGCCCTTGGGTTCAGCAGCGAGGAGATCCTCTCCATCTTCTTTGACACCAACACGGTACACATCACTGACAACGGCTTTATTCTGGACCTGATTCCAGAGCGTTTGCGGGGTGAGATCGCACCGTTTGAGATCCGTGCCGGGGGCAAGGTGATTGTCGAGGCAGGCCGGCGGATCACCGTGCGCCACGTGCGCCAGATCGAAAAGGCGAACATCAAGAAACTCGATGTGCCGGTGGATTACCTGCTCGGCAAGGTGCTGGCCCGGGACCTGGTGGATACGGACACCGGTGAGCTGGTGTGTCGAGCCAACGACGAGCTGACCGAGGAGAACGTCGAGAGAATCCTGGAGTCCTCCGTCGATGTGCTGGAGCTGCTGTACACCAACGATATTGACCGGCGCCCGTACATCACCTCCACGCTTGCGATCGACACCACCACCAACGAGCTTGAAGCCCAGGTGGAAATCTACCGCATGATGCGACCGGGTGAGCCGCCGACCAAGGATGCGGCGCAGAACCTGTTCCAGAACCTGTTTTTCGTACCGGAACGCTACAACCTGTCTCCGGTAGGCCGCATGAAGTTCAACCGGCGCGTGGGCCGGGAGGAAACCTCCGGTGAGGGAACCCTGAGCAAGGAAGACATCCTCGATGTCATGCGAACCCTGATCGACATCCCCAACGGCAAGGGCATGGTGGATGACATCGACCATCTCGGCAACCGGCGCGTGCGCTGTGTCGGGGAAATGGTCGAGAACGCCTTTCGGGTGGGTCTCGTGCGTGTCGAGCGCGCCGTAAAGGAGCGCCTCACACTGGCCGAGTCCGAGGGACTCATGCCCCAGGAGATGATCAATGCCAAGCCGGTCGCTGCGGCCATCAAGGAGTTCTTTGGCTCAAGCCAGCTTTCGCAGTTCATGGACCAGAACAACCCGCTATCAGAAATTACCCACAAGCGCAGGATCTCTGCCCTGGGCCCCGGCGGGCTGACCCGCGAGCGTGCAGGCTTTGAGGTTCGTGATGTGCATCCCACTCACTACGGGCGGGTCTGCCCGATCGAGACCCCGGAGGGTCCGAACATCGGACTGATCAACTCGCTGGCCATTTTTGCCCGTACCAACGATTACGGCTTCCTGGAGACACCGTACCGCAAGGTGGTCAAGGGCAAGGTCACTGATGACATCGAATATCTGTCCGCCATCGAGGAAGGCCAGTTCACCATCGCCCAGGCCAATGCACGGCTGGACAAGAGGGGCCGGTTCCTGGACGGGCTGGTCTCGGTGCGCCATCGAAATGAGTTTTCGCTGGTGCCGAGTGAAGAGGTCGAATACATGGACGTCTCTCCCAAGCAGATCGTATCGGTCGCAGCCTCGCTGATTCCGTTCCTGGAGCACGACGATGCCAACCGTGCGTTGATGGGATCGAACATGCAGCGCCAGGCGGTGCCTACTCTGATCGCAGAAAAACCCCTGGTCGGCACGGGCATCGAGCGTGTCGTTGCGATCGACTCGGGTGCGGCCCTGGTGTCAAGGCGCGGCGGCGTGGTGGACACCGTGGATGCCGGCAGGATCGTGGTGCGGGTCAACGATGATGAGGCCGAGGCTGGTGAGCCTGGGGTCGACATCTACAACCTGACCAAGTACACGCGTTCCAACCAGAATACCTGCATCAACCAGCGACCGCTGGTACGCCCCGGCGACATGATTGCCCGCGGCGACGTGCTGGCCGACGGGCCGTCGACCGACCTCGGCGAACTCGCACTCGGACAGAACGTACTGGTCGCCTTCATGCCGTGGAACGGTTACAACTTTGAGGATTCCGTGCTGATATCAGAGCGCGTCGTCGAGGAGGACCGCTTCACCACCATCCACATCGAGGAGCTCAGCTGTTTTGCACGGGACACCAAACTGGGAGCCGAGGAAATCACCGCGGACATCCCCAACGTCAGCGAGAGCCTGCTGGCCAAGCTGGATGATTCGGGGATCGTGTACGTGGGTGCCGAGGTGCGCCCCAGCGACATCCTGGTCGGCAAGGTCACCCCGAAGGGCGAGACCCAGCTGACCCCGGAAGAGAAACTGCTGCGTGCGATCTTCGGCGAGAAGGCATCGGATGTAAAAGACACCTCGCTTCGCGTGCCCTCCGGCATGGAAGGCACCGTCATTGACGTGCGGGTGTTTACCCGCGATGGTGTGAGCAAGGACAAGCGTGCCCTGCAGATCGAGGAAGCGGAAATCGATCAGGTGAAAAAGGACCTGAACGATCAGCTTCGCATTTACGAGGACGACATCTACAGCCGGGTCGCGCGCCTGATTACCGGCCAGGTCTCAGAAGGCGGGCCGGAAGGGCTGAAGGCCGGTGCCAAGGTTACCAAGACCTACCTGGAGGCGCTCGACCGTGACCGCTGGTTCGAGATCCGCATGCGTACCGAGAAAGTCACAGCCCAGCTAGAAAAGCTTTCCGGACAGTTGAAAAGCCAGCGCGAGTCGTTCGAGAAGCGCTTGGAAGAGAAAAAGGAAAAGATCACTGCGGGCGACGACCTTGCCCCGGGGGTCCTGAAGATGGTCAAGGTCTACCTCGCGGTCAAGCGACGCATGCAGCCAGGCGACAAGGTCGCCGGGCGCCACGGCAACAAAGGCGTGGTGTCCATGATCGTACCGGTCGAGGACATGCCGCACATGGAGGATGGTACACCGGTGGATATCGTGCTGAACCCGCTCGGGGTGCCCTCGCGCATGAACGTCGGCCAGGTGCTTGAGACGCACCTGGGGTGGGCGGCCAAGGGGCTCGGCCTGAAGATCGGCCACATCCTGGATAACTCCGGAAAAGTCAAGGAATTGAGAAGCTTTCTGAATGAAGTTTATAACAAGGATGAAGGCATCTCGGTGAAGCTGAACGAGTTCACTGATGAGGAGATCGAGAACCTGTCCGGGAACCTGCGCAAGGGGGTGCCGGTGGCCACACCGGTGTTCGATGGCGCGCAGGAGTTCGAGATCAAGCGCATGCTGGAACTGGCGGAATTGCCGGAGGACGGGCAGACATACCTGTGGGACGGGCGCACCGGCGAGCGCTTCGACCGCAAGATCACCGTGGGCTACATGTACATGCTGAAGCTCAACCACCTGGTGGACGACAAGATGCATGCCCGATCGACCGGGCCGTACAGCCTGGTGACCCAGCAGCCGCTGGGCGGCAAGGCGCAGTTTGGCGGCCAGCGCTTCGGCGAGATGGAGGTCTGGGCACTGGAAGCCTACGGGGCTTCGTACACCCTCCAGGAAATGCTCACCGTCAAGTCCGACGACGTCATGGGCCGCAACAAGATGTACAAGAACATCGTCGACAGCAACCACAGCATCGATGCCAGCATGCCCGAATCCTTCAACGTGCTGATGAAGGAGATTCGCTCGCTGGGTCTGAACATCGATTTTGAACAGGAAGCCTGATATGAAAGACTTGATAAGTTTGCTGAGAAACCAGGGTGAAGTTGTCGATTTCGATGCCATCCGCATCGGCCTGGCCTCTCCTGACATGATCCGCTCCTGGTCGTACGGCGAGGTCAAGAAGCCCGAGACCATCAATTACCGTACCTTCAAGCCGGAACGTGACGGGCTATTCTGCGCAAAGATCTTCGGGCCGATCAAGGACTATGAATGCCTGTGCGGCAAGTACAAGCGCCTCAAGCACCGCGGGGTGGTCTGCGAGAAATGCGGCGTTGAGGTCACACTGACCAAGGTACGCCGTGAACGCATGGGCCACATTGAGCTGGCCAGTCCTGTGGCCCACATCTGGTTTTTGAAATCACTGCCGTCTCGCATCGGCCTGTTGTTGGACATGACCCTGCGTGATGTCGAACGCGTACTTTATTTCGAAGCCTTCATCGTCATCGACCCGGGTATGACCGGGCTCGAGCACAAGCAGTTGCTTTCCGATGAAGCCTTCCTGGAAGCGATCGAGACCTACGGCGACGAGTTTGATGCGCGAATGGGAGCCGAAGCCATCTACGAGCTGCTCAAGCAGGTGGACCTGGAGCAGGAAGTCGCGGATCTTCGTCAGGAAATCACCGAGACCCGTTCAGAGGCGAAACTCAAGCGCCTGTCCAAGCGCCTGCGCCTAGCAGAGAATTTCATCGAGTCCGGCAACAAGCCGGAATGGATGGTGCTGACGGTTCTGCCGGTATTGCCGCCGGACCTGCGCCCACTAGTGCATCTAGATGGTGGCCGATTTGCCACCTCGGACCTCAATGACCTGTACCGTCGGGCCATCAATCGAAACAATCGCCTGAAGCGTCTGCTTGAACTGAATGCACCGGACATCATCGTGCGCAATGAAAAGCGCATGTTGCAGGAAGCCGTCGATGCCTTGCTGGATAACGGTCGGCGCGGCCGGGCGATCACTGGCACCAACCGGCGTGCACTAAAGTCCCTGGCAGACATGATCAAGGGCAAGCAGGGCCGCTTTAGGCAGAACCTGCTCGGCAAGCGCGTGGATTATTCCGGGCGCTCGGTGATCGTGGTGGGGCCCACCCTGAAACTGCACCAGTGCGGACTGCCCAAGAAGATGGCGCTCGAACTGTTCAAGCCGTTCATCTTCAGCAAGCTGCACATGCGCGGCATCGCTCCGACGATCAAGGCCTGCAAGAAGGTGGTCGAGAAGGAAGGTCCCGAGGTCTGGGACATCCTCGAGGAAGTCATCCGTGAGCACCCGGTGCTGCTGAACCGCGCACCGACGCTGCATCGCCTCGGCATCCAGGCGTTTGAGCCGATCCTGATCGAAGGCAAGGCTATTCAGCTGCATCCTCTGGTGTGCACCGCATTCAACGCCGATTTTGACGGCGACCAGATGGCCGTTCACGTGCCATTGTCGGTCGAGGCTCAGCTGGAAAGCCGGGCGCTGATCATGTCGACCAACAACGTGCTCTCGCCGGCCAACGGCAGCCCGATCATCGTGCCGTCCCAAGACATCGTGCTCGGCCTGTACTACCTGACACGTGAAAAAGTGAATGAACAGGGTGCCGGCATGTCATTTGCCGACATCGAGGAAGCACAGCGCGCCTATGACGGCGGTGCGGTCAGCCTGCATGCCAAGGTGAAAATCCGGGTTAGAGACGTGGAGGAAGCCGAGGACGGCAGCACGCAGGACGTGCGCCGTGTCACGGAAACGACCGTCGGTCGTGCAATTCTTTCCAAGGTTCTGCCGGAAGGTATGCCGTTTGCACTGGTCAACCGGGACATGGACAAGCGCGCAATCTCGTCGCTGATTGATGAGTGCTACCGACGCACCGGCCTCAAGGATACCGTGATCTTGGCCGACAAGCTGATGTACACGGGCTTCAATTACGCCACTCGTGCTGGCATCTCCTTCTGTGCCGATGACATGGTCATCCCGGAAGAGAAGCAGTCGATCCTCGGTGAGGCGGAGAAGGAGGTCGAGGAAATCGCCTCCCAGTACGCCTCCGGCCTGGTGACCAAGGAAGAGCGTTACAACAAGGTCATCGACATCTGGTCGCATACCAACGAGCAGGTGGCCCAGGCCATGATGAATCGGCTGGGTAATGAAGAAGTCGAGGATGCCGAAGGCAAGCCGATTACACAGAAATCATTCAACTCCATTTACATGATGGCCGACTCCGGTGCGCGGGGCTCCGCCGCCCAGATTCGCCAGCTGGCGGGTATGCGCGGCCTGATGGCCAAGCCGGACGGCTCGATCATCGAGACGCCCATCACCGCGAACTTCCGTGAGGGCCTGAACGTACTGCAGTACTTCATCTCCACGCACGGCGCGCGCAAGGGACTCGCTGACACGGCGCTCAAGACCGCCAACTCCGGGTACCTGACCCGGCGCCTGGTGGACGTGGCCCAGGACCTGGTGGTCACAGAGCAGGACTGTGGAACATCCGAGGGCATGGTGATGAAGCCTGTGATCGAAGGCGGCGATGTCGTGCAGACCCTGCAAAGCCGGGTACTCGGTCGCGTGGTGGCCACCGATGTCATGGATGCCAAGGGCAAGAACGTACTGATTCCGGCCGGCACCTTGCTGGATGAGGGCTGGTGCAAGAAGTTCGAGGATCTCGGCGTGGACGAGATCAAGGTGCGTACCCCGATCAACTGCGAAACCCGCTACGGAGTCTGCTCGAACTGCTATGGACGGGACCTGGCACGCGGTCATCTCGTCAATATCGGCGAGGCCGTCGGTGTGATTGCCGCCCAGTCGATCGGTGAACCCGGCACCCAGTTGACCATGCGTACGTTCCACATTGGTGGTGCGGCCAACCGTGCGGCTTCCACCAGCGGCATCACGGTGAAGTCCGCCGGCACGATCAGCATGCACCACGTGAAGCTGGTGCAGCACAAGGATGGGCACAATGTCGCGGTATCCCGGTCCGGTGAGCTGAGCGTGGTCGATGAACAGGGCCGCGAGAAGGAACGCTACAAGATCAGCTACGGGGCATCGATCTCCGTGAACAACGGGGATGCGGTGGAGACCGGGCAGACGGTCGCGACCTGGGACCCGCATATCCGTCCCATCATCACCGAGGTCGGCGGCAAGATCCAGCTGGTCGATTTCGCAGACGGGGTCACGGTCAACATGTTCGCTGACAAGGTCACCGGCCTGAGTTCCGCCATCGTGCTCGACCCGAGAAGCCGCCCCGCAGCCGGCAAGGATCTGCGACCGGCCGTCAACCTGCTGGATGCCAAGGGCAAGCCCCTGAAGTTCCCCGGTACCGAGAAGCCGGCGCACTACACGCTGCACCCCGGAGCCATCATCAGCCTGTCCGACGGCGATATCGTCGGGGTGGGCGACATCATTGCACGGATCCCGCAGGAGTCTTCGAAGACCCGCGATATCACCGGCGGTCTGCCGCGGGTGGCCGACCTGTTCGAGGCGCGCAAGCCCAAGGAAGCTGCGGTGCTTGCCGAGCAGACCGGCATCGTGTCCTTCGGCAAGGACACCAAGGGCAAGGAGCGTCTGGTGATCACCAACGAGGACGGCGAATCCAAGGAAGTACTGATCCCGAAATGGCGGCAGATCAACGTATTTGAAGGTGAGTATGTGGAGAAGGGCGAGGTCATCGTGGACGGTGAGCTGAGCCTGCACGACATCCTGCGCCTGCTCGGGGTGACCGAGCTTGCCGAGTACCTGGTCAAGGAAATCCAGGACGTCTACCGACTGCAGGGTGTGGACATCGACGACAAGCATATTGAGGTGATTACCCGGCAGATGCTTCGCAAGGCGGAGATTACAGACCCTGGCGATACCAATTTCCTGCAAGGCGAACAGGTGGAGAGATCGCGCGCACTCGAGATCAACGAGAAAATGGAAGCCGACGACAAGGAACCTGCCCAGTTCGAGCCGGTACTGCTGGGTGTGACCAAGGCATCACTGGTGACCGAGTCGTTCATCTCGGCTGCCTCCTTCCAGGAAACCACCCGGGTGCTGACCGAAGCCTCGGTACGTGGCTCCAAGGACATGTTGCGCGGGCTGAAAGAAAACGTGATTGTCGGGCGGCTGATCCCGGCGGGCACGGGTCTCGCCTACCATGAAGGCCGCCGCCGCGATGCGCTGGCGGAGATGGAAACCGTTGAGCTTGAAGAAGGTGAGGCAACGTCCGACGAGCAGGTCGAGGCGGCCCTGGCCGAGGAGCTTTCTGCGGCGGGTGAAAAGAGCGAGGAAGTCGGGGTCGGAGGAAGCGCTGAATGACCGAAACCCTTGCTTGACAGCATGTCGGATGGTTTTTACAATTTCGCGGCTAACACAGGCCGATGTTTCATCGGCCTGTTGTTTGTTTTAGGTATAGAAAATTTATGACTACAATCAATCAACTGGTGCGAAAACCGCGCAAGCGCAAGGTGGAGAAAAGCAACGTTCCCGCGCTTGCCAGCTGTCCGCAAAAACGCGGCGTGTGCACGCGCGTGTACACGACCACCCCGAAGAAACCGAACTCGGCACTGCGCAAGGTGGCACGTGTACGCCTAACCAACGGATTTGAAGTGACCAGTTACATCGGTGGCGAAGGCCACAACCTGCAGGAGCACTCGGTGGTCCTCATCAGGGGCGGCCGTGTCAAGGACCTGCCCGGGGTGCGTTATCACACGGTTCGCGGCAGCCTGGACACCCAGGGCGTGCAGGACCGCATGCAGGCCCGTTCGAAATACGGCGCCAAGAAACCCAAGTCGTAGTTACCCCGTTCACTGAAGCAGTTTTTCCATGTCACGCAGAAGAGAAGTTCCCCGGCGCAAGATCCTGGATGACCCCAAGTACGGGGACCAACTGGTGGCGAAGTTCGTCAACATGCTGATGAAAAACGGCAAGAAGTCCGTGGCCGAGAAAATCCTCTACCAGGCGTTTGACAATGTGCAGCGCAAGAGCGGGCAGGAAGGCATCCAGATCTTCAAGAAGGCGATCGAGAACGTACGCCCGTTCGTCGAGGTCAAGTCGAGGCGCGTGGGTGGTGCAACCTACCAGGTACCGGTGGAAGTGCGCCCGGTGCGACAGACCACCCTGGCCATGCGCTGGATCGTCGATGCGGCAAAAAAGCGTGGCGAGAAATCCATGATCAACAAGCTCGCAGGTGAGCTGATGGATGCCTCCTCACAAAAGGGTGCAGCCATCAAGAAGCGCGAAGACACGCTTCGCATGGCCGAAGCGAACAAGGCATTTTCACACTACCGCTGGTAGTCCTTCAGTTCAGGAATCATCATCGTGGCACGCAAAACACCGATCTCGCGCTATCGCAATATTGGGATCATGGCGCACATTGACGCCGGCAAGACCACGGCTACCGAGCGCATCCTGTTCTACACCGGAATCTCGCACAAGATCGGCGAGGTGCATGACGGTGAAGCCGTCATGGACTGGATGGAGCAGGAACAGGAACGCGGAATCACCATCACCTCTGCGGCCACCACCTGCTTCTGGGATGGCATGGAAAAGCAGTTTGACGAGCACCGCATCAATATCATCGACACCCCGGGCCACGTGGATTTCACCATCGAGGTTGAGCGCTCGCTGCGCGTCCTCGACGGGGCCTGTGCCGTGTTCTGCGCGGTCGGCGGCGTGGAGCCGCAGTCCGAGACCGTGTGGCGCCAGGCGAACAAGTACCAGGTGCCGCGCATGGCCTTCGTCAACAAGATGGACCGTACCGGCGCGAACTTCCTGCGCGTGGTCGGCCAGATCAAGGAACGGCTGGGTTCCAACCCCGTGCCGATCCAGCTGGCGATTGGCGCCGAGGAAAACTTCAAGGGTGTGGTCGACCTAATCAAGATGAAGGCGATCTACTGGAATGAAGAGGACAAGGGAACGACGTTCGAGGAAACTGATATTCCCGAAGAACTGAAAGCCGAGGCCGAGGAGTGGCATGAAAAGCTGGTCGAGGCGGCGGCGGAGTCCTCCGAGGAAATCATGGAACGGTATCTCGAGAACGGCACCCTGTCGGAAGAGGATATACGCAAGGGGATTCGACTGCGCACCCTGTCCAACGAGATCGTGCCCGCCCTGTGCGGCTCGGCCTTCAAGAACAAGGGCGTGCAGGCGCTACTCGATGCCGTCATCGAGTTCATGCCTTCGCCCACCGACGTACCTGCCATCCAGGGCATGAAGGAGAATGGGGAGGACACCACGGTGGAGCGCGGGCCTTCGGACGATGAGCCGTTTGCATCGCTGGCCTTCAAGATTGCCACCGACCCCTACGTGGGTACACTGACCTTTTTCCGCGTGTACTCCGGGGTGCTGAATTCCGGGGATACTGTATACAACCCGGTCAAGGGCAAGAAGGAGCGAGTCGGGCGGATCCTGCAGATGCATTCGAACTCCCGTGAAGAGATCAAGGAAGTGCGCGCAGGTGACATTGCAGCTGCCGTCGGTTTGAAGGACGTGGCCACGGGCGAGACCCTGTGTGACCTCAACGAGGCGATCACCCTGGAACGCATGGAGTTTCCGGAGCCGGTCATCTCGGTGGCGGTTGAGCCGAAAACCAAGTCGGACCAGGAGAAGATGAGTATCGCCCTACAAAAGCTGGCCCAGGAAGACCCATCGTTTCGGGTGCGAACGGACGAGGAGTCCGGCCAGACCATCATTTCCGGCATGGGCGAACTGCACCTCGACATCATCGTCGACCGCATGCGACGGGAATTCAGCGTGGAAGCCAATGTTGGTGCACCGCAGGTCTCTTACCGTGAAACCATTCGCAGCAGCATCGAGCAGGAAGGCAAGTTCGTGCGCCAGTCCGGTGGACGCGGACAGTACGGGCACGTGTACCTGAAGATCGAGCCGCAGGAACCCGGAGGCGGGTTCGAGTTTGAAAATAAAATCGTCGGTGGGGTCATTCCGAAGGAATACATCCCGGCCGTGGAGAAAGGCGTCAAGGAAGCCATATTCAACGGCGTGATCGCGGGCTACCCGGTGGTGGATGTCAAGGTCACACTGTATGACGGCTCCTTCCACGATGTGGATTCTTCCGAGATGGCGTTCAAGATTGCAGGTTCGATGGCCTTTCGCGACGGCGCCAGGCAGGCCAACCCGGTATTGCTTGAGCCGGTCATGAAAGTCGAGGTCGTGACTCCCGAGGAGCACATGGGAGATGTCGTGGGTGACTTGAGTCGCCGCCGTGGCATGGTGGGCGGCATGGAGGACAGCCCGTCGGGCAAGGTGATCTCATCGGAGGTTCCGCTGGCTGAAATGTTCGGCTACGCAACGGACCTGCGTTCGGCCACGCAGGGCCGTGCCACCTATTCCATGGAGTTCCAAAACTACAAAGAAGTACCAGGCAATCTTGCCGATGCGATCATCAAAAAGAATGGCTAAACCACTGTATTGTCATTAAGATATTTGAAGAGGTAGAGAACGATGTCCAAAGAGAAATTCGAACGTACCAAACCGCACGTCAACGTCGGCACCATTGGTCACGTAGACCACGGCAAGACGACCTTGACGGCAGCCATGACCAAGGTGATGGGTGAGACCCATGGCGGCGAGTACAGGACCTACGATCAGATTGACAATGCGCCGGAAGAACGTGAGCGCGGCATCACCATTGCCACGGCCCACGTCGAATACGAGAGCGTAAACCGCCACTACGCCCATGTGGACTGCCCGGGTCATGCCGACTATGTGAAGAACATGATTACGGGTGCTGCGCAGATGGACGGTGCCATTCTGGTGGTCAGTGCCGCGGACGGCCCCATGCCTCAGACACGTGAGCACATCCTGCTGGCACGCCAGGTGGGCGTCCCCCATATCCTGGTGTACATGAACAAGGCGGACCAGGTGGATGATCCCGAGTTGCTCGAACTGGTTGAGATGGAAGTCCGGGACCTGCTGTCGACCTATGAATTTCCAGGCGACGACACGCCGATTGTCGTGGGTTCCGCGCTGAAGGCCCTTGAGGGGGATACCTCGGACACCGGAATCCCTTCCATTATCAAGCTCGTAGAAGAAATGGATGCCTTCGTTCCCGAGCCCGAGCGAGCCATTGACGGCGACTTCATCATGCCGGTGGAGGATGTCTTCTCGATCTCCGGGCGCGGCACCGTGGTGACCGGACGCATCGAGCGCGGCATCGTCAAGGTCGGCGATGAAATTGAAATCGTGGGTATACGTGAAACGACCACGACGACTTGTACGGGTGTGGAAATGTTTCGCAAGCTGCTCGACCAGGGTCAGGCAGGCGACAACGTCGGCGTGCTGTTGCGTGGCACCAAGCGTGATGAGGTCGAGCGTGGACAGGTACTGTGCAAGCCCGGCAGCATTACCCCGCACACGAAGTTCGAGGCCGAGGTCTACATCCTCAGCAAGGAAGAGGGTGGCCGGCATACCCCGTTCTTCAACGGCTATCGCCCGCAGTTCTACTTCCGTACCACGGACGTCACCGGGGCAGTTGATCTGCCGAGCGGCACCGAGATGGTGATGCCGGGTGATAACGTGCAGATGACGGTCTCGCTGATCGCTCCGATTGCGATGGAGAAGGGACTGCGTTTTGCTATCCGTGAAGGCGGTCGCACGGTCGGGGCCGGAAAAGTCTCGAAGATCATCGAGTAATACGAGCACCCAGGCGAGTAAACGATGCCCACCTCAGGACAAACCATCCGGATTCGCCTGAAAGCGTTTGATCACCGCCTGATCGACCGCTCCGCAAGCGAAATCGTGGAAACGGCCAAGCGCACGGGCGCCCGGGTGAAAGGCCCGATCCCGCTGCCCACCAAAAAAGAGCGCTTTACCGTGCTGATCTCGCCGCACGTGGACAAGAATGCCCGCGACCAGTACGAGATTCGCACCCACAAGCGGATCATGGATATCGTCGAGCCCACGGACAAGACCGTGGATGCGCTCATGAAGCTGGATCTGGCTGCCGGGGTGGATGTCCAGATCAAATTGAACTAGAAAATCCGGGTCTTGGTGAAGCGGGTTTTGAGGCAAGGGTGCGGAGGAGTTTACGGCGGAATTATGGCAACAGCTAGGTGAAGAAAGTGGTTTCTTAAGACCCTGATATTTGGGATAATAGTTGGCTACCTGCGACCCGGCCTGGGGAAACCCATGCCGGGTCGCAGTTATCCGGTCAATTGAAATTCTTGCAAACCCTGAACGGTACGAAAGGACGAAAATGTCTCTGGGATTGGTAGGTAAAAAAGTGGGTATGACGCGTGTCTTCACCGAGGCAGGTGAGTCTGTGCCAGTGACGGTTTTGCACGTGCCCGGCAACCGTATCACCCGGGTGCGCCGCCAGGAGGACGATGGCTATGATGCCGTGCAGGTCACCTACGGCGAGATCAAGCCTTCGCGCATCAACAAGCCGATGGCGGGCCAGTTTGCAAAATCAGGCGTTCGCGCAGGAAGAGGGCTGCGGGAATTCCGGCCTGCAAAGGAGCAGCTCGAAACACTGCAGGTGGGATCGGAACTGGGCGTGGGACTGTTTTCCGTGGGCCAGAAAGTGGCCGTATCGGGCATCTCAAAGGGCAAGGGTTTTGCAGGATCGGTCAAGCGTCACAACTTTCGCATGCAGGATGCCACGCACGGAAACTCGATATCACACCGCGCGTTGGGTTCCACCGGGCAGTGCCAGGATCCCGGGCACGTTTTCAAGGGCAAGAAAATGGCCGGTCAGATGGGCAACGTCCGTGTGACCACGAAAAACCTGAAGGTCGTACAGATCGACGAGGGCAAGGACCTGCTTATGATCAAGGGTGCAGTACCTGGAGCCCCGGGCGGAGACGTGATGATCCGGCCCGTGCATGCCGCGGAGATCAACCTGCCGGCACAGGATGATGCGGCAGAAGATGCGGCCAAAGCGGAAACCGCCGACGCCTGAGGACGACCAGCCATGAAACTCGCTATCGCCAATACGAAGTCCTCAGTCACGGTATCGGATGACATCTTTGCGCGCAGTTTCAACGAACCCCTGGTGCACCAGGCCGTCACGGCCTACCTGGCGGGTGCCCGAAGCGGCACCAAGGCGAACAAGAGCCGCAGCGATGTACGTGGCGGTGGTGCCAAGCCCTGGAGACAAAAGGGCACGGGACGTGCCCGGGCGGGGACCTCCAACAGCCCACTGTGGCGCTCGGGCGGAGTCACGTTTGCTGCCAGGCCGCGCAGCTACAGGCAAAAGCTCAACAAGAAAATGGTACGCGCAGCCTATGCCAGCATGTTTTCAGAGCTGATTCGCCAGGAATGCCTGCACGTCATCAAGGAATTTACCGTCACCGAGCCGAAGACCAAACAAGCCCTGGCCCACCTGCAAAAACTCAACCTCACCTCCGCATTGATCATCACCGAAAAAGCCGACAAGAATCTCTACCTCTCCGTGCGCAACCTGCCCCATGTCGAAGTCGTGGAGGTGGGTGGCATCGATCCGGTCAGCCTGTTCAGGCACAAGCACGTGGTGGTCACCAAGGATGCCCTGCAGGCAATCGAGGGGTGGCTGCAATGAACGAGGAGCGCCTGATGACCGTACTGCTGGCCCCGCATGTCTCGGAGAAAACGGCGACAGGCGCGGACAAGAACAACCAGCACGTATTCCGTGTCACGCGCGGCGCCAAGAAAAAGGAAATCAAGCAGGCGGTGGAAAAGCTGTTCGATGTGAAGGTGGCCGAGGTCAATACCATCAACATGCAGGGCAAGCGCAAGATGTTCAACCGCCGGCCCGGCAAGCGGCCGGACTGGAAGAAGGCCATTGTCACCCTGGAAGCCGGCAGCGATATTGATTTTGGCGGATTCAGCTAACGGTTAGGTGTTGTCATGGCAGTCGTAAAAGCAAAACCCACCTCCGCCGGCCGGCGTTTCGTCGTCCAGGTGACTACACCGGGCCTGCACAAGGGCGGGCCCTACAAGCCCTTGCTGTGTGACAAGAAGCGAAGCGGCGGGCGCAACAATGCCGGGCGGATTACCACCAGGCACCGCGGCGGCGGACACAAGCAGCGCTTCAGGGTCATTGATTTCAGGCGCAACAAGGATGACATCCCGGCCCAGGTGGAGCGTATCGAATATGACCCGAACCGCAGTGCCAACATTGCACTGCTGAAGTATGCGGACGGGGAGCGTCGCTACATGATTGCACCCCGACACCTGTCCGTGGACAGCGAGGTCATCTCCGGTGAGCGCGTGCCGATCAAGGTCGGGAATGCGTTGCCGATTCGAAGCATCCCGGTGGGCACGGTGGTGCACTGCATCGAGATGAAACCGGGCAAGGGCGCACAGATCGCACGCAGCGCGGGAGCTGCCGTGCAGGTCGTGGCACGCGAGGGGAATTACGCCACGTTGAGATTGCGTTCCGGCGAAATGCGCAAGGTGCTGCTGGATTGCCGTGCCACCATCGGCGAAGTCGGCAACAGCGAACACAACCTGCGCAAGCTGGGCAAGGCCGGTGCAAAGCGCTGGCGCGGAGTGCGGCCAACGGTTCGGGGTGTGGCCATGAATCCCGTGGATCACCCGCATGGCGGTGGCGAAGGGCGCACGTCCGGCGGGCGCCATCCGGTATCGCCGTGGGCGATGCCGACCAAGGGCTACAAGACCCGCAAAAACCACCGTACTGACCGCCTGATCGTACGGCGCAGAAAGAAGAAATAGAGTGCAGCGTTAAGGAGTTACAGGGGTTTAACAGATGCCAAGATCATTACGCAAGGGCCCGTTTGTCGACCACCACTTGATGAAGAAGGTGGAAAAGGCGGCGGCCACGAATGACCGCAAGCCGATCAAGACCTGGTCGCGGCGTTCCTTCGTGGTACCGGAGATGGTCGGGGTCACCATTGCCGTACACAATGGCCGCCAGCACGTGCCGATCCTGATCAGCGAGAACATGGTTGGGCACAAGCTCGGTGAATTCGCCATTACCCGAACCTTCAAGGGTCATTCGGGAGACAGGAAGGCCCGATAATAATGCAGGTTTCAGCAAAACATACGTTTGTACGCATTGCGCCGCAAAAGGCCCGGCTGGTGGCAGATCAGGTGCGTGGCAAGGCAGTGGAGCGGGCGCTCGAGATCCTGAAGTTCAGCCCCAAGAAGGCCGCAGTGATCATCCGCAAGGTGCTGGAGTCGGCGATTGCCAATGCCGAGCACAACGAGGGTGCGGATATCGACGAACTGAAGGTTTCGAAAATTTTCGTGGATGACGGGCCGACCCACCGTCGTTTCAGGGCACGCGCCAAGGGCCGTGCTGCGAAAATCCTGAAACGCACGAGCCACATCACCGTGGAGGTCAGTGACGCCTAGTGTTGGGGTATGCAGAGCGTTGCACGAAATTTGGTAGGAGTTGATTTGTAGATATGGGACAGAAAGTACATCCAACGGGAATGCGGCTCGGGATTTCCACCGACTGGACATCCAAGTGGTATGCCGATGGCAGCGATTATGCGGAATTTCTCAGCAGCGATCTCGAAATCCGGGATTACCTGAAGAAGAAGCTCTCGCAGGCCTCCGTCAGCCGGATCCAGATCAACCGGCCCGCGCGCGCAGCGTTCATCACCATACACACGGCGCGCCCCGGTATCGTGATCGGCAAGAAAGGCGAGGACATCGAGGCCCTGCGTCACGAGATCGCACGCCGCACCGGGCTGAGCGTGAACAACGTAAAGATCAACATCGAGGAGATCCGCAAGCCTGAAATCGACTCGCAGCTGGTCGCGGAAAGCATCGCACAGCAGCTTGAGCGGCGGATCACGTTTAGAAGGGCCATGAAGCGTGCCGTGGGCAACGCCATGCGCCTGGGTGCACTGGGAGTGAAAGTGAATGTAGCGGGCCGCCTGAACGGTGCGGAGATCGCGCGAAGTGAGTGGTACCGGGAGGGCCGGGTGCCCCTGCACACCCTGCGTGCCAACATTGATTACGGTTTTGCGGAAGCCAAGACCACGTACGGAATTATCGGTATCAAGACCTGGATCTACAAAGGCGATGTGTTTGGTCTGGATGCCAAGGAAAAAGAAGAGGGCGCGGAGCAGTAGGCTTCGCCGATTATCGAACAAGTTCAGTTGAACCAATATGTTACAGCCCAAACGCACAAAGTTTCGCAAGCAAAGGAAGGGCCGCAACCGCGGGCTCGCCCAGAACGGCAACAAGGTCAGCTTCGGTGAATACGGCCTGAAGGCCGTCACCCGTGGGCGCATCACCGCCCGGCAGATCGAGGCGGCACGGCGGGCGATGACGCGTCACATCAAGCGGGGCGGGAAGATCTGGATCCGGATGTTTCCCGATGTGCCGGTGACCAAGAAGCCGCTGGAAGTACGCCAGGGCAAGGGCAAGGGCAACGTCGAGTACTGGGTGGCCAAGGTGCAGCCCGGCAAGGTGCTCTACGAGATGGAAGGCGTGGATGAAAAGGTTGCCCGCGAGGCGTTTCGCCTGGCGGATGCCAAGCTTCCGATCCGCACCACCTTCGTCACACGCAGCGTGATGTGAGTACAGGTCATGGACAAGGAACTGCAGAACAAGAACTACGAGGAACTCAGCAAGGAGTTGCTTGAGTTGCGCAAGGAACAGTTCAACCTGCGCATGCAGCTGGGTACGGGCCAGCTGACGCGAGTGCACCAGTTCAAGGTGAACAGGAAGAACATCGCGCGGGTAAAAACACTTATGAATCAGAAGTCATCAGAGAAGGGCGCATAGGTTTCGCATGTCAGAGGAAAGCAAGAAAATCCGCACCCTGCACGGCAGGGTCGTCAGCGACAAGATGGACAAGACGGCCGTGGTGCTGCTTGAGCGCCAGATCAAGCACCCCCTGTACGAGAAGTACATCCGCCGCTCAACGAAACTGCACGTCCACGATGAGAACAACGAATGTTCGATAGGGGACGAGGTCTCGATCCGCGAGTGCCGTCCTGTCTCGAAAAAGAAATCGTGGCAACTGGTCGAGGTTGTCAAGCGCAGTGAAGATGCTAGGGCGTAAGAGGTTGATATGATCCAGATGCAATCTACCCTGGGCGTGGCTGACAACAGCGGAGCGCGCAAATTGCAGTGCATCAAGGTGCTGGGTGGATCACAGCGCCGCTACGCGGGCATTGGCGACATCATCAAGGTCAGCGTCAAGGATGCCATTCCGCGCGGCAAGGTCAAGAAGGGCGAGGTGTACAACGCCGTCGTCGTGCGCACGGCCAAGGGCATACGCCGCCCGGACGGTTCGACCATCCGGTTCGACAACAATGCGGCGGTATTGCTGAACGCCCAGCTGCAGCCCGTGGGCACCCGCATTTTCGGCCCGGTGACCCGTGAACTGCGCACCGAGCGCTTCATGAAAATCATTTCCCTGGCACCCGAAGTGCTGTAATCCGGAAACCGTGAGACAACTATCAGGATTGGCCAACATGCAAAGAATTCGCAGGGGAGATGACGTGATCGTGGTAGCCGGCAAGGACAAGGGCCGGCGCGGTACGGTGCTGAAAGTGGGTGAGGATCACGTGGTCGTGGAAAACATCAACGTGGTCAAGAAGCACCAGAAACCCAATCCGAACGCCGGCGTATCCGGGGGCATCAACGAGCAGGAATCTCCGATTCACGTCTCGAACGTGATGCTCTTCAATCCGGTCACCGGCAAGGCCGACCGGGTCGGCTTCCGCTCGCTGGAAGACGGTAAGAAGGTCCGTTATTTCAAGTCCAACGGCGAAGTGGTCGATATCTAGGAACGCAGAATGTCCAGGCTCCAGGATTTCTATCTGAACACGGTATGTCCCCAGTTGATGGAGAAGCAGGGGTACAAGAACCCCATGCAGGTGCCGCGTATCGAGAAGATCACGCTGAACATTGGCGTGGGCGAGGCTGCGCGCGACAAGAAAACTATCAAGGATGTGATTGCAGACCTCGAGAAAATTGCCGGACAAAAAGCGGTGGTGACCAAGGCGAGGAAATCCATTGCCGGATTCAGTATCCGCGAGAATTTCCCGATCGGCTGCAAGGTAACTTTGCGCCGGACGCGGATGTACGAATTCCTCGATCGCCTGATCAGTATCGCCATCCCCCGGGTGCGGGATTTCCGGGGCCTGAGTCCCAAGGCCTTTGACGGGCGGGGCAATTACAGCATGGGCGTCACCGAGCAGATCATTTTCCCGGAAATCGACTACGACAAGATCGATGCGATCCGTGGTATGGATATTTCGATTACCACGTCCGCAAGAACCGATGACGAGGCGAAGGCGCTGCTGGAAGCCTTCAGTTTTCCATTCAAGAGATAGAGAGTAGGTAGCCCATGGCAAAATCATCCATGCTGGAGAGAGAGAAAAAGCGCAACAAGGTCGTGCGCCGTTGTGCAGACAAGCGCTCGAGGCTCAAGGCCATCGTCAAAAGCCCAACGACCAGCTACGAGGAAAAACAGGAAGCCATGCTGCAGTTGCAGAAAATGCCGCGCAACGCGAGCCCGGTGCGGTTGCGCAACCGGTGCAGCATCACCGGCCGGCCCAAAGGCTACTACCGCAAGTTCGGGCTGGGTCGCAACAAGTTGCGTGAAGCCGCCATGCGCGGAGACATTCCAGGCCTGGTGAAGGCCAGCTGGTAACCACGGATATTTCAAGGAATACGGACTGGAAAAGACATGAGCATGAGTGACCCGATATCCGATATGCTGACGCGTATCCGAAACGGCCAGGAGGCCAGGAAAGTGACCGTCACAATGCCTTCTTCGAAAGTGAAGGAGGCGATTGCCGGCGTATTCAAGGATGAAGGATACATCGAGGATTTTTCCGTTGGAGATGAATCCGGCAAGGCGGAACTCACGATCCGGCTCAAATACTATCTGGGCGAGCCGGTGATTACCCGCCTCAGCCGTGTCAGCCGACCCGGCCTGCGCAAGTACAAGAGTGCCGAGGACCTGCCGAGAGTGATCGGTGGGATGGGTGTGGCCGTGATCTCCACCTCGAAAGGGGTCATGAGCGACCGTGCGGCACGGGCCATGGGGCACGGCGGTGAAGTGCTGTGCACGATTGAGTAACGGTAGAGCTGTCTGAACCCATCATGTCACGCATTGCCAAACAACCTGTCGAGATTCCTGCGGGAGTCGATGTGAAGCTCAAGGGCCAGCACCTGGCCATGAAGGGGCCCGTTGGCGAGATGTCGATGGACATCCACCGGGACGTGAGCATCGAGCAAAAGGACAACCAGATCAGCGTCGTGCTGGACAAGGCGGGCGACAGCGCCATGGCCGGCACCATGCGTGCCCTGATCAACAACCTGGTCACCGGTGTCAGCAAGGGCTTCGAGCGCAAGCTCGAACTGGTCGGGGTGGGATACCGCGCCCAGGCCAGGGGCAAGGTACTGAACCTGACGCTGGGTTTTTCCCATCCAATCGAGTATCCCGTGCCCGAGGGGATCACGGTAGAGACCCCCAGCCAGACCGAAGTGATCGTACGGGGAACGGACAAGCAGAAAGTGGGGCAGGTGGCAGCGGAGATCCGTGCCTTCCGCAAGCCGGAACCGTACAAGGGCAAGGGCGTCAAGTACTCCGATGAGCGTGTGGTCCGCAAAGAGGCGAAGAAGAAGTAGGCATTGAGCGATGGCTAACAAGGTTTCAAGAATGCGAAGGGCCCGCAAGACGCGTGGCAAGATTGCCGAACTCAAGGTTCATCGCCTGTGCGTGCACCGTACGCTCAGGCACACCTATGCGCAGGTGATCTCGCCGGATACGGGGGTTACCGTTGCGAGCGCTTCCTCGCTGGAGGCGAAGTTGCGCAAGGCCCTGAAGCATACCGGCAACGTGGAAGCTGCCAAGAAAGTGGGCGAGGCAGTCGCCAAGCGCGCGAAGGAGAAGGGCGTGGTGGACGTCGCATTTGACCGTTCCGGGTTCAAGTACCACGGCCGCGTCAAGGCCCTGGCGGATGCAGCGCGAGAAGCAGGCTTAAATTTTTAAACAGAAGGTACGTATATTCCAATGGTAGCGAAAGAACCGGCAAGAATTCCTGACGGCCTTGAGGAAAGACTGGTTGCAGTCAACCGGGTGGCCAAGGTGGTCAAAGGTGGGCGTCAGTTTGGATTTACGGCCCTGACCGTGGTGGGCGATGGCAACGGCAAGGTTGGCATCGGCTACGGCAAGGCCCGCGAAGTGCCCCTTGCGATCCGCAAGGCGATGGAGAAGGCGCGCAAGGAAATGAAACAGGTGCCGCTCAAGGATGGCACGCTGCACTACCCGGTAATCGGGCGCCACGGTGCTGCGAAAGTCTTCATGCAGCCGGCCTCGGTGGGTACCAGTATTATCGCCGGCGGCGCCATGCGAGCCGTGTTTGAAGTCGTCGGAATCAAGAACATCCTGTCGAAATGCATCGGCTCGAAAAACCCGATCAACGTGGTGCAGGCGACGGTCAATGCGCTGTGCAGCATGCAGGAGCCGGACCATATCGCCGCAAAACGCGGCAAGACTGTCGAAGAGATCCTGTCGTAACCGTCTGTGTGAGCCGAGCCATGAGCAAGCAATTGAAAGTGACCTTGACGAAAAGCCTCAACGGCAGGCTGGCTGCGCACAAGGCGTGTGCGCGAGGCCTTGGAATTCGGCGTATCCATAATCCGGTCACCGTGGCCGATACTCCGGAAAACCGCGGCATGATCCGCAAAATCGATTACATGCTCAAGGTAGAGAACGCCTGAGGGCGAGGAACATGAAACTGAACGACCTGAAACCTGCACAGGGCAGCAAAACCGGGCGAAAGCGCGTCGGGCGCGGAATCGGTTCCGGGTTTGGAAAGACCGGCGGGCGGGGGCACAAGGGCCAGCATTCGCGATCGGGCGGCTATCACAAGGTCGGCTTCGAAGGTGGCCAGATGCCGTTGCAGCGGCGTTTGCCCAAGGTAGGATTCCGTTCGTGCAAATCAGCGGAAACGGCTGTACTGCGCTTGCACGAGCTGGCTTCCATGGGTTCCGGTGAGGTGGATATGGATGCATTGAAGGCTGCAGGGCTGGTTCATGCGGCGGCCAAGCGTGTCAAGGTGATCCTGTCCGGGGACATTGAGACCGCAGTGAAGGCCAAGGGCCTGGTGTTTACGGCAGGCGCCAGGAAGGCAGTCGAAGCGGCAGGCGGGAGTATCCAGGACTGATGGCTCGCTCGGGTGCAAACGCGGTTGGTCAGCTTGCCGGGCTGGGCCAGGTCAGTGAACTCCGAAAGCGCCTGGTTTTTGTGCTGGTCGCCCTGGTGGTGTACCGCATCGGCACGTTCATCCCCGTTCCGGGGATTGATCCGAGTGCGATGGCCAGGTTTTTCGAGCAGCAGAGCAGCACGATTCTTGGCATGTTCAACATGTTTTCCGGCGGAGCGCTGGAGCGTTTGAGCATTTTTGCGTTGGGCATCATGCCGTACATCTCCGCATCCATCATCATGCAGTTGATGAGTGCCGTGGTGCCTTCATTGAAAGAGCTTAAGAAGGAAGGCGAGTCCGGCAGGCGCAAGATCACGCAGTACACGCGTTACGGTACGGTTTTTCTGGCTACCTTCCAGGCGATCGGGGTTTCCATCGCCCTGCAGAACCAGCAAGTGGCCCTGAGCCCGGGCATCGGCTTCGCATTTACCGTGACCATAAGCTTGGTCACTGGCACGATGTTCCTGATGTGGCTGGGTGAGCAGATCACCGAAAGAGGCATCGGCAACGGCATCTCCATCATCATCTTTGCCGGGATTGTGGCGGGATTGCCCGCTGCCATCGGCGGCACCCTCGACCTGGTCGCACAAGGCGCCCTGGGTGAGGGGTTTGCGCTGTTCCTCTTCATCATGGCGATCGCGGTCACGGCTTTCGTGATTTTTGCAGAACGGGCTCAACGGCGAATCACGGTAAATTATGCACGGCGCCAGCAAGGCAGGAAGATGTTCGCAGCCCAGTCCAGTCACCTGCCGCTCAAGCTCAACATGTCGGGTGTGATCCCGCCGATCTTTGCTTCCAGCATCATCCTGTTTCCGGCCACCCTGTTACAGTGGTCGAGCACCTCGGAGGGCGGTTTTTCCTGGCTGCAGAACATGGCCAATGCCATCTCGCCCGGCCAGCCCCTGTACGTCATGCTGTATGCGCTCGCGATCGTGTTCTTCTGTTTCTTTTATACTGCGATCGTGTTTGATTCGCGGGAAACCGCGGACAACCTGAAGCGTTCCGGGGCCTTTATCCCGGGGATCCGCCCTGGAGACCAGACCGCGCGCTACATCGATGGGGTGCTGACACGGCTGACGGCAGTGGGTGCAATCTACATCACGCTGGTCTGCCTGTTGCCCGAATTCCTGATTCTCAAGTACAGTGTGCCGTTTTACTTCGGCGGAACCTCGCTTTTGATCATCGTGGTCGTTGTCATGGACTTCATGGCACAGGTGCAGGCGCACCTGATGTCGCACCAGTACGAGGGGTTGATGAAAAAGGCAAACCTGAAGGGCTATGGCCGTGCAGGGACTTTGCGTTAAGTCAGGGTGAGAGAACGATGAAAGTACGGGCATCAGTAAAGAGAATGTGCAGGAACTGCAGGATCGTTCGCCGCAACGGGGTGGTGCGCGTGATATGCAAGGACCCCCGGCACAAGCAACGGCAAGGTTAATGACGGGCACTGGAGAAGGTATGTACCTGAGTTGTCTGGCTGATAGAATGCGCTGTTTTCGTACAGCGGGAGACTTTTGAGGAAACATTAAATGGCACGTATTTCCGGGATCAATGTACCGGTGCACAAGCATGCGGAGATCGCCCTGACGGCGATATACGGCATCGGGCGTTCGCGTTCTCGCAAGATCTGCGCAGCAGCAGGGGTCAAGACCAGCACCAAGATCAAGGACTTGAGCGAAGATGAGGTCAGCCGTTTGCGCACGGAAGTGGCCAAGTACCGGGTAGAAGGTGACTTGCGTCGTGAAGTTACGGTGAATATCAAACGGCTGATGGATCTTGGCACCTACCGCGGAATCCGGCATCGCCGAGGACTGCCGTTGCACGGGCAGCGGACCCGTACCAATGCCCGCACCCGCAAGGGCCCAAGACGCCCGGTCAAGAGATAACCAAGCAGGTATCGGATTACTATGGCAAAAACAGCACCACGCACCCGAAAGAAGGCGAAACGCGTCGTAACCGACGGGGTCGCGCACATTCACGCATCCTTCAACAACACGATCGTGACGATTACGGATCGCCAGGGGAACGCACTGGCCTGGGCCACCTCGGGGGGTTCGGGATTTCGCGGCTCACGCAAAAGCACACCGTTTGCCGCGCAAACGGCTGCCCAGCGCGCCGGCCAGGTTGCACAGGAATACGGCCTGAAATACCTGGAGATCAGGATCAAGGGTCCCGGCCCGGGGCGTGAGTCGGCCGTACGTGCGCTGAATGCCATGGGGTACAAGATCACCAACATCAATGACGTGACACCGATTCCGCACAACGGCTGTCGTCCGCCGAAGCGTCGTCGAGTATAGGGTAAGCAGAGATGGCACGTTATCTAGGACCCAAATGCAAAATCAGCCGTCGCGAAGGCACGGACCTCATGCTGAAGAGCCGCGCGCGCCCGCTGGACTCAAAATGCAAGATCGATAAGCTGCCGGGCCAGCACGGTGACAAGCGTGGCCGGGTATCCAACTACGGGATGCAGTTGCGCGAGAAGCAGAAACTGCGTCGTATCTACGGAGTGCTCGAGCGCCAGTTCAGGAACTATTACAAGAAGGCATCACGCCTCAAGGGCTCCACCGGTGAGAACCTGCTGAAGATTCTCGAGTGCCGGCTGGACAACGTGGTCTACCGCATGGGCTTCGGGGTCACAAGGGCCGAGTGCCGACAGCTCGTCAGTCACAAGGCGATCGAGGTGAACGGGGTGGCCGTAAGCATCCCGTCCTATCACGTGTCCCCAGAGGACGTGATTTCGGTGCGCGAGAAGTCGAGGAAACAATTGCGGATCCAGGATGCACTGAATGCAGCCGAACAGATCGGATTGCCCGACTGGGTGGAGGTCGATATCAAGAAGATGCAGGGCAAGTTCAAGTCCATACCGGAGCGTGATGACTTGCCGCCGGACATCAACGAGTCTCTCGTGGTCGAGCTGTATTCCAAGTAATGAGTATTTAAGGGGTTAGCGTAAATGGGTGCAAATGAGTTGCTGAAGCCAAGAGTGGTCGATGTTCATCTGGTTGACGAATGTCGTGCGAAAGTCGTGCTGGAGCCACTGGACCGTGGTTTCGGGCACACGCTTGGCAATGCGTTGAGACGGATCCTGCTGTCATCCATCCCGGGATGTGCCGTGGTGGAAGTGCAGATCGATGGTGTTTTGCACGAGTACACGGCGATCGAGGGCGTGCAGGAGGATGTCGTCGACATACTGCTGAACCTCAAAGGCATCGCAGTGGTGATGCACGAGAGATCGGAAGCCACTCTTACCCTGAACAAGGAGGGGCCGGGTGTGGCCACGGCAGGGGACATCGAGGTGGACCACGACGTGGAGATCATGAACAAGGACCATGTCATTGCCCACCTGACCGAGCGGGGATCATTGAACATGACCCTGAAAGTTGCCAAGGGCCGCGGATACCAGCCGGCTGCACAGCGTCGCAATGACGAGGATCGTGCGATCGGATCCCTGCTGCTCGATGCGAGTTTCAGCCCGGTGCGCAGGGTGGCCTATTCAGTTGAAAGTGCACGTGTGGAACAACGCACGGACCTGGACAAGCTGATTTTCGACCTGGAGACGAATGGCACCGTTAACCCTGAGGAGACCATCCGCAAGGCTGCGGGCGTGCTCCAGCAGCAGCTCTCCGTGTTTGTTGACCTTCAGGGTGATGAACAGGTGGAGCCCGATGAGGCCGAGCCTGAAATCGATCCGATCCTGGTGCGTCCGGTCGATGACCTTGAACTGACCGTCCGTTCTGCCAACTGCCTGAAGGCGGAGAAAATCTACTACATCGGCGACCTGATCCAGCGTACCGAAGTGGAATTGCTGAAAACCCCGAATCTGGGCAAGAAATCCCTCACGGAAATCAAGGACGTGCTGGGCACGCACGGCCTGTCGCTGGGGATGCGCCTGGAAAACTGGCCGCCGGCCACCTTGCGTGAAGACCGCAAGGTGCTGGTCTGAATACAATTAACCGGGAAAGAGCATGAGGCACCGCCAGTCAGGACGTCGGTTAAACCGAAACAGCCCGCATCGCAAGGCGATGATGAGCAACATGGCCACTTCGCTGTTCTCGCACGAAGTCATCCGCACCACCTTGCCCAAGGCAAAGGAGCTGCGCCGCTATGCCGAACCGCTGATCACGCTGGCGAAAGAAGACAGTGTCGCAAGGCGACGCCAGGCATTCTCGAAGTTGCGCGACAAGGCCAGTGTGGGCAAGCTCTTCTCCGAGCTCGGGCCCCGTTACAAGACGCGGCCGGGCGGTTACCTGCGCATCCTGAAATGCGGCTTTCGCCGGGGTGACAACGCACCCATGGCGCTGGTGGAGTTGGTCGATCGGCCCGTCGACGAAGAGTAGTTCCCCACACCAACCAGACGTGCCAGCCGGGTACTACCGTCCCGGTGTCCGATCACCATGAGGCCAATCGTACTCGCAACAGACTATGGGATTTCCGGTGCCTACGTGGGCCAACTCAAGTCTGCCATCTACACGGTCGCACCTGGGGCAACGGTCATCGATCTCACCCATGAGCTACCCGAATTCAACCCCAGGGCTTCAGCCTATCTGCTTGCAAGTTTCCTGGAGTATGTTCCCCCGGAGTCCGTGATCGTAGGTGTAGTGGATCCCGGTGTGGGGTCCGCCAGACTGCCGGTCGTCCTTGAAGGGGATGGCTACGCCTTCACCGGGCCGGACAATGGCCTGTTCTCGATTGTTTCCAGGAAGCTGTCTAAAGCCCGCTGGTCCGAGATCCTTTTGTCCAGTGAGCCCGCATCGAATACGTTCCATGGACGTGACATCTTCGCACCGGTAGCTGCAAAGATTGCCTCGGGTTTAACTCCCAGGCTCGCGCCTGTACCTGCCGAGGACCGGACCGGGATTCAGTGGCCCGATGATCTTCACGAAATCGTACTGGTCGATCATTTTGGCAACGGAGTGACCGGCATCCGGTACCGACCATCCGATCAGGACCGGATACTGAAAGTCCATGGAGAGGGGCTCCGGTATGCGCCGGCTTTTCACTGCGTGGGACCGGGAGAAAGCTTCTGGTACGGCAATTCGAACGGCCTCATCGAGGTCGCTATACGGGAAGGATCTGCTGCCGGCAGGTTCGACCTCAAGGTTGGAGACCCGGTAAGCTTCGACGCTGAAGACTGAAGAGAAAATCAGGCCGAGCGTTCTTCCCGCAGGGTCTTTATATTCAGGAATGGACTTAAATATTGTCCTGTAAACGACTGTTTTGAAAGGGCTACATCTTCGGGTGTGCCCACGGCGATGACCTGTCCTCCCCGGCTACCCCCTTCGGGTCCCAAATCGATGATCCAGTCGGCAGTCTTGATGACATCAAGATTGTGTTCAATCACGATGACAGTATTTCCCTGGTCACGCAGGTAGTGCAGCACTCTCAACAACTGCTCAACATCATGGAAATGAAGGCCCGTGGTGGGCTCATCCAGGATATACAGGGTTTTCCCGGTGCTGCGCTTGGATAATTCGCGAGACAGCTTCACGCGCTGGGCCTCCCCGCCGGATAGCGTCGTGGCACTTTGCCCCAGGGTGACGTACGACAGGCCGACATCCATGAGCGTTTGCAGCCTGCGCTTGACCACGGGGATGGCCTCGAAAAAGTCGTATGCCGACTCCACGGTCATCTGCAGCACCTGGTGGATGTTCTTGCCCTTGTAGTGGATTTCCAGGGTTTCACGGTTATAGCGTTTTCCCTGGCACACATCGCATGGCACGTAGACATCCGGCAGGAAATGCATTTCCACCCGGATGACCCCATCGCCCCTGCAGGCCTCACAGCGTCCTCCTTTCACGTTGAAACTGAACCGGCCCGGCGTGTAGCCGCGTGAGCGTGCTTCGGGAATGTTCGCGAACAATTCACGTATTGGCGTGAACAGTCCGGTGTACGTGGCCGGGTTGGAGCGGGGCGTGCGCCCGATCGGGTTCTGGTCAATATCAACGACCTTGTCGATCTGCTCGAGCCCGGTGATTTCCCTGCATGGTGCAGCAGCGGTGCCAGAGTTATGCAGGTAGCGCATGCAGTACCTGTACAGGGTGTCGTTTACCAGGGTGGATTTTCCCGAACCGGAAACGCCGGTGACCACCGTCATCAATCCCAGCGGAATGTTCACCGTGATGTTCTGCAGGTTGTTTCCCCGCGCCTTGATGATGCGGATGGTTTTGCCTTGCTGCAGGGGGAGGCGGATCTGCGGAATGGGGATTGCGCGCTTCCCGGACAGGTACTGCCCGGTCAGTGAAGCCGCATTTTTTTCAATCTCGGGGGGCGCACCCTGGGCCACCAGCCTGCCGCCGTGGATGCCGGCTCCCGGACCCATGTCGACGACGTGGTCCGCACTTCGTATCGCCTCTTCATCGTGCTCGACCACGATCACGGTGTTGCCGAGATCGCGCAGGGAGCTCAGCGTTGCAATCAGTCGCTTGTTGTCACGCTGGTGCAGGCCGATCGAGGGCTCATCGAGGATGTACATCACGCCAACGAGCCCTGAGCCGATCTGGCTGGCCAGGCGGATTCTTTGCAGCTCACCGCCCGACAGCGTCTCTGCAGTGCGGTCCAGCGCCAGGTAGTCCAGCCCGACGTTGACCAGGAACTTGAGCCGTTCACCGATCTCGTTGATGATTTTCTCTCCGACTGCCACTAGGTGACCGGAAAGCTTGAGCCCGTCAAAAAAACCGAGCGCCTGCTCTGTCGACCAGGAGGTGATGGTCGGCAGGTTGCGGTTGTTGATGAACACGTGGCGGGCTTCCATGTTGAGTCGGTCGCCGTTGCATGCCTGACACACCTGTGTGGTCAGGTACTTGCTGAGTTCCTCGCGAACCGCGCTCGATGCGGTTTCATTGAAGCGCCGTTCCATGTTCGGAATGATGCCCTCGAAGGCATGCCTGCGCTGGTAGCTCCTGTTCTTCTCGCTGGTGTACCTGAACTGGATCTCCTCGTCCTCGCTGCCGTACAGGATGATGTCCTGGACCGCCTCATCCAGCGTGTGCCAGGGGGCCTCGATGTCGAACCGGTAATGCTTGGCCAGCGAACGGATCAGGTTGAAGTAGTACGGGTTGCGCCGGTCCCAGCCGCGGATCGCCCCTCCGGCCAGGCTGAGCTGGTCGCTGATCACCACCAGCTCGGGATCGAAATATTCCTCGACACCCAGGCCGTCGCAGGCCGAGCATGCACCCACCGGGTTGTTGAAGGAAAAAAGCCGCGGCTCAAGCTCGTTCAGGCTGTAGCCGCATTTCGGGCAGGCGAATTTCGCGGAGAACACCAGTCCCTCTTCGTGCGGGTCATCCATGGACTGGATGATGGCAATGTTGTCGGCAAGACGCAGGGCGGTCTCGAAGGATTCCGCCAGTCGAAGCCGCATGCCCGGTCGGACCTTGAAGCGGTCGACGATGACCTCGATCGTGTGCTTGCGCCTTAAACTGAGCTTGGGCGGTGCGTCCAGCTCGTACACCTCGTTATCGATTCGTGCCCGGATAAAACCCTGCGTGCGCAGCTTGGCCAGCACCTGCTGATGCTCCCCCTTGCGGTTTTGTATCACCGGGGCCAGCAGCATCAGTCTTTTGCCTTCTTCCAGGGACAGCACCTTGTCCACCATCTGGCTGATCGTTTGCGTGTGCAGGTCGATGTGGTGTGTCGGGCAGCGCGGTGTACCGGCACGCGCGTAAAGCAGGCGAAGGTAGTCGTAGATTTCGGTGATGGTGCCGACGGTGGAGCGCGGGTTGTGCGCACTTGCCTTTTGTTCAATCGAGATCGCAGGCGACAGTCCATCGATGGAATCCACGTCCGGCTTCTCCAGGCGCGCGAGGAACTGGCGTGCATAGGCCGACAGGGACTCGACATAGCGGCGCTGGCCTTCTGCAAAAATCGTATCGAACGCCAGGGATGATTTTCCCGAGCCGGACAGGCCGGTGATCACGATCAGCTTGTCCCTGGGAAGATCGAGGTCGATGTCCTGGAGGTTGTGCGTGCGGGCACCCCGGATCGTGATTTTTTTCATGCGTTCAATTTTGTCTGGGCAATCGAACTAGTATACGTGTTTCGCCGCCCCGGGTGCCAAGCCTGGGCCTTCTGGAATTGCTGTACCCATGGGGCGGGGATCGCTGCAATCCGTGTGTTCTGTCTCAGAATTACGTAAAATAGCGTTGCTTAAACCTACTAAGAGAAAATCAATGGCAAGAGGCATCAACAAAGCGATACTGATTGGTCACCTTGGACAGGACCCTGAGGTGAAATACATGCCGAGCGGCAAGGCCGTATGCAATATCAGTGTGGCTACGACCGAGTCCTGGAATGACAAGAATTCGGGTGAGAAGATCGAGAAGACCGAGTGGCACCGCGTCGTGCTGTTTTCCAGGCTGGCAGAAATTGCTGGCGAATACCTGAGAAAAGGTTCACAGGTGTACGTGGAAGGTCGATTGCAAACGCGCAAGTGGCAGGACCAGAGCGGGGCAGACCGTTACTCTACGGAAATCGTTGCCAACAACATGCAAATGCTGGGTGGCAAAGGCGGGTCGTCCATGATGCAGGACGGGCCTCCGTCAAACATGGAACCTGCGCAAACCGCCGCCTCCTCACCCTCTGACGATTTTGACGACGACATCCCTTTCTAGCACACCGGTTCTCGTCCGGGAGAAAGGCCGCATCCGGAACGCTTCCGGGGCGGCTCCGTACTGCATGCGCACGCATGCCGTGCAGTGTGCGCTTAACGTGCAGGAACACCGGGCAGGGTCGGTTCGATGAGCAGAAAGGTCTTTGTCAAAACCCAGGGCTGCCAGATGAACGAATATGATTCGTCGAGGATGCTGGATGTCCTGCACGATACCCAGGGCTTTGATGTCGCCACCGATGTCTCGCAGGCCGACGTGCTGCTGCTCAACACCTGCTCCATCCGCGAGAAGGCACAGGAGAAGGTGTTTTCCCAGCTGGGCCAGTGGCTGCCCCTGAAAGAAAAGAATCCCGACCTGCTGATCGGCGTGGGCGGTTGCGTCGCGAGCCAGGAAGGAGATGCCCTTGCCGCACGTGCCCGGCATGTTGATGTCGTGTTCGGACCGCAGACCATTCATCGCCTGCCGGAACTGCTGGAGCAGGCAAAAAAAGAAAAGAAGACCGTGGTGGATGTCACATTTCCGGAGATGGAAAAGTTTGACAGCCTGCCCAAGCCGCAACACAAGGGTCCGGTGGCGTATGTCTCGATCATGGAAGGCTGCAGCAAGTACTGTACCTACTGTGTCGTGCCCTATACCCGGGGTGAAGAATTCAGCCGCCCGCTGCAGGATGTGCTGGAGGAGATCCGTATGCTGGTTCGCCAGGGTGCACGGGAAGTCACCTTGCTGGGGCAGAACGTAAACGGCTACAGGGGACTGGACCGCCATGGCGATGTCGTCGATTTTTCCCTGCTGCTCTACTACGTGAGCAGCCTCGAAGGCATCCGGCGAATCCGGTATACCAGTTCCCATCCGATCGAGTTCTCGGACAACCTGATCGACGCCTATGCCGAGATACCGGAGCTGGTCAACCACGTGCACCTGCCGGTACAAAGCGGCTCGGACAGGATCCTGGCTGCCATGAAGCGCGGCTACACGGCGCTGGAGTACAAGTCGATCATCAAGAAACTGCGCAGGCACCGGCCGGATATCAGCATTTCGTCAGATTTCATTGTCGGCTTCCCCGGCGAGACGGACCGGGATTTCGAGTGCACCATGGAGCTCGTGGAAGAGGTCGGGTTCGATCAGTCCTACAGCTTCATCTACAGCCGCAGGCCCGGCACGCCCGCCGCATCCCTGCAGGATGACGTTCCCCTGGAGGTGAAAAAGCACAGGCTGCAATCGCTGCAGAGCACCATCAGTGCCGCCTCCATGACCTACTCGAAAGCCATGCTGGGAACAGAGCAGACGGTCCTGGTCGAGGGCTACTCGAAGAAATCCGAACTCGAGTTCGCAGGCAGAACCGAAAACAATCGCGTGGTCAATTTCGCCGCCCCGGAGCCTGTCATCGGGAAGTTCGTCCGCCTTGGAATCGCGGACGCATTTCCTAATTCATTGCGGGGCGTTTATCATGAAACCCTGTCGTAGAGGAAATAAAACTTTTGCCAGCTGAAGCCTATTCCGTAAACATTGTCCTGGAACCTGCCGACAACCCGCGTCTTGCCAACCTGTGCGGGCCACTGAACGGGCACTTGCATCAGCTTGAGAAAAGACTGGGTGTCGAGATCACCAATCGGGGCAATGCCTTTTCCATCAGTGGCGAAGCCAAGGCAACCAACGCCGCCGTCGAAGTGCTGAAGGAACTGTATGACTCGACCAAAACCCAGGTCCTGTCGTCTTCGGACATCCATCTCCACCTGCAGGAATCCGAGCTTGCCAACATAGCGGAGCAGAAGCTCAAATCCGTACCCCGTACGGTCTTCACGAAGCGCGGCGTGATCAAGCCCCGCGGTGCAAACCAGGAACGATACGTGCGGCTCATTGAAGAGAACGATCTTGTGTTCGGGATCGGCCCGGCCGGAACCGGAAAGACCTACTTGGCCGTGGCCTGTGCGGTGGCAGCACTCGAGCATGACAAAACCCGCAAGCTTGTCCTGGTACGACCTGCGGTGGAAGCCGGGGAACGGCTGGGATTCCTGCCGGGCGACCTGGCACAGAAAATCGACCCGTACCTGAGGCCCATGTATGACGCATTGTATGAAATGATGGGCTACGAGAAGGTCAGCAAGCTGGTGGACAGGAACGTGATCGAGATTGCCCCGCTGGCCTACATGCGCGGGCGCACGCTGAACGATGCCTATATCATTCTGGATGAGGCGCAGAACACGACCATTGAGCAGATGAAGATGTTCCTGACGCGCATCGGCTTCGGCTCGAAAGCGATAGTCACGGGCGATATCACGCAGATTGACCTGCCAAGCATGAAGGAGTCCGGCCTGAAGCATGCAAGGCGCATCCTGGGAGAGACCGAAGGGGTCTCTTTTTGCAATTTCGATGCCCGCGACATCGTGCGCCACCCGCTGGTCAAGAAAATCATCCGGGCCTACGACAACGATACAGACTGACTGATCCCCCACGGGCGTGGCCATTCACCTAGACGTACAGATCGCAACTCAGGACCACAGCATACCTGCCGAATCGGATTTCAGGAGATGGGCCGGCGAGATACAGTCACCGGAGACCGGTGCGAGCGCTTGTCTGCGCGTCGTTGACAGGGAAGAGGCACGGGCACTGAATCACCGGTACCGCAAGGTGGACAAGGCTACCAATGTGCTGTCCTTCCCGGCTTCACTGCCGAAGGGACTGGACCTGCACTTTCTCGGCGATGTTGTCATTTGTGCGCCACTGGTTGCGGAGGAGGCCACCCGGCAGGGCAAGGACGCGCATGCCCATTGGGCGCACCTGCTCGTGCATGGTATTTTGCATCTTCAGGGCTATGCCCACGATGAAGATGACGAGGCCGGGGAAATGGAAGCACTGGAAACCGCAATATTAAGTCAGCTGGGAATACCGAACCCCTATTGAACCATCATGTCAGGCTCGAGCGTCACAACCCCCAGGCGATTCAATTTCGCCGGTTTTTTCAAAATGCTTTTTGAAAAAACGCCTGCGGATCGTGCAGAGATCATCGAGTTGTTACACCAGTCCAAGGCAAAGGGCATCATCGACGGCGACATACTCGAGATGATCGAAGGTGCCGTGCAGGTATCGGAAATCCAGGTGAAGAACATCATGGTTCCGCGCTCACAAATGGTCGTGGTGAACGAGGGCAGCAGCCTGCAGGATATGCTGCCCACCATTATCGACTCGGCACACTCGAGGTTCCCGGTGGTGGGCGACAGCCGTGACGAGGTACTGGGCATCTTGCTGGCCAAGGACCTGCTGCGCTACTTCATGGCTGGCAGACAGGATGATTTCAGCCTGGAGGACGTACTGCGCCCGGCGGTCGTGGTTCCCGAAAGCAAACGGGTGAACACGTTACTGAACGAGTTCAAGGATGGCCGCAACCACATGGCAATCGTCGTGGACGAGTACAGCGGGGTGTCGGGGCTGGTGACGATCGAGGATGTGTTGGAACAAATTGTCGGCGATATCACGGATGAACATGATGCGGCCGAAGACAGTTACATCGTCGAGCACTCGAAGGGGCAGTACGGAGTGAAGGCCCTGACGCCGATCGAGGAATTCAACGAATTTTTTGCTACCCAGTACAGCGACACGGATTTTGAGACGTTCGGAGGCCTGGTCTTGAGCAAGTTTGGTCACCTGCCCAAAAAAGGTGAGAAAATCAAATTTGATCGCTTTACCGTGGAAGTCCTGCGCTCTGACCGTAGAAGGCTTCACCTCCTCAATGTCTCGGACATCCCTGAGCAAACCTGACTCCACCGGCACACTTTTTTCCGACTGGTAGGACCGGGAACAGAGTTCCATGATTGACATGCTCGCACTTCCACGTCCAGTCGTGATATTAATCATGGCGTTCGCCGGAGCCCTGCTGGTGTGCGGCTTTGCCCCGTTCTCCTGGTGGGGACTGACGCTTATCTGTCCTGCCATCCTGTATGCATTCATCCTGGGCCGCACCGGCAGGGACGCGTTTTCCCTCGGCTATGTTTTCGGGCTGTTCTATTTCGGCTTCGGGGTCTCCTGGACGTACAACAGCATTCATGAATTTGGCCATGCCCCGGTTCTGCTGAGTGCCGTGCTGGTGGCACTGCTGGTACTGGCACTCGCACTGTTTCCGGCACTGACTGCAGGCGTGTACTCGTGGCTGCGCCGTGATCGTGCGGCCGATCTCTGGGGCGCACTTGCGTTTGCCACCCTCTGGGTATTGTTCGAATGGGTGCGTGGCTGGATCTTCACGGGCTTTCCCTGGCTGCTGATCGGGCACGCGCATCACTCGAGTCCGCTGCAGGGCATCCTGCCCCTGCTTGGCAGTCTTGGTGCCAGCTGGGTGGTCCTGCTGATCAGTTGCCTGGCAACAGTCCTGGTACTCGGATCAACCCGTCACAGGCTCATCGGCGCGGCCAGCTTGGTGCCGATCGCGGCAGCGCTTTTACTGGCCGGCCAGGTCAAGTGGACCACCCCGCAGCAAGAGTCGCTCAGCGTTGCCCTGATCCAGGCGAACATCCCTCAGGAGCTCAAGTGGGATCGTGCCCAGAAGCGCCATATTCTGGGCAAGTATCTACAGCTCAGCGAAGCACACCAGGATGTCGACATCATCATCTGGCCGGAAACTGCCATCCCGGCCTACTATGCGTCGGTGAAAGATACCTTCATTCCCGAACTGGAAAAGATTGCCGCCGCGGGCAATGTCGACTTCCTGGTCGGGTTGTTCACGCATGATCCGGGCAGTGGCAGGGTCTATAACTCGGTCATGACCCTGGGGGAGGAGCAAAGCTTCTATGCGAAGCGCCACCTGGTGCCCTTTGGTGAATATATTCCATTGCGCAATATCGCATCGTTCCTGGCGGACTACATCGTTCTTCCGATGTCGGACATGAGCAGTGGCGCAGGGCGCCCACTGGTCAGGCTGAAAGGACATTTTGCGGGTGCCTCCATCTGCTACGAAGTCGTGTACGGAGATGAAGTGATCGAAGCCTTGCCGGAGGCCGGGTTCTTGATCAATGTCAGCAACGATGCCTGGTTCGGGGATTCCCTCGCGCCCCACCAGCACCTGGAAATCGCACGGTCCAGGGCGATCGAAACAGGCCGGTACCTGCTGCGTGCAACCAGCACGGGCATCTCGGCCGTGATCGACCCCGGTGGAGCCATCGTCAAGCAATCTGCCCAGTTTCGAGAAGAGGTCGTGCGCGCGAAAATCCGGCCCCATACCGGGCTGACCCCGTACTCGCGCTGGGGTGATTCGGCAATTATCGCGATCCTGTCAGGTATTTTCCTTATAATCTGCCTGCATCGATGGTATACCCTGCGGTCTGCGAAGCCCTAACTCCTGAACTGCCCCCGATCGGATTCAATACATCATGTCAACGGTTCCACTTGTCCCTGTCATATTATCCGGGGGTTCGGGCACGCGCCTGTGGCCGCTCTCCAGGAAGCTGTACCCGAAACAGTTTATTCCCCTCAAGGACGGCAAGAGCCTGTTCCAGTCCACCGTTGAACGCATCCAGGCACTGGGGCATGCCGATGACCTGCTGGTGGTCTGCAATGAGGAACACCGCTTCATGGCGGCCGAACAGCTGCGCCTGTCGGGGCTGGAGCACTCTGCCATCATCCTGGAGCCCGTGGGACGGAACACGGCCCCGGCAATCACCATCGCGGCCCTGCATGCACTGAAGTACAGTGACGACGCCCAGTTGCTGGTTCTGCCCGCCGACCACATCGTGCAGGACCTGGATAAATTTGCAAAAGCGCTCTCGGTAGCCCGGCAGGCGGCAGGGGACCTGCTGGTGGCGTTCGGTGTGTTGCCGCGCCATGCCGAAACCGGCTACGGGTACATCCGGTTCGAGAGACCGGATACTGCCGGTCCCGGGGAGATTCTTGATATCGGGGAGTTCGTGGAAAAACCTGGTGCCGAAACCGCGAAGGCCTACCTGGAAAGTGGAAACTACCTGTGGAACAGCGGCATGTTCCTGTTTTCCGCCCGCCTGTACGTCGAGGAAATCCGGCGTTTGCACCCGGACATTTTTGATGCTTGCCGCGAAGCCCATGAAGGCAGCAGACAGGACTTCGATTTCATCCATCTGGACTCGCAGGCCTTTGCGCGTGCTCCCAATATTTCCGTGGATTACGCAGTCATGGAAAAAACCGCCAAGGCGGCCGTGGTCCAACTGGACAGCGACTGGAGCGACGTTGGTTCCTGGCACGCGCTGTGGGACTCGTTCCAGAAGGATTCGAGCGGCAATGCGACCTCGGGAGATGTGATCGCCGAGGACTGCACGGGTTGTTACATCCACGCGAGTCACCGCATGGTGGCGGCTGTGGGTGCCGAGGACCTTGTCGTGGCCGAAACCGCGGACGCGATTCTCGTGGCCCCTCGCGAGCGGGCCCAGGAAGTCAAGGACATCGTCGCCAGGCTGAAGGACGAGGAGCGGGGCGAGGTGGAGATCCATCCCAAGGTCTACCGGCCTTGGGGCGCCTACGAAACCATCGATATGGAAGACCGCTTCCAGGTGAAGCGCATTACGGTCAACCCGGGTCAGGCCCTTTCCCTGCAGATGCACCATCACCGGGCCGAACACTGGGTGGTGGTCAAGGGCCAGGCACTGGTTACCCGCGGGGAGGACAAGTTCCAGCTCGGCGAAAACGAGTCTACGTACATTCCTGCAGGCACCCGCCACCGCCTGGAGAACCCGGGCACGGAGCCCCTGGAACTTATCGAAGTTCAGTCCGGATCCTACCTGGGTGAGGACGATATCGTACGTTTCGAAGACGCCTATGGGCGCTGAGCATGGCAGGCACGTATAACCCGCACGATCTTGAGCCGCTGGTCCAGCAGGAGTGGGAACGGCAGGGCTCGTTTGAAGTGGTGGAAGACGAGGATCGCGAGAAGTTCTACTGCCTGTCGATGTTTCCCTATCCCAGCGGAAACCTGCATATCGGGCATGTCCGCAATTACACCATTGGCGATGTCATCAGCCGCTTCCAGCGCATGCAGGGCAAGAACGTGATGCAGCCGATGGGCTGGGATGCCTTCGGCCTGCCCGCGGAGAATGCGGCCATCGAGAATCGGGTTCCGCCCGCGAAGTGGACCTACGAGAACATCAGCTACATGCGCGACCAGCTCAAGCGGCTGGGCTTCGCCTATGACTGGAGCCGTGAGCTTGCCACGTGCAGCCCGGAATACTACCGCTGGGAGCAGTGGTTCTTCACCCGGCTCTACGAGAAAGGCCTGGTCTACAAGAAAAAGGCCATCGTCAACTGGGATCCGGTGGACCAGACCGTGCTCGCTAATGAGCAGGTGATCGACGGGCGCGGCTGGCGCTCGGGTGCCGTGATCGAGCGCAAGGAAGTGACCCAGTGGTTTCTGAGGATCACGGCCTATGCCGAGGAGTTGCTGGACGACCTGAAACAGCTGGACGGCTGGCCGGAGCGGGTGCGGACCATGCAGGCCAACTGGATCGGTCGCTCGGAGGGCGTGGAAATCGTCTTTTCCGTGGAAGACCAGCAGGACCTCCAGGTATTCACCACCCGCCCAGACACCCTGTTTGGCGTCACGTGCCTCGCCGTTGCCCCGGAGCATGCGCTTGCCGTGCATGCTGGCGAAAGCTCTTCGCAAGTGGCCGAATTTCTGAAGGAGTGCGCCCAGACCCGGACCTCCGAGGCCGAGATCAGCACGCTGGAGAAAAAGGGGATCGACACAGGCCTGCATGCAGTCCATCCGCTGACTTCCGAGAAAGTCCCGATCTGGGTCGCGAACTTCGTCCTGATCGAGTACGGCTCGGGTGCCGTGATGATGGTGCCCGCCCATGACCAGCGTGACTGGGAGTTTGCCAGCAAGTTCCAGTTGCCGATCAAACCCGTCGTGTTCCCGAACAAGGACAGCCTCGACATCGATCTTTCCAAGGGTGCCTTTCTCGAGAAAGGTTGGCTGCACAATTCCGGCCAGTTCGACTGCCTGGATTCTCGCCAGGCATTCGATGCCATTGCCAGTCTGCTCGAGTCCGAGGGCAAGGGGCAGCGACAGGTGAACTACCGTCTGCGCGACTGGGGCATATCCCGGCAACGCTACTGGGGGTGCCCGATCCCCGTGATTCATTGCGATGACTGCGGGATCGTGCCGGTGCCGGATGAGGACTTGCCGGTGCGACTGCCTGAAGAGGTCGACTTTGACGGTGCGGGCTCGCCCCTGAAATCGTTACCGGCGTTTCATGAAGTCGAGTGCCCGAAGTGCCGCGCATCCGCTACCCGCGAAACAGACACGTTCGATACCTTTTTTGAGTCAAGCTGGTATTTCGCACGCTATTGCTGTGCGGGGAACGACACCTCCATGCTGGATGACAGGGTGCAGTACTGGATGCCGGTGGATCAGTACGTCGGCGGCATCGAGCATGCCGTGCTGCATCTTCTGTATGCCCGGTTTTTCAACAAGCTGATGCGCGATCTGGGGCTGTGTGAAAACGATGAACCCTTCGTCAAGCTGCTGACCCAGGGCATGGTCTTGAAGGACGGTACGAAAATGTCGAAGTCCAAGGGCAACACCGTGGACCCCGAGGCACTGATCAACCGCTACGGGGCGGATACCGTGCGCCTGTTCGTGATGTTTGCGGCCCCGCCCGAACACAACATGGAATGGTCGGACTCCGCGGTCGAGGGCGCATACCGGTTCATCAACAGACTGTGGCGCATGGTCGAGGGGCATGCCGAACTCGGCACAGTCAACACCGACAGCGTGACCCAGGAGGAGCCGAGCGAAGCGCAGGTAAACCTGCGCCGCAAGATCCATGAAACGATCCAGAAAGTCACCGACGACATGGGCCGGCGTTATGCTTTTAACACGGCCATTGCCGCAAACATGGAACTGGTCAACGAGGTGAACAGCTTCGAGGATGATTCACTACCCGGGCGCGCCATCTGCCAGGAGGCACTGGAATCGGTGGTGTTGATGCTTGCGCCTGTCTTACCGCACGTCTGTCATATACTATGGCAGCGGCTGGGCCATGAGGAGCCGGTCGACCAGGCAGCTTGGCCCGGTGTCGATACGCAGGCCCTGAAAAAGGACGTCATCGAGATGGTGGTGCAGGTCAATGGCAAGAAGCGTGCAACCATACAGGTCGCTGTAGGTACGGATGACGCCGGTATCGAGAAGGTGGCCCTGGATCACGAGAGCGTCATGCGCTTTATCGAGAACAAAAAGATTGTGAAGGTCATTGTTGTGCCTAATCGCATCGTCAATATCGTTGTACACTAGCGCCATGCGGTATATCACGGCATTCACGGCATTGACCCTGCTCCTGTTTAGTCTGCTGCCAGGCTGCGGATTCCGGCTGGCCGGTAGCGGGGATTCTGCCCACCTGCAGAACGTCTTTGTGCAAGGTGGGCCTGCAAGTCATGAGCTGGTGCATTTTGTTCGTGGATCCCTGGGGACAGGCCAGGTCGATGTGACAGAGCCTGACCACGCGGCCATCCATCTACACATTTTGTCAGAGGAAACATCCAGGGAAGTGCTTTCACTCGATGCCAGCGGCAAGGCGCGCGAATATGATCTGATGCTCAATGTGGCCTTCGATGTCAGGCATGCGAACAGCGATGATTCACTGTCCCGGCAAAAGATTCAGATCCACCGGGTGCTGGTGTTTGACAAGTACGATATGCTCGGTTCAGGCGAAGAAGAGCAGCAACTGCTCCACGAGATGCGAAAGGAAGCCGCGCAACGGATCGTGCGACGCGTGCAGGCAGTCTCCCCGGATTAGCAGACTGAACGTTTCTCCTACTTGATCTCGCCAAGAATTATTTTGGCAATGGCGGCAGAGTCCAACTCGCCGTTGCCCGTTTCGACAATCTTTTCCAGATAATCCGCCACCAGGTCCGTGCCGGGTATGGATATGCCGTTTTCCCGCGCACTGTGCAGGGCGATCTCCAGGTCTTTGTGGTGTAGCGCGGCCTTGAAACCGGGGCGGTAGGCATTGTCCAGCATGCGTTTGCCATGGACCTCGAGAATCCTGCTGTATGCGAACCCGCCCATCAGGGCCTCGCGTACCTTGGCAGGATCGACCCCTGAGGATCTCGCCAGCAGGAAGGCCTCGGCCACCGCGGACATGGTCTGCGCAACAAGAATCTGGTTACAGGCCTTGGCGACCTGTCCAGCTCCGTGATCCCCGACGTGCGTGATATTTTTGCCGAGGCACTGAAGCACCGGCAATGCCTGGGCGAACAGATCGTCCTTGCCTCCGACCATGATCGACAGGGTGCCATCGATGGCGCCCTGTTCTCCGCCTGAGACCGGGGCATCCAGCATTTCAATATTTTTGCTGCCCAATTGCATGGCAAGGCTGCGGGTCTCCTCCGGGGAAATCGTGCTCATGTCGATGACCAGGTGACCGGGCTGTGCACCGCGAATGATGCCGGCTTCCCCGACGATCACTTCCCGGACATCGGGGGTGTCCGAGACCATCGTGATGGTGATGTCGCAATGCCGTGCCAGTTCCGCAGGCGTTTCGAATCGGTGCACCGGCCGGGATTCGAAAGGCTGCAGCGAACCTGCCCGGCGTGCGTAGAACGCAAGTTTGTAGTTAGCCTGGAGCAGGTTCATAGCCATCGGCCGGCCCATGATGCCTGTTCCAATCATGCCGATCGTTTCAATGTTCATTGTTGAAATGCCTGCACTTTTCAAAGCGCAAAGCTTACCACGAGGATTGTATTGCTCACTGGCTTTCATGTAACGTCTGTACTTGGTTTCAGGTATGCCAGCCCCCGGGTATTTTCAGCATGCAAATACGATTTTCACAATTGAAGACCTGTCTTGAACGGACCGAGGTTGGGGTTTTTCTGGTCACAGGCGATGAGCCGTACCAGCACATGCTCGCCGTGGACATGTTTCGCAGTCACAAGGAAAAGTCAGGGTTTACCGACAGGAAAATACTCACCGTCGAACCCGGGTTCGACTGGTCCGAACTGGATGCGGCCCGGCACGCATTGTCCCTGTTCGGTGAGCAAACCCTTGTCGACTTGCGGATTCCGACCGGCAAACCCGGGGCCACCGGTTCGAAAGCGATTGTAAGCTTTGTCCAGGATCTTCACCCGGATGTCGCCTTGCTGGTCCAGGCGCCTCGTTTGGACCGCAGTGCAATGCATTCCGCGTGGGTCAAGGCCATCGACAAGGCAGGAGTCCTGGTGAGGGTCTGGCCCTTGAATTATGCAGAAACGGAAAACTGGATCCGGAAAAGGCTGAGCAGCGAAGGGTTTGTGGCTGGGCGCGATGTCGTTGCATTCATTGCCCAGCAGGTGGAGGGGAATTTGCTGGCCGCCCGGCAGGAACTTGAGAAAATCGCACTGGTCGTTGAAGACAAGGAATTGACGCTTGAAACCGTGAGCCGGGTGCTGACAGACAGCAGCCATTACTCTCTAAAGGAACTCACGGAGGTGCTGGCCACCCGGCAAGTCGCGCGGCTTGTGCGCATTCTGCACGGGCTTGAAAAAGAAGACGTCAAGCCGCCCCTGCTGTTGTGGGCCATGACGGAGCAGGCCCGAAAAATCGCCGAAACCCGGCAGTCCTCGCCGGGGATTCCGGCCTCGTCACGCACTTCGGACCCTCTCACTCGCCTGAGTCGTGTCCATCAGCAATGCATTGATGTGAGCCAAGGCACACAGGCCCCGGGAAGTGCCGATTTGCTCCGGCAATGCGCCTGGGTGGACCGGGTCATCAAGGGCCGGGGCGACGGAAATCCATGGCATGAACTGATACAATTGGGGATCGCCATACAAATGGCCGGATAACCGGCTTTTCGCTGGTACAGCGGCATTCATCGACATACTTCAGCAAATTATGGACAACACGGCACAGGACCAGAACGGCTCACTGCAGCGCTACATCGCTGATGTCACCCGGCGTGCAGCGGCTGCAAAAAACGAGGTTGCGCACGCAAGTGCGGACACCAAGAATCAGGTCCTGAAAGAGATCGGCCGGCAGATTCTTGCCTCGAGCAACATGCTCAGGAAAGAAAACGGGCGGGACCTGCAGGCAGGCAAAGAGCACGGCCTGAGTCAGGCCATGCTGGATCGGCTGGAACTGACGGACGGACGGATCCGTGCCATGGCCGAGGGCCTCGAACAGGTGGCCTCATTGCCTGATCCGGTAGGCCAGATGACTTCGATGGAATCGCGCCCCAGTGGAATCCGGGTTGGAAAAATGCGCGTGGCCATTGGTGTGATCCTGATCATCTACGAGTCGCGTCCCAATGTCACCGCAGATGCCGCCGCCCTGTGCATCAAGTCCGGCAATGCCACGATCCTGCGAGGGGGGTCCGAGGCACTGCATTCCAATCATGCCATCGCAAACTGTATTCATGCCGGCCTTGACCGGGCAGGACTTTCCAGGGATATCGTTCAGGTGATTGAGACGCCCGACCGTGCGGCGGTCGGAGAGTTGCTGAAGGCCCGGGAGGACATCGATATCGTGATCCCAAGAGGGGGCAAGGAACTCATCGAGCGGATCATCCGAGAGTCGTCAATTCCGCTGATCAAGCATCTGCACGGTGTCTGCCATGTCTACATTCATGAGGAAGCTGATGCGGACATGGCCGTGGCCATCGCGGTCAATGCCAAGACCCATCGTTTCGGGGTCTGCAATGCCATGGAAACACTGCTGGTGGACCATGCGATCGCAGGTGAACTCTTGCCGCGGATCAAGGCACAGCTGGATGAAAAGGGCGTGGAAGTGCGGGGTTGCGAAAGGACTTGTGCACTGTTGACGGGGGTCTCGGCGGCTAGCGAGGAGGACTGGTATGAAGAGTATCTGGGACCGGTGCTGGCTGTTCGCATCGTTGATGGAATGACACAGGCCATCGATCATATCGAGACCTACGGCTCGCAGCACACCGATGCGGTCGTCACGGACAATGATGAGGTCGCACAGAAGTTTTTGCGTGAAGTGGACTCGAGTTCGGTGATGGTCAATGCTTCGACGCGCTTTGCGGACGGCTTCGAATATGGCCTGGGTGCAGAAATCGGAATCAGCACGGACAAGCTGCATGCCCGTGGTCCGGTCGGTCTGGAGGGGCTGACTTCCCAGAAGTTCATCGTGCTCGGCGACGGCAACATACGTGAATAAGCTGTACCGGTATCAGGAGATTTGCTTTCAGGCCAAGTGGCCCGTATGTCTGGTTCGGACCTGATTGACCGGAATACAGATGTGTTGGGCATATTCGGTGGCGTATTCGATCCGGTTCACTTCGGGCACATAAAGCCTTTGCTTGCGCTGCAGGCGCGTTTTGGTTTCGAGCAAATCCGGTTCATCCCCTGTCGGGAAGCCCCTCACAAGAAAGCTGCCGGTGCAAGTGCGCAACACAGATGCAACATGCTCGCTCTTGTGACCCATTCAATTCCCGAATTTGTTGTAGACGATCGCGAGTTGCAACGACCCGGCCCGTCGTACACGATCGACACGCTGAGGGAACTTCGTGAAGAGATCGGTGCCACACAGGGACTGGTCCTGATCCTGGGTATCGATGCTTTTTCGAGTTTCTGCAGCTGGCACAAATTTGATGAAATCCTTTCGATTTGTCATATCATGTTATTGCGTCGTCCCGGCTACAGGCTTGCGGGAAGGGGTTGCGAGCACGAGCTCTATGAAAAGCACGCTACGGACCAGATAACAAACGTTCTCCAGGCTCCCCATGGATCGATCTATCTCAGTGACGAACAGGAATTCGAAATCTCCTCATCCGTCATCCGCCAGTGCGTTGCAGATGGCCGACAGCCGCGCTACCTGCTGCCCGGCAATGTATGGGACTATATCTGCAAACATGATCTGTACCGGGACCCGAAGGCATGAGCCGTACACGCTGCAAACCCGGCAGGATGCGGCCATCGCGGCATCCCGGAGGGCGTGGGGAAAATCACCATGAGTGAAGAAATCCTGATCAATGTCACACCCCAGGAGACGCGTGTTGCAGTCGTTGAAAGCGGCCTGCTGCAGGAAGTACAGGTCGAACGCGTCGGCAAACAGGGCCTGGTCGGGAATATTTTCAAGGGGTGCGTCAGCAAGGTCATGCCCGGCATGGACGCAGCATTTGTCGATATCGGGCTGCCCAAGGCTGCTTTTCTTCACAGTTCCGATGTTGCCTACCTGCCCAAGCCTTCGGGCAGCAGCTCGGTCCTGCTGTCGGCACCCGAAGAGGGCCTGCTGCCACCCCAGAACGAGTCCATCGCGAACCTGCTTCACGAAGGGCAGCAGTTGCTGGTCCAGGTGATCAAGGATCAGCTGGGTACGAAAGGCGCCCGCCTGACTACCAGTATCACCGTTCCCTCCCGCTACATGGTGCTGTTGCCATATTCGAACGACATCCGGCTGTCCGTACGCATTGAGGACCCGCAAGAGCGCAGCCGCCTGATTGAAACCACCCAGGGCCTGCTGGATGAGTTGAACGCGAAATGTGGCTGTATCCTGAGGACGGCTGCAGAGGGCATGAGCGAGTCGGACCTGAGAAGGGATTTGAAGTTCTTGCTGGATCTCTGGGACACGATTGTCGAGAAGGTCATGCGCATGTCATCCGTTAACCAGGTGTATTCCGATCTGCCGTTGATGGTGCGCACCTTGCGTGACCTTTCGGTCGAGGATCTCGACGTGGTCAGGGTGGATTCGCGTTCGGCGTTTGAGGCCGTGCAGGAGTTTTCCAAGAAACTGGTCCCCGAAATTGCGGATCGCATTTCGCATTATTCGGGGGCTCGCCCGATATTCGAGCTTTATTCCATTGAAGAGGAGCTGCAGAAATCCCTGCACAGGAAGGTGGAGCTCAAGTCCGGGGGTTATCTGATTTTTGACCAGACCGAGGCGATGACCACCATCGATATCAACACGGGCGGTTTCGTAGGCCACCGCAATCTGGAGGAAACGATCTACAAGACCAACCTGGAGGCCGCCCAGGCCATTGCGCGCCAACTGCGGCTGCGCAATCTGGGGGGCATCATTATCATCGATTTCATTGACATGGAAAACGAGGAGCACACGCGTCAGGTCATGCGCACCCTCGAGAAATTCCTGGAGAAGGATCGCGCCAAGAGCCAGGTGTATGACGTATCGCCTCTCGGTCTGGTTGAAATGACACGCAAGCGCACCCGTGAGAGCCTGGAGCATATCCTGTGTGAGCCGTGCATTACCTGTGCAGGCCGCGGCTACATCAAGACACCTGAGACGGTCTGCTTTGAGCTGTTTCGGGAAATCATGCGCGAGGCACGGCAGTATGAAACCGACCGGCTGCTGGTGCTTGCCTCGCAATCCGTGATCGACCTCTTGCTGGACGAGGAATCGTCCAGTCTTGCCGAGCTCGAAGACCATATCGGCAAGGCCATCAAGTTACAGGTTGAGTCCCTGTACTCGCAGGAACAGTTTGATGTTGTGCCCTTGTGAGTCGGGATGATCCAGTGGGGCACCGACTGTTACTTGCCGGCTGGTATGTGCTTGCACTGATCCTGGTGCTCACTGCGGTTGTCAACAGTATTACCCGCCTGCCTTCGTCCCTGTACCAGGAGTATCTTCCGACATTCCAGGAAACGATTTCCTCCCTCATCGACAAGCCCGTGCACATCCGGGCAATCCATGTGAACTGGTACGGCTACACCCCGCTGATCGCGGTGGAGGGTTTGTCCGTATATTCCGATGAAACGAAATCCAGCCATTTGCTGGCTGCCGAAAAAGCAACGATCTCACTTGATCTGCTCGACAGCCTGATGAGCGGGAACCTTGTCATCAAGGAGTTGCAACTGAGCGGCAGCGATCTGCATGCCGTGCGCGACAAGGATCACAGGATCGTGCTGAACGGCATCGATATCAGCGAACGTATCGCCCGCAGAAAAGAGGCCGGCAGGACCGAGGACATCCGTTTCAGCCTGCTGGCGAGCACGATCGCCATCCAGGACGAGATCCTGGGCCACGACTATCATTTTGACCAGGTAGACATCGTTTTGCGCTTCCATGAGGAAAAGCTCAGGATTTCGTCGAAGGTGTCGCTGCCCGATTCACTTGGGGATTCGCTGTTGCTCGGCGCGGACCTGGAGGATCTTGACCAGGGGCTGGACGACATCCGGGGAGAGGTGTACGCGAAAGGCGAAAATATCAACCTTGAACAGGTGGACGATTTCTTCCCGCAACTCAGTCTTGTTATTCACAACGGCCGTTCCGACTTCGAGATCTGGGGAGACCTGGAGTCAGAGCATGAGTGGTCGTTTGAGGGCAGCCTGGCATTTCATGACCTCGAATACCGCCCCGTGACGGACCCGCTGGTGGATGACGGTCATGCAATCACGGCGCTGGATACCCGGTTTCGGGTACAGGGATTACAGGACACCTGGCACCTGGCTTTCATCGAAAGTGACATACGAAGCGCCGGACACAAGTGGGTGGGAGAGGAGTATGAGGTTCGTTGTATCCGTTGCGGGGGCGACGCTGCAGAACCCGCGGTGGCCGTGGCACTGGATCATTTCGATTCGGCCAACCTGCTTGCAACACTGCAGCACTTTCCCGTGTTCTCAAAGCCCTTGCGGGCCTTGCTGACACAGGCCCGGATCGACGGGGAGTTCACCGACACCCGGATCCAGCTCCAGTTGCACGACGAGCAACTGGCGAAGTATGCCTACCATACCGTTTTGCAGGAGGCCAACGTATCGGTGCCTGCACATGGGCTGGAACTGTCACGGTTGTCCGGCAAGGCCGCTGGCGATCACCTGCACGGCAGCTTCTTGATCGATTCACCAGCCGTACAGGTTCATGCACGGCAGCTCAAAGAGCATGCATTTCCTGAGCAGGCCGTCACCGGACGGTTCCTGTGGGAGTTTGCGGACCACGGCACAGTGATTGCCCTGGAAAATGTCTCGCTAAAGACCGAGGGGCTGCAGGCCGATCTGCAGGGCACTGCATACGTGGGGCAGGACAGTTCACAGGTGGACATCCAGGCCGGCTTTCCCGAGGTGCAGATCGCAGCCCTCAAGTCCTGGCTGCCGGATGACAAACTGGGGTCCGAGCTGGCATCCTGGCTTGAGCAGGGCCAGACGGGTGGTACTCTGAACGATGTCAGGCTTTTGCTGCAAGGGGACCCTAGGCACATTCCTTTCGGGCATCATCCAGGCCGGCTCGAAATTCGCGCGGACATCCAGGGCGTCTCCCTGAGCCCCCATGAGAAGTCGCCGGAAATCCACGATCTCGGGGCGCATCTTGCGGTCATAAACCAGCGGCTGGAGATTCATGGGGATCAGGGACGGGTATCGAATGCATCGATCCTCGGCTTTGACATTGCTATCGACGATATCCTGCAACCGCTGCTGGTGGTGCAGGGAAGCATTCGCGGGCCTGCCCCTAGTATCCTGGAGGTTCTGCAAAAATCTTCACTGATCCCGCAAGACGACCAGGAACCGGCCAACGTTTCCATGGCGGGCATGGTGGACCTGGGACTGGATCTCAGTCTCCCCTTGGCTGATACGGTTGAAGAGGAGGCGCGTGTGGCGGGTACGATCGAGTTCAAGAACGTGGACTTGACGATGGGCCTTGCATCCCTGGCGTTTACCGACCTGAACGGCATACTGGAATTCAGTGATGCCGGCATTGAGAGCGAAGGCCTGAGTGCCCGCTTGCACGGCTCGGATTTCCATGCGAATGCCTTTTTGCTGGAGAACGGCGCCACACGCATGCAGATTCGCGGGGAACTGGACTTTGATGCCTGGCTGGATGCCGGTGATCTCTGGCTGGCCCCGCACGTACGCGGCAAGGCCCCGGTATCCGCGACCATCGACCTCCACCCACCGGATGACACGGGGCAGGAGAAGCCGCTGGCAATCAGCATGGAAAGCGACCTGGTGGACATTGTCCTCGCGCTTCCCGAGCCATTTGGCAAGCAGGCAGGGACGCCCATGACCCTGGACATGCATTCGCAGTTTCTGGCCGGAAGGGACAATACACTGTCGTTCAACTACGGAGACCGGATATTTGCGCAGGGCCTGCTGGATGCGGGATCGGGGCAGCTTCGCGCACTGGAAATCAGGGTAGGCGACGACCGGTTTGACCTGCCCGCAGAGGGCATGAGGGTGTCCGGAACTTTCGGGCAACTGGATGTGGACCAGTGGCAGGACCTGCTCGGGCCCGCAGACGTGGAAGGATCCCTTGAGCTGCGTGAAGTCGATATCCGGGCGAGTACGGTTTCCCTGCCCGATATGATGCTGACCGATGTGGGTCTGAGTCTGCACAAGGATGTAAATTCCTGGACCGGTACGGTCGATTCGCAGACGATGCGGGGAACGTTCGAATATCCGCATGAGCTCGACGCCGAAAGCATTGTTGCAGCCCGGCTTGATTATCTGCACTACGATTATCTCGACGAGGAATTCACTTTCGACGTGAATCCCCGTGATCTTCCAGCCCTGGACATACAGATCGTGCAGTTCGAGTCGGACGGTCTTCTCATGAACGATGTCAGCCTGAAAACCGAGCCTTCTGCACGGGGAATGATTATCGATTCACTGGCTGCGGAAGGGGACGGTTACCGGCTCGAGGCCACCGGCACCTGGGATATGGATGTGCGCGGGACCCACCACACCGACATGGCCCTTGAGCTGGCCGTGCGAAACCTGCACGACACGTTGACGGGCCTTGGAGAAGAGACCGCAGTGAACAAGGGCAAGGGCGTCGTTTCCGCAGAGCTCAGCTGGCCGGGCATGCCCGACCAGTTTTCGCTGGAATCTTTTGCGGGCACTGCGACCCTGAGACTCAAGGACGGGGAGATCACGACAGTCGACCCCGGTGGTGCAGGTCGCTTGGTGGGGCTGTTCAATCTGGCCGAGGTCTCGAGGAGGCTGACACTCGACTTTTCCGACTTTTTCTCCGAAGGCTACGTGTTTGATAAAATCCGTGGCACCCTGGTATTCGAGGATGGAAACCTGACCACCGAGAACCTGCGGTTCGATGGGCCTTCTGCAGACATGCAGATTGCTGGAAGAACAGGGATCGTGGCCAGGGATTACGACCAGATCATTACCGTGACGCCGCATGTCACCGGCGGGTTGCCGTGGCTAGGTATCGGTCTTGGGCCGGTGGGTGTGGGAGGAATCTACATTCTGGGTAAAATCGGTGAAAAGGTCGGCATTGATGTAGACGAGGTTGTGGACAAGGTAGTAGAAGTGAAGTATCACATGACCGGAAGCTGGGACGATCCACAGATCGAGCCCGTAGCACAGAAAATTGCGGAATCCGAACCACCTCAGGAAACTCCCTAGTCCACGGCAGGACGATGTCTTGAATCAGGCGAATTCCCGCATGGACAGGCTGTGTGGCCACCGGGCCAATCGCGAGAACTATTGAAAGGATACTGACGGACCATGACGCAAAAAGTTGCTACCGTACAAATGGCCTCCGGGCCCAATGTTGATGCCAATTTGCACGAGGCAGGACGCCTGATTCGCCAGGCCGTCGATGCCGGTGCTGGCCTGGTTGTGTTGCCGGAAAATTTTGCCATCATGGGGGTCGAGGAGGAAGACAAGGTCGAGGTGCGGGAACCGCCTGGCACCGGGCCCATACAGAGCTTCCTCGCCGAGCAGGCCAGGCATCACAATATCTGGCTCGTGGGGGGCACGGTGCCGCTGGAATGCGAGGATCCCAACAAGATTTTTGCAGCCTGTCTGGTGTATGACGACCAGGGCAAATGCATGGCGCGCTATGACAAGATCCATTTGTTTGATGTCAATCTTGTAGAGACTGGTGAAAGCTACAATGAGTCGGAAACCATCGAGTACGGAAGAACCGGGCTTCAGGTCATTGACTCACCCTTCGGGAGAATAGGCTTCGCGGTTTGCTATGATCTGCGTTTTCCCGAGCTGTTCAGGAATTTGCTGGATATGGGTGCGCAGGTGATTGTATTTCCTGCAGCATTCACTGCTGCAACAGGTCAGGCACACTGGGAAAGCCTGATTCGTGCCCGAGCGATCGAAAATGTCATGTACGTGATCGCTTCCGCACAGGGCGGCTATCATGTGAGTGGCCGTACGACGTACGGTGACAGCATGATCGTGGATCCGTGGGGTGTGATTCTGAACCGGGTCAAGCACGGTGCGGGCATTGCAGTCGGCAGTGTGAACCTGGATTATCTTGAGTCAAGGCGAAAAACCTTTCCCTGCATCCAGCATCGAAGACTGAAATGAAATTTGAGCATATTGTATGACGGACGGTTGAACCCTATGGAAAACTCACTGGCACTGGCACAAGAAACCATTCTGGCTCCGTCCGGGCTGGATGAAACCCACCTGACGCAGGCGTTCTCCATTCTGCTGGATTCTGCCGCCGACAGCGGGGACATCTACTTCCAGTTGCGCAAGTCGGAAGCCTGGTCGCTGGAAGACGGGATCGTCAAGGATGCGAGCCATGATCTCAGCCAGGGGGTTGGCATCCGGGCCATCAAGGGCGAGAAAAGCGGTTTTGCCTATTCCGATGAAATTGTCCTGCCGGCCTTGCTGGAATCCTGCAAGGCGGCACGTACGATTGCCCGCGGCGGTCAGGGCGGTTCGGTGCAGAGTTGGAAGTTCTGCACAGGGAACAATCTTTACCCGTCCGGAAACCCGCTCGACTCCTTCAGCGAGTCCGACAAGGTTGACCTGTTGCGGCACCTCGACAGCCTGGCGCGAAAGCAGGACCCCCGGGTCAAGCAGGTAATGCTGTCGCTGGCCGGCGTACACGAGATGGTGCTGGTCGCGAACAGTGATGGCCAGATGGCGGCCGATATCCGCCCGCTGGTGAGGCTGTACGTGTCCGTCATCGCGGAACATAAGGGGCGCCTTGAACAGGGCAGTGCTGGCGGGGGCGGTCGTGTCAGCTATGATTTCTTCAATCAGGAAGAGCGTGCACAGTCCTATGTACGTGAAGCGGTGCGAACGGCACTGCTCAATCTCGAGGCGGTGGATGCACCGGCGGGAACGATGGATGTCGTGCTGGGTCCTGGATGGCCGGGCGTGCTGCTGCATGAGGCGGTTGGCCATGGCCTGGAGGGCGACTTTACCTACAAGGGTACCTCGGTTTTCAGCGGGCGTATCGGGGAGCGCGTGGCAAGCAAGGGCATCACGGTGGTGGATGACGGCACGCTGGAAAATCGCAGGGGCTCCCTGAATATCGATGATGAAGGTACAACCACCCAGTGTACCGTGCTTATCGAAGACGGGATTCTCAAGGGCTTCATGCAGGACAGGCTGAATGCCAGGCTGTCCAAAACGGCACCCACGGGAAATGGCCGGCGGGAGTCCTTCGCACACTTGCCCATGCCGCGCATGACCAATACCTACATGCTGGCGGGTGAGCATGATCCGGAGGAAATCCTCAGTTCGGTGGACTCGGGGTTTTATGCCGTGAATTTCGGAGGCGGGCAGGTGGACATCACCTCAGGAAAGTTCGTGTTCTCTGCCTCGGAAGCCTACCTGATTGAGAAGGGAAAGGTCACCCGGCCGGTCAAGGGAGCCACGCTGATCGGTGACGGCCCAGATGTGCTGACAAGGGTGAGCATGATCGGGAATGATCTGCGCCTGGATGACGGCATTGGTACCTGCGGCAAGGAGGGCCAGAGTGTCCCGGTGGGCGTGGGTCAGCCCACGCTGCGCGTTGACGGCCTGACTGTGGGCGGGACGGCAGGTTGATGGAGGGTCAGGGCCTGGCCCGCCACGACGACCGGCTCGAACAACTGGTACAGTTTTGTCTGGACGAGGCTAGGCAACTGGGAGCAGCAAGTGCCGAAGCCTCGATTGACATCGAACACGGCCTGTCCGTCACGGCCCGGCTCGGCGAGGTGGAAACCTTGGAAAATCACAATGCCCGCAGGCTTGGTGTCACCGTCTATGTCGATCACAGGAAAGGCACCGCTAGCACCACCGATTTTGATCTTCCCGCGGTCCGCGATGCGGTTACCTCGGCGCGCAACATTGCAAAGTTTACCGAACAGGACGAATGCGCGGGTCTGGCGGATCCGGATCAGATCGTCACCGAAGTGGCGGACCTCGGACTTGATCGTCCATGGCCACTGAGCCCTGACGAGGCCGTGGAGATCGCGATCGAATGTGAAGACAAGGCGCGTGAACCCGAACAGGTTTCGAACTCGGAGGGAGCAAGTGTCAGCACTGGGCGCGGCACACACATCTACGGGAATTCACACGGTTTCATCGGCCGATACGTATCAACCCGGCACAGCCTTTCCTGCGCGGTCATTGCGGAACAGGATGGCGGCATGCAGCGCGACTACTGGTATACGACCTCGCGCGACCCGGCAAGACTGCAGTCCGCAACTGAGGTAGGGGAAAAAGCCGCACAGCGCACCGTCAGCCGGCTTGGCGCCAGAAAGATTGCCACACAGACCACTCCGGTCATTTTCGAGGCCGGCATGGCCCGCTCACTGCTGTCTCACTTTGTTTCGGCCATCTCGGGCAGTGCGTTATACCGCAAGGCATCTTTTTTGCTGGATCACCTGAACAAAAAGGTATTTTCCGATCTGGTGACCCTCGTTGAAGACCCGCACATCCAAGGCGGCCTTGCCAGCAGTGCATTTGACCAGGAAGGTGTGGCGACACGACCGCGCACCTTGGTTGCCGATGGGGTGTTGCAAGGCTATGTGCTCAACAGCTACTCTGCCCGCAAACTTGGAATGCAAACGACTGGAAATGCCGGGGGCATCCACAACCTGACTCTGCAGCCGGGCGAGCAAACGCTCAATGAATTGATGTCCGGCATGCAGCGCGGTCTGCTGGTGACCGAGTTGATCGGCCACGGGGTGAACGGCGTGACCGGGGACTATTCGCGTGGTGCCATGGGCTACTGGATCGAAAACGGCGAGATCCAGCATCCCGTCGAGGAAGTCACGGTCGCGGGCAACCTCAAGGAGATCTTCCAGAGAATTGTGGCCATCGGCAATGATACCGATGCACGGGGCCGTATCATCACGCCTTCGGTGCTGATCGACGAGATGACGGTTGCAGGAAGCTGACCGGTACTGCGGCTTTTACAGCCAGCGCACCTCCGTGATACGGGCAGAGATTTCAGTTTTCCCGTTGCGGGTCTTGTCTGACCTGACCGGGATGTAGTGAAGGGACTCAGCGTACCACTCGGTATACCGGGTGCCTTTCCTGTCGTTTTTCTCCCGCACGTACTTGTGCGCAGAGAGGTTGCCAAGCCGGGTCTGCACGGGCTGATGGGGCTCGAGTTCATACACGTACTCTTTCAGGTGGCCCCTTGAGACGACCGAGCATGCGTAGCGGTTGATCCCGGCATCCGGCTCGCGCATCAGCAGAAGCTGTACAGAGAATCTGTCCAGGGTGCGGGGTGTGATCTCCAGGGTACGCGTCTTACCCTTGTACCTGGAAAGCGCCGTGTGGTTGCTCCAGTCGAAAATGTACTGTTCGTTGCGATCCTTGTCAGCTCCCTGGACCTCGTATTCAAACTCGATTGCCCGGTAACCATCTTCGGTCTTCTCCAGTATGGTGCGGTAGGTGGCGACCTGCTGGCCGAGGAAAAAAGCGGCAATCCCCACCGGGTAGGTTCGGGATTCGTACACCAGTTTGCCATCCTGCCTCTTCAGGCTCAACTGCATTTCGCCGACGGCAATGTTTCCTTTTCTGACCTCATAAACCGCCTCGAATTCAGGTGGAAGCTCCTGTGTGGTCAACGAGGTAGCATCAACCGGTCCGACGAGCAGTGAAAATGCTGCCAGCGTCACGGAAAACCTGTTCATACCAGCTCGGTTTTGTGCGCGATGGTAAGTTGCAGCGGCCGTTCCAGGACCTTGTCGTTGAAATATACCGTGCCATCATTGCAGTGCAGCTTGCCTTCGCAGAACCAGCGTATGGCGAGCGGGAAGACCATGTGTTCTTTTTCCAGCACGCGCCGGATCAGGCTATGCACATCATCCGTTTCGAACACCGGCACCTTGGCCTGAAGTACCAGCGGTCCCTCATCCAGTTCTTCGGTAACAAAATGCACGCTGCATCCATGTTGTGCATCCTTTGCAGCCAGTACCCTGTGGTGGGTTTCAAGACCCGGGTACTTGGGCAGCAGGGAAGGGTGTATGTTCAAGATCCTGTTTGCATACCGCTTGACAAAAACCTCGCTGAACACGCGCATGAAACCCGCCAGCACGATGGTCTCGACTCCATAGCTTTCGAGGATGCGGATGAGTTCTGCCTCGAACGCTGCCCGCGACGGGTACTGACCATGCTCTACGACATGGGCTGGAATTCCTGCATTTTTTGCACGTGTCAGACCAAAGGCGTCTGTCCGGTTACTGATCACACATGCGATTCGGGCATTGATTCGCCCCTGCCCGACATGCTTGATGACGGATTGCATGTTGGTCCCGTTTCCGGAGAACAGAACTGCGATGGGAGTCTGATTATTGAGCATGGTTATATCAAGCGTACTTTGTCCTCAGAGTCCGAGCGCATGATTTTACCGATGATTTCAGCCGGCTGGCCTGACTGGCGACATATTGTCATTCCTGCATCCGCCTGATCTTCGGGCACCACCACCAGCATACCCATCCCGCAATTGAAGACCCGATGCATCTCCCCATCCTCGATGGTACCTGCATGTTGTATCCAGTCAAATATCTCGGGACGTTTCCACGTCTTGGTATCAATCCTGGCGAGCAGGCCGTCCGGGATCATACGCGGCACATTCTCCACCAGTCCACCTCCCGTGATATGACACAGGCCACGCACATCGAAGGCCTCGATCAGCTGCAGCACAAGCCCGGTGTAGATCACCGTCGGGGTCAGCAGCAGTGCCCCCAGGGTCTGGTCTCCCAGCTTTTCATCGAGTGAGGTCTGGCTCGTTTCAACAATCTTGTTGACCAGGGAATAGCCGTTCGAGTGAATGCCACTGGAGGCCAGGCCAAGCACCACGTCGCCCTCGGTGATCCTGCGCCCGTCAATCAGCTTGTCACGCTCGACGACACCCACGCAAAAACCTGCCAGATCATAGGTACCGGGCGGGTACATTCCCGGCATCTCGGCCGTCTCGCCTCCGATGAGTGCTGCCCCGGCCTGTGTGCAACCGCGCGCGATGCCTGCGATGACCTCCTGGGCCTGCTCGACGGAGAGCGCGCCGGTGGCAAAGTAGTCCAGGAAAAAAAGGGGTTCCGCACCTTGCACAACGACATCGTTGGCACACATGGCCACGAGGTCGATGCCGATGGTTGAGTGGTCGTTGAGTTGCTGTGCCAGGCACAGCTTCGTGCCAACGCCGTCGGTGCCTGCTACCAGTACGGGGTTTGTGTAGGCGTTCTGGTGCAGTGCGAAAAGGCCGCCGAATCCCCCAGGGTTTGAGATAACTTCGGGGCGCCGGGTGTCGTGCACCATCGGTGCAATCAGGTCTACAAGCTTTTTCCCGGCGTCAATGTCCACACCGGCTTTCTTGTACGTGAGGCTCATACCGTCTAATGATTATTAGATAGAGTGCTTAAACGGCTATAATACTGGGATATTGAAGATATTGTGCAAGGGCCAACCGGATTGCTCGTTGCTTCGCTATCGGCTTGCTTATACCATCGGGGTTAGAGCAGTGGATATTTAAACGATACGGCTTGCGAATTATATACCAAGAAACGGTCAGCTATATCATGTCGAACTGGAGATACCTTCCCAATCTTATCACGGCTGCACGCCTGGCTGCGGTTCCACTGTTCATCTGGTGGCTGTTCGACGGGCAGTACAACAATGCCCTTTGGCTTTTTGTCCTGATGGGCCTATCCGATGCACTGGATGGGTACCTCGCCAAGAGCTTCCAGTGGAGGACGGCACTGGGGGCCTATCTGGATCCGGCTGCCGACAAGACCATGCTGATCGGCGCCTACGTGACCTTGGGCGCACTTGACCTGCTGCCGCACTGGCTGGTGTTTGTCGTGATTCTCAGGGATGTTGCGCTCCTGGCAGGATCCCTCGCCTACAACTTCGCAACGCGGCGCATGGAAATCCAGCCTACTTGGATCAGCAAGATCAATACCGTGGTCCAGATCGTCCTGGTAGTTGCCATAATTTACAACCAGTTAGAAGCTATTCCTGTGCTACTGATCCAGACCTTGATCGGCTTGACCCTCTTTACCACGTTTGCTAGCGGCCTCGATTACCTGATGGAGGAAAGGTACAAGCGGGCAGCCCGGCATCCGGAAAAGCCGGTCTGATACCGGCCACTGCCCCGCCATCAAAAAGCACGTGTGAACCCGTCCTCGCTCCACCCCACCCAGCGCTCGCTGGACATCGTGCTGCGCCCGCACGCAACGTTCGACACCTTCGTCAGCCCCAAGGACAACGAGCTGGTGTTCCTACTGAAGGAGTTGCAGCGGCCGCTTGGAGAACCCAGGCAGTATTTTCTGTGGGGCAGCGCACAAAGCGGCAAGACCCACCTGCTGCAAGCGATCTGCAATCATCTGGCCCCTGCGGACCTGCGGGCGGTCTTTTTGCCCATGAAGGAGTTTGCCGCATCGGACCCGAATCTGCTGAATGACCTGCAACTCCTTGATGTCGTGTGCATTGACGATATTGATTGCGTGCTGGGCGATGCCGACTGGGAGCGTGCATTGTTCCGGATCATCAACGACATGTGGCTGGGCAACAAGAGCCTGGTGGTGTCGGCGTCCTGCAAACCGGCGGACCTCGACATCCGCTTGCCGGACCTGGCGTCGCGCCTTGCGGGCGGGCTCGTGTATTGCCTGTCCGGCCTGACCGACGAGCAGAAGAGGGTGGCTATCCGCCTGCATGCCGAGGCACGCGGCCTGGAGGTTTCACCGGAAGTCTGCAGCTACCTGCTCAGGCATTATCCAAGAGAGTTGCAAAAGCTCGTGGAACTTATTGATAAACTTGATAAATACTCACTGGCCCTGCAGCGCAAAATTACGGTTCCCTTCGTGCGCTCGGTACTTGCAGGCATCTAGCAGGCAGGCTGCAGGTACGGTCCCTACAGGATTTGCAGAACGTTTTCGGGTGGGCGGCCAATCGCAGCCTTTCCGTCACGGACCACGATCGGGCGCTCGATGAGTACCGGGTGTTTCATCATCGCATCCAGGATTTCGTCTTCGCTGGATGCATCATCGAGCCCGGCTTCACGGTAGGCGGACTCTTTTTTACGCAGCAACTGGGCAGCACTTATACCCAGCAGCGACAATACTTTTTTGAGTTCCGACCGCGAAGGAGTCGCCTGCAGGTATTCGATGACCTCTGGCTGTTCTCCCTGCTCTTGCAGCAGCTTCAGTGTCATGCGGCATTTGGAGCACCGGGGGTTGTAGTAGATAACAGTTTTGGGATCACCCATGTCTCTTTATTCTCCATGCCGTTTCCAGTTATATTTATGCCGCCATAGGGTACTAGTGGACGTTCGATCCGTCTACTGTGCCGGCTGAACGGACATGGAATGTACTGCCTGTGATGACTGATGCGCCCGAACATGCCTGCCTGCGCTGCATCGTTTCGGGAACCGTGCAAGGCGTATTTTTTCGTGTAACCACGCGGGATGAAGCGCGAAGGCTTGGGATCGCAGGCTATGCAAAAAACCTAGCGAATGGGAGTGTGGAAGTGATTGCCTGTGGTAAAGTTGCGGCCCTGGCCCAGCTGCGGGGCTGGTTGCACACAGGTCCGGATCTCGCCCGGGTGCATACCGTCAGCTGTGAGCCGGTGGCGATGAGACATTTTCCGGATTTTCAAATACTTTAGTCATGCCGATATACGAGTACCAATGCGATGCCTGTGGCTATCGTTTCGACATCCTGCAAAAAGCAGGCGACCCGGTATTGACCGACTGCCCGCAGTGCAGCCAGGCTTCCCTGAGGAAGCTGGTATCCGCGGCAGGCTTCAGGCTCAGTGGCTCGGGCTGGTATGAAACGGACTTCAAATCGGACAACAAGCGCAATCTGGCCTCGGGTGATTCCCAGAAAAAAAGCGACAGCACTGCCAAGCCGAGCGCCAAGAAAACGGATGCTTCCGGACAGCCTGCAAAAGCCAAGCCTGCGACATCGGGCTCGCAGCAGGGCGGGAGAGCATCTTGAGCAGAGCACCGCTTGCAGTTTTTGACAACCTCCCGGTTGCCCGTGCCTGAGGGAGCCCGCTTCGGGTTGGCCCAGAATCTCAGGCGACCTGGACAGGCCGCTGCATCCAGGCCTGACCGGTACCGTTAACACACCCCCATGCGAACTCATTACTGCGCTCAAGTCACCGAGTCGCTCATCGACCAGGACGTTTCGGTATGCGGCTGGGTAAACCGCAGGCGTGACCATGGCGGCATCATCTTCGTGGACCTGCGTGACCGCGACGGCATTGTGCAAGTCGTGTTTGACCCGGAGCAGTCCGAAATATTTGAAATTGCAGAACAGATTCGCAACGAATTCGTGCTGCATGTCACAGGACGGGTGCGTGCACGCCCGCAGGGGACCGTCAACCCGGACCTGCCTACCGGGCAGATCGAGGTCGTGGCCTCAGCATTGACGGTGTTGAACGATTCGCAAACGCCGCCGTTCCAGCTCGATGATGAAGACGTGCACGAGGAAACCCGGTTGCGCCATCGGTACGTGGACCTGCGCCGCCCGTTCATGCAGGAGCGTATCCGTACCAAGGCGGCCGTCTACCGGGTATTGCGAAGTTTTCTGGATGCCCATGGATTTCTGGACATCGAAACACCGATCCTCACCCGGGCGACACCGGAAGGTGCACGCGACTACCTGGTCCCAAGCCGCACTCAGGCGGGTTCATTTTTCGCACTCCCGCAATCGCCGCAGCTCTTCAAGCAGTTGCTGATGGCAAGCGGCTTTGATCGCTATTACCAGATCGTGCGCTGCTTTCGCGACGAGGACCTGCGTGCAGACCGTCAACCCGAATTCACGCAGCTCGACATCGAGACGTCCTTCATGAATGAGGACGAGATCCTGTCCCTGATGGAAGACATGGTCTGCGACCTGTTTGCGAAGATCCTGGACGTGACGCTGGAAAAGCCATTTGCACGAATCTGCTATGCGGATGCGTTGCACCGCTACGGCAGCGACAAGCCGGATCTGCGCATACCGCTTGAGCTGGTGGACGTAACCGAGTTGATGCGCGAGGTCGAGTTCAAGGTCTTCCGTGAGCCTGCATGCGATCCGCAGGGCCGGGTTGCCATATTGAAAGTGCCCCAGGGCGCTGCACTGACACGCAAGCAGATCGATGAATACACCGATTTCGTGACCCAGTACGGGGCCGGAGGACTGGCCTACATCAAGTGTGTCCGGGCCGCAGACATCCCGTCCGGCCTGCAGTCGCCGATACTCAAGTTCTTGCCCGAGGAAGTCATCGCCCAGCTGGTGGAGCGAACCGGTGCCAGTGACGGGGACCTGCTGTTTTTCGGCGCGGACAAGAAACAGATCGTGAATGCGGCCCTGGGTGCATTGCGAGTCAGGGTGGGACACGACCTTGACCTCGTCGAGCCTGGCTGGCAGCCGCTCTGGGTGGTCGAGTTCCCGATGTTCGAGTGGGACGTCGAGGCCAAGGGCTGGTCCGCTTTGCATCATCCGTTCACGGCACCCACCTGCGCCAGCCCTGAAGAGCTCCTCAGCAATCCCGGGGAGGCCCTGTCGCGTGCCTACGACATGGTGCTCAACGGCACCGAGGTGGGCGGAGGTTCCGTGCGTGTCCACAAGGCCGATATGCAGGCCGCCATATTCGAGGTCTTGCAGATTGACCCGAAACGGGCCGAGGAGAAATTCGGGTTTTTGATGCGGGCGCTGACCTGCGGGATGCCCCCGCATGGCGGAATCGCCTTCGGACTCGATCGCCTGGTCATGCTGATGACGGGCAGCCAGTCCATTCGCGATGTCATCCCGTTCCCGAAAACCCAAAACGCGACCTGCCCGCTGACGGATGCACCTTCCCCGGCAGACGAAAAGCAACTCAAGGAACTGCATATCCGGCTTCGCCCGGGTACGCACTGATCTCCCGGTTGCCGGACATGTCCGCCCATGCCAGGCGGGGCAGTCACAGGCTTTAACGGCATGCATCCATTTGCATTACAATGAATGGGTCGGAGGTCTGTCGCTTCCTGTTTGCACTTTAGGGTGTCATCGCATGGAACATAAACGTCCCGAGTCGGTCCTGATCATCGTGTACACACGACAGAGTGAGGTGCTGCTGCTGCGGCGCAGGTATCCAAACGATTTCTGGCAGTCGGTGACCGGCAGCCTGGAGTGGGGCGAGCAGCCGGGTGATGCTGCCGTGCGTGAATTGTGCGAGGAGACCGGCCTCGTCGACCAGGCGGTCTGCGACTGTCACTGTGTGCAGAGCTTCGAGATCTACTCGATCTGGCGCAAGCGCTATGCGCCGGGGGTGGTCATGAACCAGGAACATGTGTACCGGTTGCAGCTCCCGGAAATAGTGGACATCCGGCTCGACCCGAAAGAGCATGAAGAGTTTCAGTGGCTGCCCCGCCAGCAGGCCGCCGAACTGGCTACTTCACATACCAATCAGGCCGCGATCCTGCGCTGGGTGCCGGAATAGAAGGAGCATGCATGCGCGAAATCGTCGTCTGCGTTCACGGGCTCTGGATGAAGGGCTGGCTGATGAAACCGATGTCCCGTTACCTGGGCAGCTTCGGCCATGAGTGCAAACGGTTTTCCTATCCAAGCCTGAGGTATTCGCCCCCGCTCAATGCACAGTTGCTCGGCGCGTATACCGACCGGCTGGATGCAGATGTCATTCATTTTGTTACGCACAGCCTGGGTGGCATCGTGTTGCTGCATTATTTCCAGATCTTCGACACGGCGCGGCCCGGCCGGGTGGTCATGCTGGGTCCTCCCCTGAAAGGAAGCAGTGTCGCACGCTACATGTCGAGGAACAGGTTCTTTCGCGATGTGATGCTCGGGGCAAGTTCGAGTTCACTGCTTGGCAACGTTCCGGCCTGGAATGGAACACGCCCGCTGGCCATATTGGCGGGTACCCGGGGTCTGGGGATCCGGCAGATGCTGGGTGTGCCGCTGGACCAACCCAACGACGGTGCGGTGGCCGTGTCCGAAACCAAGATGAAGTGCTGCACCGTCCACAAGCTGATTCCGTACAGCCATACGGAGATGCTGCTGGCCAAGCCGGTAGCCGTCATGGTCGATGAGTTTTTGCGGACCGGAAATATCACTTGAAATCAGGAAGTGCTAAGATATTGCCACTGATCGAGGAGAGGGGGTTCAATGGCCGGTCATAGCAAATGGGCCAATATCCAGCACCACAAAAAAGCACAGGACGCCAAGCGCGGAAAATTATTCACCAAATTAATCCGAGAGATTACAGTAGCGGCCCGTGAGGGTGGCGACCCCGATGCCAATGCGCGCCTTCGCTCCGCCGTGGACAAGGCCCTGTCCGCCAACATGCCCAAAGACACCATCGAGCGTGCCACGAAGCGTGGCGCGGGCGAACTCGACGGTGACGCCTACATGGAGGTCCGCTACGAGGGCTACGGACCCGGCGGGGCTGCGGTCCTGATTGACTGCATGACCGATAACCGCAACCGCACGGTGTCGGAGATCCGGCACATTTTCTCAAAATTCAACGGCAACCTCGGCACCTCGGGCTCGGTCGCCTACCTGTTTTCGGCCGCCGGGGTCATCCGCTTTTCATCGGACGTTGACCAGGACCAGGTGATGGAAATTGCCCTGGACTCCGGTGCCGAGGATGTCGTCGACACGGAGGACGGTGGCCTCGAAGTGGTCACCCAGGTGGAGGGTTTTCTGGGAACGAAGCAGGCACTGGAGGATTCGGCCCTGGCGTTCGACCATGCAGAGGTCACGATGCGTGCAAGCTCGGAGGTGGTCCTTTCTGATCACGACGGCGAGGTCATGCTGCGCCTGCTGAATGCACTCGATGCCCTCGACGATGTGCAAAACGTGTATTCCAATGCCGACATTCCGGAGGCGGTGTTCGAGGCCCTGGCCTGACACGGGTACAGGCGGTATGGCGGTAGCAAGACAATCCCACCGGATTCTGGGCATCGACCCGGGACTGAATATTACCGGGTTCGGCATTATCGAGAGCGACGGACACAAGAGCCGCTACGTCCACAGCGGCAGCATTCGCATGCGCGGTTCCACCGAGGACACGGGAATGGCCCAGCGCCTTGGAAAAATCTTCAGGGAACTGACCGATGTCATTTCCCAGTACCAGCCCATGGAGGTGGCCGTCGAGGAAGTGTTTGTCTCGCGCAACATGGCCTCGGCACTGAAACTTGGCCATGCCCGCGGTGCAGCCATCAGCGCGGCCGTGCAGTTGCAGGTTCCCGTCAGTGAGTACAGTGCACGTTATGTCAAGCAGGCGATCGTCGGCAATGGTGCGGCAAGCAAGGAGCAGATCCAGCACATGGTTTTGCGCCTGCTCGCATTGAGGGGCAAATTGCAGGAAGATGAGGCGGATGCGCTGGCAGTATCCCTGTGCCATGCACACACCTCCATACAGGCCGGCACCCGCCGTAAGTCACTATCCGGGAGTCACACATGATCGGACGCCTGCAAGGCGACGTCATTGAAAAGCACCCCCCGTATCTCCTGCTTGACGTGCAGGGCGTGGGGTATGAACTGGAAGCCCCGATGTCGACGTTCTACGAGTTGCCCGACCCGGGTGAGAGCGTCGTGCTGTACACCCATCTGCTGGTACGCGAAGATGCCCAGACCCTGTATGCCTTCAAGCACCTGCAGGACCGCGCACTGTTCCGGGACTTGCTGAAGGTCAGCGGTGTGGGAGCGAAGATTGCCCTTGCGATACTTTCCGGCATGGATGTCAGGGCATTTGCCGGCTGCATCGATCGCGGTGACAGCGATGCCCTGATGCGCCTGCCTGGGGTGGGTCGCAGAACGGCAGAACGCCTGGTGGTCGAGATGCGCGACCGGCTCCAGCAGATCACCGCTGAACCGGATCCGGACCGGGACGGGCAGGGCGAGGAGGGTCCCGGGAATGCGGTCAAGGATGCCGTCTCCGCACTGGTCACGCTTGGCTACAGCCTGAAGGATGCCCGCCGCATGGTCGGTGAGCTGGATACACAAGGTCAAAACAGCGAGGACCTTATTCGCCTGGCCCTCAAGACCCGCCTGTCGTGACAGCCGGGGTAGTATGGATCCAATGAACGAGACAGAAGCATCGCGGCTGGTGGACACCCGCAGGGAAGAGGACGAGGTGGCCATGGAGAACATGGTCCGCCCGCAGTACCTGAACGAATACGTCGGGCAGGCCAAGGTGCGCGAGCAGATGGAGATTTTCATCACCGCGGCCAGGCAGCGCAAACAGGCGCTCGATCATGTCCTGATCTTCGGTCCCCCGGGGCTTGGCAAGACCACACTGTCCCGTATCGTGGCCAACGAGATGCAGGTGAATCTGCGGCATACCTCCGGCCCGATCCTTGAAAAGCCGGGCGACCTGGCAGCCATTCTCACCAACCTGGAGCCCAAGGACGTATTGTTCATTGACGAAATCCACCGCCTGAGCCCGGTGACCGAAGAAGTGCTTTACCCGGCGCTTGAAGATTTCCAGCTGAACATCATGATCGGTGAAGGGCCCGCGGCAAGATCGATCAAGCTGGATTTGCCACCGTTCACGCTGGTCGGGGCGACGACCCGCGCGGGTCTTTTGACTTCACCCCTGCGTGACCGTTTCGGCATCGTGCAGAGACTTGAGTTCTACAGCGTGCAGGAACTTGCCGTGATCGTGCATCGTTCCGCGGACATACTGAAGGTCGAGATCGACGACGAAGGCGCAGAGCAGATCGCAAGCCGTTCGCGGGGAACCCCGAGGATTGCCAACCGCTTGCTGAGGCGGGTGCGGGATTACGCGCAGGTCAAGTCCGACGGTGTAATCAACAGCGAAAATGCCAACGCGGCGCTTGACATGCTGAGCGTGGACACGCACGGCTTTGATCACATGGACCGGCGCCTGCTACTCGCCATCATCGAGAAATTTGCCGGCGGGCCGGTTGGCATCGACAGCCTGGCGACAGCCATCGGTGAGGAGCGGGGTACCATCGAGGACGTCATCGAGCCGTACCTGATCCTGCAGGGGTTTATCATGCGCACGCCTCGCGGGCGTATTGCCACCGAAAATGCCTACCGGCATTTCGGCCTCAAGACTCCCGAGGGCGGTTCCGGCCCGGCCTCGCAGTCGGCGCCCGACCTGTTCTCAAAAGCGCAAAAGTGATTTTTACACCGTCCGGTACGGCCTGAATCCAGGCGTTTGTACATGAAACCCTACCACTGGCAAGTTCAGGTTTATTACGAGGATACGGATGCAGGAGGCGTGGTGTACTATGCCAACTACCTCAAATTTATGGAGCGTGCGCGAACGGAATGGCTGCGCGCACTGGGAATTGAGCAGGACAAGCTGATGCAGGACAGGAACGTGTTGTTTGCGGTGCGCTCGGTTCGGATCGAGTACAAGCGGCCCATACGATTCAATGATTCACTGGCCGTGAGTGTTGAACCGGTTGCCATCAAGCCAGCCAGCCTTTCGATCCGGCAGGCGATCACGGACCAGCACGACGAGGCACTCCTGTTTGCCGATGCCGATGTTAACGTAGTGTGCCTGGCCGCGGACAGCTTTTCACCGCAACCCATCCCCAAGGACTTGTTTAAGGAGATCAAAAGTGCGTGTTGACACCAGTATTCTGGCCCTGATCATCGAAGCAAACATTCTGGTGCAGCTTGTCATGCTTTTGTTGCTGGTCGCCTCGGTTGTTTCCTGGACCATGATCGTCAGCAAGTGGAAAACGATCAAGGATGCACGCAGCCACGCTGACCAGTTTGAAGATCAGTTCTGGTCCGGTTCTAACCTTGCGACCCTGTATGAGAACGTCAAGCAGAAAGGCGACCCGGTGGGCATGGAGCATATCTTTGCTTCCGGTTTCAGGGAGTATGTACGCCTGCATCAGAAACAGAGGGTCTCGCCGATTGCGATCACGGACACGGCCCTGCGGTCCATGAAAGTCGCCATGTCGCGCGAGATCGAGGAACTGGAACACTACCTCTCTTTCCTGGCCACCGTGGGTTCCACGGCTCCGTACGTGGGCCTGTTCGGGACGGTGTGGGGCATCATGAACGCATTTCGCGCCTTGAGCGATGTGCAGCAGGCCACCCTGGCTGCGGTGGCGCCAGGCATCGCAGAAGCGCTGATCGCCACGGCCATGGGACTGTTTGCCGCAATCCCTGCGGTCATTGCCTACAACCGCTACTCCAGTGATGTTGAACGGCTGGTGCTTCGCTACGACAACTTCGTCGAGGAGTTTACGGCCTTGCTGCAACGTCAGGCGATTACCAAGGACATGGAAAAATCCTGAGGCAGGCACCACGATCATGGCTTCCACAGGACCCCGGCGACGCAGGTACATGGCGGAGATCAACGTCGTCCCGTACGTGGACGTGACCCTGGTGCTGCTGGTGATCTTCATGATCACCGCCCCCCTGTTCCATGAAGGCGTTGAGGTGGAGTTACCCAGGGCCCCGGCCCAGCAGCTTGAAAAAATCGAGAAGAACCAGGATCCCCTGATCGTATCGGTGGATCGCTTCGGACAGATATTTGTCAATCGCTCGGATTCACCGAAGCGACCGGTAGCGGACGAATCCTTTCGAAACCAGATCAGGGAGTTGTTGTCTGATAAGCAGGATGACCTCGTCTACGTGCGGGGGGATAGGAATGTTGATTACGGACGCGTGGTTGCCGTCATGGTAATGCTGCAGGATGCGGGGGCAGAGAATGTCGGGCTGATTACTGACCCTGCTGCAGAAAAGGCCGAACGCTGACGGGCTGTGAAAAAACCCGATCGCCATTTGCCGCTTTCCATGGTGATTGCAGTCGTGATTCATGTGGCTGCCCTGGGCCTGCTGGTGGTTGGTTACCAGGCCAGTGACAGGATCCTGCCGGTACCGGATGTAGTCATCAATACCGTCAAGGCCAAGGCGGTCGATGCCAAGGAGCTTGAAGAGATCGAACGTCGCAGGCTCGAGGCGCAGCAGCGAGCAGAGCAAGAACGCAAGCGGCGGCTTGCCGAGGAGAAGCGCCGCAAGCAAGAAGAGGAAGAGAAAAAGCTACGCGCGAAGCGCGAGGCCGAGAAAGCGAGGCAGGCCGCACTGGAAGCCGAGCAGGCCAGAAAGCGTGCAGCGCTCGAGAAAAAAAGACGTGCCGAGGAAGCCCGGAAAGCTGCACGACTGAAAAAGGAAGCCGAGGCCAGGAGGCTGGCCGAAAAGAAAAAAGAGGCCGAGGATAAAAAGCGGGCAGAGGAAAAAAGACGCCAGCAGGAAAAGGCAGCGATCGACAAGCAGCGGCTGGCCCGGCTGGAAAAGGAAGAAGCAGAGATGCGGGCGGCCGAACTTGATGCTCAGCGCAAGCAAAAGGCACGTCAGATGAGACGCCTGATCGCCGAATACCAGGATGCCATCCGCAACAAGATCGAGCGCAACTGGCGCAGGCCACCGGATTATCAGTCCAATGCCTGGTGCAGGGTGTTTGTGCAGCAGGATGCAGGCGGGGCGATCAAGGGTGTGGTGGTCGAGGAATGCATCGGCAGCGAGGCCTTTCGCAAATCCGTGGAAAATGCCGTCTGGAAGGCTGCGCCCTTGCCGCAGCCTCCTACACCGGAGTTGTTTCATCAGGAGTTGCGCTTCACGTTTGATCCGAGGGCATAGTGAGAGGCATTTTTAAAATTTTCGCGCTGCTCGTGCTGTGGGGAGTAGTGCAAAACGGACATGCAGTCCTGGAAATCGAGATCACGGAGGGTGTCGAGAGCGCACTGCCGATTGCCATCGCGACGTTTACCGGGGACACCTACACCGCACCCGAAGCGATGGAAGATATCGTGCGCAGCAACTTGCGCAGCAGCGGGTTCTTCGAGGTGCTTGAAAAACAGCACTTCCCGCAGGACATCGACAGTACTTCGCAGTTGCACTATTCGCTCTGGCGCGAAGCCGGGGTTGAAAGTCTGCTGACCGGAGAGATCATCCAGACGGGCGATAACCTGTACCGGATAGAATTCCGCCTGTTTGACCTGGTACGGCAGAAAAGGCTGTCCGGTCACGCGATCTCCTCGGTGCGCCGCGAGGACATACGCAAGGCCGGTCACAAGATCAGCGATATCGTGTTTGAGAGCCTGACCGGGATTCGTGGTGCCTTCAGCACGCAGATTGCCTACATCAGTACCAGCGGGAGTGCCCCGAACAAAAAATACGAGTTGCAGATCGCCGATGCCGACGGCCACAACGCCAGGACTATTTTTTCGTCCAGCAAACAGCTGATGTCACCCGCGTGGTCACCGGATGGCACACGTTTGGCCTACGTGTCGTTTGAGGGGGGAAATTCGGCAATCTACGTGCAGGATGTAAAAGAGGGCAGGCGGTTCATGGTTTCCGCGCAGTCTGGCATCAACAGTGCACCGGCATGGTCACCGGATGGCAGGTATCTGGCACTCACTCTGTCCATAGACGGCAGTGCGGATATCTATCTCTTGGACACCCGCACCCGGAGGCTCAAACGCCTTACCCGGGATTCGAGCATCGACACTGAAGCCTGTTGGATGCCCGACAGTAAAGCGTTATTATTTACGTCCGATCGCAGCAATGAGACCCAGGTATACCGGGTATCCGTTCGGGGCGGCAAGCCAAAACGTGTTACCTTTGAAGGAGCGTACAACGCAGCGCCTGACGTCTCGCCGGACGGACGCCAGCTTGCCTTTGTCCATAACAATGGCGCTGGGTTTCGTATTGCAGTCATGGATCTGGGAAGCGGAGCCATGCGCATCCTGACCGAGGGTCATCTGGATGAAGGGCCCAGCTATGCCCCGAATGGAAAGATGATTGTCTATGCGGCCTCGGAACGGGATGGCGGGGTACTAGCTGCGGTGAGCGCGAATGGCAGGGCAAAACGTAAACTGCGCAAGGCCGGAAGTGACGTACGTGCACCGACCTGGTCACCCTTTCGCAATTGACGGCAAGTTTATACAAGAGGAAAACGGAATTATGGTAAAGCAACGATTGCTGAACGTTCTCATGGCGGGTGTGCTCGTGACGCTTGGAGCCTGTGCGACGGGTCCCACGCAGCAACTGCTCGAAAGTGCAGATGGCGCGGGTCAGGCAGGCAGCACGGAGGGTGCGGGTGGCTCGGATGCGACGGGCCTTGGCAGCGACGGCAACCTGGCCATCGACATCCTGGATGAAGAAGGAAAGGCCGGGACCGCAGCGGCATCGGCGTACCGGGACAACACCATCTATTTCGAGTACAACAGCAGCGAAATCCGCGATGAGTTTTTGCCGCTGATCATCCGCATGGCCAAAACCCTGGAGGACAATCCGAGTATGCAGGCCCGGCTGGAAGGGCACGCCGATGAACGCGGTACCCGCGAATACAACCTTGCACTCGGGGAACGCCGTGCACAGGAAGTGCGCAACCTGGTGCTGCTTCAGGGCGTGGGAGAGGACCAGGTGGATATCATCAGCTATGGCGAGGAGAAGCCTGCAATGCCGGGGACCGGAGAGGCTTCCTGGGAACTCAACCGAAGGGTAGAACTGGTTTTCTAGGGAAAAGAAAATGGCCAGAAACCGGATACATAGGATGCATATCGTCAGGATTTTGACCGCGAGCCTGCTGTTTTCGATCGCAGTAGCAGGTATGGCCGAGGAGGTCACCGATGCCACAGTCAGTGCACTTTCCGCCAGGATGCAGAAAATCGAGCAGGCCCTGAACAACCAGGCATTGCTGGACATGGCCCAGCGCGTTGCCACCCTGCAGCGTGAGGTGCGCGAACTGCGAGGTCAGAACGAGAGGCTGTTGTACGAACTGAACAGTATCAAGACCCTTCAGCGCGAGCAGTACCTGGCCATGGAGCGTCGCCTGCAATCCGGGCCATCCCCGTCGCACACTGCCGGGGCTGCCGGGAGTCTGGACGGTACCGCGCTCGGACAGACCGGGGATACTGCAATTTCAGGGGTCCCCGGGGCGGAAGCTCCGCTGGTCGCGATCACCTCGGAGCCTGTAGAGGAGGCACTCTCCGGACAGGTGGTTTCTCCTGAAACAGCAAGCGAGGTGGCCGAGGATTACAAGAATGCCTTTACCCTGCTCAAGAGTGGAAAGTACGATGATTCCATCGCTGCGTTTGAATCTTTTCTGCGCAAGCACCCGGACAGCAAATATGCGGCCAATGCACAGTACTGGCTGGCCGAGGCCAACTATGTCACCCGGCGGTACCCGCAGGCCCTGGTCGAATTTTCGGTGGTCGTCAGCAAATATCCGGCAAGTTCGAAGCTGGCAGATGCACGCTTGAAGCTGGCGTTTACCCACTACGAACTTGGCCAGTTCCAGGAGGCACGTGCCGAACTGACCCGCCTGCGCGCGCAGTTCCCGAATTCAAGTGTTGCCAGTCTGGCACAAAAGCGGCTTGAGAGAATGTCGCGAGAGGGCAATTGACGAGGTGGCGGAGTCCGTAACCCCGCTGAATGTAGGGCCCCGGCCTCTGAGACTGCGCGTCAACGAAATTTTCTGCTCGATCCAGGGCGAATCGACAAGTACAGGCATCCCGACCATCTTCGTGCGGCTCACCGGCTGCCCGCTCCGTTGCCACTATTGTGACACCGCGTATGCATTTACCGAAGGTGAATGGATGAGCCTGGACCAGATCGAGGCCCGGGTTGCCGGCTTTGGCCTGCAGCATGTTACGGTGACAGGCGGTGAGCCTCTTGCACAGAAAAATTGCCTGGAATTGTTGCGAAACCTTTGCGACCAGGAATACGTCGTGTCTCTGGAGACCAGCGGTGCACTGGATATCAGCCAGGTAGACCCGCGGGTGACAAGGGTGATGGACCTCAAGGCACCGGCATCAGGCGAAGCCGGGAGAAACCGCTGGGAAAATATCCCGTACCTGCGCGAACAGGACCAGATCAAGTTTGTGCTTAGCGATCGCAAGGACTATGTATGGGCCAAATCAGTCTTGCTCGAACATGACTTGATGCATCGCTGCGAGGTGCTGTTTTCCCCTGCGTTTGAGACCCTGGAGTTTCGCCAGCTTGCGGAATGGATACTGGAAGACCGGTTGCCCGTACGCTTTCAGGTGCAGTTGCACAAGCTGCTTTGGGGGGATGAACGAGGTCACTGACGGGCTTTGCAAAATTCATTGCAACAGGGTCAAAAAGCCATTGTCCTCTTCTCAGGAGGGCTCGATTCCACCACCACACTTGCTCTGGCACAGTCCCAGGGGTATGACTGTTACGCGTTAAGCGTCCGTTACGGACAGCGTCACAGCACGGAACTGGGAGCCGCTGAACGGATCGCGCGGCTGTTCAATGTCACCGAGCACAGGACCTTCGAGATTGACCTTTCCATGTTCGGAGGCTCCGCGCTGACCGACCCTGCAGTCCAGGTCCCGGACCATCCTGCCCAGGGCATACCCGTGACCTACGTGCCGGCACGAAACACGGTATTTCTCTCCGTTGCGCTGGCCTGGGCCGAGGTCATCCATGCCAGGGACATATTCATTGGAGTCAATGCCGTGGATTATTCCGGCTACCCCGATTGCAGGCCGGAATATGTCGAGGCCTACCAGAGCATGGCGAACCTGGCCACCAAAGACGCTGTGGAAGGGCATGAGCTGACCATACATGCTCCGCTGGTGTTGTTGTCAAAGTCGGAAATCATCCGACTGGGCCATGAACTGGGCGTGGATTATTCCCTGACAATTTCCTGTTATTCGGCCGACGTAGAGGGGCGGGCCTGCGGGAAGTGCGATGCGTGCCGGTTTAGAAAACAGGGGTTTGCCGAGGCCGGCATTGACGACCCGACCCGGTACAACTGATCGTAAGTGTGAGCGGCAATGAACGTAGAGCCAGACAGGAATTTGATGTACGATAGCGCGCCTTGTGGGTCGTTAGCTCAGTTGGTAGAGCACCGGGCTTTTAACCCGATGGTCATAGGTTCGAATCCTATACGACCCACCATCAATTCCTTACTTCAGGTGCCAGTACGCAGGCAGGTCTTGCAGGCGTGAATCTTCCACGGGTGCACCGACAGTGAAATGGTACAGACTTTGCCAACTGTGATCACTGATGCCAAGCACTTCATGCATAGCGTCATCGAAAAAGCAGCCGATCCCAGTGGATCGGATTCCTGCAGCCTCAGCCTCCAGGTACAGAATTTGTCCGATTAATCCTGTTTCCCAGAACAGACGCGGATAAAACGGCGCACCGTGCTGTTCCAGGCTGGCATCAAATGCCGCCAGCATCCCAAGTGCAAAGGCCCCGTCTGCTGCAATATCCTGATGACAGCTGATGATTTTTGCAGCCTCGCGTGCATCGGCTTCCTGCAGCCGATACAAGGGTAGCGTCTTCGGACAACCATCGGGTTTTTCCCAGCATAGTTCTGAACGCAAGGTCTTCTTGAGTGAAGCCTCATGGGCCAAGTCGCGCACGAGCATATACAGTCCCGGTGACAGACCCTCTACACGATGAATGAATATTGCAAGCGAAACACATGCTCTCCAGGGCAACACCTCGAGAATGTTTTTTCCTCCATGCGGCATAACATGCATCAGCGTCCTGTAAAATGTGTCGCTGCTGATCGTCCCATGCCCGTCCATGTCCAGCGCGCTTCGACGTTCCCGCATGATTCTTCTGGCAGATATCTCCCGGTCTGCATCAAACTCATTTTCAAGGTGATGTGCTATTCGGGAATCATGTTTGTGATGCAGTGGACGAGGACCGTTGGAACGACATGCATCCGCAACATGCTCGATGATGGGCCAGTCATGATGTTCATTGCTTAATACATTTGAGCTGCCTTCAAATTCGGCTGTTTTAAGACGTTCCAGCACTGCAACGGGGAGATCAACGATGGGATCTGTCCATGTCCTGTCAGCATCAAATGGATAAATTGCCAGCAGGCAGTCCGGATGTTCCGCCTCGATGCCTTCTTGCTGATGCAATCCCAACAGCGTTGTCAGGTCGGCATCTGTCACGCAATGAATCAGCCTGGTCTTCCAGCCGAGGGCCGCTGCAGCGAAAGTGATCGCCCCGATGGCATGTCCAACATCGTGGTGACAGTAACGGAAGGCTCGTTCACCATATTTCCATGATTCGCGCCAATAGATCGAGGTTAACGAAATCAACAGGGAACCCGCCGGCAGTTCACGACTCAAGGCACGCCATTCCTCCTTCGTCAGGACAACCCGGCGCTCCAATGCATGTCCGTAGGCAAAGTAATGATAAACAGCGGGTACTTCGCTTAAATCCTGTATCGGCCCGGCGATCAAATAGGCCTCGGTAGGGTGGAGGTTGCCACTAGAAGGATTGACCCGCAAAGACCAGCGATTTCCACTCGCCTGTTTCCAGGCAGAAATTGCGAGACTTTCATAAAAGAGATGGCTGATGGAATCCCGGTTTATACGTGCTGCAGGCGTTTGGTGTGTCTCGAATAGCGAGTCATAGCTTGGCGTCTCTGTACTGTGCGGATGGTCTAGTGGAAGTGTCAGGGCCTGGATGTAACGTCGGAACGGATTTGGTTGATTCTTCCAGTCCATGTAACCCAATGAGCGTGCATAGCGTTGAAGTTGATGTTTGGTTTGATCGTGATACTCGTACACGACATCAAGACTAGAGGAGTGACTGGGTTTCTTGGACATTCTCGTCAGGCCAGTGGTCTGGGCAGCACTCTTCAGGACTGCATCCAGAATGACGGATACACGCTAAGCCGGTGTCAGCTTATGACGGTGACCTCAACCGGTCAATGTAACTTCATGAAACCGGTCGAAAGCCTATGCGGGATTAGCACCTATTGAGAGTCTATGGTCTCGTCCCCGAACCCGTCGTGAGAGTTTGCAAGGTGTCAGAAGGACAGGCTGGCAGCAAGGAACCCGTACCGGCCCAAGGCATCGTAAAGGCCGGGGTAGGTGTTGCCGTTACCACTGGTTGCAGGTCCCGCACCGTTGCCGGCAATCGGCGGTTCCTTGTCGAACAGGTTGTTGATGCCAGCACGCAACTGAAAGCCGTCTTTCACATCCCACAGGGCCGACAGGTCGAAGTAGTCGATATCCTTGAGATCCACTTCGCTCGCGTTGAGGTCATCCACCTCGCCGATATGGCGCCACATCAGGGTCGCGGTAAGATTCCAGGGCGTGGTCCAGGTCACCCGCATCTGGTTGCGCAGATCTGGGGTTGGTGCTCCGCAGATAAACCCCCCACTTGCCAGCGCAGTCCTCGACCGGGGCTCCTGCAACCTCCTGCTGCTCCCACTTGTCGATCAGCGAGAGCACATTGCGCAGGTCGACGTGTCCCCAGGTTCCGAGGCCTAGGGAATAGTCGGCGATCAGGTCGTAGCCCACCACCTTCTCGATGGCCAGGTTTTCCTGCCTGGAGACGATATGGCCGCTGCTCTGCACGTTCGAGCCGACCCACAGGTCTCCCGCTGCGCCGCGGTTGATCCGCTGGCACAGCACCAGGTCACCGTCCAGGCACTCGGTGAGAACGAACTCGGGTGTCAGGCTGCTGATGCCTTTCTCGACCTTGATGCTGTAGTAGTCAAGCGAAAGGGTCAGCCCTTCGATAGCCTGTGGCGAGAACACGATGCCCAGCGTCCAGGTATCGGAGGATTCCGGTTTCAGGTCGGTGTTACCACCTTGCAGGAAGTTGTACTGGTTGGCTGGCGAGTCAGGAATGCGCCCCCATTGATTCTCGGTCACCCCGCTGCGCGCGCACTCCTCGAACGTGCGGCCCGCTTCCGTAACACCGTTGAGACCGCCCGAGACCTCCCCCGCACATGGATCTGCACTCATGTCAAACAGGTTGAAGCCCTCGGGTTGAAACAGTTCACGCACGTTCGGGGCGCGAATCGCCCGCTGGAAGCTACCTCGTAGTTTGAAGTCCCGGTTGATCGCCCAGCCGCTTCGAAGTCCGTATGCCTCCACGCTCCCGCCGTACTCATAGTCGGAGTAACGCATCCCGAGATCAAGGATCCACTCCTCGGCGAACGGCCGCCCCTCGACCAACGGCACATTGGCTTCCAGGAATAGCTCGGCGACGCTGCTGCCCCCCGAGACCGGGCGGGTCGCTCCCCCCTGGCCGGTACCCTCGCCGCTGCGGTAGGCTTCATCGGGCTTGAAATCGAGGTTCTCGTCTCGGAACTCGGCACCGAGCGCGATGGCGATGCCGGTGTCTGCTGCAGGCAGGCGCAGGCCGTATTCATCCAGATCGCCGAACAGGAAACCACTGGCGATCAGCTGGTCCGTGCTGCCGCGTGCAGTCAGTGGCAAGGTGATGTAGTCGAGTGCCTCCTGGGTGACCCCACCGGCCTCGAAGATATTCCAGGGGATGCATTCAGGATCCGTGCCCTCCAGCACGGAACGGCAGACGATTTCGCCGGTGGCCGGATCGCGAACCGCATCCAGAGCGCGTTCGATCTTGGTTGTGCCAAGATCGTTCAGGTAGGTGTTGTCCGTTCGCACCTCGGCGTACAGCAGGGTGGCGTCATAGCTCCAGTTGGTGTCAAGTTCACCCTTCATGCCGAGCACCCCGCGAATCGAGGTGTGGTGCAGGTCGTGCTGGCGGTTGCCGCCTTCCACGTTGCGACGGCCGATCCAGAACGGGTCGAGTACATCGTCGCGGGTCCTGCCGATCGAGGCGCACAGTGCCTGGAACTGCTGTTCGGACATTAGCGGGTTGCCGCAATGCAGGGTTTCCGTGACGAAAAATGAACCCGACGGGGCAATCTGTGCCACCGTTCGGTTGTCCATGTACATCAGTTCCGTGTAGACCTGCGTCTGTTCGCTGAGGTCGTAGTGGGCAAAGGCGCCTAAGGTGTGCTGCTCGTCCGGGCGCTGGTAGTAGTTCAGGGGGCCAAAATTATAGGTCTCGCCTTGGCGGGGAACGAATTCATGGCCCTGCACGACAAAGTCGACGGCGGAGGGGTAGTTCGCGTGTCCGAAATTCGTGAATCGCCCCTGCGGGATGGTCGATGAACCCAGACAGTGGCTCGCGTCGTCGCTCAGTGCACAGGAACCGTAGTCGCGATCGCGCTGCCATACTTCCTCGATGTCACGCCAGGTGGCGTAGGCCGTTGCATTGCCACGCCCACTGTCGAAGTTGGTGCCGACGATCAGTGATACGCTGGATGTGTCACCGTCCGTCTCGGTGCCGTCGGCGACCGGGTAGCCGGCATCTGAGACGATTCGTTGCCAACGGTCGGAATCGTTGTGATGCGAGTACTGGCTGAACTGGTAGTCGAGTTGCACGCCCTCAAAGTCCTTCTTCATGAGGAAGTTGACGACCCCGGCCACCGCATCGGAGCCATAGGTCACCGATGCACCACCGGTCAGCACCTCGATGTTTTGCACGAGCGCACTCGGGATCTGGTTGACGTCGCTGCCGATGCCGCCCTGCAGCGGTGAACCGGCCGGCATGCGCCGACCATTGATCAGCACCAGGGTGCGTTCTGTACCCAGGTTGCGCAGGTTCAGGGTGGCGGTACCGGTGGCACCGTTGGACTGGCTGGTGTTCTGGGTAGAGTAGACCTGTGGCAGGGTGCGCACCATATCCTCCACCCGGACCGTGCCCTGGTACAGCAGTTCGTCGGCATCCACCGAGGTGACAGGACTGGCACTGACCAGGTTCTTGCGCTGGATATGTGAGCCGGTGACTACGATCTCCCCGAGTTCGACAACAGGATCATCTTCCTCGGCGAGTGTTGTGGCTGGAATGCTGCCTGCCAGGGCGGTGAGAAATGCGAACGTGATGAGAGGTAACTTGCGTTCTATCGTAGACATGAGATCACCGGCTGGTGTTTGCTTGACAGGATTTGGAGGTATCCCTGCGGGTTACCTAACTGTTGGACCTTGTCCTGTCCTCCCTGAGCCTGATCCGGGCTGTGATGCGATATTCTCATAGCAGGTCAGCATTGGGAAGGTCCGGTGCGAAAGCGACCCTGTGAGCAAGAGAGTATTAACTGTTCCAGCTTTCCATCAAGCTACGAAGGGATGATCACAATGATGGCAGGGGCTGTGCAGTTGGCTCAGTGAGGAGCACTGGAGTCTTGCGCAACCGTCAGGGGAAACCCCATAGATGCCCTGGATGAGATGCATAATTTTGCTAGGTCAGGTTCAGGCTAGCCTGCAGGCCTGGCAGGCTGTAGGTAACTGGAAAATAAATTATAGTATCAGAGAGGAATACTTAGTAAGTTGCTATTTATAAACGAATTAACTACTTGATTTTGGATAAATCACTATGGGTTTCAGACAACCCGCATCTAGGTTACTCCCGCCAGCCCGGGACTAGTGAGTGGCATGCACGGGCTTGAGCACCTGCAAGCCCTCGAACTCGATGAAAATACAGAAATGACCTTGATAATTGTCGACTGTCCCGATCTCGGCTCTGCCTTCCCGGACAGCACACAGCATGCTCAGCTCAGATTCGCAAAAGGCACGTGCAACAGCCCTGATGCTTTTGAATATGCATGCCTTGATTCGCTCCAGTTCAGGCGGCTGGAAATTGACCAGCGAACGCTGGATCAGCGACTTGGTGGAAGCAGGGGCAGGTAGGTTCGTCATGGTATTCGGGCTCCAGAAAATTTTCGTGAGCAGTTGTTTTATACGAATACTAATAATAATCATTACTATTTGCAAGTATAATTGTTCCTAAACTTAATCTGCATATGCTGTTTCTCGGCGTGCCTGCATCATCGACTCATTCTGCCTACGACTGCCAGCGATGAGGCTAGGCATGTGTCAAACAGGCAGCTATTGGGGTTTATATGTACAGTGATCAAACGGGGCACCGCATTTTCGATTCGATCGAGAATAGATAGTAGAATCGTGGGCAAAACAAGAAAGGCAAGAGAACAAAGCAGTCATGTCCGATGAAAAAATCTATCCTGTCCCGGATAGCGTTGCTGCAAAAGCCCACATCGACCAAGCCGAATATGACCGCCTGTACAGGCAGTCCGTGGATGATCCTGCCGGATTTTGGGCCGAGCAGGCCGACAAATTCGTCAGCTGGTTCAAAAAATGGGACCGCGTTCTGGACTGGGATTACTCCCGCGGCCATATCCGGTGGTTCGAGGGTGCCACACTTAATGCCTGCTACAACTGCGTGGATCGGCACCTTGAAGCGCATGGATCAAGTACTGCAATTATCTGGGAGGGAGACAGCCCCGGCGAGGACAAGGCCATCAGCTATGCAGAGCTGCACCGGGAAGTCAGCATATTTTCGAACATCCTGAAATCATGCGGCGTAAAAAAGGGGGATCGTGTTTGCATCTACATGCCCATGATTCCCGAGGCTGCATTTGCCATGCTGGCCTGTGCGCGGATCGGCGCGGTCCATTCCGTTGTTTTTGGCGGCTTCTCACCGGATGCGCTGACGGAGCGCATTCTGGATTCCGATTGCCGCACCGTGATCACGGCGGATGAAGGGATACGGGGTGGCAGAAAGGTCCCCCTGAAGGCCAACACGGATGCAGCCGTGCAAAACTGTCCAAATGTCAGCACAGTGCTCGTGGTCAGGCGAACGGGCGGGGAGATTGACTGGCACCCGCAGCGAGACTGCTGGTACCACGACCTGAGGGCAGGGACCAGTGACGTCTGTGCACCCGAGCCCATGGCAGCCGAAGACCCGCTGTTTATTCTGTATACCTCGGGTTCGACCGGCAAGCCGAAGGGTGTGCTGCATACGACCGGGGGTTACCTGCTGTATGTCGCGATCACGCACAAGTATGCGTTCGACTACCGCCCCGGTGAAGTGTACTGGTGCAGTGCTGACATCGGCTGGGTCACCGGGCATTCCTATATCGTTTACGGGCCGCTGTGCAACGCTGCGACGACCCTGATGTTTGAAGGCGTTCCCACATACCCCGATGCAAGCCGCTTCTGGCAGGTTTGTGACAAGTTTGATGTCGCCAGTTTTTACACGGCCCCGACTGCACTGCGCTCGTTGATCAGCATGGGAGACGAACCGGTGCAGGCAACCCGCCGCCAGAGCCTGCGTCTGCTCGGTTCTGTTGGGGAGCCCATCAATCCAGAAGTGTGGGAGTGGTACTACCATGTCGTCGGGGAGGGTCGTTGCCGGGTAATCGACACCTGGTGGCAAACGGAGACCGGGGGCTTCATGATCGCCCCGCTACCGGGAGCCACGCCCCTAAAACCCGGTTCGGCCACGAAGCCATTCCTCGGCGTACAGCCTGCCATCATGGATGAAAACGGCAACGAACTTGAGGGCGAGTGCAAGGGCAACTTGGTGATCAAGCACCCCTGGCCCGGGCAGATGCGCACCGTGTACGGTGATCACCAGCGATTCATCGACACCTATTTCTCGCAGTATCCAGGCAAGTACTTCAGCGGAGACGGCTGCAGGCGCGACGCGGACGGATACTACTGGATCACGGGTCGTGTTGATGACGTTCTGAACGTGTCCGGCCACCGGCTGGGGACCGCTGAAGTGGAAAGTGCCCTGGTGCTGCACCCATCCGTTGCGGAAGCGGCTGTGGTGGGATATCCCCACGACATCAAGGGACAAGGAATCTATGCCTATGTGACCCCCATGCTGGGCACCTCGACCAGCGATGTGCTGAAAGACGAGCTGGTACAACTGGTCCGCAAGGAAATCGGGGCGTTTGCAAAACCGGATGTCATCCAGTGGGCCCCGGGACTGCCCAAAACCCGTTCTGGGAAAATCATGCGGCGCATCCTTCGAAAGATTGCAGAGAACGAGGTTGACCAGCTGGGGGATACAACGACCCTGGCCGATCCTTCCGTGGTCGAGGACCTGATCGAAAACCGGCACGGGGGCTAGGCTGCTGTCCCTGGATTACAAGGCCATGTGTACTGCCTGTGTCAGTGTTTCAAGGAGACCGACATGAAACCGGCCCTGTTACTGGTCGACATACAGAATGACTACTTCCCGGGCGGGAACATGGAGTTGGTCGACATGGAAGCTGCCTGCGAGAATGCCAGGAAACTTCTGGACAGGTTTCGCTACCAGGGCCTGCCAACATTCCATATCCAGCATATTTTTAAAAACAGCGGGCCAGGATTTTTCCTGCCCGATACCAAGGGTGTGGAAATTCACGAAAGCGTGGAGCCGTTGCCCGGTGAAACCGTCATACACAAGCGCTACCCGAACAGTTTCCGCGGCACGGACCTGCTGGAGCAGCTCCAGCAAAAGGAGATCAAAAGCCTGGTGATTTGTGGCGCGATGAGTCACATGTGTGTTGAGGCTACGACTCGTGCTGCAGCGGACAACGGATTCAAGTGCACCGTTGTGCAGGATGCCTGTGCGACGCGGGATGTGGAATTCCAGGGCAAGACCGTGTCGGCTGACGATGTCCACCGTACGGCCATGTCGGCTCTGGGCTTTGCCTATGCGAACGTGGTGGACGTCGATGAGTTGCTGTGAGGGGCCGGCGCCTGATTCACATGATCACCTGAACTGTTCGCGCTGTTGTTCCAGTTCGCGCAACTGGATTTTGCGGGCTTCAATGCGGGCCTTGGAGCTTGGGTCGATGCCGGGGGATTGCAGTGCCAACTCCACTTGTTCCATGGCGATGTCGTACTGGCCATGCGCCGCATAAAAATTTCCCAGGGATTCGTGGCTGCGCCAGGGCATCTGGGACTTGCTAGCGGCCTTGGCCTTCACTTTGTCGATCAGCGGGTGTTGCACTTGGGCGCGACTTAGCTGGTCAAGCTTTTCCAGGGCCCGCTGCGCCCGGTCTTCCTTGATTAGGCTCATTGCCAGGTAATAGGTGACCGGCAGACTTCCAGGATAGATCCTGTCCAGGGATTCGAGTGTAGCCGTGGCGGTTTGTCCCATGGCCAGACGAATCTGGGCATCGGCCAGTCTCACAGTGAGCCGGTTTTCTGTGTTTACGGTGATTTCCTCCAAACGTCGCAACCCCTGCTCGTGCCTGCCCGCACGGCTCAGCGCCAGGGCATAGGTGTAGTGTTCCACATCACTCAGCCCGCCGGGGGTCCTGCCTATTACCCGGTAGTGTTCGATCAGTTCGGTGGGTGGCTCGCTGAGTGCCAGGGCCCGTGCCCGGGCATAATCGTAATCGATGCTGTTGAAGGCATAGGCACCGCGATATTGCCTGGCCCGCGCCTCTGATTCGCTGATGCGCTGCAGGGTAAGCGGGTGGGTCCTGAGGAATTCGGGAAGCTTGCCATGATTCAGTTGCGTGTACTTGTGCATTCGCTTGAAAAACTGTGGCATCCCGTATGGATCGATGCCCGCGCTGACCATGAGATGCATGCCGATTCTGTCGGCCTCCTGTTCAAAGGCGCGGGAATAGGCGAGTGTGGCCTGTTGAAGTCCTGCCTGGGAAGTCATGAGTGCGGCCTGTCCCAAGTCAACGTTGTAGATGCTGGCGAGAATGGCCCCCAGAAAGGTCAATGCCGATACCACATTGAACGATTTTGCATTTTCCAAGTTGCGCGCGATGTGGCGTTGTGTGACATGTGCAATCTCGTGCGCAATCACGCTGGCCAGTTCGCTTTCCCGTGCGGTCAGGGTGAACAGGCCGCTGTTGATGGCGATGATGCCGCCGGGCATTGCAAATGCGTTGATGCTGGGATTTTCCACCAGCAGGAATGTAAAGGGAAAGTTCGACTCCAGGCCCCCTGAGACGATCCGTGTGCCCAGCGCCTGGATATACTGGACCAGCTCAGGGTCGTTGGAGACCGGCAGGCCTCTTCGGATCTCTGTCAGCAAGACGCGTCCGAGCTCGATTTCCTTGGCCTGGCTCAGTTCCGTGCTGGCCGAGTCGCCGATGTTGGGCAGGTCGCTGTCTGCTACTGAGAGTGGGGCAAAGGCCATGAGCAGCAGACAAAGCACCAGGTGTGTCAGGCAGGGGAACCGCGTGTCAGGCACGCTCTTGCGGTTGGAATGGTGCAGCATGGGTAATGACGGTACTGTAACAGTATTGGGACAGCTCAAAACCCGAAGATGGGGAAACTTTACTACAATCCCTATTATTAAAGTATTATGATATTATAATATATATTGCGGTCGAGGCTCGTGTTGGCCGTCCGTTGCAAGCTTTTATGTGATGAATTTCTAAGGAGTTGTCGTAATGGCCGAATTTGACCAAGAATTAGATGCCTGTGGGCTGAACTGTCCACTTCCGATTTTGCGCGCAAAGAAAGCATTGTCTGGTATGGATTCGGGTAAAGTGCTGCAGATCATTGCTACTGACCCAGGCTCGGTGAAGGATTTCGAGGCGTTTTCCAAGCAGACGGGCAATGCGCTTTTGGATTCGAATGAAGATGGGGAAAAGTTTTATTTCCGCATCCAGAAAAAATAATAACAGCTACACTGGTTGCGGCGGCTAGTGCTTCGCCGGATAATCTTCCAAAACCACATTTCGTGCCGGCAGGTGCGGGTGCTGCCCGGCAGATAGACATTTGCTGACGGTATGCATGCCTGCGCGAAGGCATGCATACTTAATACATCGGCGATGCGTCATATAATCTCGATATTGCTGGAAAACGAGGCAGGGGCCCTGTCCAGAGTCTCGGGGTTGTTCTCGGCTCGCGGATACAATATCGAATCACTGACGGTTGCACCGACCAATGATGCAACCGTTTCACGTATTACGGTGGTCACGGGCGGCAGCGACGACGTCATCGAACAGATCGAGAAACAGCTCAACAAGCTGGTAGACGTTGTCCAGGTCATTGATCTGACTGCCGATGAACACATCGAAAGGGAAATGGTACTGCTGAAATTGCACAGCACGGAAATCAGCCCGTCCACCCTTGATGACTTGGCCAGCAACTATGGAGGCAAGGTTGTGGACCGTTCCGGCGACATGGTAGTGGTGGAAATCTCGGGGACCGGGGAGAAACTTGACCGCGCCATCCAGTCGGTCCCGGATGAAGCCATCCACGAGCTTGTGCGCTCGGGTGTTTTGGGAATCGCCGCAGCCAGAGGCAGCGTGGCTTTGAAAAAAGAGTCTGCATGAAGCCGGCCGCTAATAAAATGGAGAATGGGCATGAATATTTATTATGACAAAGATGCTGATCTTTCAGTAATACGAGGTAAACGGGTTGCCATTGTCGGCTATGGCTCCCAGGGACATGCGCACGCAAACAATCTGCAGGATTCGGGAGTGGGCGTGTCGGTGGGACTGCGTGACGGGTCCTCGTCCTTTGCCAAGGCCAAGCAGGCCGGAATCAATGCCGTGTCCATTGAGGCTGCAGTGGCGCAGGCCGATGTCGTCATGGTGCTGGCCCCCGATGAACACCAGAGCCGGCTGTATGAGGAAAGCATCGAGCCCAACATACAAAAGGGTGCCACGCTGGCCTTTGCGCACGGGTTCAACATCCACTTCGAAAGGATCACACCCCGGGAAGACCTGGATGTGATCATGATCGCGCCCAAGGGTCCGGGTCACCTGGTGCGCTCCACCTATGTACAGAACGGGGGAGTGCCCACCTTGATCGCCGTTTTTCAGGATGCCTCGGGCAATGCCAAGAGCACGGCCCTGTCCTATGCCTCTGCCAATGGCGGCGGGCGTGCCGGGATCATAGAAACCACCTTCAAGGAAGAGACGGAAACCGATCTGTTTGGCGAGCAGGCGGTCCTGTGCGGGGGTGCGACGGCACTCGTGCAGACGGGATTCGAAGTGCTGGTGGATGCCGGGTACGCACCCGAGATGGCGTACTTCGAGTGCCTGCACGAACTGAAGCTCATTGTCGACCTGATGTATGAAGGCGGCATTGCCAACATGCGCTATTCGATATCCAACACGGCCGAATACGGCGACCTGACACGCGGGCCTAGGGTGATCGATGAAGACACCCGGTCGGAAATGAAGAGGATCCTGGCACAGGTGCAGTCCGGCGAGTTTGCACAGGAATTTATCCGGGAGATCGAGTCCGGTGCAGCCAACCTGGAAAGCCTGCGCGAGCAGGGACGCCAGCACCCCATCGAGAAAGTGGGCGCCGAGTTGCGCGACATGATGCCCTGGATCAAGTCCAACAAGATTGTAGATCAAACCAAAAACTAGACCTGCAGTTTGCATAACATGTCCATGTTATGACTGACGAAGATGATCCCCATTGCTAGAGAAGCGCAGCTCGTGCTGCTGGTGCTGGGGATGGCCGTCGCGATCGCCCAGTACCTGTTCGGATTTTCGGCGGTTTGGCCCGCCTGGCTGGTGTTTGCGGTCCTGCTGCTCCTGTTTCGAGATTTCAAGCGCACCGTTCCTGCAATTCCCCTGGCCGTGGTCAGTCCGGTGGACGGGCGCATCACCGACATCAGGGATGCGGTGCACGATCCGTACCTGAAGCGCATGGCCCAATCGATCAGCCTGCGGCAGTCCTCGCTTGGCGAGTTCAATGTACACAGCCCGATCGAGGGCAAGGTGCAGAATCTCTGGGTGCGCTCGGCGGCAAGACATGCCGAATCCGAGCTTGCAATGTGGATGCAAACGGACGAGCAGGATGATGTTGTGATGGTAGCTGACCTGAGTTCCGTGCTGCGCCATGCCAGTTGTCATATCAGTGCAGGCGAGAAATTGGGACAGGGACAGCGCTGCGGGTTCATGGCCTTTGCCTGTGAAGTAGTGATCTACCTGCCCCAGACGAGCAGTGTCCGCGTTCGGGTGGATCAGTCGGTTCGCGCCGGCAGTGATAAACTGGCAGAATTCGTACATGAGGCAGGAACACCATCCGCACACCCATGAACAGACCAGAAAAGAAATTACGCAAGGGCATCTACCTGTTGCCGAACCTGTTTACCACCGGCGCGCTGTTCGCCGGGTTCTATGCGATCGTTGCTGCCACGACGGACCTGTTTGACCAGGCGGCGATTGCCATCGTTGTTGCCCTGTTCCTGGATTTTCTGGATGGAAGAATCGCGCGCCTGACCCATACCACCAGCAAGTTTGGCGCACAATACGACAGCCTGTCCGACATGGTGTCCTTTGGTGTGGCACCTGCACTGGTCGTATACGAGTGGGCACTGGTTCACTTCGGGGATTTCCCCTGGATCTGGTCAAAGCTGGGATGGCTCGCGGCATTTTTCTACACCGCTGCGGCAGCATTGCGCCTGGCCCGGTTCAACGCTCGCGTCACGGTAGTCAGCAAACGCTATTTCCAGGGATTGCCGAGCCCCGCGGCGGCAGGCGCGTTGGTGGGATTCATCTGGGCCTGCCATGACATGCAGCTTTCCCCTGAAGACGTGGCCATCGCGGCCCTGGTGATGACCATCGTTTTAGGCGCACTCATGGTCAGCAACTTTACCTATCACAGCTTCAAGGACATCAACCTCGTGGACCGGATCCCCTACATCGTCATGCTCGCGGTGGTCCTTGGCTTTATCCTGGTATCGATCGACCCGCCAAAACTGGTATTCATCGTGTTCGCCCTGTACGCACTGTCCGGGCCGGTCATCTATATTGTCCGCCTGAAACGAAAACGCGGTGCACGCACTACGGTGAATATCGAAAACCGCCCATGACGTCTGCAGCCAGTCAGCAGTCTGGATGCAGGGCTATAGTTGACGGGTTACTGTACTTTCTGGGAAAATCCGCGCAATTGGGTATATTACGGACATGACAGAGGCATTCAAAAACACCGCAACGACTGCAGATCCAGTCTCAGGACCTGCTGCTGTGTACTGCCTTTCACTTCTCCTGCTGCCGCAGTAGCGGCACCACCTGTACCTGGCGAGGCTAAACGCATCATCAACTCATTTACCTAGGAATTCCCATACGAGCTTCGAACTCGTGAAACTTTTGCTGTAGCAGGAGACACATGGTGGACAGGGACAAACTGAAAATTTTTGATACGACACTGCGCGACGGGGAACAAAGCCCCGGTGCCTCGATGACGCGCGATGAGAAAGTACGCATCGCCAAGTCACTGGAGCGCATGCGTGTGGATATTATCGAGGTCGGTTTTCCGACCGCGAGTGTGGGCGACTTTGAAGCTGTGCAGGCCGTGGCCAAGGTGGTCAAGGACAGCACCATATGTGGCCTGGCGCGTGCGCTCAAGGGTGACATCGAGCGTGCCAGCGAAGCCCTGAAACCTGCGGCATCTGCCAGGATTCACACATTCATCGCGACCTCGCCGATTCACATGCAGCGCAAGCTGCGCATGACCGAGGACCAGGTCATCGAGCAGGCCGTCTCTGCGGTCCGGCTCGCGAGGAAGTACACCGATGACGTCGAGTTTTCACCGGAGGATGCCGGGCGCTCGGAATTCGAGTTCCTGTGCCGGGTCATCGAAAAGGCGATCGAAGCCGGTGCCCGGACGATCAATATTCCTGACACGGTGGGCTACAACATCCCGCACCAGTTCGGCGACCTGGTCGGCCGCCTGATCGAGAATATTCCCGCTTCGGACAAGGTCACGTTTTCCGTGCACTGCCACAATGACCTGGGGCTTGCTTCGGCAAACTCCCTGTCGGCTGTGCTGAGAGGTGCACGCCAAGTGGAGTGTACGATCAACGGCCTGGGCGAGCGTGCAGGCAATGCCTCCCTGGAAGAGATTGTCATGACCGTGCACACACGCCAGGATGTGTTTCCATGCATCACAGGTCTGGATACGACACAAATTGTGCCGACCTCGCGGATGGTCTCAACGATCACGGGCTTTCCCGTGCAGCCCAACAAGGCCATCGTCGGTGCCAATGCCTTCGCGCATGAGGCGGGCATCCACCAGGATGGTGTGCTCAAGGCACGGGAGACCTATGAAATCATGCGTGCGGAAGATGTCGGCTGGGCCTCAAACAAGATCGTGCTCGGCAAGCACTCGGGCCGCAATGCATTTCGCACACGCCTGGATGAGCTTGGCATTACGTTCGATACGGAGGAGGAACTCAACAATGCCTTTGCAAATTTCAAGGGCCTGGCGGATCGCAAGCATGAAATATACGATGAGGACCTGCATGCCCTGGTATCCGATACAAGTTACGACCAAGATGAGTACTGGAAACTGGTGTCGCTGACGGCGCACTCCGAAACCGGTGAAACGCCGAGCGCGCAGGTCATCCTGCAGGTCGATGGCGAGGAGAAAGTGGCCAGTGCCAGCGGTGGTGGGCCCGTCGATGCCACATTCTGTGCTATTGAGGAAATCGTCGACAGCCAGGCACAGTTGCAGCTGTATTCAGTGAACAACATCACGACGGGTACAGATGCCCAGGGAGAGGTCACGGTGCGCCTGCACAAGTCCGGCAGGATCGTCAACGGGCACGGTGCGGACACCGACATCATCATGGCTTCGGCCAAGGCCTACCTGCATGCGCTGAACCGGCTTGCCATCCCTGAGAAGCGCGCGCATCCCCGGCATGATGTCTGAATGCAGGTGATGCTGTAATGGAGGAACAGAGGCGGCTGTATTACCTGGAGAAAATGGGCATCCAGGCCTGGGTCGCCAGGACTTCCCAGTCCGAAGACATCCCAGCCGGGTCTGATCAGGAACTCCGGTCTGTGCAGGCAACGCCACCGACACAGCTGGATGCATCGGGTGGCACAAGTTCCGCTGCCGGCTTGGATGAGCTCAGGAACGTGGTTGCTGCCTGCACCTTATGTGCGCTGCACCGCGGTCGTACGCAAACGGTGTTCGGGACCGGCAACCCCCATGCGGACTGGCTTGTGGTGGGTGAGGCACCGGGTTTCGAGGAGGATCGCCGCGGGGAGCCGTTTGTCGGGCGGGCAGGCCAGCTGCTGACCAAAATGCTTCGTGCCATCAATCTTGCCCGAGAAGAGGTGTTCATCGCCAATATCCTGAAGTGCAGGCCACCTGACAACCGGGACCCGCAGCCGCAGGAAATCGGACACTGCCTGTCCTACCTGAGGCAGCAAATCGAGCTGATCCAGCCAAAAATCATCCTGGCCATGGGCAGGATCGCCGCCCAGACACTGCTGGACACGCACACGGCGATCGGGCGCCTTCGCGGTCGCGAACATTACTACGCGGACACCCGCATTCCCGTAATAGTCACCTACCATCCCGCCTACCTGTTGCGCAGCCCCCAGCAAAAGCGCAAGGCCTGGGAGGATCTTCAGCTTGCAGTCCGGATCAGGGAGTCATGCGAGTGATTCAGAAGACTGCAGCCATGGAGGGGCCGGCGAAGCCGCTTCCGTTCGGTGTGCCGGGTGCATCATGAGTGCGGCGCTGGAACATCCGGTTGCCGGCTTTCGCCGGATGACTGAACAGGATTTGCCCGCCATCGTCGATATCGAGCGGCGCAGCTACCAGTTTCCATGGACACGAAATATCTTCCTCGACTGCCTGCGCCACGGACACTCCGCTTGGGTGCTTGAAATGAAGCAAGGCATCATCGGCTACGGCGTGATGTCCGTGCTGGTGCAGGAATGCCACATCCTGAACCTGTGTGTGGACCCCGACTACCGGGGTCAGGGCAATGGCCGGCAGTTGCTTGAGGAATTGCTCATCATCGCGCGTGTGCATGAGGCTGATTCTGCATTCCTTGAAGTGCGCACCTCCAATTTTCAGGCGCTGGCCTTGTATTTGTCGGAAGGATTTCGTGAAATCGGCACGCGCAGAAACTACTATCCGTCCCAGCTGGGTCGGGAAGATGCCGTGATTCTTGCCAAAAGGCTTTGAAAGACCGGCAAACTGCGACCTGTTTTCCAGCAACTACGCAAGCAGGGATGCTCCGAGGCAGCTCCTGCCTGTTCCCCGGAAAAAACATCATGAAGGATGACAATTTTCTCAACGAGGTCGACAAGCGACGGACCTTTGCCATCATCTCCCATCCGGATGCCGGCAAGACGACGATAACTGAGAAGCTGTTACTGTTCGGCGGTGCCATCCAGCTGGCTGGAACGGTCAAGGGCCGCAAGGCGGCCCGCCATGCAGTATCGGACTGGATGGAAATGGAAAAGCAGCGCGGCATATCGGTGACCAGTTCGGTCATGCAGTTTTCCTACAAGGGCCATGTGGTGAACCTGCTGGACACGCCGGGGCATGCCGATTTCTCCGAAGACACGTACCGCACACTGACCGCAGTCGATTCCGTCCTGATGGTGATCGACAATGCCAAGGGCGTGGAGGAGCGCACGATCAAGCTGATGGAGGTGTGCCGGCTACGCAACACTCCGATCATGACGTTCATCAACAAGATGGATCGTGACGGGCGCGAACCCATCGAGTTGCTGGACGAAGTCGAGCAGGTACTGAAAATCAAATGCGCGCCGGTGACCTGGCCGATTGGCATGGGCAAGCATTTCAAGGGGGTTTTCAACCTGCTCGATGACTCGGTACATCTTTACGATGCACAGCACGGCGGCAGGATCATGCAGGGCAAGGTCGTTGAAGGCCTGCATAACCCACAACTGGACCAGTTGATCGCAGAACAGGCACAGCCGCTGCGCGATGAAATCGAGCTCGTGCAGGGGGCGAGCCATGAATTTGACCATCAGGCCTACCTGGACGGTGAGCTGACTCCGGTATTTTTCGGCTCCGCGATCAACAATTTCGGCATCGCCGAGTTGCTGGATCGATTCGTCAGGTACGCACCGGCACCACAGTCGAGGACCGTCAGCTGTCCCGGCAGACAACCCAGGCAACTGCACGCGGGCGAGGAGAAATTCTCAGGCTTCGTGTTCAAGATCCAGGCCAACATGGACCCCAATCACCGCGACCGGCTGGCCTTCCTGCGCGTGTGCTCGGGCAGCTTCTACAAGGGCATGAGGCTGCAGCATGTACGTCTGGACCGGGATATCAAGGTCAACGGTGCACTGGCATTTGTGGCCTCGAACCGGGAACAGGTGGAGCGTGCATATCCCGGGGATATCATTGGCCTGCACAACCATGGCACGATCCGGATCGGCGATGCCTTCACGCAGGGCGAGAAACTGGCATTCAGCGGAATCCCGAGTTTTGCCCCCGAGCTGTTCAGGCGGACCTTCCTGAAGGATCCATTAAAGATCAAGGCGTTAAGGAAAGGACTTACTCAACTTTGTGAAGAAGGAGCGACCCAGCTGTTCCAACCGCAGATGAGCAACGACCTGATACTCGGTGCCGTTGGTGCCTTGCAATTTGATGTGGTCCAGCACCGGCTGAGGTATGAATACAATGTCGACTGCCGGTTTGACCAGGCCAGCGTCCAGGCGGCACGCTGGGTGGTGTGCGATGATCCGAAAAAGTTGCTTGAGTTCAAAAACAAGCATGCGGCCCACTTGGCCGTGGATCATGGCGGTGAACTCGTGTACATGGCACCGACCCGTGTCAACCTGCAGATCGTCATGGAGAAATGGCCGGACATTGAATTTCGGGCAACACGAGAGCATGCCAGCGTGATCGATTAGCGACGCAATCCGTACTTCGGCCCTGAACCCTGTATTCATGCCTGCTTCGAAAAAAGACCGCATCTATTTGCAAAGACCCACCCATCCGGGTGATTTCGTCTTTGACGAAGCTGTCGCCGAGGTCTTCGAGGACATGATCACACGTTCCGTTCCCGGCTACGAGGCGGTTCATCGGCTGGTGCAGATCGTGGCCAGGAAATTCGTTACCGAGGGCAGTTCGGTCTATGACCTTGGCTGCTCACTGGGGGCGGCATCCTTCGCTGTCTGCCAGGCGGTTCCTCAAGCCTGCGTGGACGTCATTGCCGTCGACAACTCGAAGGCCATGATCCATCGACTGCAGCAAAGGCTCGAGGGAGTGCACTCGAATGCCCGGATCAAACCGGTGTGCGCGGATATCACCGAGGTTGATATCCAGAACGCCTCCCTCGCCATTCTGAACTACACCCTGCAGTTCATTGATCCCGCAAGGCGAGATTCTCTCATCCAGAAGATTTACTCGGGGTTGTGGCAAGATGCGGCCTTGCTGTTATCTGAAAAAATAAAGTATCCGGATCCTGATGAGGATGAGCTGATGCAGAGCCTGCATGAGAGTTTCAAGCAGGGGCAGCACTACAGTGCCCTTGAAATCACCCGAAAAAGGGAAGCACTTGAGAACGTCCTGATCCGCGACACCCATGAACAGCACATGGCGCGCCTGCACCGTGCCGGCTTCTCCCGGGTCCACGTCCTGGTGCAGTACCTCAATTTCATCACCTACATCGCGATCAAGTAATGGCACGACTCTCATCGCTGGTATCGTCGCTGGAGCGCGCTGGGCTCAAAGGCGCACACACGCAACTGCTACAACTGGCACAGCACAGGTACGCACATCCCAGGCACCGCCACTTCGATGAGTGGCAACATCACGTTGATTCATTGCCGGAGGTTGCCCCGTCGTTCATTGACCTCGACCGCGCGGCACCTGTGGTCGGCCGGGAGGCGGATTGTACGGACGAGCAGCATGCCTTGCTGAAACAAAGCCTGCAGGCCTTGTGCCCCTGGCGCAAGGGACCGTTCAGTGTGTTCGGCATCGACATCGATGCGGAATGGCGCAGTGACTGGAAATGGGCGCGCATTGCACCGCACCTTGGCAGTCTTCAAAACTGCAGCGTACTGGATGTCGGTTGCGGGAACGGGTATTACGCGCTGCGCATGCAGGGCCTTGGAGCCCGGCTGGTGCTGGGCCTTGAGCCCATGTGGGTGCACGTGTTCCAGTGGTCGGTACTGCACCGGTACCTGCAGCAACCGCAACGCATCTTTGTCCTGCCCCTAAGGCTCGAGGAACTGCCGCAGGCACTGACAGGGTTCGATCTGGCGTTCTCCATGGGCGTGCTGTATCACAGCCGGCAACCCCGGGAGCATTTGGGCCATGTGTTCAAGGTATTGAGGCCGGGAGGCCGGATTTTGCTTGAGACACTGATCATCGAGGACCGGGCTGCCGAAGCGCTGGTTCCGGTGGAGCGTTATGCCAGTATGAGAAACGTCTGGGTGATCCCAAGCTACACCCTTCTGAAAGCCTGGCTGGTAGAAGCCGGCTTCGACCAGGTCCGGTTGCTGGATCAATCCCGGACAACGACCCAGGAACAGCGCCCGACGAACTGGATGACCGGGCATTCTCTGGTGCATGCCCTGAACCCGAATGATCCCGGGCAGACGATCGAGGGGTACCCGGCGCCATTGCGCGCCTGCATCGTTGCAGAAAAACCGGCCTGAATTTCAATGTCCGGTGCTGGACACGGACTACTCTTCCAGATACTGGCGTTTACCCTCCACGGTCTCCCACTGACCGGCATCTTCCGGGGCCGGGATGGTGGTGGTCAGGACCGGCCACTTCAGGGACAGCCGTTCGTTGAGGAGCAGGAATTCCTGCTGTGATTCCGGCAGGTCCTCTTCGCTGTAGATGGCATTGACCGGGCACTCCGTTTCGCACATGGCGCAGTCGATGCAGTCTTCGGGATCGATGACCAGCATGTTCGGCCCCTCATGAAAGCAGTCGACCGGACACACTTCCACGCAGTCCGTGTACTTACACTTGATGCAGGATTCAGTGACTACGAATGTCATGGGATCTGGAACGGGCGAATGCTGTACCAAGCACCCATGGTAGCAAATATGGACAGGTTCAAGAATATGCCCAGCGGGGAAGCAGGCTGCGGCAAGGCTGCGCATTCATGACTGTTCACGCCCCAGGTGCTTGAGCCTGTAAAGCACCTGCAGGGCATCGTTGGGACTCAACTCATCCGGGTCCACATTTTCCAGGAATTCGATCATCGGGTGGTTCAGGCGCTCTTCGAGTCTGAGCCCCAGTTGTGCTGCAGATACGGGCTTCGTGGATTTTTCCGTGGCGTGCTCAAGTTGTCTCAGCTTGAGCCTGGCACCGGCTATCACCGATTTGGGGATGCCCGCGAGCTGGGCCACCTGCAGGCCGTAACTCTGGTTGGCAGGACCTTCCTTGACGGCATGCAGGAAGATGATCTGGTCGCCATGCTCCACCGCATCGATGTGCACGTTGCAGATGTTCTCGAAATGCTCCGGCAACTGCGTGAGCTCGAAATAATGGGTTGCGAACAGGCTGTAGGAGCAGTTGACTGTGCTGAGGTGTTCGGCACAGGACCAGGCCAGGGAAAGTCCGTCATAGGTGCTCGTACCGCGTCCGATCTCATCCATGAGCACCAGGCTGGACGCGGTGGCATTGTTGAGGATGTTGGCCGCTTCTGTCATCTCGACCATGAAGGTGGAGTAGCCGGCACTGAGATCGTCCGAGGCACCGATGCGTGTGTAGATGGCCTCCAGCGGACCCAGGGTGGCTGACTCGGCAGGCACGTAGCTGCCGGTATGGGCGAGCCAGCTGATCAGCGCGATCTGGCGCATGTAGGTGGATTTGCCGCCCATGTTCGGACCGGTGATGATAAGCATCTTGCGCGAGTCATCCATACAGGCATCATTGGCCGTGAAAGGGCCTTCCTGGACCTGCTCGATGACCGGATGCCTTCCCTGTTTGATGTCGATACGGTTTTCGTCGATAAATTGCGGCCGCACGTAGTTCAGGGCCTGGGCGCGTTCTGCGAGCGTGAGCAGGGCATCCAGCTGCGAAAGCCCCAGTGCGCAGGTTCGCAAGGTGTCCAGTTCCTCGATCAGCTCATCCAGGAGCTGCTCGTAGAGGAATTTCTCCCGTTTCAGGGCACGCTCCTTGGAACTCAGCACTTCATCTTCGAATCTTTTCAGCTCGCTCGTGATATACCTCTCGGTGTTCTTCAGGGTCTGCCTGCGGGTGTAATGTTCGGGGACCTGGTCTGCATGGGTACGCGAGACTTCGATGTAGTAGCCATGCACACGGTTGTAGGCAACCTTCAGCGATGCGATCTGGGTGGCGAGTTTCTCGCGCAGCTCAAGGTCCAGCAGGAACCGGTTGGCATCCGTGTGCATGCTGCGCAACTGGTCCAGTTCCTCGTCGCGGCCCGGACGGATGACACCGCCATCTCGAATCAGCGCAGGCGGGTCATCGGCCAGGTTACGCTCCAGTATGGAGGTCAGTGGCTCCAGTCCATCGAGCATATGCGAGCATTCCTGCAGCAACGCCTCACTGTAATGCGCGATGGCTTTTCGAATCCCGGGAGCTGCTGCCAGGGTAGACCGCAAGGCATCGAGATCCCGGGGTTGCGCGGTGCGCAGGGCGATGCGGCTTCGGATGCGCTCAATGTCATTCACTCCGCGCAGCCTGTCCTGCAAAGACTCGATTTCGTTGAATTCGATCAGCTGCCCGATGGCCGCGAGGCGCTTTTGCAAAACGTTCCGGTTGCGGGTCGGCTGGCATAGCCAGCCACGCAAATGGCGTGCGCCCATGGTTGATACGCTGCGGTCCAGTACACCGATGAGACTGTGCGTCTTTTGTCCGCGCGTGGACTGCTCGATCTCCAGGTTGGCCCTCGATACGCTGTCGATCTGCAGGTACTCGTCATCCTTGTACAGCTGCAGCCCGTCGATGTGGGGTAGGGTGGATTTCTGCGTATCCTTGACGTACTGGAGCAGGGCCCCGGCAGCAGCGATCGCAAGGGGCTGTTCCTTGCATCCATAACCGCCAAGGTCATGCACTCCGAACTGCTTGCACAGGGCCGTGACCGCGCTCTCGGTCTCAAAGTGCCAGACCGGCAGGCGCCTGCATGCAATTCCGTTTTTCATCACGAGTTCGGCATCTTCAGGGAACAACACCTCGGCGGGCTGGATGCGCTCGATCTCGCCGGCCAGCTGCGCTGTGCTGGAACAGGTCTGCACGATGAATTTGCCGGTGCTGAGGTCGAGGTAGGCCAGTCCTGCGGCGCCCTCGACTGGGCACACGGCCAGCAGGTAGTTTTCCCGGTTGTGCTCGAGCAACTGGCTCTCGGTCACCGTGCCGGGCGTGATGATTCGGGTCACCTTGCGCTCTACCAGCCCCTTGCTGTCGGCCGGGTCGCCAACCTGGTCGCAGATCACCACCGACTCGCCCCGGCGCAGCAGTTTGATCAGGTAGTTTTCGACGGCGTGCACGGGCACACCAGCCATGGGGACCTCGTCGGCGGCATTCTTGTTTCGTGAAGTCAGGGTCAAATCCAGCAGCTTCGCAGCATGGACGGCGTCCTCGAAGAACAGCTCGAAGAAATCACCCATGCGGTAGAACAGCAGCATGTCCGGGTGCTCGGCCTTGATGCGCAGGTACTGCTGCATCATGGGGGTGTGTTTCACGGGGGAGCGTGCGATCATGACAAAAGTCTAACCAAGATTAAAAAATTAGACACCATAAAATGGTCCCATGACCCAAATTCCCTCACCCGAAATTCGAACCTTGCTGCAAGCGTTTGCAGGGCAGATGACAGACCGTGGACTCAGATTGGCCACCGCGGAATCCTGCACCGGGGGGTTGCTGGCCGAGTGGATGACCACGCTGCCTGGCAGCTCCAACTGGTTCGAATGCGGCTTTGTCACCTACAGCAACGCTGCCAAGGTCAACCTGCTTCAGGTCGCACCGCAGGCCTTGGAAATTCATGGTGCCGTGAGCCCGCAGGTGGCAGAACAGATGGCAAGCGGTGCCCTGGGTGTCAGTGGCGTGGACCTGGCCGTCTCTGTGACCGGGATTGCAGGACCAGACGGCGGCAGTGCATCAAAACCGGTCGGCACGGTGTACATCGGCATCGCCCGGCGTGACCGGCCGGTCGTCACGGCACATCGCGTGTTCGAAGGAGATCGCGATACTGTTCGAGAGCAAAGTGCGCACTTGGCACTTGTCCTTTTGATGGAGCACTGCCCCGACGGATGATGCAAACCGGACCGGTGCATGTGCACGAAGTTTCGCGTGCAGAGGCATCCCGGTATGATAAGGTGGCAACGCTAACGATACATACTGGACAGGGTGGAAAATACCCCTTATTTCGTACGGCAGTTCCAGGCAACTTGATCAACAGGTTTTATTTGAAGTCAGAGGTGAGTAGTGGACGAAAATCGCAAAAAGGCACTTGATGCAGCGCTGGGTCAGATCGAGAGGCAATTCGGCAAGGGCACGGTCATGCGCCTTGGAGACTCCTCTGCCACGCGCGATATCGATGTGATCTCGACCGGCTCGCTGGCCCTGGATGTTGCCCTCGGAATCGGTGGCCTGCCCAAGGGCAGGGTCACGGAAATCTATGGACCGGAGTCGTCGGGCAAGACGACCCTGACGCTGCAGGTGGTTGCTGAATGCCAGAAACAGGGAGGGATTGCCGCATTCGTCGATGCCGAGCATGCCCTGGACCCTGTGTATGCGGAAAAAATAGGCGTCAACGTGGATGACTTGTTGATCTCTCAGCCCGATACCGGTGAGCAGGCCCTGGAGATCACGGACATGCTGGTGCGCTCCGGGGCGGTCAGCATCGTCGTGGTCGATTCGGTGGCCGCGCTGACCCCGCGCGCCGAGATCGAGGGCGATATGGGCGACTCGCACATGGGCCTGCAAGCCCGGCTCATGTCACAGGCCTTGCGCAAGCTGACCGGCAATATCAAGCGTTCCAACACCATGGTCATTTTCATCAACCAGATCCGTATGAAGCTTGGCGTCATGTTCGGCAATCCCGAGACCACCACCGGCGGCAACGCGCTGAAGTTTTATGCCTCGGTACGCCTCGACATCCGCCGCATCGGCGCGATCAAGCAGGGCGATGAGGTTCTCGGCAATGACACCCGGGTCAAGGTCGTCAAGAACAAGCTCGCACCCCCGTTCAAGAAGGCGGAATTCGAGATCCTCTACGGTGAGGGCATCTCGCGCATGGGCGAGATCATCGACATGGGCGTTCAAAACGGCATCGTCGACAAGGCCGGGGCCTGGTACAGCTACAATGGAGAGCGCATCGGCCAGGGCAAGGAAAATTCACGTGCCTGGCTGAAAGAGCACCCCGAGGTGGCGAGCGAGATCGAAGCTAGCCTGCGTGAAAAACTGATGCCGCATGCGGGCAAAGTACATCCGGAGTCCGAAGAAGCAGAAGAGGCGGAAGCCACTGAAGCCTGAGCGTTCCATACGCGATACGGCACTTGGGCTGCTGTCAAGACGGGAACACACGCGTCTCGAGCTGGCAGGGAAACTCGAAGCGAGGGAATTCCCGGCCGCCGAAATCAAACCCCTGCTGGACGACCTGCAGCGAGAAGGTCTGCAAAGCGATGCGCGCTTTGCCGAAAGCTATGTCTATTCGCGCACGCGACGCGGCTTCGGGCCGCTGCGAATCCGTCAGGAATTGCAGGCGCGCGGTGTCACGGAATCCCTGGTGAATGCACACGTCGACTTCAATGATCCACAGTGGCTGCAGCTGGCCTGCCAGGAATACGGGAAAAAGTTCAAGGACCCCCGGGTGGGAAGCACGAAAGAGCGGGCCCGGCGCATGCGCTACCTGCAAAACCGCGGATTCACCGGTGATATAATCCGCCAGACCTTTGTACGATTTGAGCGGGCTGAAACAGCGTCCGGCGCTGGAGCATAGGAACGACTCCACGAGGCAGGGTGGACATGGAACACAGCGCGGAAATTCGCAACGCGTTTTTACAATTCTTTGAGCAGCACGGCCATACCGTGGTGCCGTCCGGTCCGCTGGTGCCTGCAAACGACCCCTCCCTGCTGTTCACCAATGCCGGCATGGTGCAGTTCAAGGATGTCTTTCTCGGCAAGGAGTCCCCGGGCTACACCCGGGCCACGACCAGCCAGCGCTGTCTAAGGGCCGGGGGCAAGCACAACGATCTTGAAAATGTTGGCTATACCGCAAGGCATCACACGTTTTTCGAGATGCTGGGTAACTTCAGTTTCGGGGATTATTTCAAGCGCGAGGCGATCCATTACGCCTGGGATTTCCTGACGCGGGTGGTCGAACTCCCCGAGGAACGCCTTTGGGTCACGGTCTATGAGGAGGATGAGCAGGCGGCCGACATCTGGCTGAACGACATCGGTGTCAGTGCAGAGCGGTTCGCACGGATCGGCGCGACCGACAACTTCTGGGCCATGGGAGATACGGGCCCCTGCGGGCCATGCACGGAGATCTTCTATGATTTCGGTGAAAGCATAGCCGGGGGGCCACCCGGGACTGCGGATCAGGACGGGGATCGGTACGTGGAGGTATGGAACCTGGTGTTCATGCAGTATGAGCGCGATGCCAAAGGGAAGCTCACCGATTTGCCCAAGCCTTCCGTGGATACCGGCATGGGTCTTGAACGCCTGAGTACCATCCTGCAGGGCGTCACGAGTAACTACGACACCGACCTGTTCACCGGCATCATTACCCATGCAGCGGACATTGCCCAGGTGGCCGATACCGGCCAACCCTCGCTTCGCGTGGTGGCAGACCACATCCGCGCCTGCGCCTTCATGATTGTCGATGGTGTGCTGCCCTCGAACGAGGGGCGGGGCTATGTTTTGCGGCGCATCATCCGCCGCGCCGCACGCCACGGCCACAAGCTCGGCATCGAAGAGCCGTTCTTCTACAAGCTGGTGCAGCCGCTCGTGGACAGCCTGGGCAAAGCCTGCCCGGAACTTGCCGGGGCACAGGAGCGTGTGCAGGACGTGCTTCATCGAGAGGAGCGGCGTTTCGGTGACACGCTGGCCCAAGGCATGCGAATCCTTCATGAGGAGATCACAAAGCTCACAGGGGATACTCTCCCCGGTGAAACGGTGTTCAAGCTGTACGATACCTACGGGTTTCCCAGTGACCTGACTGCCGACTTTGCCCGCGAAAAACACCTGAAAATTGATACCGCGGGGTTTGAGAAACACATGCAGGCCCAGCGCGAACGGGGCAGGCTCGCAAGCCGCTTTGATGTCGAATACGATGCTGCGCTGGCGGTGTCGACCTCCACCGAGTTCACCGGCTATGAGAGCATGCATGCTCAGGCCACCGTGCAGGAGATCTTCGTGGACAACGAGTCTGTCCAGGAAATCTCGCAGGGCCAGTCGGGGGGCATCATCCTGGAGAAGACCCCGTTTTATGCAGAATCCGGGGGACAGGTGGGTGACCAGGGCACGCTGGAATGCGAACAGGCGGTGTTTGAAGTCGCCGATACCCAGCAGCAAGGCGATGCCCATGTTCATTACGGCGCGCTCGCATCCGGTCGTCTTGCGCTGGGTAACACCGTGCGTGCGAAGGTTGCAACAGAACGCAGGCAGGCAACCGTGCTGAATCACTCGGCCACGCACCTGATGCATGCCGCCTTGCGTGAAGTGCTGGGCGACCATGTCGAGCAAAAGGGCTCCCTGGTGGCACCGGATCGCCTGCGCTTCGATTTCTCGCACGACGCTCCACTCGATGAAATCGAGTTGCGGCGAATCGAGGACCTGGTCAACCACCAGATCCGGTTGAATGCCGAGGCAACTGCGAAAATCATGCCGAAGGACCAGGCCTTGCATGCGGGCGCTCTAGCCCTGTTCGGGGAAAAGTATGCAGATGAGGTGCGTGTCCTGACCATCGGTGATTTCTCCATGGAGTTGTGCGGCGGTACGCACGTGAGCCGGGCAGGGGATATTGGTGTATTCAAGATCATCTCGGAGTCCGGGATCGCATCCGGGGTGCGGCGTATTGAAGCGCTCACGGGTGATGGTGCGCTGGAGTGGATTCGCGAGAACCAGGAGCAGCTATCCGACATTGCCGGACTGATGAAGAGTTCGAGATCGGAAGCCAAGGCCAAGGTCGGCCAGTTGCTGGAGCGCAACAGGACACTGCAAAAAGAGCTGGACCGGCTCAAGTCACGGGTGATGTCGCAGACCGGGAGTGGTCTAGCTGATCAGGCCGTAGAGGTAGAGGGCATCCAGGTGCTGGCCTGCGTGGTGGAAGGGGCTGATCCCAAATCCCTGCGCGAGACGGTGGATCAGTTGAAGGACAAGCTCGGAAGTGCCGCCATCGTGCTGGGCACGGCCCGGGATTCGAGAGTCAGCCTCGTTGCCGGGGTTACCCGCGACCAGGTACATCGAATCACCGCGGGTGAGCTTGTCAATGCCGTCGCTAAGCAGGTTGGCGGCAAGGGCGGCGGGCGTGATGACATGGCCCAGGCAGGCGGCAACCAACCGGACAGGCTTGCAGCGGCACTTGAGTCCGTGCCGGACTGGGTGCGGAACTCCCTGCAGCAATAACACGCATCGTAGCGCGCACAACCGGGCGTGCTAAGATTCATCAAAACACCTCCACGAGTGAACAGGGATTGAACCTATGGCCTTGATAGTACAAAAGTATGGCGGCACCTCGGTCGGCTCGATCGAACGCATTGAGGCCGTGGCTGAAAAGGTGATCGCGAGCAAAAACCAGGGACACAAGGTAGTCGTGGTTGTTTCTGCCATGAGTGGTGAAACCAATCGCCTGATGGGACTGGCCAACGAGGTGCAGGGACAGGTGGCCCACGGGCGTGAACTCGACGTGCTGCTGTCCACCGGTGAGCAGGTGACCATCGCACTGCTGGCCATGGCCCTGCAGAGGCGTAACTGTGCCGCGATCTCATCCACGGGGGCACAGCTCAACATCCGCACCGACAACATGTTCAACAAGGCTCGTATCCAGAATATCGATGCCTCGCGCCTGCATCGCGCACTGGATGCAGGAAAAGTGGTGGTGGTGGCAGGCTTCCAGGGCGTAGATGACGAAGGCAATATCACCACGCTGGGACGGGGCGGCTCGGATACGACCGCCGTGGCGGTGGCCGCAGCGATCAAGGCCGATGAATGCCAGATCTACACCGATGTGGACGGGGTCTACACGACCGACCCGAGGGTTGAGCCCAATGCGAGGCGGCTGGACTGCATTACGTTTGAAGAGATGCTGGAGATGGCCAGCCTCGGCTCCAAGGTGCTGCAAATCCGTGCAGTGGAATTTGCCGGCAAGTATGATGTCCCACTGCGTGTGCTTTCCACTTTTTCAGAGGGACCCGGTACCCTTATAACCCTGGAGGACGACAGCATGGAAGACCCGCTTGTATCAGGAATAGCCTTCAATCGAGACGAGGCCCAGTTGACGGTCAAGGGGGTGCCTGACCGGCCGGGCGTGGCTGCACACATCCTGGGTCCGATCGCCGATGAAAACATCGAAGTGGACATGATTGTACAGAACGTGGGTTCGGACGAGACCACGGATTTCACCTTCACTGTGCACAGAAATGACTATGAAAGATGTATGAAAGTGCTTGAAAGTACAGTGATTGATCTTGGCGGTGGCGAGGTCGGCGGCGATCCGCACATCGTAAAGTTGTCCCTGGTGGGTGTGGGGATGAGGTCCCATGCAGGAATTGCGAGTAGAATGTTTACAGCGTTGGCGCAGGAGAAGATCAATATCCGGATGATTTCCACCTCGGAGATCAAGATTTCTGTCGTGGTGGAGGAAAAATATCTGGAACTGGGAGTACGCGTGCTGCATGAAGCATTTGAATTGGACCAGGAAAAATAGAGGAGAACATCAGTAGCGCATAATGCAAACACCATAACGGCTTTGGTAGGGAAATAACCGGAGTAGCCGCCCCGGGGCATCACAACAAGGGAGATGTCGTGATTCGCAGGGAGCGGACAAATAACAAAATGGACTATTAAGGAGACACGGGAATGCTGATTTTGACCAGGAGAGTCGGCGAGACGCTGATGATCGGAGATGATGTCACAGTCACTGTGTTGGGCGTGAAAGGCAACCAGGTTCGAATAGGTGTCAATGCACCCCGAGATGTCGCAGTGCACCGTGAAGAAATTTACGAGAGGATCAGGCACGAGAAGACACAGGCAGGCGAATCCACCGATTGATATCTCGCCCATGGCGGCAGCGACTGCCGAGGTTTTTTGCGAGACCGCGTGCGGGCTTCATTTATATGCCCGCCCATACTGTTCCTACACTCCGCTGGATATTTTGATCCGGTGCCCCCTTTTATCCCGTTGAGGACTCACTACTTCGGAATACAATTCTCCCTTGCAGATGGTTCTCGGAATGGCACCGGGGTATCTGCTGAACGGGCAAGGACATGCAGGGTCATGGGAAGTGAATCCCGGGAAGGGCCTGCAATTCTCATGTGTTTCACAACGTGATATTCTGGGTCGCATCACCAGCACAGCAGGAGTCCGGTGTGAAAGCTAGCGTCAAGATTGCCCAACGAACCCTCAGTCCATTCCATCGTTGTGTTCGTAAACGGCTTTCACGCACAAGTTCGTTATCCCGTACACCTGTTTTCGGTGGCCTCGCAGCAGTTTTTCTTCTGATACTTTGCTTGCCGCAGGCGCATGCTGCCCTCGGCGAGGAAGAGCAATTCGTTCTAAACAGCTTCTCGTTCCTGATCTGGGGAGCGCTGGTGATGTGGATG
>CAZTNC010000008.1:0-157727 GCA_964614915.1 uncultured Thiotrichales bacterium
CCGGCGATTGAACGCTGTACTAGCTCGGCCAATTGCCGGGTGGTTTTCAGGGGACGGACTTGTCGCTCTTTCAGCACGGCGGCCGCAATCTTTTTTGCATGCCGTTCCTCGCCGTACACCCTGAGCACTTTCTCAAGGTCATGAAGACTGACCTGCTGCAACCAGTCTGCTGCGGTGATTCCCCTGTTCGTATTCATGCGCATGTCCAGTGGCCCATCCTGCGCAAAACTGAATCCCCTTTCGGGATTGTCCAGTTGCGGGGATGAAACCCCCAAATCAAACAAAACACCCTTTACCTTTCCCACAAACCCGTGTTCTTCGGCGAACCGGGCAATTTCCGAGAAGTTCCCCGGCTGGACTACAACACGCCGATCCTCTGCAAACAGTCTTCTGGCGTGATCAATTGCCTGCGGATCCTGATCCAAAACCAGAAGGCGGCCCCGGCGCCCCAATCTTTTCAAAATTTCCCGGCTGTGCCCCCCACGCCCAAATGTACAATCGACATAGATGCCATCCGGGTCTATTTTCAAGGCCTCAACCACTTCCAAAAGCAAGACCGGCTGATGCAGGCAAAGTGCATCGGACCGCATCGTCAGATGGAAAGATTCTCTAGCGAGGCTGCAATGCTATTCGACCTGCTTTCCTCCTCGATCCATGACTCGCGCTCCTCAGCCCACGTGTCCCGGTCCCATAGTTCAAACTTGTTGCCCTGACCGATCAGCACGGCATGCTTATTGAGGTTCGCAAACTCACGCAGCGGAGGCGGCAACAGAACCCGATACTGACCATCCACTTCGCATTCTGTAGCATGGCCAAGGAGCAGGCGCTGCCAGCGCCTGGTCTGTTTTTCTATGCTGGTCCGCCGCATCAGTTCTTGCTCAATCTTCTCCCATTCAGGCAGCGGGTAGACCAGCAGGCAACGATCGGCGTCCACGGTAACAACCAGACTGCCGCTGCATTTTTGCTGAATACTTTCGCGATAACGGGCAGGTATGGACAACCGGCCCTTCGCATCCAGATTGAGATCGTTAATACCCCGGAACATCAATCACGTAGCATGGAATATTATTCCATTGTCTCCCACTTTCTCCCACTTTTCGACACTATAGAAACGAGTTTGCCCGATTGCAAGCAAAACCGGGCAAAAACTTGGAAAAATACTTACAGGACAGGAGGTTAAGAGCCGAAATTTACGCTCAGGAACCCCTAAAAATTTGAATAAACCATTTTAAATCTGTGGCTTAACACAGAAAGATAAAGCTCAGGATTAAGAGTGGGAAACTCTCCCTCAAATTCGGGCCCACAAGACCACATTCAGGTTGGCTGTGAACCGGGTTTGCGGACCGAATCCGGCCGCATTGGGAGCCTGCCTGTAAGCCGGGTTCTGTCTTGAACAGCCATTCATCTGGGATTCATGTCGCCATGAACCTCTAGCAACCTACCCGGGGGCCATATGGGCCATATGCTGGAATACTCCACGCCCCCCTATTTGGTCTTGCTCTGGGTGGGGTTTGCCTAGCCACCACTATTGCTAGTCGTGCGGTGTGCTCTTACCACGCCGTTTCACCCTTACCTGACGCCTGCCCGAATGTGATTCGAACAGCAAACCAGGCGGTCTACTCTCTGTTGCACTTTCCATGGACTCGCATCCTCCAGGCGTTACCTGGCACCCTGCCCGTAGAGCCCGGACTTTCCTCTCCCCGCATTCCCCTGAAGGAACGCGGAAAGTGACTGCTCGGCAGACTCCCTAATGGACAGTATCACATTCAGGGCTGTTTTTTGAGGCGCGCATCAAGGCCCAGGGCATACAGCCGGTTTCGTCCGAGCCCGGTATGTCTGGCTACCACTTCAACCGCATCCCGATGGGAAATACGCCCTTGCAGATCTTCCAGAAGGTGCGCAGCTTTCTCAAGGCTTTCCTCATCTGCAGACGACACATTGCCGGTGATCACCAGCACACACTCCCCTTTGATCACGTGCGCGGCATCGCCAAGGACGCATTCGATCTGCTCAAGGCTGCCTGTCAGATGCTGCTCATGCAGCTTGGTCAGTTCTCGCAACACAGCTGCATTCCTGCTCCCCCCGAACGTGCGAATGCAATCCTGGATGGAGCGGTGCAGACGCTGTGGAGCCTCGTAGAAGACCATCGTACGTGGCTCGTGTCGCAGGGACTGCAGAAACTCCCTGCGTTCCGGGACCTTTTTCGGCAAAAAGCCTTCGAAGACAAACCGGTCGGCTGGAAGCCCGGATACTGTCAAGGCCGTGATCAGTGCACAAGGGCCCGGTACGGGCCGCACCGTAATCCCTTTTTTATTTGCAGCAGAAACCAGCCGGAATCCGGGATCACAGATCAGGGGAGTGCCGGCATCGGAAACCAGCCCGATATCGGTGCCGCCCAGCAACTCCCGGACAAGCTTTTCAATTTTTGCAGACTCGTTGAAGTCATGCAGCGACTCCAGTCTAGCGTGAATTCCATGATGATCCAGGAGCTTTTTGGTAACGCGGGTGTCTTCTGCCAGCAGCACCTGCACCTGCTTGATCGTGTCCAGTGCACGCAAGGTAATGTCCGACAAATTACCAATTGGCGTGGCAATAATATATAAAATACCCGGAGCAGCCATCTTGCACCCATACAGTGTTCAGGTTTGTACCCTGCGAATCATGGAAACAACGCACTCAACCACACGAAGAACTGCACGCATTGTAGCCCTAATGATCGTGGCATGGGCACTGTCCGGCTGCGCGGAGCTGATTCCGCCCCTAGGCACACCCGCTGAGGACACCGAAGAGTCCAAGCTTGACCGGGCAGGAAAATACCTTCGGTCTGGCGAACCCGAGCAGGCCGCAAGCCTGCTTGCACAAGCGGCCAAAACAAAACCTTCTCCGCAACGGGAAACCCTATTGTTGCAGGCAGCTGAGACCGTGTTACAACCGGAGACCCGCAATCTGGCACGCAAGTACCTCAGTGCAATCGATGAAGCCGTGCTGCCGCGCAATCTGTTTGTGCGCAAACGCATTGCAAGTGCGGAACTGGAACTTTTGAATCAGCGTGTCGAGCATGCACTGGACATCCTGCCGGCCAACATCCTCGATTACTCCCCCGAGTATAAACCCAAGGCCCTGGCCGTGCGTGCCCGGGCCCTGCGTGCCGCAGGACACCGGGAGGAGATGGTCAAGACCCTCGTGATGCTCAACCCCTGGCTGACGGATGACGGTCAGAAGCAAGAAAACAGTCATTCGGTTTGGGAGACTCTGATGGGTTCTGATCCGGGTGAAATCACTGCCTGGGCCAACAGAAACCACGACTGCGACATGGATGCCTGGCTCAGTCTGGCCTATATCCAGAAGCAGTCACATACCGATATCTTCACCCTTGAAAACGAAATCCAGCAATGGCGCACACAGTTCCCGCGCCACACTATTCCCGCCGAGATCATTGACTCCATAACGCAGAACTGGGCCACCACCCAGGTAGCTCCGGACAGGATTGCCCTTCTGTTGCCGATGACAGGCCGCTACAGTGCGATTGCAAATGCCGTATACGCGGGGGTCATCACAGCAAGGGAATTTGAAGAGGCTCCGGGACTGCCACCTGAACTGGTTTTATATGACACTGGGGACGATGCCGACATTGCATTCCGTCAGTATCAGCTGGCAGTGCGCGAGGGGGCGGATTTTGTCATTGGCCCCCTGCAAAAAGAAGCTGTGCGCGCCATAGCTGAACAAAGGCAGCTCGAAGTACCCACCCTGTCACTCAACTATACAAGTGACGCTCTGGCAGGCTCCCCGCAGCTGGTCCAGTTTGGCTTGCTGCCGGAAAACGAAGCCCAGCAGGTTGCCGAGCGCGCTTTTCACAATAACCTCCAAAAGGCTTTGGTTCTTGCACCAGAGGGCGAATGGGGGACACGGCTTCTGGATGCCTTCATGGTACGCTTTACCGAGCTGGGGGGGACAGTCCTGCAATACGAACGGTACATCGCAAAAAATTCAGATTACTCGGGCCCCATCAAAAAACTGCTGCACCTTGACCAGAGCGAACAACGGCATCGCGACGTAGAGCAAACGATCGGACAGGAAGCCGAATTCGAGCCCCGGCGGCGCCAGGATGCCGATTTCGTGTTCCTCGCAGCCTTGCCCAGACAAGCCAGGCTGTTGCGCCCGCAACTCAGCTACCACTACGCCTCCGACCTGCCCGTATATGCGACTTCCCACGTTTTTTCCGGGAATGAGAATATATCGGCAGACCAGGATATCAACGACATCCTGTACTGTGATATTCCCTGGTTGCTTTCCGACAGCCCTGAAGTCGAGCTTTTGCGGGATTCATCTGACCTGCAGATGGCGAGCAGCGAATCCCGGTTGCCACGATTCGCGGCACTGGGGGTGGATGCGTACCGGGTCATTCCCCATCTGCAAAGGCTTGCCGCGCACAAGTATAATCAGTTTGAAGGCATGACCGGGAAACTGAGCATCGGCGGGCAAAACCGAATTTTTCGAAAATTGACCTGGGCACAGTTTCGAAATGGACGGCCTGAGGTACAAGAGCGCCCGACCCTGGACTTCCCCCGAAGTTTTTCAACGATTGCGGCACGTGCCGAAAACCCGAAGGCCCGACAACAGGCGTGCCAGTAGTGGCAGCCAACCGATAACCTGCCGTACTGGTTCCGACGAATAGAAACCGAATTCTGGATGATGCCCATGAAACCTGAAGTACGAATCAAGGAACTGTTCGATGCCAGCATCTCTACCAAGCAGGACAGTACCGAAAAGCTGGCGACCCCGATTGCCGAAGCTGCCAAACTCATCGTCTGTTCCCTTAGGAACCAGGGCAAGATACTGACCTGCGGGAACGGGGGCTCTGCTGCTGATGCGCAGCATTTTTCATCCGAATTGCTGAACCGTTTCGAGAAGGAGCGGGAAGGCTTGGCAGCGTTGGCCCTGACTACAGACAGCTCCACCCTTACTTCGATTGCCAACGATTACGATTACAGAAAAATTTTTTCCAAGCAGGTGCTGGCACTTGGACACAGCGGGGATGTACTAATGGCCATCACGACCAGTGGACAATCCGCGAATGTGCTGGCAGCGATCTCTGCCGCGCACCAAAAAAACATGCCGGTCGTTGCATTGTCTGGCAAGGATGGCGGTGAACTGCCTTCCATACTGCAGCCCGGAGATGTCGAGATCCGTGTGCCGAGCCAGTCTACGGCGCGGATACAGGAGGTACACCTGCTGGTACTTCATTGTCTGTGTGATCTGATCGACCATGAGTTCATCGGCAACTGATTCCTTTTGAACCTGCATGTCCCTGCCCTCCAATGTCGTTCGCAGTTTCGTTGATGCCTGCGGAGAAGGGTCTGTACTGACTGACCCGGGCGAGTGCTGGACCTACGGCTTTGACAACAGCAGACAGCATGCCTGTCCCGACCTGGTGGTCCTGCCACAAGATTCGGAGCAAATCCAGGCATGCGTAAGGCTTTGCAGGCAGTTTAATGTCCCGTTGACAACCCGCGGACGCGGCACGAACACCACAGGAGCCGCTGTGCCACTTCGCTCCGGAATTGTGCTATCAACGGAAAGGATGGACCGGATACTGGAAATGGATGCGGCCAATCGGAACATGCGGGTCGAACCGGGTGTTTTGAATTCCACCGTGCAGGAACAGGCTTCCGAACATGGCCTGTTCTGGCCTCCGGACCCGGGCAGTGCCGATTACTGTACCGTGGGGGGAAACCTAGCTTGCAACGCTGCGGGCCCGCGCGCGATCAAGTACGGGACTTGCCGTGAAAACACGCTGGAGGTACGTGCTGTGACCGGAACCGGCAACATGATCCGTACCGGCTCTGCCACCACGAAGGGGGTGGTGGGCCTGGACCTGACACGTTTGCTGATCGGTTCCGAAGGCATTCTGGCTGTCATCACCGAGGCGCGGCTGAAACTAAGTGCCGCCGCAGAACGCACCGATACGATTCGTGCATCCTACCTTGACACCCAGTCAGCCATCGATGCCGTGGTCAGCATCCTCGCACAAAGTGCCCTGCCCTGCGCTCTGGAATTCATTGACGAGGGATCACTGAACCTGATTCGCACCCGGGAAGCGATACCCCTGGATAGCGACACAAAAGCCATGCTGATTATCGAGGTGGATGGCCTGATGCAGACCGTGGATGCCAGTGTTGCCGCGGTCCTGAAGGCTGCAAGAAATCCAGGATGTGTCGATCTGGTAAATGCCAGTGAACCCCGGCACAGGGAAGAGTTGTGGCAGGCGCGCAAGGTACTGTCGCAGGCATTGCGCAGCTTTGCACCCAGCAAGATCAACGAAGACGTGGTCGTGCCCGTTTCCCGGTTGCCCACCCTGCTGCAGGAGCTTGAACTTCTTGCCCAGAAATTCTCCATTCCCATTTTCAATTTCGGCCATGCAGGAAACGGAAACATACATGTCAACCTGCTGTATGACGAGTCAGACAGCCAGCAGGCAGCTTCGGCCCGCCACTGCCTGAACGAGGTCTTCGATCTGGTCTTGAAGCTGGACGGTTCACTGTCCGGCGAACATGGCGTCGGTATTTCCAAACGGAACTGGGTTGACAGGGAACTTGGGCCCGAAGTATTGGGCCTAATGCATCAGATCAAACAGCAGTTTGATCCCGACAATATTCTAAACCCTGACAAGGTGTTGCCGGACCTGACGGTGGATTAGCGCAGGATGCCGGCGCGCATTACTTGACGGCACGTAAATGGGGTTGGCCCGGTTTGGCCGGACCTGTCGCCGGAGGCAGGTCATCATCTTCGGGAAACATCATGCCCTGTCCGTTTTCACGGGCGTAAATAGCGCATACGCATTTGGTTGGAATCATTACACTGATCGAACTGCCTGAAAACCGGGCATCGAAACGGACTGTATCCTGCCCGAGATCAAGGGACTGGACCGCCATCGGCCCAATGTTTAGAACGATCTTGTCGTCTTCCACAAATTCGCTCGGCACCTGAACCTGCTCATTGTCAGCATTGACAAGAATGTGCGGGGTCATTCGATTATCCACGATCCAGTCATACATCGCGCGGATCAGGTAGGGGCGGCTCGGAGTCATCTCAGAAAATCACTGAAGGCCCGGCTAACAGCGTCGCCGTGACGGTTTTTCAGGCCGAATCCGGGCTCGCTTCCACTTCTGCTTCTGAAAGACTGCTTCTGAATGAAGGCCGGTTGAACACGCGCTGCGCATATTCTGCAATGGGCTTGATCGTAGGGCCCAGATCGATACCCAAGCGAGGCAATCTCCACAGGATAGGAGCAATACTGCAGTCAACCAGACTGAATTCATCACTCAGGAAATAGGGTTTGACCTTGAACAGTTCTGCCACCGAAAGCAGGCTCTCCTGCAGCTCTTTTCTTGCCTTGTTTGCCACAGTCGTCTTGTTGGAATACAGCTTCACCAAAGGTCCGTACCAGTCTCTTTCGATCCGGAAAAGCATCAGGCGCGACCTGGAGCGCGACACCGGGTCCACCGGCATCAGTGGTGGATGCGGAAAACGTTCATCCAGATATTCCATGATGACGCGCGCATCATACAAAACCAGTTCACGGTCGGTCAGGGTGGGAACCGTGTTATAGGGATTGATATCCAGCAAGTCCTCGGGCTTGTTGTCTGGATCGATGTAGACGACGTCAACCGTGATGTCCTTCTCTGCCAAGACCACGCGCACGCGGTGGCTTTGCGCACAGCTCGGATCGGAAAACAATGTCATGCCGGAACGGCGATTCGCTACTAAAACCATGTGCCTCCCTTAGACATGCAAGACCTCACTGCCTGCAAAAGCTGTCAGTGGATATCCATCCAGTAGTTTTTCTTCAAGAAGTAGGAAAGTGTTCCCAGCACGGCAAGGAAAAACAGCACACCGATACCTATTTTCTTGCGCACCAGCTGGGCTGGCTCACTCAGATAAGCCAGGAAATTGACTGTATCCACCACAACCTGCTCGTATTCCTCTTCGCTGAGCACTCCTGGCTGCATCATCTCAAACCGATCAAACACAGGATGCTCCCTGCCGTTTTCGTCTGCTTCGTCATGGAACACCGCTTTTTGCGAGCCCTGCAAATTGATCAGTACATGCGGCATCGCCGTATTGGGCAAGTGCAGGTTGTTTACGCCGAAAGGGCGTGTCTCATCGATATAGAATGTTTTCAGGAATTCATACACCGCCTGGGAGCCGATCGCACGCACATGAGTGCTCAGATCGGGGGGATCAATGCCGAGAAACCAGTCCATGGCATCTCCTCTCTTCATGGCAACGGTCATCAGATCACCAAATTTCTGCTCGGTGAAGATCATGTTGTTTTTCATCAGGTCTTCACTGATGCCCAGATCGTCAGCGACCCGCTTGTAGCGGCTGTGCTTTGCAGGGTGACAGCTCAGGCAGTAATTGACAAAATACTTGGCACCCCGCTGCAGTGAAGTCCGGTTGCTCAAATCGATATCGATTTTCCCAAAGCTTCCTTTTTCATACATGCTGGTTCCCGCTGCCCAGGTAACACTGGTCGACAGCAGAACAACTACAGCAGCCAAGACTTTCATACGGGCCTTCAGGACGTGACTCTCGCGGGCTCTTCTTTTTCCTGGCCCAGACCTGAGAACAATGGCAGCAGCAGCGTGACCACCAGATATGCTGCCGGGATAATCCATGTCTTCCAGATCAGTTCAGGGTACTCGGAAGTGTTCATGAAAACGTCGTACAGCGTGATGGCCCCCAGCAGTATTACAAAGCTGCTGATCCAGAATACTGCACCGTGCGGCCTGCTGTAGGTCCAAAGTACCACAAAAAACAGGAAGTACAGCTCCGTGAAGCGCAGCGCCAGCTGCGAGTACAGGGGCGTGACCGCGTTCAGGCCCAAGTATCCAAGAATAATGAACGTAATGGCGAACACCAGCAGATTGATCTTGAACAAGGCACTCCGGTAACGGATGGACTTGATCGGATTGCGATCTATCCAGGGCAGGAAGAACAGCACGATGATCGCAAGCACCATACCCACAAAGCCGCCAAAAGGATCCGGTATGGCCCGCAGTACCGTATAAAAAGGAGTGAAATACCAGATGGGAGCGATGTGCTCCGGTGTATTCAGTGTGTTGGCCGGATCAAAATTGGCATGCTCCAAAAAGTAGCCGTACATGTCAGGGATAAAGAACACTACGACTGAGAAAATAGCCAGGAATACGACGGCCCCGAATATGTCCTTGACGGTGTAATACGGATGAAACGGGACGCCATCGACAGGAATTCCGTTTGCGTCCTTGGTTTTCTTGATTTCGACACCGTCGGGGTTGTTGGAACCCACCTCATGCAGTGCCAGAATATGACCGATCACCAGGGCCAGCAATGCTAGCGGCATGGCAATCACATGCAGCGAAAAAAAGCGGTTCAGGGTGGCATCCGATATGACGAAATCCCCTCGGATCCACTCGGAAATCGCCTCGCCGATGTACGGGATCGTATTGAACAGGTTGATGATGACTTGCGCCCCCCAGTACGACATGTTGCCCCAAGGCAGCAAATACCCCATGAAGGCCTCCGCCATCAGCACCACATAGATCAGCATTCCGAAAATCCAGATCAGTTCACGCGGGTTTTTGAACGAGCCGTACATCAGCCCGCGAAACATGTGCAGGTACACCACAATGAAAAAGAACGATGCGCCGGTGGAATGCATGTATCGAATCAGCCAACCCCAGTTGACATCCCGCATGATGTGTTCGACCGAGGCAAATGCCAGCTCCGCGTCGGGCTTGTAATGCATGGTCAGGAAAATACCGCTCAAGATCTGGATCACCAGAACAAGCAGGGCGAGGGAACCGAAAAAATACCAGAAGTTGAAATTTTTGGGCGCGTAGTACTCAGCGAAGTGATCTCTCCACATCTTACTCAGTGGAAAACGCGCATCAATCCATCCAAGCAGACCCCCCGTTTGTCCGCTCATGCAGCGGCCTCTTCTCTGGTCATTCCAATCAATATGCGTCCATCACTCAGGAAGTAATAGGGAGGAACTTCAAGGTTCTTATTCGCCGGCACATTCTTGTACACGCGCCCGGCAAGGTCGAACCTCGATCCATGACAGGCACAGTAGAATCCACCCCGCCAGTTTGCGCTGATCGTACCCGGTTCAGGACGGTATTCCGGAGCGCAGCCAAGATGGGTGCAGATGCCGATCAGTACCAGAAATTCTTTCTTGATGGACCGGAATTCGTTTTGCGCAAACGCCGGCTGCTGGTCTTCCCTGGATTCGGGGTCACGCAGTTTGGGCGTCAGTGCGCTCAGGGATTCCACCATCTCAGGGGTACGGCGAATGATCCACACGGGTTTTCTGCGCCAGATTTCCTGAATCTGCTGACCTGGCTGCATCTTGCTCACATCCACCTCGACCGGCGCACCGGCGGCACGCGCACTCGCGCTTGGATTCATGCTTGAAACAAAGGGCCAGGCCGTGATGACCGCGCCCACTCCACCGACAATGGCCACCCCGCCCGTCAGCGCCTTGCGACGGCCATGATCAATGTTGTCATTTGCCATGTAAAAGTTTCCCTCGTCACCCTAATAAGGTGTCAGGCTGCGAAGCAGACAGTAAGCAGTTCGTGCGTTCAGAAAATCCAGTGCGGGTGTTTTCGGTGTTGGATCAAAGGATGTCAGTCTTTGAAAGATGCGTAGGATGGCCCAAGATCCAAAATCCGTCAAGTGGAATACCCATGAATCCCGGCCTATGCCGGGTTATCGATGTCGACAAATTCATGCCCGAGACCAAATTTCTGCTCCAGGTGCTGCCCCAGGGCCTGTACCCCGTATCGCTCAGTTGCGTGATGGCCGGCAGCAAAATAATGGATTTTGGCCTCTCTCGCCATGTGGGTGGTGGGCTCTGAAATTTCGCCGCTGATATAGGCATCCAGATTTGCATCAATGGCCTGTTCGATGAATCCCTGCCCGGCTCCCGTACACCATCCGACGGTTGTGATCCTGTCAGGTCCTGCATTCACATGTATGCAACTACGCTGCAAAGTGGCATCGATGCGTGCCTTGAACGTCTCTGCCGGTATAGGCTCAAGGTGACCGTAGCTCACGCAGGCAACCTGCTCCCGGGCCTGCAACACTCCATCCATCTGGATTCCCAGAAGACGCCCCAGTTGAGCATTGTTACCTACCTCCGGATGCGCATCCAGAGGAAGATGATAGGCGAGGAGATTGATGTTGTTTTGCAACAGCACGGCAAGCCGTGCACGCTTGATTCCGGTAATGCGCGGGTCCTCGTTTTTCCAGAAGTACCCGTGATGGACCAGTACCGCATCCGCTTTTCTGAGGCACGCAGCTTCAAGCAGTGCCTGGCTGGCAGTCACCCCGGTAACAATATCTCGTATGCTCTCCTTGCCTTCGACCTGCAGGCCGTTCGGGCAGTAATCCTGGAAGCGGTCAGCTTGCAACAGGGTGTCGGTGTATTGCGTAAGTTCCTGTATGGTCACCATGTTCGTACGTAATCAGAAAACCTCGGAAAAAAGGGTATCCAAGCCGGTACCTGCACGCAAATCTTCCGTTGCCGTCTTGTCAGGACAGGGCACTGCGCAGGGCATCAAGAAATGCACGGTTTTCTTCTTCCGTGCCTACTGTGACTCGCAAACAATTTTCCAGCAGCAAGCCATCAGCCACGTTCTTGATCAGGACCTTGTGCTCCAGCAACTGGCTGAACACCGTATTCGCGGATTTATCCAGTGTCCGAAACAAGATGAAGTTAGCTTCGCTCGGGAAAACCTGGATATTTCCAATCGCACACATGGCCGTGAACAGCCGTTCTCGCTGCTCACAAATCAGGCGGGCTTGTGCCTCAAGAACAGAAATATTGTCCAGGGCGAAGCTGGCGCTCAGCTGCGTCAGCACATTTACGTTATAAGGCAGACGCAGCTTGTTGAATTCCTCCAACCACTGTTGTGCCCCCAACAGGCAACCCAGACGCAGGCCTGCCAGACCCATTTTTGACAGTGTGCGCAACATCAGTACATGTGAATATTTTTCAACCAGCGGCATCATTGTGTGTGAAGCAAACGGCGCATAGGCTTCGTCGATAACGACCAGACCGCCTGAGCGCTGCACAATCTGTTCTACCTGCTGCTGCGGCCAGAGCATGCCGGTTGGATTATTCGGGCAATCCAGAAACACCACGGCCGGATCATTCTCCTGGATGGCCGCACAAATTTGATCTGCCTGCAGGGCAAAGGACTTGGCAGACAGGGGAACCTCAATGACTTGCACACCGACAAACTCTGCAATAAGCCTGTACATGGAAAAGCTGGGCGTGACGGTGAGGATGCACGCGCCCGGCTTGGCGATGGACAGAATCAGCAACTGGATCAGTTCATCCGAGCCGTTGCCAAACATCAGGTGAATACCGTCAGGCACCGAGAATGTTCTGCTGAAATTCTGTCTGAGCTGCACCGCCTGGGAATCAGGATAGCGATTCAAGGCTGCCTTTTCGAGTACACCCAGCCACTGTTTCTGCAATGCTTCAGGCCACCCGTACGGATTTTCCATTGCATCCAGTTTTACATAGCCCCCGGCGTCTGCCACATGGTAGCTTCGCATGTTGGCAATTTCCGTACGCAGCAGTTGTTGCGGTCTAACAGCCATTGCAACAGTTGTCAGGTAGCCGTTGTCTGCTTATATCGATATTCAGCCGATCTGGCATGTGCAGACAAGCCTTCACTATGCGCCAGAACTGCAGCTACTTTGCCCAGTTTCTTTGCCCCTTCACGGGAACAGTTCACGACACTTGTGCGTTTCTGGAAGTCGTACACCCCCAGAGGCGACGAATAGCGTGCCGTTGTGGACGTCGGCAGCACGTGGTTAGGACCGGCACAGTAATCTCCGAACACTTCGGGAGAATCCTGTCCCAGAAACACCGCTCCAGCATTGCTAATTTTTTCCAGCAGTGCATGCGGCTCGGACACGCACAGCATCAGGTGTTCCGGTGCAATCCGGTTGCTCAGTTCAGCTGCCTCCTCCAGATTTTCCACCTGGATAAACACCCCCGAGTTGTTCATCGAGTGGGTGATCGTTTCCGCACGGTCCAGCTGGCCCAGCTGTTTTTGCATGTGCTTCAGAACCTGTTCCAGGAATGCATCTTCGGTTGCAATCAGCATGGCACGTGCCTGGGGATCGTGTTCCGCCTGCGAAAACAGGTCCATGGCGACCCACTCGGCATCTGCGTGGCCATCGCAGATCACAAGCACCTCGGAAGGCCCGGCAATCATGTCGATGCCCACCTGGCCGTAGACCATGCGTTTTGCGCATGCGACATAGGCGTTGCCTGGACCCACGATCTTGTCAACCTTGGGAATGGTATGCGTGCCGTACGCAAATGCCGCGACAGCCTGGGCTCCACCGATGGTGAATACCCGATCCACTCCCGCAATCGCACCGGCCGCCAGCACCACCGGATTCAGATCACCATGGGGGGCAGGCACTGCCATGCAAATCAATTCAACTCCGGCAACCTTTGCGGGGATGACATTCATCAGAACGGAAGACGGATATGCAGCGGTTCCACCCGGCACATACACACCCACTTTCTGCAAGGCCGTAACTTTCTGCCCGACTTCATTTCCGTATTCGTCCTGCATCGTCCAGGACTGTATACGCTGGCGTTTTGCATAATCCCGGATCCGGGATGCGGCAGTTTCCAGCGCCTTCCGCTGTTCGCCACTGATGGATTGCAGGGCTTCCTGTACTTGTGATTTCGCGATCTCCAGATCACTCACACGCTCTGCCGAAATGTGATCATGGCGTTGTGTGAATTTCAGGAGTGCTGCATCGCCCTGGGTGCGAACCGCTTCGAGAATTTCTGCAACACTGCGATGTACATCCTGCTCAGCTGCCGGGACGCTGCTGAGCCAGCTTTCAAAGTGTGCAGGAAAGTCTGCGTCTCTGGTATGAAGACGGGTAATGTCCAGCATGGGAGGGTCGGGAGTCAGGCTGCGCTTACAGCAGAGTTGGCATCACGCCGTATTCGCACCGCGCCTGCCAGCATGTGCAGCAGTTCTTCGGTCGTCTCCCATCCCATGCACGCATCCGTAATACTCTGACCGTACGTCAGTTCGATACCCGGCTTGGCATCCTGACGGCCAGCCACAAGATGACTTTCAATCATCACCCCGAATATACGTGTATCCCCCGCATTGAACTGGGTAACAATGGACTGCCCGACCTCCATTTGCTTGTCATGCTGCTTGAAGCTGTTGGCATGGCTGAAATCCACCATCAACCGGGGTTCCAGGCCCGATTTTTCAAGCAAGAGGGCTGCGGCATTGATATTTTCCTGGTTGTAATTCGGCTCTCTCCCGCCACGCAGAATCACGTGACAATCCGGATTTCCGGTGGTGGAGAATATCGCCGACCGACCGGCCTTGGTCACAGACAAGAAATGATGTGGATTTGTTGCAGACCCCACGGCATCTACCGCAACCTGCAAGTCTCCGCTGGTAGCATTCTTGAAGCCAACCGGGCAGGACAATCCAGAAGCCAGCTCACGGTGCACCTGGCTTTCCGTGGTTCGTGCACCAATTGCGCCCCAACTGACCAAGTCGGCAACATACTGGGGGCTGATCAGGTCCAGATATTCCGTACCTGCCGGCAGGCCCATCTCGTTAAGATCCAGCAGCAGCTTGCGTGCAATACGCAACCCCTTGTTAATTTCAAAGCTCCCATCCAGATTCGGATCGTTGATCAGGCCCTTCCAGCCAACGGTCGTGCGCGGTTTTTCGAAATACACACGCATGATGATGACGAGATCGTCGATCAGCTTTTTTCGAAGAGCCATCAGGCGGGCAGCATATTCGCTGGCCGCATCTGCATCATGAATGGAACAGGGGCCAACGATCACCAGCAAGCGATCATCTTTGCCATGCAGGATCTTCTGAACATCTGCACGTGCCATGTGCACACATCTCGCAGCGTTATCAGTAATCGGATACTCACTGCGCAAAACAGAGGGGGCTATCAACTCCTTGATTTCCACAATTTTCAGATCGTCTGTCTGGTAACTCATGATCTACTCTGCCTTCAAAATCCGTTATTCACTTGCAGCAAGTTTGAACTGCTCAATGAGGCGCCTAAGTGTAGCAGATTTTATCTTCATTGCTGCCTTGTTGACGATCAGACGACAACTGATGTCAGCAACGTGTTCGACGGGAGTCAAGCCATTCGCCTTGAGTGTATTGCCGGTGGCAACCAGGTCCACAATACAGTCTGCGAGGCCTAACACCGGTGCGAGCTCCATCGAGCCATACAGTTTGATCAACTCAACCTGCAGACCCTTGGCTGCAAAATGCTGTTGCGTGCTCCGCACGTACTTGGTAGCCACACGCAAACGCCTGCTGTGCTGCAGTTGCGGTTCTGTTGCTGCCACCATGAGACGGCATTTTGCGATCCCGAGATCAACAGGCTCATAAATGCCGCCGCCGGTGAATTCCATCAGTACATCCTTGCCAACAATGCCAAGTTCTGCGACGCCATACTGAACATAGGTCGGCACATCCCTGGAACGAACGACCAGCAGACGGATCCCGGGTTGACTGGTGGACAACACAAGCTTTCGTCCTTCCAGATCCTCCTCGGCCACGCTGATGCCCATAGTCGAAAGCAAAGGCAGGCTCTCCTCAAAGACACGCCCTTTTGAGATCGCGATAGTCGTCGAGTTATTGTCGGCTTGCGTAGTCATGTCTGGATAGGAACTGAAGTTTCTTGCATCACTGCAAATCAATCAATGCGGGACACGGCGAATGCTGGCGCCCAACTGCATCAGCTTTTCCTCGATACACTCGTAGCCACGGTCAATATGGTATATGCGATCGACCACGGTCTGGCCATCCGCGATCAAGCCGGCCAGGATCAAGCTCGCGGATGCACGCAAGTCCGTCGCCATCACCGGAGCGGCCACCAGTTTGTCAACCCCGGTCGTGATCGCAGTATTTCCTGTCACCTTTATTTTCGCGCCCATCCTTTGCATTTCCTGTATGTGCATAAAACGGTTTTCAAATACAGACTCCGTGATGGTCCCGGAACCCTCAGCAATACAGTTCAGTGCTGTGAACTGTGCCTGCATGTCTGTCGGAAATGCAGGATACGGTGCCGTACAGATATTGATGCTTTTGGGTCGCTTCTTGCACATGTCGATCTCCACCCAGTTTTCATCGCAATGGACCTTGGCGCCCGCTTCCTTGAGTTTCATTAATATGGACTCAAGGAACTTTGGCTGGGCATTTTTCAGTCGCACATGCCCGCCCGTAATGGCCGTTGCAACCAGAAAGGTCCCGGTCTCGATCCGGTCCGTAAGCACGCTGTATTGACACCCGTGTAATCTGTCTACTCCCTGGATCGTGATCTTGCCGGTTCCCGCGCCCTCGATCTTGGCACCCATCTTGATCAAGCAGTTGGCCAAGTCCGTCACTTCGGGCTCACGTGCTGCATTCTCGATCACGGTCGTGCCAACGGCCAGAGTAGCCGCCATCATCAGGTTTTCGGTGCCGGTGACCGTGACACTGTCCATCACAAGGTGCGCACCCTTCAAGCGCTTGGATCTTGCATGGATATAGCCACCCCTGACTTCAATTTCCGCCCCCATTGCCTCAAGTCCATGCAAATGCAGGTTCACAGGCCGCGAACCGATGGCACAACCCCCCGGCAGGGACACTTCAGCCTCTCCGAAACGCGCCAGCAGGGGGCCAAGTACCAGAATGGAGGCCCGCATGGTCTTCACAACCTCGTAGGGTGCAAACAGTTCCTTGATGGGCCCGGAATTCACTTCGATATTCATGTGTTCATCCAGCGTCAGCGAAACACCCATGCGGCCCAGCAATTCCATGGTCGTGGTGACATCCTGCAAATGCGGAACATTGGCAATCTGCATGGGCCCGTCTGCCAGCAGGGTAGCAGCCAGAATTGGTAGCACTGCATTTTTGGCACCGGAGACCCGAATCTCGCCTTCCAGCACACGTCCACCATCTATCAATAGCTTTTCCATGACCGGGAATACGTTACTTAAATAGGACTAGGTCGGTTCGACCACGAATGGCAGGCCTGACCCGCACTGAAATTCACTCTGCAGGAATCCCGACACCTTCCGGAAGGTCCGATTCATCGGCGGTTTCCAGACGATCGATCAACGCCTGTAGCGAAGTTTCCTGTATTTCCTGAGAGAAGCTGGTACGAAAATTTTTCACAAGGCTAAGCCCGTCTACAGAAAAGTCAAATATCTTCCATTCGTTTTGCTTGTTCTTGCGAAAGACGTAAGCCACCTGCAACGGAGGTTGACCCGCACCGATATCAAGTTCCGTTTGTACGATGCGATACTTGCCTTTCTGTTCCGGCTGGTTCGGCAATACCGTGAGTTCTGCCTTGCCATAATCCAGCAGTGTCTTGCCGAAAATGCGGATCAGCATGTCCTTGAACCCCAGCACGAAAGCCACCCGCTGTTCTTCACCTGCCAGTTTCCAGTGCTTGCCCAATATCAGCTTTCCCATCGAATCCAGATCCACAACGGGAACCAGGGTTGTATCGATCAGTTCACGAATCAGGTCGGGATCATTGCTCAACTGCTCATATTCTTCGTTCAGCACGGTTAGAACCTGCGCCGATGTTTCCTGAATGATCTGCTCCGGCGCACGACTATCCACCGCAAGCGCCGGCAGGACCAACAGCAAAAGCAATGTCGGCATGACGACAGCATGACGAAAAGTGTTCCGGACCATACATTCGAAACGGTTCATGACGGGTCTCTCCTGTCATTCCTCATGGTGGTAGATTTTGACGTGCGAATCGGTGCGCACTCAGGGTAGTGAAATATGATCCTGACGTCAATTTGACAGGGGTCTCGCCTGTGGCCTGTGCCTGATGGGCAAAGTCTTCCAAGAGCAGACAATCAAAGAAACCCCTTTGTAGAATGTTTTCTGCATTGCACAGGGTAATGAAATCGGTGAAGTCGCACAATGGAATTGCGTGCGAAGCGTTCCGGTGCATGTCGCAGGCACTTGAGCCATGGCGGGCCACCCCTCTCATAGCAGAATGCTTGGCTATTTATTTCCATATCTGATACAAACTGACAGCTGTCATTAATCCCGGCCTGCCCAACTTTCTTAGCCAGTCAAACATGTTCCTACTCACCGCAGCGCTTGTGGCAGGCTTTTTACTTCTGGCGTGGAGCGCGGACCAGCTGGTCAGCAGTGCACTCCAGCTGGGACAGCGGCTGAAGATTCCGGCATACATCATCGGGTTTCTGGTACTGGGATTCGGTACCTCGGCTCCCGAATTACTGGTCTCTGGCATATCGGCATGGCAGGGAAACCCGGGACTGGCCATCGGCAATGCCGTCGGTTCGAACATCACAAACATATTGCTGATTCTGGGCGTAACCTTATGTGTATCGCCTCTTTATCTGCACGAAGATGCCCTGCAAAGGGACTTCATCATACTGATTGCGGCCACGGCATTGTTTGCCGTGCTGATCTTCGACCGGCAACTGCAGCTTCATGATGGCCTGATTCTGCTAGTGATTATGGCGGCCATTCTGTACTACATGACCCGCCGCAAACTTGAAGAGCAGGCACTGGAAGAATCCAAGCCAGTCTCTGCCGAAAAGAAACTGGCTGCCTTGTCGGCCTTGCTGCTGGTCAGTCTCGCGGTTTTGCTGGCAAGTTCAAAACTTGTAGTGTGGAGTTCGATCTCCATCGCAAAGCTTTTGGGCATCAGCGACCTGATCATCGGTCTGACCTTGGTCGCCTTTGGAACCAGCCTGCCGGAACTGGCCACCTGTCTGGCCAGCGCCCTCAAAAAACGAAGTGAGCTGGTGCTGGGCAATATCGTAGGCTCAAATATTTTCAACATTCTCGGAGTCGTCGGTACGGCAAGCGTGATTACCAGCTACTCGATTCCACGTGAAATCTACACACGGGATCTGCCTGTCATGTCGGCTGTGACTGCAGCACTGTTTCTTGCAGTACTGGCCTTGCAGCGCAGCAAAAAAATTCCGCGCGGTCTGAGTATCTTATTTATATCCTCGTACTTTGCGTATATATTCCTGATCTACCTACAAGCCTAGCGGACCCAGCTACTGCCTACCCCCATGAATGTCTCAGAGGAAGCTTATGAGCGCGCCAGGAAAATACGCCTGGTACTGTTTGACGTCGATGGAGTGCTGACAGACGGCCATATTTATCTTGATGACAGCGGTACGGAAACCAAGGCCTTCCACACGCATGACGGTCACGGCATACGTCTCCTGCTGCATTACGGGTTTGAGGTAGGTGTCATTACCGGCCGGACATCAAAATCGCTCGAGCACCGAATGCAGGATCTTGGGGTGAAACATGTGTACCAGGGCTGCAAGGACAAGTTCCTCGTATTCCAGGAACTGCTGACCGAACTGAAGCTCGACGAACAGCAGGCCGCATACGTCGGGGACGATATTTTCGACCTGCAGATAATGTCCCGCTGCGGCCTTGCGGTCGCCGTGGCGAATGCCAATGTGCATGTCAAGCAGCATGCACACTGCGAAACGACCAGTACAGGCGGGCACGGTGCGGTACGGGAGGTATGTGAGCTGGTGCTGGATGCCCAGGGCCTGCTGGGGCAGGTCTTGTCGCATAACCTGCGCTGAGCACCACCATGCGGTCCAGACTGATTTGGATTGGCTGCCTGATCATTTTAGGTGCTGCAGCTGCACTGTGGTTTTTGAGTCAGCGGGATACCCCCGTTGAGGTGAGCCGCACCGGTATCCCCCTCAACACCCCCTCCGTCAGTTTTGACAGCGTTGAAATGGTCATCAATGCTGCCGATGGCAAACCACAGTACAAGGTACTGGCAGACAGATACCAGTTGTATGAAACTGAAAACCGCAGCCAGTTTGATCTCCCCAGTATTACTCTCTATGATAATGAAGGCAGCCAGATTCATGTCCAGGCCCTGCAGGGGGAAGCACACGACGACAGCAGTGTAATTACCTTGACAGGCAATGTCCGAATCAATCAGGCACAACCCGGCAATAGCTCACATCCGCTGGTGATTACCACGGAGCGACTGATCATATTCCCTGAAAAACAACGTGCGACTACAGACTCCACGATCACGGCAATGCGTGGATCGGAGATGTTTTCAGCACAGGGCATGAGCCTGGACCTAAAAAAGGAAGTCCTGTACTTACACAGCAATGTCGAAGGCGTGTATCAACCCTAGGCGCATCGTCTGGTCCGTATGCCTGGCAACCTTGATCGCCTGCAGTGCATGGCCAATGGTACATTCAGATGATTCGGGCAAGCCGATCAGCATCAAGGCCGATTCTGCTGAAATCAACGAGAATACAGGGATCAGCATATACCGCGGCCATGTCCGTGTAACACAAGGCAGCATGCTATTGACCGGGGACACCGTCGTGATCGAGTCTGTCGACAAGAACGTCCAGAAAATCAAATCCGAGGGTAATTTAAGCACCTTCAGGCAAACCGCTGATGATGGCAGAACGGTGTATGCGGAAGCGGCAAAAATGGTTTACGACATTGGCAGGAAGCAAATCCTGCTCACCAAGAATGCAAAGCTGACCGAAAACGGCAACACCTTTGCAAGTGACAGTATTGTTTTCCACACGGACAAGAAAACCGTTAGTGGGGGAGATTCTACAGGGAACGGAAGAGTGAATATTACGGTTCTACCTGAAACAGTCACGGACACACCACCAAACAAAACCGGTCCCTGATTACGTGCACGTCAAACCAGTCGGGATTCTTGCAGCATGAACAAGCTACATGCAGAAAACTTGCACAAGCGATTCAATACGCATGTGGCAGTCCAGCAGGCAACACTGGAGGTTCAGTCCAGTGAGATTGTAGGTTTGCTGGGTCCCAACGGTGCAGGCAAGACCACATGCTTTTACATGCTGGCAGGACTGCTGCGTACGTCCGAGGGCCGCATCATTCTAAACGACCTGGACATCACCCACATGCCTATGCATGTGCGGGCCAGGCATGGCATCGGCTATTTACCACAGGAGCCATCCATTTTCCGCGGTCTTACTGTAGAACAGAATATTATGGTAAGTCTCGAGGCTCGTGAGGGCCTGGGGAAAAGACAGCGCAAGCAGCAGTGTGACAGCTTGCTTGCCGACCTGCGAATCGAGCATATCCGAGACTCCAAAGGTCTGCAGTTGTCCGGTGGGGAAAGACGCCGCGCCGAGATCGCACGTGCGCTCGCAACCGAGCCAAAATTTATCTTGCTGGATGAGCCGTTTACAGGAGTAGACCCCATCTCGGTAAAGGATATACAGCAAATACTTAAGGACCTGCGCAGTCATGGAATCGGCTTGCTGATCACCGACCACAATGTCCGTGAAACACTTGGCATATGTGATCGTGCCTATATCCTCAACAACGGGCATGTTCTGGCTGAAGGTCCACCCTCCAGCATCCTCGCAGACCAGCAGGTGCGGGACACTTATCTGGGCAAACACTTCTCGCTGGGCTAGTCCGCCCGGACCAACCTGCCCCGCCTGCCAGGCCCGAGGGACTTCTGCACCCACTGGCATGGGCCAGGCCAGCTCGCATTCCGCGAATTGTCCATCCTGCACAAGCAATATTCATGCCATAATCTGGACATGCTAAAACCCACTCTACAACTGCGCCTTGGGCAGCAGCTGACCATGACGCAACAGCTGCAACAGGCTATTCGTCTCTTGCAGCTGTCATCACTCGAACTCAAGGCTGCTATCCAGGAAGCCTATGAATCCAATCCCTTGCTCGAAACCGAGGAAACCGATGAAGCTGCGGACCAGCTTGGAGAAAACGGAAAAACCGGGGAAGACAACCATGAAACCCCGCCGGGTGCAAGCGACCACATGGTATCGGAAGAGCCGGGCACAGACAGTGAGTGGGATGACATGTACGAGTCCTCCTATCTGCCGGGTCCCGGTTACCAGACCGAGGATCATCTCGACTACTTGGAGTCGAGAACGGCAGAGACCCATGACTCCCTGCAGGATCACCTGTTGTGGCAACTTGAGCTCAGTGCACTTTCTGACTGGGATCTTCTGGTGGCCGGAACCCTGGTCAATGCCCTGGATGAATCCGGGTATTTGCATGAGTCACTGGAAACCATACATGGCAGTCTGAACCAGACGCACGAAATAGAACTGGATGAGATCGAGGCAGTCCTCAAGTTCGTGCAGCGGCTTGATCCGGTCGGCTGTGGAACACGCAACCTCCGCGAATGTCTGGACGTACAGCTGCAACAAATGCCCGATGACCTGCCCTTCCTGTCACAGGCGCGTTCAATCGTAGCGGAGCATCTCGACTTGGTGGGGACAAAAGACTATGCAAAATTAAGTGCCCGCAGTGGATTCAGTATTGAAGAAATTGAAAATGCTGTCGTACTGATCCAAACCCTGCATCCCAAGCCAGGAGACCTGATCAATACACAAAAGTCTGAATACATCGTGCCCGACGTGTATGTCGAAAAACATGGACAAGCATGGAGGGTACGGCTGAATCCGTATACCACACCGAAACTGGGCATCAACAGCGTATATTCGAATATGATCAAGAACCTGGCAAGCAGCGAAGCAGATTATATGCGCGGCCAGTTGCAAGAGGCACGCTGGTTAATCAAAAGCATCCAGCGACGCAACCAGACCCTTGTGCGTGTGGCAACATCTATTGTCAAGCATCAGCAGGCTTTTTTTGAGTATGGTGAGGAAGCCATGCAGCCTCTGGTCCTGAAGGACATTGCCGATGAAATCGATATGCATGAATCCACCGTATCACGCATAACCACGAACAAATACATGGATTCTCCAAAAGGTATCTTTGAGTTCAAGTATTTCTTTTCGAGCCACGTCAGTACCAACGATGGGGGCGTATGCTCTGCCATTGCGATCAAGGCGATGATCAAGAAGCTGGTACAGGAGGAAAACCGGGCCAAGCCCTTGAGTGATAACAAGATTGCAGGCCTGCTTGAGCAAAAAGGCATCAGCGTTGCGCGCCGCACGATCGCCAAATACCGCGAATCCCTGACCATCCCGCCATCCAGCCAGCGCCGGCAGCCCGGATGAAAGTTTTAATCTCACTGCTTCTATGCTTAACTGTTATTAGTGCCAAGAGGAATAACTATGCGAATAAATATAACCGGCCATCATCTCAAAGTGACCGATGCCCTGAGGAATCATGTAGAAAAGAAATTCAAGCGGCTAACCAGACACTTTGAACAGGTGATAAATGTTCACGTTGTCTTGACTGTTGAAAAGCTCACCCATAAGGCGGAAGCCTCCCTGCAGGTAAGTGGCAGCAAGATTTTTGCAAACTCATACAATGAAGGCATGTATGCGGCCGTAGACTCTCTGGTTGATAAGCTGGACCGGCAGATCGTCAAACACAAAGAAAAACTAAAAGATCATCATCAAAGCGAAGTGAGGCATCGTACAAACTACTGATCTCCGGGATCTCGGGTTATGCTCCTCAAAGACTACATCTCTGAGAAAGGAGTGATATTTGCCACATCTGTCAGCAGCAAAAAAAGGGCGCTGGAACTTCTCAGTGAATCTCTAGCACAACAGCATCCGGATTTGACAAAAAACAGGGTGTTGGATGCCTTGCTTGCACGTGAAAAACTCGGCAGCACGGGGCTCGGCAAAGGAATTGCAATCCCGCATTGCCGGCTGTCGGAAATTGAAAATATCTACGTGGCCATGCTCAAGCTGGACAAGGGGGTTGAATTTGAATCTACAGACGGCCTGGCAGTTAATTTCTTGTTTTGCATGGTGGTACCTGAAGATGCTGCGGAAGAGCAACTTCATCTGTTGTCTGGTCTCGCCAAGCTTCTGGGAAATGACCAGATTCGGCAATCCATAGAAAAATGCAGTCATGCAGAATGCCTTTGCAACTTGCTTTGTCAGAACCCGGGACACTTCGTGTCCTGACCCTGTAGACGAAAATTCCCTGCAAGACGACCTGCTGTTTTCACTTCAATGTGAGACAGGAGGAACTCATGTGACCTGCACTTGGCGATGACGGGTAGACTGCACGAGACCGGATTTTGTGGCAATGAAGTTTGCTGAAATATCCATATTGCATGGCGTGTTCATGGAAATCGCAGGCACCGGTGTGCTGCTTACGGGGCAAAGCGGACTGGGCAAAAGTGAGCTTGCTCTGGAACTTATCAGTAGGGGGCATCGGCTGATTGCAGATGATGCCCCGGAATTTACCCGAATTGCACGGGAAACGATTTGTGGAACCTGCCCCGATGCACTGCAAAACTTTCTCGAAGTACGGGGATTGGGAATATTAAATATACGCGAGATGTACGGGGAGGAAGCAGTCAAATCAAGTCAACATCTGGAATTGATCATCAAGTTGACGGCAGCCGACCAGATACCTTCGAAAGCCGAGGACCGGATCCAGCTTCCTGGAAGCAGAACCGATGTGCTCGGCGTGGACATCCCCACAATCGTCCTTCCTGTATCCCCGAACAGAAATCTTGCGGTCTTGGTTGAGGCTGCCGCACGCTTACGGTCGCTTGACAAGCGTGGCTACGTCGCCAGCCAGGATTTCAACGATCGCCAGAAAAAGCTGATGCAGTAAACACTGATGAAACTAGTCGTCGTGAGCGGCCTGTCTGGCTCAGGGAAAACGGTCGCAATCAATACCCTTGAGGACAATGATTTTTACTGCATCGATAACATGCCCCTGAACATGCTGCCTATCTGTATTGAGCAATTCATTGCAGCCTCTCCGGTTCCTTATGAAAAAATTGCCATCGGTGTGGATGCACGTAACGTCAGCCAAGACATTCATGCGTTCCCGAATATCATCAAGGAATTCAGGCAACAAGACATTGACCTCGAGCTTGTCTATCTGGAGGCCAGCAACCAGACACTGATACAGCGATACAATGAAACCGGCCGCAAGCACCCGTTTACCCAGAAAGGATTGTCGCTGGTTGATGCCATACAAGTGGAAAAGCAAATCCTTTCAGAAGTCGTCCTGCTTGCAGATATCTGTATTGACACCACCTCAACCAATGTGCGGCAATTGCGTTCTGTCATTACAGACCGGGTGTGCAGAAACCGGTCGGCGACACTGACCCTGTTGTTACAGTCGTTTGGTTTTAAGTACAGTGTCCCGAATGATTCGAATTACGTTTTTGATGTGCGCTTTCTGCCTAATCCGTACTGGGAGCAGTGCCTGCGCAGCCTTAGCGGTAAACACCCGGAAGTCATTGACTATCTCCAGTCCCATAAAGAAGTACGGCAAATGATCACTTCGATTGGTGATTTCATCGAGTACTGGGCACCGTATTTTTCCCGGGAAAGCCGCAATTATCTGAGTGTTTCCGTCGGATGTACTGGTGGCCAGCATCGCTCGGTACACATCACAGAATTTCTGGCGGACCGTTTCAGAAACTCTGCAGACAAGCATGTACTGGTCCGACACCGTGACCTGAAGTACTAATATGGCAGTTTCAATACTCACCGTCACGCATGGCAACCTGGGGGATGAGTTGCTCGGTACAGCCGAATCCATGCTCGACGCACCGCTGCCTCTGGTTTGTAGGGCCCTTGCCGTCACAGACACCAGCAATACGGATGACCTGCTGTCCGAGGCACGAAAGCTCTGTGCTGAGATCGACCAGGGAGACGGGGTACTGGTCCTGACTGACATATTCGGTTCAACCCCGAGCAATATCTGCAACCAGCTGAATGCGTCTGGAGAGGTACGCGTGCTTGCCGGACTCAGTCTGCCCATGCTGATTCGTACCATGAACTATCCGAATCTAAGCTTGGAAAAACTTGCAGAGAAGGCCCTGAGCGGTGCACACGACGGTATTGTTGACTGCAGTCCCAAGAGATAAGGAACGTGCTCAGCAAGGAACTGGTCATACCCAACAAACTAGGTTTGCATGCACGTGCTGCAGCAAAGCTGGTGGCCTTGGCATCGGCTTTCGAAAGCGAAATTCTGGTCGAGAAGGATTCCAGGAAGGTCAATGGGAAAAGTATCATGGGCGTCATGATGCTGGCGGCAAGTCAGCATTCAAAAGTCACGATTATTGCCTCGGGGACTGATGAGCAGGAAGCTATGATTTCCATCGAAAATCTGGTCAACAATTTTTTCGATGAAGACGGATAAGGTATCCAAGGACACTTCATCATGGCATTAATTGTTTCCGGAATCGATGTATCAAAAGGTATTGCCATAGGCAACGTGCATCTGCTCAATCGTGGCGCACCCGAGGTGTTCGAGCGCAACCTCAAGAAGGACGAAATCAAATCGGAAATCAAACGCTTCCAGGGCGCCGTTGATGAAGCCAGCAATCACTTGCGCGGCATCCGTGACACCATCCCTGAAAACACAGCTACAGATGTTGCCGCATTTATTGACTCACACATCCTCATGCTCAAGGATTCCATGCTTCGCAAAGTGCCGGCCGGAATCATTCGAAAACAGCGTTGCAATGCCGAATGGGCGCTGAAAATACAGCATGACAAGCTGATTTCCACTTTTGAGCAGATGGAGGATGCCTATCTTCGTACCCGTATCAACGATGTCGAGCATGTGATCAATCTGATCCAGCAAATTCTGAAAGACCAGCAGTACACGACGCAGGTTGATGCACAGCCTCTGAAAGGCCGCATCATTGTGGCCGATGACCTTACGCCCGCAGATACCGTTTTGATGCAAACCCAGAGCATTGCGGGCTTTATCACTGAACTCGGCGGACCTCTCTCCCACACTGCGATTTTGGCCCGTAGCCTGGGAATCCCGGCCGTGGTCGGCGTCCAGGGTGCGCGCTCACTACTACGACAGGAAGAACAGATCATCATCGACGGCAGCAGTGGCATGGTGCTGGCCGGTGCAGACCGGAAAACCATCAGAAGCTATCAACTGAGACAACGCAAGGAAAAGGAAGCACGGCGCAAGTTACGGGCTCTGCGTGATGTCTCAGCCAAGACACGCGATGGCCGGCGAATCAGTCTGCAAGCCAACATCGAGCTGGCAGAAGACATGATTGCACTGCGGCGGTCAGGGGCAGACGGTGTGGGACTGTACCGCACGGAATTTCTCTATATCGACCGTGAAGAACCGGCAGACGAAGCCGAACAGTTGAATGCCTACCGGAGAATCATTCGTGCACTGAAAGGCAAGCCTCTGACGATCCGAACTTTGGACCTGGGCGCTGAGAAGGAATTTGATCCCAATTTTCAGGGACCCCTCACGCAGAACCCTGCATTGGGTTTGCGTGCGATTCGAAGATCCCTGAAGGACATCAATCTGTTCAAGCAACAGTTGCGCGCAATTTTACGGGCGTCTTCCAGCGGACCCGTCCGCATTCTGTTGCCTATGGTTACAAGTCATGTTGAACTGGTTCAGGCTTTATCCATTCTCGAGCAGGCCAAACAGGAACTCGAAGACGAGCAGCACTCCTATAACCAGAACACTCCTGTCGGTGCCATGATCGAAGTCCCTGCGGCAGCACTGTCTGCCCACATTTTTGCGAAACAGCTCGATTTCCTGTCCATTGGCACCAATGACCTAATTCAATACACGCTTGCCATTGACCGGATCGATGACCAGGTAAACTACCTGTACGACCCACTGCACCCTTCCGTTCTGAAACTGGTTGACCTGACTCTGCGCGCAGGCCGTCATGCCAAAATTCCGGTTGCAATGTGCGGGGAAATGGCGGGGGACCCACGTTACACCCGGCTTCTGCTCGGCCTCGGACTCCAAGAATTCAGCACACACCCCTCCAACCTTTTGGAAATCAAACAGATCGTCAACCGAAGCCGTATTTCAGAACTGGAAAAACCTGCAAGAAGAATCCTGAACACGACTCTGCCGGCCAGAATCACTTCTCTGGTTGACACACTGAACGGCTAGCTCCGCCAAACCCGTGAATACTAGCTTTGGCAGAGGCTGCCAAAGCAGTTACACTTGCCACCCATCTTCGCAACCATAGACCGTTCAGCCAATGCCTGACACTGCTCTACAGATGCAAAACCAGACTCTGAAGGTCATCAGCGAGGCCTTGCAGACGGGAACCATGCAGCGTGCCAGGCGCATGCTGAATGCACTGCATCCAGCTGAAATTGCCAACCTGCTGGAAGCACTCCCCCATTCACAACGTCTCATTGTCTGGAACATGCTTGACTCCGATGATGGGGAAATATTGCTGAATGTCGGCGAAGAAGTTCGCAGTGGGCTGATCAAGCTTATGGACAGCGAAGCCCTAGTTGCGGCAACCGAGGGTCTTGAAATAGATGACCTTGCAGACCTGCTCGTTGATCTACCTCACACGGTTACACAGCAGGCGCTGGCCAGCATGGACCATCAGGACCGCCAACGCCTAGAAGCCGTGTTGTCCTATGATGAGAATACTGCTGGCGGCCTGATGAATACCGACGTGGTCACCGTACGCCATGACGTCACGCTTGATGTAGTACTGCGCTACTTGCGAAGCCGGGGCGCACTTCCTGATGGAACAGACTCGCTGTTCGTCGTCGACCGTTACGAACACTATATTGGTGCGCTTTCACTCTCAAAAGTCCTGACAAGCAAGCCAACGAAACTGGTACGGGATGTGCTCGAGGACGATGTACGCGCATTCGATGCCAATACGGAGGCTTCTCTGGTCGCAAAGGCATTCGAGGACCTCGACCTGGTTTCAGCCGCAGTCGTTGATGAAAACAACAAGCTGATTGGCCGCATCACAGTGGATGACGTCGTGGATGTCATCCGGGAAGAGGCTGAGCATTCCGTGTTCAGTATGGCGGGTTTGTCAGAAGAGGAAGATTTGTTTGCGCCCGTTGTTGCATCTACGCAACGACGCACCGTCTGGCTGGGCGTCAATTTACTGACCGCTTTCCTGGCGGCCTGGGTTATCAGCCTGTTTCAGGTGACTCTGGAAAAGATCATCATACTGGCAATACTGATTCCGGTGGTTGCGAGCATGGGAGGTATAGCCGGCTTCCAGACACTGACCCTGGTGATCCGGGGTCTGGCACTGGGCCAGATCGGGCGTAGTAATTCCAAGCTGTTGTTGTTCAAAGAACTCGCAGTCGGGTTTTTGAACGGGATGACATGGGCCCTCATTGTCGCGCTGATCGTTGTCCTGTGGTTCAAGGATCTCAAGATGGGTGGGGTCATCGCAGCCGCAACCATGGCAAACCTGCTGTGTGCTGCACTTGCGGGTGTATCGATTCCGGTAATTTTGCGCAACCTCAACATTGATCCAGCACTGGCAGGCGGTGTCATTCTGACCACGATCACAGACGTAATCGGGATCTTCGCCTTTCTTGGGTTGGCTACCTGGCTGCTTCTTTAAAAGCCCGCACCGGGGGTTGTATACCCCTTTCCAATCACTTTCCGCCTGATGCCGAGAAGACTTGGCTAGGTCTTTGGCAAGGTCACGCCGCGCTGGCCCTGGTATTTCCCACCCCGATCCCTGTAAGAGGTCTCGCAGGTTTCATCGGACTCGAAGAAGAGCATCTGTGCAATGCCCTCGTTGGCATAGATTTTTGCTGGCAGTGGCGTGGAATTGGAAATTTCTATAGTGACATGCCCTTCCCACTCGGGCTCCAGTGGGGTGACGTTGATAATGATGCCGCAACGCGCATAGGTGGACTTTCCCAGGCACACCGTCAGAACCGAGCGTGGGATACGGAAATACTCAACAGTTCTTGCCAGCACGAAGGAGTTTGGAGGGATCACGCACTCGTCTGCCTTGAGATCAATGAAACTGTCCTTGTTGAACTGCTTCGGATCTACCATTGCAGAGTTGATGTTGGTAAAGATTTTGAATTCATCCGCGCACCGCACATCATATCCGTAGCTGGATGTTCCGTAAGAAACCAGGCGCCCGTTGTTGCCAGAACGGACCTGGCCAGCTTCAAACGGCTCAATCATGCCGTGCTGCTCCGCCATTTGACGAATCCAGCGATCTGATTTAATGGCCATGGATGTTCAACTTTACAATGCCCCTGCCCGGGGCCTGCTTGTACAGTGCGGCTCCGATTTGCTGTTACCCGATATGACCGCAAAATACTGTACGGCCTGCCGGGATGGGATCATGAAAGAGCCGTCAGGTGTTTTGGATGACAATTTTCGGAAACCGGGCCTTGTAATCTTTACCTTGCACAGCAAGCTTCGCAGCAGCCTTGCGTGCAATTTCACGATAGATTTCAGCGATGCGACTGTCCGGCATCATTGCCACTGAAGGGTTGCCACCGTCCGCCTGTTCACGAATCTTGATATCCAAAGGCAAGGCACCCAGTATGTCGACACCCGATTCTTCAGCCATACGCTGGCCACCTCCCTGACCGAATATTGCCTCTTCATGGCCGCACTTGCTGCATATATGAATGCTCATATTTTCCACAACCCCCAGCACCGGCACTTCCACTTTCTCAAACATCTTCAGTCCCTTGCGTGCATCAAGCAGGGCAATGTCCTGAGGCGTGGTGACAATAATTGCTCCACTCACGGGTATCTTCTGTGCCAGTGTCAGCTGCACATCTCCCGTGCCGGGAGGCAAGTCGACCACCAGGTAGTCAAGTCCTCGCCAGCAAGTATCGTTCAGCAGCTGCTCAAGAGCCTGGGTGACCATCGGGCCTCGCCAGATCATGGGGGTTTCTTCATCGATCAAAAAGCCGATCGACATGGCCTGCAGTCCATGAGCTTCCATGGGCTCCAGGCTTTTGCCATCACTTGACTTGGGCTGGCCGCTCACCCCAAGCATGCGGGGCTGACTGGGGCCATAAATATCTGCATCCAGCATCCCAACCGTCGCACCCTCCATGGACAGTGCCAGGGCAAGATTCACTGCGGTCGTGGATTTGCCTACGCCCCCCTTACCAGAAGCCACGGCAATGATGTTTTTGATATTTTCGAGAGGTTTGAGGCTTTTTTGTACAGTATGTGCCTCAACCTGCCAGCTTACGTCCGCCTGCACGTGCTCCGCACCTGCTTCCCCAATTTTAGCCTCGATCTGCTTGGCAAGAGCATCCGAGACCCCTTTAGCAGGATAGCCCAGCTTGACCGTGATGCTCACGTTGCCGCCTTCCGTGTCGATTTTTTTTACGGTATTGCCGGCAACCAGATCTTTTCCAAGATAAGGGTCCTGAATCTGTTTCAGTGCTGTCTCCACCTGCTCTTCTGTAAGCTGAGCCATTCTTAACTCTCCTGAAAAATTTGGTCTAGCACGAGGGGAGCCTACTATACCATGCCCACTAGGACAGCAAAGACTCTGAGTTCCCTGGACTCACGCTGCAATACGATGATGATTTTTTCAAATCCCCAATAGGGTAAAATTGCAAAAACGGATCGCGCCAACATGCCTGAAACAAAAAGAAATATCCTCGTCACCAGCGCGCTGCCTTATGCCAACGGACCTATACATATCGGACATCTGGTCGAGTACATTCAAACTGACATCTGGACGCGATTCCAGAAAATGTGTGGGCACGACTGCCTGTACATATGTGCAGATGATGCACATGGCACACCGATCATGCTCAAGGCCCAGCAGGAAGGAATAACCCCTGAACAACTGATATCACGGGTCAGTGCCGAGCATCAGAAAGATTTTTCAGACTTTCACATTCAGTTCGATAACTACCACTCTACTCATTCCGAAGAAAACAGGTTCCATTCCACGCGCATCTACGAGCGGCTGAAAAAAAGCGGACATATCACCACAAAAACGGTTGTCGACCTGTATGACCCGCAGGACCAAGTGTTTCTGCCTGACCGTTTTGTCAAGGGCGAATGTCCGAAATGCGGTGCCAAGGACCAGTACGGAGACAACTGCGAGGTCTGTGGAAGCACGTATACGCCTGCGGACCTGATAAACCCGTATTCATCCGTAAGCGGTGCCACACCGGTCAAAAAGGAAAACCTGCACTACTTTTTCAAGCTGAACGACTTCAAGGAAGTGCTGCATGGCTGGATCGAGAACAATCCGCTGCAATCGGGAATCACCAACAAGCTCAAAGAGTGGTTCCAAGACGATCTCAGGGACTGGGACATCTCACGCGATGCGCCATATTTTGGTTTCGAAATTCCGGATGCACCAGGCAAGTATTTCTACGTATGGCTGGATGCGCCGGTAGGATACATGGCCAGCCTGCAACAGTACTGTGACCGCACCGGTCGGGACTTCGACGCCTACTGGGATGCCGACAGTAAATACGAGGTGTACCATTTTATCGGCAAGGATATTGCATACTTCCATATGTTGTTCTGGCCTGCAATGCTGCATGGCGCAGACTACCGAATCCCCACTGCCGTGTACTGTCATGGATTCCTGACGGTCGATGGCCAAAAAATGTCAAAGTCACGAGGCACCTTTGTCAAGGCACGCACCTATCTTGATCATCTGAACCCTGAGTATTTGCGTTACTACTTTGCGGCAAAGCTGGGGCCTGATGTCAGTGACATCGACCTTAGCCTGGATGACTTCCAGCAACGTGTGAACAGTGACGTTGTGGGAAAACTAGTGAATATAGCCAGCCGCTGCTCCGGGTTTATCCATAAATATTTTGAAGGAAAACTGACTTCGGCCTTTATCGAAGGCGGGCGCGAGGTGTTTGACCATGCAGCACGAAGAAACGAACACATAAAAGAGCTCTACGAATCCCGAAACTACTCACAAGCCATGCGCTCGATAATGAAGCATGCCGATGAAGCCAACCAGATTATCGATGCCCACAAGCCCTGGGAACTTGCAAAAGACGAGGCCAAGCGGGACCAGGTACACCAAGTCTGCAGCTTTGGCTTAAACATGTACCGGTTGCTGATCGGCTATCTGAAGCCCGTGACACCCAGCCTTGCACAAAAATCAGAAGCCTTTCTGAATACGGAAACCTGCTGGAGCGATCTGGCTTCAGGAAAACCGTTGCCCGAAGGGCACCAGATAAACACGTTCAGACCGCTGATCACCCGAGTCGAAAAAAAGTCGGTGGAGAATATGATAGAAGATTCAAAACAAGATGAGGCACCTGCGCCTGCAGACCCGATCAACGACGAAATCACCTTCGACGACTTCGTAAAACTGGATTTCAGGGTTGCAAAAATTGTCCAAGCAGAACAGGTGGAAGGAGCAGATAAACTGCTCAAGCTGACGCTGGACCTGGGAGAGCCCACAGGGAATGTACAGCGCACTGTGTTTGCAGGAATAAAGTCTGCCTACGCCCCGCAGGACATTGAAGGCCGCCTGACCGTGGTGGTTGCAAACCTGGCTCCTCGGAAAATGCGTTTTGGCACTTCGGAGGGCATGGTACTTGCGGCCGGCCCCGGTGGAAAAGACATATTTCTGCTGCAGCCTGACAGCGGGGCGACTCCCGGCATGCGCGTAAAATAGATTTCCTGTGCAAAACCCCGATTCCATCGTCCCAACGGGAAAATACCTTGCAAGAATCGATGAACAGCAGTGTATCGGCTGCACTTTGTGTATCAAGGCCTGTCCCTTTGATGCGATCGTCGGGGCATCCAGGCACATGCACACAGTCATAACCCGGTACTGCACAGGCTGCAGCTTGTGTATCCCTCCATGTCCGGTCGACTGCATAACCCTGGAAGCGAATACCCACTTTCACCAGATCCTTCAAACCGTTCCTTCATGCGAACAGAGAAAACTGAAAAAAGAATTCGCAGCGTTTTCGCGTGACAACCGCAAGCGGCGCACACAAAGACTTGAATCTGTGCGCCAAGAAAGACAAACGCTGTTCGAACGCAGAAAAAAGGAACTATCGCTCAACAAGTAATCTCTTATCCATACACATGAACCAAGAAAACTACGAAAAGATCTTTCGCCGCCTGAAAAAGGTCAATCCGAGTCCAAGAACAGAACTCGTACACAAGTCCAATTTTGAACTCCTGATTTCCGTCATACTTTCTGCCCAAGCCACAGATGTAAGCGTCAACAAGGCAACCAGGGAGCTTTACAAGGTCGCCAATACGCCAAGAAAGATGATCAAGCTTGGAGAAAAAAAGCTGAAGACCTATATCAAGTCAATCGGTCTATACAACAGCAAGGCTGAGAATATCATCAAGACCTGTCGCATTTTGCTCGAAAAACACGGGGGGAGAATACCGCGCAACCGGGAAGCACTACAGTCATTGCCGGGTGTCGGCAGAAAAACTGCAAACGTAGTACTTAACAATGCCTTCAACCAGCCCACTATTGCGGTGGACACACACATATTCCGGGTGTCCAACCGGACCGGTCTCGCGCCTGGGAAAAATGTGCTTGCCGTAGAACTTGGACTGGAAAAGCGGGTACCTGAAAAATACAAGCTGCATGCCCATCACTGGCTGATTCTGCTTGGCCGTTATACCTGCCTGGCACGCAAGCCCAAATGCCATGAATGTCCGATTTTTGATCTTTGCGAATACAGTGAAAAAGGTGTGATCCGCTAGGAAATATCGCTTCACAGGAGACTCCAATGTCAGTACTTGTCAGCACCGCAAATTCATTACAAGACGTCCTGGACAGGCTTCGGGCAATCGACTTCTTGGGACCGCTTGCGCTGCGCCTGTACTTGGCGCCTGTATTTATTGCTGTCGGCCTGCACAAATTCATACACCTGGAAGACATTGCAAGCTGGTTCGGAAATCCCGATTGGGGACTTGGCCTGCCCGCCCCCATGCTCATGGCAATCCTTGCTGCATCCGCAGAGCTGTTTGGCGGTATCGCCTTGCTGTTTGGAGTTGCGGTACGCTGGTTTACCATCCCTCTGATGGTCACCATGCTCGTAGCAATTTTTGCGGTGCACTGGAACCAGGGCTGGTTTGCAATAGCACCGGGCGACCCTGCCACCAGCACGGCCAAACCACTTGCAGCCATCGGGATTCCATCTGCCAAGCACAGCCTGGAAAACAGTGAGGAAGTGGGCAAGCGCCTGCAGGCCGCCAAATCCCTGCTGAAAAAACACGGGAACTACAAATGGCTGACAGAAAAAGGGAATTTCGTAATTTTGAACAACGGTATCGAATTTGCCGCGACCTACTTTGTGATGTTACTGGTACTGTTCTTTACGGGGGCAGGAAGATACCTGTCCATTGATTACTGGATCGCCAGACATTTCAGGAAATGAGCCGGGCAGTTTGCCGGCCTTGCGGCTTTTCGCACAGCCCTTAGGAACCATGCCACATGGGTACAGTTCATCAAAATATCAATGTAGTACACGGCTCGGGTCTCGGTTTCCGACGCGACCTTCTCGGTGAGCTTGAAGCAAGCTTTCCAGCCAGTATCGACTTCATGGAAGTTGCGCCCGAGAACTGGATAGGAGTCGGTGGGAAACTAAGCAAACGCTTTCGCGCCTTCACAGAAAAAATCCCGTTTGTCTCACACGGACTATCGCTCTCAATTGGCAGCCCTGCTCCCTTGGATGAGTCACTTGTACATGACATCAAGAAATTCATACATGCGCATGACATCCGCTGTTACAGCGAGCACCTGAGCTACTGTTCAGATGACGGGCACCTGTATGACTTGATGCCCATCCCCTTCACTGAAGAGGCCGTGCACTATGTTGCAGGCAGAATCAGGCAGGTCCAGGAAATCCTGGAACAGAAGATCGCTATGGAAAATGTCTCTTATTACGCAGCGCCCGGCAAAGAGATGGACGAAATCGATTTCATCAACGCCGTGCTCAAGGAAGCCGATTGCAACTTGCTTCTGGATGTGAACAACATCTATGTCAACTCCGTTAACCACCAGTATGACCCGGTGGAATTCCTGCAGGCATTGCCCGGTGAACGCATTGCGTATTGCCACATCGCAGGTCACTACATGGAAGAGGAAGATCTGCTTGTAGACACCCATGGCGCGGGTGTGATCGATCCTGTCTGGGACTTGCTGGACAAGGCCTATGAGTTGTTCGGTTCTATGCCGACTTTGCTGGAACGGGATTTCAATATTCCTCCTTTGGAGGATCTGGTACAGGAAGTTCACACAATTCGCAATCTGCAAAACAAGCGGGACACGGCGTCCCATGTACAGCCCAACTGATCCATGCCAGTCGAATCTTCAAAAATACCTGCATTCAAAAAAATCCAGTACGAGTTTACTGCGCACCTGAGGGACCCGAGCAGGAACAGTGCGCCGGAAGGCATCGAAGACCGGCGCATGAAAATCTATCGAGGTCTTCTCTATCGCAATGTTCAGAATTTTATTAAAAGTGCATTCCCCGTCCTGCGCAGGCTCTACAACGATGAGGACTGGCACAGGATGGTCCGGGATTTTTTTGCCAACCATCGATCCGCATCGCCCTATTTCAGGGATATTTCCCGCGAATTCCTTGATTACCTAGAAAACGAAAGAATATCCCAGCCTGAAGACCCAATTTTCATCAATGAACTCGCCCACTACGAATGGGTGGAAATCTGTCTCGCAAATTCAGACCTTGAGCCAGACATGACAAATGTAGACCCAAAAGGGGATTTAATGCATGGCGTGCCCGTCCTTTCGCCTCTGGCAGAATTCTTTGGGTACCACTTCCCGGTGCACAAGATCAGTCCCGATTTCCAACCAAAACGGGCTAGTGCACAGCCTGTGTTTCTGATGATCTACAGGGATAGGCACGACAAGGTTGGCTTCATGGAACTGAACCCCATTTCAGCAAAGCTGATCGAACAACTGAAAAACAACCAATTGGAAACAGGCAAGCAACTTCTTGGAAGGATCGCCGAAACGTTGCAGCACCCTGACCCGGATGCGGTGTCCAGGAGCGGGGGGAAGGCTCTGGAGCAATTGCGTGCCAGCGATATTTTGCTCGGTACCAAGACACGGAACTAAGCCGAGTCTATCAAGCCGGCCTGTCTGGCCAAGGTGTTTCTGTGTGGTCTGAACTGGCGGACAGTATCCTGCACGAAACAAACAGGAAGTCGGACAGCCTGTTTAAGTAGACTTGAATATCTGGGTTGACGGTTTGATGCTGGCTCAACTCCACCACGCTCCTTTCTGCCCGTCTGCAAACAGCGCGGGCCAGGTGGCAAACCGAAGCCGCATTCCCTCCATTCGGCAGTATGAAGCTCTTCAGTGCTGGCAGGTTCTCGGAGAGGGTATCCATCCGCTCTTCCAGGTATGTGACCATACCTGGATGAACCCGCTTCAGGCGTGGATTGCTTAATTCTGCGCCCAGATCAAAAAGTCGATGCTGGATTTCTGTCAGGCTGTCTTTGACGTCCACTGGCAAATCATTGGCAAGGACCATGCCGATGACAGAATTCAGTTCATCGACATCGCCCAGTGCCTGGATTTCGGGACAATCCTTGCGCACACGCCTGCCGCAGGGCAAACCCGTTTCACCTCGATCCCCGGTTTTGGTATAAATTTTGGTTGCCCCGCCAGACATGTGCAGTCCACCGACAAACTCACCGCACGGGTTTGATATGCAATTCAGCAAATACGGACTGGCCCGGCACGTTGTATCCTGATGCCAGTTCATACTCCTTGTCGAAAAGATTTTCCGCCTTCAGCACCAGTGTCACATAGGGGAAATGGTAGCCGATGGAAACATCAAATAACCCATAACCTGGCAGCGTCACGTCTTGAATCCCTCTCCTCTCCGAAGTAACCAAACCATTCACCTGAATAAAGAACTGCTCTTGACTGTAAGCTACAGAGCCCGTGAGTGTGCGCTTTGCTCTCCTCAACAAGGGCGCATCATCAGTCTCGTTACGCGGGTCCTGAATGATTCCTTCCAGACCCAAATCCCAAGCTCCCGACTGGTGACCGAGAGAAAATTCGACCCCCCTGATACGCACCTCATCCACATTCCGATTCTCATAGGTGAATGTCGCCGGGTCTATGAGTGTAGTCTCAATAAGATTATCGATTTTGTTTTCAAAAATGCGGAATGATACGGAAGTCAGCGGAGTCAACTTGTGTTTGATTCCTGCTTCAATAGAGCGGGAGGTCTCCTCTTTCAGATCCGGGTTTCCTCCAAATCCGAATCTTGCGTTGCTGTCTGGCGCACGAAACCCGGTACCGATGCTTGTAAAGAGCCTGGTTCCCTGCCACAGGGAATAGCCATATTCCAGGTTCCAGGTCACGGCATCGTCAAAGTCTTCATGATCTGTGTATCGGGTTGCGGTGGAAAGGCTATGCCTGTTTCTTGCAAACTGCTCATGCAGGTATGCTGAAAATATACGTGTACCCTGCCTGTAGGAATTCCCAAAAGACAGGGAGTTCGTGTCCTCGTCCGCCAGCGACATCCCAAGTACGAGCACGTTGTCATTGAACGTGATGTCATTCTTCCAGTCGTAAACCACCCTGTCAGTCAGGGCATAATCCTTGTTCCCCAGAAAGTTTGTCTGGTTCTGGCGGACTTCGTCCCTGATTCTCGAAACAGACAGGGCAGACTTCCAGTTTTCAAGCACAGGCCGGCTCAGTGACACATTCAGGACATTGTTTTTCCGATCATGGTCCAGGTCCGTACCAAAGCTGTCATATTCGGTATTGCCCTGCACCTGCCAGAAACCGAACACAAGCTCACCCACTCCTGCTAGCGTTCTTATGTTGAAGTCGAATGTGTCACGATCATGCCCGTGATTTGTATTCGAGCTACTGGCTGAAGGGAATCCCTCTGTCTGCAGCCGGCTGAAAGACAGGTTGCCCGAGGCGCGGTCATTCGCATACCCCAGGTGCATGCCTTGCTCGTCCGTGGAATATCTGCCGGCCGAGACATGAAAACCGGCGCTCTTCTTCTCCTCGTCGAGAGAAGTGATGACATTGATCACGCCCCCCACAGCTTCGGATCCGTATACGGTTGAACGGGGACCCTTGACGACCTCGATGCGATCAATCACAGAGGTGTCAATCATTTCCAATGCCGGGGCACCCGTGGTGGCGGAATTCATTTTTACCCCATTGATGAGCACTGTGGCGTGATTGCTGTTCGTGCCACGGACAAACACTGAAGTCTGCTGCCCCGCCCCGCCGGTGCGACCGATGTCCAGACCGGCATGCCATCGCAGCAGGCCTGCGATATCTGCGGATGGACTGCGCTCAATCATTTCACGGGTAATTACCACGACGGAAGGTATGACCTCCCCGAGTGACTGGGCATACCTGGCAGGGGTAACAACGACCTCATCTAACGCATGAGCAAATGTGCACATGCTGATCAGGCAGGCAGCTGCAAGGTTCCTAAAGTTCATTATGTATATCCGAACAGTCACTCAGCCTTTGCGTATGACAGCCCGTATGAGCTTCCAAGGTCAGTGAACAGAGTAAGCGTGCCGGATGCACCACCTAGCTTTTTCCGTACACGGGCACGGCTGCACCTGTCACACCATTGGCCTGCTTTGAGCAAAGGTGCAAAATTTCATTGGCCAGTTCTGCGGGTGGTACCCAGTTACTGAAATTGCTGCCCGGCATGTCCGCGCGGTTCTGCGGGGTATCAATGGTTCCCGGTAAAATGCAGTTCACATTGATGTTGTTGTGCTTGTGCTCTGCCGCCAGACTTTGCGTGAGCGTGATCACAGCTGCCTTACTGATACAGTAAGGTGCCATTCTCGCCTTTCCTTCTACTGCTGCACGCGCAGCCACATTCACGACCCTGCCTTTTTTCCTTTTCAGCATGTGCGGGATAACCGCGCGGCACATGAGAAACACACTTTTCGCATTCATGTCCAGCATGAAGTCCCAGTCTTGCACCGGCGTCTCGTGCACAAGCGGCCCCATCCTGAATCCTCCAGCAACATTGGCAAGGACATCGATGCGTCGAAAACGCTGTATGACCCGGTTCACCGAATGATTCACCTGGTTCACATCGGTCAGGTCGGCCTCAAACAAGCCGACATTCTCCGCATGCCGCCAGGAAGCCTGTTGTGAGCGATCAAAACCGATGTCAACCAGTGCCAGTTTCGCACCCGCACGATGGAAAAGCTTCGCCACGGTGCTGCCGAGGTTGCCAGCGGCCCCGGTAACCACTGCTACCTGACTATCAAAGTCATACACGCTCATTCTCTGTACTTGTTGTAGTGATGAAATTCTACCTTATCTTCCGGGCACCTATCATTCTGGTCCTGTCACTTGGCATGGGACTGCTGCTGTCTGCAGGGGGTGGTACTCTGCCAGTGCATAAAAAAAGGGAGCAGGGCGCTCCCTTAATACAACCACCATGAGTGGTGGCCCCATAACGCCGAGAATCGGCCCTGACTCTTACCAGGTAAGAGCTCCTCCAGTTTGATATTCGGTCACCCGGGTTTCAAAAAAGTTCTTTTCTTTCTTCAGATCCAATATTTCTGACATCCATGGGAAGGGGTTGCCTGCTCCAGCGTACTGTTGTGACAAGCCGATCTGTGCGCAGCGCCGGTTAGCGATGAATTTCAGATACTCTTCAAACATGGGGGCATTCAAGCCGAGAATGCCGCGCGGCATGGTGTCACGGGCATACTGGACCTCAAGCTCTACACCCTGCTGAATGAGCTGGACAATTTCCTGCTGGAAACTTTCCGTCCATAGATGCGGGTTTTCCATTTTGATCTGGTTGATCACGTCGATGCCGAAATTCATGTGCATGGACTCGTCACGCAGGATGTACTGGAACTGTTCGGCAACGCCGGTCATCTTGTTACGGCGACCCATGGAAAGAATCTGCACAAAACCCACGTAGAAGAAGATGCCCTCGAACACCACATAAAATGCAATAAGGTCTCTCAGCAGCCGTTGATCGTCCTCTGCTGTACCGGTTCTGAAATTCGGATCACCCAGACTATTGGTATACGGCAATGCCCATTCGGCCTTGCGGGCAACCGCCGGCAATTCCCGGTACATGTTGAACACCTCGCCCTCGTCCAGGCCCAGGGACTCGATACAATACTGGTACGCATGCGTATGGACGGCTTCCTCAAAAGCCTGGCGCAACAGATACTGCCGGCATTCCGGGTTGGTGATGTGCCGGTACACGGCCAGTACCAGATTGTTCGCAACCAGAGAGTCTGCGGTGGAGAAAAACCCTAGATTGCGTTTGATGATGGTGCGCTCATCTTCGGTCAGGCCGTCCGGGTCTTTCCACAGCGCTATATCGGCCGTCATGTTGATTTCCTGGGGCATCCAGTGATTGGCACATCCGTCCAGGTATTTCTGCCAGGCCCACTCGTACTTGAAGGGCACCAGTTGATTCAGATCAGCACGGCAATTGATGATTTTTTTGTCATCGACCTGGATACGACCAGCGCCTCTTTCGATGTTCTCCAGGCCGGTAACGCCTTCGTGCCGCTCCTGGCCTTCAGGCTGTTCGGCAAGTGGCCGCACTCGTGTATCCAGGACCTGCGGATCCACAAAAACGGCAGGTGCGGTAACGCTTGACGTGTTGGTTCGCGCATCGGCGATCGGGTCTTCCCAACTTTGCATAACAGCTTCTCCCCCTATAGTTATTACCGCCTACTGGCAAGCCTCACAATCAGGGTCCAGGATCGAGCAGGCATCAGGCGCGCTGCCATTGCCATTACTCTTCACGGCATTAAGTTTGTTTTCCCGACCTTGGACAGTACTTTTTTCCACATGTGTGGCGCCCATAGAACGCAGGTAATACGTTGTTTTCAAACCCCGTACCCAGGCAAGCTTGTACAGGTTATCCAGCTTCTGACCGGATGGCTCGGCCATGTAAAGATTGAGTGACTGCGCCTGGTCAATCCATTTCTGCCTACGTGACGCGGCCTCGACCAGCCAACGCGGGTCAATCTCAAATGCAGTCGCATAAATGTTTTTCAGTTCACCAGGAATACGGTCTATGGACTGCACACTGCCATCGAAGTACTTGAGGTCATTGACCATAACTTCATCCCAGAGACCATTGGCTTTCAAATCCGCAACCAGATAGGGATTGCTGACCGTGAACTCCCCCGACAAATTCGACTTTACGAACAGGTTCTGATACGTGGGTTCAATGCTTTGCGTCACGCCGCAAATGTTGGAAATGGTCGCGGTCGGGGCGATCGCCATGGTGTTGGAATTGCGCATTCCGACTTTTTGCACGCGCTGGCGCAGGCTGTCCCAGTCCATGGTGGCAGAGCGATCCTGTTTCAGGTATCCGCCCCGTCCTTCGGCCAGATGTTCAATCGAATCGATGGGCAGAATTCCCTGTGCCCAGAGCGACCCCTCGAATGTCGGGTAGGTCCCGCGTTCCTCCGCCAGATGAGTCGACGCCTGGATGGCATAGTAGCTCACTGCTTCCATCGAACGATCAGCAAACTCTGTGGCATCATCGCTTTCATACGCAATGCGCTGTTTGTACAGGGCATCCTGAAAGCCCATTATTCCCAGCCCGATGGGTCGATGGCGAAAATTGGAGCGGCGCGCTTTGGGCACACTGTAGTAGTTGTACTCGATCACGTTGTCCAGCATGCGTATGGCCGTGGTAACAGTCTGTTCCAGCTTTTCGAGATTCAGGCCGTTTTCATCGACATGCGCAGCGAGGTTGACAGAACCCAGGTTACATACAGCGATTTCCTCATCATCGGTATTCAGGGTGATTTCCGTACACAGGTTGGACGAGTGCACCACACCAGCATGCTGCTGGGGAGAACGCAGATTGCAGGGATCCTTGAATGTAAGCCACGGATGGCCGGTTTCATACAGCATGCCAAGCATCTTGCGCCACAGGTCAACCGCGTTTACCTTTTTGAAATTCTTGATCTCACCACGCTCGGCTTTTTGCTCATATTCTTCGTAGCACGCTTCAAACTCGGTGCTGCACAGATCATGCAACTCAGGCACTTCATGTGGTGAGAACAGGGTCCATTGCTGCTCCTCGCTGACGCGCTTCATGAACAGGTCCGGCACCCAGTTGGCGGTGTTCATATCATGTGTGCGACGGCGGTCGTCCCCCGTGTTCTTGCGCAACTCCAGGAACTCCTCGATGTCCAGATGCCAGGTTTCCAGATAGGCACACATGGCGCCCTTGCGCTTGCCACCCTGATTCACGGCCACGGCGGTGTCGTTGGCAACCTTGAGAAAAGGAACCACACCCTGGGATTTGCCATTCGTACCCTTGATGTGTGAGCCCATGGCGCGCACCCGGGACCAGTCATTCCCCAGACCTCCTGCAAATTTGGACAGCATGGCATCATCCCGAATCGCCTCGAAGATGCCATACAGGTCATCCGGCACGGTGCTGAGATAGCACGAGGACAGCTGTGAGCGCAGGGTGCCCGAGTTGAACAAGGTGGGTGTCGAGCTCATGAAATCAAAAGACGACAGCAGGTTGTAAAACTCGATGGTGCGGTCTTCACGGTCCACTTCGTTCATGGCCAGGCCCATGGCAACGCGCATGAAGAAGGCTTGCGGAAGCTCCACCCGGACCCCTTCGCTTTGAATGAAGTAACGGTCGTACAGGGTTTGCATGCCAAGATACGTAAACTGATGATCACGCTCCGGCTTGATCGCCTCACCGAGTCTCTTCAGGTCATACTCGGAAGCAAGTTTTTCATCCAGAAGCCCAAGCTCCGTAACCTTTCGAACATAGTGTTCGAAGTAGTCCGCATACTGGAGTGTCATCTCCTTGAATGTTGCCTCGGTAGGGACTCCGTATATGAAGCTGAGTACCTCACGGCGCAGGCTGTCCAGCAAGAGACGTGCGGCAACGTACGTGTAATTGGGCTCCTGCTCAATCAGGGTACGTGCACTCATGGTCAGGGCAGTACCCACTTCTGTTTCAGGGATGCCGTCGTACAGGCTGCGCAGCGCCTCATCGACAATTGACTGTGCCTGGACATCCTCGGTTTCTGCACATGCTTCGGTGACCATGCGCGTAAGGCGTTCAATATCCAGCGATTTGAGATTGCCGTCTGCATCCGTCACGTCCATGACCTGAGAGGGTGTCTCTCCAGCTTCCTGCAGCGTGTACTTTTCAGCACGTTGTGCCGCGCGTGCCTTTGCACGCTCTTCACGGTACAGCACATACGCACGGGCAATCTTGTGCTGGCCATAGCGCATGAGTGCCAGCTCGACCTGATCCTGGATATCTTCTATATGAAACGTCCCGCCTTGGGGCCGACTGCGGGAAAGCGCATAGAAGACCTTCTCGGTAATTCTCTCGACCATCTGATGGATACGGGAAGAGGCTGCGGCATTGCCGCCTTCGACTGCAAGAAAGGCCTTGGTGACCGCAACCTTGATTTTCTCGCGGTCAAAGCTTGTGACTTTGCCGTTGCGGCGGATTACGCGGTATCGATCGGGTGAAGTGATTGCAACTTTTGGATCATTTGCCTCGGCAGGACCCTCCGGCTGGTCGAGCATTTCTTCTGGGTTAATAGCGGTGGCAAATTCTGGCTGCATCCGATCCTTCGATCTCCTGGTAAAGCGTACTTATTATTGGTTTTAAACAATCCCTCTTGCCTTCGCTCTCTGCCGGAGCGTTGTCAGCAGCAACAACAATGGGAGGAATTGCTGTAGTGCTGTAAATATACACAATATGTTGTGTGGATGCCAGACTCGGAACACAACAAGTGGGAAAAATCATATAAGCTTGAAATCTCAGCATTTTTTCCAAATGCCCCAAGAATATCCAAAGCTTATAAACAACAAATTCTTGATAAAATTTTTTGATGAGGCGCCGCAGACCTGTATGCGATGGTGGTGCTTGTTCACGATACAATGAGCCGATGGCACACCCGGAAGACATCCCTCTGCAGGCTGATCTCGCCGATCATGGCGGGTGCGCCAATTCGGAGCCGTTTGCCCTGCGCGTCCTGGGCGACAGCATGGAGCCCGAGTTCAGGGACGGGAACATTATCATCATTGATTCGGCGGCAGCTGTGGAAAGTGGCTGCTATGTGCTGGCTATGGTCGACGAAGAATACATTTTCCGCCAGCTGGTCATTGAAGATGGCCGCTACGTGCTGAGAGCCCTGAATGAAGGGTATGAAGAAATAGAAGTACCCGGGATCGAAGCGATCCGTGGTGTCATCGTACAGCGCTCAGGAGTGCGCCGTAGGGACCACAAGCACTATGGCTGAAAACCGTGTTCCCGAAATCCGGATCAGCCTTCTTCAGGTCACAGTACCTGCTGCTGTTCGGGTTTGACCTTGGGGCTTAAAAATACCTCTGCACGATCCTGGTCCACTTTCTCGTGACCCTGGCCGACCAGGGGCTGCTCATAGTCGTTCCACCCCTTCAGGCCCGTTTTCAGCGAAATAACATTTTCATAACCCATCTGCTGCATGGTATAGGCTGCCATCACACTGCGGTTACCGGACCGGCAGACCACCACAACTTCCCTGGCCCGGGCTTCAGCTAGTACGGGCATGGTTTCACCATAGCCATAGTCGCACGCAGCCTCCAGGATCCCCCTGGGCACATTGAGAGACCCGGCAATATGCATTGCGGCAAACTCCTCGGGTTCACGGATATCCAAAACCAGGGGTTGATGGTCACCGGAAAGTTTCTGCTCCAAGTCCCAGGGCATGATTTCCTTGATCAGCTTTTCGTGCTCGGAGACAAGCTGCTTGAACGTCTTCACAGGCATCCGCTTCCAGAAAATCCGGCAGGTATCGCTTGAAAAAGGAGAGCTCTAGTCGCTCGCGTATGTTTTTCTGGCGCGAAGCCCCTGCTCCACTGCAATCACTGCCGCCTCGACACGCGAATGGATGTTCAGCTTTCTTAAGATGGCCTTAACATGCAGCTTGACCGTACCATCCGAAATGCCCAGATTTCTGGCGATAACCTTGTTGCTCTGACCCTCGGCCAGCAGGCTCAAGATTTCGCGCTCCCGTGGAGTCAGGCTGTCTAGCGGACTGATTTCGGATTCGAGAGGATCCTCCCCCTTGACCACCTTTGCCAGAATCTGGGCCAGATTCGGTGCGACGACGGTTTCGCCCCGGATGATCTCACGCAATGCGGCCACCACGTTGTCCGGCTCCATGTCTTTCAGCAGATAGCCCTTGGCCCCATTACGCAAGGCTTCCACCAGGTCACGCTCATCGCCACTTGTCGTCAACATGACCACCGGAGCTTCAAATTTCAGATGCCGGAACTGCTTCAAGACCTCAAGACCGGACATCCCCGGCATCCGCATGTCCAGTAACACGATGTCGGGCTGTAACTCCTGAGCCTGCCTGATGCCCTCATGGCCATCACTGACCGAGGCAACGACCTCGATTCCGTGTCGACTCAGCAAGCTCTGCAACCCTTCACGAAACAGGGTGTGATCGTCAATGACAATAATGCGCAGCTTCATGTAGGAAGCCATGATTCAGAACTCACACCATTTCGTGCTGGACATTCTCTTGCGCACCATCCGGCAAGTAATTAAATTCAAAGCGGACCTGTACACCTTCACCCGGTTCTCCATCCACAGTTAGTGTACCACCAATCCGGTTAGCACGGTCCTGCATGACACTGATACCAACGTGCTCACCGGCAGGGTTTTGTTTTTGAAGATCAGTGATCCCAATGCCGTCATCTTCAACCAGAACCGTGTAGCGACCCTCGCCGTCACCTCGCATAAGTACGCGCACTGTACCTGCCTCGCTGTGTTTTCGAACATTGGTGAGAGCTTCCTGAATCACACGCAGTACCTGTAACTCGATCTGCGGCGGCAGCATGGTGTCCGGCCACTCTTTTTGCAGATATACCTGTACGTCATCGCTGTCTTGCTTGAATCGCTCGATGACTTGCTCCACGGACACGGTGAGGCTGCGCTCACCAATGGGCAGTCGAAAATGTGCAATGAGCGCACGCAACTCTGTATGTGCCTCGTCAATGGTGGATTCAATGCGTTCCAGTTCCTGCCAGGTCGCAGCCTCATCTCCCTGGTGGATCGTTTCATCCAGCACCCGCACCTGGTACCGGATGCTTGCCAGCGTCTGTGCAAGTGAATCGTGCAACTCGTTGGCAATGTTGGTTCTTTCACGCATGATGGACAGGGCTTTGGCTTCTTCATCAAGACGGGCTTTTTCTACAGCAATGCCAAGGTGGCGCCCCATGCTGGTGAACAGCTCCTTGTTCTCGCTGTCATTTTTGAATTTGTCCTCTTCGATGTACAGGTTGTATACGCCCAGAACCTTGCCACGGTATTGCAACGGAATGACCAGCACTGAAAGACTTTCGCCGTCAAAGGTGGCTTTGCTGATCTGCAAGGGGCAGGCTACTACCCGAATAGGAACCGTTCGTTGCTCATTCGAATCGGACATATTCTCGGGCAAGAATGGGGACTTGTCCTTGAGAGTCGACTCAATGCCAGTCCCCGCGATCAACGAATAGGTGTTCTTTTTCGTTTCAAGAAAAACAACTGCCCCGCGTGCATCCACCAGTTCCTTCATGGTGTGCAAAAAATGAGTGAGCAGTTCTTGCACGTTGCGTGACATGTTGATACTTGTGACCACGTCGTACAGCGTTTTCTGCGACTTGTTTTTGCGTGCGATGTGTTCTGTGTGCCGCTGCAGTTGGATCTCTGCATCCCGGGACAGCGATTCCAGCATTTCGCCAACAAAGTTAATGTCCTGACTCAACTCGGACAATTCTGACTCGGGGAAAACGGGGATGCGCGCGGCAAGTTCGCCGGCACGAATTTTTTGGGTCCACGTATGCAACGTGGTCAAAAATTCCGTCAATTTGACATCCGAATACATTCTAGACTCCGCAATCCCGGGAATGGAGTTCATCACATTGGGTCGTATGCGTTATCGCTGAGTGCTACTTTACCAGTATTGGGACTTTATGCTGAACAAAAGCCAACACCCAGTCTACGCACGGCCCAAAGATTGCACGAAGATCTTTCAGCCGAAATTCAAACCGGGAAAATCAAATTCGAAAAAGAAACAAGTCGTTCTAGAAACTCTTTCGCTTTATGCCAGCCGGACTGTGTGTGCGAAAGCACATTGATTTGTGAAGTGAATCTACTGCCGGTGCAATCCGGCACCTCTATTCTTCTTCTTCGGGTGGCGAGTAGTTCGGATCATTGGGGTTTAGAAACACAAAGTGGAACTGTTTGGGCTCCAGTTCAACGAAGTCAATCGTTGTGCCATCCAGCAAACCCAAGCTGGACTCAGCTACTACAAGTTCAACACCGTTGGACTTGAAACAATGGTCCTCTTCACCACCACTGCCGACATCATCAAACCCCAGCCCGTAATGGATGGAGTTATCCGCATTTCGGGTGGCTGCAATACGTAACGGAGTATTGTCCATTTTCGCCTCAAGCGCAGATTTTTTGACCTGGTCAGCAGCAGCTTTTGTCATTTTTACGGGCATGCCGTTTGTCCGGAAATTTGTATGGCTTGGTCTGAAGAGAGCAGATTGTAGCCCATCCTCAGGTGCAGGTTTTTATAAAGTGAAGAAAATCTGGAATCCATTGATTGCTTTTCGTATTTCTTTGGTGGGCGTAGCAGGCCAGCAGGTTTTTATAGCGTATGCCGTCGCTTTGCCCATTGATTCCGAAGCCACGCCTAACTTCAAAAGAATAATCATATTGATCTGCCATGTTTGTAAGGGTGGAGTAATGGAACTCATGCCCGGGAATGCTCTGCTGGGAAGTACTGGGCCATGGGTGCCGGGAATTTTTTTGCAGCATCGTGTAGCCGCGTCCTGCAGGATTTTCGTGCATCTCACAGTCTGCATCGATAATGCCCACCATCGTACATTTCTCAGAATCAAACCGTATCGAATTGCAAAGATACATCAGTCCACCGCATTCGGCATATGCGGGGAGTCCTTTTTCTATGGCATCCCGCACAGCCTGCATCATGGGTACGTTGGCGGAAAGCCTGTGCATGTTCTTCTCCGGGAACCCTCCGCCGATAAAAAGTGCGTCCGCTTCAGGGAGAGTGCTGTCGCGCAATGTATCAAACGGCAGCAGCTGTACCCCGAGTTGTGAAAAGGTGTCCAGGTCGTCTGCATAGTAAAACCCAAAGGCTTCATCCCTGGCATAGGCGATCCTCAGCCCGTAATCTTGCATGTCTATATCCGACTCTTCGGCCTGCGGCGCGAGTGGCATCGCGAAATCTGCAACTGTTGCGACCTGATCGAGATCAACCTGATCTTCAACGATCTTGGAAATATCCATGATGTGCTGGTCAGCGAGATGATCTTCGTTGCTCGGCCTCAGGCCCAGATAACGTTCTACGAGCTCGAGTTTTTTGTTGCGGTATACCGTGCCCAGCACAGGAATATCCGTGTACTGCTCAATCACGTTCGTCAATTTGGCTGCATGCCGGTCGCCGCCGACCAGATTCAGAATGACCCCGGCAATTCTTGCGTCAGGGTCAAACTGCTGGTACCCCAGCACGAGGGGGGCGACCCCGCGGATCGTGCCGCGTGTATCCAGCGTCAGTATCACCGGGGTCTTGAGCAGTTTCGCCAGGGCGGCATTGCTGTCGCGACCATCTTCACTCAAACCATCATGCAGGCCCTTGTTGCCTTCAATGATGGCAATGTCTGCATCCCGTTTCCGGTTTTCAAACATGGCGACGATCTCGGCCTCGGTCTGCGTCCAGAAATCGAGGTTGTAGCAGTTGCGTTGCGATGCCCGGGACAACCACATCGGATCAATGTAGTCCGGCCCCTTCTTGAAGGTTTGCACTTTCATGCCACGGCGATGCAGGGCCGCACTGATGCCGATGCTCAGGATGGTTTTACCCGAGGATTTGTGGGCGGCTGAAATCAGGACGGATGCCATGATGCTGTGTAGGCCCCTTCACTAGAGTGGCCTGGAATTCGCTATGGGGTCACGGATTCCAGTCTGAGTGCCTTGTCCGACAGACTTTCGGGCAGAAACTCAAGCACGGCAATGCCTACTGTGACAATGGCCAATGACAGGCAGATTCCTCCCACACCAAGCAAGACTTCAAAAATGCTGGGGGCATACTGTGCGACCACGCCATCAAAAAAACTGCTGCTTTCCTCCATGCCGGGAAAGAGCACCAGGGGGTAGGCTTGTCCACCGATAATGATCACATACAACTGGGCAAGGCCTCCCGCAATCACCAGCAAAGACGCCAGCGAGAGCATGTGCCTTGACTGGCTGAACGGCCTTATGAAGACCAGCACAAGCGGCACTACACAACCGAACAGTAGCTGGGCCACCCAGAACAGGAACGTGTAGATACCACCATCAACCAGGATAAAGCGCTCGACGCCATGATGCTCCGTGGCATACAGGTTTGTCAGGTGGTATACCAGAACAAAATAGAATACCGAAGCAACGAAAACTCCCAGCAGGACCCTGAGCTTGTGCAGGATGGCATCACCGAGGCGGCGCTGCGTCCATGCATAGCTTGCCTGCAGCACTAGGATGAACACTGCAAGGCCAAAGGCAAATGACATGATGATAAACAACGGTGCCATGATGGCTGCATCGTATGCCTGACGTGCCACCAGGAACCCAAAAATTGATCCGGTACCTGTCGTAAGGATCAGTCTCCAGATGAATGCGGTAAATCCGGCCGACTTGGAAAACCTGTTCATTTTTCTTTCCATCATCATCCACAAATATATCGCGGTGATGAAAATGAAGCCTACATACAAAAAGATATTCCAGGCAAAGATGGACTTGAAGTTGTAGACCGTCATGGCAATGATCAAGCGATCCGGTCGACCCAGGTCCAGAACCAGTATGGCCAGCCCGCCCACCAGCAGTGAAATTGCAAGGAGCGCAGATAACCGCGCAAGCGGCTTGTAGTCCACTTTCCCGAATACGGAAGAGATGGACGCTACATTGAGTGCACCGGAAGCAGCTACGATCAAAAAGACCGCAGCCACATGCGGGAAGCCCCACACAATCTGGTTGCTCATGCCAGTGATGTGGTGCCCTTCCACATCCATGTGATGTGCAGCCAGGTATCCGACCAGTGCACCCAAAGCCAGCGTGCCCAGCAAAATCCAGTACTGCGCAGAGTTTGCGTCGATGGTGCTGAAACGGGCGGTTTCCATGCCTGCAGCCTTACTCGGTATCACGGGTTTTTAAAAAGCTCATCTCAAATTCCCTGGTAGCGGACTCCCGTGTTGAGTCCCAGGTCAGCACGGATCTGCGTGCCACCGTATTTTTCCAGCCGTTTTGATATTTCGCTTTCAGGGTCGTTCAGGTCGCCAAACAAGAGTGCATCATGCCCTTCTTCTGCACAGGCTTCGGCACAGGCCGTAGTGTTGTCTCCCCGGTCCACCTTGTGCACACACAGGGTACAGCTTTCCACACATCCCTTGCCCCGGGGCGAATGAGGCAGTTGATCCTCCAACGGCTCGTGGATAAAGGAACGCGCCTTGTAGGGGCATGCCATCATGCAATATCGGCAACCAATACAGGTGTGCTTGTTGACCAGTACAATTCCGTCTTCTCGGCGGAAGGAGGCGCGGGTCGGGCAGACGTCAACACAGGGGGGATGTTCGCAATGCTGACACATCATCGGCATGGATGTAACGTGGCCGGTCTGCCGGTCCCTGACATTCAGCTTGCGAATCCACTGGGCGTCGGTTTCCGGACGGCCCAGGCTCCACACACCATTTTCCTCATTGCAGGCAGTCACACACGCGTCGCATTCTTCATGACAGTTATTCGTATTGACCAGCATGCCCCAGCGCTGCTGGCTGCTTACAGCTTGGTCATCGGGCTTCGCACCTGCGGTGTGATACAGAAAGACTCCCGGAGCAACAGCCAATCCTCCCAGGGCTGCCACACCCTGTGTGAATTGCCGCCGACCGGTGCTGATTTCCTCAGTTGTATCCAGTGTATCGCGCATGACAGATCCGGTTCCCAGCGGTCATTTGGTGAAGACAGCGGTACTGAACTGTAGAGTCTCAAGAAGTTCCTGCACAGGCCGACGTGCACGCTGGTCTGGCTTTAGCGCCTTGCGTATCGCTTCCTCAGGACGGTCAGCATGACACTGAAAGCAATCAATACGTACAGCGGCAAATTGGTGGCAGCTTGCGCAAAAGTGTGTCTCTTGCGAATAGCGCGCATAGACACCCTCGGCATTCGGTGTGATGTGGCAGTCAATGCAACCGATCAGGCTGTGCTTTTTAGTGCGGATTCCTTCGATCACTGTCAGATCCCTATGGTCGAGGATGTATTCGAAATGCTGTCTTCGCATGATCTCAACAGGCTCCACACAAAGAGTATCCTCATCGTAGTTTCCCTTGGGTGGCGGGATGTTTTCTGGTCCACCCGCAACGGCCCCGAACATGAACATGCAGACGGTCGCAATGCCGGCCAGGCTGAATAGCAAGCGGTGGGCGGGGATCCTTTTCAAGGCACTTCACTTGGGTCCAGTCATGAGTAACCAGGCAGTTTGCTCAGGCAGCTTCGGCCTGATCCTGCGTTTCCTCTGATTGGTCTTCCTCTTCGGGCTGCAGCACGATCGCATTGCTCACGAGCTGGTGCACGCTGACGACCTGATCCATCTGGAAGTCATAGTACGGGAACACTTTGGAAAACTGGCTTTTGCAGATCGCACACATCGCGGCCATGTGGGTCACGCCGTAATCATCGACAACATTCTTGAGGGCTTCCATGCGCGGCAATGCGCCTTTGACGCGCAACTCGATCAAATCATCTGTCAGCAATCCACCGCCGCCGCCGCAGCAATAGGTGCCTTCACCGATGGAGTAACTTGGCATGTCCACGTAGTGGTTACATACCGACCTGATCACCTCTCTCGGGATTTCAAACTGGCCACCCGGCCTGTCTCCCATGCGGGATGCGCGTGCCACATTGCAGGAATCATGGTAGGTGACCACCATGTCATCATTCTGTGACGGATCGAGGGTCAGCTTCCCTTGCTGGATCAGACTGTGCGTCACCTCGCAGATATGCTGTGGTACAGGATAATCCGGGTCAAGGAAGTCAAAGGGGCCAGCCAAGGTGTTCAGGAAAGAATAGGCTACCCGCCAGGCATGCCCGCATTCGCCAAATACAATCCGCTTCACACCCAGATCCAGCGCGGCCTGGCGAATCCGCAAGGCGAGTTTTTGCATGTTCTCATAGCTGCCAATGAACATGCCAAAGTTTGCAGCCTCACTGGCATAGGAACTCAGCGTCCAGGATATGCCTGCCTGATGAAACACTTTTGCATAACCGATCAGCCCGTCAATATGTGGCTCTGCAAAAAAATCCGCAGATGGGGTTACCAGCAGCACCTCGGCGCCTTTCTCATCCAGGGGGAAGCGGACCTGAACACCGGTTTCCTCTTCAACGTCCTCTTCCAGCCCTTCCAGCGTGTCCGCCAGGGCCGGCTCCGGCAGGCCCAGGTTGTTGCCAATCACATGGACCTTGCCGATGATCTCATTGCAGTATTTCTGTCCCTTGCCTACAGCATCCATGACCTCACGTGCGGCCATGGAGATTTCTGCAGTGTCAATTCCGTAGGGGCAATACACGGAACACCGTCTGCACTGTGAACATTGATGAAAATAGCTGTACCAGTCATCCAGGACTTCCTCGGTCAAGTCCTCGGCGCCGACGAGCTTCGGAAACAGTTTGCCGGAAAGCGTGTAATAGCGCCGGTACACTTTGCGGAACAAATCCTGGCGTGCCACCGGCATGTTTTTCGGGTCAGTCGTGCCCAGGTAGTAGTGGCACTTGTCCGTACAGGCGCCACACTTGACACAGGAATCCAGAAATACCTGTAGCGAACGGTACTTGCCCGTGAGTTCGCCCATCTTCTCAATGGCAACTTCTTTCCAGTTGTCGACCAACTCACCCGGATAGCCGAGTTTTTCCTGGAAGTCGGGCTTGGCAACATACGGCTTGCTGTGCGCCATGACACCTTCCTGCAAGCGGGGAATTACCGGATACTCCCTGATCTTCGGAGTTTCAAATTCTGCAGCAGCCATGGTTAACCTGTTTTCGTTGACTCAAGCCTCGAAGCCCAGTCGGCTACGTGGCGACGTTCTCGAGGGTTGTCCACTTGGTTCCGGGTAGGGCTGAAGAACACGCCCGGGGCATGTAAAAGCTTGCTGAACGGGAAAATGACCATCAACAGGATCACCAGACTCAAATGCACGATCAGAATCGGGTCAGGAGGCAACGCAGACCAGTTGAACACGAAAAGTCCCAGGAAAAACGCTTTCAGTGCAACGATGTCGGTGTGCTCCACAAAGGTCATCAGCGCGCCGGTGACCCCGATTGCGATCAGCAGCAACAGCATGAGGTGGTCCGAGGGCGCAGAGATATAGCGAACGCGGTCTACAAAAATTCTTCTGGCCCATAGCCCCGCGAGACCTGCCAGCATCATGAAGGCGGCATATTTTCCAAACGGTTGCAAAAAGACCACCCAGCCCCAGACCGGATCCGTGAAGTAACGCAAATGCCTTAGCAGGACCAGAAGCAGTCCAAAATGAAACATCCACCCAAACAGCCAGGTCCACTTGCTCGACTTGAACAGGCTTTCGAATATCGTGAGTTCCTTGACCATACGGAACACAACGCCACTGCGCGTAGTGGGCGCAGGCGTTGTGGGTATTTTCAAAGGTGCGGGTGTTTTGGCGTACTGCCAGATTTTATGTGCAGTAAAAACCAGCAATATGGCAGTTGCCACATAAAACAGGACTGCAAAGACGATCGTTATGGCTGACATCTATCAGGGTTGCTTGGCCCTTCACACCCGGCATGAACATGTTCCCGATGCAAAGAAAAAAGGCGGCTTTACCTTTCGGCCGTTTCCCTTGTCAAGGCTCAGTATACCTACACGCAACCCGTCGGCTTGGGCAGGCCCGCATACTTACACGCCTGCTTCGCAGGGCCGTAAGGAAACAGCTCATACAGGTACTTGCTGTTACCTTTGTCCTTGCCCAGTTTCTTGCCAATTGCCTTGGTCAGCACACGCACTGCAGGGGCAATCTGGTACTCTTCATAGTACGAGCGCAGAAAGTTAATCACTTCCCAGTGATTTTCTCCCAGCTCGGCACCGTCCGCCTCTGCCATCGCATCTGCCAACTCCGGTTGCCAGTCATTCAGGTTGGCCAAATACCCTTCTTCATCAGTCTCAAAGGACTTGCCATTTACTTCTAAAGGCATGCAATTCTCCTCGTTTTCTCGCGTTCGTTAAACAAATTTTACAACCACGACTGAACCGTATCATGTTCCGTCGTCAAATCCACAAAGCCATTATAATCGACTACCTGGATCCCATCGATTACCTTGTCATTGTTCAGTCCGCGGGCCTTAATATCAGGCCCCAGGACATAAAATGAAAGGTCCTGCATCGCCTGGGTGATTTTTTCACTGAATCTTGTGTCACGCATGGCACCGATCACACCATCCTCGAACAGAAGTACAGAACTTCCCGCCTTGGCCAGGCGCAAACAGGATTCCAGGGCGTTACGTTCGAACGGGGATTTGTTTACGGTGTGCAGGGTGGCCATGGCGGATGTCAGAAGCTCAGTATCACGTCCTGTTCATCAATGATTGTGGCCAGCTCATCGCGCCCGATGACAAACAGCGAATCCTTTTCTGCCCAGTCGTCATCCTCATCCTCGTATTTCAGCGCCTGAAGATCCTCGGCAGACAGGCCGCGCTCTTCCAGAGACTCTTTCTCGACATACACCTTCTTGACGTCGTAGTCCCCGAGTGCCGTGTAGGTCTTGGAAAAGTTCTTCATGCCGATGCCGTCAGTGTCCTGCCCCTTGGTAAGCTGGTACACGCCATCGTCTGCAAACACCAGACTGATGTCCTGGTCAAACGCGGCCGCGATCAGCACGACCTCCAGGGATTCCAATGCATAGATTGTTCCGTACGGGGCCTTGCGGTTGATATAACAGAATTTCTTGACTACACCCTCGCCGTTTTCCATCAGACATCCCCCAGAAAGTCAGTCTCCGAATGTAACCAGGCGGTCTGCCTGAATCCCGGCTTCGATGAGTTGCCCCAGGCCCGAGATGCGAAAGCCCGGTGCCAGATTGTTTGCGCTTTTGCCATGTCGCCCCATTTCATCCTCGTCGAGAACCCCGCGGCGCTGCGCGGCCGCTACGCATACCACCAGGTCCAGATCATGCTTTTCTGCCAGACCCGACCATTCCAAGGTGAGATTGCGGTCATCCTGGGGCGGCACGCCCAGGCTGGTGCCGTTGTTGACACCGTCGTGATAGAAAAAGACCCGGAAGATCTCATGCCCCTTGTGCAGGGCAGCTTTTACAAATTGCAGGGCCGAATCAGATGCTTGGTGCGTATACGGTCCTTCATTGATCACAATTCCAAACTTCACACTGCGCCCTCATGCCTAGAAACGGATATGAGCCGAAGAATTCAGGCTCCTGCGGGCACCACGCCAGTTATCGATGTGGAATTTGGTGAAGGGAAGTCCCGTGCTCTCAAAAAACCGTGGCCAGCCGATGCGTTCGATCCAGTCATTGATACGCTCCCAGTCCCTGGCACCATCACGGTAAGCTCGCAGGATCTGCTTGACCACTGCGGTCGCTTCCGGCCAGCGCGGCGGGTTGTTGGGAATGCCCGCTGCCACCAGTTTCTGGAAGGTAGGCTTGCCGCGTGCATTACTGTGATTGCCTCCCACCCAGATCGCAAGCTGGCTGTGCTCGGCATCGTTGATCTGCATGGGCGGACAAGGCGGGTAACAGGCCCCGCAGCAAATACATTTTTTCTCGTCGACTTCAAGTGACGGCTTGCCGTTCACCTGTGCGGGGCGGATCGCAGCCACCGGACAACGGGCCACCACGGACGGGCGTTCACAAACATTGGAGACCAGGTCATGGTTGATTTTCGGCGGCTTGGTGTGCTGCACATTGATGGCGATATCCCCTTGGCCACCACAATTGATCTGGCAACAGGAGGTCGTGATGTGTACCCGGTTGGGCATGTTGTTCTCACGGAACTCATCGATCAACTCGTCCATCATGGCCTTGACCACACCGGAGGCATCCGTACCGGGGATATCACAATGCAGCCAGCCCTGGGTATGTGAAATCATGGCCACGGAATTCTTCGTTCCTCCGACCACAAAACCTTCCTCTTCCAGGACATCAATCAGCGGCTGGACCTTGGAGCCATCCGCCACCATGTATTCGATATTGCTGCGGATCGTAAAGCGCACATAGCCTTCCGCATATTTATCGCCGATCTCACAGAGCGTGCGCAGGGTAAATACATCCAGGATACGTTGCGTTCCTGCCCGCACCGTCCAGATGCGATCCCCGTTTTCAGCCACATGCAGCAAAACGCCTGGACGCGGGTGTTCATGATAATCCCAGGCCCCGTAATTTTTGCGCATCACAGGATGCATGTACTGGAATCCGTCCGGGCAACCTGACTCAATGGGTGGGCGATGCTGCTGCGCCATCATGTTCTCCTAAACTTTGTAGCCTGATGCTTTTAAAAGGTGTGTACGGCAGGACCGCGGGGGCTAGCCTGCAGCCGCCTGCTGCTCGGCTTTCCTCTGGAACCACTTCTCGGCTTCTTCATCCCAGCCGTCAGTGCGCAGATAGGAACTCTGGCGCGGCTCGTTGACCATGTTGGGATCCACTTCAATGCCAATGCCTTCCAGGAAATTGACAAGGCCGATGCGTTCGATCATTTCCCCGCATCGCTCATGCTCCAGGCCGTTCTCCGCCCAGAAATCAATGGTTTCCTCGGCTATCTCGACCAGTCTCTCATAATCCTCTTCGCTGTCGAGCTTCATGAACGGCACCACCACGGTTCCCATCAAATCACCGATCTTGAGGGTACGCTTGCCGCCGATGAGTATGGTGACTCCCCGGTCATCTCCCGGAGACAACGCTTTCACCATCACGTTCAAGCAGTGCATGCAGCGAACGCAATCCTCGTTGTTGACCTCCAGAGTGTCATCATCTTTCAGCGTAAGGGCCTTGGTGGGGCAGCGGGTGATCACGTTGTCGATCACGTACTGGCGGCCCTTGCGTTTCACGAATTTCTTGACCTCATCCTGATCCACTTTCATATCGTCACGCCACGTGCCGATTATGGAAAAGTCCGACCGCTCGATCGAGTTCATGCAGTCGTTCGGGCATCCGGATACCTTGAATTTGAATTTGTAGGGTAATGCAGGACGATGGACATCGTCGGTGAAGTTATTGAGCAGGGTTCGGTGAATTTTCATCTCGTCCGCGTTGGACATCTCGCACCGTGCCGACCCTACACAGGATTGTCCGGTACGCACACAGGGGCCTGCGCCCCCCAGATCCCATCCGTAATCATTGATCTCGTCAAAAAAGTGTTGCGTATTTTCCGTCGTGGCGCCGATAAACATGATGTTCCCGGTTTGCCCGTGAAAGGTCACCAGCCCGGAACCCCATTTCTCCCAGCTTGATCCAAGCTGGCGCAGCATATCCGTCGTGTAGTAGTTTCCGGCAGGGGGCTGAACTCGCAGGGTGTGAAATTCCTTGGATTCGGGAAACGCCGCACCTACCTCGGAAAAACGAGGAATGATTCCACTTCCGTACCCGAACACCGAAACCGTACCTCCCTTCCAGTAGCCTTTGCGCGTTTCGTAGGAGTGTTCCAGCTGGCCCAGCAAGGAGTTGGCCACACCGCGGACTCGTTCATCGTCATGTTTGTCGCGCAGACGCTTGATACCGGAAACGAAACTCGGCCATGGACCCTTTTCCAGGTCATCAAGCATAGGAGTGGGATGATTCGTATCGGCCATTATGAAATCTCCTTACGTATTTCTGGTTTCAGATCCGAAACCTCAAACCGGATGCATGGACTCTATTAAGTGTACAGGAACACGTCATGGCAAAGAAGCCTAAAGGTTCTAAACATACCTTGATGAGTCTAGAAGCAGGACCTAGATGACAAAATCCCCTCCATGGGGTGCGAACCCAAAAGCGGATTATCCCGATAGAGATAGGATTTATCAGGTCGATAACATTAAGCTAAACCGCAAGTATCTCAGGCATTATTTCGCACGGGGGTCCACACACAGTCGTACAGTCTTTTCCCTTCTCCCTCGGATCATTTCTGTGCTCGCCAGCCCATGCAGCAGTTCTTACTTGAAAATACCAGCGCATACCGCCAGTGGCGGACATGCAAGCTCAGGAACTACCCGGCCCGCACGGAACAGCTGATCGTGGACATCCAGAACCCCTGCCGGCTGACCCGGGAAGAAAAAGGCAGCCTGCTGCAGTTGTGCAAGAAGACCAATCTCGCCATCTACAGGACCGGGCGTGACGGTGCGCAGGACAAAAACATCGTGACCGCCATTGCCGGTCAGTTGGGCCTGGTGCACATGGATGCCAACTTTTGTGCAGACCGGGACCGGATTTCATCCATACAGGCTTTGCATGAGGGACCCGGAAGCTCGTACATCCCCTACACGAACAAGCCGCTGAACTGGCACACCGACGGCTACTACAACCAGGATGCACACCGCATCCGGGCATTTCTGATGCACTGTGTTCGCCCCGCAGAAAGTGGCGGTGAAAATACCTACCTGGACCCTGAAATCCTCTACATCCTGCTGCGCGATCATGACCCGGGACACATCGAGGCCCTGATGGACCCCGAGACCATGACGATCCCCCCCAATCCGGAAAACAGTGAACGACCGGACCTTGAGACAACCGGACCCGTGTTTTTGATCGACGGGCTCACACAGACCCTGTACACGCGCTACACCGCCCGTGCCCGCAACATCCGGTGGAAAGACAGCCGGGCATGTGCGCGGGCCAGGACCGCCTTGCTGGATATCCTCGATGACAATCCATATCGGTTCCGCCACCGCCTGCAAAGTGGCGAGGGTGTGATTTGCAACAATGTGCTGCATAATCGAACCATGTTTACTGACAGACCCCGTTCGAAACGCCTGCTGTACCGGGCCCGCTTTTATGAGCGTGTGGCCAGTCCCGGACCGGCCAACGACATGCAGCATACCGACGATGTTGTGGCTGAGTGAGGTCCTCATGCAGCACCATGAGCTGCAGTCGTTTGAGGAACTCAAGGAGAAGATCGGAGAGCACGCACAGAAGGAGGAACGGTTCTTCCGCATGGATGTGCGCCCGCCCTTTCATGACACCCCCGAAAACTGGGAAGACATCCTGGAATCGGTATTCACCGCGGCCAATAAAATCACCGACTAGTCCGGCAATGTACTGGCAGGATCGAGATGACAAGGGCAAGCAGTTCGTCGTACCGGACGATGTTATCGACTTGTCATTCAAGGTGCAGTGCAGGCAATTGCCGCTGGACCATGCCTATGACCTTTCCCGAGCCATCCAGGCTGAACTGACCTGGATGGCAGAAGAGCCTCAGGCGGGGATCCACCTGATCCATGGGGCCGAGTCGGGGAATGGCTGGATCAGGCCGCAGGAACCGGATGCGTTGCTGAGTCTGTCCCGGCGCACGCGTTTCATGCTGAGGTTGCCAAAACACCGCATCACCGAGGCCAAGCATCTCGCGGGCAGGAAGATGCAGGTCGGTGTTCATGAACTGATCCTGAGTCAGCCCCATGAGAAACTGCTTTCTTCGCAGACCACGATTTTCGCGCGCTACATCGTCACGGATCATCTCACCGACGAGGCTGCCTTCCTGGACCAGGCGGACAAGCTGCTGAGGGACCAGGGCATCCATGCCAGGAAAATGATGAGCGGGCGGGCGCACGTGCTGCGGATGCCCGAAGACAACCTGTCCACGCGCAGCCTGATGATAGACAGCCTGGAGAGAGAGGAGTCCATTCACTTGCAGCAACACGGCCTGGGCCCGGGGCGCAAGATGGGTTGCGGCCTGTTCCTACCTCATAAGGGTATTGACGCAGTCCGGCAGTCGCAGGAAAAATAAAACCACTGTTGAGTTAACTGCTGACATAAAGGCAAGCAAGAATTGTCAGGTGAGGAGTGAAGTTATGGCAATTAACATTGATGGTAAGGAGATCGAAACCACGGACTCCGGCTTTCTGGTTGACATAGCAGACTGGAGCGAAGAGGTAGCGAGGGCAATCGCACAGCAGGAAGACCTTGAGCTGACAGATCGGCACTGGGACGTCATCAATTACCTCAGGGATGAGTTCATCCACAACAACGGAAACCTGCCCAATACCCGGAACATGGTCAAGACCATGGCCAAGGCCTGGGGAGACAAGAAATTGAGTGCCAAGGTCCTGTACGACCTGTTTCCCGGAAACCCCAGCAAGCAGGCAGGCCGTATCGGCGGGTTGCCCGAGAGCCGGCGCAAGGGCGGGTATTGATTCTGGCCCGGGCGTGCGACGCCCTATGCCTGCACCCATTAGGGAATACAGACAGCGGGGTGCCGGGCCACTAGCGTATGCAGGCGGATGTGAACAGAGTGAGGATTCGACGTGAGTTCCAAACAGGAAAAGATCCAGAAACTGCTTGAGATGCAAAAGAAATTCATCGAACTCGAGCAAAGCGGAAAGTTGACGGCAGAAAGCTATTGGCTGCCAAAGGAAGGCTCAGAGCTCGACGGCTTCAAAGAAGAGTATTCGAAGATCGCCATGGATGTGGTGGACGATGCCCATGAGGAAGTAGGCTCCAAGGCCTAGGCGACTTCTCAGAAAGCCTTTTCCGTATCCGTTTCAGAGCAAGAGGCGGCCTTGCGGGCCTGTTCCTGCAGGGTCCCCCGTTTCAGATTTCGCTCCACATCCTCACCAGGTTGAGGTACACGTTGTCGATGCAGCGGCTATCCTCGGAATCAGGTGCCTTGCGCAACATTTTCTCACGGGTCTTGCCAAGCTGGTAAAGCAGGTCGCGCTGTTCGTGACTGCGCACCAGGCTCTGCACCCAGGTCACAGCCACCAGACGCTCACCCTTCGTCACCGGAGTCACCTGATGGCGCGTCGAGGCGGGATACAGCACGGCGTCACCCGCCGGACACTTGATTGGCTGGCGTCCGAAGGGAGGGTTAATCACTAGTTCCCCGCCTTCGTATTCATCGGGCGAATTCAAGAACACGGTGACGGCAATATCGGAGCGATAGCGGTTTTCCTCTCCCATCACAGGATCGTCCATGTGTTCTCCGTACGCCATGCCCTTGCCGTATCGCACGTAAAAGGGCACTGCGATGCGGTGCGGGAGTGCAGCGATCTTGTACTCGGGATGGCGTACCAGATTGCCCATCACAATGCGGTTCAGCTCGGAAACCGTTTGTTCGCTGCAGACCTCTTCGTTGTTTTTCACCTGCCTGGCGGAAAGCCCGGCGGAACGCCTGCCGTCCTGGAATTTTGCACCGGCAAGCAGTTCGCGTACCCGATGGAGCTCCTGGTCGCCGAGAACGTGTTTGACTTGTACCACCATTCTTTGAATACTCGGTGCTGGTCACATTGACATACAGCAAGTTTGCGAAAACCCCCCGATGATACTGAAAGTCACAATTGATGAGAAAACCTTTTCCCTGCGCGTCGATCATGAAATGACGCAGGACGCTCAGGATATATTTCAGAAAATGGATTCGGACATGGATCGGGGCTGGCAAATGAGCCGTACTTGGGTGGATTGCCCCAATGACCTGCAACGCTGTCAGATTGCAGCGGACAAGATGCTGACCGCAATACAGCAGGAGAGAACGGCAACCGTAGGGCTGATGGCCGCCTACATCGTGAACAGGATGCCAGGAATCCAGGCCCTCGACATTGACACTTCGGGTGACATGACACTGACCGAGCTTGTCATGAGCTAACCTGCTAGACCGGCCTTTTGAGCCCGGCTCAGCGGTGCAAGAACATACCGAATGTTATGTAGCGCATGCCAGGCGGAGATAGTGCTTAAGTTATATTCTCGTACCCGGAAATTTCCTTATAATCGGGGACTCTTATTTGCCTGATAGATTCAAATCGACCCGAACCGCCGGGGTTGGGACACTTGTTTTGGAGGTAGCGGACAATGGAAGAAAAGCTCACTTTTCGACGTTATGAGGATGGCGACCATGTCACGACGCAATGGAGCAAGGACGTTGTGCAAAACGGGTTGTCGGAGATCTGTCCCACATACGTACATCGGACCCCGCCGTGTCAGGCAAGCTGCCCCTCCGGCCATGATATTCGAGGCTGGCTTTCGATTGTCCGGGGAATTGACAAACCCGTAGGCGACATGACCTGGCAGGAACATGCTTTCCGTCGCATGACCATGTCCAACCCGTTCCCATCCGTGATGGGGCGTGTATGTCCGGCCCCGTGTGAGGATGGCTGCAACCGCAACGAGGTTGAAGAAGCCGTGGGCATCAATGCCGTGGAGCAGTATGTAGGTGACTGGGCTTTGCAGCAGAACCTGACCTATTCGGTACCCGAGCAGGACAGCGGCAAGAAAGTTGCCATTGTCGGTGGTGGATGCGCAGGCCTGACCGCAGCCTATTTCCTGCGCCAGAAAGGGCACGCGTGCACAATTTTTGATGAATACGACCAGCTTGGAGGCATGATGGTATTCGGTATACCGGGATACCGTACACCGCGATCCGTGCTGGAGGGCGAAATCAACCGGATCATCGACATGGGTGTGGAAGTCAAGCTGAACACCCGGGTCGGCACGGATGTCTCGGTCAAGGAACTGGAACGTGACTATGATGCGGTGTTCTGGGGTATTGGTGCGGTTTCCGGAAAGACATTGCCGATCCCGGGAGGGGATGCCCCGAACGTCGTGGACGGCATGTCCTACCTGCGCGCCTTCAATGAGGACCGCCTGAAATATATCAGTGGCCGAATACTGGTCATCGGCGCAGGGGATACAGCGATGGACGTGCTGGCGGTAGCCAGACGTATCGGCAACATCCACAGCGTGACCCAAAAAGACCGTCCGGAAAGCGTGATCCTGGGACACACGGTGCATGATGTGGCCAGTGTAGCCAAGCGTACGGGAGCCGATGTATGGGTCGTTTACCGGCGTCCGATCTCGGAGGCACCTGCAACCAAGCATGAACTTGATGCCGTGATTCGCGAGGGCGTGGAAATCCATGACGGGCTGTCGCCCGTTGAGGTGATCCAGGATGAGAATGGCAGGGCCAAGGCACTTCGAGTGGTTCCGGTAGAGCTTGTCGATGGCAAGCTGCAGCCCAAGGAAGGCGAGGAATTCGATATTGAATGTACCTTGATCGTCAGTGCGACGGGTCAAACCGGCGACTACACGGGAATCGAGGAATTCGATAACGGATACGGACTGATGGATGCAGACAAGGTGTACCAGGTGGTGGACAAACCCGGGCATTTTGTGGCCGGGGATGCCGTCAACCCGCACCTCCTCACCACGGCCATCGGGCAGGCCTCGATTGCAGCAGAAGGCCTGCACCATTATCTGATGGACCAGGAAATCCCCTCACGCCCGAAAATCGACACCCACCATTTTAAGCTCCTAGAAGAACTTCGCGTGCGTGAACTTGAGCCCTCGGCCTTTGAAATCCACGAGGCCTGGGGTACGGACACCGCGGAATTTGCAATTCACAACTATGAGGACCGGGCAGCCACCGAGATCGCGACCCATGACCAGTTGCACCTCGCCTATTTCGAGCATGAACTGATGAACCGTCGGCAGGAAGCCAACATCACGGCCGATACGGTGCTGAACAATTTCCAGGAAAGATTTTCTGCGCTAGAGGAACAAAGGACGATTGACGAAGCAGCCCGCTGCATGAGTTGCGGAATGTGCTTCGAATGTGACAACTGCGTGGTGTACTGCCCCGAAGACGCCATTTTCCGGGTCAAGAAAGACCAGCGCGCGATGGGCCGTTACGTCGACACCGATTACGACAAATGCGTGGGCTGCCATATCTGTGCCGAAGTCTGCCCGAGCGGCTACATCAAGATGGGATTGCACTACTAGCCGCAGCCATTCAGAAACGGCTGCTTGCAGGGATGGCTGGCAGTAACGGGTAGTCTCAGGCTACGCTTCCGAACCCTTTATCCACCGCACCCGTAGGCACGTGCAGGCCCGCGATCCTGCAACCCTGGGCCACAGGGCCGCCTGGAAACAGGTCGTAGAGGTATTTCATGCCCCCCTTGTAGTGGAATTTCTCCTCAAGCGCATCATGCAGTTCACGCATGTTGATCATGTTGATGTCGTGTCTTGAGTAGTACTCCTGCAGGGCATGCAGCATTTCAAAATGATCCTCCGTCAAGGTAATCCCTTCCTCGGCTGCAACTTTTTTTGCATCTTCATCGGACCAGTCGTCTGACATGAAAAAACGCTCGTAGTTATCTCCTTTTGGGACTGTCATGAGACTTCACCTCCTTGAAGAAAATAACAGTTTCTTGTACTTGAATTATACCATGGACGGCACTGTCGTGAGTGCCCCTGCCCCACCTCCAGCGCATCGAAGCGGATGTTGGTAGCCCTGTGCTTGCACAACTGGCAGTGTAGTTTCCATCCATGCCCCGGGAGGTGTGTGACACGCCAAGTCAATCCAGCATCTTCTCCATTCTTTCGTGATGCACCGATGAAAGCTCGCTCTTGCAGGCACCGCAGGCGACATAGCCGTTCCTCTTGTAGAACCCCACTGCACTTTCGCGCGCGTTAAGCCAGCAAACCCGTACTTGATGGTCGTTCGCGAACTGTTCAAGTTTTCTGAGAATTGAACGACCGATACCTTTGTGCCGGTAATCGGCGCGTACCGCCATGTAGCGTATCCTTGCCATATCGTCGGCCTCGATCTGCAATCTGCCCACTCCTATGATGGACGGCCCGTCGTAGGCTGCAATATGGAATGCCGTATCCTCCAGCGAGTCCCTCTCGCTGCCACGGGGCAGGCCCAGGGGCTCGCGCAGTTGTGCCCACCGGAACGAAAAGTATTCTGCAAATTCCCCGGGGGCAAGCGGCGGCCTGTACCGAATCAAGTGACCCTCATGCAAACACAACCCAGGTTGTGGCAATGTACTTCACTCCCTGCTCCAGCAGGATGCCGCGGTGCTCATGCGTCCAGAATGGCGGGAACAGGATCAGTTTCCCGACTTCGGGCCTGACCTTTACTCCCTGAAACAAGAATTCCGTCTCTCCCCCGGGGCCTTCGACATCGTTCAGGTACCAGATCGCTACCAACTGGCGGTGACTGAAGTCATGGCTGCCGCCGTCGACGTGCCAGTGATAATATTCGCCCGCCCGGGTTCTCTGTATGCCGTATCCCATGTCCTTGAAAGGGCCCTTGAAAAAGGGGTAGCTTTCACGAAATTCCCGGATTGCTAGGCCCAGTGCTCGAAATAGGGCCCGGTCCGTATCCTTCCAGTGCGCCTTGCCGCTGACCACGAGGTCCGTGGATTTCTTGATGCTGGAGTCCCTGTCGGCAAGCTGGCCAATACGCCCTTCGTACTGTTCTTCCGTGGCCTGCTCAAAGTGCTCGATGACCTCGGCACAGAAACCTGCGGACAGGGATCCGGGTTGTTCGAAAATAAAGCTGCCGGGCTTGATTTCGCGGATGGTTTGAAGGGGCTGTTCGGCCCTGCGATCTGCGCGACCCTGGATCATGGTTAAAGAGGGTTTTCTGCGACAATCTTTTCCAGCCTGGACAGGCTCGCATCATCCTGTTTTTCATAGCATGCAAGCATGTCGCTTGCCACGGACGACCAGTGGCGCACACCGCTTGCAACCAGCCTCTTCAGCGGCTGCAGATTGTCCGTGTCCACCCATACTTGGTAGGCCTTCTGAAAGCCGGGGAACAATTCCTTGCGCATGGCCGTGAGGTTAGCGGCATAGAAATGCAACGAGGCGGGATTGTAGTTTTCAATCAGTCCCGGCAAGGTCGAAAAGCAGTCCGCAAGCAGGTCCTTGACCGCCCTGGCCATGATTTCCGCTCTGGAACGTGGCAGGTTCATGACCATTTCCCGCCAGCCGTCTCCAAGTTCCTTGGAAGCAATGAACTCGCCGATTTCATGCAGGGTGACGGCTTCGAGCTCGTTTTCCGTCATTCGGTCCAGCGCGTGCGAAACGCCCTTGTCGAACTCATAGAACGACAATGCCTTTGCCATGGCATTTTCATTCTTGTGCCATTGCCACTCCTGGTATTTCTCCCACAACAGCCAGCTCAGCGATTCCCTGCGAATGAAGACGTTTTTGCCCTGGGTCATGGCCGGCGGGGCGGTAAGGTCCCTGGCGCACTCGTCTGCGGCCACGTACATCGTGAAATCGTTATAGACCTCCCTTGACTCAAGCCGTGCCAGAAAGAAATTCGGTGCCGCACGAAGACCGATGCCTCCGCTGTACACATAGTGCTTGGGTAGCAGTGCCGCGTTGATGTTTTCGGTATCAAACGGGTCATATTCCTTGCCATCGATCCGCAGCGGCAAAAAGCTTTCCTCTTCGAGCGTCTCCCACAGATGTTCGCGATCCTGCACCCAGTCCCCCACTGCCTCTTTGGGCAGGGCCTCATCAAACGTGTAGCCGTTTTCCCAGCGAAAGTACTCGCGCATCTTCAGCAGGTAGACGCAGAGCGTGTAGTTGGCCGCGTTGCGCGCATCCGAGATGTCACAGTTCTTCTGCACGGTCGCACAAAGGCGTTCGGTCTGGGAAGTCATGGGCATATTATACGCCGAGTTATATTATGATCGGAAAAGCAGACGAGACTGACGAACAAGGTACTGAAAGACTGTGGCCAGGCTGAAAACCAAATGGAACCTGCAGGAGCGACAACGCAGTCCTGAAGACGTGGCAAGTGTGATTGCCTTCAATCTTTGGGTGCTGGCGGCGGATTCGTGCCTGTTCCTGGAAAACGAGGGCTTTGAGACCCGGTCGCAGTCCCAGCGCCTCGACGTGATCGCGGAATTCACGGCACTTGGCGCCCATGTCGCAGACCGGATGGTGTTCGACACCATGACCGCTTCCGAACGGGAATTGTTTATCAACTCGCTGGGGCAGCATCTTGCGAACACCATGCAGACCAACCGTGAGGAGGCCGGTGGCGCCGGCAACTACCGCAAGGATTTTATCGATCTCCTGAACCGCAGGATGGATGAGTTCTGCCAGTGCAGCTATTCGGAGGAGCACGGGCCCGGGTTTCCGATGCGGCGCCTGGCAGCCAATCACGTGCAGGCGGTCATGGGTAAAAAAGACAACAAGTGGATTCCGGACTACGTGATCGATTCTGAAATCCCCAAGCTGCTGCTGGGCCTGAAAAAAGTCTTCAGGGGACAGAAAGCCTCGCTGGATGAAGCAGATTTCTCTCCACCTCCGATCCCGGAATCCGGTGTCTGGGGAGAGGAGTGAGCGCTTCAGCGGGGCCTTGGCAGGAAATCAGACTGACCGCATCAGGGACACGGGCCTCGCTTTTTCATGTGCATTACCTGCCGGGGTTGCAGTAACCGGAAGTACGGTCACTGCTTCCATTTCTCGAAGTTGTCGGTATTTTTCTCCTGACCGTCTTCATACCCTGCCGTATAGGCTTCGGTGACCCTTTGTTCTTCACGTTCGGGGTGCCCGAGGTAGCCGCCTTGCCAACCCAGAACGTATTCCGGGTCCACCCCCGCGGATTCCATTTTGGTCACTGTGTCTCTGTATAGCTGGTCCATGTTTTCTCCTTAGTCTACTGTAATTTGTTTTTCTGGAAATGCGTGTATGCCTTGCCTGAGCCAATCACGGTCCGGATTCTCTCGGCAGCACTCCCAAGGTCTTTCTCAATGCCGAGGTGCACGAGCATGATTGCCCCGGAATAAACCAGGCCGTCCCGCCCGGGGCCTTCTTCTCCCTGCAATGCGGACAGCCCCACCCGTGCCGCCTCATGGGCGAGCTGGTCGACGTCAAACTTTGCCGCCGTGTCATCTCCGGCAACCTTGGAGGGTTCCAGTTCCGGCAAAGGCACGGCGCGGACATCCTGGTCGATGCCTGCCTGCTGCGGTTCGATTTCCACTTCGGTCAGCGGCCCGTCATCTCGAAACTCAAAATACTTTGAGGGCTGCTTTAAGGAAGGCGTGACCCCTCCTTCAACCCCGCGCACGAGCACCGAAGACTCGAAACCAGACAGGCGTGCTAGATGTTCGTATACGGGCGGATAAGGCTTGTGCACATAGCCGGTCATCAGGTGCGTGCCGAGTTTTCCCCGCACGGGACCGATCAATACCTCTACCGTGGTGATCACTGGCCTTTTCACGATCTGGGTCCGCAAGGCAATCAGGTCGTGCAATGCCGGGCAGACCTGGCGCTGGTCAATATAAGACCAGCCCACCTCCTCGCGGTTGATCTGCTCTACTCCCTGCTGCAGGGTCAAATCGACGTTGATGCCTGCGGCCCGCAAAACCTTCCTGTGGGTGGCTCCATACTTGGGCCCCACGGCCTCCGCCCCGTGCGACACCGCCGGCACTCCGCAGGCGGCCAGTACTGCGGGCAGGAAGGGGGAAACCGGCAAGCCGCGTGTATAGCCATCATAGGGATCGGCAATGTCCACAATGTGATCCGCATCCGCCGTGGCAATGTTCGAGGCGTCTATAATTGCCTGCAGGCAACCTCCATTCTCATCCAGGGTCTCCCGTTTCATTCGCAGGGCAATCAAAAAGATTCCTGCCTGAACAGGATCCGCTGCACCACTCAGGATATGACCCATGGCGTCTCGGGCCTCCTCGAAAGAGATGTCTTTGCTGTATTCAGGCCCCGTTGCCACCCGTTGGATGTAGGAACGCATGGCGAGCTTCGCATCCGGATTTATCGGTTGTTCTTTTCTTGACATCTTCAACAGGGCCGCTTCGAACGTGACAGGGCAGGATATAAAAAGCCGTAATCTCCCTAATATACCCCTATAGAGAGAACCTGCCCGGGCTGGCCACGCGCTAACGTCTTGCGGCCACACGAATGCGCTTTTTTCATTCGTCCCAGAGTGTTAAACCCGGCACGGGATGCAGCGTACAGGTATGCCTTGGTATACCATCGGGCTATTCGTCCGGTTTCGAATATTCGCGTATCATAGGGAGCACAAGCCAATCCCGATGACTGTCCCGCTTGGAGATGACATGCCAGACGACGATATGGATTTAGCCAGTGGCATCATGGCATTCGAGGCCAAACATTTTTCCCGGGCACTGCAGATTCTCTCTCAGCTTGCGGAAAAGGGTGATGCCGATGCCCAGTACCGGTGCGCCATCATGTACCAGAACGGTCTGGGAACGGTGGCCAGCCCGGATGCCGCCTATCGGTGGATGAAAACCGCTGCCGAGCAAGACCATGCGCTGGCCCAGCACGGACTGGGGTTCATGTACATGGAGGGGGACTGTGCCGAACGAAATGGCGAAGAGGCGGTGAAGTGGTTCACCCGGGCGGCGGAACAGGGGCTGCAGGGCTCGCAGACCACGCTTGCCCTGATGTATGAAGAAGGCCGCGGTATTGAACAGGATCTGGAAAAAGCCAAACAGTGGTACGGCAAGGCCGGGTTCTCCTCCGATGAAACCTGAGCGACCGACCGGCCCCGATGCGACCCGCCCACCTTATCATCGTACTTGAAAAAGAGTTTTTAGGCGCTGCCTTCGGGCACCACACGCCGGTGATGCTGTGGGGACCGCCTGGTGTAGGCAAGTCGCAGATGGTTGCGCAGGTGGCGGAAAAAAACGGTGTCGAAGTCATTGACATCCGCCTGTCTCAAATGGAACCCAGTGACCTTCGGGGTATCCCCTTCCGTGACGCTGGCACCGTAGAGTGGGCCATCCCCGCGATGCTGCCGGATGTGGACCGGCATGGTGAGAGCGGGATCTTGTTTCTAGATGAGATTACCTCGGCCGCGCCGAGTGTATCGGCAGCCGCCTATCAGTTGATTCTAGACAGGCGACTCGGGCAGTACCGCGTACCCGAAGGGTGGGCCATATTTGCGGCGGGCAACCGCCAGGGGGACCGCGGTGTGACCTATTCGATGCCGGCTCCGCTGGCCAACCGGTTTTCTCATTTCGAGGTGGACATCAATCTGGATGACTGGGTGGCCTGGGCCTATGCCAACCACATTGACGACAAAATCATCGCCTTCTTGCGTTTTCGACCCGACCTGCTGTTTGATTTCGATCCCGCACACAACCCGGTCGCCTTCCCTTCGCCACGTTCCTGGGAATTTGCCCACCGGGCCCTGCAAAAATTCTCGGATCGGCCCGACCTGCTCACCGGTGCACTGCAAGCCTGTGTCGGACCTGCAGCAGGTGTGGAACTCAATGCCTTCATCGCGAACCTGGATCAAATGCCTGATCTGGAAGCGATCGTACGTGGAGACGACATCGCCGCACCCCAGGAAATCGATTTGCAGTATGCGGTCGCCTCCGCGCTGGTTGGCCATGCCATTCGCGCCAGGCAAACGGAGAATGCCGGTCATGTGCACGGCAATATCCTGAACTACGCAGGCCGGTTCCCGCAGCGTGAGATGGGTGTCATGATGGTTTCAGACATGCACCGGGCAATCGGTGAGGATCTTTTCGGCTTGCCGGAGTTCACCACATGGGCGGACAAGATCGCTGACATCATGATCTATGATCACGCCTGACACGTCTTGTGACAACCGCCAGTGAGCAGGCCCAAAACCCAAAACAAGCTTGCCACCGCGAGAACCCGCCTGATCCTAGACAAACCCTTCCTTGGCGCACTGGTATTGCGCCTGCCCCTGGTGGCAGCGGATCCCGGCTGGTGCAAGACCGCCAGCACCGATGCACGCAAGCTCTACTTCAATCCGGAATATATCGAGTCGCTGGATGTCCAGGAGACGCAGTTTGTCCTTGCAAAACAGGCTTTACATTGCGCCTTGTCACATTTTGCCCGAAGGCACCACCGGCTCCGGTCGCGCTGGGATCTAGCATGTGACTATGCCGTCAATCCACTGCTGATTCACGATGGCCTGAAACCGCCCCCGGGCACCCCGGTGGAAGAAAATTTTGAAGGCATGACCGCCGAGGAAATCTACCATTGCATTGATGAATTTGATGATGAAAGCAGTGAGTTGGAAAAGCCGTCCGACAGCCTCGGCGATGAAGGAAGCCACGGGCCGCTGCAAAACGGGCAAAGTCCGCCACCACAGGAATCCAGCCGGCCAGAGCCCGATCCTGAAAACGAGGAAACCCAGGAGCTTGCACAACAGCCTGCCGAGCTGACGGCACAGCAGCAGGAAGAGTTGTCCATCCAGTGGCAACAACGTCTGGCAGGTGCGGCCCAGCAAGCCATGCAGGCTGGAAAGCTTGGGGGTTCGATGGCGCGCATGGTCGACTACATGTTGCAGCCGAAGCTCCCCTGGCGGATGTTGCTAGCAAAGTACATGACGGCCAGTGCACGGGATGACTACAGTTATTCGAGGCCCTCTTCTCGCCGGGGAGATCCGGCAATTTTCCCCAGCCTGCGCAGCACCCAGATCAACGTCGCTGTGGGCCTTGACATCAGCGGCTCTGTTGATGACAAGGACATGAATGAATTCCTGTCCGAGGTCGATGCCATCAAGGGCAACATGCGTGCACGGATTACCCTGCTTCCATGCGATGCCGAACTGGCAGAAGGCGTGCCCTGGATTTTCGAGCCCTGGGAAGACATTGAGATGCCACGGGTTCTCAAAGGTGGAGGAGGTACAAGCTTTTGCCCTGTGTTTGACTGGCTAGATGGGCAGGACCAGCCGCCCGATCTGCTGGTCTACTTTACAGACGGCCAGGGAACCTTTCCCGGAACACCACCCGGCTATCCTGTGATTTGGCTCGTCAAGGGCAAACAGGCCGTTCCCTGGGGCCAACGTGTGCAGTTGAATTGACATGCAACTCTCTCACGAAGATCAACTGCGATTGAATGTTCTGGTTGCCCAGTCCCTGCAAGCGGTTCGCATTGATGAGTCCCGCATGCGGGTCCATGCACTATCTGAAAAAGGGGAAGCCAGCATCGACCTGAATCCCACTTGCAAGGATGAAAAATATATCCGTCTCATCCAGCAGTTTTTGTCCACACACTATCTGGGTTCGCCCGGCGGATACCCGGTATTTTTGAGGCGCTGGACCCGAATGGGTCAGGCGCGCGATGACAGCCTGGAGAAACTGCTGCTGATCGGTGAGCCGGAGGCCGTGGTTGCCGTAGTCCATGCGTCGGGGTTGACTAATGAGTTGGCACGACGCGCTTGGTGGACTTCTACCAATGCCGAAAACGCACGGCGTATGCTTGAAAAAGAAAACGTCGTAAAGGGCAACATGGGAAAGGAGTTGGCACAGTTCCTGATTGAGTTCCTGCCATTTGAGGAAGAACAGAAGGCCATTATCGACAGTGTTCGCTTGGTTCTGCAACCCGGCCTGATCGACAATGAGACTCGCCGTGACATCTGGAAGCGGGGCAAAAGAAAAAATTCCTATTATGTGGGCTTTTTGCAACAGACCCCGGATAATTTGCCGATAGATGCAGCACCCCACGAGAAATGGAAAGCTGTCGCAAGGGTATTGAAGCCCGAAGTGGACCGTGGCAACGAGTATGCCACGCTGCTTTGCAGAACACTGGGTCGCGAGGGTCAGGCTTTTTTACATGTCGCCAACCTGGTATTGCAAAAGCCTAATGATCAGGAGGTCGTGGTGGCACTGCTGAATGCAATCGGGAAGTACTTTGAATGTGAGAAAACCGGTACCCGGACCTGCCGCGACATGCAATCATTGTCGAATCATGTTGGCGTACTATTCAGCGATGATCCGAAGCTTGAAAAAATTCTGTCAATTGATCCGGACCTGCAGCCCCAGCTGGATGCACTCCTGAACCTGTCCATGGTGAGCGAGAGCCTTGTGGACCCGATATTCGGCATGACCGATGCCATTGGCACGGTGATGAGAAAGAAGATTGAACCGGTAACCCAGCCCATTGCCGGATATATCCGCCTGCTGCAGACGTGATGCACTTGCCTGCATGAATTACCTGCCCGTATTTCTGGATATCAAGAACAAGCCTTGCCTGGTGGTCGGCGGCGGGCCGATCGCCTTACGCAAAATTTCATTGCTGGTCCGGGCTCAGGCTGAAATTACCGTCATCGCACCGGAAATCATGCCTGAAATCCATGACCAGGCCCGCGATGGTGTGGTGATCTGGCGGCAGAAGCATTTCTCTGCAGAGGACCTGAAAGATTATCAACTTGTCATGGCAGCCACGGATAGCCGAAAAGTAAATGCTGAAATTGCTGCACAGTGCAAACAAAGGGACATCTGGGTCAATGCAGCTGACGATGTTCATAGCTGCAACTTCATTCTGCCCTCCATCATTGATCGCTCCCCTGTGCAGATCGCAGTATCCACAGGAGGTGCATCGCCGGTACTGGCCAGGACACTGCGTGCAAAACTCGAAAACTGTACGCCCGCAGCTTACGGGCGATTGGCGAAACTGATCGAGGACAACCGACTCAAGGTAAAAGAGAAGTTTTCCAGCATAGAGCAAAAGCGGAAATTCTGGGAAAAAATCATCCAGGGCCCTGTGGCTGAGCTTGTTTTTTCAGGGCAGATGGATGCTGCACAAAAATTGTTGCAGGAGGCAATAGAACACGAAGACCATCGGGATCTGCCGCAGGGAGAAGTGTATCTGGTCGGGGCTGGCCCAGGTGATCCTGACCTGCTGACATTTCGCGCATTGCGGCTGATGCAACAGGCCGATGTCGTGGTGTATGACCGCCTAGTTTCCCAGGAGATCATGGACTTGATCCGCAAGGATGCAGAACTCATATATGCAGGCAAAGAGCGTGCGCAGCATACGTTGCCCCAAGAAACCATCAACCAGTTGCTGGTGCGCCTGGCAAAAGAAGGTAAGCGTGTCCTGCGCCTCAAGGGCGGCGACCCGTTCATATTCGGTCGTGGCGGAGAAGAAATCAGCACATTGATTGATGAGGCAATACCTTTCCAGGTAGTTCCCGGAATTACCGCAGCTACGGGGTGTGCCGCCTATGCAGGCATCCCGCTTACCCATCGCCTGCACTCGCAAGCCGTAATTTTTGCGACCGGGCACCTGAGTGACGGAACCGTGAATCTGAACTGGGAAATGCTGGCACACAAAAACCAGACCTTGGTCTTCTACATGGGACTGCAGGGTCTGGATACCATCTGCATCAACCTCAAGAAACATGGGCTGGCACCTGCCACCCCGGCGGCCCTGGTCATGCAGGGAACCACGGCGCAACAGAAAGTGATCATGGGAAACCTGGACAACCTGCCGGCACTGGTAGCCGAACATGATGTTGAACCTCCAACGCTAGTGATCGTTGGCGATGTTGTACAGCTGCACGATACCTTGCGCTGGTTCAATCCCGAAGAAGATGTCACGGCTTCTGCCGTCCGGTTTTTTGGGGCAAGAACTTGAGTGCCCGCACGCTCCCGGGATGCAGGCTGGATGCACCTGCATGAGGAAACCTAGAGAGTGGAAATCCTCAATTTCTTCAATCATCCGCTGACAGGAACACCCTTTGGCTCGGCCTTGGACTTGTGCATCATACTCGCAGCGTCCGCCTGGCTGCTTTCAGTCATCACACGTGAATACTCCTGGGTGGACCGGATTTGGCCGATATGTCCTGTGCTGTACTGCCTGTTGGTTGCAAGCGCCAACGACTTCAGTTCAGCCCGCGTGAATCTCATGACCGTGCTCGTCTTCCTTTGGGGCACACGACTGACCTTCAACTACGCGCGCAAGGGCGGCTTCAGCAAGGGTGGCGAGGATTACCGCTGGGTCGTCATCAAACAGCAGCTCGGCCCAGTTGGATTTCAGTTGCTGAATGTCGCCTTCATTGCGCCCGTGCAAATGCTGCTGGTCTGGCTGTTTACCTCTCCCGTTCACCAGGCATGGCTATGGCAACAGGCCTCCTTGAATTGGCTGGACGCAGTTGCAGCCGCACTGTTTTTGGGGCTGTTTGTCGTCGAGGCCATTGCCGATGAGCAAATGTGGCGGTTCCAGCAAGACAAGAAGCGGCGCATCGCAGCCGGCCAGGACATCGACACACCTTTCATCACGACCGGCCTTTTTTATTACTGCAGGCATCCCAATTACTTTTGCGAGATCGCCACGTGGTGGGTGTTTTACCTGTTTGCAGTTGCAGCTTCCGGTCAGTGGCTGCACTGGACGGGACTCGGATTCGTCCTGCTCACCCTGCTGTTCATCCCTTCGACACGGCTCACGGAATCGATCTCGGTTTCCAGATATCCGGCGTATCGCGACTATCAGGCCTCCACGCCCGCAATTTTTCCGCTACCCAGGAATCGGCAAACCTAACCGCTGGAACAACCCTCAGGATCGAGCACGCCAGGGAGGGGCCGAACAGGGACCGGTCAATGCGGCCTTTGAGCCGATCATCGAGCGCGAAATGGCGGAGTCAGCCCCGCAATCTAGAGCATTTCATTTCCCTGCACTATAATTTGCGGCGTTTTTTCCGAACCTGATTGGACCCGCTCGCACCTTAAGTGGTCAACCTGTTCTGGAATAACCCGTGTGCGATAGATAGTATTTCGTGTAGAACACTTACAATATAAGTACAAGTATAAGCCTCTTTCCCCGCTTCACTAATCATGAACATCAATAAGATATCTTCGCAGGGCCTGTACGAGCCAAGTACAGAACATGATGCGTGCGGGGTGGGTTTCGTGGTCGATATAAAGGGCCGCAAATCGCACAAGATTATCGAAAACTCCCTCACGGTCCTCAAAAACCTGATGCACCGGGGGGCCTGCGGCTGCGAGGAAAATACCGGCGACGGCGTGGGCATGCTGACTCAACTGCCCCACAGGTTTTTCAAGAGGGTCTGCTCGGAGCTGGGGATCACCCTGCCGGAATCCGGCCACTACGGTGCCGGCATGGTATTCCTGCCTACAGACGCTGCCCAGCAGCAAGCCTGCATCGACTGGTTTCACCAGGTGGTGGAAGAAGAAGGCCAGCATGTCCTCGGATGGCGGGATGTACCGACGGACGACGCCTTGCTGGGGGAGACCGCCAGATCGGGTGAACCGGACTTCAAGCAAATTTTCATTGGCCGAAACAGTGATGTTGAAAACGAAGCTGCCTTTGAGCGCAAGCTTTACGTGATTCGAAAGCGCATTGAACACATGATCTACGGTTCCGATCTCTCGCAGCGCGACAGTTTTTACATCCCTTCCCTCTCGTACCGGACCTGCGTCTACAAGGGCATGCTGACCGGCTCGCAGTTCGAGCCCATGTTCCCGGACATCAACGAGCCCGATTTCGAATCGGCCATGTCACTGGTGCATCAGCGGTTTTCAACGAACACCTTCCCTTCCTGGGAACTGGCGCACCCGTTTCGCTACCTTGCGCACAACGGTGAAATCAACACCGTGCGCGGCAACATCAACTGGATGCGTGCACGCGAGTCACTGTGCAGGTCTGAGCTGTTTGGCGATGACCTGAAAAAACTTTTCCCGACCGTGATTGAAAATGGCAGTGACTCCGCGACGTTTGACAACGTGCTGGAATTCTTGCACATGTGCGGGCGGCCGCTTCCGCATGCGGTCCTGATGATGATCCCGGAGGCATGGAGCAACCATGAAACCATGGATGAAGGCCGCAAGGCATTCTACGAATACCATGCATGTCTGATGGAACCCTGGGACGGCCCGGCCTCGATCGCCTTTACAAACGGTGAGGTCATCGGTGCGGTGCTGGACCGAAACGGCTTGCGGCCTTCGCGCTACTACGTGACCAAGGACGACATGGTCGTGATGGCCTCGGAAGTCGGCGTGCTGGAAATCCCGCCGGAAAACATCCTGATCAAGGACCGGCTGCATCCGGGCCGCATCTTCATGGTCGATACCAAGCAGGGCAGGATCATTGACGATGAGGAGATCAAGAAAGAGTTCGTCGAAGAAAATCCTTATTCGGACTGGCTGAAAAAAAACCTGGTCGCGCTCGAGAACCTGCCCAGCCCGAAACAAATACATGGCTCGGACAAGGACACCTTGCTGCAAAGACAGCAGGCATTTGGTTACACGCATGAAGAGTTAAGGATACTGATGGCACCCATGGCAACAAATGGGCTTGAGCCAGTGGGCTCAATGGGCACAGATGCCGCGCTGGCCGTGCTGTCCGACCGCTCGCGTTTGCTGTACGACTATTTCAAGCAACTCTTTGCGCAGGTCACCAATCCTCCGCTTGACGGAATTCGTGAAGAACTTGTCACCCAGGTGGCAACGACCATCGGGCCCGAAAAAAACCTCCTGCATCCCGATGCTGAAAGCTGCAGGCGAATCAGGATCTCCTCGCCTGTGTTGACCAACAGCGAGCTGGCGCGGATACGGGATGTCGACCTTCCCGATTTCAAAACCAGGACCATTCCCATCTTGTACCCGGTTGCGGAAAAAGGCGATGGCCTGGACCGGGCACTGAAGGAAGTTTGCGCGCAGATCGATACGGCCATCGGGCAGGGATACACACTGATCATCCTTTCCGACCGGGGTGTAAACGAGGAACTTGCCCCCATCCCTGCACTGCTTGCCACAGCGGGAGCGCATCATCACATGATACGTACAGGAACACGTACCCAGGTCGGGCTGGTATTGGAGTCAGGCGAACCGCGCGAAGTGCATCATTTTGCCGTGCTCATCGGCTATGGAGTCGAGGCGGTCAACCCCTATCTTGCACTGGAGTCCCTGGGCGACATGATCGGCAAGGGACACCTGCCGGAAATGCAGCATGAGACTGCAATCAAGCATTTCGTCAAGGCGATCAACAAGGGCCTGATCAAAACGATGTCGAAGATGGGGATCTCCACCGTGCAGTCTTACCGGGGGGCACAGATTTTTGAAGCCATCGGCCTTAACAAGGACTTTGTTGACCGGTACTTCACATGGACCGCATCGCGCATCGGCGGGATTGGGCTGGAAGAAATTGCCGAGGAAATCGGCGTGCGCCATCGCACTGCCTTCCCCGGGCGCCCGGCCAGGCTGCCCGACCTGGAATGGGGCGGCGAGTACCAGTGGCGGCGTGACGGTGAATACCACCTGTTCAACCCCGAGACCGTCTTCAAGCTGCAACACTCCACGCGGTCGGGCCAGTACAAGCTGTTCAAGGAATATACCGACAAGGTTGATGACCAGAACGAGAATCTCGCGACCCTGCGAGGACTGTTTGAATTCAGGCCTGCAGAGGAACCGGTTCCCCTGGAAGAGGTGGAGCCCATTGAAAATATCATGAAGCGGTTTTCAACCGGTGCCATGTCGTATGGTTCCATCAGCAAGCAGGCGCACGAGACCCTGGCGATTGCCATGAACCGCATCGGCGGCAAATCCAACACCGGCGAAGGCGGCGAGGACCCCGACCGGTACATCCCGGATGAAAACGGGGATTCAAGGAGAAGTGCCATCAAGCAGGTCGCCTCCGGGCGCTTCGGGGTGACCAGCGAGTACCTGGTAAATGCTGACGACTTGCAGATCAAGATGGCGCAGGGTGCAAAACCCGGCGAGGGAGGCCAGTTGCCGGGCACGAAAGTCTATCCGTGGATTGCCAAAGTGCGCCATTCAACCCCGGGAGTCGGGCTGATCTCTCCCCCGCCACACCACGATATCTATTCGATCGAGGATCTGGCGCAGCTGATACATGACTTGAAAAACTCCAACCCCGAGGCTCGCATACACGTGAAGCTGGTGGCTGAAGTGGGCGTGGGCACTGTGGCAGCGGGCGTCTCCAAGGCCCATTCGGACGTGGTCCTGATCTCAGGCTACGATGGCGGCACCGGTGCTTCTCCCATGAGCTCCCTGAAGCATGCAGGCCTTCCATGGGAGCTGGGCCTTGCGGAAACACAACAGGTCCTGGTGCAGAACGGGCTGCGCGACCGCATCATCGTGCAGACGGACGGGCAACTGAAAACCGGGCGCGACGTGGTGATTGCGGCGCTGCTGGGTGCCGAGGAGTTCGGCTTCTCCACGGCCCCGCTGGTGGTCATGGGCTGCATCATGATGCGCGTCTGTCACCTGAACACATGTCCTGTCGGCGTGGCCACCCAAAACCCTGAACTGACCAGGAAATTCACTGGCCAGCCGGAATTCGTGGAGAATTTCTTCAAGTTCATCGCCGAGGAGGTTCGCGAATACATGGCGGCGCTTGGATTCAGAACGGTCAACGAGATGATCGGTCAGGTCGACCGGCTGAACGTGAAAAAGGCCGTTGACCACTGGAAGGCGCACGGACTGGATTTCTCCAGGATACTGCACAAGCCCGAATCGCGGCCTGGTTTCGATGTGTACTGCTCCACCAAGCAGGATCACGGGCTGGAAAAATCCCTGGACGTCACCACGCTGGTTCCGCTGTGCAAAGACGCCATCGAGGAACGCAAGCCGGTCGATATCATTCTGCCGATTCGCAACATCCATCGAACCGTCGGCACGATTCTCGGCTACCACATCACCAAGCGCCACGGCGCAGAAGGACTGCCGGAAGACACGGTTCGCGTGCACTTCAACGGTTCTGCGGGAATGAGCTTTGGCGCCTTCGTGCCGAAGGGCGTGACGCTCATCCTGGAAGGTGACACCAACGATTACCTGGGCAAGGGCCTGTCCGGCGGCAAGCTCATCGTCTACCCTCCGCGCCATTCGACATTTGTTGCAGAGCAAAACATCATCGTCGGAAACGTCGTGCTGTACGGGGCGACTTCCGGTGAAGCGTACATCCGGGGGATTGCAGGAGAACGCTTTTGCGTGCGCAACAGCGGAGTGAACGCAGTGGTTGAAGGGGTGGGCGACCATGGCTGTGAATACATGACGGGCGGGCGTGTTGTCATCATTGGCGATACGGGCAGGAACTTTGCCGCCGGCATGTCCGGCGGCATCGCCTACGTGCTCGCGGAAAAAGAGAAGTTCGGAATTCTGTGCAATCAGGACATGGTGGACCTTGAGGATCTGGAAGACGAGGACAGGGATCTGGTTGCGACCTTGCTCACGCGTCACCTCGAATACACGGGCAGCACGGTTGCCGGAAACATCCTGGACAACTGGAGCCGGTATCAGCACCGCTTTGTCAAGGTAATGCCCAAGGACTACAAGCGTGTACTTGCGGCAATCAAAAAAGCCAAGGTCGAGGGCACCTCCGTGGACGAGGCTGTGATGGAGGCCGCCCATGGCTAAAGTCACGGGCTTCATGGAGTATGGCCGCGCCAAGCAGCCCTACCGTCCGGTCGAGGAACGCCTGCTTGACTGGCACCAGGTCATGGCCCCCTGGCACGTCGACCCGCTCAAAGAGCAGGCCGCACGCTGCATGGATTGCGGCATACCCTTTTGCCATCAGGGCTGCCCGCTGGGCAACCTGATCCCTGACTGGAACGATCTGGTCTACCGCGACCAGTGGAAAGACGCCATCCAGCGCCTGCACGCGACCAATAATTTCCCGGAATTCACCGGCACACTTTGTCCGGCGCCGTGCGAGGGCTCCTGTGTTCTGGGGATCAATGATGACCCGGTCACCATCAAGGGTGTGGAACTCACCATCATTGACAAGGCATGGGAAAACGGCTGGGTACGTCCCGAGATTGCAAGCAAGAAAACGGGCAAGAAAGTGGCCGTCATCGGCTCGGGACCTGCCGGGCTCGCGGCTTCCCAGCAACTCGCGCGTGCCGGGCACGACGTGACCGTGTTCGAGCGTGCCGACCGTATTGGTGGCCTGCTGCGTTACGGCATCCCCGAATTCAAGATGGAAAAGCGTGTGCTGGACCGTCGCCTGGAGCAAATGCGCGCCGAGGGCGTCACGTTCAGGACCAATGCCCACGTGGGCGATACCGTGGCAGTGGACGATATCCGCGGCGAGCATGATGCCCTGCTACTGGCCGGGGGGGCGTGTGCTGCGCGTGGCCTGCCCGTTGAGGGCTGTGACCTGAAGGGTGTTCATCAGGCCATGGAGTACCTGCCCATGCAAAACAGGATATGCGAAGGGGACCCGGAGCCGGAACACTTCATCAATGCTGCCGGCAAGCATGTCGTGATCATCGGGGGCGGCGACACCGGCGCCGACTGCCTGGGCACGGCCAACCGACAGGGAGCCAAGTCCGTGCATCAACTGGAAATCATGCCGAAACCTCCTGAAGTTCGGGCTGCAGACAACCCGTGGCCTGAATGGCCCAAGATTTTCCGCACGGCCTCTGCCCATGAAGAGGGAGTAGAGAGAGTGTATTCCGTCTCAACCAAGCGGTTCGTTGACGACGGGGCCGGCCATGTCAAGGCACTGGAGCTGGTGACGGTCGAAATGAACAACGACCATGGCAGACTCAGCTTCGAAGAGGTCGCTGACAGTCAACAGACGCTGGCCTGCGATCTGGTGCTATTGGCGATGGGTTTCTTGGGGCCGGAAAAGCCCGGCATGCTTGAACAGCTGGATGTGGCCCTGGACAGTCGTGGCAATGTGGTTCGCGACAAAAACTGGATGACTGACGTGGAGGGTGTGTTTACTGCCGGCGACATGCAACGCGGGCAAAGCCTCATCGTGTGGGCAATCGCCGAAGGCCGCAGTGCTGCTCGAGGCATAGACCGGTACCTGATGGGGGATTCTGACCTGCCGGCACCGCTGGACTGAATTTTTACACTGTACAAGCTGTGCCCTCAGGCACTGCCTGTATTCTTCTCAACCAGCAGTGACTTCGGAAACACGATGCATTTGTTGGCATACAGTCTCTTCAGGTCCTGCACCCTGATACTGACCTCCTTTTCCCAGACGAGTTTTCTTTCAAGCTCCCTGGTACGCTCAAAATCCTCGCTGGAAACGGCTTTTGCAGCAGCCCTGCGGTGAATTTCCGATTCGACAAAATCCAAGGACGCCACAGACCCTCCATAGTTGATCGGCAGCTCGTTCTCCCTGATAAAGTAATGGAACATTTCCCTGACCAGTTCATCATCAGGAGGCAATGAGCCCGCGGGAGAGGCTGTCCTTGCCAAGGATTTGGCAAAAACACGATAATAATCGTTGTTTTCCAGCTTGCTGATCAGCGCAGACAGAAGGATATACTCGGGTGTCTTGCCAGAAGTCATTGAAAAGCGATGCGCTGGACCTGTTGCGGCTGGAACAATGAATTTTCTACTTTTTAAAAAACCATAACACCGCGGATACGACGAGACTGACGACGATCATGGTGGTAATCGGGAAATACAGGTGAAGTCCCTCTCTTTTGATAGCGATATCGCCTGGCAGTTTTCCGAAAGGCAGCTTGCTGATCACGGGCCAAAGCAATCCGACGACTACAATAGTGACCCCGATAGCGACGAGCATTTTGTTCATCTTTGGTGTGGCACCCTTTGCACGTCCAGATCGCATGATACCCGACAGTTCATTCGAGCCTGACACCAATCATGGCGTTTTTCAACAACGTTCAGCATAACAAGAAAGCCAAATGAAACTTAAAAAACTTTCCGAGCCCGCGATCGTCATGTTCATTACCCTTGCCTTGCTGCTCTTGCTGACCAGCCCTCTGTGGATCGGATGGATGATGGAACATGAATACAGCAAGACCCGAAGCGCTGTGGCCGAGGTCAATCTCCAGTGCAGCGAAGGTGCCGTGGAAAAGCGCGAAGTCTGGAGCAAGCTTGGGATTGCGGTTTTCTGCGAGAGGGATGGAATCAAGCACGGTGAGTGGCAGGCGTGGGACGGGGGCTATATGCACATAGCAGGCCAGTATGCCGATGGCAACAAGGACGGTGTCTGGAAATATTTCAATGCCCACGGGGAGCAATGGGGCGTGAGAACGTATGCCCTGGGCAAAGAAGCTTCCGGCCTGGTCAACCTGCTGGCGGCAGACTCCGCGCTTCTCAAAAAAGGCGAAGGCAAGCTCTACCTGGTCAAAAATGCCAAGCCGTACCGCAACTATCACGTCAGGCTGGGAGCAAACCACCAGCATCCCGGTGTCGGAGGCATCCCGCAAGGAACCTACCTGCTGGATGCCAGGAATGAAGACGACGAGGGCCGCAAGTCCATGCACCTCATATATTCGGAGACACCGGATCAGACGTCTGCCTCAGCTGCAACCCCCTCGCCGGTACACTTCGTAATCCAGTCGTATCCGGACAGGATGGGCTGGGCCTGGCAGGTCGCCGGGTTATGGGGCGGAACGAAAGGAAGTATCGCGGCAAGTCACAGCGACATGGATGAAATCTGGGAACTGACGGAAAGTGGTATCCAGATAGAAGTTCTACCGTGACTTTCTTGGTCCGGACCGGGCCTTCATCCTGTGTTTTTTCTCTGCCATTTTCTTGCCAATAAGAATCATGCGAATGACACGCTCTGCGACATTTTCCAGATGCGGTCTTGAGTCCCGCAATGCTTCCTCCAGCGACATGTCCTTGGCCGCCGCACTGGCAATCCCGTCAATTCCATGCGCAAACACATTATGAGCGTCATTGGATAATGCACCGCCGATGGCCACCACCGGCACCCGATGTTTTTTGGCCGCCCTTGCGACACCGGAGGGGGTCTTCCCGAACGCAGTCTGGAAATCCACCTTGCCTTCCCCGGTAATGACCAGGTCAGCACCCTTCACGTATTTCTCAAGCTCGGTTGTCCTTAGCACAATATCGACACCGCTCTTGAGAGTGGCACCTGCAAAAGCGACCAGTCCGGCACCCAGGCCGCCGGCAGCCCCAGCCCCTGGCATGCGGGCCACATCTTTTTTGAGGTCGCGCTTGATCAGACGGCCAAGATGCTTGAGGTTTGCATCCAGCACCGCAACCATTTTCGGAGTGGCGCCTTTTTGCGGCCCGAACACATGCGCAGCGCCTTGTTTCCCATGCAGGGGATTTTTTACATCACAGGCCACGAGGATTTTCACCTGGCTGATCCGGGCATCAAGACCAGTGGCATCAATGCTTCCAATTTTCGCGAGCATGCCTCCAGAGCCCGGTTTCTTGATTTGCCTACCTCGGGTATCAACAAACCGTACACCGAGCGCCTGAGCCATACCTACTCCTCCATCGTTGGTCGCGGATCCCCCAATGCCGACAATGATTTTTTTTGCACCGCGGTCGAGCGCATCCAGCATCAATTGGCCGGTGCCGTACGTCGTGGTTTTCAGCGGGTTCTTGGTGCCTCCCTCGACCAGGGGCAACCCGGAAGCTTCCGCCATTTCGATGACTGCCGTTTTCTTAGCGGGCAACCAGCCGTAGCACGCTGTTACAATTTTTCCTGCGGGGCCCTCGACCCGCTTTCTCACCAGCTTCCCTCCCGCCGCATCGATCAGTGACTGCACGGTCCCTTCGCCTCCATCCGCCATGGGTACTTTCACGCATGTCGCATTGGGCAAGACTCGCCGGATGCCCTTCTCGATGCTCACGGCGACCTCCAGCGAAGTGAGGTTGCCCTTAAACGAGTCCGGTGCAATTACAATCTTTTTCATAGTGGTTCCAGAATTACGGATGGGTTATTGATCAGAAACAGGACGTGCGCAGCATCATTTGTTCCGCAGGCCGTCGCTCGAATGACTGTTGGCCCCCGGCCGGCTACAGGGAAACTGGGGACCATGTTCACGTCCTGGCCGGATTCCCTTCAAAACCTCTACGTCAACGCGGGAAGTGTCATCCTAACGCTAAATTCCTCCAGCAGAGCACATGCGGCCAGCAAGCCGGCTATGTATACATCCTCAACGTTTTGGGCGTTCTGTCATAGTCCACGGAAATTGCATCGTGCGGACAGGCATCAACACATGCAAAACAACGCACACACTCACCCTCGTCAATGTACAGGGAGTTGTAGTACAGCCCGGAAGTACGTGCAGGCTGTACCTGTTCAAAAGAAAAGGCGAAGTCGCCGCCACTTGTTTTGAAATTTGTCGCTTCAACCAAGCAGTTGGCTACCGGTTTCACCAGCAGGCATTCATCACACAGGACACACTTGGTGTTGTCAACCACCGGTGCCGGCGAACTTGCATCTTCGAACTTGTCAAAATAGATATTTCCATCCCCGAGTCCGGCATGCGCAAACACCTCGACTCCATGGTCTATCATCGGAGGTGGGCCACAAAAATAAGCCTTGATCCCGGGAGTCGGTAGCCTGCCTTGGTCCAGATACTCGTTTTTGACAAAAGCCGTCACCAGCCCGCGGGGGCCGCTCCAGTCGCTGTCTTCAGGCTCCTCCGACAAGACCGGAATGAATTCGAACCTGTGCGCCGGGTTCCACCGCTCACCCACGGCCTGCATCTCCTCATGACAGTACAAATCCTTTTGTGTGCGTGCGCCATAGAAAAAGTAACAGTCCCTGGCGACACCCAGGTTGGCGGCATGCTTGACGATGGCTGCGATCGCGCTCATGCCGCTGCCGCCGGCAATGCAGACCATGGTGTCATCCGATGCGTCGAGCCCGAACATCCCCAATGGCCCTGCAAGCTCGACATGCTCGCCAATGCGGTCCTCTTTCGCCAGCCAGCCTGACAGCTCCCCGCCGGGCACCAGGCGGATGTAGAAGGTGTGTTCGCCCGGGTTCTCGTCCTCCGGGGTTTTGGCGAACGAGTAGGAGCGTGATTTTTTTATTCCCGGCACCTTGAGCGTGGCGTACTGCCCGGCGGCTCCGTCCAGCGGCTGGCTGGCCGGGTCACACCGGACGACCAGTTCAAGCGTGTCATGCGTGAGGGGGGTGATGCTCTTGATGGTGCCCTGGTTGATCCGCACCCTTCGGCCCTTGATTTCAGGGTCCGGGACAGGCAGTTCCCGGATGTAGTGGTCAAATGGATCGTGAAAGTTCTTTTGCATCGCGGTCACTGTGTCCGTGCGCTAGAGGCCGGAAAAATGCTGTCAGGATTCAGCCGAAGACTCCCGGGTGCTGTTCTTTCGCAAATGCGATGATTTCATCATCCGTGGCTTCGATACCGTCATTGCGCGGGTCCTCGCGCCACTTCCTGATGTAGCCCTGCAGCCCTCCCCACTCTTTCAGCAGGGTCTGCTTGCGCATGTCCTCGCTGGCTTTCTTGATTTCCACGAGACAGGAATAGAAGGTCGGGCTGGTCCCGAAGTCGGTCAGCATTTCCGAGTTCAGTGCGTTGATATTCACGCCATTCGGTGTGTTGCTGCCCTTGAACTGCTTCTGTGTGGAACAGACACCGGGCAACAGCCCATCGATAATGACGGCATATGCATAGGTTTCTCCGCGGTCATTGTACATGCAGCAAAGATCACCATCTTCTATGCCCCGCGCCTTGGCATCTTCAGGGTTCAGTTCCACAGTGGGCCTTGACATCATGGCCTGCAGGCGCGGAACCGTCTGGAATGAATCACCGATGAAATAGTGTGCGGCGCTGCTCAGCACCTGCAATGGATAGTCCTTGCGTTTCGGGTCTTCCTGCCCTTCGATTTCCGGCACGTAGGAAGGCAGGGGGTTGATGCCCTCTTCCTTTAGCTTTTCGCACCAGATATCAATTTTCCCCGAATCCGTTGGCCAGCCGTTTTTCAGGAAGTTTCTTCGCTCGGAGTCGGTATTGGCCCTGACGAAACCGTCTTTCAGGATATCCTCATAGGTGATGCCTTCCATCAGGGGATTGTGCTTGCCCTCGTCAAACATGACGTCGCGAATGATTTCCTCGTCCGTTTGCGTGAAGGCATTGTCGCCTTCTTCCACATAGCCCATGCGCCTAGCCAGCATGCGAAACAGCTCGGAATTGCGGACACTTTCCCCGAGGGGCTCGATGACCGGCCGGTTCATGGTGTAGTACCAGTTGCCGTAGGTGGCCACCATGTCCATACGCTCCAGTTGCGTGTCTGCGGGAATCACGATGTCCGCGTACTGGCAGGTGTCCGTCCAGAAGGTTTCATGCACTGCAACGAAAAGGTCATCGCGCATCAGGCCCTTGCGGACATTGTTGGTGTTCGGTGCGCAGTTGGCAGGGTCCGAGTTGTAGACAAACAGGCTTTTGATCGGGGGATCCATCGTCTTGCCTTCGGCATCGATATGGTCCGACAAGGCACGGCCGAGCTGTACCATGTTGATGGAACGCTTTCGCGTGCCCAGGTCCGTTCGGTGCAGCTTGTCCAAGTCCCAGCGAAGCCACATCTCCTCCAGATTGCCGAAACAGGCACCTCCACAGGGCTCGCGCCAGGCCCCTGTGATACAGGGAAGCACCAGGATGGAGCGGCACATCTGGCCTGCGTTCTGATGCCGGTTCAGGCCGTAGTTCGCACGTATGTAGGATTTCTTCGTCGAGGCATACTCCAGGGCAAATTTTTCAATTTCCGCAGTCGTAAGCCCGGTGATTTCGGCAACCCTTTCCAGCGGGTACTTGGGCAATTCCGTTTCCAGTAGGGCTTCCCAGCCATTGGTCTGCTCTTTGAGAAATTCCAGATCATGCAAGCCGTGGTCGACGATCACTTTCATCATGCCCAGCGCCAGTGCAGCATCGGTCCCGGGCCTGGGCTGGATATGCCAGTCCGCCATCATGGTGGTACGCGTAACCCGGGGGTCGATCACCACGAGCTTCATGCCGCGCTCTTTGGCTTCACGTATAAACGGAATGGCGTGGACTCCCGTGCTCACCAGATTGGCGCCCCACAGAATCATCAGGTCCGCTTCTTCGGCCGCTTCGTGAACGGACATGTTCGGATGAGCCATGCCATAGGTATGCAGTCCTGCCCACATGGCCGCGAAAATGCAGATGGACTGGATCAGTCCGGCCGCTTCCATCTTGTTCCAGAAGCGGGAATCCATGGTCCAGTACCCCACCATGCCCATGGTGCCTGAATAGGAATAAGGCTGTACGGCCTCGCTCCCGTACTCGTCAATCACATGCTTGAAGTTGCCGGTGATCGCATCGAGCGCCTCGTCCCAGGTGATGCGTTCAAACCTGGCGCCCGGCCCTTTCGGACCCACCCGCTTGTGCGGGTAGAGAACACGGCTGTCGTTGTAGACGAAATCGAGGTAATGGTTGACCTTGTTGCACAAATAGCCGCGGGTAATCGGGTGGGTCGGATCGCCCTGGATGCGTACTGCCCGACCAGAGCGGTCATCGCGGGTGACCAGCATCGAACACGAATCCGGACAATCGTGAGGGCATGTCACATGATGAACGGAATGCCCCTCGGGTACTTTGATCTTTTCGGTTTGCATCGCCGGTGCCTCCCCCACTGCTCAGCGGATCACTTCCATGGCAGGGTGCCCGTTGCCGGTCCTTCTGTTCTCATGTGTGATCCGGCGGATCTGCGTGTCCCGCCCAGGTCTTTGCCATAAAACGGTTTATCGTGCGGATTATAAGGCATTTGCATGCGCATATTCGCGGCCGGACCAGAAATTTTCAGGTGGCCGACCGCAGCAGTCAGTCTCTTGAACAAACCGTACCGACGGATCATGTACCCTGTGCAATCACCGCTGAATGTTTGGGTGTTTCATTCAGGTATTTTGGGTGCATCGGGCCGGGCATCCCCGCCGAAAGCTGCGTTGTCACGGCGGAGCCAAGCGACCAGCAGGCGGATCTGGGTGTCGTCAAGCCGGCCGTCGAAGGCCGGCATTTGACCGTTGCGGCCCTCGGCGATGGACTGGCGGATTGCCTCCGTAGAGCTTCCGTAAAGACTGGCGCTGTCCGTGAGATTCGGCGCGCCGAGCAGTTCATTGCCGGAAGCGTCCGTGCCGTGACAGGCGCTGCAGTACAGCTGGTAGGGCTGTGCGCCCGGGTGGTCATCCGCCTCGTCCCGGGCCAGGGCCTGCACGTAACCGGTCAGCTGATCCACTGTCTCTTCGCCGACTACCGGCAGCCAGCCGGGCATGACCGCCTGGCGCCCGTGGCGGATCGACTGCTCGATCTGTGTCGCCTCGCCGCCCCATTGCCACTCCGCATCGTGCAGGTCGGGAAAGAGGTTGGCCTGACCTGTCGCATCATAGCCATGGCACACGGCGCAATTGCGGTCATAGATTCGCTGCGCCGAAGCCATGAGCCTTTCATCGGCCTGCAGCGTCTCCAGCCTCGCTTCGGAAACCAGCCGCCGGGTCGGTCCGAATTCCGTCGTGTAGCGGCCGAGACGCTCGTGCAGCTCGCCACCCTGGGACCAGTTCAGCGCGCCGCTGAAAGCACCCAGGCCAGGATAGAGCATGAGATAGACAACGGAAATCACCAAGGAGATGAAAATCAGCCAGAACCACCAGAGAGGCGGTGGATGCTCACCCTCCCGCAGGTTGCCGTCCCACATCGGGCTCGACTCCTTTGTCTCCTGGCCGCCGTCAAAATACAGGCTGAATACCAGCCAGACCAGCCCCGCCAGGCTGGCCAGGGTAAGCACCAGCACCCAGCCGCTCCAGAACTCGCTCGGCAACTCAGCCATCACGGCGCTCATCGTCGAGGGGAATGCCCGCGCTCCGCTCGATGGTCTCATCGGACGAACCCAGCAGGACCCAGATCACCAATGCGGCCATGAAGGCCATCACCAGCATGTCACCCACGAAAAGAAACCAGGTCATCGCTCGACCCCCGTCGCGGGTGCGCCCAGTCCCTGCAGATAGGCCACCAGGGCATCGACCTCACTCAGGCCTTGCAGTGCGGCAGGCGCCGCCTCAATGTCGGCATCCGTGTAGGGATGGCCAAGACGGCGCAGCGCCCGCATTTTCGCCTGAATCATGCCGCCGGAATCTGCCGGTCGGTCCGCAAGCCAGGGATAGGCGGGCATGATCGAATCAGGCACGACGGCTCGAGGGTCCAGCAGGTGCAGCCGATGCCAGACGTCGGAATACTTGCCGCCAATGCGGTGCAAATCGGGTCCCGTGCGCTTCGACCCCCACAGGAAGGGCCGGTCAAAGGCAAATTCCCCGGCTTTTGAAAAGGGGCCGTAGCGCCGAACTTCGGCCAGCAGGGGGCGCACCTGTTGCGAATGGCAAGTACTGCAGCTTTCGCGGATGTAGATGTCACGACCGGTCAGGGCCACCGGGTCATAGGGCACGATGCCCACGTCCGGCGTGGCCAAACCGTCGTCAAGCACACTGGGCAGCACCTGTACCAGCCCGCCGATAGACGAGACAAGCAGAATGCCAAAGATCAGCCAGCCGCTGTGGCGCTCCAGCCTGCGATGCAGATCGACGGCTTTCACAGCGCCCCCTGAGCGGCAGGTGGCGGTACGGCACGCACGATGCTGCGGCCCCTGGCAGTCATCCACAGGTTGAATGCCATCAGCAAGGCCCCGGCAAAAAATGCAAGCCCTGCGACCAGGCGCAGGGTGTAGTAGGGGGCCATACTGGCCATGATGTCCTTGAAACTGTAGCGAAGCTCCCCGATTTCATCGAGGCTCAGCCACAAGAGACCTTGGGAGACGCCCGCACCCCACATTGCCAGTACATAGAGCATCACGCCTGCCAGGGCCAGCCAGAAATGCCAGTTTGCCAGCCGATGACTGTAGAGTTCGGCACCGACCAGGCGCGGCAACAGGAAGTAGAACGTGCCGAAGGTAATCAGCGCATTCCAGCCGAGTGCTCCGGAATGCACATGGCCAATGGTCCAGTCGGTAAAGTGGCTGACTACATTGACATTCTTGATGGACATCATCGGTCCTTCGAAGGTTGCGAGCCCGTAAAAGGCCAGCGACAGCACGATGAACTTCAAGGCCGGATCAGTACGCAGCTTCTTCCAGGCGCCGGACACCGTCATGACACCATTGACCAAAGTGGCCCAGGACGGCGCCAGCAGCACCAGGCTCATGACCATGCCCAGGGACTGCACCCACTCCGGCACGGCATTGTAGTGCAGGTGATGTGGGCCGGCCCAGATATAGCTGTAAACGAAGGCCCAGAACGCCACGATCGATAACCGGTAACTCCAGATCGGCCGGTCGGCATGCTTGGGCAGGAAGTAGTACAGCATACCGAGAAACCCGCCCGTCAGTAGGAACCCCACCGCATTGTGGCCGTACCACCATTGCACAACGGCGTCCTGAGCACCGGCAAACAGCGAGTAGGATTTCGACCAGGCCACCGGAATCGCCTGGCTGTTGACGATGTGCAGCATGGCGATCACGATGATCAGCGCGCCGTAGAACCAGTTGGATACGTATATCGGCTGAATTCGCCGCTTGGCAATGGTCCCGAAAAAAACCACTGCGAAACACACCCAGATGACGGTTATGGCGATGTCGAAGGGCCATTCCAGTTCGGCATACTCCTTGCCTCCGTTCCAACCGGCCAGCAACGAGATCCCGCCAAATAGAATTACTGCTTGCCAAGCCAAGGCGCAAAACCAGGCCAGTCCCGGTGCAAATAACGGAACATGACAGGTACGCTGTACGCTGTAGAAAGCAGTACCCATCAGCGCGGCGATGCCAAATCCGAAGATCACGGCGTTGGTATGCAGGTTTCGCAACCGGCCATAGGACAGCCATTCGTGACCAAAGTCCAGGGTTGGCCAGATCAGTTCTGCAGCAACATAGATACCCGCTGCCATACCAATCAGCGACCAGAAAATGGCGAAGCCGGTCAGCCAGGCCACCACCCTGTCGTGATATTGCTCGATGCTCAGACTTAAACTCCCAGGTTCGGACCAATACCCCCGCTCCAGAGCACCACGGTAATGCCCAGCAGGCTAACGCTAGCCACCAGCAGGTAGGCTACCAAAGACGAAGCCATGAGTATGCCGCGCTCCGGTGAGGTGCCTAGCGCCACCGGAAGACAGCGGTACAGCAGATACAGGCTCCAGGCCAGGGCCGGTATCAACAAAAGCATATTAATGAAAACGTGCGGGACCAGATGGCCCAGGCTGGCAAGGATCACCGGCATGCCAACCAGGACTACAAACGACAGGTGGGCGCCAAATTCGCGCCTTGCGCCATAGGTGCCTGCCATCCAGCAGCCGACCACCGCGGTGCTCAGGAAACCGGCAATGAGCGCGACGAAGTAGGCAAGACTGATCAGTGCCAGGCCTGACGGGGGAATATACAGCGGTTCCCCGCCTCCGAGCTGCCAGCCAGAGGTAATCCCTCCTATGTAGGCGAACAATGGTGGGATGATGCTGAGCGGAATCACCAGGCGCAAAAGCACCGCATGGGTTTCAGGTGCGTCCCCGGCCAGACTGGCACCTGCCTCTGCAGGCCGCGTGATCAGGCGCATGAAACGCCATGGAGTCAGTACTACATCCATCGAAACTGGCCTGATGGCTGCGCCAGATTTCCTGGGGAGTCAATGGCGCGTGGCATAAAGTCCATCCAGTAGCCCTCCGGACTGTACCCATTGGCCACACTCACAGAAAGTCGGACAGTGTGTTGCAATTCACCATCCCTTAATTGACCGGCAACTGGGCGCGCAAGCGGTCACGGTCGAACCACCATGAATCACCCGTCATTACATCGACAATTGTCGCCAGCCGATTGAAGAGCTTGTCGGTGTCGTTCAATTCAAGTATTTCAATCCACATCCTGATGGATTCTTCATCTTCGATGCCGCGGTGGCGCTTGGCCACTTTCGCAAGAATCTGCATGGTAAGGAAGGTCAGGTTTTCATGCTGCTCTTTTGCGCGCACATCGGCAATGTAGTGTGCCGCCATGGCAGCGACTGCCGCACCATCGGACTGCTCCGGGGTTTCATCCACGATGTTATGGAGCATTTCGATGGACAGGCCCGGGTCTACCGGATACGTGACGGCAAGCCAGCAGCCCTGCCCCAGCGCGACGATCGAATCTTCCTGGTTGGCCTGATACAGTACCCGGCAGGCCTTTACGGCATGTTCGAACTCTTGTTCTGCAATGAACAGTTCGACAAGGGGCCGGGCACACGACCAGGCCTCCTCCAGCCGGTTGAGTCCGATCAGTGCCTCTGCGATTTCGAGCTCCAGTTGCGCACGCAGGAAATTACTTGCCTCCCGGGGAAGATCCCGCAACTTTTGGCGGCATTCGAGCAGCTTGTTCTCAAACCAGACGCGCTCATCTGCGGACTGGAATGCACTCATGGCATCGTGAAGGGGTTGCCGGGTAGGATCAAATTTTTCAACCACCAGTTTTTCCCCTGCAGTTCATGGCAGTACTACCGGCCTGACGGCCAGTCAAAGATGACGTATTCAAAAAAGATCTCTGAGTCCGCAGCGGTCAAGGCATATGGACATGGTGGCTGTGGGGCATTTGCACCATCTTCCTATTGGCACATTCAGTGGCAGTGCGCAGCATGCCGCCACACCGGTGCTCGCTTGCACGCTCTGTAAGCAGCTTCTTTATACAACTTTCTCGACTGCGTGGCAAAGCAAAACCACGGGCCCGCGGGCTACAGGAAAACCGCTTCCCTTCCACGTGAAAGGACCGGGTCATAGGCCGAGATTCGTCAGCACAGTTGCGCTCTGAACCCCGAGCAAGAGTGTTTTTTGCTACACTTATAGAACAATACCATCTCTACACACCCAACTCCTGCCCACATGAAATCAATCTATAGGGTCATGGCCTGGAAGGCATGACACGTGTCTAAAAAAAACTCATATTCCTACGAGGAGTTGTTGGCCTGCAGCCATGGCAAAATGTTCGGGCCGGGGAACGCACAGCTGCCCCTGCCCAACATGCTGATGATCGATCGGATCACAAAAATCACGGATGATACGGGGCAGTACGGACGTGGTGAGGTCGAAGCCGAACTCGATATCAAGTCCGATCTATGGTTTTTCGATTGTCATTTTGCAGGAGATCCTGTCATGCCCGGATGCCTGGGACTGGATGCACTGTGGCAATTGCTGGGATTTTTTATCGCATGGAAGGGCGTGCCAGGGCGCGGCCGGGCGCTCGGGGTCAATGAGGTCCGCTTCACAGGCCAGGTGTTGCCGGATGCAAACCAGGTCGATTACCGACTGGACATCAAGAGAATCGTCAAGCGCGGTGCAGCCATGGGCATTGCGGATGGCACGATGTCTGTGGATGGAAGAACGATCTACGTTGCAAAAGACCTGCGGGTCGGGCTGTTTCTCTCTACTGAAGGCTTCTGAAAACCGCTGATGAATATTGGCAAAAGGCCAGAAACAACCCAGAGGCACCCAAGCAAGCGATGACCCCGCCAGCATGCATTTCCCTGAATCTTTGCTAAACTTGAAATTAGAACGACAATCTGGTTTTGGGAGATAAGCCAGGGATCTTGCAGGGGGGATATCATGCAGCGATCTTGCAGCCGACATGTGTTTACATGGGCATTTTTAATCTTTTTCATTGGTCTTGCAGCCCTCGCTCAAGGTGCACGTGCCCAGCAGGCAGAAGAGACCGAATCGGGGGCCTCGTCACAAGGCGGCAGCCATAGCCTTCCCGGGATCTTCGTAACCGCCACCAAGCGCCTCCAGCCTGAACAGGAGGTGCCCTTTTCCCTGAATGTCCAGTCGGAGGAGGATATCGAACGCCTAAACACTACAGATCTGGAAGATCTTTCCCGCAATGTTGCCGGACTTACCATACAGAATCTGGGTCCTGGACAAAGCGTGGTGAGCATTCGCGGCATTTCCTCGGGCCAGATCGTGCGCGACCAGCCTGGAATCAAGGAACAGGTTGGCGTCTATCTCGACGAAACCCCGATTTCCCTGTCGCTTTTCACTCCCGACATTGACCTGTTTGACCTGAGCCGGGTGGAGACCCTAAGGGGACCGCAGGGAACACTGTTCGGGTCCGGTTCGATCGGGGGCACAGTACGCTATATCACCAACCAGCCGCTACTGGGTGTAAATGAAACCAAGATTGAGTTAGACGCAAACCAGATCGATGATGGTTCACACGGAGAGCATTTCAAACTGGCCAGCAACCTGGCCCTGGGAGATACGACAGCGGCACGGGCGGTAGCCTACTTTACGGGATACGGCGGATTCATCGATGCACTCAGAGAAGATGGGTCTACCGACGAAGATGTCAATGACGGCACCCGTTTCGGCGGGCGCATTGCTCTGTTGTGGGAACCGCTTGAGAACCTGTCCATCACCCCGCGCATAGTCTATCAGGACATCGATCTGGGTGGATTCAACCGCGAAGAAGTATACAACCTGTTCAGAAGCCCCTATACCGACCCTGCAATCGTCGCCCCTGTCAGCCTTGACAGGAGAGAGCAGTTCCTGCTGCTGGACGAGGCGTTTGAGGACGAGACCCTGATTCTGGATACAGTCGTCGAGTGGGGCATCAAGGACTCCCTGGACATGACCTATACTGCCAGTTATATCCGCCGCGACCTTCTAGTCAGCCGTGACGCCAGTGCGCTGACCGGCAGCGTGAGCATTGACCCCAATATTCCCTTGAATCTTTCGGATGAAGACGCATTGCGCCCCTCCAACCTGCGCGACACCACGGACCTTGAGCAAGTCACGCATGAGTTGCGTTTCAGTTCAAGTGATGACAGCAGTAAGCTACAGTGGCTCGCGGGCATATTCTACTCAGATGTGGAGCGTGACTATTCCCAGCGGCTTCCCACACCAGGATATGATGCGTTCGCTCCATCAGCCAATAACAATTTTCCGGATGCCGTGGATTCGCCCTATCTTTCGGACCTGACCTATGACCTGAGACAGACCGCGTTGTTCGGGGAGGCCACATACATGCTGGGAGACCGGCTGGGACTGACGGCCGGGCTGCGCTGGTATGACTGGGAAGAGGACAAGACGTTTACATCGGGAGGGCCTTTCTCGAATTCGTCAGCGCAGCATCAGGACGAAAAGGTATCTTCCGACGGATACAATCCCCGTTTCATGGTCAGTTACGAGGCCAACGAAAACACCCGGATAAATGCACAGGTTTCCAAGGGGTTCCGCTTGGGAGGGGTGAATGACCCCCTGAATCAGCCACTTTGCGGAGCCGCGTATGACAACTACAAGGACTATCAGGAATTCGACGATGAAACCCTCTGGAACTACGAGCTTGGTTTCAAGTCTTCGTTCGAGAAATTGACCGTCAACGGTTCGGTATTTTACTCCGACATAGAGGACCTAGGCGTAAATATCGACGCGGGTCCGTGTTCATCGCGTGTCACCATCAGCGTGCCCGAAGCCCACACTACAGGAGCTGAACTTGAAATTTCTGCCCGCCCGACCAGCGTCCTGCACGTCACCTTTGCCGGAAGCTATGTTGAGGCAGAGTTCGATTCCACGGTCACAGCGGTCGATGGCAGCGTTCTTCACGGCATCGAGGATGGCAACCGCATACCCTCGGTGCCCGAGTGGCAACTTTCAGGATCGGCTACCTACATGCTCCCTGGTGTTCTGAGTGCTGACGAGAGTTATATCACCGCATCCTGGCAGTATGTGGACACCAGCATCACGCAGCCCGGTGACCAAGTCCCAGGGGAAGACATATTTGACACTAATTTCCCTTATGCAGGGACCCCTGCCGACCAGACTACGGAAGTTGACCTGACTCTCGATTCATACCATTTGTTCAATCTGTCTGCAGGCCTTGTGTATGAGGCGCTGGAGCTCACGGTTTTTGCAAAAAACATCACGGATGAAAATCCGAAGCTGTCCTTTGACCGCGAGAGAGGAGGCAGAGCCAGGCTCGGCTACCGGGTGGGCCAGCCCCGCACCTTTGGCGTGACTGCGCGTATGTATTTCTGACACGTTGCGAGACGGTCCGGCCTGAAACGGCCGGGCCGAAGAATCCGTTGACTGCCCGGTTCCATCCGCGCGGGCCCCAAAGGCCTGCTCACAGAACTACTCGTCCGTAAAGCCGATTTTCGTATGCGTACCGTCGCAAAACGGACGGTTATTGCTGTGCTGACACCGGCACAACCCCCCCACCTTGCGCATGATCTCTTTTTGTTGCGTGTCCTGAATGCAGGCCACACCGCGGAAGATCAGCGGGCCATTGGCCTGCACCTTGATTTCCAGAACCCCGCTGCTGACCAGGTCGTCCTGCGAGACGGGTGGAGTCACGAACTTGCCATCATCCTGGAAACCGGTGGCCTTGTGCTGCCCATCACAATAGGGTTTGTTATTGGAATTCCCGCAACGGCACAGGAACAGCTCTTCGCTCTTCTCCAGTAGCTCACCATCGCTGTCGACCAACTCAAGCCGACCCGTGATGTGCAAAGGGCCATCTACTATTGAAGTAATCCTGTTTCCCTGACTCATGATCGGCCTCCAGGCAGGCGAATCCTCGGGATTGATCCATCCCAACATCTCATTGCGCAGACTCCAGGCTTTTTGAAACGATCTCATACACATCTCCCGAGAGGCCCTTGTGAGCTGCGATACGCTCCAGCTGTTCATGCATCTTATGCCTGTAGGGTGTGGAGTACTTTCGCCAGCGCATCAATGAGCGGGCCAGGCGCGAGGCCACCTGGGGATTGAGCCTGTCCAAAGCCAGTACCTGTTCTGCAACAAACGCATACCCGCTGCCATCGGGTCGATGGAATGCACAGGGGTTTCCTGAAAACACACCAATCAGTGCACGCACCTTGTTGGGATTTTGCAGGCTGAACATGGGGTGCCCCATCAGGCTTCTTACATTCTCCAACACGCCCGGGACTCTCGACAGTGCTTGGAATGCAAACCATTTTTCCATGACCAGCGAATCATGTGTCCATTGCTGTTCAAATGACGAAAGCACCTGCTCGCGCTCATCGCATTCCCGATGCAGCAAGGCCCTGATGGCGCCCGCCTGCTCGGTCATGTTACCCGCCCTGACAAACTGCTTAAGTGCCAGCCTTCTATATTCGTCCTCGTCCAGGGTAGTCAGCAATTGCAGGCAGACATTCTGCAACCGTCTGCGTGCCATCTCCTCCGTACTGTAACGGTATTCATCCTCCCGGTAGCACACCTGATAAATCCTGAGCAGATCCTGTTCCAGATACCGGGCCACTGATTGCGGCAACTGATCACATGCCGCAACAACTTTTTGCATGTCTACCTCGTCCAGATATTCTTCCACATCCCTCTCAGTTGGCAAAATGAGCAATTCAGCCAAAAAACTCCAGTCTGCCGTTTCTGTCCGTATCGTGTGCTCCAGTGCCTGGTTCAATGCAGAAACGGAATCTAAAGCTTCGGGACTTTGTGAGCGCGTGACCCACTCCAGCAACACATTTAATGCCAGCCGGTTACCCGCATTCCAGCGGTTGAAGGCATCCGGCGAGTGCTTCAGAAGCCAAGCGAGCTGCGCATCGCTGTAGTCAAAGCGCACACGCACCGGCGCGGAAAAATCCTGTAACAGGTCAGGCACCGGCTTCTTCTTTATATTTCTGAATACAAAGGTCTGCTGCGAATCATCAACAAGCAATACGGTGCTTGGACCATTGCCAAGGCCATGTACACCGGATTCCAGAGAAAGTACATCGCCGCTTGAGGAGTCCAGCAACGAGAACTTGACGGGGATTACAAAAGGCTGTTTCGACTCGCTTTCCGGGGTGGGTGGGCAGGACTGCCTGAAATTGAGTTTGTATGTACAGGATGTGCCATCCCACAGATCATCCACTTCCAGGACCGGTGTGCCTGCCTGCTCATACCAGCGCTTGAACTGTGTCAGGTCGGCAGCATTAGCATCCGCCATCGCAGCTGCAAAATCATCCGTGGTCACCGCCTGGCCGTCGTGACGCTGAAAGTACAGATCCATGCCCTTGCGAAATCCTTCCATGCCAAACATGCTCTGATACATGCGCACAATCTCGGCACCTTTCTCGTACACGGTGAGCGTGTAGAAATTATTGATCTCCAGGTAGGAGGCTGGTCGTACCGGATGTGCCATGGGGCTGGCGTCCTCGGCAAACTGGTATGTGCGCAAGTAACGCACGTCGTGGATACGTTTCACCGCCCGTGAAGTTACATCCGCGGTGAACTCCTGGTCTCTGAAAACGGTAAGCCCTTCCTTGAGGCTTAACTGAAACCAGTCTCTGCAAGTCACGCGGTTCCCGGTCCAGTTGTGAAAGTACTCATGCGCCACCACAGCTTCAATCGTCATGTAGTCCGTATCGGTTGCGGTGTCAGGACTTGCCAGGACACAACTCGAATTGAAAATGTTGAGCCCCTTGTTCTCCATGGCCCCCATGTTGAAATCGTCCACCGCTACAATCATGTAGATGCCCAGGTCGCATTCAAGCCCGAAACGCTGCTCATCCCAACGCATCGCTTTTTGCAGGGAGCGAAGCGCATGTTCACACTTGTCGGCATTATGCTTTTCCGTGTAGATGCGCAAGACGATGTCCTTGCCTGATGCGGTGCGGTGGCTGCCCTGCGAATACACCAGGTCCGCAGCGACCAGGGCAAACAGATAACAGGGTTTAGGGAAAGGATCCTCCCACACGGCATAATGCTGGCCATCACCACAATCGCCCTGCTCTACAGGATTGCCGTTGGACAGTAAAACCGGATAGCGGACCTTGTCTGCCTGCAGGCGCACGGTATAGACCGACATCACGTCGGGACGATCCAGAAAATAGGTGATCCTTCGAAATCCCTGGGCTTCGCACTGGGTGCAGAAATTTCCGCTGGATTTGTACAAGCCTTCCAGGGAGGTATTGGTTTGCGGGGTGATTGTCGTTTGGATGCTCAATTCGAACTTTGCCGGCACCTCAGGGATCAGCAGGGTCTGACTTGTCTGCGTGAACTGTCCGGCTTCCAGGCGTTGCCCGTCGAGTTGGACGTAGTTCAACTCCAGGCTTTCACCATCCAGTACCAGCGCAGTGCCCGAGCCTGCCATGTCTGGATTGCGAACCACCTGCAGTTTGGAAGTGACTACCGTGGACTCCTCACCAAACTGAAACGCCAGGTAAACATGCGTAATCAGATAAGGCGGAGGTGTATAATCCTTCAGATAGATCGGCAGAGGATGACCTTCTTTCATAATGCCTGCGGGAACCCTGGTGAAGCGCACAGCATAAGCAAAACCAGGATGAATTTCATTGCCCGCCACTGCATATGACAAATTCAATCACCAACATTGCAGGCTATCAGTTCAAGACTGTGGCAGATGTCAGCACCGCGCACAAACAAGTGCAGACCTTGTGTGCACAAACCCACCTGAAGGGGACCGTGTTTGTCAGTCCGGAAGGAATCAACCTGAGTCTGGCCGGGTCTGCAAACGATATCGACCATGCACTGGACCAGCTAGACGCGGTTTGTGGTTTTGACCGCCTGCTACTGAGTGCCACCTATTCAGACACGATCCCTTTCAAGCGCCTCCTGGTGAAAACCCGCAGTCAGCTGGTGCCTGATCCCGAGCCAATCGGAGCTGCTGGCCATCAAGGCACTGTACGTTCTCCCTATATCACCAGTGACGAACTCAGACAGTGGCTCAGTGCCGGACGTCAGATCACTTTGCTGGACTTGCGCAACAGCTTTGAATATGAACTCGGGACCTTTGACCGTGCAAGGCATCTTGGATTACGGCATTTCAGGGAATTGAAAGGTGCCGCTCCCGGGCTTGCACGGCTGCCGAAAGAAAAGCCCGTAGTAACGTTCTGCACAGGGGGAATCCGTTGCGAAAAGGGTGCCCCCTACATTGCCGGCCAAGGCTTCAAGGAGGTCTACCAGCTCAAAGGGGGGGTGCTGGACTACCTGAAAAAGTTCAAGGATGAGCACTGGCACGGAGACTGTTTTGTGTTCGACGAGCGCGTCAGTCTTGACTGCATGCTCAGACCAACCTTCACCAGGCTTTGCCGCACCTGCCAGGCCGTTTTGAAAACGGATGAAACGCAACTGTGTGCCTCCTGTACCCGGCCCGCGGTGCCTGACCAGACGTAGCATGGAACTCGTCGACATCTGCTTCAACCTCACCAGCGACACATTCCGTACCGATGAAGCGCAGGTGATTGAACGTGCCCGGCAGGCGGGCGTGCGGTATTTTGTCATTACGGGATCGAGTGTGCCTGACAGCGAACATGCGGTGCGGCTTTGTGCGCAGTACGAGGGCGCCTGTGCCACAGCAGGTATCCACCCGCATCTGGCAAAAGAGTTTTCGGATGCATCCCTGCACCGGCTGCAGCAAATTGCAGCACATGAGAAGGTTACAGCCATTGGTGAGGCGGGACTGGACTATAACCGCAACTATTCAAGCCCGGTCCAGCAAAAAGCAGCGTTCCAAGCCCAGCTCGAACTGGCCGCTGAACTTGCACTGCCCGGGTTCTTGCACCAGCGGGACGCACATGCGGACTTTGTCAAAATACTAACCCGGATACGCGATCGGCTCACACGTGTGGTGACACACTGCTTCACCGGGACAGCCCGTGAACTTGACTGCTATATTGACCTGGATTGCCACATCGGAATTACCGGCTGGATCTGTGATGAACGACGGGGTCAGCATCTGCACGAAATCATCCAGCGCATTCCTGCCAACCGTTTGATGATTGAAACTGATGCGCCTTATCTGCTGCCCAGAAACCTACCTGCCAATGCAGATTTTCCAAAGCCCAAAGGCAGACGCAATGAGCCCGCATACCTGCCGCATATCCTGCGTACCGTGGCAGACTGCCGGGGAATTTCTGAAGAGCAGGCCGCGATGGAAACGACCCAAACGGCCAAGGATTTCTTTTCGATCAGATAGATTCTCTCAAACTGGATATGGCCTGAGTACTCCGCGACTGCTATAGGTACGGAATGGTCATACAGACAAGCATCGAACATAAGATACAGGGTGCGCTGCAGCCTGTCTTCCTAGAGGTGGCCAACGAAAGCCACATGCACAACGTGGCGCCCGGATCAGAATCACATTTCAAGGTGACCGTAGTCAGTCGCGAGTTTGACGGCAAGCTGCCAGTGGCCAGGCACCGCATTTTGAACCGGCTGCTTGCAGAAGAGCTGGCAGGTACTGTGCATGCCTTGTCACTGCACACATACACCCCTGAAGAATGGCAGGATAAGAACGGCGAAGTCAGAAATTCACCGCCATGCATGGGCGGGTCAAAAGCTAGCTAGCATCCCGGATTTCATCACGTCAGACGATCAAGTGCGGATTGGATATGTGCCTCCTTGACGGGGTACTGGAATGTTGCAAAAAACCGGTACCTCTCGCACAGCTTGTCAAACTGGTGGGCATATTCGTGCTCATAAAACACAATCAGGTGCATCTGCGGGCTTTGCTGGGCCACTGCAATCAGTGATTCAAGACTGCTGGTACGATCCCTGAAATCAGACTGGTAGTTAAACTCCGCAACCACCACATGTGGCTTGAGCTTTTTCAACAACACCAGCGCCTTCCGCATGCTGAATACCACGCGAGTTGTGTAACCGTAACGCTTGTAAACAGGACCAAAATCAGGATACCCGCCCAGCTCGATAATCGAGAGCAGCGATTTTTCAGCATCCATGCATCTTGTCTTTGGCGAGGCCGATACTGTCAATAACGAGTGATTTCATAATTGTGACCCAGCCTGCGCATATCGCCATAGTGCAGCGGGAAGCTGTTATTCTGCTTGTCGTCGAAATACAGCTCCAGACTTTCCCGAATCACTGGAAAGGCGATGTCCTGCCACGGGACATCTGACTCGTCCATCAATGCGACTTCCAGGCTCTCCGCACCCGGGCTGGCACGCCCTTCTACCAAGACGCCGCGGAATATCAGATACACCTGATTGATATGGGGAAGGTTGTAGAGGCTGTACAGGCTCAGATTCACTACTTCCGCTTTGGCCTCTTCATGCGTTTCACGTGCAGCGGCCTCGAGAGTGGTTTCCTGATTCTCCATAAACCCCGCCGGCAATGTCCACTTCCCATAGCGTGGTTCGATGGCCCGTTTGCACATCAGGATGCGGCCCTGCCACTCTGCGATGCACCCGGCAACAATTTTCGGGTTGTGATAAAAAATTTCCTGACAGGACATGCACACGAAACGCGGCCTGTTGTCGCCATCGGGTACGGTTAACGAGATATCTGCAGAACCACAGCTGCTACAAAATTTCAAACGATCACCTCATCCAGAGAAGCCACTAGTCTCCAGTCGCGACGGCACGTGCGGGATCTTTGATCCACTCACTCCATGAGCCCACATACAGTCGTGTCCAGGGGAGCCCTGCGATCCTCGTTGCGAGGATGTTGTGGCAGGCCGTGACACCCGAGCCACACATGTTGATGACCTGCTCCGGTTGGCGCTCTGAGAACCAGGGCTCGTAGCGGCGCATCAACTCAGCAGCAGTCAGAAATACCTTTTCCTGGTCGAGATTGCCTGCAAAAGGGCAACTGGTGGCCCCGGGCACATGTCCGGGCACGGGGTCGGTCTTCTTGTCCTTGCCAGTAAATCGTTCAGTGGACCGGGCATCCAGCAGGCGGATCTCCCCCTGTTCAAGCTGTTGCTGCACAAATTCTATATCCACACACATCGCCTCATCTGCCTGGCCGGCAAATGAGCTGCGCGCTCTGCTCCGGGTCTCTGTCTCAAGGGGTCGCCCCTCAGCCGTCCACTTCTTGATTCCACCATCCAGCACTGCGACGTTTCCATGGCCTACCCAGTTGAGCAACCACCACATACGGGCAGCAAAAGCACCTGAGAGATCATCGTAACAAACCACCTGTGAGTCATTCTGCACACCCCACTCACACAGCTTTTCCACGAAACTGTCTGCGCCCGGTAACGGGTGACGCCCGGATGTCTGCGACATTGGAGAAGACAGGTCCCGATCCATGTTTGCATACTGTGCACCGGGGATATGGCCCTTTCTGAACTTGTTCAGACCGCCCTCAGGTTCCTTGAGCAGGTATCTGCAATCAAAGACAAACCAGTTTTCCTGATCCAGGTTTTGAGACAAATCTTCCGTTGAAATTATTGTGTGGTAGCCCATCAGGGATCCCTCCGCCAGTTTGGTTTACATTTTATCTTCTTTTACGCCCGACTTTAAATTTCTTCATGGTCTGTACGTAGTTTTGGCAGGGGATTTCCTCAAGAGAGTGATAGTGCTTCACAGCCAGGTCGAGCGATTGGTAAATGTTTTCAACGTGGTCTGCGGGCGCATGCACCACATCACGGGTCAGTCCCAGCAACCCCCCAAACTGGATTTTGACATACACGCTGTGCGGTGTTTTCAGGAGGTCATCTTCGGCATCAAATGCGGGAAGGCCGACTTCCTTGAATCTTTCCAGTACATCCCTGCACAAGCGGCTCGCATCCTCGGAACTGCAGGCAATATCCGGACCCGATCTCCGGGTTACCATGCGGGCCTTCTCACAGGCATAGTCTTCCCGAATCATGGTCGCTGCAAAGCTGCATTTGCAGTCCGTCATGCTCCAGCCTCGACGTGGATACATTTCAGATCAGGATTCCCGCGGATCGGCTCATGGTGAAGCTGGTGGGACTGGAATCCCTTTTGCGTGAGCAATTGACGGACAAGTTTGGTGATCAGATCGGGCAAGGCCGTGAATACATCTGCATCTTCGAGATGTTCAACCTGCTGCAGAGCCAAAGAAAGCTTTTCCTCTATGCCCAGCAACCCTTCGAACCGGTCATCGGCAATGTCTTCCTGTAGATGAATAGGGATGTATGTCAACTGGTCAAGAGCATCGGCCCATGAGCGGCAAAGGTTGTGCATGTACAGCCCTTCTGCCCCACACCCCAGCCAGTACAGATAGATTGGGCGCTCGCTGTCCTGGTCCGTAACGTGTTCCATCAGGCTCTTGACAGCGGCAAAACCGGTGTCGAAAGCGATCATCACCAGCGGGTTATCCTTGGATTCATCGATTACGAAGTCCCCGTAGGGCCCGTGTACGTCTAGCCATGCACCTACACTCAGGCGGTTGAAAACCGTATCGGAAAACGGATCGCCGTCCTGTTTGCGCACATGGAATTCCAGTCTTTTCGCATCGCACGGACAGCTGGCGATGGCATAGTGGTGTGACTCCTGTTGCGCATCGGTCACCTGCATGTACTGGCCTGCCAGAAATCTCAGGCGAATGCTGCGTGGAACCTGGGTGGTGATGATCGCAAGGTCATCACTGATACGGTCGATTTTTCGCACCTTGACGCGCATCTCCTGCACCGGGATATCGTCAGGAACCTCTGCGATCTCCGCATCAATCACCACATCACTCTGACAGGCATTTGAGCACATCAGGGCATGACCCTGGATTTTCTCGGCTTCCCGGATCACAAAATCATGCGCGCGCATCAGCCTGGTGTCGCCGCTCACGATTTTCGCCTTGCACAGGCCGCAATTGCCGTTGCTGCAGCCGTAGTTCAGGGGAATTCCCGCGCGAATGGCCGCATCAAGAATCGATTCATGCGCTTCTGCATGAAAGCGTTTCCCGGAAGTTGTCAGGCGCACTTCAAATGACATGCCGTGAATACATCCGTATTTCGTTCATGAGAGGATACATAACGCAAAAGGCTCTTGCAGACAATACGTCATCGGGAACGCCAGCTTGCACCATGGGCCAGGTTCCAGTATTTTGTCGGCCCGTAAACCACGTGACACTCGACAGACACCCTCATGCCCGCAACCGCCGCCGCGACCCGCCCTGCAGCCCCGGACACCCATCATGACTTTACCCACTGCAAGCGCCTGCGAGTCGGTATCGTCTCAGACACCCACGGGTACATCGACACGGACATTTATAACCAGCTCGAGGGATGCGACCTGATCCTGCATGCCGGGGACATCGGCTCCAGCCGTGTGCTGCACCAGCTAGGGGAACTCTGTGAAAACGTCATCGCCGTGCAGGGCAACAACGACTGCACCGAGAAGTGGCCTACACAGGAGCACCGGGAACTCATGTGTATTGGCAAACTTGCCGAAATCAAGCTGCCCGGCGGCAGCATCATGCTGATGCACGGAGATGCATACGGCATGCCTGGTCGGCGACACGCAGAAATGCGCCAACACTTCGCGGATTCCGCCGCCATTGTTTACGGACACAGCCACATGCTGGTTTGCGATCAGGATGTAAGGCCTTGGGTCCTGAACCCGGGAGCTGCCGGAAAATCCCGCACACGGGGTGGTGCGTCCTGCCTGCACATGTCAGTCAGCGCCGGGCAGTGGGAGGTCTCCGAGCATCGTGCCCCGCAACAAAAAGTAGGGCGCCCTGTCGCACAGGCCTCCTGAAACCTCTCAAGGACAACCAGTAAAACGGCCGCCAACACTGCTGGGCAGCCTGCAAAAAATTCCAAGGCACAGAGCCTTCACGAGGCCAGGGTGGAAAATATCCGGTCCCGGATTTCTTCTACTGACCCTACGCCCTCAATCCTGAGGTAGGCTGGTGCATCCGTGTCCCCTTGTTCAGCCCAGCCAGAGTAGTAGCCGATCAGCGGCTTGGTTTGCTGATGGTATACCTTCAGGCGCTCGCGCACGGTCTGCTCCTCATCGTCCTTGCGCTGCACCAGTTCCTCGCCTGTGACATCATCTCTTCCTTCGACACGGGGCGGGTTGAAATGCACGTGATAGGTGCGCCCTGACGCCGGGTGCACGCGTCGCCCGCTCATGCGCCTGACAATTTCTTCATCGCTGACATTAATCTCGACCACGCAGTCAATCCTGACACCTTGCTCCCTCAAGCTTTCTGCCTGGACAATGGTCCGGGGAAAGCCGTCAAACAAAAACCCATTCGCGCAATCCTCTTGTGCGATCCGGTCCTTGATCAGCGCAAGGATGGTTTCATCGGAGACCAGACCGCCTGCCTCCATGATTTTGCGGGCTTCGAGCCCTAGGGGCGTACCTGCTTTCACTGCCGCCCGCAGCATGTCCCCTGTGGATATTTGCGGAATCCCGTATTTTTCTGCAATGTAGTTCGCCTGGGTACCTTTGCCCGCACCCGGGCCACCCAATAAGATGATGCGCATTGTTTTCTCCTTTGATCCGGGGCCGTACAATCTGAACCGGCGCCACACCTGCCTGCGGATTCCGATACACTGGGAACAAAACCGAGCGACGTCCCCGGGCAAGCCATGAACTCCGGCCCGGATTATACAGAGGATGACCGCGGCTTCTTTGAAAAAGTGGATAGCCGATAGAGAGCGAGCCCGCTAGAAACCTGGTGGACGGCCCACGACAGCATGCGCTGCAGCGCCTGCCCGTGAAATTCCGGTCCCAACACCTGAACGATTGAAACAGAGGATGGTATGGAAAAACGCAATGCATTTTATGCGCAATCAGGCGGCGTGACCGCGGTGATCAATGCCACGGCGTGCGGGGTGATCGAGACCGCACGAAAGCACAAGGACAGGATCGGTAAGGTGTACGCCGGTCGCAACGGAATCCTCGGGGCATTGACGGAAGACCTGATCGACACCTCCAGGGAGTCCACACGTGCAATTGCAGCACTGAGACACACTCCTTCCGGGGCCTTCGGTTCCTGCCGGTACAAGCTGAAAAGTATCGAGGAAAACCGTGCCCAGTACGAGCGCCTGATGGAGGTTTTCAGGGCCCATGACATCGGCTATTTCTTTTACAACGGTGGCGGAGACTCGCAGGACACCTCGCATAAGGTTTCACAGCTCAGTAGGAAAATGGGCTACCCGATCCAGTGCATCGGCATCCCCAAGACCGTCGACAACGACCTGCCCGTAACCGACAACTGCCCAGGATTCGGGTCGGTGGCGAAATACGTGGCCGTCTCGATCAGGGAAGCGGCGTTCGATGTGAAATCCATGGCTGAAACCTCGACCAAAGTGTTCGTTATGGAGGTCATGGGGCGTCATGCCGGGTGGATTGCTGCGGCAAGTGGGCTTGCAAGGGAGAGCGAAGGGGATGCGCCCCACATAATACTGTTCCCTGAAATTGCCTTTGAACGGAAACGGTTCCTGAGTCGGGTCAAAAAATGCGTGGACCGGTACGGTTACTGTGTGGTCTGCGTTTCCGAGGGCGCACGGTTTAAAAACGGCAGATTCCTGGCGGATGCCGGCAGCACGGATGCCTTCGGCCACAAGCAGCTGGGTGGGGTCGCACCGGTCGTTGCGGACATAATAAAGCAGGCGCATGGCTACAAGTATCACTGGGCCGTGGCAGACTATTTGCAGCGGGCAGCCCGGCACATTGCCTCCAAGACGGATGTCGAGCAGGCCTATGCCATGGGCAAGGCTGCCGTGCAATTTGCATTACAGGGCAAAACCGCGATTCTGCCCGTCATTGTGCGAACCTCGAACAAGCCGTACCGGTGGAAAATTGGCAGCACGACATTGGCGAGGGTGGCCAACCGGGAAAAGATGATGCCGCGGAACTACATCACCAAGGACGGCTTTGGCATCACCCAGCGGTGCCGCACTTATCTAGCTCCCTTGATCCGGGGCGAAGCCTACCCGCCTTACAAAAATGGCCTGCCCGACTACGTTCGGCTCAGGAATGTCCCAGTACTGAAAAGATTGGGTACCGAATTTCAGACCTGAACAAATCTGCCGGCCTGATTCTCGGGCCCATGATTCAGGGCTAGCAGCTGCTATTCAAATCCACAGCTTTCATACATGGCAAGGGATCCAGGAATAATGCTTTCCAGATTTTCGGAAATGCCCTGGGCATGGTGCAGCACGTTCAGGTAATTGCCATCCACTGAAAACAGCAGTTCGCGAATACCTTTCATGCCATCCGATTTCAGGTATGTGTGGGCAATCAGCACTTCTGTTTCACCTGCACGCTCGTAACGTTCCCACTTGATTTCTGCAGGACCCAAATTGGGCAGCAGATAGTATTTGAAGTAGTGCTCCTTGCCTCTCTCAAGCTGTGCCCTCCTCCCCTGGTCCTTGTCCAGATCTTTCAGCTTGAGTCGACTCAAATACAGATGATCCACGCGCCATAGCAGACGGGAACCAAGCTTGAACGTGACTGTAGTTCCCAATGCACTTCTTTGATCCCAGATGTGAAGTTGCCGGCTCAATGCACCCCCAGGCAACTTGCACCTGAACGTCTTGTCAGGAGAAATATAGTAGCCGTGACTCAGATGCCCATTCAGCAAGAACACGGCACAAGAAGAAGCCAACACGATACAACTCAAGGCCAGCATGCCGCGGATCTGTATGACAAACCTGTTCATGACAGCGGTACGCACAGGTTGGACCAGCCTAGAGGGCGACACCTGCAATAAATTTGGCGGCTGGGTTTTGCAGTCCTGACCGGGCGGGCCAGGCTAGAACATCTCCGATGCATCGACATCCGTTTTCGAGTCATCCTCTACCTGATCGCGCGAAGGGATGTAATCACCCGTGATCATCTGATCATAGCTCATTCCTGGTCCGACCATAGGGTAAACCCCGGCATCGGGGTCGATCATGACTTCCAAGAAGGCGGGGCCTTCAAATTCCATGAATTCCTTGATCACTGGCTGGAGATCAGCATTTCTTTCCAGCCGTACCGCATACTCGTAGCCATCCGCCTGTGCCGCCCTGATGAAATCCTTTTTGTGCAAAGACTTGTCGCTGGCAGACAATCTGCCCTTGAAGAACAGTTTCTGCCATTGTTTCACCATGCCGTCACCCAGGTTGTTCAGCACCACAATCTTGATCGGCAACTCGTAGGTCGTCACCGTCTCGAGTTCGCCCAGGTTCATGCGGATGCTGGCATCCCCGTCAATGTCAATGACCACACGATCCGGTTGTGCAAACTGGGCACCGATCGCCGCCGGCAGGCCAAAACCCATCGTGCCCATGCTGCCTGAGGTCAACCACAGGCGCGGGGACCTGAAATCAAAATACTGCGCCGCCCACATCTGGTGTTGTCCGACGCCCGTACTGATGATCGCCCTGCCTTCCGTGTAGCGGTTGATTTCCTCAATCACGGCATAGGGCTGGATCAGCACACTTTGCCTGTCATAGTTCATGGCGTACGTACTTTTCAGCTCTGCGATGTGCGCACTCCAGGCCGTGTACTCCTTGATGAATTTGCGAGTGTGGACCCCGTAATCCAGCAGTTTTTTCGCAGCCTGTGGCAACAGCCCTACATGGTGCCAATCCACCGCCTTGACCTTGTGTATCTCGGAAGGATCGACATCGAGATGGGCGATAAACCTCGCCTGGGGAGCAAACTTGTCCGGCACGGCGGCCACACGGTCGTCAAAACGCGCACCGACGGCAATCAGCAAGTCGCAATCCTCGACGGCGTAGTTCGCAAAAGCCGTGCCGTGCATGCCAAGCATGTGCAGGGAGCGTTCCTGCGTCGTGTCATAGGTACCGATGCCCATCAGCGTTGTCACCACCGGGATTTTGAATTGATCCGCAAACGCTCGAACCTCATTGACGGCATTCCCGTTGATCACACCCCCGCCGGCATAGAGCAGTGGCCGCTCTGATTTTTCAAGGGCATCAAACAAAAGCCTGCATTTCTCGTCCGACAACAAATTTTCGGCCACCTCCGCGATGCGCTCGCGGTAGCCCCGGATCAGCAATTTCCCCTTGCCCCTAAACACGCCTTCCCAGTTTTGTACATCCTTGGGAATATCGATCACCACGGGTCCCGGGCGCCCGGTGCGGGCGATTTCAAATGCCGTGCGAACCGTCGCTTCGAGCTTCTCGGGATCCGTGACCAGAAAAATGTGCTTCGCCACCGCACCCATGATGTTGGCCACGGGGGCCTCCTGAAAGCCATCACTGCCAATCGCAGGTGTCGGCACCTGACCGCTGATCACCACGATGGGAACGGAGTCCGCCATGCAGTCGCGTACCGGAGTGACCGTGTTGGTTGCCCCGGGACCCGAGGTCACCATCACGACACCCACCTTGCCGCTGGCACGTGCGTACCCGGATGCCATGAAACCGGCCCCCTGTTCATTGGCAGGAACAATCAGCGGCATGGATTCATCGGTTTCCGCATTGAAGCGGAACACCGCATCGTACGTCGGCAGGATAGCGCCGCCGCTGTAACCGAATATGACCTCGGTACCTTCCTGGGCAAGTACATGCATGATGATCTCCGACCCCAGCATGGTGGTCCCAGCCAAAGGATGAGGCGCAGCATCCTCCTCGATTAGCCAAGCAGGTCGCATGATACTTTAGGAATCCAAGATGGAAGTCATTGACCGGATGACTATATCGTTAAACCAATTATGCTGCCAACCGGAGGCAGACCCTGCATGCCACCAGGCCCTGGAAACAGATGCGCCAGGCCGTGTTTGCATAACCAATGCTGCAGGCGTGGCATTGGCAAGCACGTTTGGGCATTGGTCGTATCAAGCGCTGCAGCGCGGGAGGATGCTGGAACGTGATTGAGAAGCAGTTGCATCAAGAGACGGCAAACGCGGTTGCCGAGCAGAAAACCAGCCGCAAACTTTGCTGAAGATCATGCTTTCGAGGCACCGGTAAAACTCCCTAAATGTTATAAGGCTGCTTTAAACCACCATAACTATATTTTGGTTGAATCGCCGCTATATCGCTATCACACTAGTGCGTTACAAAAACAGCCTGGACCCTGAATATGTTCACCGGCAATCCCTTTGCTGAGCTTTCGACCCACATCCCCAGCGCCGTGGCGCAGGTCTACGTCGTGGTCATGTTTCTCCTGGTCGTGGCAGGCACACTGATCGACGTCATACATAAAAAAAGTGCCAAGTATTTTTTTGAAGATTGGCAAAAGTCGAAAAGCCAGGGGACAAGGCAGGTCAGCAGTGGAGAAGTCATGGCCATGGCAGTGCAAACCATGGCAAGTGAGGTGCTGACGTCATCGGAATTTTGTTCTGCCCGGCGCAGGATCGCCCATCTGCTGACGATGTACGGCTTCGTCATCTATCTCGTTGCCACCACGATCATGGTATTCGGGTACCCCACCCCGGCCAGTCCGACACCGGTACTGTGGCCGTTGCTGTGGCACCTCGGGGCGCTGATGGTTTGTATCGGCGGCTACTGGTTCTGGTTCTTCATTCGGGTCGATGTTACGGCCGAGGGCTATTCGCCGTTTCGCATTGTGCAGGCTGACCTGTTCATACTCTCACTGGTGGCGAGTACAACACTGGCCCTGCTGTGGTCATGGCTGCCGACGTCGATCATCGGGTGGTTGCTTTTCGGGTTGTATGTGCTTGCGACCACTGTACTCTTTGGCTCCATTCCCTGGTCCAAGTTCGCGCATATGTTCTTCAAACCCTCTGCTGCCTTGCAGAAAAGGGTTGCAGAGGCTGCTGGCTCGAGAAGCAATTTGCCGGCACCGGCGGACAAGCCTGAAACATTCGGTTCAGCGCGCGGACTGCCAACGAATTACTAAATCAGCCTGTTCAATCCTTTCCCAGGCCACCATTTGATCCTCAAGAAAATAATCGTTACCCAACAACAGGAGATGACAGAATAGCATGCCCACTTTCGTTTACATGACTCGCTGCGATGGTTGTGGTCACTGCGTTGATGTCTGTCCTTCGGACATCATGCACATCGATAAGACCTATCGTCGTGCCTACAACATTGAGCCCAACATGTGCTGGGAGTGTTACTCCTGTGTAAAAGCTTGCCCGCAAAACGCGATTGATGCACGCGGATATGCTGACTTCGCACCTCTCGGTCACAGCGTGAGAGCGCTTCGTGAGGAAGAAAAGGGCACGATCTCCTGGAAGATCCTGTTTCGTGACGGGCGTGAAAAGAATTTTGTCTCGCCGATACGAACGACCAAGTGGGGAACCATTCCGTCACCGGCCGATCTGGAGACGCCCAGTGCAGAAGCGATGCAATCCCAAGAACTCGCGCACGAACCGGATGCGCTCAACATCGACGGCGGATTGCCTACGTTGAAAGGAGCAGTCTAGTGGGATGGTTTAACCGAAGAAAAACGGTCTTTGAAGATTGCGACGTGCTCGTCGTCGGTGGTGGCATGGCCGGCTGTGGTGCCACGTACGAATCCAAGTACTGGGGCCGCGACCTCAAGGTGGTCTGTGTCGAAAAAGCCAACATCGAGCGCAGTGGCGCGGTGGCACAGGGCCTGTATGCAATCAACTGCTACATGGGCATGCAGTGGAACGAAAATCAACCGGAGGATCATGTGCGCTATGCGCGCAATGACCTCATGGGACTCGTGCGCGAGGACCTGGGCTACGACATCGCCCGGCATGTCGATTCTGCAGTGCACAAATTTGAAGAGTGGGGTCTTCCCATGATGCGGGACCCGGAAACGGGGCGCTACCAGCGCGAGGGCAAATGGCAGATCATGATTCACGGCGAAAGCTACAAGCCGATTGTCGCCGAGGCCGCACGCAAGGCGGCGGATGAAGTCTATAACCGGATCATGGTGACCCACCTGCTGATGGACGAGGCGAAATCAAACCGGGTAGCGGGTGCCGTTGGCTTCAACGTCCGCACCGGGGATTTTCATGTATTTCGTGCCAAGGCAGTGATCATTTGTGCCGGTGGTGCATCACACATCTACAAGCCACGCGCCGTGGGAGAAGGCATGGGACGCACCTGGTATGCTCCCTGGAGCAGTGCCTCAGCCTACGCATTGCCCATTCTCGTCGGTGCCAAGATGACACAGATGGAGAATCGCATCGTTCTGGCCCGGTTCAAGGACGGCTATGGTCCTGTCGGCGCCTATTTCCTGCACCTCAAGACATACACAGAGAATGCCTATGGCGAGGAATATGAGTCCAAGTGGTATGAGCAAACGAAGGAGCTCGTAGGGGATTACATCGACCATCACCCGACCCCGACCTGCCTGCGTAACCATGCTTTTCTCGAAGAGCTGAAAGCAGGCAGAGGTCCCATCCGCATGGTGACCAAGGAGGCATTCCAGGACCCGCATAAGGAAACTGTCGGGTGGGAGAACTTTCTCGGCATGACCATCGGGCAAGCCGTGGTTTGGGCATCGCAAAACATCGACCCCAAGCATATCAACCCGGAGCTGACAACATCCGAACCCTACGTCATGGGCTCTCACGCGACCTGCTCGGGCGCCTGGGCCAGTGGCCCCGAGGATGTTGCGCCTTCTGACTATCAGTGGGGCTACAACCGGATGATGACCGTTGAGGGGTTGTTTGGCGCCGGTGACACAATCGGTGGCAGTGCGCACAAGTTCTCTTCCGGATCCTATACCGAAGGTCGAATTGCGGCCAAGGCTGCGGTGAAGTACGTCAATGACATGAACAGTGAGAAACTACGGGTCAGCGAGAAACAGTACGAGGACCTGAAAAAGGTGATCTACCAGCCCCTGGAAAATTACGAGGTTGGCCGTAACGAGATCGTGGCGGGGACCGTCTCGCCAAGCTATATTCTCCCGATCCATGGCCTTCAGCGTCTTGAAAAGATCATGGACGAATATGTCGGTGGAATCAGTACCAACTACATGACCAATGAGCCCTTGCTCACCCGTGGTCTGGAGTTGCTGGATATGCTGAAAGAAGATCTTGACCACATTGGTGCTGAAGACCTTCACCAGCTGCAAAGGGCATGGGAACTCCAGCACCGGTTCATAGCATCACAGTCCGTGGCTCACCATACGCTGTTCCGCAAGGAGACACGCTGGCCAGGATATTATTATCGTGGTGATCATCCGAAGCTCGACGACGAGAACTGGCACTGCCTCACTTTGTCCCGCTATGACCGGGAATCCGACAGTTGGGACCTGGAGAAAGCACCCGTTCACCACATAATCGACTAGGCAACCAGCCAAGTCCGACAGGACCGTTCCCTTTTTAACACACGGATCGTGTCTGCGGCTTGTGTGTGCCGACGGAATTTAGATGCTTGCGAACTGGCCCCAGAATCGGTAGGGTCAGTCCCTGTCGCAGGATCAGGCCTATCTACCCCAATGAAAGCAAAGTCCTTCAAACCAGAAGAATATTTCGTCGAAAAAGAGCCCTACTACGAACCCATTGGCAAAGAGATCGAGGTATTCGAGGCCGCGTACAACAACCAGCTTCCTGTCTTGCTCAAGGGTCCCACTGGCTGTGGGAAAACCCGTTTCATGGAATACATGAGCTGGCGGATCAAATGCCCGCTGATTACCGTGTCATGCCATGACGATCTGACCGCATCTGACCTAGTGGGCCGCTACCTCGTCACCGGAGGCGAGACAGTGTGGGTGGACGGGCCGCTTGCGCGTGCAGTTCGCGCGGGCAGTATCTGTTATCTCGACGAGATTGTAGAAGCCCGGAAGGACACGACTGTGGTAATCCATCCCTTATGTGATGACCGCCGCGTGTTGCCCATGGAAAAATTGGGAGAACTGCTCGAAGCACCCCCCGAGTTCTGCATGGCCATTTCATACAATCCAGGCTATCAGAGCGTTCTGAAAGATTTGAAGCAGAGCACACGTCAACGGTTTGTCGCACTTGAATTTGATTACCCGGATGCCGCTGTTGAACAGAAAATTGTCGAAAAGGAAACCGGTGTTGACAGCGACACCGCTAAACAGCTCGTTAAATTTGCCCAGATGACGCGCAATCTCAAGGGCGGAGGCTTGGATGAAGGTGCTAGTACACGCCTGCTCGTCCATGCCGCAAAGCTCATGGTGCAGGGGGTAGCCCCGGTCACTGCTTGTGCAAGCTCCATATCACAGGCCCTTACCGACGACACAGAAATGCTGATCGCAGTAAACGAATTGAGTTCTTCTGTATTTTGAAATATCGACACCACCGGAACTTCCGGTGCGTCATCAATCCATCAACAACTGATTGTCCGATCTCCCATCTGGGTGGCTATATGCTAGTTGCGCAAAGCCGTCTGGATCTTCTTGCGTAATTGCGGAACCGCCTCGGCCTCGAACCAGCGGTTTTTCTTCAGCCACCCGATGTTTCGTGGAGAAGGATGCGGAAGTGGGAAATACAGGGGACCGTATCTTTCTCTCTGCCGGACAGTTTCTGCAAGCGTAGGACAGAGGTCCGTCAGGTAGTATTTTTGTGCATACTGTCCGACCAGTAGTACAAGCTGAATCTTTGGCAATAGGGACAGTAGCCGCTGATGCCATAATTCTGCACATTCCTTGCGCGGCGGCAGATCGCCTGAACGACCGGTACCTGGATAGCAAAAACCCATCGGGATAATGGCGATCCTCTGAGAATCGTAGAACACACCCTCGTCAAGGTCCATCCACTGACGCAATCGCTTACCACTTGCATCATTCCAGGGTATGCCGGTTTTGTGCACCCTGACGCCAGGTGCCTGACCCATCACCAGTATCCGTGCGCTGCGATTGGCCCGCAAGACCGGCTTCGGACCCAATGGCAACTCAGACTCACAGACGCGGCAGGCCCTGACTTCCGTCAGCAACCTGTCCAGTCTCGTGGTCCTTGCCATCAGTCCACTGGGTCCCTGCTTTTTCCCCGCATACGGGAGCGGTGGCGATGCGAGCGGACACGGTAAGCAATAATCTCCTGCATGAGTTGCGAGTACGGGAAACCATTGATGCCATCAAACTGACTTTCTGCCCGGTGGATCAACGAGTCAATGTCCTTCACGGTCGGTGCATTGCTTTGCTCAACCTGCAACTGCAGTCCCAGCATGCCCCCGTTTTGTATCTTGATCTCATCGGCGTGTGCCAGTGTCTGGCTCACTTCGCGGCGATGCAGGGCAAATCTTGCCTTTTTGCACAATTCGGTCAGCAAGTGACTACAGCGCTCCAGTCGAGGCAAGGAGTTGCAGGCTACTCCCTCACGGTCTGCCAAGTTGAAGCGATGCGACCTGCTGCAACTGCAAACACGTGAGTTGATTGCCTTCTCGAACACGCAACGGTGGGGGTTGACGGATTCGTACGTGGTTCTGTACTGATGTTCATCCACTGAGCAAATTCCCCGGCTGCTGACGCGTCACGGCTACAGAAAAAGCGGGCTACGGACTAGTTACTTCTCCCATTCCCTCAATATGGGGGCTTGGCGCGGCTCACGCAGTCTTTGTTCCGCCTCAAGTTCATCCTTGGCAAAAATCATTTTGATTGCGGTTCTGCTGTCTTGTTCAACAACAGTCCTTTGTTCCCGCGCAAAATTCTTTGCCGGCTTGAACTCATTGAAGCTGTCGATGAGTTCAAGATCCTTGATCGCACCGGCAGACCCGGATGTGATTTTATAAACAAAGTACGGCATGATTGGTCTATCTACAGTGTAGCAGTTCGTTCCTGATTCTGAATTCCGTGGATTCGCAAACCAAGTACATCGATGTTGCATCACTTGCCCAGGTGTTGCCCGGACACACCTTGAAAGTGATGACTGACCGTGGTGGCATTCTACTTGCCAATGTCGAAGGCAAAATATATGCCGTTGATGATATGTGCACGCATGAAGACTCTTCACTTTCCCTCGGTTGCCTGAAGGGTGAACTGGTCAGCTGTACCTTGCACGGAAGCCGTTTTAACGTCCGTAGCGGGCAGCCGATGGAAGAACCTGCCACAGAGGCGCTGCGCAGATATCCAGTGCGGATCAACCAAGACCGCATCGAAATCTGCCTGGACAGTATCAAGGATTCATAAGTTGATTTTTTGGTATCAAGTCCCTATGTTACGTCCACAAATCAACCTGATCACCGGACGATATGAGCAACTGGGTCGAAGGCAAAGTTGTCAGAAACAAGCACTGGACGGATATGCTTTATTCGCTTCATATCGAAGCAGATATTGATCCCTTTATTGCTGGCCAGTATGGCCGCCTTGGCCTGAATATAGATGAGCAGATCGTGGGGCGCCCTTACTCCTTTGTAAATGCCCCTCACGAAAACATCCATGAGTTTTACTCAATTACAGTTCGCCACGGCCCTTTGTCAACCAAGCTGTCCTCCTTGCAGGAATCCGATTCTGTCTGGATTGACAAACGTGCAAACGGCTTCTTTACCCTGAATGAAGTACCCGACGGCAGAGACATCTGGATGTTTGCAACCGGTACCGGACTTGGTCCCTTTCTGTCCATATTGAAATCCGATGAAGTCTGGAAGCGGTTCGAGCAAGTCGTGCTGGTACATGCAGTTCGATTCACCAAGGAATTGACCTACCAGGAGACCATACAAAAGTTCAGCGAAAGATATGAGGGTCGTTTCCAGATGGTTCCGTTTGTCAGCCGCGAAGATACGGATTTTGCCCTGCCCGGACGCATCCCTGCGGCAATTGATAATTGCATGCTGGAAGAGAGAGTGGGATTGGAGCTAGACCCGGCACACTCACAGACAATGCTTTGTGGAAACCCCGACATGCTCGTGGATACACGCAACGCACTGAAAGAGAAAGGACTTGAGAAAAATCTACGCCGCAGTCCCGGGCATATCACAACAGAAAGTTACTGGTAGTCCGCGTGGTTTTCGGGGATTCTAGTTGCTCAGTGTGCGCCCGCCATCTACCGGGATGATTTGCCCGGTGATGTAATCCGCATGCTCGATCAAGAACAGCGCGGCATCTGCAATATCCCCGGGCTTGCCTTCATGCTTCAGTGCAGTGCGCGAAATGATTTCCCGATGCATCGTTGCATCGTGCTCAGCTTCCGGCCACAAGATTGCGCCCGGTGCGATCCCGTTGACACGTATTTCCGGCGCTAACTCTCGTGCCATGGACCTTGTAAGCATTACCAATCCCGCTTTGGAGATTGAATATACCGGATACCCCTTGAGAGGCCGGTCCGAGTGAATGTCAACGATATTGATGATGCAACCTCGTGCGGCCTTCAGGTGGGGCGCGATGGCCCTCGTCAGATACAGGGGCGCTTTGAGATTGATTCCTACCAGTTTTTCCCAGATGTCTTCGTCGATTTCATCGAGCCTTGTCGGAAAAAAACAAGAAGCATTGTTGATGAGAACATCCAAACGGTTAAAGCATGCCTTAGCCTCGGCAATCAGGCCCGGTATGTTTGTATATTCTGTCAGGTCTCCTTGTAGCATCTGTACAGATTTGGCACGCACTGCATTGAGTTCTCCGGCCAGCAGTTGGGCGTCTCTTTCTGAATTGCAATAATGTAGAATGATGCGCATGCCGGAGCGGTGTAGGTGCCGTACAAGTTCCGCACCGATACGTCGTGCGCCCCCTGTAATCATGACCACCTTGGAATTTTCCACCACAATCCTTCACACCCGTTCAATCGGCGAACTCTAGCATACCTGACCGAGACAGACAGAATGCCTCGTCCAACCTTTTCCGGGCTCACTGTCGCGCAACGGCAACATACCGAAAACTGTAGCAAGCGCCTTGGTCAGGAAATCCAAGCACAGGGAGGGAGCATCGGTTTCGACCAATACATGCAACTGGTGCTGCACGACCCTGCCGTAGGCTATTACCACACGCAGCAGCCTGTTTTTGGCAAACATGGAGATTTTGTTACTGCACCGGAGTCATCGGTCCATCTTGCATATTGCATCGCCCACTCCTGTGCGAGACTGATCCGGGATGATGCGCAGCGCAACATCCTAGAGATAGGCGCAGGACGTGGACGGCTTGCCCTGGATATGCTCCGGTATCTGCATATCTGGGGAGTCACACCCCGCAGGTACTACATTTACGAACCCAGCGAGATGCTGAGGAATGCTCAGCGAGACCTGCTTGAGGAGCATATGCCTGAGAGCATGTCAGTAGTTGAGTGGTTGCCGAATTTGCACACGGAGCTTGGCAGTGCCATTGTCGTCGCCAATGAAGTGCTGGATGCGTTGCCGGTCAAATGCTTCTTGGCCGATTCACGACAAATCAGCGAAAAATGCGTTACGTTGACGGACCAAGGAGATCTGGACTGGTTAGTGCAAGAGCCCTCCTATGAACTGGATGTGGCACTGGACTACCTCACGGTCATGCTGGACAGTCCGCCGGCCGGTGAACTCTATTGCAGTGAAATCAACCTCCAGCTGGGAAAAACACTGGCGACTTGGTCAGACTGCTGCGAGCAATGCGTCATGCTTTTGATCGATTACGGGTACCCGCAAAGTGAGTACTACCATCCGCAACGTAAAATGGGAACATTGCGCAGCTATTTCCAGCACCGGGTTTCAGAGAACCCATTTGCCTGCCCGGGCCTCCAAGACATCACAGCGGACGTGGATTTCTCTGCATTGGCCCAAGCAGCGGGCCGCCTACAGATGGGGGTCCTTTCCTTCGGCTCACAGCGAAATTTCATGCTGGCCAATCACCTGCTTGACTGGAGGCCAGCCGGGAAAACACAAGCCGAGCAGGTCGCACAAACTGCGCAGCTGAAACAGCTTACTTTGGGCTCGGCAGTGGGTGAGCGTTTTCAAGTTATGGTCCTGGGCAAAGGCATTGAGTACGGACCTGACCGATTTACCCTGCGCGACATGCGCGCACGGCTTTGAGCAGGCAGAGGATCAGTGGAAATTCTGCACGCATTTTTACTCGCCGTAGTACAGGGCCTCACCGAGTTCCTGCCGATATCCAGTTCAGCCCATCTGGTTCTGCTACCCATCATCATGGACTGGCAGGACCAAGGTCTGGTCATCGACGTCGCAGCGCACCTGGGCAGCCTGCTGGCAGTGCTATTCTATTTTCGAGACGACTTGGGCAAGCTACTCGGACAAGCATTCGGGCCTGCCAGTACCTCTGGTGAAAATGGCGAGGCGAGAGACCTTGCCTGGCTGTTACTGTGGGCCACACTTCCCATCCTGATCCTAGCGCTTTTTTTCCATGCCTACATCATCCAATACAGCCGTGATGCAATTGTCATTGCAGTGACCTCCATATTTTTTGGCCTGTTGCTATGGCTGGCTGACTGGCGTGGGAGCCAAACGCGCATGACGAGACAATTAACTACGGTGGATGCCCTGCTGATAGGCTTTGCGCAGGCTTTTGCACTCATTCCGGGGGCTTCCCGCTCAGGCGTGACCATGACCGCAGCCATGTGGCTTGGCCTGACACGGGTAGAAGCTGCACGATTTTCTTTCTTGCTGGCCATCCCGACCATTTTTGCAGCCTCTGCATTTGGCGCCTACCAAGCGGTATTGGAGGCAGCCAGCGTTCGATGGAGTTTCGGATTTGGCGTCCTGGCATGCTCGGCCATAGTGACTTTTTTCTGCATACACTGGTTTATAAAATTTATTGCCCAGATCGGCATGCTACCGTTCGTGGTATACAGGGTATCGCTTGGTGTGGTGCTGCTTTACGCTTATTAGTGAGGCCGAACCGGATCAGTGCAAAGCTCTTGCATCAATCATTTCCTGCAACAGTTGCAACCGGGCATGTTCCAGCCTATCCGCAACTTCTCCATTTCTGACTCCATCGCTGATCCACTGCTGTACATCGATCTCATCGATTCGCTTTGATGCGAGCTGCAGCCAGTCTGCCTGGGGGTACTGGTTTTCCTTTTCCAGGCTTTTGTAAATTACAGAAAATATCTGCAACAGGTCGACAAAACGCTCCGGCCTTCTTCTCTCATCAAGCCTGCGCAACAGACCCAGCAAGGCCTCTGCATCCAGTTCAAATACACGATGACATGCATGCTGCAGTTCTGCGGTAAGCTCAAGCAACTCCCTGCATGCATTCGGCAACCCGGGCTGTCGGGCCAAGCACGAGACACCTTGCGTATCCTCTTCGCGTCGATGGAAATAGAGGCCTCCAATCAGGGACGAAAACCGCACGCACGGTTTGTCCGTCAATGAGGAAATCCGTTCCAGTGCCAACAATGCCGATGTACGTGCGGACTCGACGGAAAACGCACACCCGACCTCCCCAAAAATTTGCTCCAGCGCCTGTAAGCGGTGCAAGGTGGAAAAAAACACCCCGGGCGAGTCTGTGGCCAGAGCCCCCAGCGTTTCCTCCCAGATACGTTCTGCAGAAATCTCCCGCAGCTCTCCCGTCCTGACCATGTCGTGCATCAACCGCATGGTTTCTTCCGCGATGCTGAATCCCTGCCTTGCAAACCTGGCGGCAAAACGAGCGACCCGCAGAATGCGAAGTGGATCCTCGACAAATGCAGCAGAAACGTGACGAAGACTCCGCGCCTTCAAGTCCGGCTGTCCCCCGTGGGGGTCAATGATGTCTCCTGACTGGCTTTTTGCCATGGCGTTGATCGTCAGGTCACGGCGGAGCAGATCGTCCTTCAGGCTGACGTCCGGGGATGCATGCACCTCGAATCCGTAATAACCACTGCCTTTTTTCCGTTCAGTACGGGCCAAGGCGTATTCCTCACCGGTTTCCGGGTGCAGGAAAACCGGAAAATCCCTTCCAACCTGGCGGTATCCCAAACTCACCATTTCCTCGGCACTGGAGCCGACGACTACCCAGTCCCGTTCCTTGACAGGCAACCCCAACAGTTCATCACGAACAGCGCCACCCACGAGATAGACCTCCATAATCACATCCGTTGTTTGTGATAACGTGAATGCATGATGACAAATTCCAGCCGGTTGCTCACTCTGGTTTTACTGGTCAATTTTTGTACAGGCTGTAGCACGATCGGTTTCTACTACCAGTCCACCGCCGGTCATTTGGCCCTGTTATCCAAACGTGAACCTATCGCCGACATCGTAAATGATTCTACACGTGACAAAAAACTAATCGAGCAATTAATCCTGGCACAGGAACTGCGCACTTTTGCAAATACTGATCTCAAGCTACCAGAGAATCGGAGTTACCGCAGTTATATCCAGCTGGAGAAACGGTATGTTGCATGGCATGTTTTCGCTACGCCCGAGTTTTCGATCAGGTTGCGAAAATGGTGCTTTCTGGCAATCGACTGCATGCAGTATCGCAGGTACTTTGACGAGCACAAGGCCAGAGCCTATGCCGCAAAGCTTACGGCTGCAGGGCAAGATGTATACGTGACCGGCGTGCCGGCCTACTCTACTCTGGCCCCGCTAGTCAGCAGCATGCTTGATCAAGGTGAAATCGCGACAGCGTCCTATATCTTTCATGAACTCGCGCACCAGCAATTGTATGTACACAGCAACTCTACCTTCAACGAATCCTTTGCTACTGCGGTAGAGGAACTTGGTGTACGTCACTGGCTGCAGCATCAAGGGAAACAAGAAGAACTGTTGAGATATGAAGACTGGCTGGCTCAGAAAACAGCCTTCGCAAACTTGATCATTAATGCGAGGCGGAAATTCCACGCGCTGTATGAAAGCGGCCTTTCCACCAAGATGATGCGCAGCCAGAAACAAGAGCTGATCAATGAACTCAAGCAACGTTTTGAGAACCTGAGACAGTCCAACAGTGCGTTGCAACGCTACAAAAAATGGATGTCTGGGCCATTGAACAATGCACAGCTGGGAGTCATCGCCGTATATCGGGATCAGGTCCCCGCTTTCAAACAACTGTTTACAGCATGCAATAGTAATTTCGAGAAGTTTTACCTTCGTGCAGAAGAAATTTCAAAGCTGACGGCAAAAGAACGTAAATCGGCACTCGAGGTGTCGCAGGAGTGCTGATCAGCGCTTGCTGCGAAACCTCTCATAATCCGTATCTCTTGACTGGTCCAGCAGGTAGCTTGGAGCAACCGTTTCCAATGGTGTCGAACAGTGCTCCCCTCCCGGACAAATGCTGTGGGTCTGCAAGGAACGATAGTTGTCTACAGAAAACGGCTTTCCGGGGATAAATTCGAAAAAATATGCTTGCAACTTCGACAGACTTTTCGGCAAGCCAAGTACTTTTGTTTTGGTGCCACAAAGTTCCGCCGTGTACTCCACAAGTTGCTTTAGGGTATATCTTTTGGGACCACACAGATCGATTCGGGATCCATAGGTCTCCGGATCGTCAAGTGCATCCGTCATGGCGCTTGCGACATCGCCCACATAAACGGGAGCCATCATTGTATCCGCACATGCGAGAGGGAAAATCCCCGGGGCTAGCTTGAGGAGAATCGCAAAACGGTTCAAGAAATTGTCCTGCGGGCCAAATATCACAGACGGCCTGAAACTGGTGACTGCAATCTGGTTCCCGGCAGTGTGCACATAATTTTCAGCTTCGCCCTTGGTGCGTGAATAAAAACTTTTCCCTTCAAGGCTTGCATTGAGCGCACTCATGTGAAGGAGTCTTGGAATTTTATGGTTTCGGCACGCTTCGACGACCTTGTGCGCCAACTCTACGTGAGCCCTGCGAAACCCTTCACCCTTGCGGCCTTTTTCGTTAAGAATACCAACTAGATTGATCACTGCTTTGCAATCGCGAACACAGTCACTCAGCTGAGGCGTATCGTGAACATCGCATTCAACAATCTGGGTACCCGGCAATACCAGCAAATCTCGACACCGTTCCCGGTGACGGGAAAGAATCCTGACTCGATGGCCGTGTTTCACGAGTTCCGCACATAGCCGGCTGCCCACGAAACCGGTTCCACCAAGTACACAAACGGCTGAGGCCCTCATATAACGATTCCGCCAGTGTTTACCAAATCGCTTGTTCATGGGGACTAGAACCCCCAGGCACTATTTTACATGCTACTCCTGACTCCTTCGCGCAGGCAATGAAACAGGGCTGAGGGTTACCCGCAACATGAATCCCGAACTGATTGCATGGTGCCTCGTGCTGACTACGAACTGCTATCGTCGATAGCACGGTGGCCAATGTCCGTGCGATAGAACATTTGCGGCCATGAAATCTGGTGTACGAGACCGTAGGCACGTTGCTGCGCCTGCAGTACCGTGTCTCCCAGTGCCGTGGCACATAAAACACGCCCGCCACTGGTCAATATCCTCCCGTCGTGCTCGCAGGTCCCGGCATGAAAGACTTTTTGAACAGGCGTCTCCCGGGACTGAGACAGGCCTTGAATCACCGCTCCTTTTTCGTAAGCGTCAAGCGGATATCCGCCGGCAGCCAATACCACCCCCAGCGCTGTTCGTGCATCCCATTGGATGACGTGTTGATCCAGCTGTTTGGCCAAGGCGGCAAGGCAAAGCTCTGCAAGGTCCGATTGCATGCGCATCAAGATTGGCTGTGCCTCCGGATCCCCAAAACGGCAGTTGAATTCAAGTACGTGCGGATTTTCCTGAGCGTCGATCATCACGCCTGCATAGAGAAACCCGAGATAGGGGGTCCCTTGTTCGGCAAATCCGCGGACTGTGGGATAGATAATTTTTTCCAATATGCGCTGGTGCAATGCTTCACTCACGATCGGAGCAGGCGAGTATGCACCCATGCCGCCAGTATTAGGCCCTACGTCGCCTACATCGCGCTTTTTGTGGTCTTGGGAGGTGGCCATCGACAATACATGTTCGCCATCTGACATACAGATGAAACTGGCTTCCTCACCCTGGATAAAGTCTTCTACAACAATGCTCTTCCCCGCGTTTCCAAAACGTTCCCCGCTTAGCATTTGCTTTGCACTGTCCAACGCGTGGTTGTGGTCCTGAGCAATGATGACGCCTTTGCCCGCAGCCAGTCCGTCGGCCTTGACCACCATCGGCACAGGCCTGGACACGATATAGTCATGAGCCTCTGCAAAATCCGAAAACACTGCATAGTCAGCCGTCGGAATACAGTGTTTTTTCATAAACTGCTTAGCAAAGGACTTGGATCCTTCAAGCCGGGCTGTCGCAGCGACCGGACCAAATATCGGCAAATGCTCATTTTCGAACTGATCAACAATCCCTTCCACCAGCGGGGTTTCAGGCCCTACCAAAGTAAGATCAATATTTTGCCGCTTTGCAAAATCGAGCAATGCCGGGATATCTTCTGCACCGATCTCGACATTCTTTGTCTTTGGCTCAGCCGCTGTCCCCGCATTTCCAGGGGCTACAAAGACCTCTGAGACGCGTGTTGACTGGCACAATTTCCATGCCAGTGCATGTTCGCGCCCGCCTCCACCTACAACCATTACTTTCATTGTGATGCCTAGACTTTGCTCAAAAAATCAGTGGATACCTGAAGGCGTGGATCAACTCCCTAGCAGATCTAGTGGCAAAAATGGCGCATCCCTGTGCATACCATTGCAATCTTGTACTCGTCTGCTGCCGCAATCACTTCCTCATCATTAACGGAGCCTCCAGGCTGGATGATTGCAGTAATTCCGTGCTCATGCGCGGCCTCAACAGCATCCCGAAACGGGAAAAATGCATCGGACGCCATCACCGAGCCGGCAATGTCCATGCCCTCGTCCTGTGCCTTGATTGCTGCGATCCTGGCTGCGTATACCCGACTCATCTGTCCCGCCCCGATCCCGATCGTACACTGCCCACGCGCATACACGATCGCGTTGGACTTCACGAATTTGACCACTTTCCAGGCAAACAACAAGTCTTCCAGCTCACGCTTTGTGGGAGAACGCTCGGAGACAGTTTTCAACTCAGCCTCGCTTATGACACCCAGATCACGATCCTGGACCAGCAAACCTCCAACCACGCCCTTGAAATCAAATGCCGCAACCGCCTGCTCCCAAGTCCCGCATTCCAGAACACGGACATTCTTTTTATCCGCCAGCACCTCACGCGCAGCCTTGGAGACCACAGGTGCAATCAGCACTTCAACAAACTGCTTCTCAATGACCTGGCTCGCAGTCCCAGCATCAAGCTCACGATTGAAGGCAATCACGCCACCGAATGCGGAAGTCGGATCGGTCTGAAAAGCGCGGGCATACGCCTGCAAGATGTCCGGGGCCGCTGCCACTCCGCAGGGATTGGCATGCTTAACGATCACGCATGCCGGGGTCTCGAACTGTTTCACGCATTCCAGTGCGGCATTGCTATCCGCAATATTGTTGTACGACAGCTTCTTGCCCTGAATCACCGCAGCTCCCGCAATGCAGGCTTCAGGAAGATTCGTTTCTGTATAGAAAGCCCCGCGTTGATGCGGATTTTCTCCATAGCGCAAGACCTGCTGTTGCTGAAACTGCAAATTGAGTGTGCGCGGGAACACGGGGCTTTCGTCAGAGAGATGCTTCCCCAGATAGTTGGCAATCATGCCGTCATAACGGGCAGTGTACTCAAAAGCTTTTACCGCAAGTTCAAATCTTAGGGCGGCATCCAGTACACCCTGTGTTTCCCTCAAGCGGGCAACAATTGCAGGGTAATCATCAGGATCGACGATCACCGCTACGTGCTCATGGTTTTTTGCCGCCCCACGGATCATTGCAGGTCCCCCTACATCGATGTTCTCTATGGCCTCCTCCAGCAGACAGCCGGGCCGGGCAGTGGCCTCAGCAAAGGGGTAAAGATTGATGACCACCAGGTCAATTGGAGAGATACCATGCTCACGCATGACCGACTCGTCTTGGCAGCGGCGGGCAAGAATTCCACCATGAATTCTAGGATGCAGTGTTTTGACACGACCATCCATGATTTCCGGAAAATCTGTGTAGCTGGAAACTTCTGTAACATCAAGTCCGTGCTCGCCGAGAAGTTTTGCGGTATTCCCAGTAGACAGGATTTCAATGCCCAGATCACGCAGTTCACGCGCCAGTTGAACGACACCTGCTTTGTCGGAAACGCTGATCAGTGCACGGCAAACAGATTGCCGTTTGGGACTAGCCAAGGGGGTAATCCAAGGGGTTATGGCGGCTAGTTGAGCCCGTACATTTTGAGCTTTTTCCTGAGTGTGCCGCGATTGATACCCAGGTATTTGGCCGCTTTTGTCTGGTTGCCCTTGCAATGTTGCATGACCAGTTCGAGAAGCGGGCGCTCCACTTCCTCGATAAACAGTTTATAAAGACCCTCAGGTTCGTGATCACTCATCTGGTTCAAATAAAGATGCAAGGAACTGGTCACCGTTTCACGCAAAGAATGCTTGCTGCGTTCACGGCGCAGGTCTGTCACCTCAGCGGTAGAAGGCGATGCGCTCATGCGGTTAACTCCATGTTTTAGGCTGGCAGGTACCAAAAAGTCTTGTTAATAATGCTCGTTGTGCGGGACATGATCCGTCTGCATCAAGATATTTTTCATCTCACGACATGCAATTTCAGGCGCCAAGCGGCATGTGTCAGGAAGTGCAAATACCTACTTGCACACGTCATGCCATATATGCCATCGACACGTGCTTCAACGCTTCTGATTTTTTCAAGAGTGCGTGGGCAACGTCTTGTTATTTTGGAGGCAATTTGCCAGATTCTGTCCTGGAAATTCCCCGCGCTGCTTGGCCTCTAATGATCGCATTTGGCCTTGCAAATGCCAAGACTTTTAGCAGACTTTTTTGCATCCCGAGCAGCTAACGGGCACATCCGGGACTGGAGAATGACCTCACGATCCGGCCTGCTACAAACCCATGGTTGCGCTTGACAGGCCAGCTGACCAGACACGCAGGAGCAGGAGCCTCTCAACCCGGGACACCACTGCTACACCCTCGGGCCCAGGCACCACGAGAATTCAGCCCTTCAGCTTGTTCTCGAGGTAGTGGATATTGTGCTCGGCGTTCATATACACAGGATCCTGCATGAGCTCCAGCAGCAATGGAATATTGGTGGTAATTCCGTCAATGACAATTTCATGCAGGGCCCCTTTCATTCGGGTCAGCGCACCTGAGCGACTATGCCCCAGGGCCAGCAGCTTGCCAATCATCGAGTCATAGTACGGTGGCACGGTGTAGCCGTTGTAGAGGTGTGTGTCGACCCGTATACCCGGTCCGCCAGGGCAGTGAAAATGGGTCACCTTGCCCGGGCACGGGATGAATGAGTAGGGGTCCTCGGCATTGATACGACATTCAATGGCATGCCCACGGACCTTGATATCGTCCTGGACGAAGGACAATGGCTCTCCAGAGGCTACCAGCAGCTGCTGCTTCACTATGTCAATACCGGTAATCATTTCTGTCACCGGGTGCTCGACCTGAACACGCGTATTGATTTCAATAAAATAGAATTCGCCGTTTTCGTATAGAAATTCAAAGGTGCCTGCGCCCCGATAGCCGATTTCGCGACAGGCCTGCTTCACGCGCTCGCCGATGCTATGGCGCTGCTCTTCACTGATGCCGAATGCAGGCGCCTCTTCCACGACTTTCTGGTTGCGGCGCTGCATGGAGCAGTCACGCTCGCAGAGATGGATCACGTTGCCCAGGGTGTCTGCCAGCACCTGAAATTCAACATGCCTGGGAGCCTGTAAGAATTTCTCCATGTATAAGCGGTCATCATTGAAGGCCGCCTTGGCCTCGGTCCGGGTCAGTGAAATCGATTCGGCCAGTTTGTCTTCTTCCTCTACCACGCGCATACCGCGGCCGCCGCCTCCGCCCGCAGCCTTTACGATGATAGGATAGCCGATCTCTCTGGCCATTTGCATATTCTCCTTGTCATCTTCGCCGATCGGCTCCGTACCTCCCGGCACACAGGGGACTCCGGCCGACTGCATGGCCTTTTTGGCGGTGATTTTGTCGCCCATTTGCCGGATGGTTTCAGCATTAGGCCCTATGAAAACAAAACCGCTGGACTCAACGATTTCGGCAAACTCGGCATTTTCTGACAGGAACCCGTAGCCAGGATGTATGGCCGTGGCGTTGGTCACCTCTGCCGCACTGATGATCGCAGGGATGTCCAGATAGCTCTCCGCCGAGGGTGCAGGGCCCACGCAAACCGACTCATCGGCCATGCCCACATGCATCAGGTCCCGATCGGCTTCAGAATGGATGGCAACTGTCTTGATGCCCATATCGCGGCATGCACGCAGTATGCGTAACGCAATTTCACCACGGTTGGCAATGACAACTTTATCAAGCATGGGAAGACTGCCTGAGCAGGAAATCAGTCAATGATGAACAATGCCTGCCCGTATTCAACCGGTTGTGCATTTTCGACCAGCCTGGCCTTGATCGTCCCGGCCTTGTCCGCCTCAATCTGGTTTAACATTTTCATGGCTTCAATGATGCACAGGGTATCACCTACCTGCACGGAATCCCCCACTTCGACAAACGACTTCTGCCCAGGAGCAGGTGCTTCATAAAATGTACCCACCATGGGCGAGTTGACCGCATGGCCGCTGGGCAACTCGGGTTCTTGCTCGGTTGCAGCGCTGGAAGGGGCAGGTGTTTCCGGGGCCGCCGCCACGGTTACCTGGGGCGTGACAACCTGGCCAGCTGCGGCCACGGGTACGCCACGACTGATGCGAACGGACTCTTCGCCCTCGTGGATTTCAATTTCTGCAATTCCGGACTCTTCCAGCAACTCGACAAGTTTCTTTACTTTGCGTATGTCCATGTCTAACTCGCAGACAGCTTGTCGTGTACGGCTTCAACTGCAAGGGCATAGCCCTTGATGCCCAACCCTGAAATCACGCCAGTAGCAACATCCGTCAAGAAAGAATGTTGCCTGAAGTCTTCGCGTGCAAACACATTGGACAGGTGTACTTCGATAAAGGGGATGGCCACCCCCAGCAGCGCATCCCGCAAGGCGACACTCGTATGGGTAAAAGCTCCCGGGTTGAATATGATCATGGAAACATCCTCCTGACGGGCCCGGTGAATCCGGTCCACCAACTCATGCTCTGCATTGCTTTGAAAGTCATCCAGTTGATGACCCAGCTTCGTTGCGGTATCAAGTGCACAACGTACAACTTCTTCAAGAGTCTCATGCCCGTATACTTCGGGTTCGCGCTGGCCAAGCAGGTTGAGGTTAGGACCGTTCAGAAGCAAAATCTTAGCCATGGAGGTTCCCTGTTTTGGAATCCGCGGAGAGTGAACGCTGCGCTCTCCCTGCATTCAATTAGCGTACACTATACCCAGATTCCTGCATTTTATCCAAAAATTTTATATTTCTATGAATTTCAAGAATTTTCCATGCATGATATATACAAGATCACGTAAATTAGTAAAATTTTATATTTCAGAATACCCTGAAAAGATACGGGCAAGATATTCATGATCGATATGATTATATCTTTCAGTTTGCATGAAGTGCCGCGCTGTTGAACCACCTGAACATGGATACAAATCCCATCATTTCGGTCAGTGGCCTATCCAAAGTCTATGCCAACGGGCATCGCGCACTTCACGATGTCACCCTGGATATCCGTTCCGGCGAGATCCTCGCACTGCTGGGGCCCAACGGTGCAGGAAAGACTACCCTGATCTCCGTCATCTGTGGAATCGTGAATCCCAGCGAAGGTTCCGTCTCAGTGAGCGGCTACGACATTGTGCAGGACTACCGGATCACGCGCGGCATGATCGGGCTGGTCCCGCAGGAGCTGACGCTGCCCTCGTTCGATACGGTGTGGCATACCGTATGCTTCAGCCGCGGACTGTTTGGCAAGGAGCCTGATCCCGCCTACCTGGAGCGGATTCTGCGGGACTTGTCCTTGTGGGAAAAAAAGGACAGTGCGATCCGTACCCTGTCGGGAGGCATGAAGCGACGCGTACTGATCGCCAAGGCGCTGTCCCACCAACCTTTGGTGTTGTTCCTGGATGAACCGACCGCCGGTGTCGATGTGGAGTTGCGCAAGGGAATGTGGAACCTCGTAACAGGACTCAAGAAATTGGGAGTCACTATCATCCTGACCACGCACTACATCGAAGAGGCCGAAGCGATTGCGGACCGGGTCGGTGTCATCCACAAAAGTGAATTACTGGTCATTGATGACAAACAGGCCCTCAAGCACAAGCTCGGCAAACGCCAGATGACCATAGAGCTGGAGCAGCCGATTGCCTCCGTGCCCCAGTCCCTGTCCGGGTGGTCGCTGGAGCTGTCTGGCGAAGGCCGGCAACTCGTTTACACCTACGACAGCCACAGCGAGCATACCGGGATTTCCGGATTGCTGGATGCGGTGAACAGTACAGGATTGCTGCTCAAGGACGTGAGCACATCGCAAAGTTCGCTGGAAGACATATTCATCAGCCTGGTGGGTGCCGAATGATCAACGTACAGGCGGCCAAAACCATCTACAAGTACGAGATGCTGCGTGCATGGAACACAATCATGCAGAGCTTTGTCTCCCCGATAATCTCCACAGTGCTGTATTTCGTCGTATTCGGTTCTGCAATCGGAACCCGCATTGAGACCATTGAGGGCGTTTCCTATGGAGCATTCATTGTACCGGGCCTGGTGATGCTTGCCCTGCTCACACAAAGTGTCGCGAATGCCTCGTTCGGCATCTATTTCCCAAGGTTTACCGGGACGATCTACGAGGTGCTCTCGGCTCCCATATCCTTTGTCGAGATCCTACTGGGTTATGTCGGAGCCGCTGCAACCAAGTCCTTCATCATCGGCATGATCATTCTCGCTACCTCCGGCTTTTTTGTCGATCTGAACATCAGCCATCCTTTCTGGATGCTCGGCTTTCTGACCCTGACCTGCATTTCCTTCAGCCTGCTCGGATTCATCATCGGCCTGTGGGCCGACAACTTTGAAAAGCTGCAGTTGATCCCGATGCTGGTGATCACACCCCTGGTATTTTTGGGAGGAAGCTTTTATACCATTGACATGCTGCCCCCCCTCTGGCAGACGGTCAGCCTGTTCAATCCGGTGGTTTACCTGGTCAGCGGTTTTCGCTGGAGTTTTTACGAGGTGGCTGATGTCAGTGTCGAAATCAGCCTGTTGATGGTGCTCCTGTTCACGGCACTCTGCCTGACGATCGTATGGGCAATATTCAAAACCGGATATCGTCTTAAGCAGTGAATTTCACAGGGCCGACATATCCGGCTCTGCCTGCCTCGGGATACCACTTCGGCACAGGTGGCAAGGACCCACTGAAGTCAGGCCTTTGTACTACCTGGCAAGGTTGAGCGTGAGCGTGCCTGTATTTCTGAAGCGGTCAATGTGCGTGGTGAACCGGGACGCGCCCATGAAACCAACGATGCGGTAGTCTCTCATTTCCTGTCCAGTATGGTCATAAAACAGGATGGCAGGTGGGCCAAACAGGCCCAGATGCCGTAACAGGGCCCGATCCCTCTCGTCGTTGTCGGTGACATCGGCCTGCAGCAGAACAAAATCTTGTAATGCATCCTGCACCCCTGCGTTGCTGAAAGTGAAGGCCTCCATCTCCTTGCAGGAAATACACCAGTCCGCATAAAAATCGAGCATCACGGGCCGACCCTGCTCTGCGGCCAGTTGCACGGCAGACTCCAGTCCCTCGACGCCTTTGATCTGCCGAAAGGCGAGACTATGGGCCGCACCCCTGCCGGGATACACGTCGTCGGTGGCAACACGCTGTGCAAAAATACCCTGCAGGGGATGAAGCAGACTGTGGCTTCCGGCTGCCGCTCCGATGACCAGAATCCCTCCGTACACCAGTGCAATGAGTCCAAACCCCTTCCATAATCTAAGCCACCCGGAGGTGCCCTCCCGAAGGGTCTCCAATGCACCCATATACACGGAAGAGGCAATGAGCAAAGCCCCTGAAAGCAACAACACTACGGGGGTTGGAATAATGCGCTCCAGCATCCAGATAGCCAGCGCCAGGAGGAATACTCCGGTGACGGCCTTCACAGCAACCATCCAGGTTCCAGCCTTCGGCAAGATTTTTCCAGCGGATGTACCAACTACCAGCAACGGTATTCCCATCCCCACGCTCAATGCGAAAAGAGCCAGGCCGCCGATGGTGGCATCTCCGACATCAGCGATGTAGATCAGTGCACCGATCAGCGGAGCATTCACGCAGGGCCCGACAATCAGCGCGGAAAGAAAGCCCATCACGCCGGCACCGGTGTATGAGCCCTGGCGCTGGGTCGAACCGTAGGCATTCAGTCTGGACTGAATCGCCTGAGGAATTTGCAGCTCATACAGCCCGAACATGGACAGGGACAGCAGCACCAGAATCCCCACAAACGTGCTGATCACCCATGGGTTCTGAAACCATACCTGCACATTTTCCCCTGAAAGACCTACCACAATACCCGCCGCTGTATAGGTAATCGCCATGGCCAGCACATAGGCCAAGGACAGTCCAAAGGCCCTAGACGTTGAAACATCTTTCCCCTGGCCAACGATGATGCTGGACAGGATCGGGATCATCGGGAAGACGCAGGGCGTGAACGCCAGCAGAAGTCCCAAGCCCAGAAAGCTGGCTACGATCCACCAGAGTTTGCCGGAGGCCAGCATGGCCGCAAAGCGATCCTGCTCGGACTGAAAACCGGAACTGCCGGAAGACAAGCCATTGGGAGCACTTTCCGATACAGCACCAGCGAATGCAGGGCCGGTGTACTGATTGGCATCGCCCAGGGCGACCTGGAGGGTTTTGGTGATGGGAGGATAGCAAAGACCGGCCTTGGCGCATCCCTGGTAGGTCACCTCTAGATCAAGTGTTTGCAGGTTCGCGGAGATCTGCCGAATCGGGACATTCGCCTCAAAATCATGATCAATGGTAACGACCTGACCAAAGAACTCGTCTTGCATTTCCTTTCCTGGAGGCAGCTGCACAGCACCGAGTGCGGCCTGGCTCCTGTCCCTGGGCGCGACTGCAATCTTGTCCTTGTACAGATAGTGCCCGTCCACGACCTTCCAGTCGGTCACGATGGTGTTGGCATCCTCCCTGCGGGCTGAAACCTGGAAGGCTTCATCGGGATGAAGAAATTCGACCTCATCCGCACCGAAAACGAACTGCCCAAAAGTTCCGGTTGCGGGTTCCGCGTAGGCTGCAGTGTGTCCAAATACAAGCAGCACCCAAAAAATGAGGTTGAGACGCTTCACGTGCTTACACTCTTTGCCACCCAGTCCAGATAATCATCCAAGCCTTGTGTAATAGGAGTCGCAATGATCTCCGGAAGTTCATACGGATGCTGGCTTTGTATAAAGGACTGCAACTTCTGATACCCGCTTTCCGTAGTCTTCATGAACACGATGTACTCCGAATCCATGCACTGCTTGCCTTGCCACATGTACACGGATTGGGCCTGAGGCAGGATATTCACGCAGGCTGCAAGCTGCGTCTGAACAATTTCTTGTGCGAGACGTGTCGCGATGTCCAGATCCGGGAAGGTCGTCAGTACTAAAACATGTGGACTCATGAACGCAACTCTTACGAAAGCCAAGTATATGATTTCCTAAAATATCAAAAAAGATACAAGTCGAACATCTGCCCTGGGTTCAACATGTGTTTCATCAATCCTCGGATGACCATGGGGCACGGGCATGACTGTATCGTCCAGTGCGGGTTTGCATCAGACCCGGTAATCACTGATGCCTGGATTGGCTCCCAGATTCTTCAGTTTGGGAGTGTTGAGCTTGGAGATCCTGATGCTTTTATGTTCGCGTATATATTGTGCGACGACGTCCCAGACTGGAGGCCCTGGAGATTTTGACCCGACAGTCGCCCACCCCGCTACCCGATATGTCCTGTTCGCTTCTATTTTTTCTCCACTGTCCAGGGTCATATCCGAGATCCGGTTTCCGGCTGAAGCTATCGGGTCACACACATAGTTCATGCCGCCCAAGCGAACCATATCTCCACCTTGCTGATAGTACGGGTCCGGATTGAACAAATTGTCACACACATCTTCAAGTATGAGCTTGATGGTTTCGCCGCTCATGCCGCTGGTGTATGTTTCGGGATAGGTCATGCAGGTTTGTGCCAGGACATGCTCCATCGTGATGTCATCACCCGGCAGTACGGACACTCCCCACCTGAAACCAGGCGACAGCGATATCTGGGTGTCCAGCTGCTCGATCAGGGCATCACAGATCACCTGGTCAAACGAACCGTTGAAATTCCCCCTCCGGTACAGCAAGGAATCCGCTACACCCAGTTTTTCCTGCAACCGGTCGAGATAGGGATTCCTGACCTTCTCAATGTACGCTGCCATCTCCGGATCGGCATCCAGAAGGTTGGAAAATACCGGCAGCAACCGGTAGCTGTAGCCGGACACCTTGTTGTTTTTGATATCAAGATCCATGACGCCCAGAAATTTTCCATTCGAGCCTGCATTCGTTACCAAGGTCACACCGCCCGCATTACTCACTTCGACCGCCTGAGGCACTCCGTCATGCGTGTGGCCCCCAAAGATCGCGGTCAGGCCCGTTACGCGGCTGGCCATCTTCAAGTCAACGTCCATCCCGTTGTGGGAAATCAGCACAACGGCAGCCGGTTTTTCGTTCTCGCGTATGGCGTCAACCACTTCCTGCATCTCATCATCCCGAATGCCAAACGACCAGTAGGGTATGAACCGTCGAGGGTTGGCGATGGGCGTATAGGGAAAGGCCTGCCCGATGACGGCAATGCGCACACCCCCCAGTTCTTTGATCGTATAGGGCTTGAATATGTGCCCGGTATTTTCATCATAGGCGGGCTGATTTTCAAAGAAGCCGTCTTCTGTCAGTTTGACATTCTGTGCGATGAACTCACCGTTGAACGCCTGGATGTTTTCCATCACCTCCGCATCGTGATAAGTAAACTCCCAGTGACCCGTCATCACATCAACACCCAGAAGATTGCACGCATCGACCATGTCCCTGCCGCGTGTCCAGTAGGCGGTCCCTGATCCCTGCCAGGTGTCGCCGCCATCCAGCAACAGCGTGTTCTCTTCACCAAACTCGTGTCTCAGCTTTTTTACCAGTGTGCACAGATGTGCAAAGCCCCCTACCTTGCCATATTTCTTTGCCGCATCAATGAAATCGAGAAAGGTGAAAGCGTGCACGGCCATGCGGTTGGCAGGATTCAGACCAAACCGGTCCAGCAGGTGGGTGCCCACCAGGTGAGGGGCCTTGCCGCGGGCGTTTCCAACACCGATATTGACGTTGGGCTCACGAAAATAAACGGGGAGCAACTGGGCGTGGCAATCCGTAATGTGAAGAAGCCTCACATTGCCCTTTTTGGGAACCTCGTATACGTCGGTGGGCCTGCCAGCCTTCAGGCTGCGGGACGATGGCAATATTCCTGCCACTGCCGCTGCGTTCAACAATGAAAAAAATTGTCGGCGTGTCAGGTACACGGCTCGATTTTCGACGGGACCCGGGCAGCCCTATCGCAGGTAAGATGGGTTGCCCGCTTTTCCTTTTTGCGAAACGGCCTGCTCATAGCCGAGTTCGCTCTGGGTTTTGGCTTGTTGGGCGAGCTTTTTCGCCTGATCGAAATCTCCATCTGCCGCAGCTTGCTCTGCCTCTTTGATAAACTTCCCCACATCGCGCCACTCACCCCCCACAGAACTTGCTTTTTTTTGCGCCGCCTTGGCCGCACTGAGCAAATTCACAAATTCGGCATCATCGTAAGCCGATACACCTGCGAACAGACCGGCAGACAGCAGTATGCCCGCAGTGATCATCGAAATTAAAACGTATTTGAGCAGTACTCCCATTGCCTGGTTCCCCCTAGTTTAGACCTGCCGGATGAAAACAAACTTCACGGATTCATCATTTCCGTGCAGCGGGGCCGTTCAGTACTATCCCGTTACTCATATAGGTGTGAAAGTATTCCAGGTTGCGAAACTCCTCACCTTGCGCGGCAAAGGGTTTGGCCCGGACCATCCTAAGACAACCACTGTAGCGACGGTGCAATGTTCCGAGGGTCCCCCATCCGGAACGGTACACCGGCCAGCCCGTAGTTTGTCCTACAGCCGGACTCAATACATCAGAACGCAGATTCATGCCGGAGTTACTAAAGTGGCACTGATTACAGGAAAAATTCAGTTGCCCTCTGCGCGTGAAGTAGAACTCCTTGCCTTTCTCATAAGCTTCCCGTGCACGCGGATCATCTGCGGGCACTACCACATTGGTCAACTGTCCACGGCTTTCGAAGGCCATGTACGCCAAGATGTCATTGATAGGCCCCGTCATGTATTTCAAGGGCTGCTCACCATTAGCCTCTCTGCATTGATTGATCGCAAGCGCTAGAGTGATGACCTTTCCTTGCTCTTTGCTCCATTGCGGATACAAGTGCTGAGAGCCCGGTCCGTTCGGAAAGCAGTCCGCGTAGGATCTTCCGTTTGAAAACTTAGCATTCCACATGGATTCTCCGCGCTCGACAAACGGCTCATAAGGTGGAAATTCTTCGATCGCCTCCCAGTTTTCACGCTGCTGTGCACTGATTGCATACACGCCATTTGCAAATTCTTGAAAATCGATACTTGGAAAGCGTTTCTTGAAGTAGTCCTGATACAACCTCACATCGTCCTCGGGACTTGCTGACAGTGCTTGCACGAACAACGAACCTGCCAGTACCAGGACAGTGGCAATCAATACATTTTTCATTTTCCCTCTCCCGCGACAACGGCTGGTGACCATCACTTGATTACGGCCTCTCTTGAATCCACGTTGCCTCGATTGTCAACCCAACTGATCTTGATAGTGTCTCCCGAACTCGCGCCCTTGAATTTGAATGCGAAGTACGGGTTTCTCGCCACGCCCGCGCCGGTGTTTGCATGGAAAACTACTTTGCCGTGAGCCTCGGCTTTGATTTCTTTTATGAAATGGGCCGGGACAAGTTTGTTGGTCCTGCTGTCCTTGCGTGCCCCGGTTTCCATGGGGTGCGTAACAAGCACTTTTACCGTGACAATGCCGTCGGTACTCTTGGCACGAATCTTGATGGTCTCTGCCATATCAACTTACCTTCTGTCTATGGGTTAGCCGCCACATCCACCAATAGTCACCTTGACTTCCTTCGCGGTCCTGAACAACTGGTCGCCTGATTTCACCAAAGCCACAATGTCAGATGTTTTTGCCATCTTGATGCGTACCGACACAAACGGCTCACTGCCCTTCAGGTCAAAACTTGCAACCAACGGCTGAGGGTTATGCGGCACGACGATGGAAATGGACTCCGTATTTTCGATATTGCTGGTGACCGAGATAGGCACCACGGCGCCATTCTCGGCGATTTCGGGCGCCTTGATTACGATATCGCCTTGTTTTGATTCGGTGGTGCCCAGCAGTGCAGTCAGGGCCTCCTCCATGGACTTTGCCTTGAAGGCATTCTCGGGCCAGGCGGCGAACAAAAGTTTGGGTACTCCAACCATGGTTGCCAAACCGGCAATAACCGTATTCTTGATCATTGTTCTTCGTGTAAGGCTCATAGTTTCGACCTCATAAAATCTAAAAATGCAATGTATCTAGTTACAGGGTGTACATATACTCGACAATGTCATCGATGTCTTCTTCGCTGATAATCTTGTGCCGTCCAAATGGCGGCATCAGAGCCTCTGGGCGAGATATGGTGATGTCCCAAATAATGTCTCGAAGCCTTTGCCTGTCCGGGAAACGGGCTTTCATCGCTACCAAGGGTGGTCCGAGATCTCCGGGGGCTTCGCCGCCCTCGATCAAGTGACAAGACAGGCAGTTTCCCGCCTTCCGGTCAAATGCTACTTTCTTGCCATTTTCCACAGCACTTTCGTCCGCCAAAGCGACGGGGTTCATGATGAACATGCTGACAACGGACACAAGGGTCAGGACAACATGGATCGAACGACAGAGTGGTGTGCGCATCTATTTCTCCATCTCAATTTCCAGGCAAAGGTTAACATGACATTGCGTTACCGGCATATTCCACAGGGCCGCGGTGATGTAGTCACAAAGGGCTGCGGGACTGGTTTTTTCGCGCCACCGTTGCCTTCGAAACATGAATCTGACACCCAGAACAATCGCCTGATGCAACCTGTCCAGCCGCCAAATCAGGCCCACAGGTCTCAGTGTGTGCGGAATTTACGTACAATCATTTCAGGAATTCAATTCAAGTCACGTGATCCGCGCGTATGATTTCAGCAAAGACCCAAATCACCATGGGTCAGGTATGGTAAACGAAAACAGGTCCAGTCAGCTTAATCTGCAAAGGAGAAGTCAATGTCACGAATCCATGTACGGCCTTTTCCGGTTCTGTTTGCCGCATTTGTAATCATACCGATCATCGAGATCTACCTGCTGATCCAGGTCGGCAGCCTGATCGGTGCACTGCCAACCATTGGGCTCGTGGTGCTGACCGCCGTACTGGGCGTGGCCCTGTTGCGTGCCCAGGGGCTGCAGACGTATCTCCGGTTCCAACGATCCCTGTCTGAGGGCCGTTATCCTGCCACCGAGATCCTTGAGGGTGTGGCATTACTCCTAGGTGGGGCCTTGCTGCTCACCCCAGGTTTTTTTACCGACTTTGTCGGGTTTGTCTGCCTGGTACCCTTGACCCGCCGGGCTCTGATTTCGTGGTCCATGGCACGTTATGTCCGAATCTATCCGAACACCCTGCACAGTGGACCCGGAAGCATCTATGAAGGTGAAGCCACCCATCGGGACAACTGATTTCCGGGATCATTTACAGCGGAAAAACCGCTTGACTTCACTTGCTTCGTGCGTATTATTAGCACTCTTTTGTGAGGAGTGCTAATACTTACAGCCTCCGTAGATAAAGCAAAACACGTTATCAACATCCGATTCAGTCGATATTTTTAAGGAGGCAATCCTGATGAAGTTACGTCCGTTGCATGACCGCGTGGTCGTCAAGCGTATGGAAGAAGAGCGTACGAGTCCCGGAGGGATCGTGATCCCGGATTCAGCTACAGAAAAACCGATCAAGGGCGAAGTGGTTGCCGTGGGGAATGGCAAGATTACGGAAAGCGGAGAAGTTCGTCCGCTGGATCTGAAAGCTGGCGACAAAATCCTGTTCGGAAAATATTCCGGCACCGAAGTGAAGGTCGAAGGCGAAGAATTGCTTGTGATGCGCGAAGACGATGTCATGGCAGTGATCGAAGGCTAGTTTCTCTCAATCAAGAAGTTTTAACGCATTTTAGGAAGGAATAATCATGAGTTCGAAAGAAGTACGTTTTGACGAAGATGCCAGACAGCGTATGGCGCAAGGCGTCAATGTCTTGGCCAACGCTGTAAAGGCAACGCTGGGCCCCAAAGGACGCAATGTCGTTTTGGATAAATCTTTTGGCGCTCCCACGGTGACCAAAGACGGCGTGTCCGTTGCCAAGGAAATTGAACTGGAAGACAAGTTCGAGAACATGGGTGCACAAATGGTAAAAGAGGTTGCCTCGCAAACTTCCGACGTAGCCGGTGACGGCACGACCACCGCTACACTGCTGGCCCAGGCCATCGTACGTGAAGGTATGAAGGCGGTCGCCGCAGGCATGAATCCGATGGATCTCAAGCGTGGTCTGGACAAGGCGGTAAGTGCTGCAGTTTCCAGCCTGCAGGACCTCTCCAAGCCCTGTGAAGATTCCAAGGCCATTGCCCAGGTGGGCAGCATCTCTGCCAATGCAGACTCCTCCATTGGCGATATCATTGCCGATTCCATGGACAAGGTAGGAAAAGAGGGCGTCATCACGGTCGAGGAAGGCAATGCCCTGGAAAATGAACTGGAAGTGGTTGAAGGCATGCAGTTTGACCGCGGTTATCTGTCACCCTATTTTGTCAACAACCAGGACAGCATGAGTGCAGACTTGGAAGACGCCTATGTGCTGCTGCATGACAAGAAAGTATCCAATATCCGTGACTTGCTCCCCTTGCTCGAAGGGGTTGCCAAAGCGGGCAAACCCCTGATGATCATTGCGGAAGATGTGGAGGGCGAAGCCCTGGCGACCCTGGTTGTCAACACCATTCGTGGCATCGTGAAAGTCTGCGCGGCCAAGGCACCCGGTTTCGGTGACCGGCGCAAAGCCATGCTGCAGGACATTGCTGTATTGACCGGCGGCACTGTGATCTCCGAGGAGGTTGGGCTCTCGCTGGAAAAAACCAGTCTGGATGATCTCGGCAACGCCAAGCGCATCATGGTTACGAAAGAAAACACCACGATCGTGGACGGTGCGGGACAGGCAAACGACATCAAGGCGCGCATTGACCAGATCAAGGCCCAGATCGAGGAAGCGACCTCCGATTACGACAAGGAAAAACTGCAGGAGCGCATGGCAAAGCTTGCAGGCGGTGTTGCGGTGATCAAGGTCGGTGCTGCAACCGAAGTGGAGATGAAAGAAAAGAAAGCCCGTGTGGAAGATGCCCTGCATGCAACGCGTGCCGCGGTTGAAGAAGGTGTTGTTCCAGGCGGCGGTGTGGCATTGCTGCGTGCATATAAGGTCTTGGATGACCTGAAAGGCGACAACCACGACCAGGATATGGGCATTGCAATTGCCCGCCGGGCAATGGAAGAGCCTTTGCGCCAGATCGTCACCAACTCCGGAGAAGAAGCCTCCGTCATCCTGGCCAAGGTCGATGAGGGAGAGGGCAACTTCGGCTACAACGCCGCAACCGGTGAGTTCGGAGACATGATCAAAATGGGCATACTGGATCCCACCAAGGTAGCACGTACTGCACTGCAAAATGCGGCTTCCATAGCCGGTCTGATGATCACGACACAGGCCATGGTAGCTGAAAAACCAAGCCAAGAAGCACATGACCACCCGGGCGCCACGGACATGGCTGGCATGGGTGGTATGGGTGGCATGATGTAATCGACCACTCAGCTTTTCCCTGCTTTAAAGGCCCCGTACTGCGGGGCCTTTTTTGTGGGCCACGTATCCCGCATACTGCTACTCATGCGTGTTGACCCGGCCAGCCACCTGATTACCGGCGTGCATTATGTCCCTTCGCCGAATGCCGATGAACGCCCGGAGGGCTGCCAGCCTTCCTTGATCGTCCTCCACAACATCAGCCTGCCTCCCGGCGAGTTCGGAGGCCCTGGCATCGAGCAGCTTTTTACCAACCAACTCGATCCGGACGCACACCCCGATTTCGCCTCAATTGCTGAACACAGGGTATCCGCGCATGTGCTGGTACGACGCGACGGGGGCATCGTGCAGTTTGTGCCCTTTCACCGCCGCGCCTGGCATGCAGGCATCTCGAGCTACGAAGGACGCAAGAATTGCAACGATTTCAGCATTGGCATCGAGTTGGAAGGCACCGATACCCTGCCCTATGACAACGCTCAGTACCAGGTTCTGGCTACATTGATCGATGCGCTGAGAATTGCCTACCCGTCATTGAGCAGCAGACAAAGAATTGTGGGTCATTCCGAAATTGCGCCGGACCGGAAAACCGACCCGGGCCAAGCATTTGACTGGGATCACCTGCATCAGGAACTAGCCTGATCCCGAGGCATTAACTCAGGACCACCCGCAGAAGAAACCAGAGCCTGCGACCCACAGACTTCGATATACAGGGGATACAGCCAGCATCACGGTCACGGGGATTTCCTTTCCTGCAAACAGTCTTTCAAAATAGTGAAAACGCAATTTCATTGAAGAAGCATTTGAAAATAAAGCGTGTAAAATGCCCGTGAACAGATAAATCCAAAGGCTGGATTGATACTGCGCAGGCAACAGAAAATCATCAGCCTCCCCGTATCAATGTACGACCAGCTACACAGCCACCTCAGCAGGATCACTCAGGACAGGCAACAACACTTATTGTCTGGTGGCAAGATCGGCCTGGAAAAGGAATCTTTACGGGTGGACAGTGACGGGAAAATTTCCCAACAACCGCATCCATCTTCACTGGGCTCCGCACTTACCAACCCCTATATCACGACCGACTACTCGGAAGCCCTGCTGGAACTGATTACGCCGCCCATACAGGGAATTGCTGCGACCCTGGGATTTTTGGAAAAAATTCATCAGTTTGTCTATGGCCAGCTCAGGCACGAGTCTTTATGGGGTGCGAGCATGCCATGCGTAATCGATGGCGAGGCGAGCATTCCAATTGCGAATTACGGCCCGTCAAACCTAGGCATGATGAAGACAGTGTACCGCCGCGGTCTCGGCCATCGTTACGGCAAGATGATGCAGGTAATCGCAGGCATCCATTTCAATTATTCACTGCCGGACCCGTTCTGGCCGTATTACAGCGATTTCTTTTCCCGCAATGCTCAGCAACGGGATTTCATTGACGACCGGTATTTTGCCTTGACCCGGAATCTGCAACGTTACGGCTGGTTGATTTACTACCTGTTTGGTGCATCACCCGCAATCTGCAAATCCTTTGTAGACGGACAACCCGGTGCACTACAGCAGTTTGACGCGACTACATACTATCTGCCTCACGCGACATCACTTCGCATGGGAGACATCGGATACAACAACAAACTGGAAAGTGAGATTGGAATCAAGGCTTGCTACGACAGTCTGGATTCGTATATCCAGTGCCTGACCCATGCGATTGAAACATCATGTCCAAAATATGAAAAGATTGGTGTCAAGACGGCGGGCGAATACCGGCAACTCAACACCAACTTTTTGCAGATTGAGAATGAGTACTACAGCACGGTACGACCCAAGCAGCCCTCTTTGAACAATGAAAAGCCTGTCCATGCCCTTCGGCAGCGTGGTGTCCAATACGTCGAGTTACGCTCCCTGGACCTCGATATATTCGAACCGCTGGGTATCAATTGTGATCAGCTTCATTTTCTGGAAGCCTTCATGATTTTTTGCCTATTGCAGGAAAGCCCGCGTATCAATGCAGCGGAACGGCAGGCGATTGACAGCAATGAAATCAACACAGCGCACTATGGACGAGACCCGGCACTCAAGTTAACGCAAGGCCGAAAGCAGGTTTCACTACAGGAGTGGGGACAAGAAATCCTGCATGAAATGCAGGCCATCTGCGAAATACTGGATGAGGCAAACTCCTGTGATGGCTACAGTGCAGCATTACGGCAGCAAGCTGCAGCCATGAAAAAGGCTGCATTGACACCTTCTGCAAGAATCCTGCATGAGATGCGCGCCACCGAGGAGGGATTTTTCGAAATGGCAAGCCGTCATTCCAAAATACATCAAGCCCGCATGTGCGAGCATGCCTTGAGTCCGCAAGACACGGAGTTTTTCACTGATGCTGTACAGCAGTCCGTGGAGAAACAGCTCGAGATCGAGGCTTCCGACACGGTATCTTTTGATGAATTCCTGGAGAAATACTTCCAGGAGACACTTCCTGAAAAGGCTGTAACGGTATGAACCGGATCGGCCGCTGGGCTTTCGTGCCCATCTGAGTTAATCCAGGCAGGATAAGCTTTGCAGAAGCCGAAAAACAGTACGGTAATCAAGGATCTGGTGTTGATCGGGGGAGGCCACAGCCACGTGGCCGTGCTTAAAAGATTCGGCATGAAACCTATTGCGGGCTTACAGATCACCCTGATCAGCCGCGACGTACACACCCCCTATTCCGGGATGTTGCCGGGCTACATTGCAGGTCATTACAGTTTTGATGAAAGCCATATCGATTTGCAGCCTCTAGCCCGGTTTGCCGGTGCACGCCTGTTCCATGTGCATGCCAGCGCCCTTGACCTGGAAAACAGGTATGTTCTGTGCGGCGACCGGCCTCCCGTACATTACGATGTGTTGTCCATTAACACGGGATCAACACCTTCCTTCACAGAGGTTCCCGGCTCAAGAGAACACACGCTGGGAGTCAAGCCCATCCACAAGTTTTTACGGGGCTGGGACGCCATCATGGGTGAAGTGCTCGCACGCAAGGGCAATTACCAGATCGCCGTGGTAGGCGCAGGTGCTGGCGGTGTCGAGGTTGCCCTGTCCACGCAGTATCACCTGCACAAATTACTGCACCGGCAAGGCCTGCCTGTGGACAAGCTCTGTTTCCACCTCATCTGCAGCAACGGCACCGTATTGCCTACACATAACCCCTCCGTACGGCGCCGCTTCATGCGCATCCTGACTGAGCGTCAGATTACGATACACAAGGCATGCATGGTCATGGAGGTTGACGCCCAGACCCTGCAGCTGGATTCAGGTACTTCCTTGCACGCGGATGCGACAATATGGGCAACCCATGCATCAGCGCCAACCTGGTACAGGGAATCCGGACTTGCCGTAGATGAGCGGGGGTTCATCCAGGTGAACAGTTCCCTGCAGTCAGTGTCCCACAGCGACGTTTTTGCAGCGGGTGACATCGCCGCAGTAACCGATTATCCGCGGCCCAAGTCCGGTGTGTTTGCAGTTCGACAGGGGAAGCCGCTGTACAAGAATCTGAGGCGCGCACTGGAAAGCAGACGCCTGAAAGAACATGTGCCGCAAATCAGCTTCCTGAGTCTGGTCAGTACCGGAAACAAGTATGCAGTCGCCTCTCGTGGAGCGCTTGCCACTGAGGGGGCCTGGGTCTGGAAGCTCAAGGATCTGATCGACAGGAGATTCATGCACAAGTACAACCGTCTCCCTGAAATGCAAGAAAAGCATGACAACCTCGTGGACAGCAGACTGGCAAGCCGCGATACACTTGAGGAAATCTCTGCCATTGCCATGCGTTGTGGCGGATGCGGTGCAAAAATTGGCAGCAATGTGCTGAGTCGCGTCATCAACCAGCTGTCGCCCCATCTTCGTGAGGACGTGCTGCTTGGACTGGACGCACCAGACGATGCCGCGGCGGTGACTGTACCCCCCGGCAAAGTACAGGTCCAGTCAGTCGATTATTTCCGGGCATTTATCGATGACCCGTTTGTGTTTGGACAGGTCACCGCTAACCACAGCCTGAGCGATGTGTTTGCGATGGGAGCAGAGGCACAGGCAGCTATGGCCATTGCAACCATTCCGTACGGAAAAGAGAACGTGGTTGAGCAACAGCTTCTGCAAATCATGGATGGTGCGGTGCGGGTTCTGGATCAGCATAAGGCGGCGCTGGTTGGGGGGCACTCCAGCGAGGGAGCCGAACTCGCCTTTGGGCTCAGTGTTACCGGGCTGATCGAAAAAGAAAGACTGCTTGCCAAAGGGGGGATGCAGGTTGACGATGTCATCATCATTACCAAGCCCGTTGGCACGGGCACCTTGTTTGCGGCAGAGATGCGGGGTAAGGCCAGGGGGCGCTGGATCGTGGATGCCATAGATTCCATGCTTGTTTCAAATTACATGGCTGCGCAATGCCTGTACAAGTATGACGTGCATGCGTGCACCGACATCACGGGCTTTGGCGTGCTGGGCCATTTGCTGGAGATGGTGCGTGCGGCCCAGCTGGACATCACGATTGACTTGAACATGCTGCCAGTTCTCGATGGCGCTACCGAAACTATCGAGATGGGGATATTCAGTTCCCTGCAGCCTTCCAACGTACGCCTGCGCCGCGCAGTCAAAAACCCCCAAGCAGCTACTCAGCATCTGTGCTACCCGTTGCTGTTTGACCCACAAACTTCCGGGGGCTTGCTCGCCACCCTACCTGGCAGACATGCCGATGCCTGCATCGCGGAATTGCACGACCTAGGCTACCGACATGCCTGCATCGTGGGACAGGTACAACCCCAAAGCGACATGCTGGAATCCGTGCATATCAACCTCGACCAGACCCGCAGAAAAGTGGCTTGACGGTGCTCAAAAGAAAAGCCCGCAAGAAGCGGGCTTTTCCGGCAGACCAGTTTACTGGTGATGTTTTATCGCACCGATTCGTACATTGTGACGTTCAGGTTGTTCCAACTCCGCAGTAGCCTGCGACCGGAACATGATTGTGAAGTTACGCCAAGTCGATCTGCGAACTGTTGTTTATCAGGCCTGCCAACAAAACAACACTAAAACATCCACACTGCCTAGGCTACGTGGAGCTTTCCCCAAGCACAACTAAAACCTCATTATGGGAAAAATCAAATACTTTGATAAGTGCGCAAGTGACTGAGCCGACAGGCTTTCATGGCTCCACCGACCAGCACCCGCGGAATCGGATGCGTTATGCCGGTTTCAGGCAACGCGGTTCATCAATGCCCTCCAGCGGCTCTTCTCCCGCGCATAGGAAAACAATCCGGCTTTCCCCTGGCAGGCTGTTTGCAATTCCCCCAGCCAGGTGCGGTCCGCCTCGGCCCGAAGCAGCAGCTCGCGCAGCGCCCGGGTATCGCCGGTCGCATAATAGCCGGGGTACTCCTCACCCAGCAGTCCCACCGAGCCGGCGATATCCGAGGCAATAACCGGAAGACCCGCAACGCAGGCTTCTGAAATCACATTGGCCCCGCCTTCCATTCGGGAACTGAGCACCATCACATCGGCACTTGCGTACACCCTGCGCACCTGCCAGTGCGGGACTTCGCCGAACCAGCGATATCGGGGGTTCCCCCGCATCTCTTTTTCAGCCCGTTCTACCCATACCGGGGTATGGGCCTTGCCGTACTGGCGGATGCGGATGCGTGATCGCGCAGGCAACCTTCGAGCCGCATATGCGGCGCGCAGCGGGTCCTTTTCCACCCGCAAATGCCCGACCACACAGACATTGAAACTGTTCTTCCTCCTTGCCTGCTTGCGCACCACCGGCTTGGCTGACTGGTGGATGACTGATACCTTGTCTCTGTACTCTGCGGGGATTGCCAAACCCGCAAGATCGTGCAGGGTGACCAGTCGGTCTGCCGCACGGATCGAGTACAGGGTGGGCTGTGGTGAAGACCGGATAAATTTATAGATGTCGGTGCCGGTCAACGCCACGATCAGCGGACGGTCGGGAAATCGTGTATGGAAACGACGTATGGAGGCTGCACTGCGCCACGCATGCAATGCAACCATGGCATCATACCGGCCTTCCGCAAAATCAACTTTCACATCCACACTGTGTCCCAGTTCCGTCAGGATGTTTTGCCAGCGGGTGGCCGTGGCGCGGTTTCCGGAACGAGAACGAGGTAATGCCGGGGTGATCAGGACAATTTTCATAATAAATAGGGAATGGTATTACGTTATTGTATCGATAACAGGGTATATTTCGTGATCCGAACAGGATGCATACGAAAAGCTGATGCACTACAGAGAAGCTACCGCAGAAAACCTGGAAGCCGCCTTGCGGGACACGCGCTCCAGGACCCTGGCCCTGATCGAGGGGCTGGACTCACAACAACTCCTTGGACCCCGGCTTTCCACTACCAACCCCTTGTGCTGGGAAATTGCCCACACCGCATATTTTCACGAATTCTGGGTGCTCCGCCACCTGGGTCAACGGCCGGAAATCCTTCCTGATTCAGACAGGCTGTTTGACTCCATCTCCATCCCGCACGAAACGCGATGGGACCTGCCGCTACCCAGTATGGAAGACACACTGCAGTACATGGATGACGTACTGTCAGCAGAGGTTTCCCAACTTAACAAAATCAAGCTGGAAGATTCCGCAAAATATTTTTATCTGCTGGCCCTGTTCCATGAAGACATGCATAGCGAGGCACTGACGTATACACGTCAGACACTCGCCTACCCCGCACCGGCCTACATGTGCCCTCAGGCATCTGCCGACAGCAGCCATGCTCCTGAAAATGAAGATATCGAAGTAGCAGGTGGACCGTTCCTGCTGGGCGCGGAAAGAAATGGCGGGTTTACGTTTGACAATGAAAAATGGGCGCATAAGGTAACCGTGGCCCCCTTTCGCATTGCCCGCTATGCAGTGAGCAACCAGGACTTTGCCCAGTTTGTGGAAGCCCGTGGCTATACCACGCGGGAATACTGGTGCAATGCGGGTTGGCAATGGCGCAAGGAACGGGACCTTGTATGCCCGGTGTACTGGAGAAAGGATTCAGACCACAGCTGGTATGTCAGACAGTTCGACCAGTGGCATGCGCTGGCATTGGCCCATCCCGTGATCCATATCAGCTGGTATGAAGCCCAGGCGTTTTGCAGGTGGGCAAGCCGGCGCTTGCCGAGCGAGGAGGAATGGGAATTCGCGGCCGCATGCAAGCCGGAGGGGGCCTCGGGTATGCCCTACAAGAGACGGTTTCCCTGGGGAGATGAAGCCTGCGGGGACTGTGCCAATCTGGATGCCAAGGGATTTGGGCTCGTTGCTGTCAATGCGCACCCCGAGGGTGACAGTGTACTGGGATGCCGTCAGATGCTCGGCAATGTGTGGGAGTGGACGGAGTCAACTTTCCAGCCCTACCCGGGCTTCTCACCGGACTGCTATACGGAATATTCCCGGCCGTTATTCGGTCAGACCAAAGTACTGCGCGGTGGCGGTTGGGCAACCCGCAGTCGTATGATTCACAACACATGGCGCAACTACTACGGTCCTGACCGCAATGATGTGTTCGCTGGATTCAGAACCTGTGCGAAATAAGGACAGCTATCAGGCTGCAGGCGAGTGCACGGCACGATGATGCATTACAGGTGGCAGGCGAGCCCATGAGTTGGTGGGGAAAGCTGGCCGGCGGCGGACTGGGATTTGCGCTGGGCGGGCCGCTCGGTGCAATGATTGGTGCCATGCTTGGCCACCAGTTGGACAAATCCTCCGACAGCAGGCAGGAAGGGTTCAGCTTCGACCCAGGTTCCCAGGAACGGACCCAAGCCGCCTTCTTTACCGCAACCTTTTCTGTCATGGGCCACATTGCCAAGGCGGATGGGCAGGTTTCTCCGCAGGAAATCCAGCTGGCCGAACAGGTGATCTCGCAGATGCGGTTGAACAAATCGCAGCGCAAGATTGCCGTGGCCCTGTTCAATCAGGGCAAGGAGGACGGATTCATGCTCGACGAGGTCCTCGAGCAGTTCCGAAGGGAGTGTCATCGAAAAACCACGCTGATCCAGATGTTCATCGAGATTCAACTGCAAGCCGCTTACGCGGACGGCATCAAGGACCCGGCCGAGGAGCAGGTGCTGCGCCACATCTGCAGCGTGCTGGGATATCCGCATGCATGGCTCGAGCAGTTGGAATCGATTACCTTTGGCCAGCATCATGACCGGCACGGCAACCGCTCCACCTTCGTATCGGCCGAGGAGATCGAAAATGCCTACAGGGTTCTCGGCGTTGACCCACAGGCCTCCGAGGCCGACATCAAGAGAGCCTACCGCAGGCTGATGAGCCAGCATCATCCCGACAAACTGATTTCCAAGGGCCTGCCCGAAGAGATGATCGATATCGCCACAGAGAAAACCCAAGAGATTCGCAAGGCCTATGACATGATCAAGGAACAACGTAAGAAACTGCACTGACCTCAGTTCCGGGGCCGGTTGCGGCACACCCGCCATTGCGTGCGAACATGGCCACCCTACAAGCCAATCATACCTGATACAAATCAGGACTAAACCATATTCCGTCCCGGCGTGGATGGTGGCTTTTGTGCTGGGGAGGGCTCCACCGTTTGGCGGCCTCGGTACATTCTGGGGATTGTTGACCACCGCCAGGCAGGCAGCAGTTCCAAGAATACGGGGGTGTCCTCAGGCCGGCGTGATTTCAGCATCTCGCCCGGCAGGAGATGCGGCCCTGCCAAGCTGCAGGATGCTGGGCAGCAGGATCAGCGTGAACACGGTGCTGACCGCCATGCCGCCGACGATGACCCCGGCGAATCCCTTGTAAAGCTCAGAGCCCGAACCTGGGATGACCAGCAGGGGCAGCATCCCGAAAATGCTGGTCAGCGTGCTCATGAAGATGGGCCGCAGGCGCACCCGTACGGATTCACGTACCGCGTCGGGACGCGACAGGCCGCGACGCTCTGCGGCACGTGCCTGGTGGACCAGCAGGATCGCGTTATTGACGACCAGGCCCAGCAAAACGATGAAGCCAAGCATGGTCAGCAGGTCTGCTGGAAGACTCAGCAGCTGCAACATGAGGACCCCGCCCACGGTGGCAAGTGGCAGGACCAAAATGACCAGGATCCCGTCGACAAAAGATCGAAACAGCGCACTGATCAGCAAGTAAAGGATGATCACAGCCAGCACAAAGCTGCTTGAAAAGCCCTGAATTGCCTTTTTCAGATTGTCGGCGGACCCGCTCAGGCGAACAGCCCCACCTTCTGGGAGTTCCCGTTCTATGACCGGTATGATTTCCTGGTGAATCTTGTCGAGCACCACTTCCAAGGGTACTCCGGGTGGCGGGCGCAATTCCAGGGTCACGGTACGTCGTCGGTCGAGACGGCGAATGAGGTCCGGGCCCGCAGTGCGCGTGATCTCAACCAGCTCGCTGACAGGCAGAACACCACCCTGGGGCGTATACAACGGGATGGCGGCCAGTTCTTCCGGCGTATCCCATGGCTGGACTCTGGCGACCACATCCAGTTTTTCATCGCCATCGAAATAATCGCCGACAAACAGACCCTGGCCCAAAAAGCGTGTCAGCAAGCTCATGGTCCCGCGCCCCCAGCCGACCTCGACTAGGCGGCTCTCCTTGGGTGCCATCTGCAGTTCGGGTTCTGCCAGCTGCAGTCCAGGCTTCGGGTTGGCCCGTATTCCGGGAAACACCGTGGGGATTTTGAAAAAGCCTATCCGGGCAGCGTGCAGCAGGCTTTCGATGTCATTTCCCTGGATGTTGATATCGACAGCGGTTCTTCCGCCAACACCACTGAACAAGGACGCCTTTTGCACGATGGCAAAGCTGTCGGGAAAACCGCTGATCGTGCCTTGCACGACCTTCATGACCTTGTCAATTTCATCCTTGTGCGGATTTTGTGCCCGCGCACCCAGGAACATTGCTCCGGGGCGGGCAACAAAGAAGTAATGTTTGATTTGCGGTGACCTCGTGCCGTCGAGATACGGCTGCAGACGCTGGGCGATCACTTCCCCCATTTCCTTCTCGACGTGATCGATATTGACACCCGGAGGAGGGATTATGATGCCAAACACCAGGTTGCGGTTGCCTTCCGGCAAATAGTTCAGCTTGGGGAAGGCCAGGTAGGTAATCGTGACCGCTGTCCCGATCAGGCCGAGGATCCAGATCCAGCGCATCTTCGGTGTGCCGGTGAGGTTCATGATCATCGAGGTGGAGCGGTCCAGCCAGGACTCCGGTCTGTCAGCAAGCTGTATGTGCGAGGTGAACTCATGGGCAGCCACAGGAATCACGAGGCTGGCTACGAGCAATGATGTCACGGTGGCCACTGAAATCACGATGGCCAGATCCGAGAACAGCTGGCCACTTTGGTCCTTCAGGAAAATGATCGGCAGAAAAATAGCGACCGTCGTCACCGCAGAGGCAAACAAGGCCGGCCACACCTGCCAAGTCCCTGCAATCGCGGCCTCCTTGGAGGGCATGCCCTGCTCGCGCATGCGCATAATATTCTCCAGCACGATGATCGCGGCATCCATCACCATGCCGACCGCAAATGCCATGCCTGCCAGGGAAACGACATTGATGGTGCGACCCGTCATGTTCATCATTACCAGCGCCACAAACAGGCACAAGGGTATCGTTAAAGTGACCACCAGCGTTGGCCGCAGCCTTCTCAGAAACCACCATAAAATGGCAATCGCCAACAGCACTCCCAAGCTCAGGCTGTTACGCAACAACTCGATCGCGCTGTTGATATATTGAGTCTCGTCGTAGACCTGCTCTATATTCAGGCCCGCCCGTTTAAGAGGCCCCTGCTCGATCTCCCGGACCACTTCCCGGATCCGGCTCATGGTCTGCAACACGTTGACACCGGACTCCCGGTAGGCATTGACGGCGATCGACTGTCCGCCCTTGGTAATCACGAAGTTGTTGCGGTCGACCGTAGCCAATTCAACCCGGGCGATATCCCGCAACACAATGGCCCTGCCATCCCGCCACTCCAGGATCAGCTCATTGAGCTGCTGTACGTCCAGCGAACCGGCATAACGCAGCGTGTAGCGCCGTTTGCCGACGCTTGCGGTGCCGCCGGAGATGTCCTCATTGCCGTTGACCAGGGCGGCGGCCTTGGTCAGATCGATACCCAGTCCTGCCGCCTTGTAGGGGTCGACGGTAATCCTGACTTCATGCTCGTTCCCGCCACGGACCTCGGATAGCGCGACTCCTGTAATGCGCTCAAGACGTGTCTGTACGACGTCCTCGACAAAATCCCGGTAGGTTTCTATGGGCCGGAGGTTGCCCTCGTCGGGCCGGATGATGAACCAAGCAATCGGCCGTCCCCGGCCACCGGCTGTACTGAGTACAGGCTCGTCCGCGTCTTCGGGATAGTTGGGAACACGGTTCAGCCGGTTGATCACATCAATCAGTGCCCGGCTCAGGTCATGTTCCACCTCAAAGGAAAGCGTGATCTTGCCCCTGCCGGTACTTGCTTCTGAAAGCAGTTCCGTCATGCCCGAAAGGCCACGCAGCTGCTTTTCCTGGGGTTCGATGATCTCGGACTCGACCTCTTCGGGGGCTGCCGCCCGCCAGTTGGTCGTAATCACGATCTCGGGCTGCTCTACAGCGGGTGTCAACTGGATGGGAAGTTGGGTCAGGGTCACCGACCCAAACAGGATAACCAGCAGGCAGCCAACCAGGGTTGCAGTGGGGTTATCCAGTGCAAGTTTGATCGGGTTCATGGGTCCGCCAGTAGCGGTCGCACCTTGACTACCATCCCGGGCTGGAGGTTCTCGCCGCCGCGTGTGATGACCCGGTCACTTTCCCGGATTCCACCAATCACTTCAATGCTGTCCGACTCGGCGATCCCGGTTTGCACGGCAACTCTCTCTGCCACCGATTGATCATTCACGCGAAACACATACACCCCCTCCCTGCGCAGCACCAGTGCATCGCGCGGCACCAGCACCACTTCCCTGGGGTGTGCCGTTGGGATTGCAACGCGCAGCAGGGTACCCGCACTCAGGGACGCATCCGAGATGGAAATACGCAATTCATACAGCCGGGACAAGTCTCCACCGATCGGCACCAGGGTGCGCACCCGACCCGTACCATTGAATTTTCCGTGGCTGTAGGTCAAAGGCATGCCGACCGTCACAAAGGGCAGTGCGCTGGATGGGATGTGCGTTTGAATCTCAAGGTTCTCGCTGCTGACCAGCCGTACGATGGCCTCCCCCTTGTCGGCCCATTCACCGGCCTGCAGGCGACGTTCTGATACGATGCCATCAAACGGAGCGATGATTTGCGTGCGTCGCAAATGCTCTTCAGCCTGCGCCAGGCGGGCTTCGGCAGAGAGGATATTGCTGCGCGCGACGGACTGGTCCCTACGGGCCGCATCCACCTGGCTCATTGCAATGTTGTTGTCTGTCAGGAGTTTGCTGAACCGCTCCACCTGGCGAGTGTGGTACTCGTACCTGGCTTTTTCGCTCTGGATGATGGATTGCTCTTCGATCAGTTGCTGGCGGATGAAGACGTCATCCAGTTTCGCTACCGTTTCACCTTTTTGAAAACGGCTGCCGACATCGGCAACCCAGGTCAGGTGCCCGGGATCCTCGCCCGCCAGATAGGCATCGTCCCGACTGATGAGTGTGCCGCTGTACAGGACCGTGGGCGAGACACTTTTTTTCACTGCCGGCTCAGTGACCACGAACACAGGAGGCCGTTCCATCATCTCCTGTGCATGACCTGTCACCGCATAGAGGGCCAAGGCAATGTGTACAAGCAATATTCTCATATCCGTGTGTGAGGCAGGTTACAGCAGGTACATTACGGTCGCTAGCTCAGCGAACCGCCACAACTGCTCCCCTGCCCAGCAGTACAGCCATAGCAGTGATCCGCCACGGCAATTTTGCTGCCCTCCAGATCGACACTCATCAGTTCGGACAAATGCGTGCGTACCTGGTTGTGGTACGGCAGCGGCAAGCCGAGCATCTGGTTGAAGTCACAGTCATACACGTAGCCGCGCCAGTCCACGCTGATCAAGGAACGGCACATCACCGCCTGCAGGTTTTTTTCACAATAGGAATCCCTCAGCAACTGCATGTACTCGTCAAATTTTCCCTGGCTCACCAGCGTGCTGCCAAACCGCTTGATCGGCATGTTGGTAATGGTGAACAGATGATCGAACCGGACACCGTGCTTGAGCAGGAATTCATGATAGTCTCTTTCTAGACCTTCCTGCGAGGGTGGCAAATCCGGGCCCTGCGGATTGTAGACCAGCGTGAGACTCAGGTGGGCATCGTCGGTTCCGTAGCCGAGCGCATTCAGCCGTTGCAATGCCCGTATGCTCTTCTGGAACACTCCCTTGCCGCGCTGGCGATCGACATTTTCCTCAAGATAGCATGGCAGGGATGCCACGATCTCGACACGGTGCTCTGCCAAAAATTCTGCAAGTGATTCCTGCCCGGGTTCCTCAAGTATCGTCAGGTTGCAGCGATCGATAACACGCTCGACCTGACCGTGGGCCTGTTCGACCAGACTTCTGAATTGCGGGTGCAGTTCCGGGGCTCCGCCGGTGATATCCAGCACCTGGACGCCACGCGCCTGCAGATAGTCCAGTACGGTGTCGATCGTATCCGAAGACATCATCTCCGTGCGGTTCGGGCCGGCATTGACATGGCAATGCACACAGCTCTGGTTACAGCGGTAGCCCAGGTTGATCTGCAGGGTCTCAAGCCGGGCCCGATGGATTTCGGGGAAGTCGGACTGTTTCAGCAGGTGCAGGGTTTCATGCATATCCAGGGTGCTCCCAAATCAGAGTAGCATCAGCCGCGTTCAAAGGCATGATACCTCTTTACCCAGCTCAGCACTTTCTCGGGGGCATGAGCCTTCTTCCAGGCACCGGCAGCATACTTGTTTGCCTCGGCCAGGGTCGGGTAGATATGGATCGTGCCGAGAATCTTGTTCAGGCCCAGCTTGTGCTTCATGGCCGAGACATACTCAGCGATCAGGTCGCCGGCATGCTCGCCGACGATGGTAACGCCCAGTATCCGGTCCTTGCCCGGAACCGTCAGCACCTTGACCACCCCATGCGCCTCTTCATCGGCAATGGCACGATCCAGATCAGAGATATCGTAGCATGCCACCTCGTGTTCGATCCCCTGACGACGTGCCTCCTGTTCATTCAGACCGACTCGTGCCACTTCGGGTTCAGTGAACGTGCACCAGGGGATGACCGAGTAGTCCACACGGAATTTCCTGAAGCGTCCAAACAGCGCATTGACACTGGCATACCAGGCCTGGTGGGAAGCCGTGTGCGTGAATTGGTAAGGGCCCGCTAGATCTCCACAGGCATAGATGTTCGGGTAACTGGTTTGCAGAAATTCATTCAGTTCAGGCTGCCCGTTCTTCTGCACCTCGATCTGCAGGTGCTTGTCCCAGGTATGGTGGGAGGTCACCTTGCGCCCTACGGCAACCAGAATGGTATCGAACGGAATACGGACCTCCTCGCCCTTGTGGCTGCAAATCAGCACCCTGGTATCCGGTTCCTGCACAACCTCCTGTGCGGCGTGTTCGGTCAGTATCTGCACACCGTCGCGCTGGAAACTTTCCGTGACCATGGCCGCAATTTCCGGATCTTCACGCGGCAGGATCCTGGACCTGCGCTGTACCTGGGTCACTTTGGAGCCCAGCCGCGCAAAGCACTGCGCCAGCTCACACCCGATCGGACCCCCTCCCAGGATGACCATGCGCTCTGGAAGGACATCGATGTCCCAGATGGTGTCCGAGGTATGGTAGCCCGCCTCCGCCAAGCCCGGCAGGTCCGGAACCAGGGGACTGGCGCCGGTCGCCAGCACGATACTCTTGCTCGTCAGCGTCGTTCCGTTCACGGTAACCGTCCACGGGTCCTTCAGTTCCGCCTCGCCCTGTATGCACTCGACTCCCAGTTTCGTATAGCGCTCCACGGAATCATGAGGCTCCACCGTCTGGATGACGCGCCGTACCCGCTGCATGATCTTCTTGAAGTCAAATTCCACCTGTACCGGCTCACAGCCGTACTGCTGTGCCCGTTTCGCCTGGGCGATGAACTTTGCCGAACGTATGAGCGCCTTGGAAGGTACACAGCCGGTGTTCAGGCAGTCTCCCCCCATTTTGTTTTTCTCGACCAGCGTGACCCTGGCCTTGACGGTCGCGGCAATGAGCGCTGCGACCAGCCCTCCCGAGCCCGCCCCGATGA
>CAZTNC010000009.1:0-7805 GCA_964614915.1 uncultured Thiotrichales bacterium
CCACGAGCCGGTGAGCCGCGAATCCGACAGCGGTGCACGCTTTCACGGCGAGGGCGGCATCCACACCCTGTGCCCGCTGATCTCCTGGGTGCAGGCCGGCGCCTGGCGCGAGACGTGCCAGGAGTTCGTGCCGGACTACGACACCGAGTTGCTGCCCTGCCCGGTGCGCTGTTCGAGCCGCACCTTCGTGCTACGGGTCAGCGGCGTCAGCATGGAGCCCGACTTCCGCGAGGGGGATCTCGTCTTTGTTGACCCCGAGGTGGTGGCAAGCCACGGCAAGTACGTGGTCGTGATGCTCAACTCCACCAACGAGACGACCTTCAAGCAACTGGTCGTCGAGGGCGAACGCCAGTACCTGCGGGCACTGAACCCTGCCTGGCCGGAGCGCATCATCGAGGTCGATTCGGATGCCACCATCTGCGGGGTCGTGGTGTTCAAGGGCATGGTGGTCTGAGGACATTTCAGGTATTCCCGTTTACCCAGGGTTTCTGCACGGTCAATCAAGCCATTTAAACATCACAATGGCATCCACATATCCTTTACTTGGATGATTGAATGCCTTGGGCAATCTCCCAACTGCTTCAAATCCAAGCTTGCCCCACAATCGAACAGCACTTTCGTTCGTAGATGCAACGAAGTTGAATTGCATCGCCTTGTAGCCCAGTTCCACGGCAACTTTCTGCGAGTGCTCACACATGGCGGTCGCGAGGCCTTGACCTCTCGCTTCAGAGGACACCATGTATCCGCAGTTGCAGACGTGATCGCCAGGACCCCCCTGGTTGGTTTTGATGTAGTAGGTGCCGAGAACTTTGTGGTTGTCTTCGATCACAAACGTTTTTCTCGGCGCGTGAATCCATAACTTCAACGCCTTTTCTTTGGAGGTGTCTCGTGGATAGCAAAACGTATCGCCCGCAGATACGACCTCATGAAAGATTGGCCAGATTTCATCGAAGTCTTTTTCTGTTGCCTCTCTAATATTCATTTGGTCAAGTCAATCCAAAATACATGATGGCACTAACAATTATCATTTATCCATAAAATGATAATTATAGTGTACATAATAAAATTTCAATGTGCTATAGTGAACACTATATTTACCATTTTAAAAAGCAAAGAAAACCCCCATGGGTACGAGTCCATCTGTTAAAAGGCGAAGCGCCGTGGTTTTCCCCAAGAACCTGCGTGTGCTTGAGCAACTTGGAGAGAACATCAAGCTCGCTCGCAAGCGCAGAAGCTATACCCAGGTATTGATCTCGCAGCGTACCGGCCTGAGCCGTCTGACCATCAGGAAGATTGAACAGGGAGACCCCAGTGTCTCCATGGGTCATTACGTGGCCGTGCTGGGTGTGCTCGGACTGGCAGGTGATATAGCCAACGTTGCACATGATGATGTACTGGGGCGCAAGGTCCAGGACATCAAACTGATAGGCAAGAAAAGAGAAGCCTAGATGGCGATTCAGGTCTACGTTTTCGCAGACTGGGAAAAGTTTGCAGAACCCGTGCTCTTGGGAACGCTTCGGTCTTCCACCGTTCGCCAGACAGAGCATTTCAGTTTCCGCTACGACCCCGACTGGCTGCAGTCTCCCCATGCTCAACAGATCGATCCGGAGCTGAATCTGTATGCCGGAGAGCAACACGCTGAAGAGAACAGGAATTTCAGGGTATTCCTGGATTCCTGCCCGGACCGCTGGGGCCGGTTCCTGATGAAACGCCGCGAGGCCTTGTTTGCCCGCCAGCAAGACCGCAACCCGAGATTCCTCAATGAAATGGACTACCTGCTCGGGGTGAACGATGCTCAGCGTGCGGGTGCCTTGCGATTCAAGCGAGAGCCAGATGGCCCTTTCCTAGACGATGATGAACATACGTCGGCGCCTCCATTAGCCTTGTTGAGAGACCTCGAATACGCCGCGCTTCATATCGAAGAACACGCGGACAACGAAGATCCGCAATATCAGGAATGGCTGAATCTGCTGATGTCCCCGGGCGCATCATTGGGTGGTGCAAGACCGAAGGCTGGCGTAGTCGATGAGCAAGGCAACCTGTGGATTGCCAAGTTCCCAAGCCTTCATGACGAGTACGATATTGCTGCCTGGGAGTTTCTTGCTTTTCGACTGGCCCAGAGCGCCGGCATCGTGATGTCACCTTGCAAACTCGCCCGATTCGGCACTCATCACCACACGTTCCTGACCAGGCGGTTTGACCGTACCCCACGAAGTCACCTGCACTTCACCTCTGCCATGACCCAGCTTGGCCACGATGATGGTGATGATGGAGCCAGCTACTTGGAACTGGCACAGTTTCTAACCGAGCATGGGGCAAATACGAAAGAAGATCTTTCCCAGCTGTGGCGACGGATCGTGTTTAATATCGCCCTGTCGAATGCCGATGACCACCTGCGAAACCATGGGTTCATTTTAAGTGAAAGGGGCTGGCTGTTGTCTCCGGCATATGATGTCAACCCGGTCATGCCTGCCCATGGCTTACAGTTGAACATTACGGATAACGATAACCGTTTGGATTATGACCTCGCACTGCAAATCATTGACTTCTTTCAGTTGGACCGGCGACAGGCCGACAGGATCATGGAAGAGGTGGTGGCCAGTGTCTCACACTGGAAATCCGTCGCAAGCTCCATTGGAATCAGCCGGGGCGAGCAGCAACTCATGGAGCCTGCATTCAATCTCTGACACACTGGAATGTGGAAGTACCTGCTGACGTTTCGATCCATGCTACCTTCGGCTTGGTCCCGTGCAAGGAGGTATATATGAAGTACCGGTACTCCATCCTTTTAGTCATCACACTGCCGTTCATCGTGTCCGCCTGCACCCTGCTGGGAGGCAAGGCGGCAGAAGAACCCGCCTTTCGCGTCACCCTCAAGGACGGGCCCATTGAAGTTCGTGAATACGAGGGCTACACCATTGCCCGAACCACCGTCACCGCTACCTACCGGGAGGCTACCCGTACGGGCTTTCGCCGCCTGTTCGGGTACATCGCCGGGGACAATCGAACCACGGCCGACATCAACATGACGGCCCCGGTGCTGATCACACCCCAATCGGAAGCCATCGAGATGACCGCACCGGTACTCATCGTACCGCAAGCCGGACCCGGAGAAGCGAGCACCCTGGCGGGTGACGGCATTGATGCCTGGAGCATCGCCTTCGTGCTGCCGCAGGGGTACACCAAGGCCAGTGCCCCGCAACCGCAGGATGAACGAATCATCATCACCGACATCGATGCACACCGCATCGCCTGCATCGTGTTTCGTGGACGTCTCAATGACAGGTCGGCGGAGGTCTCCCGAAAGGAACTGGCAGAATGGCTTGAAGCCCGCGGTCTCGAACATGCCGGCGACTGGCAGATCGCAGGCTACAATCCGCCCTGGACGCTCCCTGCGCTTCGCCGAAACGAGGTGCTGGTGAGCCTGCGATAACGTGTATGTAACCCTCGCACAGGCGGGCGATCCAGGGGAGTGGTAACAGGCTGGAAAGGGAGGTTAGGGCACCAAACTAGGAATTTGCATTAAAATACTACATATAGTGCTTGACTTTGCTTAAAATACAAGGCAGTGTGTATTCCCGATGCGACCTCCGTTGCATCGACTGGTGATGTAGAGTCGGCAGGGAACGCCGACTTTGCATCCACGAACAGGCCTGAAATTGCCAAGGGGGAGGGAAGCTCAGCCTGCCGGATCAAGAGGAGAGTCCGCCAGCAGGTATCCACACAGAAGAGTTTCTATGCAGTGGTCTGGACACCTAAGTCCACTGCAGTTTTGGTGCTTTTCAGCCAGGGACGTAGCGGGGAAGCACACGACAGGTGCCCGGCTTCGGGCACCTGTTTTTTTCCACCCATTACCTCACACGCCACTGATTTGCTTGTTCTGTGCGCATTGATTACCATGGCGCAGCAATCATACTGGCTCCCCTTTAGCACGACTCACTGATGCGGATGCAACGAATCTTTTGGCCCGTTGGCCTGTGGCTTGCGCTGGCAGCCGATGGCTTCGCCGCCTGCGATCCGGAAGATGTGCAGTTCTACCTAGACCGGGGTTTCACCCAGGAACAGATCACCAAGATCTGTTCGGTCGACACCTCCGACATCCCCGAATACACCCCGTACGAGCCGCCGGCGGTCGTCATCGAGCGCGCGCCCCGGCGCGAGATTAGGCGCGGGCGCGGCCAGGATGCACATGTGCAGGAGACCGACATGGATCTCAGCGGCTTCACGGACCAGGAGCGCGCCGCGATCGAGACGCTGGTGTCCGGGGCGGACGTGATCGGGCTGATGGTGGACGAGGATTCGGTCCAGTACACCAAGCAGGCCTGCCTGGAGGTGCGGGAGGACCCGGACTTTCCCCAGCATCTCAAGCTTTGCCCCGAGGTCGACTACCGCATCATGCGTGCGGGCCTAGGAGTCGGCAAGTACGGCCGCGAATACGGACTGTTCGGCAAGGCCACGGTCACCATCGAGGGTAGGATCCAGCGCTTCCCGCAGCAGGACTTCGCCGAGTACCCGAGAAAATACCAGCAGAAACTCAAACCGCATTTCAACTGGCAGACACGCAGCAAAACAACCCGCATCGCGATCCGGAACGGGCACACGGCCAGCCAGATTGCCGCAGCCCTCAAGACCCTGTCCCGGGCAGTTGAAGCAGACCCCCACACCGACCGACCGGAACCGGCCCGCAAGGACAAGAAAAAACGCTGGTGGAATCCGTTTGACTGAACTGCCGGCATTTCGCCGGGACCAGTCAGGTCAAAGACAAGAACAAAACTGAAGGCCCGTCCCGGGTGGCGAATGTGCCACCCGGGAAGAGCTGAGAATAGAAGCGTTCCCTACAGTTCCGCTTCGAAGTCGTAGCGAAAGCCGACGCTGATGTGATCGTTCTCGCCGTCTTTGCTGCTGTCGTCGATGTCACGCTGCAGCCATTCCGCGTAGACGCGCAGGTTTTTGTTGAGCTGGTTCTCCAGCGTCAGGTTGTAACCGTCGAAGCTGCGATCTACGTTATCACCGTCCCAGTCAAAGTAGGCGGCCTTGAGCTTGTAGCCCCCACCGAGCGCCATGGCTGCTGCGATGTCCAGCGAAGACTGGTCCAGGTCCATGACGGCACCGTCCACCATCCGGTCATCGTCATCGATGTCCTGGTAGGTGACAGCGAGGTACAGGTTCTCCGACACGTCCATGCTGGCGCCAAGCCCCATGAAGGTCTGCTCGCGATCTTCGGCATGGTGCACCTCGAGGTAGGACACCCCGGCATACAGGGGTCCCATGCGGTAACCGATACCAAGCGAGCCGGCATCCGCATCGTCAGGCTCTGAGGTTTCGCTGTGGTCGCCTCCCGCACTGTTGTCCGGCGTACCGTCAAAGCGTGCACCGGCCTGAATGTTGAGACCGCCCATCTGGGCCTTATAGGTCACCAGTTGGTTGGTGCGGAACGGGCCGACATCATCGTAGCCGAACGGGCTCGCGCGGTGGTTGAAGATGTCGGTCACCTCCGCCACGATGTTGAAATGCGGGTCCCATTGCTTGCCGATGGCGATCTCGCCAAGCCCGGTCTTGACTCCGACATAGGCCAGGCGTGCATCACCGAAGTTACCGTTGGCTTCGATATCAGCATCCCACTCACCCCGATAAAAGGCGGTCAGGCCCTCGCTGATGTCCACATGTCCCTTGATGCCCACACGGGAGAGAAAGTCCGTCACGTCATAGGAGGTGTCATCGTCAAAGTCAAAGTCACTGTAGGTCAACGAGGGACGCAGGCTGCCGTAAACAACCACGCCCTGCTTCTTCGTTGCCTCCGCTACCGCGTGCTTGGCGTGACTGTCTGCTGCGGTGGCCACCTCCTTGAGATGCTCCACCTGCTTTTGCAGTGCCTCCAACTGGCGTTGCTGTTCCTTGATGGTCTCTACCAGCGACTCCAGGGTGTGCATGTCCGCACTCCCGCCCGCCTGTACAGAGCCCGCCATGAACATAGCTGCAGCCACCACGAAGACCTGTAGGGGCTTCATGGCCTTGCGCAATGTAATCAAATTGAAGTAATTCATAGGTAGGGTCCTTTGGGTTCACTCCGAATTTCACGATTATACCCTATATATAGGGGCCGTAAAATCCAGTCGGTCAAGATATTGTGGTTATTTGGTTGTTACTCCCCTTTCTTTGAAACGAAGTAATCCCTTAGGGGTATACTAAGGCACCTGATGCCCGGCGACAAGGGGCTCCGAAAGCCTTTTATATACATTCCTGTGAACCCTTGCATACCATTTCCGGTCTGATGTGTAGGACTGTGGAGATTGGTGAGGGAAGTACCGATGAATAACACCTTCCAGGATGCCAAGGCCCGCTTGGCCGATGTGTTCAGCCGCATCGAGGCTTCCGATGATGTCGATGAGCGCCTCGCGCATCCCAAGATCATGCTGGAGGTCAACATTCCGCTGCGCATGGATGACGGGCGCCTTCGCGTGCTGCGGGGCTACCGGGTGCAGTACAACGACATCCGCGGGCCAACCAAGGGTGGGGTGCGGTTTCATCCGCAGGTGAGCGCCGATGAGGTCACCTCGCTGGCCTTCTGGATGACCATCAAGTGCGCGGTTGCCGGCCTGCCCTACGGCGGTGCCAAGGGCGGCGTTGCCGTGGACGCGAAGTCCCTCTCGCGCCTGGAGCTTGAGCGCCTCTCTCGGGGCTACATCCGTGCCATCGCCGACATTATCGGGCCGACGCGAGACATCCCGGCCCCGGACATGTACACCAATGCCACCATCATGGGCTGGATGGCGGACGAGTACTACACCATCGTGCGCAAGAATGTACCCGGGGTCATCACCGGCAAGCCCGTGCACCTGGGTGGCTCGCTGGGGCGCGAGGCCGCTACCGGCCAGGGCGCTTTGTTCGCGCTGGACCGCTGGGTAGAGCGCGCCGGTGTGGATCCTCAGGGAATGCGTATCGCCGTGCAGGGTTTCGGCAATGCCGGCGCACATTTCGCCTGTCTCGCCCACCAGGCGGGGTATCGCATCGTCGCGATCTCCGATTCCAGGGGTGCGGTGTATTCCGATGCCGGCCTGGACCCGGAGTTTCTGATGGCCCAGAAACGCACACGCCGCGAGATCAGCCAGATGCTGTACTGTGACTCCTCGGTGTGCGAGTCGAACGTCTACAAGGTCATCACCAACCAGGAACTGCTTGAACTCGACGTTGACGTGCTGGCACTGGCGGCCCTCGAAAATCAGGTCACCGAAGAGAACGTGGAACGCATCCAGGCTTCCTGCCTGCTGGAGATTGCCAACGGCCCAGTGGACTCGCACAGCGATGCGGTGTTGCAACAGCGCGGCGTCACCGTGTTGCCCGACGTGCTGGTCAATTCCGGCGGGGTGACGGTCAGCTATTTCGAATGGCTGCAAAACCGCTCCGGACTCTACTGGGAGGAGGCCGAGGTGACGCGGCGCCTGAAAAAGACTATGGAGCGCGAAGCCGACCATATCTTCGAGACCGCAGAACGGGAAAGGGTCAGCCTTCGAACCGCAGCCTACCTGCACGGAGTCAAGCGCATCGTCGGCGCCATTCACGAACAAGGTACCGAGGAGTATTTCGCCCAGGACCCGGGCTAGCCCACGACCTTGCTAGGTGCCGCCGTGGTACCATGGGACTTTCAATGAATTCCGATCACAGGAGGACACCATGACCACGTTCTTCATGTTTGGAAGCTATTCAAAGGAATCCCTGGAAGGGATCGATGCATTACGCACCGAGAAGGCAAAGAAACTGATTCAAGATGCCGGCGGGGAGACCGTCGGGATCTACACGCTGCTCGG
>CAZTNC010000010.1:0-10318 GCA_964614915.1 uncultured Thiotrichales bacterium
GTGGTGAGCTTCGTGTGCTTGCGCTCGCGCTCGATGGCCATCTCCAGGCGCTCAGTAAAAAGTGCCACGGCGACGGTCGATGCGACCGCAACGGCAAGCGCGAGCGCAAGCACACGAAGCTCACCACCGCGCCAGTCACGAAACAAAAGGCGTGCAGCCAGGGCCCACAGGCGAATCCCCGAAACCGCACGCATCTCAGTCGGCATGCGCACTACCCTCGCCCGCAGCGGCCTCGACGATACGCCCACCCGCAAGGTGCAGGAGGCGATCGCAGCGCTCGGCCAGGCGCACGTCATGGGTAACCAGCACCAGCGTGGTCTCGAATTCGCTGTTGAGGTCAAACAAAAGATCGATCACGCGCGCTCCCGTGTCGGTGTCCAGGTTTCCGGTCGGCTCATCGGCGAACAGCACCGGGGCACGGGTGGCAAAGGCGCGTGCCATGGCCACGCGCTGCTGCTCACCGCCGGAGAGCTGGCCGGGATAGTGGTGCAGGCGCTCACCTAGGCCGACGCGCTCGAGCACGCCCCTGGCCTGGGTTTTGGCCGCACTCTGCCCGGCAAGCTCGATCGGCAGCATGACGTTTTCAAGGGCCGTGAGCCCTGGCAGCAGGTGGAAGGACTGGAACACGAAACCGATGTAGCGCGCGCGAAGTGCTGCGCGCTGTTCCTCATCCAGGGTGGAGAGGCGATGGCCGTCGAGGATCACCTCGCCCGAGGTCGCAACATCGAGGCCTGCCATGAGCGCGAGCAGCGTCGATTTTCCGGAACCGGAGGCGCCGGCCACCGCCACGGATTGTGCACGCGCAATCTCCAGGCTGATGCCTGCGAGTATCGTCAGCTCCCCTTCACGGGTCGCCACGCGCTTGATGAGATCGACGGTACGTATCATGGGATCCCCCGATGTTCGGATTGCATCCAAAGGGTCAACGCCATTATATTCAAATGCGAACAACAAGCGCCTGCCCGCCCGGGCCAAACTGCCATGAAGATCCGCTGGCTCGTATCCGTACTGCTGCTCTGCATCCTCGCACACCCCGCGAGTGCACGCGTGCTGATGGTGTACGGCGACAGCCTGAGTGCGGCCTTCGGCATCCCCGAGGAGCAGGGCTGGGTGAGCTTGCTTGAGGAACGCCTCAGGCACGAGGGGATTCCCGTTCAGGTCGTCAATGCCAGTGTCAGCGGCGAGACCACCATCGGCGGGTTGGCACGCCTGCCGGGCGTACTCGACCACCATGCGCCTTCCTGGGTGATCCTGGAACTCGGCGGCAACGACGGGCTTCGTGGCCTGCCCGTCAAACACATCCGCGAGAATCTCGAGGCGATGATCCGCCTGATTCGCGAGCGCGGTGCCGACGTACTTCTGACCGGCATCCGCCTGCCGCCCAACTACGGGCCGCGATACACCACTCCCTTCTTCGAGAACTACGCAAACCTTGCCCGGGCCCACCGGCTGGCATTGGTGCCGAACCTGCTCGAGGGGGTGGCGCGCATGCCAGACGGTATGCAGCTCGATGGCATCCATCCAAGTGCTACCGCCCAGGCACGCATCCTCGAGAACGTCTGGGTGCATCTCAAGGCAATGGTGCTGCGTCCTACCCAGAGGGTGGCCCGGGGTCCCGCCTGCGGGAACTGGAATGCGCGGGCCTTTTTCGAGGTTGCGGATGCACTGCTCGTTCGAACCTGCCTCAGTGCCGGGGCGAATGTAAACGAGCGTGATGGCAAAGGGCGCACCCCGCTGCATTGGGCGGCGGGCTACAGCGCAAGCCCTGCGCTGATCGAGACGCTGATCGGTGCCGGGGCAGACCCCGGTGCGAGCGCGGACAACGGTGCTACACCGCTGCACTTCGCAGCTGGCTACAATGACAACCCGGCAATCATCACAGCATTACTGAAAGGTGGCGCCGACCTGCACGCCACCGACAAGATTGGCGCGACGGCCCTGCACTGGACCAGCTACAATCCGGCCAATCCGGCCATGGCCACAACCCTGATGCAGGCCGCAAAACGATGATGTACTTGCCTATACCCCGCTCACCTGTCCTCAGCCTGTCTGTGCCCAGGCAATGGGCGCTACTGCTCCTGATAACAATACTGGGCGCCGGCTGCAAGGATCCCCAGGTGGCGGCTGATTGCAGCCAGTGGAACACAAAGGAATTCTTCCAGCTGGCTGGCGTCTCTGATGTGCGCACCTGTCTCAAGGCCGGGGCCAGCCTTGAGGTGCGCAACTTCTTCGGCGAGAAGCCGATCCACGTGGCGGCGATGCACAGCAATAAGCCCGCGGTCATCGGGCTGCTAGTCGAAGCCGGGGCCGATCCCAATGCACTGGCCGCAGAAGGCACCACGCCTCTGCACGCAGCCGTGGATCTGAACGAGAACCTGCGCGTCATCGAGGCGTTGGCGCGCGCCGGGGCCGACCCGAACCGCCAGGACCATTACGGCTGGATGCCACTGCACGTGGCCGTGGTCGACCCTCACCATGCCGCCGGGATCACGGAAACCCTGCTCAAGATCGGCGCCGACCCCCATGCCCGCGGCTACTACAGCACCACCGCCCTGCACCGTGCGGCACGCTACGCCACGCACCCCAAGGCCGTGATCCGCACCCTGTCCAAGGCCGGGGTCGATCCGAACGTGCGCACTGTCAACGGCTCCGCTCCCCTGCACTGGGCCGCAACCTATTCCGGTGGCTCCGATGCGATCCGTGCCCTGGTCAAGGCGGGTGCAGATCCCAATGCCCAGGACCGCACGGGGGCGACCGCGCTGCACAGTGCCATCCGCTTCAATGAGCGCCCGAAGGCCGTGGTCGCGACCCTGATCGAGGTCGGCACCGACCCCAGCCTTCGCAACCTAGAAGGCCTAACTCCCTGGGAATACGTGCAGATGTACGACCCGATGGAGAACACGGGTTCCTGGCAGGCCTTGCGCGACGGCTACCTCAAGGGGCTTGGGCGCGCCTCCGTCCCGGAGCCCGTCTGGGGGCCTCCGAATTGATCACTTTTTAACCAATCTGCTTGCATCAGACCTGCCGAGAGGCCATTATTGGGGCCCCATAGCCCGGAATCAGAACAATAATATGAACCGGTTGCGCAGCATATTGGTGGCCTACCTTTGCCTGGTGGTCCCAGTCAGATCACCCTGAAGCTGGAGGTCCAGTATGCGTAGTAGCAACGGTTCCTCACAAGCGAACGCTCTCTGTCCTCTATGTGGGGGCAGCCAGAATCGGCAACGGAGGCCGGATGTTCAATTGGCATGTGACGGTAAACACGTCAGGGAACCACGTACAGTGCAACAGAACAGGGTCAAAAGCTGGACGTGGGTGAAAATTGTATAGCCACGTCATCGTGGGACTTCGGTGACACGAGAGAGGATCTAATTCACAGGATCCACCCGTATCCTGCAAGGTTTCCTGCATTCATAACAACCAAGGCACTTGAACATGCTGAGGCGAGTGGTGTCAGCGTGCGTCAAGTGGCCGATGTGTTCTGTGGATGTGGTACCACCGCTGTTGAAGCAAAGCGCAATGGCAAGGACTTCTGGGGTTGTGATATCAATCCGTTGGCCACATTGATAGCACAGGTCAAGACCCACAAGTACCGAGACAAAGACCTGCAAAAGTCCGCTGACGCCATCTGGAAAAGTGTAGAACAAACAGATGTAACGTTGGAGAACCTGGATCGGATCAGTGAACGTATCCGCTACTGGTTCAAGGACGAGCAAATTGACGACTTGATCCGCCTAGACCTGGCGATAAAGGACTGCACACAGCCCAATAGTGCACACCGAAAGTTCTTCCAGTGTGGCTTCTCGGCAATTCTGAAGGCAACCTCGTTATGGTTGACGAAGTCAATCAAGGCGCAGAAAGATCCCGAGAAAGAGCCAAAGGGTGTAATGGACGCTTTCGCTGACCAGATTGCACTGATGCGGCGTGCGAACAAAAGCAACTCATTCCCACGTCCGGCAGCGAAAACGGTAATTCGGGCGAGGAACTTTCTTGGGAGAACGCGTAGCCGCGCTAAGGCAGACCTCATAGTGACAAGCCCACCATATGTAACCTCGTACAACTACGCGGACATTCATCAGCTATCTACTCTATGGCTTGGGTACGCGACCGACTACAGGTCCCTGCGCAAGAACATGCTAGGAAATCGACAGGGCGTGCAACGGCCGCAGCCGAAGCAGATCAGAAAGCTAGGGGATGCAGCCTGGCATACATACCAGAGCATACAAAAAGAAGATCCGAGTCATGCATCGTCAATCGCTAGGTACTTCGTGGACTTGGATAAGGCCGTTAGGCAGTGTTGGGCCGTTCTCAAGGACGGTGGCATGGCAGTATTCGTAATAGGTAACACACAATATAAGGGTGTCAAGATCGACAATGCTGTGCATATGTCTGCGAGTATGAAACGCTCCGGATTCGAGGACATCCGTACGGTACCCCGCAAGGTGTCGTTGAAGATCATGACCCCTTATCGAGATACTCGAGGCCGTTTTACTCGGGACGCTAGCCAGAGGCAGGTGTATGCGGAGGAATTCGTGTTGATCGGGAGAAAGACATGACGGCCACAAAACTCACACAAACCAAGGATGTCCGGTCCCCAGACACAAAGGACCGCAAGCCGCTATCTATCCGACCCTATGCGCGCTTGCTGACAATGTTGGGAGAGCAACTACTTAAGAACGAGCGGGTTGCCTTGGTTGAGTTGATCAAGAACTCGTACGATGCGGATGCAGACTGTGTGGACGTACGGTTCGAAGACTTTGGGGAGGGAATGACCAAGGAGAGGGCATCAAGAATCGTGGTCCAGGATAACGGGTGCGGCATGACGCTGGACACCGTGCAGAAGACATGGATGAATCCGGCAACCCCGGCGAAGTACTTGGACAAGCTGCATGGGAAGAGAAAAACACCTGGCAAGAAGCGTGTAGTACAGGGGGAGAAGGGAATCGGCAGATTCGCCGTGTTAAAACTTGCCCAAAAGGTCACGCTGATTACACGTCCAGCGGGTGCCGCGCTCGAGACGGTGGTCCTGTATGACTTCACCCGGTTTGACGATGACTTCATCAAAGAGGATGGGCAGGAGAAGGAAATTTTTCTAGACGAAATCAAAATCAACTGGTTGGAAAGGGAGCCTGAGAAGCTAACCGGTAATAACCACGGCACGGTCATCGAGATGGAGTCTCTGAAAGGGACTTGGAGTGAAGGAGTGATCGATGGTCTATACCGTGACGTGGCTAATTTAACGGATCCCATATCTAGGCTCACGCGAAAACGGATCAGGGACAAATTTGAGATCCGAGTAATCTGTAATGGGAAGCAACGAGTCCTGTCTGATGTCCAGAGCGAGAACCTTAAGTCACTCATTGAAGATAAACGCGTTTTTGCAATTTCTGGACGATTCGTAAGTAAGGGCTGCTGGTATCGCTTTGACAAGGGTGATGGTCGAGAACAGGTAAGCCTATACGACAGCCGGATCATGGCGCTCTGGATTTGGCGCCAGCGGTATAAAGAAAACGAGAGAAAAGCAGCAGCCACGCGCCAGCGTTACAAGTGCGGAGACTTCACATTCCAGTTTTATATCTTTGACTTCTCCAGAGGTATCGAGGGCCAATACGAGTTGATGCAAACGGAGAAGGACGTTTTGAAGCTTCACCGAATCTACTTGTATCGTGATGGGGTGCGTGTCTACCCGTATGGGGACCCTGAAGATGACTGGCTGAACATTGACGTCACGCGAGGAATAGGGCGCGCAGGAAATTTCTTTAGCAACGACCAAGTCATTGGATGGGTGGATATTACTCAGGAGGGCAATCCAAACCTCCGTGATAAGACGAATAGGGAAGGACTGATCGACTCGGGTGGTGCTGCAGACGACTTCACGTTCCTTATCCGAACTTTTTTGTCCTACATCAAGCAGCATCCGTTCGGCCATTATCAGCAGCAGCAACAGCGGTTAAAGCTAGCCAGGTCGGTCCGTGAGGGCCAAGTCGCCAAACACTTGGCGGAATTCAAAAAATCATTGGCAGCAGCAGGCGAACGCGGACGTGTTCGTGAAATATCGAAGATCGAGTCCGAATATCTGCAGGAGCGCAAGATTCTTGCGCATCGCATCGAGGTTACAGAAGACTTGGCAGGGGTCGGGTTATCGGTAGAGATGGCATCGCACGATATCATGCTGCTCATGGGGCGGGCGCAGGACATCGGTCTAAAGCTTGCACGTCATGCTCGGGACAAGTCGATCGACGAATTGCAGGAGCAAGCAGATATGCTGGTTGGCGTACTCCAACAAATCATGAGCGGAATGCGGGACGTGCAAAGTCTGTTCAAGTCGTCACGGCGACGGCGCAAATCACTCAAGGTGGAACCAATTCTAGACAAGATTCATGCAATTTATGGGAGTCTGCTGGATAGACTTGACATTTCATATGACAAGTCCGTGATCGGTGCATCACCACTGGTAGCAAGTACTACAGATGGGGTCATCATGCAGGTGCTGATCAACCTGTTCGACAACGCAGCATACTGGCTAGATACGAATGCTGCCAATACGGTACGAGAAATCCGCGTAACACTGAATTCCGAGCGGGGCGAGTTGTTGTTTGAGGACAGTGGGCCGGGCATCGATTCGGAGGATAGGCCCTACATCTTCGATCCTTTTTTCTCCGGCAAAGGGCAAGAGGGACGAGGATTGGGGTTGTACATCGCACGCCAACTGCTTCAGCGGCACGGCTATGACATCGAGGTGGACGATTCAGGCGGCACGCTTGGGGGAGCGGGCTTTGCTGTGAGATTCATGAGGGACGACGGGTGATGGATACTAAGCAACTGATGGCTGGAATTGCGGTGGTGATTGACGACAAGCTAGCACCGGACGCTATACCAGACGAGGACCACATCCACAATATCGTGGACTGGTTCGAACAGGAGTGGGCTCTACCGTTCATGAAATCAGCATCGCTTCCAGCCCAGACACGCTGGCAGAACCTGCTGCGTGGGGCAAGTTTCGTGCTGCTTGACTGGCGCCTTTGGGGAAGTGGTGGCGACGAACTGAAAGAAAGAACCATTACGGACATAGTTAAGTTTCTAAGGTGTGCCAAAAAGAACCTCGTACCAGTTTTCATATTTACGAATGAGGATAAGAATGACGTAGTCATAGAGTTGCCTGAAGACATTTATGAAGAGCCAGATTCTGGTAGGAACTTCGTGTTCGTTGGTCGAAAGGATGAACTATGGTCCGGAGTATCGGTTGATGTGGAAACACTGCACGGGTGGATTCATGGTAATGCGTCGGTATATGTCATGAGGACATGGGAACAAGCGTTGGGGTTAGCAAAGGATGAGCTCTTCAACAGGATGCACGCTAGGAGCGTAGATTGGCCACGCGCGTTCTGGAAGTCGTATGTTGATGACAACGCTGACCCCAGTGCTGCGCTTACTAACCTGATCAACGACAGTCTTACTGGACGCATGCTTATGGATGGGTTTGAAGATGAACATCTCGGCGGTGAACTTGGCGATGTTCCTGATGATGAGTTGCGCGGCCTAATAGCCGAAGCCAGCTTTCGACTAGGAGAACTTCTGCCTGAAGACGAGGTCAGGAGCGGTGACATGTATAAGCTAGCCGGGAACAAATACCTGTTAAATCTGAGGCCGGACTGCGACTGTATTCCAAGAAACGGTGAAGACGTGGATGAGGTCGAAATCTATTGTGTGAAAGGGAAAGGGCTAAGGCCTAACCAACTGCACGAGATCTTCAACAATGGGCACTTTGAGGAACGCGTTCACGAGAGTGTGGTGTTCGCGGTTGCAGAAGGGAAAAGCATCATGTTTAACTTCAAAAAATTAAAGGTGATGAAGTACGCTGATGTAAAGGATAGACGCATGGGTCGGTTACTTCATCCATATGTGACCAGAATACAACAACGCTACTCACTTTATGCTCAGAGGCAAGCTCTGCCTCGCATCCCCGATGCCGCCGTGCCAGATCCCCAAACCTAAACCGACCTGCCCGACCAGATTCAAATGCAGAAAGTCTCAGCGATAGTGAAAATTTGCTGAAGTATGTTGGCTGCGCTGATAGATCACTCTGAGAATGCATGTTATTTCATAGTGTGACGTTAAGAGGGAATTGCACTTTTAAAATTGATCACTTTTTAACCAGTCTGCTTGCATCGGACCTGCCGAGGGGCCATCATTGGGGTCCCATAGCCCGGAATCAGAACGATAATATGAACCGGTTGTGCAATATATTGGTGGCCTGCCTGTGTCTGGTGTCTACCAGCCAGGTCGCCCTGGGAGCCCAGTGTACGCACTGGAACTCCGAGCAATTCTTTGAGCGGGCCACCGTCGATGCGGTACGTGCCTGCCTTGCCGAGGGTGCCAACCCGAACGACCGCGACGAGTACGGCATCACGCCGCTGCACCGCACGGCCGGACTCAACAGCGATGCCGGTGTGACCGTCGCACTGCTGGAGGCCGGTGCCGATCCGATGGCGCGCATGCACGAGTACGACTGGACCCCGCTGCACGTGGCCGCCATGAACGATGACAACCCGGTGGGCGTGATCACGGCCTTGGTGAGGGCTGGAGCGGATCCAAACGCAAAGGCGGTCGACGGACTGACGCCCCTTCACATGGCCGCCGGAATGAATGCCAACCCCGAGAGTATCCATACCGTGCTGGGCGTTGGCGCACGCCTGGATGCGAAGGGCTCAAACGGACTGACGCCCCTTCACATGGCCGCCCGGCTCAACAAGAATCCCGCCGTGGTCGCAGCCCTGCTTGGGGCCGGAGCCGATGCGAATGCCCGTGATCAAGAACACAGGACGGCCTGGGATTATGCCAAGCACAACCGGGCCCTGCGCGGTACCGAGATCGGCAAGCAACTGAAGATGCATGTCTCCAAGGCCGCCGTGCCCTGAGACACGACTGGGACGAGGCGAACGGGCTAGATGATCACTTCGCCCAGCAGGGGCGAGGCGTAGTACCGCAGCCAGTGCGTGATGTCGGCATCGCCGAGACCCTCCCACTGGCATACCACGCGGATGACGTACAGGAAATCCCCTTCCTTGATAAGCGGCTGGAACTCGGCGTAAACCTCGTAGACTTCGCGTTGCGCGTAGATGAGGTAGGCGTCCTCCGAGATCTTGGTGTGCGGCTCGAACGTCTCGATCAGCTCCACCAGCGGCTCGCGGTTGGCCTCGTTCTCCGGACTCAGCTTGAAGATCACCATGTACGACATTCCACCTCTCCTCTTCTCTTAGGATGGGTTGAGTGAACGCCGGTAATTCTAGCAAGCGGCAGGACAGGCTGTCATGCTCACACCACCTCAAACGGGAGGATGTAGTTCATCGAAAAAAACGTTAGCGCCAGTCAGTCGCATGACATCTCAAAGCACGATCCATAAACAGCCTGATGGCTCACAGGTATTTCTTGAAACTGCGTGCGGTCAGGGCTACTGCCAAACCAGTCAGCAGTGCTGCCGGCAACACGATCCAGCCCGGGTGCAGACTCACCGGCAGGGCCAGATAGGTGATGAACGGTGCTACCAGCAACGGGGGGATCGCAGTCCGAGCATGGTGGTAGACGAACGAGCTCTCGCGCCCGGCGCCACGGCGGCGAAGATCGCGCTGCACCAACCCATCGATGAGCCCCACGCCACCGAACAACACGAACGCCGGGACGGCCAGTGCGAGCACGGCCAGACGCACGGCAAAGAGCTGCATCACTTGCAGGGCCGCGAGCAGGAAATGCGAGACCGGGTGTGCGATGCGGTGCAGATGCGCGGTCCAACCCCGTGATGCGCCCGCAGGGCGGGCGGCGGCCCAGTGCACGAAGCCTGCAACCCCGGAGAGTTCCAGAAGCGCCCGTGCACGATCACGTGCCCTCAGGACAAAGTCTGCCGGTTCATCGACCAGCAGGCTGTGAGTGAGTTCGGACTCCACCAGGGCGATCTCGAATTCAAGCATAGCTGCGCTGTGGGCGAGCCCCTGCTCTTCCCACCAGTACACCATGCCGACCCATTCGAGCACGATGGAGAGCACAAGCGAGAGTACCAGCCAGGCGAACAGGCGCGAGAGACCCCGGACCAGTCGGGTGATCACCCCGCTGCGGGCTCCCGGGTGAGTGCGGGCCGTGCGTGGGTTAGCCACGCGAGAGGTGCCGCCGACCTTGCGTGATGTCGGCCAGTTCGGGCGGCAAGTCGTGTTCGGAGGCAGCTTCGGTCAGGGGCATTTGCAGCTTCCACAGCTGCCCGCCCTCCAGCAGGGCAAAGGCCTGGCCCTTCGGCAAGGCGATCAGGTCGGACGGGCTCAGCATGGGT
>CAZTNC010000011.1:0-349091 GCA_964614915.1 uncultured Thiotrichales bacterium
CGGTGCGTGGGTTCAGAAGCTGTACAGCCAGCCGCTCAGCAAGGTGAATTCTGCTTCCGCGTTTTCACGGTGCTCGGGCTCATGCGACCAGGTCGCGCCCAGGCGCCATTCGCCCTGGGCCAAGGGTTGGCGCCAGTGCGCAGCCACGTCCACCTGGCGACCGCTCGGCGCCAGGCTGGCAGTCATGGAGTGTTGCAGGACGGTGCCTGCAGGGGTGCGCCCGACGGGGACCCTGAGGGAAGCGCGGCCCCCCTCGATACGAAGCGGCTGTGACACCGACAAGCGAAACGTGCCAGCCTCACCCACTTCCCGGGTGGCGCGAACCGCGAACGTGCTGGTTGCAAGCGAGGAGATCCCGGTGATCAGGCCCCGCGTGGATGCGGAACGTACCCGGCCGATCTCGGCGCTGGCTCCAAGCGCCCAGCCGGCCAACTCCGAATCCATCGACAGCCCGAAAAATACGGCATCCGCACCCAGCTCGCCGAACGCCCCTTGCGCGCGGGCACCAAGCAGGGAATCGGGCTCGCCAAGCCACCCGGCATGCAGGGCCACCGGGGTGCCCGCAGCCTGCCAGGACACCAGCGCACCGGTCGCCGGCGTCTCGTCCCCCACGCCTTCGCTCGTAAACGCACTCGCGGAGAAACCGGACGGGTCCGACACGCTCAATGCCACGGCCGGCTCGGCACGTGCGAAATGACCGGCCTGGCCTGCCCCCGGCATCTCCATCAGGCCAAGTCTCCATCGCGAGGCCGAAAGCCCAGGCGATGCCAGTTCCTGCACGTAGGTGAAATCGAAGTCCTCGCGCAACGGAACCCGGGCATCGGGAGCAGGAGACAGGAAGTCCTGCAGCTGCATATTCATCGACGGTTCGGATGCGGGCGCTGCGAAACTGCCGAGGTCAAACCAGAAGGGGGCGCCGAGGGTATCGAAGGCGGCCAGCTCGTGTCCGCGCAACGATTGCACGAGGCCATCCCCGAAGGCCGGGCCGGTCTGCAACTGCGTGGTCTGCAGCAACACACCCGGAGTGCCAATGCCGGTTTGCCGAGGAACCTCGAGTAGTCCGACCGGAGAGGTGGCAGCCCCGAGGTCCATCAGGCCGTGACCGTATACAAAGCGGTTGGCATAGATCCCGCGGTCATTGGCAGTATCGAGCAGCCTGGACAGCAAGGCCGTGTTGGAGAGCTGGTTTCTGAACAACTGCTTCATCACCGCCAGCCCACCGGAAACCATGGGAGCTGCAAACGAGGTGCCATCGACGGTCGCGATGCCCCGGAATCCGTCCTGGCCCTCGTGCGGTCCGAAATAGGTCGCCAGGACATCCTCGCCCGGGGCGGCCAGACACCAGTTCGCAGCGATGCCGCAGCGGTTGGAGAAATCGGTGATCAAGCCATCCTCACCGATGGCCGCCACCGCGACCGTGTGGCCGCGAAGCTCTGGAATACGAGCCATCAGGCCCGGCAATACTTCGACCGAGACCGCATTGATGGCCAGGTTCTGGCAGTGGTCTTGACCTGCTACACACGTGTCCCCGTGGCCGTTGCCCGCGGCCCACACCAGCACGGTCTTCTCGCTTGCGCCGCGCTGGGCCATCGCGGCGATGGCATTGCCGAAATTAGCGCGGAGTTCACGCTCGCTGTAACTGTTGATGATGCCCTCCGAACCCACGCTGAGATTCAGGAAATCCACCTTCCTCGTTCCGCTTCGCCAGTTCAGGGCACCGTTGATGACGGTCGTCCAGAAGCTGTCGCGGGCCTGCAAGCTGGTCAGTGTAATCGGGTTGTAGCCCGCCGGGCCCCGGCCCGTCGGAATGGCAAACATGGCGATATTTGCTCCCCACGCGACACCGTGACCGGCATTGATGGTGGTGACGATTCGCGGAGCCGCCGCCACGCTGGCCACCGCGGTGCCATGTGAGAACCGGGTGCCGGTTTCGTTGATGGCCCCGGCCAGGAAGATCTCGTTGATGGTCGAGCCGGCAAACAGCTGGTGGGACAGATCGATGCCGGAGTCCACGAAGCCGATCGTCACCCCCTCGCCCGGGTCAATGGGAAGCCCTGTGAGCAGCTCCATGTGGGCATAGGCGCGCTGCGCGCGGATACTGGACAGGCCCCACTGGTTGTTGAAGTTGCGCTGGTTCTCGTAGACGGTCATGCGGCCACTCACCTCATCGTCAAATTCCGCAAGACCCAGGCAGCCCTTGTTGACCGTCTGGATGCACTGCGTGGACGGGTCCGGGGGCGATGACGGAAGGGTTGGCGGTGTCAGGGTCGGTGCCGGGGCGCCCGTCTCCACCGGAGTTTGCTGGTCCGGGGTTCCTACCGGGGGCGGCGTTCCCTGCGGGGGGGTTGTCGGGGGCTGTTCATCCGAACTGGAGCCTCCGCCCCCGCCTCCACAGGCGCCAAGGGCCATGATCAGCAAAAGACTGGCCAGGCGCAGGATTCTCTTGCCTGCAAGACGGCCGGATGAACCCGGCACGAGCGGCTGGCGAAAGACAGGATGAGTCATCATGTACGTTCTCGAACGGGTTCCGATCCGTGGATTTTCTCGGGAATCCCCCGCAAGGCTGCAATCACCGTGGCGGGAAATTATAAATCAGGCGCACAAGCGCTTGCCATTCTCCTCGTATGAGGTGTGCTATCCGGGCGCATCCTGCGAGGCATCCGAATCGCTTCCCCGCATGCCCCCCAGTGCACCAAGATCAAGGGCTGCACGCAATGCGGTCTCGCGAATGACCTCGGGCAGTTCATCAAAATCGTCCTGTCCACAGGCACGCGCAATGGCTGACTTGACCTTGGGGTCCAGCGCCTCCTCGTCCAGGGGGTAGCCCACCACCATCTGCAGGGCACCGCGGATATTTCTCCACAAACGCGTGGTCTCGGCCAGGCGCGCGGCCACTTCTTCATCCATTAGCCCACAGCCGCCAGCCGTTTCATACACGGAGGCGGTATCGGAAACCAGCAGGGTCAGGGCATCCTCGGCGTGGGTCAACTGGACCCAGCGCGCCGCATGCTCAAGTTCGTGCAGGCCGCCGTGCATGTCCTCAATCGAGACAAAACCCGGCCCCGGAGCATCGTCGGTCACCGCCGAGAGCTTGTCCAGCAGTTCAAGGCGCCCCGCCCCGTGCGTCAGGACTTCGCAGCGTGCTTTGTCGAGGTGTACCTCAAAGCCCGAACCGACCAGCGCAAATACGCAACGCGCCTGCATCAATGCGTGCAGCTCGTTGGCCGTTCCTGCCGTTCTGTGATGTTCTGTAAATTCCTCCAGGGAGCGCACCGGCGCGGCTTCCCGGGTGCGCGGGATCTCCGCAAACAACAGGTTTTCGCGCGAGAACGAACGCAGCGCATTGTGCAAGCGAGCCCCCAGGGCCCGGAAGTACTCGGGCGGAGTACCCTGGTACACGAACACGACCTCGAGTTCGCAACCAGGCACGGCTTCGCCGCTTGCCGCATCGCCGAGCAGGAGGCCGGCCACCTCGCCGCGGGCACGTCGTGCGCGCCTTGATGTAGAGCGATACTCGTCCTCGACGGCGGCCAGCAGTACCGAGATCGAGGCCTGTGCAAGGTTCGTGAACACGGGTCCCGCCTCCACCGGCGAGAGGCTTCCGCGCATCACGTGCATGCTCACCTGGAAGACCTTGTCGTTCAGCCAGTTGCGCACGGTCTCGACTTTCTCGTGCTCGCCCTGTGCCGGCAGTTCGGCCAGCTGCTCGGTCATCTCGAGCACGCCGAATTCATGTGTCCAGTACAGCCGTGCGAGCCCCTTGCGCGCAATCGTCTCAAAGCCCGTGTCCGGACCGAAGCCATCCGGCAGGTCCAGGTCGGTGAACTCGCGGTCCTCGAGGCAATCCAGCAGTTCGGGGGCGGCGTTGATCCACTCGGTCAGGCGTGGCGAGGCATCCAGGATCTCTTGGATGCGCTCGATCGATTCCGGACGGGCTACGAAGGCCGCGCTGTCGTAGGCACTCCAGTCGTTGATATGCGGGTAGAAGCGCGCACGCCATGCATCCACCATCGGGTCCATGACCTCGAACCAGCGCTTGGGGGACACCGCGAGCCCGGCCATCTCGGAATAGTTCCTGGGCATCTGCGGGGACTCCTCCTCACCGTGATGCTGCAGCAGCGGGTAATAGCGGGTGGCCTCGATGTGATGGTCGGCATGGCGCTGCATGTTGTAGTAGATCCAGTTGGTGAACTTGCTGGCCGCACTCCAGGAATGGCGCGGTGCGACCCGCTCGAAGCGCCCGTTGGGCAGGCGGATGCGCTGCAGCCCGTAGTGCTGCACGTAATTGATGATTTTCATGGACAGGATGATGCCCGAGCAAAACAGCGCGAACACCAGCACCGCCCAGGCCCCGCCCATCCAGTACACCAGCAGGTACCATCCACCCATCATCAGGCCGTAGCGCCAGAACGGGTTGCTGTAATGCCATACCGGCAGGTGCCGCCTCGACAGCCGGGCGCACTCAAACCGCCAGGACTCGCGCATGCTCGCGGCCAGGTCTTTCGGCAGGTACTGCCAGAAGCTCTGGCCCTTGATCGCCGTGCCGTGATCGGCCGGCGTGCACACCAGGGCATGGTGCACGTAGATGTGTTCGGTGGCGTAGATCGGGTACGACACGGACGCCAGCAGCAACTCACCCAGGCGACGCTCCCACAGGGCACGTTGATGGATCAGCTCGTGTCCGGCGATGAACACCGCCTGTCCCACCAGGGCCAGCAGGACGGCCAGCAACAGGCTCTCCCACAGCGCCAGGTGACCCACAACCAGGATCTGCCAGAGCGCATAGACGAACGTCACCAGCCACAGGAGCGCCCAGGCCCAGATCGCCAGCTTGTACAGGATCAGCTGGCTCTCCAGGGTGGCCTCCGGATCCATGTTGCGCGTTTCCGTGCCGAACAGCTTGTCGAACCAGCCGGCCAGCATGAAATAGATGGCCGGGCCGAGCAGCCACCAGCCGCCAAAGGTGGCTGCCAGCAGCATCAAGGGAAAGACCATCAGCGATATGAAATACGGGAGGGCCGCCCAGATCGTCGGCTCGATGATGCCGCCTCTAGGGCCGGCACCGGCACCCACACCACCCGGCTCTACATTACCTATCGCCATTACAACCTCCAGCCAAGCGCTGGAACGCATTCATCATTGAAATTCATTGTCCGCATCGGGATTGGCATGTCAAGGCACCGGACTGGCGCATTTCACGCTGGTCAGCGCCTGTGATCCCCATTATGCTACGGAGCATGGTTGCGGATTCGGGTATGCCAGGACCACACAGCCCGCACGCGGCGGGCACAGGGCCGAATGCGACTGCCCCGCAAGGCCTGTTGCACAAGGTGAGTGCGGCCGATACCGGCGTCATTGACAGGCCCGTGCTGACCCCGCATCTCGAGTACCGGATCCTCGATGAAGAGCGGGTGCTACTCGTCTCCGAATCCTTCAACACGCTGCTCCACGGCCCGCTCCATGGCCCGCTGCTAGCACTGCTGGACGGCCAGCGCACGCATGACGAGATCGCCGAGGCCCTGGGAGCGCAGTGGGCCAGCCAAGACCCCGAAACCACGCTCAAGTCCCTCGCAGCCCGCGGGTACCTGGTGTCCGGCGAATACCGGATGGCACGGGAGCGGGCAGCCTGGTGGTCCTCGCTGGGCGCTTCCCCACGGTTTGTCGAGGAGTACCTGGGGAGCACAGGCGTGAGCGTCGCCGAAGACGAGGAGCGTGCTCTCACGGGTGCGCTGGAGTCGCTGGGGGTGGCCGTGGACCCCGGGGGTGATGCGCTCGACGTAGTGGTTTGCGAGGACTATCTCGATGCGCAGTACTCCGACCTTAACCGCAAGCACCTGGCCTCGGGCCGCCCCTGGATGCTGGTCCGTCCCAAGGGGATCAGTCCGCTTATCGGCCCGGTGTTTCGCCCGGGCATGGGCGGGCCGTGCTGGAGGTGTCTCGCCTACCGCCTGCAAAACCACCAGGAGGTCCACACCTTCGTGCGCAACCGCGAGGGCGAGGCGGGCGCTTTTCGTGCCTTCGCCGCCGAGCCCGGGCTGCTAGGCGCCGTGCACGCACTGATCGCGACCGAAATCGCCAAGTGGCTGATCTTTACCGAGCGCGCCCCGATCCACTCGAATGCGATCACGCTCGAGCTCGGCCCGCTGAAAACGCAGAGCCATCCCGTGCGCGCTCGCCCGCAATGCACGGCGTGTGGCGAGGAAGCACATTACCGCGCGGATCGCCCGGCGCGGGCAGTGCAGCTCAAGCCCAGCCCAAAGGATGTGCAAAACAGCGGTGGGCTTCGCGCAGTCCATCCGGAGCAGACCCTGGCCCGCTACCGCCACCTGATCAGCCCGGTCAGCGGCGTGGTCAGCTGGCTGGAGCGCACCACGGAGGTCAGCGACCCCTGGTTGCACGTGCACTGGGCCGGCTCCAACCTGGCGCTTCGCATCAAGAGCCTGAGTTCGCTCAGGCGCAGCCTTCGAAGCAAGAGCGCGGGCAAGGGAAGCACGCCCGAGCAGTCGCAGGCGAGCGCGCTTTGCGAGGCCATCGAGCGCTATTCAGGCGCCTTCCACGGCGATGAGATCCGCACCCGCAAGCGCTATTCGGAATTCGAAGGCCAGGGTGAAGACAGGCAGGCTATCCATCCGAACGAGGTGCAGCTGTTCAGCGACCGCCAGCTCGAGCACGCCGATGAAATCAATGCCCTCGCGCACCCCTACAACATCATTCCCCCGCGCTTTGACGTGGAAGCCGAGATCGACTGGTCGCCGGTGTACTCGCTCACCCACGCGCGCCACCGCTACCTGCCGACCTCGATCCTCTATGGCATGACCCCCGAGCAGCGCGGCTCGGGCGATCTGTGGGCGGACTCGAACGGGTGCGCGGCCGGCAACACGCTGGAGGAGGCCATCCTGCAGGGCTTTCTAGAACTGGTGGAGCGCGACGCCTTCTCGATCTGGTGGTACAACCGCCTGCGCTGTCCGCCCGTCGACCTTGAGAGTCTCGACGACACCTATCTTGCCGGCGCACAGGACTACTACCGAACGCTTGAGCGCGACATGTGGCTGCTCGACATCAGCGCCGATTTTCCCATCCCGGCCTTCGTGGCTCTGTCGCGCAGGACCGACACGCAGCCCGAAGACATCCTGTACGGGGCCGGCGCGCACACCGATGCGCGCATCGCCGCCTTGCGGGCGGTGTGCGAGATGAACCAGTGCCTGACCTGGGTTCCACGCCTGCAGACCGGACACACCGGATACGGGGTCGATGACCCGATGTGCCTTGCATGGTGGCAGAACGCTAAGCTTGAGGAGCATCCCTACCTGGCTCCCGACCCCGCAGCACCCGCGCGGGGCCGCTCGGACTACCCGCTGCCCAAGACCGCCGACATCAAGGAGGACGTCGAGCACTGCTGTGCCCTGGTAGCCGACAAGGGCCTGGAGATGCTGGTGCTTGAACAGACCCGGCCCGACATCGGCATGCCGGTGGCCCGCGTCATCGTGCCGGGCATGCGCCACTTCTGGGAGCGCTTTGCCCCGGGGCGCCTGTACGAAGTGCCGGTGCAGATGGGCCTGCGCACCACGCCGCTGGCCGAGGCCGACCTCAACCCCGTGGCGGTCATCGCCTGAGGCACCGGAGCATGAATACACTCTCACATCCGTCGTTTGCGATGCGCTTTGGCGAGCGGGTCATCGCCTGGCGCTGGCCCATCATCCTGGCCTCGCTGGTACTGGTGGCACTTGCCGCAAGCGGCATCGCGCGCCTTGAGTTCTCCGCCAACTACCGCATCTTCTTCGACGAGGACAACCCGCAATTGCTCGACCTGGAGGCACTCGAGAAGACCTACGGCAAGAATGAAAACCTCGCCTTCCTGATCGTTCCGGACAATGGCGATGCCACCTCGCAAAACGCGCTCGAAGCCACGGTCTGGCTGACAGATACCGCCTGGCGAACGCCCTATTCGAGGCGCGTGGACTCGCTTGCCAACTTCCAGCACACCACCGCTGACGGCGACGACCTGTACGTGCGCGACCTCATAGACCCGCAGGCACTGGGCGATGCCGGGGTGCGCGAGCAGATCCGGACCATTGCGCTGTCCGACCCCAGGGTTGGTGGCAGCATCCTCGGGCGCGGCGGCGATGTCAGCGTCGTCAACGTCACCGTGGAGTTGCCCGAGGAGGGGCTGCTCGAAGCCGTGGCCGAAGTGGCCGAATACGCCCGCGAAGTAGCGGCCGAGGGCGAGCAGCGTTTTCCCGGCATCGACCTTCGCACGGTCGGCACGGTCATGGTCAACCAGACCTTCGTGGAAGCCTCCATCAACAGCCAGATGATCTTCCTGCCGGCCAGCCTCGTGCTCATGGCCGTGATTCTCGGCCTGCTGATCCGCAGCTGGGCGGGCGTGGCCACGACCGGCCTGGTGATCGTCTTTTCCATCCTCGTCTCGCTTGGCGGTGGCGTGTGGCTCGGCCTGCCGTTCTCCCCGCCCATCTCGCCGGCTCCGACCATCGTGCTGATGATCGTCGTGGCCAACTGCGTACACCTGCTGGTGGCACTGCAGCAACGCCTTCGCGCGGGGGACTCCAAGAATGAAGCCATCGTCGAGTCGCTCAAGCTCAACCTGCACCCGGTATTTCTGGCGAGCCTGACCACCGCGCTCGGCTTCCTGAGCATGAATTTCTCCGAAGTGCCGCCCTACCGTCATCTCGGCAACTTCATCGCCATCGGTATCGCCGCCTCCTTCACACTCTCGGTGACCTTCCTGCCAGCGCTGATCTCGCTGTTGCCGTTTCGCGCACGCCCGGTGCGGCGCGCGCCCAGCATGGAGCGCCTTGCGGGGGCCGTGCTGCGCTACCGAACGCCGCTGTTCGTCACCTGGCTGGTGATCGTTCCCGTGATGGTCGTAGCCATTCCACGCAACGAGCTCAGCGACGTGCTGGTGCACTTTTTCGACAAGGGCGTGGAGTTCCGCCAGGACACTGACTTCATGGACGAGCACCTGAGCGGCAACACCCTGCTCGAGTACTCGCTGCACGCTTTTGAGGACGGCGGGGCCACCCACCCGGATTTCCTGAGCGAGGTCGCCCGGTTCGCTGAGTGGTACCGCGAACAGCCCCCGGTGCGCCACGTTGCCGTCATCACCGACACTTTCCAGCAGCTCAACCAGAGCATGCACGGCGATGATCCCGCGGCCTACCGGATCCCGGAAAGCCAGGAGCTGGCGGCGCAGTACCTCCTGCTGTACGAGCTGTCGCTGCCGCAGGGTCTGGACATGAACAACCAGATCGACCGCTCGAGGTCTGCGACGCGCGTTTCGATCTCGGCCGAGACGCTTTCCTCCAGGGAGGTGCTGGAGTTGAACGCGCATGCCACGGCCTGGCTGGCTGAGAACGCGGTACACATCGGTACCATCAACAGCACCGGGCCGGCCGCCCTGTTCGCCTACATCGGGCAGCGCAACATCCGCGCCATGCTGATCGGCACCGTGCTCGTACTGGTGGCCATCTCCGCTATCCTCCTGATCGCCCTGCAGTCGTTTCGCCTCGGCCTGATCAGCATCGTGCCCAACCTGGTCCCGGCGGTACTGGGCTTTGGAGTATGGGGCCTGACGGTCGGGCAGGTGGGACTTTCGCTCTCGGTCGTGGTCGCCATGACCGTCGGCATCGTCGTCGACGATACCGTGCATTTCCTGAGCAAGTACAAAAGGGCCCGGCGTGAGTACGGAAAGACGCCCGAGGAGGCAGTGCACTATGCCTTTGATACGGCCGGGCGCGCCCTGCTCACCACCACGCTCGTGCTGGTGGCCGGTTTCCTGATCTTCGTGTTCTCGCCGTTCGTGCCCACTGCGCAGGTGGGCGTTTTGACCGCCATGATCATCGGCTTCGCGCTGGTGGCCGACCTAACCCTGTTGCCGGCACTGCTGACCGCGGTGGACCGGCACCCCGCCAAGCCGACTGCCGGGTCGTGAACGGTCTGCCGTTGCCGGCGGACTGGCATGAAAACCAGGCATAAGGTGTCAGGGGCTTAACTTCTGCGCCTCGCTGGCCTACCATATTCGCTGACATGGCAAAAGCGAGAGCGATCGATATCCTGCGGATCTTCCACCGCTTCCCGGACCAGGCGGCCTGCATCGCGCACCTGGAAGGGATCCGCTGGAGAGACCAACCCCGTTGCCCGCATTGCGAAAGTGTCCGTGTGGCCAGAAAGGTGGACTCCGGTCGGGTCGGGCGCTGGAACTGCCACGCGTGCAAGTCCAGCTTCAACGTTCTTTCTGGCACCCTGTTCGAGAAGACTCGCATCCCGCTGCAAAAATGGTTTCTGGCGGTCGGCCTGATCGTCCACGCCAGGAAAAACCTGTCCAGCTACAGGCTGGCCCGCAGCCTGGTCCTGAACCAGAAAACGGCATGGTTCATGGAGCAACGGATTCGCGCTGAAATGGCCAACAGGCAGAGCCAAATCCGCTTGCAGGGCATCTTCGAGGGAGATGAGACGTTCAAGTAGGCGCAAGGCTTCGCACGTGATCGTTCAATCGTGACCGGACCCTCGAAATCGGGCAAAAACCTGTCAAGCCCCTAACTACTTAATTTTCTTGTGCCGTGCAGGTGAACGCGCTAGCATGAATCCAACAACAACACGATTTGCTATGTATCACTAAGGAGGATTGCCATGAGAAGCGGCGATGACATGCTTAAGCAGATTGTTGAGAAGTCTGCCCTGGACACTGAATTCAGGCAACAGCTTCTCGATGATCCGAAATCTACCATCAGTGCAGAATTGGGCATTACCATGCCCGAGTCGATGAATGTTGTGGTCCATGAGAGCGACATGCAGACGGTGCATCTTGCTCTGCCACCGGACCCGAACATCACCGAAGAGCAGCTCGAAGCGATTTCCGCCGGGCTTTGCTGCTGCTGGTAGCACCGGTGACCGGCCACTAGCCGGTCCAGACGCAGGCCATCCGCGCCTGTGTCGATCTGCTTTTATTTAGACCGACCCTTCGTCCCGCCTCGGGGCGGAGGGTTTCGTCCGTATGTCCGGGACGAATTCAGAAACTGACCGCACCGGACAGCACCATGAACACGTAGGCCTTGGCTTTTCGCAGTTCATCCTCGGAGATCACCAGCTTGATGTGGTGGATGCCGCGCAGCAGCACAAAGCGCCCGGACTTCGCAAACAGCGTCGTCGGCTTGCTCACCCACGTGGCCAGTTCGGCCAGCTTGTCCCGGTCCACCAATACTTCCTGGCCCAGCGCCTTGAGGAACGGGTCCCAGTCGGTCAGGCCATCAAGCCAGTAGCGGGAATCCTTCGTGTAACGCTGCTTGACGATCAGCGTCAGGCCCAGCGTCGGACCCAGGCCCTGCTCCTGCACGTCGATGTTGATGCCGGTGCGCACGATATCCGCGCGCTCGGCGAACCGCTTGAGCACGGCATCGACGGCTGCGATGTCCCCGGGCCAGCCGGTGTTTTCAAGGTACTCGCCAAGTTGTGCGCCCGAGCGAAACCCCATGACCGCCAGGCGTATGGCTCGCGAGCGCGAGGGAAACACGCCGAACGAGTCCATGCGCGTATCCTCGGGCTGCATCCGGTAGCTGCGCTCGATGTGCCCGCGATGGGCCTCATCCATCGACCAGCCAAGGCAGGACACCAGCGCATCCACCACCAGGGCGACCTCGTCGTGCTGCTCGCAGGCCCCGAGTATCGGGCGCTCGCCGGGGCGCAAAAACATGCCCGGGAAGGGCTGCGTGCCCGGCCCGGCCGAGCCGATGTCATATTCGAGCATGAGCTTTCGCCCGACCACCTCGCGAAGCGGCGAGGGCTCGGCCTCCATCTTGCGAAACAGGCGCGCGATCGCACATGCCAGCTCGTCGTTCGGGTCCGCCTTCGCACGGGCGAGGAACGGTTCGGCCGATCGTGTGCCGGCAGCCAGCGAGGCGCCGAAATCCGCCAGTGGCGCTGTCTCATGCAGCGGCAGCTCGAAGCCGAAGGGCAGGGCCGCCATGGTGATGGGAAGCTTGGCGGCGCAATCGAGTACACGGGTCCATTGGGAGTCGCCGATCAGCGCCGGCGAGATTCGCTCACGAAAGTGCCCGAGCAATTCGGCCATGCTGCCGCCTTCCTCGGCCAGGCGCTCCTGGGTCAGCAGGATGGCCTCGTCGATGCTGATGTCCTCGGGAGCGGATGCCATACCTTACTTTCTCAGTTGCTCAGCGCTTGTGCGAGACGTCCCAGCGCCTCGATGCAAAAGGCCGTGGTCACGGGCTCCGAGGCGTGCCCGAACTGCCCGACCACGCCCCACTTCAGTGTCTGGTCGCCGAAGGCGAGCAGTTCCGGCCAGCTGCCGTCTTCGTGCTGTGCACCCAGCAGGCGGGCCAGCTCGGCTTTCATGTCGATGCGGTCCAGGCACTGCACGTTGTCAAGCGCCGAGACCGCCTGGGCGCTTTGCAGCGGGTTGCCAAACCCGCCCTCGGAGTCGCGAAGACCGAGGATACGGTCTGCCAGGACCGGGCGCAGGGATTCGAGCGCGGGTGCTGCGCGCACCATGGCGCGTGTGATGGCGTAGTAGATCGCGATCGTATCGGGATACCACTTCGAGGTGTCGTGCACGCGGTCCTCGCGTACCAGCTCTTCGAGCCAGCGCTGCGCGGGGTGGGTCTGCGGGTGATCGCCGAGGTAGGCGATGACGTTCGCATTCACCACCGGATCGGCCTCGATGCGAAATTTCGACACGACATCGGGCTCGTCCTCGCCCAGCACCCAGGTCAGGAAACGGCTCTCTTCATCGCGGTTCGACAGGATCTTTGCCACGTTTCGCCCGAGCGCGATCCACGGGTGCGAACCAAGCACCAGCGAGCACAGGGTCGTGCTGTCCAGATCCTGGGGCAGGTGGCGGTAGTAGCGCCACATGCCAGGATATTCCATGGTCTCCATCAGGTACGCCCGGCTCGCCTCGCACAGGGCTTTTGCGCGAGCATCCCCGCAGCCTTGCAGGGCCAGTACGCAAAATGCCGTCACGAACGCAGGTCGCTCGAAATGCCGGGGCACCTCAGGATCGGCAATGTTGAAGCGGATGCAGTGCCAGGCGCCGTCATCGGTGATGCTGGATTGCAGGAATTCGAGACCGCGGCCGATACTCTTGCGGGCAGCTGACACCAGGTCCTCGGCGCTCGCCCCGGAGTCCACCGCCTGGCGCGGTGCAGGAGTGCGCATCGGCGGGGCCGGATCGTGCAGCGTCTTGCGAAGAAACTCCAGGGAGGCCACGCCCGTTTTCGCAGCTTCGCGTTCGGCTGGCGTGCGCGTACTCACCGGTGGCAGCACGAGGTGGGCTTCGGTCTCGTTCGACTCGTGCACGAACACCTGCTGGTCGGCGGAGATCTTCACGCCGAGGGCCTCCTCGATAGCCTGTCTGGGATCAGCGATGAGGCGTTGTCGAAAGCCTTCGTCCCGGCCCGCACGCAAAATGAGCTGGCCTGCGCCATCGATGGGAGGGTTCATGGGAGTCCTGTCACAAGCCTGGCGTGGAGTCGAAGTGGACCGTTCTGGTTCGGATCAGGCGATCTGCCTCTTGACCAGTTCCTTGAACACCCCGTCCTCTTCCATGAGTTCCTCGAAGCTGCCGTGTTGCACCACCTTGCCGCCGGACAGCACGTAGATGCGATCCGCCTGTTCGAGCGTCGACAGGCGGTGGGCGATGACCAGCCGGGTGGAGGTCAGGTCGGTCAGGTTGTCCATGACCCGGGCCTGGTTTTCGTTATCCAGCCAGTTGGTCGCCTCGTCAAACAGCATGATCCGGGGCTTGCCCATCACCGAGCGCGCGATCGTGACGCGCTGGCTCTCGCCGCCGGACAGGACCGAGCCACTGGCGCCCACCATGGTCATCATGCCCATGGGCATGCCCTTGATCTCCTTTTCGATTTCAGCGGTGCGCGCCGCTTCCCAGACCTCATCGGTCGTGATTCCGTCATGATGGCTGACCAGGTTGTCCCAGATATCCAGGGGGTGAAGTCCCACGGCTTGCGGTACTGCGCCGATCTTGCGGCGCAGCTGGCGCAGGTTCAGGTGGCGCACATCACGCCCGTCGTAATAGACCGCGCCTGCAGTGGGCCGGTCGATGCCGAGTGCGAGGCGAAACAGGGTGCTCTTGCCGGTGCCGGACTCGCCGGCGATCGCGATGAACTCGCCCGCGCGGGCGTGGATCGTGACATCGTCGAGAATCAGCGGGCCGTCAGGGTCGTAGCGAAACGAGATGCGGTCGAACAGGAGGTCCCCGCCCAGGTATTCCACGGGCTCGCCTTCGGTCTCGGTTTCGGGATCTGCAGCCAGCAGCGGGCGCATCTGCTTGAAGGCCGGCAGCAGGGCGGCAACGGTCCCGAGGGACTCGCCGAGGCGTGCGATCGCACTCTGGAAAGCAATGAAGACCAGGTAGACGACCAGGAAATCACCGACCGGCATGATGCGCTCGCCGACGGTCACTGCGGCCAGCAGCAAGAACGCGCCCGCGAGAAACGGCAATGCCGCAGAAAACGCCCGCGAGTGTCCCTCCAGCACGCTCAGATCGAGTTCCGCGCGTTTTTGCTCGCGGTAGTCCTGGGCCCACATGGCAAACGCCGAGCCTTCTGCATTTTCCACGCGCAGCTTGGCAAAGCCGCCAACGATCTGGAACAGGCGCCCGGCGACACGCCGCGAGGCACGGATCATGCGCCCGTACGGGGCAACCTGCAGGACACCGAGCACCCAGGTGACGAGCAGCGCCCCCAGGCTGAAGGCCAGGGCGAGACCGCCAAGGGCGGCATCGTAGAAGAAGATGACGGCAAACACCGGGGGCAGGAAGATGACCGACAGGAAACTGTCGGCGACCACCCCCTGCAGGCCGTCTCGAAGATTCTGGAAGGTCATGCCCGACATCGCCAGGTCACCTGACGGATGGCGGTGCAGGATGGCCGGCGGCAGGCGCATGAGGCGGTCCCAGAAGGCCGCTTCTGCACGCGAGGCCGAGCGCCCCTCAAGGCGCATCATCGCCGTGCTTTGCGCAAGGTGCAGCAAAGCCCCGAGCAGGCCGAACCCGGCGAGTACCCAAGCCACGGCGTAAATCGCACCGGCAGTGCCGCCTGCGGCGATTTCATGGGCGACAAAGCCGAGCGCCAGGGCCGGCAACAGCTGGATCAGCCCGTAGGGAAGCCCTGCGAGCACCAGCCGGGCAATGTCATGCCCCGATCCCTGCAGGGCCAAGCCCAGCAGGTCCGCCGGTTTCACCTCGCCTGCAGGCAAGGGGCGGTAGAACATCCACGCGTCCTCACGCAGCGCATCGGCACGCTCTTCGCTGACGCGAACGGTGCGCTTGCTGACCGGGTCAATTTCTCGGTAGCCTCCGAACACACCCGGCAGCAGGGCCACGGGCTGGCCGTCCTTGGCGCGAAATCCCAGCATCGCATGGCTGTCGGTGCGCCACCATCCATCCTCGTCCTTGAGCCGCACACGCCGTGCGCGCACCCCGGAGGCATCCAGCACGTCGACCAGGCCAAGCGGGGCCTGCGAAGGCCCGGAACGGGCGGGAATCTTGAAATCGATGCCCTCGTGGCGACCGATGACGGACAGGGCATCGACCAGCGCGGTGTCCTCGAGGCCTGCGTAGCGGCCCACCGGCTGGTCGTATAGGTTGAACAGGCGCGCGCGGGCCGCCTTCTCGGCCGTGCGCCGGCTCGTGGTGCGGGCACGCTCTAGATTCACATCGTCGACCACGGCCAGTCGTCGGTTCAGGCGCTCCAGGGTGAAGGCGACCTCATGGAAATACGAAAGCGCACCCTGCAGGCGGCCCTGCTCAGCCAGGGTTTGCGTACCCACGCACTCCAGCGTGGTCTCCTCCAGCGTGGTCAGCCAACTGGTGCGGGTCAGCGGCAGCAAGGCATTCCCTGCACCGCTGGCCTCGGCCAACTCCATGGGATCGACGATATCCATGAACAGCAGCGCACTGCCCGGTTGCGGGGATGCCCACACCACCTTGCGCTGTACCGACAGCGTACTGTGTGCCGGGACCCGTATCGCACCGGGCTCGGCCAGGGCCGTCGGGCGTGGTACGGGCGTGGCGAAGCGCGACAGCGTGTCGGTCATCTCGCTCAGCCAGGCATCGGTCTGTTCGGCAAGCTCAGCCGGGTGCACCTTGGACAACAGGGAGACCGGCAGGCGTTTCAGCAGGGTGCCGGGCAGGCCCTTGGCGACCAGGCTCAGGGTGGTACCGTCCTGGGCGTCTGGTTCGTGCGTGGGTACCCCCGGCAGGAACCAGCCCGCCTCGCGGCGCAGCAGATGCTGTGGAGCCGACTGCTCCACACCGTCCTTGAACTCGACCAAGAACAGGTTCACGGTACCCCGGTCAATGAGCCAGATGCTGTCCGCGTCATCGAGCCTCACCGGCAAGTTACCGGCACAGGGCACGTCAGTCCCCTGCCGGGCCGCGAGTTCGGCGATCGAGGAGTAGGTGGGCTGGATGTCCTGCATTATCCCGACTTGACCAGCTTGTAATAGGTGCCATCGCGATCTGCGATCAGGTCATCGTGCGTACCGCGCTGTACCACGACCCCCTGGTCGAGCACGATGATTTCGTCGCAATCGCGCACCGTGCTCAGCCGGTGCGCCACGATCAGGCAGGTCACGCCGCGACGGCGCAAGGCATCATCGACATGTTCCTCGGTCGCCGCATCGAGCGCGCTGGTGGCCTCGTCTAGGATGAGCACGGTCGGGTTGCCGACCAGTGCGCGGGCGATTTCCAGGCGCTGGCGCTGGCCGCCGCTGAAGTTCACCCCGCCTTCCTCGACCTCGGTCGCATAGCCTTGCGGGCGAAGCAGGATCTCGTCATGGATCCAGGCATCGCGCGTGGCGGCGAAGATGGCCTCATCCGGAATGGCCGAATTCCACAAGGTGATATTGTCGCGCAGCGATGCGGAAAACAGCACGACCTCCTGGTCCACCATGGAGATGGACTGGCGCAGGACTTCCTCCGGGATCTCATCACGCAGGTGCCCGTCGAACAGGATTTCGCCGGACCAAGGCTGGTACACCCCGGACACCAGGCGCGCCAGGGTCGACTTGCCTGAACCACTCGGGCCCACCACGGCAACGCGCTGGCCGGGCTGGATCGTCAGGTTGAATTCCTTGAGCAGGGGCGGGCGACTCTTGTTGAACCCGAAGGTGACGTCCCGCAACTCGAGCTGCCCGGTCAGCTGCAGGCGCCCGTTGAACGTGGAGATGGACTCCGATTCCGGGCTTCGCCGACGGATCACGGGATCTTCGGCAGCACGCGAGATGTCCTCGAGTCGCTGCAGGTCAGTCTCCAGGGCCTGGCGCCTGTCAGCGAACTCCAGAAACTGCCCGATGGGCGACAGGAACATCTCCGCCAGGATGTAGAACCCGACCAGGGCGCCCAGGGTCATTTCCCCGGCCAGCACCAGGCTCCCGCCGATGCCGAGGATCACGGCAGCCCGGAGAATGGCCACCAGCCCGGGCAGCGCGGTGTTGAATGCGCTGAGCTCAAAGTAGTGCTGGCGCGCCTCCAGTTCACGGGCCTGCTGGCCACTCCAGCGCGAGAAGAAGCGGTCGTCCGCACCGGTCATGCGCAGGGTGTCCGCATGGCTCAGCATCTGCATGCCGACGCCAATCAGCAGTCCCTGTTCGCGGCGCATCGACTGGATGCGCACCGTGCGAAGCGAATTCAAGAAGTGCACGACCATGCCGTGGAGAACGGCGAGCAACACCACGAGCAGGCTCAGCAGGGGTTCGTACACCAGCATCACGATCAGCAGCACCGCGCTCATGACCATGTCGACGAGTAGCACCAGAAACTGGTCGGTGAGATTTTTCGCGATGCGGTCGATGGAGGATACCCGGTCGGTCAGGTCACCGGTCAGGCGGTGTTCGAAAAACTCCACGGGCAGGCGCAGCAGGCGCGTCAGGTTGCGATTGTATCCGATCACCGAAATCCGCACCGCCAGGCGCTTCAAAAACCGGTGCTTGAGCAAGGACAGCAGGTAGACCAGCACTCCGGCACCCAGCAGCACGCCCACCAGCCCGCCCCAGGAGCCGTGGTTTTCCAGCACGTCGTCGACGAAGATGCTGAGCACTGCGGGCACGACCAGGGCCAGCAACGTCACCATGAGGGCGGTGGCCCCTACTCCGGCAAGCACCGTCCAGGAGCCGGCCAGCAGGGTGCCAAGTTGTGTGAACAGGCCGGGGGCCTCGCCGCCGGCCTTGAAATCCTTGCCTCGTTTGAAGCGCAAGGCGATCCCGCTGTAGCTCTTTTCGAACTCTTCGGCGCTGACCTTGCGCCGCCCGGTGGACGGGTCGTTGAGGTAGAAATACCGCTCATCGAAGCCTTCAAGGACCAGGAAATGGCTAAACTGCCAGAACAGGATCAGCGGCAACTCCAGCTTTTTCAGTGACTCGGAACGAACGCTCAGGCCGCTGCATTCCAGCCCGTAGTGGCGGGAGGCCCGCAGCAGGCTTGCTGCGCTGCTGCCGTCACGGCTGACCTCGCATTTCTCGCGCAACTCGGTCAGCGGTACCCAGCGTCCGAAAAAGCCCAGCACGCTGCCGAGGCTCGCGGCCCCGCATTCGGAAGCGTGCATCTGCAGCATCACGGGTGTGGCGATCCGGTGCTTGACGGAATCCGAGGTGGCCTGATCCCCGGTGCCCTTGGAGGCACTCGGCGCCATCTCAGGAAGGCCTCATCCGAAGGCGTGCGATCGGCGACTGACGTCCTACTTCAATGGTGACCTCGCATTCCTTGCGTGCTGGCACAGCGACCTCGGGGCGCGCATCGAGCTGGATGTGCAGGCGGTGCACCGAAAGCGGCGCACGGCCCTCGAACATTGCCAGGAACTCGGTCAGGGGCAGCACGGAAATGCCCGCCACTTCCCCTGTCAGGGTGTGGAGGTGCCCATCGGCACCGCTGAACTCGATCTTCGCAGGCTGACCGGCGTCGATCTGTGCAGCAGCATCGCGCTTGATCCACACCATCGCCTGCAGGTTGTGCTCGCCCGCCAGCGTGCTTTCACCGGGCCCAGCCAAGACCCCGTCGAGCGTCAGGCTGCGGGCCACGCTGCCAAACACCAGCCAGACCAAAAGCACCACCAATACCCCGGCAATGGCGGCTACCAGCGCACGCTCATTGGGGGTGGAAATGGTCAGCAGCCGGTCCAGCTGTTCGCGTTCTTCCTTGGCTTCGGCGACCATGTTGTGAAATGACTCAAATGGATTGTTGAACACGACCTAGAGCAGCCTCCTTACCTGGATCAAGCAACGTCCCAGGGCCTATCCCGTTCAGGATGGTATCGAATCTTTTAGCGATTATAAGCAATCTCGACTGGGAAAGACCAAATTCTCACCATGGGCAGCCCCCGCCTTAGGCTTCGCACGCCGGTCACTTCACCTGTTCCGGGCACTCAAGGTACAATGCCACACGTCCATCACGGCGCCTGAGCAGATGTTTCCTGATCACGAAACCGCCCGAAACCGGCGGGCCCACAAAGACCCGACGAAGGCTTTCTCACGTGCCCGAAGGGGATGGCTCGGGGCCCTGGCCCTGCTCCTCGCGGCACTGGGCCTGGCACAGGCCCCGGTACTGGCGGAGACGGCGGAGGAAAAGGGGCTCAGAATCGCGCTGGAGGCCGAGGCCCGCAACGACGGCTTCGGCGATTTCACCGCCGGCATGACGATGGTGCTGCGCGATCGATACGGTCGCGAGAGTATCCGCCAGATGCGCTTCAAGGTGCTGGAGGTGGCAGGCGACGGGGACAAGAGCCTGTTCGTGTTCGACCAGCCGCGCGACGTGCAGGGCACCGCCTTGCTGACCCATGCCCACATCAACACCCAGGACGACCAGTGGCTATATTTGCCGGCCCTGAAGCGGGTCAAGCGTATCAACGCCTCGAAGCGTTCAGGGTCCTTCATGGGCAGCGAGTTCTCCTACGAGGACATGAGCACGCCAGAAGTGGAGGAATACACCTACAAGTACCTTCGCGACGAACCCTGCGGCGAGCTCAGTTGTACCGTGACCGAGCAGGTGCCGCTGGACAAGAATTCCGGGTACAGCCGCAAGATCGTCTGGCAGGACACCGGTGAGCTTCGCGTCTGGAAGATGGAACTGTACGACCGCAAGGACTCGCACCTGAAGACACTCACGTTCGCGAACTACGAGCAATACCTGGACCAGTTCTGGCGGGCCGGGGAACAGACCATGGTGAACCACCTGACCGAGGCCAGCACGGTGCTGCACTGGACCGACTTCAAGTTTCGCACCAACCTTGACGACAGCGAATTCAACAAACTGGCCCTGCGACGCGTACGCTGATGCGTACTACCTGTGCCATAGCGGCCCTTGTACTCGCAGCCGGCGCAGTGCTCGAAGTCCAGGCGCTGGACCTCTCGGGTGACCTGAGCCTGCAGGCGCGGGGCTACCCGGAGTCACCCGCGCACCCGGGGCAGCGCTCATCCACCGTGGGGTGGGTCCTCGAGCCCACGCTGCACGGTGAGCTCAGCCATACCACCAGCTTCACCTTCACCCCGCTGTACCGCTTTGATACCGCAGATTCCAGGCGCACGCACGCGGACCTGCGCGAGGCCTACCTGCTGAGGTACGGCGAGTGGGGCGGGCATTCCTGGCAGCTGCGAGCGGGCGTGGACCGCGTATTCTGGGGCGTAGCCGAGGTGCACAACCTGGTTGACATCGTCAACCAGATCGACCTCGTCGAGCACCCGCGCGACCGGCCCAAACTGGGACAGCCGATGCTCCAGCTGGCGGTCTCCGGGGACTGGGGCCTCGCCGAATCCTTCGTGCTGCCGTACCACCGCAGGCAGACCTTTCCGGGGCGCTCCGGGCGGCTTCGCGCAGGCCGCCTGATCGAGGATGACGCCGCCTACGAGAGCGGTGCCGAGGAGCGCCACGTCGATGTCGCGTTTCGCTACAGCCATGCCGTGGGTGTGCTGGACATCGCGCTGAGCGCCTTCTCCGGCACCAGCCGCGAACCCCGGTTCGTGGTTGATCCAGACGCCGGGAGTACACCAGGGATGGATGCCCCCCTGCTGCCGTTCTACGAGCAGATCCGCCAGTTCGGGCTCGAAGCGCAACTCACCACCGAGCCCGTGCTGTACAAGCTGGAAGCCATCCGCCGGCACGGCGCACAAAACCTGCTCGGTGAGGGGGAGGATTACGGTGCCTTCATCGTTGGTGTGGAGCGCACGCTGTATACACTGTTCGATTCCCCGTACGACCTGACCCTGCTGGGCGAGTGGCTCTACGATGAGCGCGGCAGCCGGGCTACCAGCGCCTGGCAAAACGATGTCTACCTGACCGGCTTTCTCTCCTTCAACGACGTGCAGGGCACGGAGCTCATCGTTGGCCTGCTTGCCGATCTGCGCTACAACACGCGCACCCTGAACCTGGAATTCAAACGCCGTCTCGCGGGCAGCTGGTCGATGCGACTTGAGACCTTCGCCAACCTGGGCTCAGACCGCAAGGACCTGACCTACGACGGCCGGCGCGACAGTTTCGCCGGCGCGGAACTCATCTTCAGCTTCTAGTGAATTCGTGCGTGAGCATACCCGTGTGCAAGGTTCGCAAGGCAGTGACAACCCCGGGCGGGGGTGCTAGGCTTTTTTGATTTCGTCGTGTTCACACCCTCTCCCATCAGCCCAGACCTGAAGCCTTCGGACGGGCCCAGCGAACGTTCCAGAACGTGATTCCGTCGGGCAGCCAATCCTTGCGCAAGATCGCGGTGATCGGGCGGGGCACCGCGGGATCTCTGGCGGCTGCAAGCATCACGCGCCTGCACCCGGGGGACGACTACGAACTGCACCACATCTACGACTCGCGCATCCCGGTGATTGGCGTGGGCGAGGGCAGCTGGCCGGCGCTGGTTGAGCATCTGCAACAACTCACAGACCTCCCGAACGACGACGTCCAGCAGCACTTACGGGGCACGCGCAAGTACGGCGTGGCCTTTGAGGGATGGGGGCGGTGCGACCAGAATTTCACGCACTTCTTCTCGCCGAAGGACGTCGCCTACGCCTACCACCTGTCGGCCGATTATCTCGCCGAACTCCTGTATGAAAAGACACGCGCGCAGCACATCGATGCGAAAGTGCTCGACATCACGCGCATAGGGGGCGGGGCCAAGGTCACCTTCGAAGGCCGTGAACCCGAGCGTTACGACCTAGTCTTCGATGCCCGCGGCTTCCCCAGGGAACTGAACCCAAAGGACCACATCGACATCTCGTTCATCCCGACCAATACCGCCTGCATCCGCCGCTGCCCGGCACTCTTTGATGCCAAGCAGAACGGACCGGTGCTGCAGCACACCTACACCCGGGCTGTGGCACGTCCACACGGCTGGATTTTCGTGATCCCGCTCACGGTGCACACCTCCTACGGCTACATCTTCAACCGCGATTTCAGCGAACTGGATGAGGTGCAGGCGGATTTCGATGCCTTCCTCGAGAGTGATGGTGTGGGCGAGTTCGAGCCGCGCTCGGTCATCCCTTTTCCCAACTTCGTGAATCGCAGGATCTACGATGGCGCGATCGCGCGCATCGGCAATGCGGCGGCCTTCATGGAGCCGCTTGAGGCCACCGCCATCGTCTCCGCGCAGATCCAGATCGGCATGATCCTGTACATGCGCCTCAATCGCCCGGCCGAATATGCCGACGGTGATGCCGAGGCGGTCAACCGGTTTCTGGTCAACAACATGCTCTGTTACGGGCTGTTCGTCGGCTGGCACTATTCCTGCGGCTCGAAGTTCGACAGTCCGTTCTGGCAACATGCGAAAGATCACGTCTGGCCATCGCACCGCACAGCCGCAGCTCCCGAGGCGGTGGACTGCAAGGCGCTTGCCCAGTTCAACGAGATGCTCGAGGTCCTGAAGCGCCCGGACATCAGTGAGGCAGACTGGGCGCGCATGTGCGCGGTGCCGCTCACCAGCTACGACCAGATGTCCCGGGGGCTTGGCTGCTAGCACCCGTCCCGGGACCATTCAAAACCCGGCAGATGCCGGAAGTCGCAAGCTGGGCACTCATCAATAGTGGTCAAAAAGATGAACTTTGACCGCGAATCCGGTACATTCTCCACCCCAAATGAAGTGGGTAACATCAAGGATGAGGCAGCAGGCATGATGAGAACTACACTGGCCATTGCGGCACTGGGCCTGCTGATCGCAGGCTGCGGCGGCAGTCCCCGGCATAAGCCACCTGACACCCCGGAGTACCATGCGATCCAGGATTACTTGCGAATTGGCAGGAGCGCCAACCTGCTGCTCTCCACGGATCGGATCAACTGGGTGCCTGGTCGAACCGATCCGGAACGGGTTTCCGTGGAATGCAAGGGCCTGTACTGCTCGGTAGGATATTCCGCGTATATCCGTGCAAACAAGGTGTACAGTTTGGTTCCCGAAGAGATCACGATCCTTGCAGACACCAACGGCATCAACACGGGAATCGACTTTTTCATTAATGATTCCAACGACCTTCACAGCTATGCGGGCTGGATGGAGTACAGCTTCTTCGCCTCCACGGTGGTGCTTTTCAAAAGCGATATCGATCCCGACCAGGGCGTGACCCAGACGTACGGCACTATCAACGGGAGCATTACCAAGACCAATCCCGTCACCGAAGCCACCTGGACCGGCTTTGCGACGGCCCGGGATCATAACATCGCAACAGATATCAAATCCGTGGTGGTCGGTGATGCCAGCATATCCGTGCGCATCGACGATGAGGTGCTAGCAGACGTTCGCTTGACGGGCCTGGCCAATACCGCAACCGGACAGGCGTATGACGACATGATCTTTGAGGGCATGTCCGTGACGGATGGGCAGTTCAGCCGCTACCACGCCGACGACAACCGCCTGTCGGGAGCCTTTTACGGCCCCGGCCACGAGGAAGCGGGCGGCGTGTTCGATCATCCCCAGGGCCTAGTTGGCGCATACGGTGGCAGGAGGATGCAGTAAGTCATCGCTTTCATTAGAGGCTTGCGTCGGCTTCAAGTTTTGAGTCCCCATTTGCCGCAGGATGGAACGAGAGGTTCCATGGATGGTCCAAGAGAACAGAAAAGCTTCTATTCTCTTCCGACTTCTGATGCGCCTCTGGACTCTCCATCCCCGTTATCTTGATTCCAAGGGCTTGGTTGCGCTTTGGCGCGAAGGCCTGCTGGCCCAAGCAGTGCTACAGGGGCAAACTAAAGGTTACCGGAACCATCCACAGTTGCAGCGCTTCCGCGATACCTCAAAGCCAGAAGCATTCATTGCCCGGTATTTGAAAACTGTATATGACGAGGCGTGCCGGCGAGGTTACTCGTTTGACTCATCCAAGCTCATGACTGCCACGGGAAGTGGGACGATCAGAGTTACTCAGGGACAGCTTGGGTTCGAGCGGGCTCATCTGCAGAAGAAATTGCAGGCCCGCGATCTCGAGTGGCTGGCACAACATCCAATCGGCACTGTCACCCACCCGCTGTTTCGCATCGAACCAGGAGGCCTGGAGGATTGGGAGAAGGCGCCGGCTGACTAGTTGTTTGGCTGGTCAGCGCCCGTTGTAGGGCACCAACAGGGAACGCCCGGTCATGGCCTTGGGCTTCCGGATCCCCATCAGCTGCAGGATGGTCGGGGCGACATCACTGAGGCCGCGCCCGTTAGCGAGATCCCAGTTGCCCTCATCGATCACAAGGCACGGCACCGGGTAAGTAGTGTGCTGGGTGTGCGGCTCGCCGGTGTGCGGGTTGACCATCTCGTCGCAGTTGCCGTGATCGGAGGTCACCACCACTGAGATGCCCTGCTCGACCGCAGCATCGAGCACGCGCCCGGCATGGATGTCGACGGCCTGCAGGGCCGCGATCACCGCCTCCTTCTTGGCCGTGTGTCCGACCATGTCGCCGTTGGCGAAGTTGGTCACCATCAGGGCATAGGCATCGTTGCGGATCGCCTTGATCACCTCGTCGGCGACTTCCTCGGCGCTCATCTCGGGCTGCTGGTCGTAGGTGTCGACCTTGGGTGACGGGATGATCTTGCGGTCCTCACCCTCGTAGGCCTCCTCGTGTCCGCCATTGATGAAATAGGTCACATGCGGGTACTTCTCGGTTTCCGCGCAGTGGAACTGGTGCATGTCGAGCTTGCTGATGATCTTTGCCAGGTTGGTGTCCGGGCGGCGCGGCGGGAACACCACCGGGCCGAGAAACTCCTTGCTGTATTTCGTCATCATGGTCAGGCGCACCGGCTCGAAGCCCTCGCCGCGCTCGAAGGCCTCGAAGCCTTCCTTGGCGAGCGCCTTGCTGAGTTGCAGCGGGCGGTCGTTGCGGAAATTACAGAAGATGACCGAGGAACCCGCACCCATGGGTTTCGCCTCTGGCAACACGGTCGGCACGATGAACTCGTCGGTCTCGCCGCGGTCGTAGGCATTCAGGATCGCGCTCTTGGCATCGGCGGCTTCCTCGCCCACGCCGCGCACCAGCGCGCGCCAGGCCTTCTCCGTTCGATCCCAGCGGCGGTCGCGGTCCATCGCGAAATAGCGGCCCATGACCGTGCCGATCATCCCGTCGGCCTTGTTCAGGGCACGGTTCAGGCGCTGCAGGTATTTCCTCGCACTCTTGGGCGGAGCATCGCGCCCGTCGGTGATCAGGTGCAGCATCGGGCGGGTCTCGTGGTCGCGGCACAGCTTGATCAGCGCGATGATGTGGTTGATGTGCGAGTGCACGCCGCCGTCCGAGAGCAGGCCGATCAGGTGCACATGGCCGTCATTGTTCTTGCCCTTCTTGATGGCACGAACCAGCGGCGACATCTCGAACAGGCTGCCGTCTGCGATGGCCTCGTTGATACGGATCAGGTCCTGGCGTATGACCGAGCCGCAGCCGATGGTCATGTGACCGACCTCGGAGTTGCCCATCTGTCCGGGCGGCAGGCCGACCGCCTCGCCGGAGGCCTCCAGCACGGTATGCGGGTAGCTGGAGAAATAATGATCCAGGCGCGGGGTCTCCGCGTGCATCACGGCATTGTTGGCCTTGCTGGGATTCACGCCAAAGCCGTCCAGGATCACCAGCAGGACACGCTTACGAAGCTTGATCGGTTTTTTCACGAAAAACGCGGTGAATTGAAAGTCGGCAATTATGCAACAAATGCCGGGGGGTGTCTGCTAGCCTAGTCGGGGGATTCCTTCGTATCCTCATCGTCCTCAAGCGGCTTCACCGGGGCCAGCTCGGCGGCCTGCTCCTCGGGCGAAAGCGGCACCGCACTGGGCGCACTCGGTGCCTGCGCACCCTCGGCTGCAACCGGTGCTGCATCGGGCAGGGGGTCGTCCACTTCCTTGGGCGTGACCAGGCGCGAGAACGCGAGGCCCAGCTCGAACAGAATCCACACCGGGATGGCGAGCAATACCTGGGAGATGACATCGGGCGGGGTCAGCAGCATGCCGACCACGAAGGCGGCGACGATCACGTAGGGGCGCTTGGCGGCCATCTTGTCCGGCGTGGTCACGCCCATGCGCACCAGCACCAGGGTCACCACCGGCACCTCGAACGCCGCACCGAAGGCGATGAAGATCTTCATGACGAAATCGAGATAGCGGCCGATGTCGGTCATCACCGCGACCCCTTCCGGGGCCACCGCCGTGAAAAAGCCGAACATCAGGGGAAAGACGACGAAGTAGGCGAACGCCATGCCGACGTAGAACAGCACCGAGCTCGACAAGAGGATCGGGAACACCAGCCGTTTCTCGCTGCTGTACAGGCCCGGGGCGACGAACGCCCAGACGTGGTAGAAGATGAGCGGCACGGCCAGCACCAGGCTGACCAGGAACACCAGCTTGAACGGGGTCAGAAACGGCGAGGCCACCTCGATCGCGACCATGGTGCTGGCCTCGGGCAGGTGCGCCATCAGGGGACCGGCCAGCCAGCCGTACAGGGTGTTGGCGAACGGGAACAGCACGATCAGCAAGGCGAACACGCTGCCGACGATCCACATCAGGCGGCTGCGCAACTCGTAGAGGTGCGTGAGCAGGGTCTCGTGTTTGGAGTCGGTGCTCTCGGGTTCAGTCGCCATTGGACTTCTCGGCGGCCGGGGCGGGTTTCGTGTCGGAAGACTCGATCTGCTTTTCGACGGCGGCGACCAACGAATCGTCATCGTCGTCTTCGAAGTCCTCCTCAATCTCGCGCTGCGTGTCCTTGAGGATGGACTTCAGCTCGCCGATCTCGTTTTGCTGCTTCTCCAGCATCTCCTTGAGTTCGCTGGCGCGGATCTCGGATTCGATGTCGGCGCGAAAGGCGGTCAGGGTGCGCTTGGCCTTGCCGAACCAGTGACCCGCCTGGGCGGCCAGGCGCGGCAGGCGTTCGGGGCCGACCACCAGCAACACCACCACCATGATCAGGGCAAGCTCCCAGAAGCCGAAATCGAACATGATTCGGGAGGATTATTCTTTCGGCGGGGCTTTCTCGGCCTTGGGCTCTTCGGGCTCGCTGTCGTCTTTGACGGATTTCTTGAAGTTCTTGACCGCGCTGCCGATGTCCCCGCCAATGTTGCGCAATTTTTTCGTGCCGAATATCAGCACGATGATCAACAGTACGATCAGTAACTGCCAGGGGCTGATTCCCATAACGTGTACTCCGGTTCGCTCAAATAAATGTCCGGGCTCAACGTGAGCGCTCGCGTTGCGCCTTCTCTACAAGTCCCGAGGTCCCGAACCTGCGCTCGAGCTCGTCCAGCACCGCACCGGGATCCAGGTCCCGAAAGGCCAGCAGCACCAGGCAGTGAAACCATAAATCGGCCACTTCATGGACCAGGTGCTCAGGATCTCCGCCTGCGGCCTCCGCGGTCTCCTGAGCTTCCTCGCGGATCTTGGCGAGTATCGCCTCGAGTCCGCCCTCATACAATCGAGCCACGTAGGAGTCCTCGGGTGAGGCCTGCTTGCGAGCCTCAAGGGTCTCGGCAAGTTGGTGCAGGGTATCGTCGGTGCTCATCTTGTGTTCGCCAGGCTGCGACCCTCTACAGTACCACAGGCCCGGCCTGCGCCTCTATTATAGCGCCTTTGGGAAAACCCCGTTCAGGGGCGCACGACGATGCCTTTCGAGGCCATGTAGGCCTTGGCCTCGCCGATCGTGTATTCCGCAAAATGAAAGATGCTTGCCGCGAGCACCGCATCGGCACACCCCTCGGTGACCCCCTCGGCAAGATGCTCCAGTGTGCCGACTCCGCCGGAGGCGATCACCGGAATCCCCACGGCCTCGCTCACGGCCCGGGTGAGTTCGAGGTCAAACCCTGCCTTGGTGCCGTCGCGGTCCATGCTGGTCAGCAGGATCTCGCCGGCCCCGAGGTCTTCCATCTTCCTGGCCCAGCCGATCGCCTCGATGCCGGTCGGCTTTCGCCCGCCGTGAGTGAACAGCTCCCAGCGAAGCGCCTCGGCCTCGCCGCTCACGCGCTTGGCATCGATCGCGACCACGATGCACTGCGAGCCGGTCTTGTCACTGGCCTCGGCAACGAACTCGGGGTTGAACACCGCCGCGGTGTTGATGGCGACCTTGTCGGCCCCGGCATTGAGCAGGGTGCGGATGTCCCCGAGCTTGCGGATACCCCCGCCCACGGTCAGCGGGATGAACACCTGGGCGGCCACCTGCTCGACCACGTGCACCATGGTGTCGCGCTCATCCGAACTTGCGGTGATGTCAAGGAAGGTGATCTCGTCGGCGCCCTCCGCATCGTAGCGCCGGGCCACCTCGACGGGGTCCCCGGCATCGCGGATGTCGACGAACTGCACGCCCTTAACCACGCGACCGGCATCAACGTCCAGGCAGGGGATGATGCGTTTGGCGAGCGACATAATATTTAAGGAGTGTGTTGTGCGGGGTTTGGGGTCCGTGCTGGGGCCCGGTGATTCACCGGGTGTTAAGCCCGCAGGCGTATCCGGCTAGGGTTGGGCCTCATCGGCCAAGGCCTGGGCATGCGCGAGCTCGATCGTGCCCTCATACAGGGCGCGCCCGACGATCACCCCAACGATGCCTTCCTCGTCGGACTCGCACAGGCGCTTGATGTCCGCCTCGTCGGTCACCCCGCCGGAGGCGATTACGGGAATGTGGATGTTGCTCGCGAGCTCCACCGTGGACTCGATGTTCATGCCCTGCATCATGCCGTCGCGGCTGATGTCGGTGAACACGATGGCGGCCACTCCGTCGGCCTCGAAATGCTGTGCCATGTCGATGGCATCGTGGTTCGAGAGTTTCGACCAGCCGTCGATCGCGACCTTGCCGTCTCTTGCATCCAGACCGACGATGATGTGGCCGGGAAACTCCAGGCACAGGTCGTTGACGAAGTGCGGGGCACTGACTGCGCGCGTGCCGATGATGACGTACTGCACGCCGATGTCCAGATATGCCTGTACGGTGTCCTCATCGCGGATGCCGCCGCCTGCTTGAATCGGAATGTCAGGATGTTTCTCGGCAATCGCCTGGATGATGGAGGCATTGCGGGGCGCACCTGCAGACGCACCGTCGAGGTCGACGATGTGCAGTCGCCTTGCACCTTCCTCGACCCAGCGATCCGCTATCGCCACCGGGTCATCGGAGAACACGGTGACATCATCCATGGCGCCTTGGCGAAGGCGCACGCACTTGCCGTCCTTGAGATCGATTGCAGGGATGACCATCATCGCGAAAATCTCTCAGTGGCAGCCAGACTCCCCGTCCCAGCGCATGAAGTTCGATAGCAGGCGAAGGCCTGCGCTGGCACTTTTCTCCGGATGGCACTGCATGGCGAAAACGTTGTCCTTGGCGATCGCTGAGGTAAACGGCAGACCGTAGTCGGTGGTGCCGGCAACGAGTGCAGGATCCTCGCAGGCGACGAAATAGCTGTGCACGAAATAGAAATAACTGTTGGGTGCGATGCCTTCCCAGAGCGGGTGGGGCTGGTCCTGGTGTACGGCGTTCCAGCCCATGTGCGGGACCTTGTAGTGGCCCGCACCTGCGCCCACGGAAACATGATCACCGAAATACTTCACGCTGCCTTCATACAATGCCAGGCATCCGGTGCCCTGGTTTTCCTCGCTGTCTCGCATCAGCACCTGCATGCCCATGCAGATGCCGAGAAACGGCTTGTTGCGCGCAGCAGAGAGCACAACCTCCTCCAGCCCATGCACCTTTAACGCCTGCATGCAGTCCTGGGCTGCCCCCTGGCCGGGAAACACGGCCCGGTCGCAGGTATCGATCACCTCGGGGTTCGAGGTCGTGAATACGCGGTCGGTCGGGCCGGCCACGTGCTCTAGCGCCTTGACCACAGAATAGAGATTTCCGATACCGTAATCAATGATCGCGATCTGCTGCATCTTCGTTTTCGGGGCTCATGCGAAAGCCCGCACACTCACAGGCTGCCCTTGGTGGACGGAATCTCCCCCTCCAGACGATCATCCAGACTTGTGGCCATGCGAAGCGCACGCCCGAAGGCCTTGAAAACGGTCTCTGCGATGTGGTGGGAGTTGTCCCCCGAGATGTTGTCGACGTGCAGGGTGACCCCGGCATGGTTGACGAAGCCCTGGAAGAACTCGTGCGTGAGGTCGACATCAAAGTCGCCGACCCGCGCACGCGGAAAGCTGACGCGAAACTCCAGACCCGGTCGCCCGGAAAAATCCACCACGACTCTTGAGAGCGCCTCATCGAGCGGTACGTAGGCATGCCCGTAGCGCTTGATGCCCTGCTTGTCACCGATCGCCTTGGCGAAGGCCTGGCCGAGCACGATGCCGACATCCTCCACGGTGTGGTGCGCATCGATCTCTAGATCTCCCTTGGCCTGAATGTCGAGATCCAGCATGCCGTGGCGGGCCACCTGGTCGAGCATGTGCTCGAAAAACGGCAGGCCTGTCTCCAGTTTGGATTGGCCGCGCCCGTCGAGATCCAGGCAGACCTTGATTTGTGTCTCGCGGGTATTGCGTTCGACACTGGCGGATCGCGTGCTCACGGTGGAAGGTCCAGGAGAGGGTTCAGAGAAAAGTGTTGTGTATTGTCAGCAATTATACTTCGAGCCAGAACGTCACCGGCCCGTCGTTGACCGAGTGCACCTGCATGCAGGCACCGAATATACCGGTTTGCACTTTAGCACAGTTTTTCCGCAGGTTGTCTGAAAAACGATCAAACAGCTCGGCGGCGCGCGAAGGCTCCGCGGCTTTCGAAAAGCTCGCACGCAGGCCCTTGCGGGTGTCGGCAGCGAGCGTGAACTGGGGCACGAGCAGCACCTCGCCTTGCACATCCAGGACGCTTTGGTTCATGCGGCCGGTACCGTCATCGAACAGGCGGTAGGCGAGGACTTTCTGCGCCATGCGAGAAAGGGTCTGCGCATCATCGTGCTGTTGCAGGGCCGCATAGACCAGCAGGCCTGGACCGATACTCGCCACGGTGTTCTCCTCGACGACAACGCTTGCGTTTTGAACCCGTTGCAGCAGTGCGATCATTTGGGAATCGAGTTAGGAGTGGTGCGCATGAATTTAACGGCCGTGTGGTTCAAGTCTTCGTGAGCTTTTGCACGGCACGCACCAGCGCATCGACGATTTCGGGCTCGGCGGCCGAATGGCCCGAGGTGGGACAGACCACAAACTCGGCCTCGGGCCAGGCCCGGTGCAGTGCCCAGGCCTGCTCGATCGGACACACCACGTCATAACGCCCGTGCACGATGACCCCGGGGATGTCCCTGAGCCTGTGGGCATCCTCAATCAGCTGGTTGTCTCGCAGGAAGGAGTCGTGCATGAAGTAATGGCATTCGATCCGGGCCAGGCTCAGGGCCGTGGCCTCATCCGAGAAATGCTCGATTACCGAGTCCTTGGGTTTGAGGTTCGAGGTGCTGCCTTCCCACAGCGACCAGGCGCGTGCCGCCTCACTTCGAACGGCCGGGTCCTCGGAGGTAAGGCGCCGGTAGTAGGCACCCACCATGTCGCCTCGTTCATCCTCAGGGATGACCTTGACATATTGCTGCCACAACTCGGGATGGATGCGCCCGGCCCCGTCCTGGTAGAACCACTGGATGTCCTGCCTGCGGCACAGGAAGATGCCGCGCAGCACGAGCCCCGTGACACGCTCAGAGTGAGCCTGCGCATACGCGAGGCCCAGTGTGGACCCCCAGGAGCCGCCGAAGACGAGCCAGGATTCAATGCCGAGGTGTTCGCGAATGCGTTCGATATCGTCCACCAAGTTTTGCGTTGTATTTTCCTGCAACTCTGCATGTGGAACTGAGCGCCCGCAACCGCGCTGGTCGAACAGGATGATTCGACAACGTTCGGGATCGAAGAATCTTCGGTGAAAGGGCTCGCAAGCCGCACCTGGACCCCCGTGCAGGAAAACCACGGGCACGCCTTCAGGATTGCCGCACTCCTCAACTGTGAGGATGTGCAGATTGGAAACCTCGAGCTTGAATTCCTTGTACGGTTCGATCGCTGGATACAGTGACAACAATTTCATTGTGGGTTCTGTAATATAAAAACGGGTGCCCGGCTCATCATATAAATGCAAGCTTGGAAAACGCATTATAAATATGGGCCAGTGATGCGACATCCAAGCTCATCAAAGACATTTAGCCCATTGGAATTATGGGCACGTTCAGTGGAATTTGGCTGGGCCTATCGAAGACATAGCTTCGACTAATACATGAAGTGGTTCGGGCCTTGATCTCAAGGTATCTGTCCGCTGAGTGTCTTTTTGATTTGAATCATTTCCTGAGGAATTCGCTGATTTGACCCATATCGCATCGAGCACCTGTAATTACTGTCCAAATATAGCGCTCAGACACCAATTGCCGCAGCCAAAAGAGGAATCCATAAGAGTGTGATATACTGCGGGCGCAAAGAGCAAGCCAGACTACATCTTCTATACCTTTCAAACTGCCCGCATTACGCTATATAAGCCGTTTATTACAGGAATATTTCTGTAAAAAAGTGGTTGCAGTATGTCTGGAGACGATGTAGATTTGGCATAAAATCATACAGGCACTCTCACCGCTCGGGGAAGCACGGGCGATTGGGCGTGTGGTATTACAATCGTTAGGTTAGGCAATAGGCCTATTAATCAAGTAAGGGAGCTTCGAAAGATGTCTACACTTTCTAACAAATTGGTGGCTGCGTGTATGGTCACCGCAATCTCCATGGTGATGTATGGCTGCGGTGGCGGTGGCGGCAGCAGCAGCGACGACGAAATGACGATGATGCCACCTCCAACTACGCCTGAGCCTCCAACCTGTGCCGAGGGCGAGGTTTTACAGGATGGTGCTTGTGTCACAGCACCACCTACAGCCGAAGAATTAACCAAGAGAGCTGACACAAAGAGAAAGGCCATCGCGGCTGAAGCAGCGCAAACGACTGACGCTGGACTTGGTGGCAGCAATGCTGATGGTACTGCAGTTGATACCTACTCCATGACTATCAAGCGCGGCCGTGATGGTACGACTGTCGAAATCGCGGACACCGCGCAAGCGGGCGATGACGATCCCAAGTTTGCGCAGGCCATGGACTTGGGTGGTGGCACCACCATGCACGTCCGCACCATGGAGGCTGACTCGGACGGTGATGTGGTCTCGGAAGTCGTGATGGTCAGCACCGACATTGAGGCTCCAAAAGCTGTGCCGTTTGCGATGTGGGAAGCCATGGACGGAACGACACCCCAGGCGCTTAACGTAGCGAGTGATACTGGTGTAGCGGCGGTTTCTCCTGCCACTGACGTGCTCTGAGTATTGCTGAGGACACCACCCTTACCGGGGATGCGAATGCGAACCTGATGTTCTCACGCTCTACCACCGATGGAGCACTCAACTATGCCGTTGATGATGCTACGACCAGAGGTGTTGATGAGGGGCTTCATGATGGTACCTATAACGGGGCCGAGGGCACCTACAGGTGTACCGGGACTACTGTTTGTACCGTCACGTTCAACGACAAGGGCGCGGTTACTGGAAATACCGGAGGATGGGTCTTTGTTCCCGACGAGGGTGCAACATCCGACCAGCCGGATTACGACTACCTGCGCTACGGCTTCTGGCTCAAGAGGACAACCGACAGTGATGGCGTGCTCACTTATAACGAGGTCGAGACCTTTGCCGGTTCCTCTAATAGCAGCCTCAGGTAGTACTGCTTCTGTCAGGGGTACCGCAACCTATTCGGGTAATGCTCTAGGTGTATATGTACATAGCGTGCGCAACTCGGACGGCACCGAAGCATCAGCCACTTCCGGTCACTTCACTGCAGATGTAGCGTTGACTGCCTATTTTACGCAGACAACCGCTGATGATGAAGGAGGCGCGGACCAGATTGCTCCTGCATTGCTGAATACCATCTCTGGCACCATCGACAACTTCATGTTGTCGGGCAGTGAGGGACCTGGCTGGTCGGTATCTTTAGAAAAGAGTGCTGCCTCTACTGATGGTACTGCATCTGGTATGACCAAGGGCGGTGGAGACATGGGTACCTACTCGGCCACCTTCCATGGTCCGACAGGTGATGATGGCACCACACAGCCCCATTCCGTTGTCGGTGAATTCAATGCCAACTTTAGCAATGGCTCTGTAGCCGGTGGCTTCGGGGCAAGAAAAAACGCTGAGTAATCGTTTGAAGATAGACTGACTTCTTACTCAAGCTTCCAGACGAGGGTGGCAGATAATCTGCCACCCTCTTTTTTTGTCTATCATGAAATTGGCACCTTGCTGAATGACCTGCCGAAGCAGGCGAGACAAACGAGGATATCCAGAAGCGAATTTCAATGGCTTCTTGCATATTCTAATGGTTAGTGATCCGGGTTCCCCTGATCAGGTTACACAGCAAGCAACTTCTCCACCCTCTTAGGTCCCCGAACTTTGGATCCTCAGACGTGCTCACCACTTAAAATTCTGAATTCCGCTCACAATAAGTTCTGTCCAAACCTCGTTTAATCTGTATCATCCTGCAAACGGATTCCCCACGGGTGCGTAGCTTACAGAAGACCAATGCTGTACAGTTCGCTCCTTGAATGTCGAAGGGATTCGACTGCATGCTACGAACACAATTAAAGATGCAGACCGGGTAGCTTGGTTAAAGTGCGCTTGGACAGGATATGACATGAGTCTTGGTTACTCTAACTTCGTTACACTAGCCCCATAACCCATGACAAAAATACAGATAAACAAGGCCCTTGCATTCGTAACTCTGCTATTCCTGTTGGCTACAGGTGCAGTACTTGCTAGCAATGAAGATCTGCAGCCATCATCTGCTCCGGATGAAAGCGAGGCACGTGCACTGCTCAACAGCGGGCAATTCGAGGAAGCCCTGACCATCTTGCGTCCCTTGACCAAGGCACATCCCGGGCATACCAACGTTCACTTCCTGATGGCCCTGGCTGCAATCGAGAGTTCTCGTCTTGAAGCCTCGAAGGAGGAGCGGGAAGCCCTGCTGGACGAAGCCATTGCCGCCCTGCATGTCATTTTGATCAACCATCCCGGTCTTGTGCGTGTGCGACTCGAGCTCGCCCGGGCATTTTTCTACAAGGAAGAGGATACCTTGGCGCGCCAGCACTTTGAGTATGTGCTTGCCGGAAATCCACCAGTCCCCGTGGTAGACAATGTCCAGCGTTTTCTCCGCGAGATCCGGGCCCGGAAGCGCTGGTCGGTGTACCTCGGCAGCACCCTGAAACCCAGCGACAACCTTGGCCGAAACTCGGAGACGGAGATCATCAACATTTTCGGCCTGCCCTTTCGCCGCGATACGGTCGAAGATAAAAAATCCGGGGTTGGCCTTTCGGTATGGGCTGGCGGAGGGTACTGGCATCCCCTGGGCGAGCGCCTGCGCCTTCGCTTCGGCAGCGACTTCGCCCGTGAGGAATACCCCGGGAAGGAGTTTGACCTGTCCTTCCTTGGAGCGCATGTCGGTCCGCAGTGGCTTCTTGATGAAAACACCAGTGTCAGCCTGCTCATCGATTCGCGCCAGCAGTGGCGCATCACCTCGCCCTACTATTTTGACTTCGGGGTACGCTCGGAGATCAAGCACAGGCTGACCCGGAGCATCTGGCTGAACGGGCAGGCCACCTGGCATGACCGAGAGTACAGGAAGCTCGACTACCTGGATGGCTCGGCACTGACTCTCTCGGTGAAGGGTGCCTGGGTAATCAGGCCCACAGTGCGCCTTGAGGGCGCCTTGGGCTATGCCGATGACCACACGAAGTCCAAGACCTGGCGCAATGACACCCGCTGGGGCCGTATCGGCGCCTCCGTCATCCTGCCACGCGGCTACACCGTGGGAGGCAGCACTGAGTTCAGGAGAACCCGCTACGAGGGCAACTGGTTTCCCTTCACCAGCGGGGAACCACGCAAGGACCGCACCAAGATTTATCGCACCACCGTATTCAACCGTGGCTTCACACTGTACGGATTCAGTCCTCAGCTTGCGATAACCCACGAGGAAAAGAACACCAACTCGCAGGTGTACGGTTACGACAGTACCAGCGGCGAAATCCGTTTCGTGCGTCAGTTCTGAACCCCCGGTACCTGTTCGCCTTTTCAGGCCTGGGTGTGCCTTACCTCTGTAGGCCAAGCTGAGCCGCAAGCGGTCCTGCTTTCCTTCAGGACCGGGCAGACCCGCAGCACTTCGTCTTTCAAGACCTGTATTGCTGCCCGTGGTTCCCGGGCACCCGGCCAATCAAATAGTCAGCAACGCAGGTCATGCTGACCTATCTCTGCGTCTTTGGGCCACAAGCCAGGCCGTGTTGCGAAGCCCCTGCTGCAGATCCCCGGTACGGCCCTCCTCGCGGTAGGCCAGAACATGCAGGGGTGCAAAGAGTTCCAGCAATTCATTGGGCCCCAGCCGGTAGGCCGGATTGCCCGGTCCCTCGTCGGTGACCTTCTCGTGAATGAAGGTCTGGTAAAACAACAGGCCCTGGGGTTTGAGCGCTTCGATAATCTGACGGGTGATGGTTTGCTCCAGATAAAAGCTTACACAGATCACATCAAATGAGCCTGGATCGGGTGGATGTTCGCTGACATCCCGGATGGAGGTTTGAATCTCCAGATTCTCTGCCACAGCCTGTCGCTGCAGTTCATCAATCGCGATCCTGGAGATATCCCAGGCATGCGCTGCAAGGCCCCTTCGTGCCAGGAACAACGCGTTGCCTCCCTGACCGCAAGCCAGATCAAGTGCAACCCCAGACTTCGGCAACAGGTGTGCATGCTCCGTCAGTACCCGGGCCGGCATCGGAGATGCTGGGCGAGACTCCGCATGCTTTCGGTCCCACTTGTCCCGGGCAGCCTGATCCACCATTCGCGGGTTCTACCTGCGCCAGAAAGCCGGGGTCAGCACCACCAGCAGGGTGAAGATCTCAAGGCGCCCAAGCAGCATGCCTAAGCACAGCACCCACTTGCTGAAGCCGTTGACACTGGTGTAGTTGACACCGACTTCACCGAGGCCCGGACCCAGGTTGTTGAGCGTGGCCGCCACCGCAGAGAAGGAGGTGACTTCATCGAGACCCGTGGCCATCAGCAGCAGCAGCATGACGACGAACACGGCGACGTAGGCCGAGAAAAATCCCCATACCGCTTCCACCACGCGCGAGTCCACCGGTTTCTCGCCGATCTTGACTGCGATCTTGGCACTCGGGTGCACCAGTCTCAAAAGCTCGCGCAATCCCTGCTTAACCAACAGCAGCACGCGGATCACCTTCATGCCACCGCCGGTGGATCCTGCACAGCCGCCGATGAAGCTCACGAAAAGCAGCAGCAACGGCAACGAGCCCGGCCACTGGTGAAACTCTGATGTGGTAAAGCCCGTGGTCGTGCCGATCGAGACCGCATGGAAGATGGCCTGGCCGAAGGTCTCCCCGAGGCCCGGGTAGACTGCGCTGACCTGAAGTGTGACGACCGCAATCGCGGTTACGGCAAGCAGCACGGAAAGGTAGGTCTTGAACTCCGCATCCTGCAGGTAATGGCGAAGGCTCACTGACTTCCAAGTGATGAAGTGCAGGCCAAAGTTGGCCCCTGCGAGGAGCATGAACAGGATGGCGATCGCTTCGATCGCACCACTGTCAAAGTAACCGATGCTCGCATCGTGGGTAGAGAAGCCGCCGATGGCCACCGTCGAGAAACTGTGCGAGATGGCATCGAAGGCACTCATGCCGGCGAGCCAATACGCGAAGGCACACGCTGCGGTCAGCAGCAGGTAGATGTACCACAGCGCCTTGGCGGTCTCCTTAATGCGAGGCGTGAGGCGATTGTCCTTCACCGGCCCCGGGGTCTCGGCACGGTAGAGCTGCATGCCACCGACACCAAGCAGAGGCAGGATGGCCACCGCCAGCACGATGATGCCCATGCCGCCCAGCCACTGCAGGCTCTGGCGGTAGAACAGGATGGATTTGGGCAGAGCATCGAGACCGGTGATGACGGTCGCACCGGTGGTGGTCAGCCCGGAGATGGATTCAAACACCGCATCGGTCAGCCCGAGGTCAAGCGATGGCGAGAGGAGGAACGGCAGGGCTCCGAAGGTGCCAAGCACCGTCCAGAACAGCACCACGATCAAGAACCCCTCGCGAAGGCGAAGGTCGTCGCGGACATCGCGCACCGGGTACCACAGGGCCACGGCCGCCGCGAACGTGATCAGGGTCGAAACAATGTAGGGCCATACCACCTCGTCCTCGTACATGAAGCTGAACACTACAGGCACCAGCATGGTGAGGCTGAAGGCGGCCAGCAGCAGGCCGAGGATGCGCTGGATGACCTCTCTTTGCATGTCGGGGGTGCTCCGGAGTTACAGGTGGTTGGACCTGCGCCTAGATGAACGTGGCACTGACCTGGAAGAGGCGCTCGATCTCGCGCACCCCGCCCTTGTCGGCCAAGAACAAGATGACGTGGTCCTCCGGCTCGATCATGATGTCCGGCTCCGCGATGACCACCAGGTCGCCCCGGGCAATGGCCCCGATGGTCGCGCCCTTGGGCAGCTTGATCTCCCCGATGCTGCGACCGACCACCTTGGAGGTCTTGCGATCTCCATGAGCGACCGCCTCCATGGCCTCGGCCGCACCTCGCCGAAGCGAGTGCACTGCCACCACATCGCCCTTTCGGATGTGCGCAAGCAGGGTGCCGAGTGTCACCTGGCGTGGGGAGATCGCGATGTCGACGATGCCGCTTTCCACAAGCTCCACGTAGCTCGGGCGATTGATCAGCGACATGACCTTGTTGGCCCCCAGGCGCTTGGCCAGCATGGAGGACAGGATATTGGCCTCATCATCATTGGTCAGTGCACAGAAGACATCGATATCCTCGATGTTCTCCTCGCGCAGCATGTCCTGGTCGGCCGCATCGCCTTGCAAGACAATAGTCTTGTTGAGCGATTCGGACAGGAATTTCGTGCGCTTGGTGTTTCGGTCGATGATCTTGATCTGGTAGTCATCCTCCAGGGATTTCGCAAGGTGGTAGCCGATATTGCCGCCGCCTGCGAGCAGGATACGCTTGTAGGGATTGTCGTCACCACGCCACTGCCCGGTCATGGCCATGGCATTGTCCGAGGAGGCCAGGAAGAATACCTCGTCGTTCTCCAGGATGATGGTCAGGTCATTGATGGGGATGGAGCGGTTGTTGCGGTACACGGCCACCACCTTGGCCTCGGTCTCCGGCATCAGCTCCCAGATATTGCCGAGCCTTCGCCCGATCATGCGCTTGCTGGCACGAAGCGCGAGCAGCTTGATGCGTCCATCGGCAAAGTCCAGCACCTGCAGGGAGTCGGGGTGTTCGATGAGGCGCTGAATGTACTGCGAAATCAGGTATTCCGGGCTGATCAGCACGTCCACCGGCAGGGCTTCCTGCACGAACAAGTTGTCGTGGGTAAAGTATTCGAGTGCGCGGATGCGTGCGATCTTGGTGGGGGTGTGAAACAGTGTGTAGGCGACCTGACAGGCGACCATGTTGGTCTCATCGCTTTGCGTCAGGGCGATGATCATGTCGGCATCGCGTGCCCCGGCTTCCTCCAGCAGGGTCGGGTGCGAGGCCTTGCCGACCACGGTACGCAGATCGGCCCGCCCCTGGATGTCCTGCAGGATCAGCGGGTCCGCATCCACCAGGGTGATATCGTGGCCTTCGTTGGCCAGGCTGATGGCCAAGGAGGAGCCTACCTGGCCGGCCCCCAGTATGATTATCTTCATGGCAATCCCTCGTCTATCCCAACTTGTGGACAGTCGGTATGCAGGCGGGCAGCATAGGGTAAGTCATGTTCGCCGGGCAAGGGTTTTCATACTGCTATTTTGGGGGGTCTGGAGCCTGAAAAATACCCCATTTGCATCTTCCTGACCACCACCCCACAACATCTAGTGAGTCCAGCCCTCATACACCCACCGCCTCTGTGGTAAAGCGTTGTCCGCCCAGATCATGGGCATTGAGAAAATCATGGGCGGGCAGGGGTTTGCCGCCTGGCAGCTGCAGGCAGTCAATCCCCAGCATGCCTGCTCCAGTGGCTACCTGAATGGCTTTTCGAGCCTCCATTACCGTACCCGGAACCCCGCCCGGATCTCCGGATAGGCAATGGGATTCCCAGATGCGCACCCGGTCCTGTCCCAGGAAGGTATAGGCCACCGGCCAGTCGTTGAACGCCCGCACCTTGCGCTCGATCTGTACTGCACTCTCACGCCAGTCGATCAACGCCTCGGACTTGCCGACCTTGGGGGCATGGCAGACCTTGCTCAAATCCTGCGGCTTGGCCCCGATTCGGCCCTCGACCAGGCTACCCAGCACCTCGGGCATCTCGTCGCAGGCCATCTGCATCAACCGCTCACGCAGCGTGACCGTCGTATCCCCGGCCTTGATCTCGCATCGAGCCTGGTGCAGGACGGGCCCTGCATCCAGGGCCTCGACCATTTGCATGAAAGAAATACCGGTCTCCTCGTCCCCTGCTAGCAGGGCTCGCTGGATCGGGGCAGCGCCGCGCCAGCGCGGCAACAGCGAGGTATGGGCATTGATGCAGCCGAGCCTTGGCAGATCCAGGGCTTGCCGTGGCAGCAGCAGGCCGTATGCACACACCAACATCACATCCGCCTGCAATGCCGCAAGCTGAGCGCACTCGTGTTCATCGAGACGCTCGGGCTGGTGCACTGCAAGGCCTGCATGGTCTGCAAGCTGCCTGACCGGACTCGCGCGCACCTTGCGTCCGCGCCCTGCTGGTCGATCCGGCTGGGTGTAGACGGCAACGATACGGTGCTTTTGCGAAAGCAGGGCCTGCAGGAGGGTAGCGGCAAACGGTGGGGTGCCCGCAAATACAATATCAAGAGGTGTGGACACGGGTCACCCTGCGCACGCGATGCGGGGATTTTGACCGATCACAGTGAAGGTGCGTGGGCTCCGCTTGGTTCGGTGTCTGCAGCCTTCTGTGCCTTGAGCAGCTTCTTTTTCAGGCGGTCGCGCTTGAGCGGAGACAGATAGTCGATGAAAAGCTTGCCCTGCAGGTGATCGATCTCGTGCTGGATACACACAGCGAGCAGACCCTCAGCTTCTAGGGTCATGGGCTTGCCTTCGAGATCCAGTGCCTCGACCGTGACTTTCTGCGCACGCTTCACATGCGCGAATATCTCGGGCACCGACAGGCAGCCCTCGCGCATCTCCTCTTCACCTTCGCGCTCGATGATGTTCGGGTTGATCAGACAACGGGGTTCGTCCTTGTCTTCCGAGACGTCGATGACGGCGACCTGCTGCAGGATATTGACCTGGGTGGCGGCAAGCCCGATCCCCGGGGCGTCATACATGGTCTCGAACATGTCCTCCACGGTCTTTTTCAGGGCATCGTCCACGACCTCCACGGGCAAGGCCTTTCGGCGCAGCCTCGGGTCGGGAAAATGCAGGATGTCCAGTAATGCCATGGGGTTCAAGCCGCCTTGTACGGGTTCGTGCGCATGATGTCTGCCGCAGCCCTGCACGCGGTTTGGTCGGGGCTTCGGGGAAATTTAGTCTAGCAAATATTATTCAGCGACAACACGTACCGAAGGGACGGTCTTTCCGGATGCGTCGTCGCCCGGCAACCTGCAATGCCTACCTTTTCCCACCGAACGCACCATCGATCCGGTTGCCGCCGCGCCGATACCAGAACGTGCCCGCAATCGCCTGTCCATTGGGACCGTAGAAACTGCCCACCGCTTCGCCCTGCTCTCTCCCACGGCTGGTCTCGTACTGGTTTGCCGACAGCCTGAAGGTTGCAACATCGAGGGCAGGGTCGTAGCCATCGGCATACTTGTCGGTGCCGACATCGCCTTCAAATGACATCCACCTCGTGCCGACGATCCCGCCACTGGGCAATACCTTGTACATCGACTCAAGGGAAATGTTCAGATAGTCATCTCGGTAGGGGTAGCGATCACGCGTCCAGTACACGGCCCGCAGTTTCCCGTACACCTGGTCGCCGTCGTTGGCTTCCCAAACCCCGTTGTGATCGAGCGTACCTTCGTAAATACGGCCCCAGATGGGACCCGTGTATTCGAACTTGATACCGTCTGAACCTTGCGGGAGATTATCGACCGAGCCGGTGGGTGTGCCATGGACCACCCAGTGTGAACTGTTTTCATCCCACATGGTCTCTTCCACCCGGTAAAACCCCTGATTGAAGCTCGCCCACTGGCCATAGCTTGTGGGTGAGATCGGTTCCGTCGAGGTGGGGGGTGTCGAAGTCGTCGACTGTTGTGCCGGCGTCGGGGTACCCGGGGTCTGGGTGCTTATAATCTGGTTGCCCGGAACCTGTGTGTTTGTAGTCTGGGTACCCGTGGGATCGGTCAGTTGTGGCACAGATACCATCTCATCCCCTGGCATCGCGGGTAAGCCACCGTCCTGACTGCCGCCCCCACCGCTGCCACAGGCGGTGAGCAGGATAGCCATCAGCGAGACGGCAACGTGATCCCTCACAGTCTCTCCCTGTTGATTGACCCATGTGCTGTTAGTCCGCTGAAATGTTCAGCGGTTCACATCGGCCGTAGACAAATCAAGGGGCCACCCTACTACAATGTTCGGCGAGGGAGTACCTATGATATGGGGGGGATTACATACTTAAACTCCCTTCACAGAGAAGGGATCAAGATAAGATAAAGAGTCTCTGTCGTCAGGGGAGTTGAAAAAGGAGACGTTACCGATACAGACAATTCGCGACAATCGGGATCGAGTCGTGGGGTAGTGAGATTAAACCGAGAAGGGATACCAGGAAACTAGGAGGGTGCTAACTCTACTAGGATCAGGAACCCCTTCCCGTAACTAAAAGAGAAGCCACACCGGGGCCGTTAGGTTAGGCCTGCCCCGGCATGGCGGGAGCCCAAGGATGTCTACAGCCTTGGGGGACAACGGCCCGGAAATCATACAAACCGGGCCGGTGTGACTTGGTCAGTCTGTACTGGCTCCAAATGATCCGATGACGTGACCGTCCGAGAAATGCCCTGTGAATTCTCCAGCAACAGATGAAGGGTAATTATCCGTAGCTACTGAATCACCAGTTGGAGCATTTACAGGACTTCCATAAAACGCCCCGCTCCATTGACCCATCAAATCACCTTTACCGGTGTCATCAGAAAACATCCGGCTTGTTGCGGTAAGACCGTCTATGTCTGCAGCATTTAAATTTAACGCCCAGTCGCTGATCGTATCGCCTGCCGCATTCTGGAAGTTATCCACCATTCCACTGATGGTGAAGGCTTCAGCTGCTGAAATCCTGTCAGAGCCATTTACATGGGTACCGCCGTCTCCAGTGCTGCCAAAGTGTGCAGTCAGACTTACATTTGCAGAAAACTGTCCAGCCTCGGCAGGGGTTCCGACGACCTTGCCGTCCACAATGGCCAGAGCTTTCAAGGCGTACATGCCGGTAGCGGAACCATCGTAGGTTGCCGTACCGTCAAGGTCGGCCAGTGTGGTTGTGGCATAGTCAAAGGGCACGCTTCCCTCGGCAAATACACCTACTCCGTACCTGTCGCCGGTGCTTTTCTGCAACCAGTAACCGAATACCAGGTAATCTGTGTCTGGCTTTGAACCCAGAATTACATGATCATCTTCGGTATCCGTATTGGTGGGGTTGGCGGTAAACGTGAATGTTCCACCTGTAACCGCTAAAACACCATCATCATTTCTTGTAAGTGTGCAATCCCCAGTGCCACTACAGCTATACTTACCCGGCACTCCGTAAAGCGTTCCGGAAAAACTATCGCCGTTGTCAGTCGTTCGATTGGTTCCGGCGGATGGAGGAATTCTAGCGCCCGTCATTTTGCCTGCAGTGCCGGAAGCTATAGAGTCTGAGCTAGTATCGAAAGTGATCACGTCATAGATCATTCTTTCTCCACCGGTGGGTTGAGTATCCCCTTCAGCCCCTGCAGTCAGTCCTGTGGGCCAAGTGAAATCATTGAACGGCGTTGAACCTGCAGCCTCCACATTTGAATAAATGGTCAGCGTGTCCGTTTTCCCGGATTTGGTTCTTTGGTAAACACTCGCTTTATAATCTCCATGCAGAGCAATGCGGGATTCGCTCATGTCCTGGAATTCTTCCGAGTTTCTGATATTGCCGTCATTTTCTCCAAGCTCGTCACCACTGGCAAAATCAGCGCCTCCAACAGAAATTCTTCCTCCACTCATAAGATGAATATTTTCACCGGGTCGGCGATTGCTCAGTTCATTGTCTTCAGGGAAATCGCCGTCTCCATCCGGATCGGCAATCGCCATGGTTAAGACATTAATTCGGTCCTGCTCCGCTTTTGCCGCAGCCGCTTTACTGTCCAGAGAGGCCTGGGATTCTGCAGCTGTAGCAGCGCCACCAGTAGACGTGGCTGTTCCATCGGCAGCAACCATTACTGAGCAAGCATCTCCACCAGCAGGACATGTGAAGGTGATATCACCGATAGTTGCAGTTGAACCGGCCATGATCTCTTCCGTTCCTTCCGTGGCATCAACACCGTCGGGTAAGGTGACGGGATGAGTCGTCGGCATTGGCATCGTGTCCGAACCTGGGTCCGGCATCATAGTGGTGTCATCACTGCCGCCGCCGCCGCCTCCACAGGCAGTCAACACGAATGCGAACAGCAGGGTTAAAAGAATGTAAATCGGTTTCATCAGGTACTCCCTAGTCGTAGACATCGTGACTTAAACCGACACACAAGGTGCCGGGCCATTGTCAAACATCTACTAACGTTGAGAAGTCCCTGCTTGTTTCCGAAGCATAGGAGAACGAGCCTGTTCTCCTGCGCCAATGCGGTGTTGCATTAGGCAGGTAACCCGGCTCTGGGTCGTTAGTAGCGTTTGACAATGAAAAAGTATAACGAGAGTTCAGGCAGATAACACTCGATAAATTTTATATGGCGATTACCTGATTGTATGTTAGGACATTCTAATGCTTGAAAAAATTGAAGCAGCAGTTCCTCTCCTTGCAAGCCTGAACGTGAATCCATTCACACAATGAATTTTCCTTTTACACATAGAACAACGGCACACCCTGCAGGCATGCACCTGGAGCATTAACAGACCGTCCTGAACGGGCGGCCTAGAATAGGTACTTGAGCGTCAGGCTGACTGACCAAAGCTCCACGTCACGGAGCTTGAACACGCCGTCCACCTTCTCGCGGTCGGCGCCGCTTTTGCGGATATAGGGCGGATGGCTGCGAAGCGGGTCCCACACGACGCCGCTGTCCCTGAAGTCCTCGAACCGCACCCAGCGCGCCTTGAGCCCTGCCAAAAGATGATCGGTGAGCTGATAGTCAATGCCCGCGATCAGCTGGTAGCCGAACAGGGTGTCGGTCAGCTCCTCATCGGCGACACTGGTCGTGCCGGCGAGGTTCTGGCGGATCTCATCGACGTTGGGTAGCCCAGCCCCGGTTTGGATCGCACTGGGGTCCGGGTTGCGTGCCCACACGCTGCCGTAGTCCACCTCGGCAAACCCCAGCCCCACGCCTGCCCCGACATACGGGGTCAGCGCGCCGGTGCCTTCAAAGTCCAGATACAGGTTGGCGAACAGGTTGTGCGAGACGAAGCTGCCGATACGGTCAGTGGCGGTGACGATCTCCTGGGCGATCTTGTCCTGGTTGACACCCACGGCCGAGGGAATCGGGGCGGTCTCATCGTAGTTGGTGTCACGGTAAAAGTACTCGATCTCGGTGCGAAGGGCCGAATCCGGCATACGGTAGCCCAGCGCCAGGGCAAACAGCGGCCCCTCATCGGAGGAGAAGCCGTTGTCCCAGCCGTCGCCGATGCCACGGCCGGGGGCCGTGCAGCTCTTGCCCTGGCCGTCGTCGGTAACGCTGGCATACTGCGGGTTGATGTATTCGTCGCAGACGCTGGCGCGGTCATTGCTCGCGCCGTTGGAATCCAGCGAGGCACCGAAATTCATGCCGAAGTCGCCGCTGATGTACAGGCCTGCGGCCTGCACGGGAGCCTGTACCGCCAGCAGGGCCAGCACACAGGCGGTGATCAGAAAATTGCGTCGCACAGTTCCCTCCTTGTCAGAACTTGTATTTCAGGGTCAGGCTGAGCGCAAACATCTCAACATCGTCAGCCCTGACGGTGTACACGATCGGCTCGCTGCCATCTTTTCGCAGATTGGACGGGTGACTGCGCAAGGCATCCCACTCATCGCTGTCCTTGAACGAATCGTACTCCACCCAGCGGGCCTTGAGCCCGGCAGACAGGTGGTCGGTAAGCATGTAGTCCAGCCCTGCCATCAGCTGGTAGCCGAACAGCGTGTCGTCGAGCTCCTCGTGCTCGACCGTGGTCACGCCAGCCAGGTTGGCCTTGATTTGTGCAGCGTTCGGCTGCCCGTCCCCCGTGTCGATGGCCGCAGGGTCAATGTTGCGCTGGAAAACCGCGCCGTAGTCCATTTCCGTGAAGCCCAGGCCAATGCCCACGCCGACATACGGGGTCAAGCGCCCGGCGGAGTCGAAATCCAGGTACAGGTTGGCGAACAGGTTGTGCGAGGTCACGCTGTCGATGGTCTGGTTCGCGGTCAGCAGCTCCCCGTCGATCTTCGCAATCAGGCTGCCTCCGGGGCGGGTCAAGCTGGAGGTCTCATCGTAGCCAGTATCGCGATGGAAATACTCGAGCTCGGTGCGCAGCATCGAGTCCGGCATGTCGAAGCCGACGGCCAGGGCGAACAGGGGGCCCTCGTCGGAGGAGAAGCGGCTCTTCCAGGCGTCCCCTCGCCCTCGAGGATCCGTGCAGGTGTAGCCGGAGCCATCATCCGTGACCGAGGCATAGAGCGGGTTGATGTATTCGTCGCAGATACTGGCACGGTCATTGTCGCGGCCGTCCAGCGTCATCGACGAGCCGAAGTTCATGCCGAAATCACCGCTGATATACAGGCCTGCGGCCTGTACGGGAGCCTGTACCGCCACCAAGGTAAGTACAAAGGCGGTGATCAGGACATTGCGGTGCACAGGATTCTCCTTGTCAGAACTTGTATTTCAAAACCATGCTGACGGCAAACATTTCCATGTCGTCCACCTTGATGTCGTAGACCACTGGCTCACTGCCATCGCGTCGTACGTTCGACGTGTGGCTGCGCAGGGTGTCCCACTCATCGCCGTCCTTGAACGAGTCGTACTCCACCCAGCGGGCCTTAGCACCGACCACCAAGTGATCGGTGAGCATGTAATCCACCCCTGCGATCAGCTGGTAGCCGAACAGCGTGTCGTCGAGTTCCTCGTGCTCGGTCGTGGTCGAGCCGGCCAGGTTGGCCTTGATCACGGCCGCATTCGGCTGGTCGTCGCCGGTGGTGATGGCTGCCGTATCGAGGTTGCGCTGGAAGACCCCGCCGTAATCCATTTCCGTGAAGCCCAGGCCAATGCCAAGGCCGACATACGGGGTCAGGCGCCCAGGGCTGTCGAAATCCGCGTACAGGTTAACGAACAGGTTGTGCGAGGTGACGCTGTCGATGGTTTCTGTCGCGGTCTCGAGCTCGCCTCCGAGCTTCGCAAACACATCGCCAGCAGTACTGGTTACATTGGAAGTCTCGTCGTAGCCGGTGTCACGGTAGAAGTACTCGACCTCGGTGCGAAACATCGAATCCGGCATGTCAAAGCCGATGGCCAGGGCAAACAGGGGCCCCTCATCGGAGCCAAAACGGTTTTTCCAGAGGCTGGTCGCACCGCGGTTCGGGTCGTTGCAGTCCCGGGTAGTGACCGAGGCATAGTCCGGATTGATGTACTCGTCGCAGATGCTGGCACGGTCAGTGTCATGGCCGTCGGTGGTCATCGACGAGCCGAAGTTCATGCCGAAATCACCGCTGAGGTACAGGCCCGCCTGTGCCGGGACGGCCAGGAACAGGACGATCAAGGCGGCCAATGCCGCCGTTTGGAAATAGGATTGGTTCATGGCTAAACCCCCTTGCTCTTGCAGGACACGGGCTGGTTTCCAAGCCCGCAAGCATCAGTATTAAGCACTAGCGTACATTCTTTTTGTTCTTCGGGGCAATTCAACACGGCACGCACGCGCACCGCCGGCATCAAAACACCCGCATGTACCCCACGGTCAGGCCGATCTCCTCGGCATCGAAACCCGAGGGCACATAGGCGCTTTCCTCGGCGTTGCCGTCCCCGGTGGAGAAGCCGGTGTCCCAGGTCGAATACTGGGCGCGGACATCGAAACGATGCGGTCCTTCGCCGAACTCCAGGCCTGCACCAAATATCCACGGGGTGGTGCTGCGCGTCTTGCGGGTTGTACCGCGGATGATGACGCCCTCGGTTGCAAGGTTGTCAAAGCTCGTGTGCATGGTGGTCTGCAGCCACTGCAGCCCGGCCAGCAGGTACACGGAGCGGTGGCCACCAAGCACATAGCCGAGTCGTGTGTGGATCTCGAAACTGTGATCCTTTTCCGCCTTCCATGCCCCGGGGAATACCTGCTCCGAGGGTACAGGAGTCGACTCGCCCCGGTACGAGCCCTCGAGAAAACCGCGCACGCTTCCCGAGTACACCGAGCCTGCCATCTCCGCAGACAGCCAAGTGTGGGAGCTGGGCGATGTGCGGTAGCCGAGAACCGCGCTCAACGAGTTGATCGAATCATCCTGCGTGTCGCTGTCGTTCGTGTGGCTGCCGCCGGGATGTGCATCGAGCACGCCCGCGTTGTAGAACACGTCCTTGTCGTGCTTGATGTCGACCCGGGCATGGCTCACGCGCACGCCTGCATAGAGCCCGTCGGCCCAGGCACCGGAGGTGCAAGCCAGCAAAACGGTCAGGACGGCGAGTCTTGAAAACATCGACAAGTCAGGGATTCTCCTTGCGGCCCAATATATACCCGGGTCTTCACGTTATACAATTTCTGTTGCAAAAAGATGTGTCTGTTGCGGGCGGGTGCGTATTGCAAAATCCTGAAACATATTTACAAACGAATCAGAACAGCGTATTAGTTTGCCGCCGAAGCTGTTGTCATCGGGTGAGGATTGCCGAACCCTCGGACCCCGATGCCCAAAACGAGGAACCCGCCTGCAGATGAGTAAAAACCTGGTCATCGTCGAGTCCCCCGCCAAGGCCCGCACCATCGAAAAATACCTGGGTAAGGATTTCGGCGTGCTCGCCTCCTACGGGCACGTGCGCGACCTGATCCCCAAAGACGGCGCGGTCGACCCTGAACACGGCTTCGAGATGAAGTACGCGATCATCGACAAGAACGAGAAACACGTTAAGGCCATCACCCGCGCACTGAAAAAATCTGACGCCCTGTACCTGGCGACGGACCCGGACCGCGAAGGCGAGGCTATCTCCTGGCACCTGTACGAGCTGCTCAAGGAGCGAGGCGCACTGAACGGCAAGCCGGTGTACCGGGTGGTGTTCTACGAGATCACCCGCCAGGCGGTCAATGATGCGATCGAGAATCCCAGGAGCCTCTCCGACTCTTTAGTCAACGCCCAGCAGGCGAGACGTGCCATGGACTACCTGGTCGGCTTCAACCTCTCCCCGCTGCTGTGGAAGAAGATCAAGCAGGGCCTGTCGGCCGGGCGCGTGCAAAGCCCCGCACTTCGCCTGATCTGCGAGCGCGAGGACGAGATCGAGAAATTCACAGCGCGCGAGTACTGGACCCTGGAGGCCGACTGCAAAAAGGACGAGCAAGCCTTCATCGCGCGCCTGCAGGTCTACCGCGACGACAAGCTCAAGCAGTTCGACATCGACAGCGAGGCCAAGGCCACCGCCGCGCGCGAGGAACTCGAGGGCCTGGCCGATGGGCGCCTTGTGGTGCGCAAGGTCGAGAAAAAGGCACGCAACCGGTACCCGTCACCGCCGTTCACCACTTCCACCCTGCAGCAGGAAGCGGTGCGCAAGCTGCACTTCTCGGCCTCAAAAACCATGCGCACGGCCCAGCAGCTCTATGAGGGCATCAACCTCGGCGATGGCCCGGTCGGTTTGATCACCTACATGCGCACCGACTCGGTGGCGCTTGCCGGGGAAGCCATAGCCGAGCTGCGCCAGTACATTTCCGGGCAGTACGGCCCGAACGACCTGCCGCCCAAGCCGCGGCTCTACAAGACCCGCTCGAAAAACGCCCAGGAGGCCCACGAGGCGATTCGCCCGACCTCGTGCATGCGAACGCCAGAGCAGGTTCGCAAGTTCCTGAACCCCGACCAGCTCAAGCTGTACGGCCTGATCTGGAAGCGGGCCGTGGCCTGCCAGATGATGCATGCCACGCTGGACCTGGTGTCCGCGGACCTAGAGTGCGGGGCGGGCAACAACTTTCGCGCCACCGGTTCCTCGATCAAGAACCCGGGCTTCATCCAGGTCTACCAGGAAGGTCTCGACGATACCAAGAAGGATGCCGACGAACGCAGGCTGCCGCATCTAAAGGAAGGTGAAGACGTCGAACTTGAGAAAATTCGCGCCGAACAGCACTTCACGGAACCGCCGCCGCGCTTCACCGAGGCGAGCCTGGTCAAGACCCTCGAGGAGTTCGGCATCGGGCGCCCGTCCACCTATGCGAGCATCATCTCGACTTTGCAAAGCCGCGAGTATGCCGAGCTTGAAAAACGCAGGTTCATGCCCACCGACATGGGCCGGCTGGTGAACGCCTTTTTGACCAAACACTTCTCGCAGTACGTCGACTACGACTTCACCGCGCACCTGGAGAACGACCTCGACGAGATCTCGCGGGGCGAGAAGGACTGGGTGCCGGTACTGCACGCCTTCTGGGACCCCTTCAGCACCCTGATCCAAGACAAGGAACAAAGCGTCAGCCGCGAAGAGGCCGTGCAGGCCCGCGAACTCGGCACCGACCCAGCCTCCGGCAAGCCGGTCAGCGTGCGCATGGGGCGCTACGGGCCGTACGTGCAAATCGGCACCCGCGAGGACGAGGACAAGCCCAAGTTCGCAGGACTGCTGCCCGGGCAGAAAATGAACGAGGTCACCCTCGATGAAGCGCTAGAGCTGTTCAAGCTGCCGCGCAGTCTCGGGGAAACCCCCAAGGGCGAGGAACTGACCGCCGGCATCGGGCGTTACGGACCGTACGTGAAGTACGGCAAGAAATACGTTTCCATCCCGCAGGATGACCCGCACACCATTTCCCTGGAACGTGCGCTTGAGGTCATCGAGGAACAACGCCAACGCGATGCCAACAGGGTCATCCAGGACTTCGAGGATCAGGGCATCCGCGTGCTGAACGGACGCTTCGGGCCGTACATCACCGACGGCAACAAGAACGTCAAGATTCCGAAAGATCGCGAACCCGCCGATTTGACCCTGCAGGAGTGCCAGGACCTGATTGCCGCAGCGCCGACAAAAAAGGGGCGCGCGCGCAAGTCGGCCAAGGGTGCGCGGCGCAAGGCGCCCGCCAAGCGGGCCAAGGCCCGCTGAGCCCATGCCCACGGGAGAGCTACGGTGCTGAGCAACGCGATCGAACAGGCTGCGCAGATCATCGGACAGGGCGGGGTCATCGCCTATGCCACCGACACCGTGCTGGGCCTGGGATGTGACCCGCACTGCAGGGAGGCCGTGGACAAGGTCCTGTGGCTGAAACAGCGAAGCGCCGACCAGGGCCTTATCCTGCTGGTCGAGAACGTGGACGCCATGGAGGACTACACCGGCCCATTGAATGCGGTACAGCGCCTTGAGATCAACAGTACCCAGAACGATAACCCCACGACCTGGGTGGTGGCGGCCGAGGAGTCGGTGCCGGTGTGGATCACCGGCACGCACGACAGCGTCGCCCTTCGCATCCCCAGACATACCACCGCGAGGGCACTTTGCCGGGCCGTGGGGGCCATCGTCTCTACCAGTGCCAACGTCTCCTCCTTCCCCGTGCTCACCGATATCCGGGGACTTCGCGACTGGTTTGGGCCGCATCTGGACTACGTGCTCACGGGTCCTGTGGGCACCGGGGTGCCGAGCGAGGTGCGTGAGCTGATGGGCGTGAAAGTGTACCGCCACGGAAGCTGAGTCCGCGCATCCCGTGAACATCCGGCCCGTCATCGAGTACCTGCAGAGCCTGCAGGCACAAACCTGCAAGGCCCTGGAGGATGCGGACGGCCAGGAGCGTTTCATCGAGGATGCCTGGCAGCGCGCCGAGGGCGGGGGCGGTATCACCTGCATGCTGCGGGACGGCCAGGTGTTTGAGCAGGCCGGGGTCGGCTTCTCGCACGTGTTCGGCGAGCAACTGCCGCCATCGGCCAGCCAGCTGCGCCCCGAGCTTGCAGGAGTCCGCTTCCAGGCGACCGGGCTATCGAGCGTCATCCACCCGCTCAACCCGTACGTGCCGACCGCACACTGCAACGTGCGGTTCTTCATGGCCAGCCGGGACGGGCAGGACCCGGTCTGGTGGTTTGGCGGCGGCTTTGACCTGACTCCGTACTACGGCTTTCACGAGGATGCCGTGGACTGGCACCGCACCGCCCGCACAGCATGCGATGCGATCGATGCCAGCCTCTACCCGGTGTTCAAGAAAAACTGCGATGAATACTTCTTTATCCGCCACCGCAACGAGGCCCGCGGCATCGGCGGGCTGTTCTTCGATGATTACAACAGCGGGGAGTTCGAGCAGGATTTCCAGTTACTGAAGAGCGTCGGCGAGCATTTCCTCGAGGCCTACCTGCCGATCGTCGAGCGCCGCAAGGACCATCCCTTCGGGGATCGCGAACGTCGCTTCCAGCTATACCGGCGCGGGCGCTACGTCGAGTTCAACCTGGTATACGACCGGGGCACCCTGTTCGGATTGCAATCCGGGGGACGCACGGAATCCATCCTCATGTCCCTGCCCCCGCAGGCGCACTTCGACTACGACTGGCACCCGGAGTCCGGCAGCCCCGAGGAAGCTTTGTACAAGGAATTCCTGCCTGCCCGCGACTGGCTGGCACCGTAGCCCCAAGTCGGGCCAGGCGCGCCAGTGGATGCAACCCCGCATCCACATGCGGGTTGCGCTGAGCAAAAAAGCGAAGCGCCGCTTGCCCTATTTGCCCTGGGCTTCCTTTCCGAACCGCACGATGGTCTCCAGGGTTTCCTGTACGTCCTCCCAGCTTGTCGTGTGGTTGAGGATGCACAGCCTCAGGGAAAACGTCTTGCCGAGGGTCGTCGAGGACATCAGCGCCCGGTCATCCCAGAACACCTGGGCGAGCACGGTGCGGTTGATTTTTTCCAGCGCGTCCTCGTCCAGTTCAGCGTCCGCAGGATTGACCCGGAAACACACGATCGACAGGGACACCGGGTTCAGCAGTTCCAGGTCCGGGCTCTCTTGCACGAACTGCTCGGCCCGGCTCGCCAGCTCCAGCCCCTTGGAGACGGCGCTGCGAAACGCGGCCATGCCGAAGGTCTGCACGGACATCCAGATTTTCAGGGCCCGGAATGAACGGCTCAACTGCAGGCCGCGGTCCGAAAAGTTGGGGTGGTTCGCACCCCATATCGTATCCTGCAGGACGTCGTGGTGTACCTCGAAGGCATGTTCCAACGTACGGATGTCCTTGACCAGGAGGCTGCCAGCCTCGTAGGGCTGGAAGAACCACTTGTGCGCATCCAGGCCGATGGAATCGGCATGCTCGATCCCGCGCAAGCGCTGCTTGCCCTCCTCGGTGACGACGGCGAATCCCCCGTATGCGGCATCCACATGCATCCAGATGCCTTCCTTCTCGCAGAACTCTGCCATTTCCTCCAGCGGATCGATGGCTCCAGTGCTGGAGGCCCCGGCATTGGCGCATATGGCAATCGGGTGGATGCCCTCTTCACGATCCTGCGCCACGGCCTGCACCAGCGCTTCCATGTCCAGGCGGTAGTATGCATCGCTTGCCACCATGCGGATGCCCTCGGGCCGGATTCCAATGATCCGGGCGGCACGAACATGCGCACTGTGGCTCTGGTCACCCATGTACACGGCTGCGCGTTCCGGGTGACCCGCATGTTCGCGTGCAGCCACCAAGGCATTGACGCTGGCCGCCGAGCCACCGCTGGTGAGCAGCCCACCCGCACCTTCCGGATATCCCAGCCAGCTCTTGAACCAGTCGATGACGGCCAGCTCTACTTGGCTCGGCCCGCTCGAAGTCAACCAGGTGGCTACGTTGATGGTGTGGGCCGCAGCCATGAAATCTGCCAGCACGCCCGGCCACGTCGGCGAGGTGGGAATAAAGGCGAAGGAGCGCGGGTGGTCCAGGCGGGCGGCGAGCGGCAGGATCTTGTGTGCTGCCTGCTCAAGGACCTCCTCGGGCGGGCGACCCGCTTCGGGTGGATCTCCCATCAACTGGTCCGCAAGTTCCTCCTTGAACTCACCGTCCCAGGCACCTTCCTGCGGCAAGGTTTCCATGCGCTCGACCACAAGCCGGGCTGCCTTTTGCGCAAGGTCCAGCATCTGCTCGGGCGCCATCTGCAGATCGCTGCTGGCTGCGGCGTCTTCGCCGGAAGCTTCGCGCGTATCCGCCTTTTTGTTCTCTTGATCCATGCTATTTCCCTTTCCCGCTCGGCCCAGAACGTATCAGGTCTCCTAAATGGTATTGCATTCCCGCCAGCAATTCCCGCCTATTATATGAGAGGGTCTTCTCGGGGTGTGCGATCCTACCCGCACACGGCGATGCACGTTCGGCTCGCCGCGGGCATTGGAACCACAGGGAGGTTCATCGTGCCTGCAGGGCACGCTCGATCTCGGACACGATCGCGGTGGCAGACTCCAGTGGATGTGCAGTGCCGGCAATCGGTCGCCCGACGACCAGGTAGTCCGAGCCATCCAGGATCGCCTGGTACGGGGTGAGTGAGCGCTTGTGCTCGTCCAGGGCCTCGCCTTGCGGGCGGATGCCCGGGGTCACGATCAAAAAGTCCCGGTCCGGGAAAGCTTCGCGCAGCTCCCGCACTGACTGGCCGGAAGCAATCAAACCTTCACAGCCGGCCTCTAGTGCCCGCAACGCGCGATGGCGTACCAGGGTCGAGGTGTCCAGGGGGGCCTGACCAACCGCCCCGGCCTCCGCCACGTCCGCACCGTCCATGCTTGACAGCAGTGTGACCATCAGCAGGGCGGGCTTTTCACCGTGGCGCCCGGCTTTCGCGGCACGCACGGTGGCTTCGTTACCCTGCAGGGTCAGCAGTTCCAGCTGGCCTGCAAACTCATCCGGTATATTGTTCAGTGCGGCGCGCACCGTGTTGTCGATATCGCCGATCTTGAGATCAAGAAATACCTTCTTGCCGCGGGCCAGCAGGCTGCGGACAAAGGGCCAGCCGGCACCGATGAAAAGCTGCCAGCCAACCTTGTAAAAGCCCACCGTATCGCCGAGGACATCCACCAGGGCATCGGCCTGATCAGCGGTGTCGAAATCCAGGGCGACAATCAGACGATCGGAGGCGGACCGTTCAGTCATTGGGGCAGGGTGCGGGCTTGGCGGCTCGGGTTCGATGCCGTGTCATGGTTCATATTTCCTGTGCCAAATACTATCATAGCCGCCCTGCCGACACCGAAATGGCAAACCTGATCAAGAGAGGATATTCGACATGCAAAAACTGCCGCATCAGTACATGGTCCGCGCCGAAGGCCGGCCCGCAGGGAGCATCACCACCCTTGCGGATGGCCTGGAGCCCCTGGAGGTCACCGCCCCGAAACAGTTCGACGGGCCGGGCGACAAGTGGTCCCCCGAGGACCTGCTGGTAGGCTGTGCTGCCGATTGCCTGATTCTCACGTTTCGCGCCGTCGCAAGTGCCTCAAAGCTGGACTGGAAAAGCCTGGATGTCGATGCGACGGGAACACTGGAGAACGTGGAGCGCGTGATGCGGTTCACCGAACTGCAGCTGACGGCCACACTTGAAATCCCAGCCGATGAAAGCGAGGAGAAGGCTACCCGCGCGCTTGAGAAAGCCGAGGCTGCCTGCCTGGTGACCAACTCGCTGAGCACGAAGACCCATCTGGACGTGCATATCTCGACCGGCTGAGCCTTCAAGACAGCACGGGCGACCTTTGCTACTATCGGCAAACGCCCACAGCCTGGAGGCCTGAAACCCCCATGAGCCCTCGCTATCCCAGCACCCGCATGCGCAGGATGCGCGCCGATGCGTTCTCGCGTGCACTGATGCGCGAGCACCATGTACAAGCCGCAGACCTGATCTGGCCGGTATTCGTGCATGAAGGCGAAGGGCGCGAGGCCATACCCTCGATGCCGGGCATCGAGCGCCTCGGCCTCGACGACTTGCTCGAGGAGGCCAAACAGGCGCACGCACTCGGCATCCCGGCCCTGGCAGTATTTCCCGTGGTCGGCGCCGACAAGAAATCCGAACAGGCCGAGGAGGCCTGCAACCCAGATGGTATTGCACAGCGCGCCATTGCCGCCCTCAAACAGGTCATACCCGAACTCGGCGTGATTAGCGACGTGGCCCTCGACCCGTTCACCTCGCACGGCCAGGACGGGCTGATCGACGACAAGGGCTACGTGATGAACGATGCTACCGTCGAGGTGCTCACCGAGCAGGCCCTCTCGCATGCCCGCGCCGGGGCCGACATCGTCGCGCCCTCGGACATGATGGACGGGCGCATCGGCAGCATTCGCCACAGCCTAGAGATCAACGGCTTTCACAACACGCGGATTCTGGCCTATTCCGCCAAGTATGCCTCGGCCTTCTACGGGCCCTTCCGCGATGCCGTGGGGTCTGCGGCGAACCTGGCAGGCGGGGACAAGTACTCCTACCAGATGGACCCGGCCAACTCTGACGAGGCATTGCGCGAGGTGGCACTCGATATCGAGGAGGGCGCGGACATCGTCATGATCAAGCCCGGCCTGCCATACCTGGACATCGTGCGCCGCACCAAGCAGGAATTCGGCATGCCGACCTTCGTCTACCAGGTCAGCGGCGAGTACAGCATGCTCAAGGCCGCCGCACAAAACGGCTGGCTCGAGGAGCGAAGCTGCGTGATGGAGTCGCTGCTTGCCATCAAGCGAGCGGGCGCCGATGCCATCCTGACGTACTTTGCCAAGGAGGCGGCCCGCTGGCTGGCCGAGACCTGAGCCGGCTCCACTACTTCGCGTACGGCTCCAACCTGTTGACCGGCAGGCTCACCGCTTCGAGCCGGTGTCCCTCCGCACGCTATTCCGCAAACGCCTGGGCCGATCATTTCACGATTGATTTCTCGAAGATCGGCGAAGACGGTTCCGGCAAAGCTGCGCTGATCCCGTCACGCGGGAAACGCGCACATGGTGTGATCTTCGAGATCGATCCCGGTGAACTTGAATTCCTCGATAGGGCGGAGCCCGGTTATCGCCGTGAGGATGGCTTCGAGGTCACGGTGGCCGATACGGGGGCTTGCAAAACCGTATCCACCTACATCGTGCTGGAGGAATGCAGGAACCTTGATCTGAAACCGTTCGACTGGTACCTGGCTTTGGTCATTGCAGGGGCCATGGAACACCGGTTTCCCGCACCTGCCATTGCGGACTACCGCGACACGGAGATCGAGGCCGATGAGAACAAGGAGCGAACGTTTGAGATGGACGCTCTTCTTTGGAAGGCAGGTTTTGGAAGCATCCGGCAGGTGCTGGGACTCGTCTGACACGCGATCGCCCGGTTGAGTCAACATCGACGATCCCGATTCCAAGCGGCCCGAACGCCAGGTGGGCCACTTCTGCAATCTGTATGACACGTGATGTTATGTTGCTCTAATATGTTATAATGTAACGTTCCAAGACCATGGCCGTGTTTCGTCACTATGGGAGGTAGCAGTGAAATTGGTGAACAATGAAATTTTCGGTGTTGTGCGTGCATGTGTGATCGGGTTGGCGATTCTGGGGGTCGCCTCTGTAGCCCATTCACAATCGGGCTCGCCCACCACAGAAGAACTGGCTGAACAAATCCAGATACTCAAGCAGGATTACGAAAAACGCATCGCAGAGCTTGAAGCCCAGGTGGAAGCGCTCAAAAGCGAACCCCGGGTAGCGGACAGGACACAAGCGCCGGTCATGCAACCGTCCCAGCAGGTTTCTGACAACAGCTTCAATCCGGCGATCGGCGTCGTATTCAACGGCATGCTTTCGGAATATTCCGAGGACCAGTCGGGCATCCCCGGTTTCCAGCTCGGCGACCATGCCGAGCGTGCGGATGAAGGCCTTGCGCTCGGTCACAGCGAAATCACGCTTTCAGGCAACATCGACGACAAGTTTTACGGAAACCTCACGCTCGGCCTTGGCGTTCATGCCGGCGAGCCGGTCGAGCTCGAACTGGAAGAAGCGTATATCCAGACCCTCCCCGGGGCCGGTTTGCCGGACGGTCTTCGCGTCAAGGCAGGGCGTGCACTCTGGACATTCGGCTACCTGAACGAGCAACACATGCACGCAGACGATTTCAGCGACCGCCCACTTCCCTACCGCGCATTCCTGGACGGTCATTACAATGACGATGGCCTGGAGGTAGCCCTGGTTTTGCCCGGAGATCTCTACGGAGAAGTCGGTGCCGGACTCTTTCGCGGCGATGACATGCCTTTCGGGGGCTCCGCGGACGGCCGCAACGCCGGATCCGCCTATGTGCGGTTCGGTGGTGACATCGGTGCCAACTCGGCCTGGCGGATCGGCGGCTACGTGCTTGACGGAAAAGCCCGCAACCGCACTGTCGCACATGCCCATGGGGAAGACGACGCGCATGGACACGGCGAGGACGAACTTGCGCACGAAGAAGATGAACATGAAGAAGACGAACACGAAGAAGATGAGCACGGGCATGAAGAAGGCGAGGCACACATGGACCTGGCCGAATTCCTGTCCGATGGATCGTTCACGGGCGATTCAAGCCTTTACGCGATTGATTTTCGCTACACCTGGGCACCCACCGGCAATGCGCGCGAGCGTGAACTGATCCTCCAGAGCGAGTATTTCTGGCGCGACGAATCGGGTGAATACGTGCTGCAGGAGGAGCATGAAGAGTGTACGGATCCGACGGATTCCTCGACGTGTGAATTGCATCTTGAGGACGTCACCGAGTCGCTCAGTGCTGACAGCCGTGGCTGGTATGCCCAAGCAGTGTACAAGTTCCTGCCCGACTGGAGAATCGGTACCCGCTACTCACGTCTCTCCACGCCGAATGATGCGGAGTTGTCCCACGATCCCTATTCGCTAAGCGCCATGGTCGACTGGACCAACAGCGAGTTCGGGCGCATACGATTCCAGTACAATCGGGAGTCCTTTAACGGGGAAGACGATGACCAGTTCATCCTGCAATACATCATGAGCCTTGGCGCCCACGCCGCCCACAGCTTCTAGTCCGTGGGGGGCTTAACCATGAAGGGCTTACGAGTGGCGCTGCTGTGTGTGGCGCTTGGCAGCACCCTCTCCCCGCTGGCCGCAGCGCAGGACCCGGTCCGCATACTGGCCTGCGAACCCGAGTGGGCGGCGCTCGCCGAGGAAATCGGCGGGGATGACGTGGTCGTTCATTCGGCGACCCATGCGCTGCAGGATGCGCATTACATACGTGCCCGTCCAAGCCTGATTGCGAAAGTGCGCCGCGCAGACATCCTGTTCTGTTCGGGTGCAGAGCTTGAAATCGGCTGGCTGCCGGTACTGATGCAAAGGGGTGCCCGGCAGATTGTCCAGCCGGGTCAGCCGGGACACATCATGGCAGCCGATCACGTCACGGTACTGGAGCGGCCCGAAGTCATTGACCGCAGCCTGGGCGATGTTCACCCGAGCGGAAATCCGCATGTCCATCTCGACCCTCGAAACATCGCGACTCTCGCTGAAGTGCTGGCACTCCGCCTGGTACGCATCGACCCCTCCCGTTCCGATGCGTACCGGGAGCGCCTCGCTTCCTTCCAAGCCCGCTGGGCAAATGCCATGGCGGGGTGGCAGGAACGTGCAAAGCAGCTGCGCGGCATGCAGGTGATCGTTCATCACAAAACGTGGACCTACCTGCTGCACTGGGCAGGACTGGAACGGGTCGCCGTGCTTGAACGGGTTGCAGGAATTCCACCGACGGCATCACACCTCGCGCAGGTACTCGAGCTGGCACAGGATAGCGATACCAAGGCGATCCTGCGCGCACCCTTTGAACCCGAGAGTGCCGCGGACTGGCTTTTCAGGAAGTCCACAATCCCGGTGGTGGTGCTTCCCTTTACCGTGGGCGGCCATCCCGAGGTGCAAGACCTCTTCTCCCTGTTCGATGTCACGCTGACATTGCTGCAGGAGGCCGGCGATCGACCTTAGTCTGCTCGACATCCTTGCCCCGGGACTGGTGGCCGGCCTGATCGTCCTGGCCGCCCATGCCCCGCTCGGGATCGAGGTTCTCAAGCGCGGCATCGTGTTTATCGATCTGGCCACGGCGCAAGTGGTCGGGCTTGCCCTCATCCTGCTCCACCTCTGGCTGGAAGATCCGTTCTGGATGGTGCACCAGGGCGTGTCCTTTGGTGCCGGGATCGCCATCGCGCTGTTCTTTCGCTGGATCGAGCGCGTCTCACCAACCGAGCAGGAAGCGGTCATCGGCAGCAGCTTTATCGTTGCTGCTTCACTGGGCCTGCTCGTCCTCGCCAACGACCCTCATGGGGGCGAGGTGCTGAACGAAGTACTCTCCGGCCAGATCCTGTTTATCTCATGGGGAGACATCGCCGCCTTCCTGCCGGTCTACGCATTTTTCATGATTGCCTGGTTCACGACCCCGCGCCTTCAAAGCGGCACCGGCTTTTTCCTCCTGTTTGCCCTAGTGATCACAGCCTCGGTGCAACTGGTCGGTGTCTACGTGGTGTTTGCAAGCCTGATCCTTCCGGCCCTTGCGGCACGAAAGGGACAGGGGTACATCCTGTCGCGTGCCTACACGAGCGGTGCCGTTGCCGTGGTTGCGGCCATCCTGATCTCGGCAGTCATGGACCTGCCCGCAGGGCCCTTCCTGGTTTTGTGTTTTGCCATCTCTGCGATTGCAATGCGCGTGCCTTATCGCAAAAAGGTGCACGTACGATCAGATTGAGGCATCGCAACAGCAGCGGTTAAGTCCGGCATGGGCCCGCCTGGCGGCCCCCACATGAGGCCACCAGGGAAGGATCCGGTAGCGGCGATCAGTGTGCGGTTTGCAGCAACTCGCCCAGGTAGCCGTTGATCTGGTCGAAATCCCCATCCAGCAGGCCCAGCATGCCGAAGTGCCCGGCCAGGGTGGGCACCTCCTTGAGCTCGCTGTTCGGGATCATCTGCTGCTCGGCCTGGCAGTCGCCCAAGGGAATGAACATGTCATGGGTGAAGGCGATGACAAACACCTTGGCCTGAATCGCCCCCAGGGTGTCTTCCAAGCTCTTGCCGGTGAAGGCGCCGACGTCTCCGTGTTTCCACTTCGAGGCCATGCACAGCAGGTTGTTGGGGTCCATGGGCTTGAACCACGCCTCCCAGAAGCCGGTCAGGTAGTTGTCCAGCGAGTCGATGCCGAGCGCTTCCCATTTTTGCTGGCGGTAGAACTCCGTGCAGTTGCCCATCAGGGCGAACACGTGGGCCATGCGCTTGAGGCCCAGTTCCACGCCGTGCGCATCCGTGTAGCGACCGCTCTCCCAGGCCGGGTCCGATTTCAGCGCATCGCAGAACACGTCCACGTACAGAGAATCATGCGGGGTGCACTTTGCCGTGCCGCCGATCGGGGCGGCCCGCTTGACCAGCTCCGGATAGCGCACGCACCACTCGTAGGTCTGCTGCGCGCCCATGGACCAGCCGGTCACCAGCTCGATGCTCTTCACACCAAATTCCTCGGTCAGCAGCTGGTGCTGCGCACGCACGTCATCACCGATAGAGATGTCCGGGAAGTCCGCGCCGTTGTCCGGCAACGGGGCATTGTGCGGTGAGGTCGACAGGCCGCTGCCGATCTGGTTGGGCACGATGATGAAGTATTTTTCAGGATCCAGTGCCAGGCCCTTGCCGATGTACGACTCCATGGCCTTGTTGGTCCCGGAAAACATGACCGTGAAGACGACCGCGTTGGTCTTGTCCTCGTTCAGCTCACCGAAACACGCATAGGCCAGTTGGCAGTTGGGCAGGGTTTTGCCGCATTCCAGTTCGAAATCGCCCAGCTCGTACATGGAGTACGGGCCGTGGTTTTCCTGGGAATAATATTCGTTGTCCATTCGCGTCTCCTCGCTTCAGCGTCGATGTATTTTGATTGTTGTAAGACGACCACCGGCAAGCCAGGCCAGGCGGCGCGCTTTCAGAACACTGATTTTAGCACTCGATTGCGAAGGGCTTGCAAATGAATAGGTGCCGTGTCCGGATTGGGGGTGCCTTGCAGGGAATGGACACGATGCCGGTCACAGACCGAGGGCGGATCCGGCCCTCGAATGCGCGGGTGTTGCGATGCGGAAGGAGCGTGCGACCTACTGGTAGGCGCCGGCTCTTTGCAATACCTCGATCTCGTAGCCGTCCGGGTCCTTCATGAAGAAGAACTTTGCGATCACTTCCCCGCCGGGGGCGAAGGAGACGACGTCCTGGGGCTCATAACCGAGCGCCTTGATACGTTCATGCTCTGCATCGACGTCGTCCACGCACAGCGCGATGTGCCCGTAGCCGTTGCCGTGGGAGTAGGGCTCCGTTCGACCCTTGTTCAGGGTCAGCTCGATCTCGAAATCGTTCTCGTCGTTGCCCAGGTACACCAGGGCGAAGTCGTCAAAATCCAGATAGCGTTTTTCCTTGATGTTGAACGCCTTCTCGTAAAAGGCCTTGGAGCGCTCGACATCCAGAACACGGATCATTGAATGAATCATTTTAGCCATAACCGTACACCATCAATTCGTGGAATCTCATAGCTGAAACTGCCCGTGCAGTCCCGCACTCTCCATTGTAAGCCTTTGCCCACGAGGTATCCACAGCGCCCCCGTCCGGTCAAGGCATTGTGCCGTGCGGCTGTTTCCTGCTATACAGGCAGTACTTCGTAACACGCCCATTCTGTCAAGCCGAGTGACCCCTGAACCCGACCACTACGCCGTCATCGGCAACCCGATTGCCCACAGCCGCTCGCCCGAGATCCACCAGCTGTTTGCTGACCAGACCGGGGAACACATTCGCTACGAGAAGATCCTCGCAGAACGCGACGGCTTCAAGGACGTCGTGCGCCGGTTTTTCGATGCCGGAGGCCGTGGCCTGAACGTGACCCTGCCGTTCAAGGGCGATGCCTTTGAATGGGTCGACCAGCGAACGGATCTGGCCGAGCATGCCGGGGCCGTCAACACGCTCATCGCACAGGACGACGGCACCTGCCTGGGGGCCAACACCGACGGCATCGGGCTGTTGCGCGACCTGAAGAAATCCCTGCGCCTGTCCATCCAGGACACGCGCATCCTGATCCTCGGGGCAGGTGGGGCCACGCGCGGCATCCTCGAGCCCCTGCTGCAGGAGAAGCCCGCCGTGCTGCTGGTTGCCAACCGCACGCCCGAGCGCGCCGAGGTACTTGCAGAACACTTTCGAGCGTACGGCCCAATCCGCGGCTGCGGCCTTGGCGCCATCGAACCCGGGCCCTACGATCTGATCATGCACGCCACCTCGGCGGCCCTGCAAGACCAGGACCTTGGCCTGCCGGGCACCCTCATCGGATCACAGACCCGCTGCTACGACCTCCTCTACAGCGACACTGACACCCCGTTCATGCACTGGGCCAAGGCACAGGGCGCGTCGCAGGTCACGGACGGCTTCGGCATGCTGCTCGAGCAGGCCGCTGAGTCCTTCTACCTGTGGCGCGGCAAGCGACCGGATACCGCCATGGCCCGAAACTACCTGCGCCCGAACACGCCGCCCTGATGACCGGCAACTTGTCCTCCGCACCGTCCCACCGCGTGCTCCTGTATGCCAAGCTCATTCGCCTGGACAAGCCGATCGGCATCTACCTGCTGCTGTGGCCGGCCCTGTGGGCGCTGGTGCTGGCGGCCCGCGGCATGCCCGACCTCGCCATCCTGACCGTGTTCGTGCTGGGTGTGGTGCTGATGCGCTCGGCAGGCTGTGCCATCAATGATTTTGCCGATCGCGAGATCGACCCCCACGTCGCAAGAACCCGCGATCGCCCGCTCGCAAGCGGTGCCCTGGCACCTCGCGAAGCGGTGTGGATTGCCGCGGTCCTGTCGGCACTCGCGCTGGGGCTTGCCGTGCTGGTGCTGAACGGCCTGACGATCGCACTGGCCCTCGCAGCCGGGGCGCTGGCGGCGAGCTACCCGTTCATGAAAAGGCTGCACTCGCTGCCGCAGGTCCACCTGGGGGTGGCCTTTGCCTGGTCCGTGCCGATGGCGTTCACGGCCATCACCGGGACCTGGCCGGGGACGCTGGCCTGGCTTGTGTTCGCGGCCGCGATCGTGTGGACCGTGGCCTACGACACCATGTACGCGATTGCGGACCGCGAGGACGACCTCAAGCTCGGCATCAAGTCCACGGCGATCCTGTTCGGTCGGGCAGACCGCCTTGCCGTCGGCCTGATGCAGACGCTGGTGATCCTGATGCTGGCGGGTGCGGGTGTGCTGGGCGGACTGGGTCCGGCCTACTACGTTTCCCTTGTCCTGGGTGCTGCACTGTTCGTCTACCAGCAGTGGCTGCTTCGAGGGAGAGAACCTGCTCGCTGCCTGCGCGCCTTTCTGAACAACCAGTACTTCGGCCTGGTGGTTTTCCTCGGCATCGCATCGCATTACGGCCTGTCCCTGCCCTGAATGTCCCGGGCGCCATGTGCGTGCCGGAAAAAAACGGGCAAGGCAGACGGGGTTCGCTATAATTCCGTGAGTCCGCCCGAAACCAGGAGATCCGAACGGATGCCCGAGTTCCCCTCAGACCCGCAAACGATCCGCCACGACTGGCAGCGCGAGGAAGTGCTGGCCCTGTATGCGCTGCCCTTCAACGACCTGCTGTACCGGGCCCACGGCACATTTCGCATCTGGCACGACCCCAACAAGGTCCAGATCAGCACCCTGCTGTCCATCAAGACCGGCGCCTGTCCCGAGGACTGCGCCTACTGCCCGCAAAGCGGCCACTACGACACCGACATCGAGCCTGAACGCCTGCTGTCCCTGGAGGAGATCGAAGAGAGCGCCGCCGCTGCCAAGGCGAGCGGGGCCTCGCGATTTTGCATGGGTGCCGCCTGGCGCAATCCCACCGACAAGCACCTGGACCAGGTGATCGGGATGATCGGCGCGGTGCGCGATGCAGGACTTGAAACCTGCATGACGCTCGGCATGCTCACCAAACCCCAGGCGATGCGCCTGAAGGCGGCGGGGCTGGACTACTACAACCACAACCTCGACACCTCGCCCGAGTTCTACGGCAACATCATCACGACCCGCACCTACCAGGACCGCCTCGATACCCTGGACCACGTGCGCGAAGCCGGCATCCACGTCTGTTGCGGCGGCATCATCGGCATGGGGGAATCCCGCGAGGACCGCACCGGCCTGCTGCTGCAGCTGGCCTGCATGCCCGAGCACCCCGAATCCGTGCCCATCAACATGCTGGTACAGATCAAGGGCACCCCCCTGCATGGCATGGAGGAACTCGACCCCTTCGAATTCGTGCGCACCATCGCGGTGGCGCGCATCCTGATGCCGCGCGCCTACGTGCGCCTGTCCGCCGGGCGCGAGGCCATGAACGAGCAAACCCAGGCGCTGTGCTTTTTCGCCGGCGCCAATTCCGTTTTCTACGGGGACACCCTGCTGACCGCCAAGAATCCCGCCCCGCACAAGGATCAGGTGCTGTTTGCACGCCTCGGCATCGAGGCGGACCGCCTGCCCATCCCGCAGGCGGCAGACACGGCCTGAGCCTCTCGCAGCATGAAGAACCTGGCTGCGGCGCTGGATGAACTGCAGGAGGACCATCAGTGGCGCAGCCGCAACCTGCTGAGTTCCGCCCAGCAGATCGAGCCGGTGATCAACGGCCGCAAGGTGCTTTCGTTTTGCAGCAACGATTACCTCGGGCTGGCCTGCGAGCCCCGCATCATCGAACGGTACGTCGAGGCCGCCAAGACCTTCGGCGTCGGAAGCGGCGCCTCACACCTCATCACCGGCCACCATGCCTGCCACCATGCCCTGGAAGAGGAGCTGGCGGACTTTCTGGGCTGTGAGCGGACCCTGCTGTTCTCGACCGGCTACATGGCCAACCTGGGGCTAATCGGCGCACTTGCCGGGCGCGACACCACCGTCTACCAGGACCGGCTCAGCCATGCCTCGCTGATCGATGCCTCGGTGCTGGCACGCGCACACCTGAAGCGCTATGACCACCTGGCCGTCGATGCGCTTCATCGACACCTGCGCAAGAATGTTGGCAAGGACGGGCTGATCGCCACCGACGGCGTGTTCAGCATGGACGGCACCGTCGCCCCCATCGAGGCACTGCAAAAGCTGGCCGACAGCTTCAGCGTGCCCCTAGTCGTTGACGATGCACATGGCATCGGCGTGCTGGGCGAGGAAGGAAAGGGCTGCACGGAAGGCTGCCGACGCGACGAGACCATCCTGGTCGGCACTCTCGGCAAGGCCTTCGGCGTATTCGGTGCGTTCGTCGCCGCGCGCGCAGACGTCATCGAGTGGTGCGTGCAGCGGGCGAGAAGCTATATCTACACCACCGCGCTGCCGCCCTCAGTGGCCGAGGCGGCGCGCACCGCCCTGGCACTGATCCGCGAAGAACCCGGGCGCAGGGCCAAGCTGCTGGAACAGGTGGCCTATTTCCGCCAGTGTGCACGCGAGGCCGACCTGCCCGTGACCACCTCCAGAACCCCCATACAGCCCGTGATACTGGGCGCATCAGAGACCGCCCTTGAGGCCAGCCACGCACTGCTTGAAGAAGGCATCCTGGTGCAGGCCATCCGCGAGCCCACCGTGCCCAAGCACCAGGCCCGCCTGCGCGTGACGCTTTGTGCCACGCACACGCGCTCGCACATCGACCGGCTCATCGATGCCCTGACCCGAAGCTGTAGCGGCACCGGCGAAGACCCCGCCTGATCGAACATCACGCCCCCGTGCGAAGGACGTTCAGCGTGCAGCGTCTGCCTGCATCCAGTTGTCCGTGGCCAGGCCCGGGATGTCGACAAAACGGTGCGGGGTGGAAGTAATCAACGGCACGTCCAAGGACAGGGCATGGGCAACCACCCACAACTCATGGGCACCGAAATCGGGCACCGCCCATTCAGTGCCGGCGCAAAGACCCGCATAGACTCTGGCGACCTGCTCATCGAGCGCCAGCACAGCCACAGCACCCAGAAAATCCAGCACAGCCGCATGATTTCGGGCGCGCCTGGAATCCACCGAGTGATGCACACCGGCATACAGCTCGCCTGCGGTGACGGCCGAGACCCGGCACTCCTGGATCGGTGCACGGGGGATCACCTGCGGAGAGCGCATCAGCAGGTGCACGCAGTGTTCGACGTCCAGCAGACAGGGCATCAGCCGGATTCCTCAGAAGATCCTGCCGGGGGAACCCGGGCATGGAATTCCAGCACGTCCGGCCCCAGGCTCCCGTAGGGCCGGCTCGAGCCGGCCCAGTAGGCCTCCCAGTCCGAAAAGCGCGGGCTCAGGATCAGGTGGCGACCCACCCTGCGCACGTACACCTCGCCGCAGCCCTCGGGGAAACGGAATTTTTTCGGCAGGCGCACCGCCTGCGAGGGACCGGACATGAAAACTTTCGCAGTATCCTGTTTCATGGCTGCAGACCCGTGGATTGATGAACAGACAGACCGCAGTCTAGCATAGATACATATTTAATATATATACTTTACATACAACCCGCACAGCAGCACGCGGCCGCGCGGCCAAACGGGTCAACAGGGACGGGTTCTTGGGTGGTTGTGCGGGTTCCGGCGGGGCCGGGTACGGGGTCAGGGCGTCTTGCGGTCCGCGAACATCAGCAGGGCCGGCAGCAGCAGGAAGTCGGCCGCCAGTGCGAAGCTGACCGTGATGGCGACCATCAGCCCGAGCACCCAGCTGAGCTGGAATCCCGAGGCCGTGAACACCAGGAAGCCTGCCACGAGAACGGCGGTGGTCACCCACAGCGCCTGGCCGGTGGTGCGAAAGGCGTAGCGCACCGAGTCGGGGGCCGCCTCGCCCTCACGCCTCGCCTTCAGGTACTTGCTGAGGAAATGAATGGTGTCGTCGACCACGATCCCGAAGGAGATGGCGATGACGACCGTGGAGACCAGGCCAATTTGCCCCACCAGGTGGCCCCACAGGCCGAAGCTCATGAGTGCCGGGACAAAGTTGGGCAACAGGCTGATCAGGCCGATGCGGACACTCCTGAACACCGCGATCAGGAGTACGGAGATCAGGATCATGGCGCCGATGATGCCGACCATCATGCTGCTGACATTGCGGTCCGACATGTGGGCGAAGATCATGCTGATCCCCGAAGCCTCGCCGGCCAGCCCCGGCGATTCCGCTTCAAGCCAGGCCTGTGCCCGCGCATCCAGTTCGCGCAGGTCGCGGGAGGATGCGTTCTCGATGGTCACGGACATGCGGGTCGCGGACTTGGCGACATCGATGCGGTCGTTGAGGTCGCTGCCGAACGGGATCGAGAGCTCGTACAGCAGCAGGTACTGGGCGGCCAACGCCGCATCCTCAGGCAGGCGCTCGAAGGCCGGGTCATCACCGTGCATGTTCTTGTTGAGGCGCTTCATGATGTCCGAGAAGGCCTGCACGTGGGTGACCCCGGGCTGTGTCCGGTACCACTCGGCAAAGGCCTCGACCTTTTGCAGGTAGGCGGGGTCGGTGATGCCGCCCTCGCGCCCCGATTGCAGCGAGTATTCCAGCTTGTCCAGCCCGGTCAGGTTCTGGGTGATGAAGTCGGCATCGCGCCGGAACTCGTAGCGCTCATCGAAGAACTCCACCAGGTTGTCGCCCAGCTGGATCCGGGGCACACCCGTGATCAGGACTGCTGCCGCCAATGCCACGACCCAGAACAGTTCCTTGTGGCGGGTGACCACGAACTCGGCAAAGCCTTCCATGAGCGCGCTGCTGCGAGGCTGCGCGCCCGCACTGCGCAATGGCAGCACGGAAAGCAGGGCCGGCAGGAACGTCATGGAGTAGACAAAGGCGCACAGCACGCCAAAGGCCACCCAGTTGCCGAGCACATGGAACGGGGGCGAATCGGAAGTATTCAGCGTCAGAAAACCGATGGCGGTGGTCAGCGAGGTCAGAAACACCGGGTAGGCATTGATGTGCATCGATTCCAGGATGGCCGCACGCTTGTCGAGGCCACGTTGCAGGCCCTGCAGCACGTTGCTGATGATGTGGATGGAGTCCGCGATCGCGATCACCATCACGATCACCGGGATGCCCGAGTTGGTCGGACTGATCAGCACGCCGCTCCAGCCGGCGGTCCCCATGGTGCTGTTGACGGCGAACATGACGATCGCAACGATGGCCACCGTGCCCGCAATCGAGCGCAGCAGGAGCGCCGACAGGCCCACAATGACCACGAACACGATCGGCAGCAGGGTCTCAAGATCGTCCTGGGTGGCCTCGGAAAATGCCTGGTTCTGCACCACGAAGCCGGTCGTGTAGTAGCCGAGACCGGGATGGGCCGTGCGTGCCTCATCCAGGATCCCCTGCAGGGTGTCCGTAATTTCGATCACCTGCTGGTCCGGGTTGTCCGCCAGCACGAAGTCGACGACCACCGAGGCCACGCGCCCGTCCCGGGACACCAGGCGCCCGGCGATATCGGCATCGCCCAGCGCGATGGCCTCGACGCGCTCAAGGGCGGCAGCGTCCATGGACAGGGCATCCTCTACCAGCGGCGCTACGATCAGGTCGTCGCCGTCCGCCTCGCTGTGACTGTAGTTGGTCAACGATGTGACCCGGCTCGAATACGGCAGCTGCCAGACCGCCTCGGTCAGCGACTCGACCGCATCCAGCGTCTCGGGCTCGAACACCGAACCCTCCTGCACGGCCACCGCGATCAGCAGGTTGTAGGACTCCGTGTAGGTGGCCTCCAGCGCATCGAAGGCCATGAGCTGGGGGTTGTCATCGCTGAACAGGATACGGTAGTCGTTGGAGACCGTGAGAAACTGCGCACCGGCGGTCATCGCCAGCATGACCAAGGTGGCCAGACCCACGACCCACCAGCGATAGTCCAGCAGGGTGGTCGTGTAGCGGTCAAGCAGGCCCACGGGGTTTACCAGTCCCCGGATTTGGATGAGTATACGTGGTCCGGCAACTTGTAGCTGATGCCCACATCATCGTACTGCGAGATATCTAGGACCTGGGCAAAGTTTTCCGCCTTGATCGATTTCTTGTCCCGGCGCATGCGGTCGATGGCCTGCAGGAACTTCCACTTGTACAGCGAGGTCACCTTCCCCTTTTTCGGAAACCTCAGCTGGTCCGCCATCTCGTGCCCGAGCAGCGAGCGCCCGATCCCGTAGGCCAGGCTCTTGACCGCCCTGGCTTCCCGGGGGGATTCGATGTTCGCCACCACGGGGATGGCATTGATCAGCGAGTTCGCCATAATCACGGAATCCAGTGTCGGCGGGGGCTCGCACATCAGGCCGATGTCCAGCAGGTGCGCCGCCTCTTCCCGGTTGGTGAAGAGGATGGATTCCGGCACCCCCATCAGGTAGCCCGTGTAGCGCCACAGGCGCATCACGCTCTCTTCCTGCTCGCTGGTGTACTGGGCGCCGATCAGGGTCGAGTGCTGCAGCAGCCGCAACGAGAACACGACGCTTGCAAGGCCCAGGTGGGCCGCACTCACCGGCACACCCCAGGAATCCTTGTGCCAGTCCTGGCAGGGTCCCATCAGCCGTCTCACCTGGCCATGGACAAAGCGTACCCGCATGGTGGTCTTCCAGCCTTCCCCGTCACGTTCCAGCCCGCCGGGGAAAAAGATCTCCATCAGGTGGCGGTTGTTCTGCCGCAAGCGCCGGTCGCCCGGCCCGCGCGTCACCCGCCCGGTGATGTTGAATGATTTGGCGATCAGCGTGGTGAAGCCTTCGATCAGTACCCCGCAGACGAAAGCCACCAGCATGTTGTTCACTTCCGTGTAGAAGACCCGCGCGGCCGGCTCAAAGTCCTTGTAGTCGCACCAGGGAGGCGGCGTGTTGACCTGCTCGAAAAAATCACGCAGGGCCTGGGGGGCCTTGCGTAATTCATCGTCGTCTCGTTCGATTCCGGCACCGACGAAGCGGTGCAGTTCCGGCGTCGGCAGGTCGGCAATTTCGGCCAGCACAGGATCCAGCAGGGGGTCGCCGATCAGGGTGTGGCGCACGTAGTTGTCGGCGGCGGCCGCATCCTGTTCGCGGGCCTCCTGGTAGCCCTTGTCGTATGCGAATGGAACGGTAATCTCGTTCATTTTTTATTGTCCCTAGGGCACAGCAACGGTACCCGTGGCTTTCGGGGCACACCCTCACCCCTGAGCCAAATACTTCCCGCAATCCGGCCACCCCGATTTGGAGGGCCGCTGGAGTCCCTTGAATGATACTATCGAACCCGCACAAAATACCATGGCGAGAGAGGAACGCCAGGAGTGCCGCATGGATTTGATACGTGATGTGCTGATGCTATCTCCCGTGATCGTCTACTGGTCGGGCTGGATGTTTGGCCTTGTCATCGCCGCCCCGATCGTGCTGCTCCTGTGCCGTGCCCGGTGGCTCGACGTCGCGGTCGTGGCTGCGACTTCCATCGCCGTGGTCACCCTGATGCCGCTCTGGCATGCGCAGGTGGGCTATGTGCGCCTGATCGGCCTGCCGCACATCGTGATCTGGACCCCGCTTGCCATTTACCTCTATCACCGGCGCAGACACTTCGTGACCCCCGGACCTGTGCGCTGGACCATGGCGGCCCTGATGGCCACCATCGTGGTCTCGCTGGGCTTTGACTACGTGGACGTCTTGCGCTACCTGCTGGGGGAGCGAGCACCCCTGGTGTGACGGCGAAAAGCGCTGCACGGCGCGCAACCCCAGGAGGCCGCCTCCCGGCATACGCGGTCAAATCCTGTGCCTGTTCTGGTAGACTCGGGCCATGTCCTTAGCCAACAAGAACATTCTGCTCGGCGTGACCGGGGGAATTGCGGCCTACAAAAGCGCAGAGCTAGTGCGTGAACTGGTGCAGGCCGGCGCACAGGTGCGGGTGGCCATGACTGAAAAGGCCAAGGCCTTCGTCACCCCGCTCACCTTCCAGGCACTGTCGGGCCACCCAGTGGCCAGCGATGAATTCGATGCGCCGCAGGCCGAGCACGGCATGGATCACATCACCTTGGCCCGCTGGGCCGATGCCATCCTGATTGCCCCGGCCAGTGCCAACACGATTGCCAAGCTCACCCACGGCAGTGCCGACGACCTGCTGAGCACGCTGTGCCTGGTCACCCGCGCACCGATCGCCATGGCCCCGGCCATGAACCAGGCCATGTGGTCCCATCCCACCACCCGCCGAAATTGCGAGGCCCTGAAAAAACGCGGCATCCTGCTGTTTGGCCCGGGCTCGGGCAAGCAGGCCTGCGGGGACGTGGGCGAAGGCCGTATGTTCGAGCCGCGCCAGCTGCTGCTGTCACTCGACCACCTGTTCCACACCCACGAACTCGACGGAATCAATGTACTGATCACGGCCGGGCCCACCCGCGAGCCGATCGACCCGGTGCGCTACATCAGCAACCGCAGCTCGGGGCGCATGGGCTATGCGCTGGCCGAAGCGGCACGCGATGCCGGAGCCAGCGTCGAGCTGGTATCCGGTCCGGTAGCCCTGCACGCAGGCGAGGGAATTCGCTGTGTACAGGTGAACACGGCCGAAGAAATGCTGGAGGCCGTGCGCCGGCATGTGGAGGATCAGCAGATATTCATCAGCTGTGCGGCGGTGTCCGATTACCGGCCCGTGGCCAGACAGCCGGACAAGATCAAGAAACTGCATGCCGACCTGTCGCTTGAGCTGACGCGAAACCCGGATATCGTATCGGAGGTGGCCCGCCAGCCACGACGCCCGTTCGTGGTCGGCTTCGCAGCGGAAACCCGCGAACCCGAGAAACATGCGCTGCAAAAACTTGAGCGAAAGCAGCTGGACATGATTGCTTGCAACAACGTGGCCGACCCGCAGTGCGGGTTCGACAGCGAGGAGAATGCGCTTGAGGTGTACTGGCCAGGCGGGCATCACTCGCTCGAGCAAGACCGAAAGCCCAAGATTGCGCGCAGGCTGATCCACCTGATCGCAGAACGTTATGCCAGCACACACAAGCCGGGCAATGTCACAGTCCTCAAAAAAGTCAAAGACCGAAATCAGAATTCTCGATGAGCGCATCGGCCGGGAGATCCCCCTGCCGAGCTATGCCACGCCCGGCTCTGCGGGCATGGACCTGCGGGCCTGCCTGCAGGAGTCGATTTGCATTGCCCCCGGGGAGTCGGTACTGATCCCGACCGGGATCTCCATCCATATTCGCGACCCGGGGCTGGCCGCCACCATCCTGCCGCGCTCCGGTCTGGGCCACAAGCACGGCATCGTGCTGGGCAACCTCGTGGGCCTGATTGACTCCGATTACCAGGGCCCCCTGATGGTATCCCTGTGGAACCGCGGCAGCGATCCGTTCGAAGTCAATGTCGGTGACCGCATCGCACAACTGGTCATCGTACCGGTGGTGCAGACCGAGTTCGAAATCGTGGAACACTTCGGCGCCTCGGACCGCGGCAGCGGCGGCTTCGGCCATTCCGGGATCGCCTGAGCTTCACACGGCGCGCACCATGCCCGTCAACCCGCTCATCTTTCGCGCCTACGACATCCGTGGCCTCGTCGACACGGATTTGACTCCGGACTGCGTACGGCAGATCGGACACGCGCTCGGTGCCCTGTATCCGCACACACCGCCGGTGGTAGTCGCACGGGACGGTCGCCGATCCAGCCTTGCGCTGGGCGAGGCGCTGGGCGCCGGGCTGGCCGCCAGCGGGCGCACCGTGGTCGACATCGGCGAGGTGCCAACCCCCGTGCTGTACTACGCCACGCATGTTCTTGAGACCGGTGCCGGCGTGATGGTAACCGGCAGCCACAACCCGCCCGAATACAACGGCCTCAAGATCATGATGGACGGCAAGACCCTGTTCGGCGAGGCCCTGCAGGCCATCTGCCGGCACATCCAGGAGGGCCCGGCGCGTGCACCCGAAGGGCAGCGACGCGAGGACGCGGTGCTGGAGCGCTATCTTGATGAGGTGTGCGCGAACGTTCGCCTTTCGCGCCCGCTTCGCATCGCCATCGACTGTGGCAACGGAGTGGCCGGGCCGGCTGCCATGGCCCTTTTTTCCCGGCTAGGCTGCGAGGTCGAGAGCCTGTACTGCGAGGTCGACGGTGATTTTCCCAACCACCACCCCGACCCCAGCGTCCCCGAAAACCTGCGCGACCTCATCGCCTGCGTCAGGCAAGAGCAGCTCGACCTAGGGCTCGCATTCGACGGCGACGGCGACCGCCTGGGGGTGGTCGATGAGCGGGGCCGGGTGCTGTGGCCGGACCGCCAGATGATGCTCTACTCCCGGGACGTGTTGTCGCAACACCTGGGGGGCCGGGTGGTGTTCGACGTGAAATGCTCGAAAAACCTACGTTCGGTCATCGAGCAGGCCGGTGGCGAGGCCATCATGTGGAAAACCGGGCACTCGCTGATCAAGGACAAGATGGCGGAGACCGGCGCCGTGCTCGGCGGCGAAATGAGCGGACACGTCTTTTTCAAGGACCGCTGGTACGGATTTGATGATGCCCTGTACTGTGCGGCGCGTCTGCTGGAGATCGTGTCACGTGAACGCCTTGCCGCCAGCCAGCTGTTCGACACCCTGCCCGATGATATCTGCACGCCGGAAATCGTCGTTCACCTCGGCCAGGACGGCGACCAGCACACCTTCATGGAGGCGTTCAGCCGGCAGGCGCGCCTGCCCGGAGCACAGGTCCTGACTATCGACGGGGTGCGTGCCGAATACGCCACGGGCTGGGGCCTAGTGCGTGCCTCGAACACCACGCCTGCCCTGGTGCTGCGCTTTGAAGCCCGCGACGAGGCGGCCCTGCAGGATGTCCAGGCGGCCTTCCGTGCCCAGTTGCTGAGCGTGGACGCCGGACTAGAATTACCTTTTTAGACGGTGCGAACCCGGATAGAATAGCCCCCTTTTGAACGATGCCTGTATCCGTCCATGAAATCTGAAGACGCTGCAAACACGGCCAAGGTGCTGATCGAGGCGCTGCCCTACATCCAGAAGTTCGCCGGTCAAACCGTGGTCATCAAGTACGGCGGCAACGCCATGGTCGACGAAGCGCTGAAAAGCAGCTTCGCGCGGGATGTCGTGTTGCTCAAGCACGTCGGCATCAATCCGGTCATCGTGCACGGCGGCGGCCCCCAGATCACGGAGCTGCTGGAGAAAACCGGCAAGGCGAGCAAGTTCGTGGAAGGCCAGCGTGTCACCGATCGCGAGACCATGGACATCGTCGAAATGGTCCTCGGCGGGCTGGTCAACAAGGAGATCGTGCAGCTAATCAACCAGCATGGCGGGCGAGCCATGGGGATCACGGGCAAGGATGGCCGCCTGATCCGCGCCAAGAAACTGACCTTAAAGCGCAAAGCCTCGGAGACCACCGAGACCATCGATCTCGGCCACACGGGCGAAGTGGTCAGCATCGACCCTACCCTGCTGAACCATCTCAAGGGCGACGATTTCATTCCGGTGATCGCGCCGACGGGCAGCGACAAGGACGGCCAGACCCTGAATATCAATGCTGATTCCGTGGCCGGCAAGGTGGCCGCGGCTCTGCATGCGGAAAAGCTGATCCTGCTCACCAACACGGAGGGCGTGCAAAGGGACGGTCAGCTATTGGCCCGGCTGGCTTCTCGTGAAATCGAGTCGCTGATCGCAGAGGGCGTCATCCGCGACGGCATGCGACCGAAAGCGATGTGTGCCTGGGATGCCCTGGCCTCGGGTGTGAAAACCGTCCACATCATCGACGGGCGCATCCAGCATGCCGTGCTGCTGGAACTGTTCACGAGCGAAGGCATCGGCACCCTACTGTACAGCTGAACCCGGGGCGCATGTGCGCCCGTATCTCACACCGGCTTGCCGTACGTCTGCAGATACGTCCGGATGCGCTCAATCTGCTCCGGCTCGCAAGCACCTGCATGCTCGATGAGATCCTCGATCGTCGCCACCGAGAGCACCTCGATACCGTGGCGCTGCCTGACATCGTCGGTGGCCAACTGGCCCTGTGTGGCACCCCATTCGCCGCGGTCAAATGCGATCACCACGCCCTGCGGCTGTGCCCCGCAGCCCCGGATGATCGACACTGCCTCATCCACCGCGGTCCCGGCCGTGAGCACGTCATCGACAATCAGCACCCGTCCCTGCAGGGGCGCACCGACGACGACGCCCTGGTCGCCGTACTGCTTGGCCTCCTTGCGGTTGAAGGCATAGGGCAGGTTGATGCCGTGTTCCCTGGCCAAGGTCATGGCAACCGCCGCAACCAGGGGGATGCCCTTGTAGGCGGGCCCGAACAGCATATCGGTACCGAGATCAGCCCGCACGATGGCCTCGGCATAAAAGTGGCTCAACTGCTCCAGCGACTGGCCATCATGAAACAGGCTGGTGTTGAAGAAATAGGGTGCCACCCGTTTAGACTTGAGCGTGAACTCGCCAAACTGGATGACATTCTTCTCAACAGCAAAGCTGATGAAAGCCTGACCGTTATTGATGTCCTTTCGGGTCACCAGTGTCCCTTACCTGTATGCGGCAACATAGGCATTAAGTTCATCCAAGTGGGCCGCCTTCGTATGTTCATCGAGAAAGGCGCCGTTGAATGAGTTGCGAGCGATGCGGTGCAGTTCGTCCACTGTCAGTCCCAGCGCTTGCTGGACCGCCACATAGTTGTCGTTGACATAGCCGCCGAAATAGGCCGGGTCATCCGAGTTGACGGTCACTGCAAGTCCGTGTTCCAGCATGGTCTTCAGAGGATGACTATGCATCTCGTCGACCACTGCAAGTTTGACGTTTGACAGGGGGCACACAGTGAGCACCGTGCCTTCGCCTGCGATGCGTCGTGTGAGCTCCGGATCATCCAGTGTGGCATTGCCATGATCGATGCGGTCCACCTTGAGGAGATCGATCGCCTCCTCGACGTAGGAGGCCGGGCCCTCTTCACCGGCATGCGCAAGTAGCCGATAGCCCTGCTCACGGGCCTGCTTGTAGACCGATGCGAACTTGTGCGGCGGGTTGTCCTGCTCGGCAGCATCCAAACCGATGCCCACGATCCCTTCACGAAAGGGCTTGGCCAGCTCCAGCGTCTTGCGGGCATCTTCTTCGGACAGATGGCGCCAGAAACACATGATCAGCTCGGAGGTAATTCCAAGCTCTCGCTCGGCATCGGCACGGGCTTGCTGGATCCCGTGCAGCACGGTCTCAAAGCCAATCCCGCGGCAGGTGTGGCCCTGTGGATCGAAGAACATTTCTGCGTGGCGCACGTTGTCAGCGTGCGCCCGTTTGAAATAGGCCCAGGTCAGATCGTAGAAATCCTGTTCGCTGCACAGCACCGCCATGCCCTGAAAGAACAGGTCGAGGAATTCCTGCAGGCAGCGGAAATTGTAGGCGGCGCGTGTTTCCTCCACCGACTTGAAGCTGAGGTCCACACCGTTCCTCTCGGCCAACGCGAACATCATCTCCGGCTCCAAGCTGCCCTCAATGTGCATGTGCAGTTCGGCCTTGGGTAGCCCGGCAATGAACGGTTTCAAATCCTCCTGCAATGCATCCCTCCCGATCTCAAATGCGTAGATTGTACCTGTCGGCCCACCGGATCGTAAGAACCTTTGTGACGCCGAAGCGGATGTCCCTGCATGGTCTTGTGCCAGTCCAGCGTGAGCAATTGCCTTGGCGCAAGTGCAACTGCGAAAATACGCCCATGCGGAAAACTCTCCTTGCCATGGTCCAGGCCGTGACCTTGCTGGTCGTGCCTGCGGCGCTCGCCGAAGAGCGCCCCACGCTGCCGGATGGTTTCGTCTATCTGGACCAAGCGATCCCGGACCTGGTCATGGACCTGCGCTACATTACCGAACACAACTTTGTCGGCGAACCCATTGACGGCTACCGGTACGGGTACGCAGTGTTGTCCGCCCCGGCTGCCGCCGCACTGGCCAGGGTCCAGGCGGCCCTGAGCCCGTTCGGGCTTGGTCTCAAGGTCTTCGATGCCTATCGGCCGCAGTGCGCAGTCGATCATTTTGTTCGCTGGGGCAAGGACCTTGACGAGCAGCGGACCAAGGCACACTACTATCCCGAGGTCGACAAACAGAACCTGTTCAAGGAGGGCTATATCGCTGCGCGTTCCAGCCATTCGCGTGGAAGCACCGTCGATCTCACCCTGGTCTCGCGCGATGAAAAGGGGCGGGTCCATGAACTTGACATGGGCTCGCCGTTTGATTTTTTCGGTCCGGTCTCCTCGCCGCACAGCCTGCAGGTCAATGCCCAGCAGCGCGCCAACCGCATGCTGCTCCACAAACTGATGCGCGCGCACGGATTTACACCCTACGCCCAGGAATGGTGGCACTTTACCCTCGAGAACGAACCCTGGCCGGACACGTATTTCGATTTTCCAACCTGATCTTGAGGTACGGGCCAGCAGCCTCGCAGATGCCGGACGAGTCCGTGCATTCAGCCACCGCAGCGATTATTCTTGCACACCATGCGCATCATCACCCTCAATGCAAACGGCATCCGAGCAGCGGCCCGCAAAGGATTTTTTGACTGGCTCCCGTCCCAGGAGGCAGACCTCGTCTGCGTACAGGAAACCAAGGCGCAGATCCATCAACTTGAAAACGATGCCACGTTTTTCCCAGCCGGCTACCACTGCGAGTATGTGGATGCGCTGAAAAAAGGCTACAGCGGGGTAGCCCTCTACAGCCAGCAGCCCCCGCAACGCATCATTCGAAGCTACGGAGATCGCGAATTCGACGACGAGGGCCGGTACCTGGAATACCAGTTCGAAAGCCTGTCGGTGGTGTCCATCTACGCACCCTCCGGCTCTTCGAGTGAGGAGCGCCAGCAGGCCAAGTTCCGCTTCATGGACAGCTTCATGCAGCACCTGAAAAAGCTCAAGCGCCGGCGCCGCGCCTACATTCTCTGCGGCGACTGGAACATCGCCCACAAGAACATCGACCTGAAGGACTGGCGCGGCAACCGGAAAAACTCAGGGTTCCTGCCCGAAGAACGTGCATGGCTGGATACGCTGTTCTATGATGTGGGCTACCTGGACGCGTTCCGCGAAGTCAACCAGCTGGAAGACCAGTACACCTGGTGGTCGAACCGCGGTCAGGCCTGGGCCAAGAATGTCGGTTGGCGCATCGATTACCATGTGGCAAGCCCCGAGCTGAAAGGCAAGATCCGACACGCGGAGATCTACACCAAGGAACGGTTCTCCGATCATGCCCCGCTCACTATGGACTACGATCTGTCGATTTGAGTTCAGTACGCGAAACTACCCGGCAGTGGCGTCAGGCCTTTGCCGTCTATACCAGGCCCCGGGTCCTGGCCATGCTGTTTCTTGGATTCTCCGCGGGACTGCCCCTGCTGCTGGTATTTGGCACCCTGTCCGTGTGGCTGCGCCGCGAAGGCATTGACCGCACCACCATCGGCTACGTCTCATGGGTGGCCATCCTGTATGGATTCAAGTTCGCCTGGGCGCCCCTGGTCGATCGCCTGCGCCTGCCGCTTCTGACCGACTGGCTAGGACAGCGCCGCAGCTGGATGTTGCTCGCACAGGTCGGGGTACTGGTCGGACTGTGGCTGATGGCAGGCAACACTCCGGGAGCGCAGTTGGGCGTGCTGGTGCTGGCCGCCCTGCTGGTAGCCTTCGCGTCGGCCACGCAGGACATCAGCATCGATGCCTGGCGCATTGAGGCTGTGGCCGATGATATGCAGGGCGCCATGGCGGCGACCTACCAGATGGGTTACCGGCTGGGCATGATCCTAGCCGGAGGCGGCGCATTGATCATTGCCGGAAACTATTCTTGGAACACCGCCTATTTCGTCATGGGCTGCTTCATGCTGGTGGGCATGATCACCACGCTGGTAGTAGCAGAACCCGAGCACCCGCCGCGCGCGCCGTCCGGGGACGCGCAGGCGAGCGGTCTGCTTCGGCTGGGCCGCTGGTTCGCCGACGCCGTGGTCCAGCCCTTCGTGGAGTTCTTTCGCCGCAATGGCCTCATGGCACTGGTCATTTTGCTGTTCATCGGGCTGTTTCGCATCAGCGACATCACCATGGGGGTCATGACGGGCCCGCTGTATGTCGACATGGGTTTCTCGGACGAGCAGATCGGCTGGGTGTCGAAGACCTTCGGCGTCATTGTCACGATCGTGGGAGCCCTGCTGGGCGGGGTGCTCGTGATGCGTTATGGAATTCTGCGCATGCTGATCGTGGCCGCGGTGCTGGTGGTCGTCACTAACCTAGTGTTTGCATGGCTCGCCACCCAGGGACCCGAGATCCTGCTGCTGGCCGTGGTCATCACGGCAGACAACCTGAGCGGCGGCATTGCGGGCTCCACCTTTATCGCGTACTTGTCGAGCCTCACCAACCGTGCCTACACGGCCACCCAGTACGCGCTGTTCAGTTCCCTGATGCTGCTGCCGGCAAAATTCATTGGCGGCTTTTCCGGAAAAGTCGTGGACGATTTCGGCTACATCCATTTCTTCCTGTATGCCGGCCTGCTCGGTGTCCCGGCCGTGCTGCTCGCCATCTACCTGTTGAGCCGCAGGGACCGCCCGCTTGGCGCCCCGGCGTCGGTACACATGCAGACCTAGGCCGGTTCCACGAACCTGCCTGGCCGATCAGGGCAGGATTTCGATCGGCGTTCCATCCTCCACCGCATCCCAGATTTCTTGCATGTCCTCATTGCCGAGGGCAATGCAGCCCGCCGTCCAGTCGGCGCCTTTGCCAAGCAGGCGAGCCTGTTCAGCCGGGTCCTGCGGTGCACCGTGAATCATGATTTCGCCACCCGGGTCCTGACCTGCGCGGCGGGCTTCCTGCAACTCCCGCGCGTTCGGGTAGGAGATGTGGATGGAACGGAAGTACTTGCTGTCGGGATTGCGCCAGTCCAGCGTGTAGCGGCCTTCCGGTGTGCGCAGGTCACCGGCGCGGCGCTTGGGCCCGCTGGGCCGCTGGCCGAGAGCCACCGGGTAGCTCTTCAGGCACTTCTGGCCACGGTACAGGGAGAGCGTGCGCTTGGCCTTTTCGACCACCACACGGTCGGCCTTGGGCCCTGGATGGGAAGGGCCGCCGTTCACGCGTTGACCGGTAGGTCGACCAGGGCTACGGCTGGCTGCGCTTGCTTTTCACCCACTTGATGATGGGCTGCCATTGCTCGCGGTCTACCGCGGTGGCCGCAGGCGCCATCTCGAAAATTCCAAGCCCGCGTTCAGCTGCCCGGATGTAGTGCTGGCTGTCGCGCAGCATAGTCAGGAACGGGATGCGCTGGCGGCTCAGGAAATCGTCCAGTTCCCAGTAGATATTGGTGTAGTCCCGCGAGCGGTTTGCGAGCAGGGCCAGCTTGGCGCGCTTGTTTGCCACCGGGGCACAGCTTCGGATCTCGGCAATAAAATCGGTCGCGGCACGCATGTCGATCGGTGAGGGCAGTACCGGAATCAGGATGGTTTGCGCCTTGGCCACCATCTTGCTCAGGGCTTGTCCGTGCAGGCCGGCGGGAACGTCCATGATCACGTAATCCGTATTGCGCCCGGGCCGCCTGGCCACCTGCTCGTAGGTCGCGATGCCCCGGATCGGGGGTCGCCCCGGCGGGCGGGCCTTGAGCCACTGCGTGCTGGAACCCTGGGGGTCATGATCCCTCAGCACGACGGACTTGTTCTGGAGCGCGAAATAGGCCGCCAAATTAGTCGCAACGGTGGATTTCCCGGAGCCCCCCTTGGAATTGATCACCATGATGTTGCGCATTGGTCGTGTCCTCCCCGTGTGGGCCCCGTCATTAGTCTTTATGCCCGAGTTTGCGGCATTTTCGGGCAAAAGCCCTTGTCAGCAGACTTTTAGCAAAACAGGCCCGGTTTAGCAAACCCGTGATGCAGGTCGGCTTGAAACCCCTACGGCCGCAGTGTTAGACGGATCTTGGGATATTGCAAGTTACAGGATTTTTAAAGAAGTTAACGAAATTTAGAAGCAGTTTCGCTCTATTTAGAGGTCAAACTCTGCGATCACCGGTGCATGGTCGGACGGCCGCTCGTTGCCGCGGGGACCCTTGTCGATGGTGCTGAAACTGCACACGGCTTCAAGCTCCGTGCTGGCCAGGATCAGATCGATCCGCAGGCCGAGATTGCGACGAAAGCCCGCTGCCCGGTAATCCCACCAGCTGAAGCTGTCCTGCTCTTGCTCGAACAGGCGAAAGGTGTCGACAAAGCCAAGATCGAGGATCGCCTGCAGGGCCTCGCGCTCGCGGTCGCTGCACAGAATGGCGCCTTCCCAGGCTTTCGGGTCGTGCACATCCTGGTCTTCCGGAGCAATGTTGAAGTCGCCAAGCACCACGTAGTGGGGGTGTTGCTGCAGGTCGGTGCGCAAAAATGCGGTCACCTTGTCGAGCCAGTCCAGCTTGTAGGCATATTTCTCGGAACCCACCTCCGAACCGTTGACCACGTACAGGTTCAGTACCCGCACGCCCTCTACCGTAGCCGCCAGAATCCGCCGCTGGGGGTCCTCCAGCCCATCGATCCCGGCTTGCGCCTCGCTGGCGGGTTCGCGGCTCAGGATGGCCACCCCGTTATAGGTTTTCTGGCCGGAATACTGCACATGGTAGCCGGCCTCGCGGATTTCCTGCACCGGAAACTCCTCGTCCACCAGCTTGGTCTCCTGCAGGGCCAGCACGTCGACGGGATTGTCCTGCAACCAGTCCAACACCTGCGGAAGGCGCACGCGCAGCGAATTGACATTCCAGGAAGCGATTCTCATCTCTCAGGGGTCCCGTGCATTCCCTGCCGTTTACAGACAAGCCATTGATTCATATGATGTTTTACTAGATTAGTGCCGATGCTGCTCCGGCATCAGCGCTTACACGTCGATATTGGCCGCCGTCAGGGCATTCTGCTCGATGAAGTCGCGCCGTGGCCCGACCTCGTCGCCCATCAGGGTCGTGAACACCTCATCGGCAGCAATGGCATCCTCGATGTTGACCTGGGTCAGGCGGCGCGACTCCGGGTCCATGGTGGTTTCCCACAGCTGCTCGGGGTTCATCTCCCCCAGGCCCTTGTATCGCTGGATGGTCAGTCCGCGCTGGGCTTCGGCGATCAGCCAGTCCATGATTTCGACAAAGTCCTGGCTCTTGTGCGTGCGTTCTCCGCGCTTGACGAACGCGCCCTTCTCCAGCAACCCTTCCAGCTGTCCCGCGAACCGGGCCAGAAGACGGAAATCGGCGGACTGGAAAAAATCCTCCTCGAAGACGTCATCCCAGGCCTGCCCATGCACCCACTTGACCATCGTCATGGGCCAGTCGCCTTGCGGGCCGGGCCGGGCCTCGAACTGGGTGCCGGCGCTCTGGCGTTGATTGAGTTGTTCGGCAAGCGTTTCAAACCACCCGGAAAGGGTCGCGGGAACTGTGCCGTTGTCCTCGGCTTCCACGATCGGGGCCGGGGTGCGCAGCATTTGCATCAGCACCTCCTGCTCATGGGTGCGCTGCAGCCGCTTCACCGTGGACATGGCCACGAAATAGTCCTTGCTCAGGGCCTCCAGCGCGGCGCTTGAGATGGCAGGAGCGGTGGCACTGACATGCAGGGCCGCCCCGTCCAGGGCCAGATGCAGCAGGTGGGCATTGAGCTCGGTGTCGTCCTTGATGTACTGCTCCTGCTTGCCCTTCTTGACCTTGTACAGCGGCGGCTGACCAATATAGATGTGGCCGCGCTCGACGAGTTCTTTCATTGTCCGGTAAAAGAAGGTCAGCAGCAGCGTGCGGATGTGTGAACCGTCCACGTCAGCATCTGTCATGATGATGATGCGGTGGTAGCGCAGCTTGTCCGCATCAAACTCCTCGGACCCGATGCCGCAGCCCAGGGCCGTGATCAGGGTGCCAACCTCGGCAGAGGAGAGCATCTTGTCGAACCGGGCACGCTCGACATTCAGGATCTTGCCCTTCAGCGGCAGAACGGCCTGGGTGTGCCGATCGCGCCCCTGCTTGGCTGAGCCGCCGGCAGAGTCCCCCTCAACCAGGAACAGCTCGCTCAGAGCCGGGTCCTTTTCCTGGCAATCGGCCAGCTTGCCCGGCAGACCGGCCACTTCCAGCGCGCTCTTGCGCCGGGTCATTTCACGGGCCTTGCGGGCCGCCTCACGGGCGCGCACGGCCTCAACGATCTTGCCCACGATGGCCTTGGCCTCGATCGGGTTCTCCATCAGGAAGTCCCGCAGATGCTCGCTCAGAGCCGAAAGTACGGCTCCCTGGACCTCGGAGGAGACCAGCTTGTCCTTCGTCTGCGAGGAAAACTTGGGATCGGGCAGCTTGACCGAGAGCACGGCGGTCAATCCCTCGCGCACATCGTCCCCGGTGGTGGTGATCTTGTACTTCTTGGCAAGGCCCTGCTCCTCGATAAACTGGTTCAGGGTGCGGGTCAGAGCGCTGCGCAGGCCAGCCAGGTGCGTGCCTCCGTCGCGCTGCGGGATGTTGTTCGTGAAGCAGAAGATATTCTCCTGGTATGAGTCATTCCACTGCAGGGCGGCCTCCACCGCGGTCTCGCCCTGGTGGGTGTCGATGTAGATGACCTGCTCGTGCAGCGGATTTTTCTTCGCATTGAGATGCTGAACAAACGCCCGGATCCCTCCATCATACTGAAACGTATCATTTTTCCCGGAGCACTCGTCCTTGAGCATGATGCGGACCCCGGAATTCAGGAAGGACAGCTCGCGCAGCCTCTTGGCAAGCACGTCGTAGTGGAACTGGGTGTCGCTGAAGATCTCCGGGTTGGGCGTGAACCGCAGGATGGTGCCGGTCTTGCTGGTTTTGCCCAGCTTTCGAAGGGGGTGGCGGGGTTCGCCGCAGGCATATTCCTGCTGATAAGCGAATCCGCCCCGGTTCACCCGAAGCAACAGCTGCGAGGACAGGGCGTTGACCACGGACACGCCGACGCCGTGCAGGCCGCCGGACACCTTGTAGGAGTTGTCGTCGAACTTCCCGCCGGCATGCAGCACGGTCATGATCACTTCCGCCGCGGAGCGGTTCTCCTCCTCATGCACGTCCACCGGGATGCCGCGACCGTTGTCCGTCACCGTGACCGAGCCGTCGGAGTGAATGCTGACTAGGATTTCGGTGCAATACCCGGCCAGGGCCTCGTCGATGGAATTGTCCACCACCTCGAACACCATGTGATGCAGCCCGGTGCCATCGTCGGTGTCGCCGATGTACATGCCCGGGCGCTTGCGAACGGCCTCGAGGCCTTTCAGAACCTTGATATTGGTAGAGTCGTATGCCATGGAAACGGGTCTGCAGTGGGTGATTCCCAATTATAGCAGCGCTTCAGCCCGAGGGCTTGCATGTTCCATGTTTCACGTGAAACATTCGGGCCTGCGCCCAGGCCTGCAAATCCACGTCCTCCGGGGCCAGCGCCGTCATGAAGGCCTGGCAGCCCAATGCCGCCACTTCCCGGACCAGGGCCCCGGCATGGTCACGGTCCAGCTCCGCGCCGATATCATCCAGCAGCACCACACAATCTCGCCGGGTGCGCGCCTGCAGGTGGGCCACCTGCGCAAGCAGCAGGCTCGTGGCGAGCAGTTTTTGCTGCCCCCTCGAAGCCACCTGCGCGGCAGGCTGCTGATTCAGGGACAGGGACAGCTCTGCGCGATGCGGCCCCCAGTGGGTGGCCAGGGTCCGGCGCTCGCGCCCGCGCGCCTGGACGAGGGCGGCCTCCAGGCTTTCCGATTCGGCCGGCCAGCCCCGGGAATAGCGCAGCGCGGACTCGGCTTCAGGCAGTAACTTGCGGCTATATTTATTGAAAACTGGGCTAATCTCCTCGATAATTCCTGATCTTGCAATATTCACGCGCTCGCCTGCAGCGGCGGTCTTTTGCGTCCAAGCCTGCATCTCCCGTGCACCGCCCCGGCTTCGCAGGACCTGGTTTCGCTGGCGCAGGCAACGGCTGTATTCACGCCAGGCGGGCAGAAAGTCGGGTTTCACGTGAAACGCGGACCAGTCGATGTAGTTTCTCCGGTACCGGGCCCCTCCCTGAACCAGCCGGTGGCTGTCCGGATGCAGGGCCACGACCGGCAGTCGCGCAGCATGCGCGGACAGGGTCTCGGCTTTACGGTGGTTGCAGAGCAGAACCCGCCCCTGCGCGCTTTTCTCGATACCCAGGTGGGTGGGGACGCCTGCTTCGCGCACGGTCCCACGCACGGTCAGGGTACGGGCACCCTTGCGCAGCAGTGCATCGAGGCGGCGGCTTCGGAAGCTGCGCCCGCGGCTCAGGAAGTCGACGGTTTCCAGGATGCTGGTCTTGCCGGCGCCGTTCTGGCCCCAGAACAGGGTGACTTGCGGACCCGGCTCGATCTCCAGTCGCTCGATCAGCCTGAAGTTGTGCGCGGACAGGCTACACAGCTGCAACGGCAGGAACCGGTGGGCCGCTACAGCCGCATCGGCATGACGACGTACCGGCTGTCGGTGTCTTCCGCGGGCAGGATCAGCACGCTGCTGTTGCCGTCGCGGATGTAAAAGTCGACCGCATCGGTCTGCATCACGTTGAGCACGTCCAGCAGGTACTGCACGTTAAAGCCGATTTCGTGTTTCTCGCCGCTGTACTGGATCTCGATCTCGTCCTCGGCCTGTTCATGCTCCGGGTTGTGGGCCTGGATAACCAGACTGTCGCTGTCCAGGATCAGGCGCACCCCCTTGTACTTTTCGTTGCACAGGATCGCGACCCGTCCCAAGGCTTGCTTGAGCGTGGCCGTATCCATACGGGCCAGCCCCCCTTCCTGCTCCGGCAGGACGCGCTGGTATTCGGGGAATCGGCCCTCGATCAGCTTGGAGGTCATCTGCAGTCCCTCCATGCTGGCCTGCACATGGTTCTTACCCAGCGACAGGGTAATCTGCGATTCGTCATCGTCCAGCAGGCGCTGCAGCTCCTGGACCCCCTTGCGCGGCATGATGATCCTCCGGTCCGCCTCCACTTCAGAGCTGTGGGCGATCTGCGACAGGGCTAGGCGGTGACCGTCGGTCGCGACCGTGCGGGTCTGCTCCGGGTCGATTTCGAGTAACAGCCCGTTCAGGTAGTAGCGCACATCCTGCTGAGCCATGGCAAAGGAGGCGCGGTCAATCAGGCCCCGGAATTCCCCCTGGGTCAGAGTTACGCGCTCATCCAGTTCCACTTCATGAATCCGCGGGAAGTCCTCCACGGGAACGCTGGCCAGCGTGAAGCGGCTGCGTCCTGATTGCACCTTGACCTTCCCGTCTGTTGCGCTGATATCCACGCTGGCTTCAGCCGGCAAGGCCTGGCAGATATCCAGCAGCTTTCGTGCCGGGACGGTCGTGCTGCCTTCCTCTTCAAAAGAGGCCTTGATGCGGGCGACCAGCTCGATCTCAAGGTCAGTCGCGGTAAACGAAAGCTCCCCGTCTTCGGCGACCAGCAGCAGGTGACCTAGTGCTGGAATGGTTTGCTGGCGTTCTACGGCACCGATGACTTGGCGCAAGGGCTTGAGCAGGTCTTCACGGGTAATAGATAACTGCATAATAGTAAAGAATAATAGCTGTTATAGGGGGGTCTTTTCTCTGTGGATAAGGATTAAAAATTTAATTAAATCAAAAGGGTATGATTTTAATTCCTTGGGATTGCGCGTGTATTGCCTGAAGACTTCAGGGTATGTTCAGTATACAGGTGAACGCAGCAAAAGTTGTACCGATTGTAGCACCGTATATCCACAGGCTATCAACTGCTCAGATTGCGCAGCAGATTGATGTAGTCGCTGTTGATCTGAGCGTCTGTCTCGCGCAGATCGGAGATCCGCCGGCAGGCATGCAAGACGGTGGTGTGATCGCGTCCGCCAAAGGCACTGCCGATCTCGGGCAGGCTGTGATTGGTCAGCTCCTTGGCCAAGGCCATGGCGATCTGGCGGGGCCTTGTCACGGAGCGGGTGCGGCGTGCGGACAGCAGGTCGGAGACCCGGATGCGGCAGTACTCCGCGACCGTTTTCTGGATGTTGTCCAGGGTCACCATCTTGTCCTGTGAGACGAGCAGGTCCTGCAGGGCGTCCTTGGCGAAATCAAGGGTAATGGCCGAGCCGGTGAACTGGGCATTGGCCACCACCCGGCGCAGGGCGCCCTCAAGCTCGCGGATGTTGGAGCGGATTCGCCGGCCGATGAAAAAGGCCACCTCATTCGGCAGCTTGACGTTCAGAAGCTCCGCCTTGTTCTGCACGATTGCCACCCGGGTCTCAAGCTCCGGGGGCTCGATCGCCTGGGTCAGGCCCCAGCTGAACCTCGAGCGCAGCCGCTCCTCCAGGCCCTCCACATCTTTCGGGTAGCGGTCGCAGGTCAGGATCACCTGCCGCTGTCCCTCCAGCAGGGAGTTGAAGGTGTGAAAGAACTCTTCCTGGGAGCGCTCCTTGCGGGCAAAAAACTGGATGTCGTCGATTAGCAGGGTCTCGATCGAGCGGTAGTGCTGCTTGAATTCGCTGATGGTGTTGTGCTGCAGGGCCTTGATCATATCCGCGACGAATCGTTCTGAGTGCAGGTAGGTGACCTTGGCCGAAGGGTTGTCCTCGAGAATCTGGTTGCCGATGGCGTGCAGCAGGTGGGTCTTACCGAGGCCCACGCCTCCGTAAATTAGCAGCGGGTTGTACGTGCTGCCTGGGTGCATGGCCACCTGCAGGGCCGCGGCGCGGGGCAACTGGTTGGACTTGCCTTCCACGAATGTCTCGAAGGTGAAGTAGGGATTGAGATTGTGCTGGAAGGGCTTGGGATCCGGGGCCGCGGGAGCGCTTGCGGGAACCGGTTCGTGGCTGCCGATTTCCAGGCTGACACGGCGGCCAAGCGAGCGGCTGTCCGCCTCGACCAGTTCGTCGATGCGGTTCTTGAAATGGCTCTGTACCCAGTCCAGCACGAAGCGGTTGGGCGCCAGCAGGATCAAGTCGCCGTCTTGCTCGATCGCATGCAGGGGCCGGATCCAGGTGTTCAGTTGCTGTTCGGTCAGTTCGGACTCAAGTTGGTGTACACATGAATTCCAGAGGGCACTCGTCATGTGTAAAACTCCAGGATATTTTGCTTTATTGTTATGTGGAATTGGTGTTCCAGTCTATCGAGGAATCGGGCAGTAATCCACAGTTTCGTAATCAAATAATAAGCGTTGACAAACGCAAGTTGCGGGATTATTTTTGCGCTTCTTGAAGGGTTCCCGACCCAAGGAATTGAAAAATAGAAACAAGCTGTGAAACGAACTTATCAACCCAGCAACCTGAAACGCGCCCGCACCCATGGATTCCGGGCTCGAATGAGGACCAAGAGTGGTCGTGCCGTCATCAATGCCCGACGGGCCAAGGGACGCACGCGCTTGGCTCCGTAGTTTTTTGTCCGCAGGCAACTACTCGTTTACCTACCGTGAAAGGCTGCACCAGGCACGCCAGTTCAAGCGGGTCTTTGGCCGCGCACGCCGGTCCAGCAGCACGATGTTCACGCTGCTGAGGCGGAAAAACCAGGTGGGCTTCCCGCGCCTGGGCATGGTGGTTGCCAAGCGCAATGCGCGCCGCGCCGTCGACAGGAACACGGTCAAGCGGATGATCCGGGAAAGCTTTCGCATGCGCAAGGCCGGGCTCAAAGCCAGTGACTACGTGGTGATTCTGAAGCGCCCGGTCGGGACTGAACCAAGGGATCGCTTGCGACAGCAGTTAACCGGGCTATGGGAAGAATGTACAGAAAGATAGATGCCCTGCTGGGCAAGGCGATGATCCTGCTGATCCGCGCCTACCGGCTTTTCCTCAGTCCGTGGATCGGGCAGCAGTGCCGGTTTCACCCCACCTGTTCGGCATACGCCATCGAAGCCATCCGGCGCCACGGCGCAGTGCGCGGCGCCTGGCTCGCAGTGCGGCGCATCTCGCGCTGTCATCCTTGGCATGAAGGCGGCATCGATCCCGTACCGGAGCGCAAGCGTGGCTAACCAGCGATTCTTCCTGTACCTGGCCTTAGCCTTTATCCTCTACATGATCTGGCTGACCTGGCAGCACGAACAGGCCCCGTTGCCTCCGGTCCCGCCGCCCTCGGCGACCCAGGGCGAGGTTCGCGGACTGCCTGAGGCCGAGGACCTTCCGGAACTTTTGGCCCCGGATACGCCCGAGGTGCCCGCGACTGCCGCGGCTCCAGAACGTGAGCCCTCCCGGGCTAGTCCCCGCACACCGCAGGTGCAGGTCAGAACCGATGTGCTGGACGTCGTCATCGATACCCGGGGCGGCGATATTCGCCAGCTGGACACCCTGACCTACCCGGTGTCCCTGCAGGAAAAGGATGTCGGCTTCCGTCTCTTGCACGACGACGAGCTGACTCATATCGCGCAGTCCGGGCTACGCCATGACAACATCCACGGCCAGCCGGCACCGGCTTCACTTGCGCCGAGCCATCATGAAATCTACACCGCCGAGCGGTCCCGCTATGTCCTGGCAGACGGCCAGGACCGCCTGCAGGTCAAGCTTGTCTGGCAGGGTGATGGAGGCCTTCGGGTGGAGAAGGTCTTCACCTTCTATCGCGGTACCTTCGTGATCGATGTCAGCCACCGCGTGCTCAACCCGGGTCCGGCCCCCTGGACCGGCCGCCAGTACCAGCAGTTGCGCCATAGCGACATTCCCGAGGACCGCAGCTGGCTGCGCCTGCCGACCTACACCGGGGCAGCCTATTACGACGGCGCGTATCACAAGCACTCCTTCGGCGACATCGAGGATGAGCCCTTCAACATGCAGGTAGACGGTGGCTGGACGGCGATGCTGCAGCACTATTTTGTTTCGGCCTGGGTCGCAGAGCCCGGACAGGTGAACCGGTTCTACAGCAAGCGCGTGCAGGGCGCGGACGGGCCGCAATACCTGATCGGAATGCTGTCTGCCTCGCAAACGGTCCCGCCTGGCGTGCAGGGCGAGTTCAAGCGACGCCTGTATGCCGGACCCAAGCTGCAGCGCAGCATGGAGGAGATCGCACCGGGACTCGACCTGAGCGTGGACTACGGCATGTTCTCGATTCTTTCCAAGCCACTGTTCTGGCTGCTGGAGTGGTTCCACAAGCTGGTCGGCAACTGGGGCGTGGCTATCATCCTGGTGACGATCGCGGTCAAGCTGGTGTTTTTCAAGCTCTCGGAAGCGAGTTACAAGTCCATGGCCCGCATGCGCAAGATCCAGCCCCGGTTCCAGGCGATGCGCGAACGCTATGCGGACGACAAGCAGAAGCTGAACCAGGCCCTGATGGAAATGTACAAGAAGGAAAAGATCAACCCGCTCGGCGGCTGTCTGCCGATCCTGGTGCAGATTCCCGTGTTCCTGGCCCTGTACTGGGTGCTAGTTGAAAGCGTCGAGTTGCGCCAGGCGCCGTTCATGCTGTGGATCCACGACCTCTCGCTGCGCGACCCGATTTTCGTGCTGCCGCTTTTGATGGGCATCACCATGTACATCCAGTTCAAGCTCAACCCGGCGCCCCCGGACCCCATGCAGGCCAAGATTTTTGCCATGATGCCGATCATGATGACGGCCTTCATGGCGTTTTTCCCGGCTGGCCTCGTGCTGTACTGGCTGGTCAACAACCTCCTGTCCATTGCCCAGCAATACGTGATCACCAAGCGTATTGAACAGGCGGATTACTAGGCGCGAACGCCACGCGATAGGGCGCCGGCCTTGCCCAACGTCATTCCATCCTCCGCCGATTCCATCTGTGCCGTGGCCACCGCACCCGGGCGCGGCGCCCTGGCCGTGATCCGCCTGTCCGGACCGGATGCGCACAGCATCGCCGAGCAGGTGACGCATCGCAAGCTGGCCGCACGTCAGGCCATCCTGACCGGTTTTTACGATGCCCGCGGGGAGCGCATCGACCAGGGCATCGCGCTCTATTTCCAGGAACCGGCTTCCTTTTCGGGAGAGGACCTGGTCGAATTCCACACCCACGGTAGCCCGGTGGTGTGCGACCTTTTGCTGGATACCCTGTGCACGCACGGCGCCCGGCTGGCAGAGCCCGGCGAATTCAGCCTGCGGGCCTTCATGAATCGCAAGATCGATCTGGCCCAGGCCGAAGCCATCGCCGACCTGATTGCAAGCTCCACCGAACAGTGCGTGCGCCTGGCCAACCGCTCCCTGCAGGGGCTTTTCTCCGCCCGGGTGCAGGAAGTGCTGGAGCAGCTGGTGGCCATTCGCACGGGGATCGAGGCGTACCTGGACTTTCCCGACGAGGATCTCGACGTGCAGCAAGCGCAGCATTTTTGCGAACAGCTGGAACAACTCGAAGCGGACATCACGACGTTTCTCGAGCAGGCACAGGCGGGGGAGCGCCTGCACACCGGGGCCACGCTTGCCATCGCCGGCCCACCCAATGTCGGCAAGTCCAGCCTGATCAACGCCCTGGCACAAAGCGACATTGCCATTGTGACCGCAGCACCCGGCACCACCCGCGATCCCGTGGCTACGGACATCGAAATCGCAGGCATGCCGGTCCACGTGGTGGACACCGCCGGTGTGCGCAAGACCGAGGATGTCATCGAGCGCGAGGGCATCGCGCGCACCCGCCGCACACTGGAGCAGGCGGACCTGGTGGTGTGGATGAACGACGTCATGCAACCCGCGCAGGCACCCCCCGAGGAAGTGGAAGGTGCGCGCTGCATCCGGGCGCACAACAAGATCGATCTGACTGACCAAACACCAGGGGCCCTTGAGGACGAAGTCTATCTGTCGGTGAAGACCGCTTCGGGCCTGCAGGAATTGATCGAACTGATCCGTACCAAGCTGCTGGGGAGCGAGCAGGCGAGCACGCCGTTTCTGGCACGCAGGCGCCACCGGCTCGCCCTGCAGCACACCCGCGACCATGTCCGGGCCGCCGTGCAGGGGCTGCGCGAGTCCCGCGGACTGGAACTCGCGGGCGAGGACCTGCGCCTGGCGCAGCACGCACTTGGCGAGATTACCGGGGAATTCGGTTCCGAGGACCTGCTGGGCCGCATCTTCAGCGAGTTCTGCATCGGAAAGTAGTCGAGTCCGTACACCGGGTTCAGTACAATGGGCGGGATTTGCAAACGGGGGTGCGCGGATCCCTGATCCGGGCCTGCCTTGTGCACATGGACTTTCGAACATGAACACATCCACGCAGCACTACGACGTCATCGTCATCGGTGGCGGACACGCCGGAACCGAGGCGGCGCTGGCGGCTGCGCGTATGGGATGTCGCACGCTGCTGGTGACCCACAACCTGGAGACCCTCGGGCAGATGAGCTGCAACCCGGCCATCGGCGGGATTGGCAAAAGCCACCTGGTCCGGGAAATCGACGCTATGGGCGGTGCCATGGCACTGGCGGCCGACCGTGCCGGGATCCAGTTCCGCATTCTGAACTCACGCAAGGGCCCCGCAGTTCGCGCCACCCGCGCGCAGGCGGACCGGACACTGTATAAGGCCGCCATCCGCGAGCTGCTGGAGAATCAGGAAGGCCTGCATCTGTTCCAGGCTGCGGTCGATGACTTGGTGGTCGAGCAGGATGCCGTGCGCGGGGTTCGCACCCAGTCCGGCCTGCAGTTCGAGGCATCGTCGGTGGTGCTGACCACCGGCACGTTTTTGGGCGGCAAGATCCATGTCGGCGACATCCAGTACGGCGCCGGTCGCGCCGGCGACCCACCGGCACTGACCCTCGCACAGCGCCTGCGCGAGTTGCCGTTTCGGGTCGGGCGCCTGAAAACCGGTACCCCGCCGCGCCTCGACGGGCGCACGATCGATTACAGCGTCATGGAACGCCAGCCCGGCGATGTGCCGACCCCGGTATTCTCGTTCGCGGGCAGCCGCGAGCTGCACCCCGAGCAGGTCTGCTGCCACATCACCTACACCAACGAGACCACGCATGCCCTGATCCGCAAGGACCTGCACCGCTCCCCCATGTACAACGGCGGCATCGAGAGCGTCGGGCCGCGCTACTGCCCCTCCATCGAGGACAAGGTCACCCGCTTCGCAGAGCGCACCCAACACCAGGTGTTCGTCGAGCCGGAAGGCCTTCGAACCCACGAGGTATACCCGAACGGGCTGTCTACCAGTTTGCCCTATGAGACCCAGTGCGACTTCGTGCACTCGATCAAGGGCTTCGAGAACGCGCACATCACGCGCCCCGGCTACGCCATCGAATACGACTTCTTTGACCCGCGCGACCTGCGCCCAAGCCTCGAGACCCGCACCGTGCAGGGGCTGTATTTTGCCGGCCAGATCAACGGCACCACGGGCTACGAGGAGGCGGCAGCCCAGGGGCTGCTGGCAGGCATCAACGCCGCGCGCCGGGTGCAGGAAAAGGATGCCTGGGTCGTGCGCCGCGATGAGGCCTACCTCGGGGTCATGGTGGATGACCTAGTCACGCGCGGCACGCTGGAGCCGTACCGCATGTTTACCAGCCGCGCCGAATTTCGCCTGTTGCTGCGCCAGGACAACGCTGACCTGCGGCTCAGCGAAACCGCCTACCGGCTCGGCTGCCTGCCCGAGGCACGCTGGCAGGCGTTTGCGCAAAAGCGCGAGGCCATCGAGCGTGAGACCCGGCACCTGCAGGCCACCCGGTTGCGCCCGCAGGACGTGCCGCCCGCACAGGCCCGGGAAGTACTGGGCGGGGAACTCAGGCACGAATACAGCCTGTATGACCTGTTGCGAAGGCCGCACACGAGCCTCGAACAACTGCGCCGGCTTGCACCCGGGGAATGCACGGACATCGCCCCGGACGTCGCCGAGCAGATCGAGATCCAGGCGCGCTACGCCGGCTACATTGAACGCCAGGCCGCCCAGGCCCGACATCTCGCCCAGCAAGAGCATGTCCGCCTGCCGGGGGACCTGGAATATGCCGCCGTCGCCGGCCTGTCCAACGAGGCCTGCCAGAAGCTGGCCGAGATTCGCCCGCGCACCCTCGGCCAGGCCGCCAGGATCCCGGGCATGACCTCCTCGGCGCTGTCGCTCCTGCTGGTGCACCTCAGAACGCGCGAGCAATTGAAGCAGAGCGCGTGAGTTCTTTGGCCGTACCCTCGACCCCCCTTTCGCCCCCGCAGGACGGGACGCAGCTTGAGGCCGGGCTGCAACAGATGCAGGTCCCGGCAGACACCGCCTGCCTTCAGGCGTTGCTGCAATTCATGCAGCTGCTGCAAAAATGGAACATGGCGTACAACCTCACGGCTGTGGCAGACACCGACACGCTGCTCCACCGCCATGTGTTCGACAGCCTGAGCCTGCTGCCGCACCTGGCCGGGCGTCACGTGATCGATGTCGGCAGCGGTGCCGGGCTGCCCGGCATCCCCCTGGCGATCGCCTGCCCGGACCGGGAATTCCTGCTGCTCGATGCCAATGCCAAGAAAACCCGGTTTATGCAGCAGTGCATCATCGAGATCGGCCTGCAAAATGCCAGGGTGCACCGGCAACGGGTGGAAGAGTACGTCCCGCCACAGGGCTTTGACACGGTGGTGAGCCGTGCACTGGCGCCCGCGGATACGCTGCTCGCCTGGGTGGATCCCCTGCTGGACCGTGGCCGGGTGCTGCTCATGCTGGGTCCGTCTGGCGGCCTGCCGGAGTTGCCCGGTGGGTATCGCCTGCAGGGAATGTATCCGGCAGGCGTTCCGAGCGCCGACACCGGTCGACAAATCGCCGTGCTTGAAAAGGGTCCATGAGGACAGTCTCCATCACCAACCAGAAGGGCGGCGTGGGCAAGACCACCACCTCGGTGAATCTGGCTGCCGCTATGGCGAACGCTTCCCGCCGGGTGCTGCTCATCGACCTGGACCCGCAAGGCAATGCCACCACGGGCTCCGGGGTCGACAAGCGGGAGGTGGAGAACACCACGGCACAGGCCCTGATGAAGGACGCGCTGGCTGCTGAATGCGTCGTTCCCGGCTGCAAGGGCGGCTACGACCTGATGCCCGGCAACGAGCAGCTGACCACGGCCGAAGTGCGCCTGCTGGAGCTCCAGGGCCGCGAGTTCAGGCTGCGCGAGGCCCTGCAGTCGCTGCACGAGCGCTACGACTATGTCTTCCTCGACTGCCCGCCCTCGCTCAACATGCTCACCCTCAACGGCCTGGTGGCCGCCGACAGTGTCATCATTCCGACGCAGTGCGAATACTATGCGCTCGAGGGGCTGTCGGCCCTGATGCAAACCGTCGACCGGGTGCGCCGCACCGCCAACCCGGCGCTTGAGATCGAGGGATTGCTGCGCACCATGTACGACTCGCGCAACAACCTGGCCCAGGATGTTTCCAGCCAGCTGGCTTCGCACTTCGGCGAAGAGGTCTTCCGCACCATCATCCCCCGCAACGTGACCCTGGCCGAGGCCCCTAGCCACGGCCTGCCGGTGTTGTTGTATGATGCATACTCGCGCGGTGCGCAGGCCTACCTGAACCTGGCCAACGAGATGCTGGCACGCGCGAAGGGGCCCGAAACAACGACGCCTGGCTCGCCGGAGATGCAGCAACACACACCGGAATCATGACAAAGAAAAAACGAGGGCTGGGCGCACTGGGGGTCGACGTATTGCTGAGCACCCCTGGCCCGGGCACGAAAGGCGATGTGCGCGGTGCGGCCCTGCGGCAGCTGCCGATCGAACGGGTCCAACGCAGCCCCTACCAGCCACGCCAGTCGATGCAGCCCGAAGCGCTGGAAGCCCTGGCGGAATCGATTCGCCAACAGGGCGTGATGCAGCCCGTCGTGGTACGCGAGGTCGCAGGGGACTACCAACTGATCGCAGGGGAACGCCGATGGCGGGCAGCCCAGCAAGCCGGCCTGCAGGAGATTCCGGCCATCGTGCGCGAGGCAAGCGACTCGGAAGCGGCGGCCATGGCCCTGGTCGAGAACCTGCAGCGCGAGGACCTGAACCCGCTTGAGGAAGCGCGGGCATTTTCCACCCTGGTAGAGCACTTTGGCCTGACCCACCAGCAGGTGGGGGACGCTACAGGCCGCTCGCGCGCGGCCGTCAGCAACAGCCTGCGCCTGCTGACCCTGCCTGCTGCGGTGAAAGACCTGCTGGACCAGGGACGCATCGAGATGGGCCATGCGCGCGCCCTGCTGGCCCTGGACGAAGCAGGGCAGCTCGAGGCCGCCCATGCCGTGGTCCGCCAAAACCTGTCGGTACGCGCGACCGAGAAGCTGGTCAAGCGGATGAGCTCGGGCGCCGTACAGCCCCCCCGCGACAAGGGCCGTGTTGACCCCGACATCCAGCGCATGGAAGAAAAGCTTTCAGGCCAACTGCAAGCCAGCGTGAAAATCCGCCACCGTCAAAATGGCAGCGGACAGGTGTCGATCTCCTATGCCAACCTGGACGAGTTCGGCGGTATCGTTGAAAAGCTTATTTCAGTGCAAGACTGAATCTTGCGAGAGGGTTATAGCCACCCATATTCCGCTGACTCGAGTTTCCTAGCTGCCGAACCGGTGCTTCAGGTTAAGCAGCAGGGACCAGTGGTCGATGTCGCTGATCTTTGTATGGAAGACCTGGTCCGGGACCGGATGCTCGATGTAGCCTTTCGTATCGCGCAGGTCGCCGACCTCGCTGTAGGTCAGCTTGAGTCCCAGTTGCAGCTGCTGCGTAAGGCTGTAGTCGGCCCCGGCATGCAGGTGTGCGGAAAATTCGGTGTCGCGTAGATCCACGTCCTTCCAGGAATTGTAGGCGCTGGGTGGGGATAACTCGGCATTGCAGTTGTGATCGCAGCTGTAGTCGCTTCTGTACACCAGCCCGGAGAGCTTGACACGGGACACCCCGATCCCGACCCCCAGATAGGGAGTGAGGCGACCGTATGTGCGCGGGAAATCGTAGTAGGCATTCAACTGCAGGCCCTCTGTTCGCAAGCGATCGATCAAGTCCACGGACTCGTTGGTGTAGCCGGATGTGGTGTCCGGCAGGATCGGTGTTCCGTCCAGGTAGGAGATGCCGGTGAATTCCCGTCCGAGATCGTTTTCGCGGCGGGTTGCCGAGAGCTCCAGGCGCACGGCGCCCAACACCCGGCCAACGGCAAATTCAAACACGCTGCCACGGTCTGCGTCATGGTCGTAAAACCACTGGTAGCCCCCGATGGAGTCCTTCTGGCTGCAGTCATCGTTCGGATAACAGATCGTGTCCCGGTTCCAGCCCGTCTGCTTGATCTCGGACATCCAGCCGAGGCCCGCACCTGCACTCACGTACCAGCCCGAGTGTCGTGAATCATCTGCCATGCCAGGCGAACCCAGCAGGACGGCAAGCCCCAGCAGGGCAGCTTTGGTCGCGGTAGTTAAAATCAACCTCATACGATCATCTCCCTTGTTTTTGAGATTGTAAGGCCGCCTGCGCCCCGAAATGAGGCAGCCCGGGCAAACCCAGCCCCGGTGCGGCCAGTGAGGCGGTGCGCGCCCGCAGGGCCCACCCGTCCTTGCCCCGGCCCGGGGCAAAAACACCACCCCCCATAAAGGAGGGCTATGTCATGATAGAGAATACTGACTTGATGGTATAGGGAGAATCATTACCATTCGCGCTTTCGCGCCAATTGGCCCGGTCTTCACTGTCGCGTGATCGACCGGCACAGGCATACCCGATTTAGGCCCGGGTACGGCTCACTGTACGGACAATGCAGGCTAGGGAAAGCATGAATCATACAAGACGGAAATTTTTGGCAGCTACGGCCGCGGCAAGCGTCCTCCCGGTTGCCGGTTGCGTAAGTCCCTACGGCCACCGGGCCTCCTATACCACCCAGATTCTCGAGCCCCAGCACCAGAACACCGTGTTCCACTGGACCGATCTGGCCCTGCAGTCGGTGCGCAACCAGAGAATCCTCACGCCTCGCGCTGCCTATTGCTACGGCCTGACGCTGGCTGCAGGATTTCTGGCCGCGAACGGCATCGAGCAGATCTACGAAGAGCCTTTCGGAATCGGTGCGGGCCCGCGTGCAGCCAACGCCGAGGTGGCCTACGGAGTGGCCTTTTCGGTGGCGGCTGAGGAAGCCTTCCAGCAACCGTTCCTGTTTGACCGTGCAGCCTTCCTTAAGCGCTTTCCTGCCGGTGAAGCCAAGTCGCTGGGCGTGGAGTGGGGCCGACAGGTAGGGCGCCAGGTGCTGGATATGCGCACCGATGATGGCTCCGAACCCAGTGAAGTGAACTACTATCTTGGCCGCTATGAAAGACGGCATGACTCGTTGCGCTGGACCCCGACCGGCCCGTTTTACGGACTTCGGCCAGGCCCGGCGTTCGCATCGTTTGACCGTTGCCTGTACCCGGGGCACGGCCGCATCAAGCCCTGGACCATGACCAGCGGCTCGCAGTTCCGGGTCGAAGGTTTCTACGATCCCGCAAGCCCCGAGTTTGCCGAGGAATTCGACACCATCCGCCGCCTCGGGGGTGCCGACAGTACCATTCGCACCGCCGATGAATCCGAAATCGCGATTTTCTGGGAAGACGGTCCTTGGGGAATCACACCGCCCGGGCATTTCCTCTATATCGCCATGCAGCTGCTCCAGGACCGCGGGCTCAGCTTCATGGAACTCGCGCACGCCTTTGCCCTGATCGGCATGACGCAGTGCGATGCGTCCATCAACGCCTGGGACAACAAGTTCCACTACGACATCGTACGCCCGGAAAGCGCCATTCGCGTGCGTGCCCCGGCATTTCGTAACCCGGACCCGAGAGTTGCACTCGAACCCGGCTGGCTCAGCTACATTCCAACCCCCGAGTTCCCCGCCTACACGTCCGGGCATTCCACCTTCGGCGCTGCTGCAGCCGAGATGATTGCGCTGATCTACGGGCGAGACGACATCGCATTTTCCGGGCGCTCACCCGACGAGGTGCTCTGGCCCCAGTTGAGGGGTGTCACCCGGCACTGGACCAGCCTGACCCAAGTGGCCGAGGAGAACGGCATCAGCCGGCTCTACGGCGGTGTTCACTGGTCAATTGACAACACCCAGGCGCTGGCGGCCGGGCGCGCGCTGGCCCGCCACGCATTCGAAACCACACTGCCGAAAAAAGTCTGAGCTCATGACAGGGCGCAAGGCCGTACCGCTTCTGTGTTGCATACTGCTGTGGGTTGCAGTGGCCCCGTTGCAGGCGCAGGTCGTCTCCCTCAACTATGACCGGCTGTCCTCGCTTGAGGATCCGCTGGCCTTCGAGTTCGGTGACGTCACCTATGTGCTGAACGGGTTGGCCGATATCCCCTTGCTGCTGGACCTGGACGGTGGCGCCGACCGCATCGAGGCCATCGGCAACATCGAATTCGAGGCCAGCACGCAATTGTCTAACCGCTGGCTGGCTGCCGTGACCTACTTCGGCCAGTATGTCTCGGACTCTGCGGCGGAAACCTCCTCCGAAGAGGACTATACGGACAATCTCGCCTTGTCCGTGGGCAGCTACTGGGGCACGGTATTGCTAGGCAACGTGTCCGGCGTCGTGCGCGAGCAGACCCGGCGCCTGCGCGGCGCAGGTAACGCAGCGCTTGCCTTTGACGATACTCTGGGCCGGCTCGGCGACGATGGCGGGGGCTACCTCGTGCGCTTTGGTCCGTGGCTGTTCAGCAGCCTGATCGACGACGATGACAACGTGGACCTGGGTGCGACCTACCAGCGTCCCACGGGCACCCGCGACTACCGGCTGACCGCGCGCTACACCAACAGCACGTACACGACCGAGGATCGCTCGCGCACCTTCGACTCCACCGCATACAGCGCCGTGGCCGAGGTGATCTTCGGCAGCACGCGCTGGGACATCGGCGCGGCTACGAACACCTCTCAAGCGACGGGCTGAAAGCCAACCGTTGGTATAGCTCGGCAGGGGGCCGGATCAAGTTGGGGGTGCTGTCGCTCTCCCTGGAGGGCCACTACGGGCAGATCGGGAACGAGGATGAGGTCTCTGCGGCCTTTGGCATCCAGTACGATGTGGCCCGCGGACTATCTGTCAACCTCGGCCTGAATCACAGGGACGGGACCGCGGAGCGTGACGGCACGAGCATTATCCGTGCCCGCGAAAACAAGGCCGCCCTTTCGATGCGCTACAGTTTCTAGGACGAACGTCCATCCCCTTTCGGGATATGCCGGCGGGCGAAAATCCGCACCTGCAGACCTCCCCAATTTGCGCCCGTGAGGCACCCCGCATGCGGTTGAGATTTTGATGTTCAAACCGTATACTTCGCGCCTCTTTAAAAACATGCCACAGGCCCATCAAAGGCGAGCGTTGGGGCTGTCGCACGAGGCAGCGCGAATGCCGCTGCAGACCGGCCCCGGACCCTATTGGAACATTGGCTCGAAAACTGAACGTACCCTTGCAGGTGAACCGCATACTCATCGCGCAGGTGGCGGTTACCTTTGGCGTGTCCGCCCTCCTGTTCGTACTGCGGCCTGAGATGGCCCTGTCGGCCTTGCTGGGGGGTCTGATCTGCGTGCTGCCCAATCTGTATTTTGCCCGCCAGCTGTTCCCGAGAAAACGCAGCCTGCAGATCAAGGGCCTGGTCTGGTCCGCCTTCGGTGCGGAATTCGTCAAGATGGTGCTCGCGATCCTGCTGTTTGCCGTGGTGTTCATCCACTATGAAGGTGTGCACCCCCTGGTCCTGCTGGCCACCTATTTCGTTGCGCATTCCTGCACCTGGGCGGTCCCGCTGCTGAAACCGGAGGCGGCCCCCCGGCCCGTTAGCTGACGCATGGCAGGCACCGTCACATCGTCGCAGTACATCCAGCATCACCTGACGAACTGGACTTACGGGCGACATCCCGACGGACACTGGGGCTTTGCCCACAGTGCCGAGGAGGTGGCGAACATGGGCTTCTGGTCGATCCATGTCGACAGCCTGCTGTGGTCGTTCTCACTCGGTGCGCTGTTCCTCTACGTGTTCCACCGTGCCGCACGTTCCATGACGGCCGAGGTGCCCGGCGGACTGCAGAACTTTGTCGAGTGGGTGGTGGACTTCATCAACGACAACGTGCGCGGCTCGTTCAGCGCGAAAAACGACCTGATTGCACCGCTGGCCCTGACGGTCTTCATCTGGGTGCTACTGATGAACCTGATGGACTTGGTGCCGGTGGACTGGATTCCCTGGCTGGCCGGACAGTTCGGCCATTTCGCACTGGGCATGGACCCGCACCACGTGTATTTCAAGATCGTGCCGACCACGGACCTGAACATCACGGCCGGACTGGCCGTGGCCGTGTTCGCGCTGATGATCTATTACAGCATCAAGATCAAGGGCCTCGGCGGCTTTCTGGGCGAGCTTTCGTTCCAGCCGTTCGGCAAGTGGGGGTTGCCTGCGAACCTCTTGCTGGAAGGCATTTCGCTGATCTCGAAACCGGTGTCGCTGGCGCTTCGCCTGTTCGGCAACCTGTACGCGGGCGAGATGATCTTCATCCTGATCGCGCTGCTGTACAGCGGCGGGATCGTCTGGGGCACCCTGGGCGGATTCCTGCAGCTGGGCTGGGCCATCTTCCATATTCTGATCATTTTGCTGCAGGCCTTTATTTTCATGGTGCTGACGATCGTGTATCTCGACATGGCCCATCAGCACCACTAGCGACACACTTTGTAACCTCATTTTCATGCAACTGGTAACAGGAGAATAACGATGGAACTATCACAAGCCGTACTGTACATAGCGGGCGCACTCATGCTCGGCATCGGTGCCGCCGGTGCCGCCGTGGGCATCGGGGTGCTGGGCGGGCGTTTTCTTGAGGGCGCCGCACGACAGCCCGAGTTGATCCCCATGCTGAGGACGCAGTTCTTCATCGTCATGGGCCTGGTGGACGCGCTGCCTGTCATCGCCATTGCCATCGGCCTGTACGTGCTGTTTGCCGTCTAGCGCACAACAATTTCCTGTCAACCACCCAGTAGAGTCCAGACATGAACATCGGTCTAACATTATTCGGTCAAACCCTCGCATTTATCATTTTTGTCCTGTTCTGCATGAAGTACGTGTGGCCGCCGATCATGACCGCACTCGATGACCGCAAGAAGAAAATTGCCGACGGCTTGGCCGAGGCGGAACGCGGGTTCAAACAGCAGGAGCTGGCCGAGCGCGATGCCGAGCACAAGATCTCCGAGGCCAAGCAGCAGGCGGCCGATATCCTGAACCAGGCGCAAAAGCGCGCCAACGAGATCGTCGAGAACGCCAAGTCCGATGCCACGGAAGAAGGCAACCGCATCAAGGAAGCCGCGCACGCCGAGGTGGAAAAGGAAGTTCACCGGGCGACCGAGGAACTCAGGACGCGGGTCTCGGTAATCGCCGTGGCCGGCGCTGAACGCATCCTGAAAAAAGAAATTGATGCCGGCGCACATCAGGACATGCTGGAGGAGCTGGCGACCCAGATCTAGGCCACGAAATTCATTTCCAAGACCGATGTCAGACCTCACCACTGCCGCAAGACCCTATGCCCGTGCCGCCTTCGATGCGGCCTGTGCCCACCAGGAACAGGAGTCCTGGAGCGAGATGCTGGCATTCATGGTGGCGGTCGCCTGCGACCCGACCATGCGCGCCGTGCTGGACAGCCCGGCGCTGTCCAGGCAACAGGCAGCAGAGTTGATGATTTCGGTATGCGAGGAGCAGCTCAACGAGCGCGCCTGCAATTTCATCCGCCTGCTGGCCGAGAATGACCGCATCCGCCTGCTGCCGGATATCGAGATCCTGTTCCGGCGTTACCGGGCCGAGGCCGAAGGCACGGTCAATGCCGAGGTGGTCTCGGCGAGCGAGGTCGATGAGGCGCAGCTGACACACATCACCCAGGCTCTCAGGCAACGTCTCGGCAAAGAGGTGCAGCTGGTCTCGCGGACCGACCCGGCGCTGATCGGCGGTGCCGTCATCCGCGCGGGGGACCTGGTCATCGACGGATCCGTTCGCGGACGCCTCGACAAGCTTTCAACGGCCCTGGCGCACTGAGTACACGCACCGGAGCCAACAAGAGGATTCGAACATGCAACTGAACCCAACTGAAATCAGTGAACTGATCCAAAAACGCATCGAGAATTTCGAAGTGGTCGCGCAGGCCCGCACGGAGGGCACCGTGGTGGGCGTCACCGACGGCATCGTGCGCATCCACGGGCTGGCCGATGTCATGGCAGGAGAGATGCTGGAGTTTCCGCAGAACACCTTTGGCATGGCGCTGAACCTGGAGCGCGACTCGGTGGGCGCGGTGGTCCTCGGCGAGTACAAGCATATTACCGAGGGCGACAAGGTGTCCTGTACGGGAAGAATCCTGGAAGTGCCGGTCGGCCCCGAGCTGCTCGGCCGGGTGGTGGATTCGCTCGGCAACGGCATCGACGGCAAGGGCCCGGCAGAGTGTGCGGAATCTTCGCCGATCGAGAAGATCGCCCCCGGCGTGATCGAGCGCCAGTCGGTAAGCGAACCGGTGCAGACGGGACTGAAGTCCATCGACTCCATGGTGCCGATCGGACGTGGCCAGCGGGAGCTGATCATCGGCGACCGCCAGACCGGCAAGACGGCCCTGGCCATCGACACCATCATCAACCAGAAGGGTACCGGCATCAAGTGTATCTACGTGGCGATCGGGCAGAAGAACTCCTCGATTGCCAACGTGGTGCGCAAGCTCGAGGAGCACGGCGCGATGGAGCATACCATCGTCGTCGCAGCCAGCGCCTCGGAGTCGGCGGCCATGCAGTACATCGCACCCTATTCAGGCTGTGCCATGGGCGAGTACTTCCGCGACCGCGGCGAGGATGCCCTGATCATTTACGACGACCTGACCAAGCAGGCCTGGGCCTATCGCCAGGTCTCGCTGTTGCTGCGCCGCCCGCCGGGCCGCGAAGCCTATCCGGGCGATGTGTTCTACCTGCATTCGCGCCTGCTCGAGCGCGCATCACGGGTCAATGCCGCATACGTGGAAGAGTTTACCGACGGTGAGGTGAGCGGGAGTACCGGCTCACTGACCGCACTGCCGATCATCGAGACGCAGGCCGGCGACGTGTCGGCCTTCGTGCCCACCAACGTCATCTCGATCACCGATGGCCAGATCTTTCTGGAAAGCGACCTGTTCAACTCGGGATTTCGCCCGGCCATCAATGCCGGCCTGTCGGTTTCGCGGGTCGGAGGTGCGGCGCAGACCCCGGTGATCAAGAAGCTCGGCGGCGGCGTGCGCCTGGCGCTGGCCCAGTACCGCGAGCTGGCCGCGTTTTCACAGTTCGCATCCGACCTCGATGAGCAGACCCGCAAGCAGCTTGAGCGCGGTGAACGGGTCATGGAGCTGATGAAGCAGCCCCAGTACACGCCCCTGACGGTGGCGGACATGGCGGTCTCGCTGTTCGCGGTGGACCGCGGCTACGTGGATGATGTCGAAGTCGGCAAGGTCGTGTCTTTCGAGAAGGCCATGCATGACTTCATGCGCTCGCAGCACGCGGAGCTGCTGGAACAGATCAACCGCAGTGGTGCCTATGACGACGAGATCGAGGCGGGGCTGGCCCGCGCGGTCGAGGACTTCAAGGCCAAGGGCAGCTGGTAGGACATCACGGCCATGGCGGGCGAGAAAGAAATACGCACGCAGATTGCGAGCATCAAGAATACGCAAAAGATTACCAAGGCCATGGAAATGGTCGCGGCCAGCAAGATGCGCAAGGCCCAGGACCGCATGAATGCCACGCGTCCCTACTCGCAGAAAATGCTTAACGTGATCGGCCACCTCGCCAACGCCCACGTGGAATACCACCACCCGTTTCTCATCGAGCATGCGGAGGTCAAGCGCGTCGGCTTCATCATCATCTCGACTGACCGCGGCCTGTGCGGCGGGCTCAACATCAATGCCTTCAAAACCGCCCTGAAAGCCATGCAGGACTGGCAACAGCAGGGGGTGGGCATCGATTTGTGCCTGATCGGCGCCAAGGGCACGGCGTTCTTCAAGCGCTTTTCGGGCAACATCATCTCGCAGGTCAGCCATCTCGGGGATACGGTGCACATCGGTGAGTTGATCGGCACGATCAAGACCATGCTGGATGCCTACACCGAGGGCTCGATTGACCGCCTGTTCCTGGTCGAGAACGAATTTGTCAACACCATGACGCAGCGCCCGAAGGTCAGCACCCTGCTGCCCCTGGTAGCGGAGGACAACGAGGAACTCAAGCATCACTGGGACTATATCTACGAGCCGGATGCCAAGGTGGTGCTGGATGAGTTGTTGCGCAGGTACATCGAGTCGATCGTCTACCAGAGCGTGGTCGAGAATGTCGCCTGCGAGATGGCAGCGCGCATGATCGCCATGAAAAGTGCGTCGGACAATGCAGGTGAGTTGATTGCCGACTTGCAGCTGGCGTACAACAAGGCGCGCCAGGCGGCCATTACCCAGGAAATATCGGAGATCGTTGGCGGCGCTGCAGCTGTCTGATTGCAGCGACACACAACTACAAGCGAAAGAGGAAATACTCATGAGTACGGGTCAAATTGTTGAAATCATCGGTGCGGTCGTGGACGTGGAGTTTGCACGCGAGGAAGTGCCGAACGTATACGATGCCCTGGTGGTCGACGACCAGGACCTCACCCTGGAGGTCCAGCAGCAACTCGGCGGCGGCATCGCCCGCACGATTGCCATGGGTGCCTCGGACGGGCTCAAGCGCGGTCTCGGCGTAACCAACACCAAAGCCCCGATTTCCGTGCCGGTCGGACCCAAGACGCTCGGCCGAGTCATGAACGTGCTCGGCGACCCGGTGGACAATGCCGGGGAAATCGGCGCCGACTCCACGATGCCGATTCACCGTGCCCCGCCGAAATTCGAGGAGCAGGCCGGCGGCAACGAATTGCTGGAGACAGGCATCAAGGTCATCGACCTGCTGTGTCCGTTTGCCAAGGGCGGCAAGATTGGCCTGTTCGGCGGTGCCGGCTGCGGCAAGACCGTCGCCATGATGGAACTGATCAACAACATCGCGAAAAAACACTCGGGACTGTCAGTGTTCGCAGGGGTCGGCGAGCGTACCCGCGAAGGCAACGACTTCTACTACGAAATGAAGGAAGCGGGGGTGCTGGACAAGGTGGCCATGGTCTACGGACAGATGAACGAGCCGCCGGGTAACCGCCTGCGGGTCGGCCTGACGGGCCTGACGATGGCGGAGTATTTCCGTGACGAGGGCCGCGACGTGCTGATGTTCATCGACAACATCTATCGATACACCCTGGCGGGCACCGAGGTATCCGCCCTGCTGGGCCGCATGCCGTCTGCGGTGGGCTACCAGCCCACCCTGGCCGAGGAAATGGGTGCCCTGCAAGAGCGCATCACCTCGACCAGCAGCGGCTCCATCACCTCGATCCAGGCGGTCTATGTGCCGGCGGACGACCTGACCGACCCGTCGCCCGCGACCACGTTCGCACACCTCGACGCCACGGTGGTTTTGTCGCGCCAGGTGGCTGAGCTTGGCATTTACCCGGCGGTGGATCCGCTGGACTCCACCAGCCGCCAGCTGGACCCGCTGGTCATCGGGCAGGAACACTACGATACGGCGCGTGCGGTGCAAAACACCCTGCAGCGCTACAAGGAACTCAAGGACATCATTGCTATTCTGGGTATGGACGAGCTGTCCGAGGAGGACAAGCTGGTGGTAGCCCGTGCACGCAAGGTACAGCGCTTTCTGTCGCAACCGTTCTCGGTGGCCGAGGTGTTCACCGGCTCCCCGGGCAAGATCGTGTCGCTGCCGGATACGATTGCCGGGTTCAAGGCGATTGTCGAGGGCGAGTATGACCACCTGCCGGAGCAGGCATTCTACATGCAGGGCGGCATCGAGGATGTCATCCAGAAGGCCGAGGAACTGTAGGCCGGCATGGCGATGACGCTGCATCTGGATGTGGTGAGCGCTGAAAAGGCGCTTTTCTCCGGCACCGTGTCGGCGGTGTTTGCCCCGGCCCGGATGGGCGATGTCGGCATCTACCCGCGCCACACCCCCCTGGTGACCAGCCTGCGCCCTGGTGAGCTGAAGATCGAGGTGGAAGGCAAGGAAGACCAGTACCTGTATGTTTCCGGAGGCATCCTCGAGGTGCAGCCGCACGTGGTTACCGTGCTCTCGGATACCGCCATACGCGCGGAGGACCTGGATGAAGCCAAGGCCATGGAGGCCAAGCAGCGGGCCGAAGATGCGCTGCGTGATCAAAAAGGCGATCTGGATGCCGCCAAGGCACAGGCAGAACTGGCGCGTGCCGCCGAGCAGTTGCGCATGATCGAGCGCATGCGCAAGATGCGAAAATAGGGTACGCCCCAAGGCCTGTCGGGCCCCTTCTACGTTGCCCGCGAAACCTGTCCCGGCATTTGATTATTTGCCGCGGGTTTGCAATGGTTCAGGGTTAAGGCACCGGGCCTTCACCAGTTAGGACAGGTATTCACGGTCAAGAAGCGCTCATGAAACTGGAAATCGTCATCCTTGCCGCAGGCCAGGGCACGCGCATGCACAGCGATTTGCCCAAGGTCCTGCACCCACTCGCCGGCAAACCCTTGCTGGGGCATGTGATCGAATGTGCCCGCACATTGTCACCGCACAACATTCACATCGTCACCGGTTACGGTACGGAACAGGTCCGTGCTGCGGTGGGTGATGAAGGCATTTGCTGGCATCTGCAGGAGCAGCAGCTGGGGACAGGGCATGCGGTGCAGCAGGCCTTGCCCGGGCTAGCGGATGAGCACGTGGTTCTGGTCCTGTATGGCGATGTCCCCCTGCTCGAGCCTGCCACCCTGCAGCGGCTGCTTGAGGGCCTGTCCCGTTGTGAGTTGGTGTTGCTGTCGGCGGAATTCGAGGGGGTGGAAGGTCTGGGGAGGATCGTGCGCGATGCCGATGGCGGGGTTTTGCGAATCGTCGAGCAGCGCGAGGCTGACCCGGACACGCTGGCCATTCGTGAAATGAATACCGGAGTGCTGGCGGCACGTGCGGGGCGGTTGAAGCAGTGGCTGGGACAGGTCGGCAACGACAACACCCAGCAGGAATTCTATTTGACCGACTGCATCGGGCTGGCGGTTGAGGGCGGACACCCCGTCGAGGCCATGCTGTGCGAGGACGCCGATACCGCGCTCGGGGTCAATGACAAGGCGCAACTGGCCCGGGCCGAGCGCGCCTGCCAGCGCAGGGCTGCGCAGCGGCTCATGGACCAGGGCGCCACACTCATGGATCCTGCACGCATTGACATCCGGGGCGAACTGCAGCTGGGAAGGGATGTTGAAATCGACGTCAATGCCGTGTTCGAAGGTCAAAACCGTCTCGGCGACGGTGTGCGAGTCGGGGCCAACAGCGTGCTGATCAACACCACCGTGGGTGCCGGCACACGGATCCATGCCAACAGCCATATCGAAGAGGCCGAAATCGGCAGCGAATGCCGCATCGGCCCCTTCGCCCGGATTCGCCCGCAGACCCGCTTGGGGGATCAGGTGCAGGTCGGCAACTTCGTTGAGATCAAGAAATCCGGAATCGGTGCGAACAGCAAGGTCAACCATCTCAGCTACCTCGGCGATGCCGAGCTTGGGGCAGGGGTCAATGTCGGGGCAGGCACCATCACCTGCAACTATGACGGCGCACACAAACACCGCACGGTCATCAACGATCGCGTGTTCGTCGGCTCCGACACCCAGCTCGTTGCCCCGGTGGTCGTCGGCGAGGGGGCGACGATCGCGGCCGGGTCGACCATCACCAAGGATGTGCCCGCCGAGGTCCTTGCGGTCGCCCGCAGTAAGCAGGTGACGGTGCAGCACTGGAAGCGCCCCGAGAAGGACAAGAAATAGACCATGTGCGGAATCGTCGGCGGTATCGCGAACAGGGACATCTCCCCGGTCCTGCTTGAAGGCCTGCGGCGCCTGGAGTACCGGGGCTATGACTCGGCCGGCATGGCCGTGCTGACCAATGGCTCGATCGAGCGCGTGAGAAGGCAGGGTAAGGTCAGTGAACTGGGCAAGGCCCTGGAAGAGTCCGCACTCGCCGGCCAGCTCGGAATTGCGCACACCCGATGGGCGACCCACGGTGTGCCCGCCGAACACAATGCGCATCCGCACATCAGCAACGACCGCATTGCCATCGTGCACAACGGCATCATCGAGAATTTCGAGCACCTCAAGACTCAGCAAAGCGAGGCGGGCTTCAGCTTTGACTCGGACACCGATACCGAAGTCATCGCTCACCAGATCGTGTTGTACCTGGACCGCGGCCTGAACCTGCTGGCTGCGGTGAGTGCAACCGTGAAAGATTTGAAAGGCGCCTATGCGCTGGGAGTGATCGACAGGACCGAACCGGGGCGCCTGATCGCCGCGCGAAACGGCAGCCCGCTGGTGGTGGGGATCGGCGAGGAAGAGAACTTCATTGCCTCGGACGTACATGCTCTGCTGAAGGAGACACAGGAGTTCGTTTTCCTGGAGGACGGGGACATCGTGGACATCTCGCGTGAGCAAATCCAGGTGTTCGACGAAGACGGGACGGTAGTGGAGCGCAGCTCCCGACGGAGTTGCCTGACCGCGGATGCCGTAGAGAAAGATGGTTATCCGCACTACATGCTCAAGGAAATCTACGAACAGCCGCAGGCCATTGCCGATACGCTGGAGGGGCGGCTGATCAACGGACGCGTGGCTGAACAGATCCTGGGGACAGATGCCGAGCCGATCCTCAAGCGCACCCGGGCCGTGCAGATCATCGCCTGCGGCAGCAGCTACCATGCCGGGATGATTGCGAAATTCTGGTTTGAGGCGTTGGCGGGGATTCCCTGCTTCGTCGATGTCGCCAGCGAGTTTCGCTATCGCAAGCACGTGGTCCAGCCCGGCACATTGTTCGTGACGATTTCCCAGTCCGGTGAGACCGCCGACACCCTGGCCGCGCAACGCCAGGCCCGCGAGGAAGGCTATGCCGGTTCTCTGACCATTTGCAATGTTCCGGAGAGTTCCCTGGTGCGCGAGTCGGACCTGGTGCTGATGACGCATGCCGGGCCGGAGGTCGGTGTGGCCTCCACCAAGGCCTTCGCCACCCAACTGGTGGCCTTGCTGATGCTGGTAATCAGCGTCGGGCGACACCACGGCATGCAGGATGAGACGCACAAGCTGCTGGTCGAGCAACTGACCAACTTGCCGGCGCGCATCAACCGCGTGCTGGAACTGGATCCCGAGATCGAAGCGCTATCGCGCCAGTACTGGGACAAGCAGCACGCCCTGTTCCTGGGCCGCGGCATCCATTATCCCATTGCCAAAGAAGGTGCCCTGAAGCTCAAGGAAGTTTCCTATATCCATGCCGAGGCGTACCCCGCGGGCGAACTCAAGCATGGCCCCATCGCGCTGGTGGACGACAAGGTCCCGGTCATTGCCGTGGCACCGAACGATGTTTTGCTGGAGAAACTGAAGTCCAACCTGGAAGAAGTGCGTGCACGCGGCGGTGTGCTGCACGTGTTTGCTGACGTGGATTCAGGGTTCGAACCCGGCTCTGAGACGATCGGGATCGAAGTGGATGCCCCGGACAATGCGGTCGCCCCCATCATTTTTACCATTCCCCTGCAGCTTCTTGCCTACCACGTGGCGGTCCTGAAGGGCACGGACGTCGACCAGCCACGCAATCTGGCCAAGTCGGTGACGGTGGAATAGTTCACAACGACGAACTAGAAGAGAATAAATGTATACATAATGCTTTTTGCCGCAATCGCATTAGAAGTTCTTGGAACAATGCTCTTGCCTGCATCACAAAATTTTACACAGCTGTTACCAACCGCTGTTTTGATCATCTCATATGGCATATCTTTTTATCTGTTGACACTGTTAGCTCAAAAACTCCCCCTCGCAATACTGTATGCATCCTGGGCAGGGCTGGGTGTTTTCTCAGTAGCGCTGTTAAGTTATGTCTTTTATGACCAGGCCTTAAACTGGCAAACGATCATTGGTTTGTTCCTGATCGTGATTGGGGTCACGTTGGTAAATTTGTATAAAGGGCAAACTCATTAACTGTTGTGAATGATTCCGTAACTGTGAAATAGCGCACTCGTTCGTCATCGGCACAAAACCTTTTTCGGGATAACCGGCCCCATCCTGAGTGGGACTGGACTGGAGATTGTGGTCGGGTCCTGATATAAATCTAATTGTTTTTCACTCAATGATTGATTTTACGAATGATCAACCTGCCCACGGTCAAGCAGCTGCGTTATCTGGTGACGCTGGAAAAATACCTTCATTTCGGCAAGGCTGCCGAGGCCTGCTTCGTCACCCAGTCCGCCTTCAGCGTAGCCATCAAGGAGCTTGAGGGGCAGCTGAATGTTTCCCTGGTGGATCGCACCAGCCGCAGCGTGACCTTCACCTCGGTAGGAAAGCTGGTCGCCGAGCAGGCCCGTCACGCCCTGTTCGACCTGGAGGGCATCGTCGATATTGCACGGTCCGTGCAACAGCCCTTGACCGGGCCCCTGAAAATGGGCGTGATCCCGACCATTGCCCCGTTCCTGCTGCCGAAGATCCTGCCGGAGATCCGCAAACGCTTCCCGAAGCTTGAGCTGTACCTCAAGGAGGAACAGACCAAGAAGATTCATGCCCTGCTGCTTGAAGGGGAACTCGATATCCTGTTGCTGGCCCTGCCCGTCGAGCTGACCAACACGGACACGGTGTCCCTGTTCACCGATACGTTCAAGCTTGCGTACAAGCAAGGGACCCGGCTGATTGACCCTCAGGACTTCACACCCAGCAAGCTGAATCAGGGCGTGATCCTGCTGCTGGAGGATGGACACTGCCTGCGCGAGCACGCATTGAGCGCATGCAACCTGACCCGGCTGGAGGAAACCAACAAGTTCTCGGCCAGCGGCCTGTACAGCCTGGTGCAGATGGTGAACAGTGACCTGGGAGTGTCCTTCATCCCGCAGATGGCGATCGATGGAGGTCTTTTGGAAAATACCCAGGTAGTCACACAGGACCTGAAGGATCATGCGTATCGGGAAATCGGCCTGGCCTGGAGAAAATCCAGTGTCCGCAAGCAGGAATTCGGCATGCTGGCCGACGTGATCCTGGAGAGTGTGAAGAACTGAGACGTGTGATCGTGCGCCTGCGATGCCCGCGCGTGTTGATCGGCGGCAAAGCGCCAAGCGGGGTCCTTGGCGCTTCGACTGCCGCCCCCCGTCCCTGGGAGACATTACAGAGTTCCATTCTTGATGCCATGATGAAACAGAAGGCCCTGCAAGTGAAATTGATTATTTAACTCGCAACGATTTATTTTTTCTAAGGCCGGGACTTCCGCGATTGCGGCACGCGCTGCCTAGGGGGTGAAGGCGGAGAGTCCGATGAAGGTGCCCTCGTTTTGTTCGCACAGGGCGCGCATCAGGGTGGCAAAGCGCACACCGGTCACTTGCTCGTCCTCCTCCCTTGCGAACTGGATCGGAAAACCGACGGCATGGATGCGCACGCGGCGCGCACCGTACAGGTCCTTGCGGTTGATCGCATTCACCTCGCGAAGCACGGACTGGATGGATGGGCCGGTGAATTCGTCGCCGAACACGTACAGGCTGATTTTCTTGTCATCGGCTTGAAACGTGCGGATGGCGGCCGTGATACCCTCGACCGGACTGCTGTTGCTGAACGGCTGCCAGGTGCGCATCCGCTCAAGCACCGCCTTGCGCCGCGCTGGCGTGTCCGGGATCCAGCGCCCGGCATACTGGCGGAACATGTACTCGCCCATGTCGTTCATGACCTGCAGTCCCTTGACCGTCGGGTAGGCATCCAGCACCTCGGTAAGCTTTTGCTCGACCAGTTCCCAGCCGTAGGTCAGCATGCTGCCCGAGGTGTCGATGATGAAAATGATGTACTCGCTGTCCACAGGGATGCCGGCGATCATGGCATCCCCTGATGGCCGGATCAGGGGTTCGCGGGCCTGCAGGCGGCGCATCTCCTCGCTCAGCGTCTGGCGGGCGCGGGCCAGCTGGCCCTCGATCGTGTTCTGTAGCGCCGCTTCGCCTCGCGCGGTCGAATACCGGTCTTGCACGGTCGACAGCTCATCCTGCAGCTGTGCAATTTTTTCTATCTCGCGGGTCACTTGGTGCTTTTGCCTGATCCGTTCACGGTTCAGCGCGTGGTTTTGCCCGTGCAGTTCGGACAACTGTATCTGCAGGCCTGCAGCATGCCGGTCGAGGTCTTCGCTGTATTGCTCGAAGATCACTGGCTCGGCCGTTTTCGACAGCACCAGCAGCAGGATCAGCGCACCAAAACCGCAGCATATGCAGTCCAGGAAGGACAGGCTGAAGATCTCGATACTGCGACGCGGTTTCATGTTTCAGGGCCAGTCCCGGGAGGGGCTGAAAAAGGCTCCCCGGGTGTTGCCCGCCAGCTTCCAGTATTCACTGGAGGCCTGCGGGTCACCTTCCATGTGGAACAAAATGGTATTGACGGGAATCCCGTCGGGCAGGATTTTCAGTGCGGCATCAAACAGCTTCTTGCGCGCTTGCGCGGACACCTTGGTGCTCCAGGATTTCGAGCGGCCCTGTGTAGGGAGCCCGTCCGTCAGCAAGTAGATGGTGTCCGGGGGCGGGTCCAGCTGCGCGATCCCTTTGAAGGCCTGGTACAGGTTGGTGCCCCCGGCCGGTGCCCGTGCGTACAGGCCAGCCACCGCAAGCTCCAGGTGCCGGGGATCGCCTGCATCCAGCCAGGTTGCATCCAGTGCCTGGTAGAGGGGCTCGCTGGTTTCATTGAAGGCATGGATCTGGAACTGGCTGGTGGGCGGGATGCGCGTGGTAATCCAGTCGACCGTGTGCAGCACCTGCTGCCATTTGGCCGCTCGCACCCGTTCATCTGGCGGCAGGTTTCGAAAGCGAAGCACATTGATGATCCGGTCGGCCAGCATGCTGGCCGAGCTGTCCACCAGAATCAGGATGCGCTCACCGTCCATCTTGAGGCCGGTCAGGTACTGGCGCTGTCCGTGACCGTCAAATGCGCGCAGGTGCACGCCCGGGGCCTCGTCCTGCAAGGCACCTGCTTCAAGACGCCGGTGCGCCTCCTCCAGGGATTTCAGTTCCGCCTTGAGTGCATCAACGGCCTGCAGCCTGGCACGTGTCTCCTGCTGCTGTCGGGAAAGTCGCGAGGTGTGAAGGTCGATGTCCTCGAGGATACCTGCAGCGCGTCCCTGTGCCCGCAGGTGGCGCGCTTCGAGCCTCTGCAGGGAGTTTTGCAGTTCCGCCAACGAGCGTTCGGCCTCGGTGACCTGAGCCTGCAGCTCCTGCACGTCATCCTGCGCCGAGGCATTAACCATGCCGCGACGCGCCTGCGAGTCAGCATTGATAATCATGAAAAACAGGATGACCGCCCCGAAGCCGCAAAACATCACGTCCAGGAAGGACAGGCTGAATACATTAATCGTGCGGCGCTTCATGTTCCTGGACCTGGATGAAGTGCACGGTACCGCGGTACCCGTCGATGCGCAGACGGTCCCCGGACTGGATGGGCTGGGGCTCGCTCAGCAACCGGTCATTGAGCCGGATTTTGTAATTTTTCAGGTGGCGCAACTCGATGCGCATGCCCTTTTTCCGGATCCGGCAAATGCCGCGGTCGTTGCACACGGGATCGAGCGCCAGGTGAATCTCATGGCGGTCCTTGGTCAGGCGTAGTTCCTGCTTCGGGCCCAGTGGCCAGGCGTTGTTGCCGATCAGCAGGTGGGTGGGGCAGTTGCGCAGGCTGGCCAGCAACCCGGGATTGGGTTCCAGCGACTCGGGACGGGTGGATTTGTCCCAGGCCAGCGCGGTCGTGTAGTGCACGGTCTCATCGCCGCTGCTGATCTGTTCGCGATAGCGCAAGGCCTGGCGGGCAATGCGGGTCGGGTCCGTGCCCAGCATGGCACACCCCGGCAGGTCCTTCAGGAATTCGTTCAGGCCGAACACCTGATTGCAGGTCGGTGAGCAGACGAGGGTGACCTTGTGGTCGGGGAGCAGCTCACTCAGTGAAATCGCGATCTCCTCGAAGGCCGCCCGGTTGATTCCGAGGACGTCGTTGCGGTGCAGCTGTATGCGGTGGCCCTGTCCATCCGAATGCAGTTCGCAGCCGACCGACTCGATGGACTGCAGGGTCGCCAGCCAGTGCGGGAGCTTTTCATACAGGCGCTGCTCGTCTTCACCCTTTTGCAGCGGATCAAAACGCGTTTCCCGGACGAAGGCTGCGGCGATCCACTTGGCCTGTGCCTGGATGAGGGACTGCAGCCCGTGTTCGATGACCCTTCCCGGGCGGGTCGCGGATACCTGCTTGCGGTCCTGCGAGACCAGCGTGAGTATGGTGCACTGCTGCAGTACGGCTAGCCACACCAGCCGGGTGTTCGAAACGGGGCCGGGGATCGCGAGCACCGCCTTGTTGACGATGCCGATGACCGGAATGCCGAGTTTTTCGCAGATGCCGAGAACGAGCCCCAGTTCCTGCTTGCGCAGCGCCCCGGACACCGCAAGGATGGCATCGTGGTCCTGGCGGTCCAGCAGGCTCCAGGCAAACTGCATGTGCCTGAATGCGATCTCGGCATGGCTGACTGCATGCCGGGTCGTGCTTTGTCCGGCAAGGTCCGCCCAGAATCCCGTGCTGATTTCCTGCGGTCGCAGGTGCATTTGCTGCTCGGCCTGCTTGCCTGCCAGGATGGAAGTCTCGGTTTCAACCAGGGCGCAGGACGGACAGTTGGCGAGGATGCGTTTTCCGTCGCTGATCAGGATGCCGCTGTCGTATAGATCGATGACCACCGTGGACATGCGCGCGGCTCTCCTTTATTCCGCCTGAAGATGGCGGATCAGGTTGTGATTGCAGTAGTTCTGGGTGTCCAGGATCAGCCGTTCCTGCAAAAGCTGTAGCTGGTACACGATGAACATCAGCACGATGCTGATGCACAAGGCGATCAGGGTGGAGTTGAACGCCACTCCCAGGCTCTCCGTGACCCCGGCGATGTTGCCTTCCACAGCCTTGTGCGCCTGACCCAGCGCATCTCCGATACCGCGCACCGTACCCAAAAATCCGATGGAGGGAATCGCCCAGGTGATGTAGCGGATGATGGACAGTTCGGAGTCGAGGCGCTCGGATTCGGATTCACACACACTGCGGGTGGCCGAGGAGACGTCCTGGATGTTGCGGGTGGAGTTGAAGCGGTGCAGGGCGACCTGCAGGGCACGCGGCAGCAGATAGCCCTGCTGTTCTTCGGGCAGGGACTGGATCTGGCGGCTGAGTTTTTGCATGTCCTGGGGCAAAAACCGGATTCCCTCCTTGGCGTGCAGCAGATCCATGTCGAGCATGTCTCGCTCGCGCAGCAGGTGGCTGGCCTTGTAGCCCATGATCACCAGGGCCCAGAACATCAGGATGAAACAGGTCTCCTGTTCGTAGTCACGAACCAGCACGTACACCGAGCGTTTCGGCACGTAGTCCCGGTCGAGATTGATCTGCACCGCCTGCTGCTCGAGTTCGGCTTCGGCGGTCGGGCGGACGATGGTCACGTACACCGCATGCACGATGATCGTGATCACCAGCAGGCTGAAAATCTGGTAGGTGAATTCGGGGGAAAACGGTTTTTTCATCATGCTCAGATGTCCGTTGGGAAACTCACGGGCTTGTCGGCTGAGACTTCTTCGCTGGGCACGAACTCCTCCAGGGGCGGGGCACGTCGTGTGCCGCGGTCCCCGGTTGCCCCGGGAGCAGCGTCTTCGCCCTGGCGGGCTGCAGACGTTGCGGTGTTCTCAGGCATCTCTTCTGTGGGTTCGGGAGTGGCTGCCAGCGAGGGAGCCAGCATGGCCAGCAACAACGCCGTGTAAAGTTTCATGTCCCGCTAATCCAGGTACCGGGCAATACGAAAACCAACATCAACATGCCGTTTATTATCCTGATCCCGGTAGCTGAGTCGAGTGCTGCTGAGGGTGCTGCGCATCCAGGAGGCGCCACGGATGACGTGCTTGGTTCCCGTGGTAGGACCTGCAGGGTCGACATAGGTCTCCTCGTTCAGGGCCGGGTAGATGCTGTGGTAGTCGTGGCACCATTCGGCGACGTTGCCGTCCAGGTCGAACAGTCCCAGAGGATTGGGTCCGAAGCTTCCCACCGGCGCGGCCACAGCAAATCCGTCGTCATAGCCGTCGATGATGTCCTCGAGCAGGCCGCTTGCAGCATGGTCCGCGTAATTCCCGGTTACCTCCACCGGCGGGTACTCATCACCCCAGGCATATTTCGCCAGCTTCCCACCGGGGCGCCAGCGGGCCACCCACTCCCATTCGCTTTCCGTGGGCAGGCGATAGCCGGCGGGAAGGGGGGTCTTGGCCACCCAGGTTCCGTTTTTTTCCTCGTATACGGGCTCCAGCCCTTCGCGCTCGCTCAGCCAGTTGCAGTAGCGCACCGCATCCGCCCAGGTGAGGTTGACGACCGGAAGGTCGGGGGCGGACAGGTCATGGCCGCGGTAGTTACCGGAGTGATGGGAAGGCATGAAGGCATTGAAGTGGGCATTGGTGACCTCGCGGACCGCCATGTAGAACGGTCGTTGCAGTGCGACGCTATGCTGGGTTTCGTTGGTGCGCCGCCCCTGTTCACGCCGCGGGGCACCCATGGAAAATGTACCGCCGTCCAGGCGGATGAGGGTCTCGCCCTGGTGGGTGGTGATGCGGGCAGGCGCGTCTTGCCTGCTGTGGGCTGCAGCCGGTTTCAGCGTGACGGCGATGACCTGCGGGGTGTCCACGAGCGGAGTGATGGTTTGCGTGTGGCTGAGGTATCCGGGTTTTCGCACCTCAAGGCGCTGTGGCGCGCTCGGCAGCTCAAGGCGGAGTTTGCCGCGGCCTGAGGTTTTACCCTCGACGAGCACCTCGGCATCCTCGGGGGTGGCCTGCACAATCACGGTGCCCAGCATGGCTTCCAAATGCATAGTGAAGGTTTTCTGTTGTCCCGGCTCGATTTCGAGGACCTGATAGCCGGGACGGTAGCCGGGCTTGGTCAGGGTGATGCGGTGCTCGGTATTCGGAGCCAGCGCAAGGCTTAACGGGGTTTGGCCTTTGTCGAGGTTATCGATGGTGATGCTTGCACCGGGAGGGACGCTGGCGATCCTCACATGAGCGGTGCCGGCCTGCAACTGCGCCAGCGGCAGCACGAGCGGCTGGCCAGCAACCACCAGAAAATCCACGGTGTAGGGCAGGTAGTCCGGGTGGTGCAGGTCAAGCCGGTATTCCCCGGCCATCAGTTCCAGCCTCAAGGGGGTCTGTCCTTGGCGGGTCCCGTCCAGCCAGGCCTCTACATGCGGGGGCCGTGAATCGATGGACACTTCCGCCCATCCGGGCTGCAGCTGGATTTCAAGGTCCTGTTGCTTGTGCTTGCCCTCGATGACCAGTTGCGTCGTGTAGGGCAGGTAACGGTCGGCTGTCGCCTGTAGGACATAGGTTCCGGCTTCAAGTTGAAGGCGCTGGATCGGGGCACTCCCGAAGGAAGTGTTGTCAATCTGGATGTACACCCCGCGTTCGGGGGCGCTGGTGATGTCCAAGTAGCCGGGCAACTTGAGCAGGGAAAATACCAAGGTCTGAGAGGCCTGAGTGCCGACCTGGATCTCCCGCTCCAGAGGATGGTATCCGGCCCGCCGTGCCTCCAGCCGGTAGGTGCCGGGGCGCACCAGGTAGCGTCCCTGCACGTGGACCGGCCAAGGCATGCCCCGCAGGCTGATCGAGTCTGCCGGAGGGTCTATTTCGATCTGCAGGCTCTTGGACGTGAGCACGTGGATGAGGACCAGCACCAGGGAGAGAAAGATGAGAACCCCGGTCAGGGTCAGGAGACGACGGCCCAAGTGCTTCGACTTTCGACTGGCCGTCTTTGGCAGCGCCACGGGCCGGATCACTTCACCGTGCGGGACTGCTGGGTCAGATCGTCTCTTCACATAGAATACTCAGGCGTTCGGCCTTCATGTCCGGGGTCACGTGGAGGGTTTTTCGAACGTCACGGTAGCCGGGCCGCGAGCCGATGATTGTGTACTGGCCCGGCTTGAGCCGAACGTCCTGGCGTTCGAAGCGGCCGAGCTTGCCAACCCGGAAAATGGTCACCTCGGTCAAGTTGTCCGAATACAGGGCAATCCTGACTGGCTGGCGGGCCAGCACTAACACCTCCTGCAAGGCTTCTGCACTTTGCAGGATGCGGTGGCCCGGACTGTGGTCCAGGGCGGAGATCTCATCCAGCAGTGCCTGTGCCTCGGTCGATACGCCCGTTGAGTACAGGCGCTCGTGGCGTTCCAGATAGTGGTCCAGCTTTGCAAGCACGGCCGCGCGGTACTGGGTTCGGGTGGCAGCTTCCCCGGCATGGGGGGCTTGCGGGTCCAGCGCCAGCAATTGCTGCCAGCTCTGTGCTGCAAGGGACCATTGCTCCTGTTTCTCGAAATGGGATGCCTCAGCTTTCAGCGAAGCGATTTTTTCCTCGCGCACGACCTCATCGACTCGGCGCAATCCCTGGGCAGGACGTTTGGAGTCGGGTACCAGTGCCTGGGCCTTGCGAAACGCTGCACGAGCGTCTTCGAACTGGCGGGATTGCAGCAGGGCATACGCCTGGCTCATCTGCCGGGAAAATTCCGCTTCGGCCAAACGCTCCGTAATCCGCTGCAGTGCGGAAGCGGCCTCAGCAGACAGCGGATCCAGGGCGAGCGCTTGCCGGTATGCCTGCTCGGCGGCCTGCAGGCGGTTGGCTGCCTCGAAGTGACCGCCCGTCTCCAGCAATGCGAACAGCTCGCCAAGGGTCTCGGTGCGTTTCAGACCTTCAAGAGCCAGGCGGTTGTGCGAATCGATGGCGAGGGCCAGGTTGAAATGCCGTTTTGCAACCTCGCCCTGGTTTTGCAAGAGGGCCTGATCCCCCTGCACGAGCGCTTGCTCGAGCACGGCATCAACGCGGTTTTGCAGGGTCAGCAGGGCGTCCGCCGACTGCTCGTACAGGCGGATCGCCTCGGCAAAATCCTGTTTGCGAAACTGCACATCCCCGGCCTGCCCGCTCGCAACCGCCTCGGCAAAGTCCTGGCCTGCCCACTGCTCAACCCCTTGCTGTTGCAGGATGTCCTGCCTTTCGATGATGCTAAGCAGCAGGGCTTCAGCCTGCAGCTTCTGGGCTGCGTACTCCTGTTCAGTAAACCCCGCAGGCATTTCAGCCAGGGCTTCGGGCACACCGCTCGGCTCGGAGTAGGTTTCCGGGGGCTCTTGCAGGGGCACGACGGGTTCCTGCTGCAGCGGCCCGGAGGATCGTTGCTGGTCGACCACCCCAGGCAATATCCAGAACACCAGCACCGCCACTGACGCCAGCCCAACGAACACAAGGGCAAGCAGGGCGTTCCGGTTGGCATTGGAGAGTTGATTGTCGGAATCAGTACCAGCGGCGCGCAGCGATGCGGGATCGATCGGTTCAACCGGTGTGGACTTGTCCTTGCGCATCGCCGTATTAAGTGCTGTGCGGAGCGCTTTCGGCCTGTGCCAGCCCCGTCTCGTTCAGGTAGATTTCGCGCAGCAGCGCCCGCCATTTGCGGTACTGTTCTTCGATGGTGCCCGTAATCTCTACGGTACGTCCTTGGATATCCAGCACCATCGGGCGCACTTCAGTCTTGAGGGAATCTCCCAGCTCGCGGATGGCATCGTCATGGATTTGGGCTTCCTTGCCGATGTCGATGCCATCCTTGTACAGCATGGCTCCCGTGGTCACGAGGCCCGGAGCGTCCCGCAGCAGACCCACCAGCGTGATGGCCGCTGCAGCGAGCTTGGTTCGTGTGGCACGGCGTTCGATGGCACGTTTTTGCCGGACTTCCAGCAGGTAATATTTGCGCCAGTTTGTGTAAGGTCGGTACATCACGCTGTGGAAATTTGCATAGTACTCGTTGATCGTATCGACGAACAAAAACTCGCGCTCGCGGATCTTGCGCACCCGAAGCAGCATGGGATCCTCCCGGGCCGGCAGGCGAGCCACATTGACCTGCCCGCCTTGCTCCCACACGAGGTAATCGGAGAACGGGTCGGGCGAGATGCTGGCGGCATAGCGAAGCTCGGAGGTGTTGCGGATGCGGATCAGTTGCCGGTCGGTCAGTTTCTTTCGGTGGCGGTAGATATCATTGGCGACGCGGTTGTAGACGTGCTGGTAGACATCATTACCGGGATCGATCTCGAAGTAGTCGAGTTCGACCAACTCGGCCGTGTACTTTTTCTCAAACCACAGACTGCCGGTACTGTCCGACACATGGACCTCGAGCAGCAACTCTTCACCGTTGGAAGTGATGATCGTGCTGCGGACCACCACGTCCGCAATATGTGAGGCGGCTGGCAGCACCCGGATAGCGCCCCAGCCACTGGCGCGCTGCAGGGTCTCTTTCAGGTGGTAGGCCATATAGCGCGCTTCAGCAGCCCGAATATCCTCGTGAATGCTTTCCTGTTTCTGCTGCTCGGTAATTTCACCTTTCTCAAACAACAGCACCCCGACATCCAGCAGCTGACTTTCCTGCAGCTGTACAGTTTCTGACTCAATCTCTTCCCCGCCTGAAACCCGAACCGTGTTGGGCGCGCAGCTACTGGTCAAAAGAATGATGCTCAGCCACAGTGAGGCAAGAGCTGGTCGGTACACGGTCATTCGCCCTCCACAGGAGGCGAAGGGTTCGTGCTCGCCTGCTGCTCCTTGTACTTGCGGTACTCGTCCCAAAGCTTGTCGCGCAACACGGGATCACGCTCTTTTTGTGCTGCTTCGCGAAGCTGCCGGGCAACGACATCATCATCGTCTCCACTGGGAATGTCGGCCGGCGGCGGTGCGCTGTGAGTCCCCTGGTTGTCGCGCTCTTCTGCACCTTCCTTCGAGTCATCGTCCGGGTCTCCGACTTCGACCGAGGATGAGCCAGAACCCGTCTGGGCCTCGGCCCCGGACGTCTTCTCTACCGGTGTCGCAGGGTCCATTGCGCGCGCGGGTTCCTGTTCGGACTCAACTTCATGTCCTTCGCTGGCAGACGCTTGCTCGTAGGCCCGTCTTTCGGCTTGGGCTTTTTCAAATTCCTCGTGGATCTGTTCGTCATAGCGTCCCAACGCCTCTTCAAGTTGCTGGTCGAGGACGGCTACTTCCTCATCGTCGGTACGGACAGGGGCTTGTGCATCGGATGTCCTTGCCTTGGGATCGATCGATTCTTGCGGTTGGCGGGGTGAGTCCTGCTGCTCGGCTTGTTCATTCGGAGGCTGGTCTGGGCCTTCCTGCTGGGAATCGCGGGAAGGACTGGACTCGGGTATTGGCAGGCTCGGCATGGACTTTGAAGATGGGGTGTCGCAAGCACCAAGCCATGTGCCCAGCATCAGGATCAACCACAGCCGCAAGCCATGTCTCGCCATTCTTTTACTGCCCTGCAAGTTCTTCTGGACCCGGATGAAATCTTTTCGCATCACTATACTTGAATTGGGAATGTACGGGCCAGCCAGCGCCGGTCACGGATGTCGTTCTCACCGGTAGCGAAAACCTACCGATTACAATCCCTTATGGAGCCCATAGGGCCGCATGGAAAAAGATTGACAACCCCCAGCGCGGCGCCTAGAAAGGTCTCATGTTTTCTGAGATTTCCATGGATGCCGAAGTGCTGGTTCGCCTGTCGACCTTTGCAGGCCTGTTCGCCGTATTCGCCGTGTGGGAACTTTTGGCTCCACGCCGCACCCAGCACCATTCGCGAAGCGTACGCTGGCTCAACAACCTGGCCATCATGGTGTTGAACGGACTGATCGTGCGGCTCGGGATTCCGCTGGCCGCAGTAGGTACGGCCATCGTTGCACAAGACCAGAACCTCGGCTTGCTGAATCTGGTGAGCTTGCCTGCATGGTTTGCCATGATCGTGGCCATCCTAGCGCTGGACCTGATACTGTACCTTCAGCACCTAGTATTTCACCATGTGGACTTTTTGTGGCGGCTGCACCGCATGCACCATGCGGACCTGGAAGTGGACGTCACGACCGGCTTGCGGTTTCACCCCATCGAGATCGTGCTGTCCATGGCAATCAAGATGGCGGCGGTACTTGTGCTGGGGGCTCCGGTGGTAGCTGTGATCGCTTTTGAAGTGCTGCTGAATGCAAGCTCACTGTTCAACCATGCGAACATTCGCATACCGGAAAAAGTGGACCGGATCATGCGGTACTTTATCGTGACACCGGACATGCACCGGGTGCATCACTCGGTAGTGCGGCAAGAAACCAACAGCAATTTCGGCTTCAATGTACCCTGGTGGGACTATTTGTTTGGAACCTACCGCGCCTCACCGCAGGCCGGCCATCTTGGCATGAAAGTCGGTATCGAGTACTTCCGGACCCAGCGTGACCTGTGGCTGGATCATTTGCTGTTACAGCCATTCAGGAAAACGGCCGGGTAACAGTTGCGGACAAGGTCAACCTGCAGCGCTCTCATGCAGGAATTAGTTGTTTGTAGAAATCATGTGCTGGCGAGCCCGCCATGCGCCAGCTTGGCACAGGGCTTTTGGCACACCAGCCACCAGGAAGTCCTGGTGAAAATCCGCGTTACTTGTGGATGACCCCGCATGCAATGCGCGGTCCGGCAGCGCCAGCCGGATCCGACTGGTAGTCATCGGGTCCTGCGTGGATGACGATGGCTGCGCCGTCCTCATCGAACAACGAGGGATCCAGTACCAGTCCTGTATTAAGAATCTCGATTTCGAGGCTTCCAGAGGCTGGCACGTGGATGTTGGGCATATCGCCCGCGTGCATCCCGTCGGCACTTAGCAGGCCGTGCTTGTGGCCGTGCGGGTTGAAATGCCCGCCCGCGGACTTGAAGGGCGCCTCGCATTTCCCAATCGAATGTACATGAAATGCATGGGCTCCCTCAGGCAAGCCGTGCAGCTTGGCATGCAGCAGCGTGCCATGCGAGGTCCTGTGGAGCATCACCTTGCCCACCTGCTGGCCGTCTGCATTCATTATCTGGGCGTGTGCCTGCTTCGCGGCCACAGCCCATTGGGGCACTGCAACTGACACGACTAGGGCCAGCAGTGCTGTAAGAAAACGTGGTTTGACTTTCATAACTTCCTCTTTTGGGTCTGGGGATCGGGAAAATCAGTCACCAGTATACAAGTGGACCCGGCGCAGCCTCAATGCATTGCCGATCACCGAGACTGAAGAAAGGCTCATGGCGGCAGCGGCAATCATCGGAGACAGCAGAATTCCGAAAACGGGAAAAAGCACACCTGCGGCTACGGGTACACCGATGCTGTTGTAGACAAAGGCAAAGAATAGATTCTGGCGAATGTTGCGCGTTGTTCCGCGTGCCAACAGCCGTGCCCGGACGATGCCGCGAAGATCGCCTTTCACCAGTGTCATGCTGGCACTTTCCACAGCCACATCGGACCCGCTTCCCATGGCGATTCCCACGTCTGCTGCAGCCAGGGCCGGAGCATCGTTCACGCCGTCGCCTGCCATCGCAACCGAAAGCCCCCGGCTGCGGACTTCTGCAACAAGTGTCGCCTTGTCCTCGGGGGATATTTCTGCGCGAACCTCGTCGATCCCGAGCTTGGCAGCGACCACCTCGGCCGTCCGTCGGCTGTCCCCGGTCGCCATGATGATCTTGAGGCCTGCCTTGTGCAAAGCTTCGATGGCACCGGGTGTGGTCTCCTTGATGCGGTCTGCCACGGCGATGAGGCCGCAAAGCCCCCCATCCACAGCCAGCAGCATGACCGTCTTGCCGTCATCTTGAAGCTGGCCCAACTGGGTTTGGGCAGCAGAAACATCAATGCCCAGATCCCTCATCAGCTTCGCGTTGCCAAATGCCACCGACAAGTCGCTGACCTGACCTTGGACTCCCTTGCCGGTCACCGCGTCAAAACCCGTCGTGGTGAGACCTTCGATGTTTCTTTCCTGGGCTGCCCTGAGAATGGCCTCGGCCATCGGATGCTCCGAACCACGTTCAAGGGCCGCAGCCAGTGCGAGCACCCGGTCCTCGGATGCACCGCCAAATGCCACCACATCGGCCAGGCTTGGCCGCCCTTCCGTGAGCGTGCCCGTCTTGTCGATGATCAGGGCGTCTACGCTTGCAAACCGTTCCAGAGCTTCTGCGTCCCGGATCAGCACACCCGCCTGTGCGCCACGTCCTGTCGCCACCATGATGGACATCGGTGTGGCGAGTCCGAGTGCACAGGGACAGGCAATGATGAGGACGCTGACGGCAGAAACGATGGCGTAACCGAGTGCTGGCGCCGGACCCCAGATCATCCATACAATAAAGGCAAGCACCGCGATGGCAATGACGACGGGAACAAAATACGAGGCGACCCTGTCGGCCAGTGCCTGGATCGGTGCCCGCGATCGTTGTGCCTGTGCGACCATGGCGATGATCCGGGACAGGACCGTGTCGCTGCCCACAGCCTTGGCCTGCATCACGAAGGAGCCCGTCTTGTTCAGTGTGCCACCGGTGACCGTGTCGCCCTCGGTTTTTTCAACGGGAACCGGTTCGCCTGTAAGCATGCTTTCATCCACCGATGAGTGACCCTCGGTAACGGTGCCATCGACCGGTACCGCCTCCCCGGGGCGCACGCGAAGCCGGTCTCCTGTCTTGATGGCTTCAAGCGGCACGTCTGCCTCACCCGAAGCTGTCACCAGCCGGACGGTTTTTGGCGAGAGATCCATCAGTGCCCGAATCGCATCTCCCGTTCGGTCGCGGGCCGTCAATTCCAGCACCTGTCCGACGAGCACCAGGATGAGGATGACTGCACTTGCCTCGAAATAAAGCGGGGGAGGGTGACCGTTTCCCAGCTCAGCAGGAAAAACCCCCGGTGCAATCAGCGAAACTACGCTGAACGCGTAGGCCGTACCGGTGCCGATGGCGATCAGCGTCCACATGTTGAGGTTGCCGGTGACCACGGATGACCAGCCGCGCTTGAAGAAGGGCAGGCCTACCCAGGCCACGACCGGCGTGGCCAATACAAACTGAAGCCAGCGAACCGCCGAAGACCCGAACCAGTCATTCCACGGAATTCCCAGCATGCCGCCCATCTCGAGCAGCAGGACTGCCAGGGCCAGGGGCGCGCCGACCAGGAGCCTGCGCCTGAAATCGACGAGTTCAGGATTCGGGCCCGAATCAACCGTGGGCATCATCGGCTCCAGTGCCATACCGCAGATCGGACAGTCACCAGGCTCCTCTTGCACGATTTCAGGATCCATCGGACAGGTATAGAGTGTACCTTTCGGTACAGGTTCTGCTGCTGGGCGGCCTTCCAGATAAGTGTCAGGATCGATCTCGAACTTATCTAGGCAATGGCCAGAGCAGAAATAGTGGCATTGGCCCGTGTGCCTCGTGATAAAACTCGCCGTAGCGCGGTTGACCTTCATGCCGCAAACGGGATCGGTCGCCTCGATATAGGGTTCAGGGTCCATCACGAACTTGTCACGGCAACCATCGTGGCAAAAATGGTACACGTGCCCCTCATGCTCGAAACAGGGCTTCCCGGCTTGCGGGTCGACGGTCATTCCGCAGACTGGATCGCGCGTGACGATATCCGGAGCTAGTGGTTCATTTGCCATGGTCCCATCCTCGTACCTGATCGATGAAAGATCCCATCATGCGTGATTCAAGGTTTGATGCGCATGCAATTCATCAGTATTTAGAATTTGATTTCATTGACCACAAGAAATCAAGGTCTGGGCTTGGCGCCGTTGCGAATCATTGGTGCCTGTTCGGTACGCGTCCAGATCAGAGCACATGCTTTTGTAGCGGTGTACCGACACCATGCTGTAAACGAGGCACAAGGCTTTCGGTTTTTTCCGTTCTGTCTGCAACCTGTAGCCGACATGAATTGGTGCCGGAGAGGTGATTCGAACACCCGACCTACTGATTACGAATCAGTTGCTCTACCGACTGAGCTACCCCGGCACAGATCCGGTTTATAACTTGTCGAGATAGGGTTTGTACAGATGTGCCAGGTTGCCGTGTGCTCAAATTACGGGATAGATACCCTGAAATTCAGTGATCCAAACTCGAAACGGGCTTCCCGAGCATGACCTAGCACCCGTATTGGACCAATTGCGGGGCTGCAGACGGGTCCGTCATCAGCCTGCACATGAGGTCAGCAGAGGAGACACTCATGGCTATTCCAGAGCGGAAGTGCCCAGCATTCACATACAGGTTTTCATATTCAGGATGTCTGCAGATGTAAGGGGCATCACGCAACGTACCAGGCCGAAGCCCACTCCATTGGTCGATCAACTCGGCATTTTCCAGCAGCGGGCAAAACAGGTAAGCCCACGTGCATATGGCATGTCTTGCCTCCTCGGTCACGGAACGGTCAAAGCCCACGTGCTCCATTGAACTGCCGCACAGGACATGATGTCCTCCCCACGGCACCATGTACTGCTCGTCTTCCACCAGGATGTGTGACAATACCTGTTGCCGGGCCTTGAACATCAGTATTTGTCCGCGTACCGGAATGATGTCCGTACAGATATCAGTGAATGTCCTTAGAAGCTGCTGGGCCCATGCCCCATTGCAAATGACGATCTTGTGAGCGGATACCGTGCCCTGATCGGTGTTCGCCCCGATGACTCTCCCGTCCTGTCTCTCAAGTCCGGTAACTTCGGTCCCTTCAAGAATTTCCACACCGAGCCGGGTCAGGGATTTCCGGATGGCCTCCATGAGCCGTCGAGGCTGGATTTGCATTGTTGACGGGATGAGGAGTGCGGAATCGAGTGTCCCGGCAAGATTCGGTTCCAGCACCCTTAATTGCTCCCGGTCAACGACCTCGATATGCGTGGCATGCTTTTCGGACCAGGCAAGCGCTTGGCTTTGTTCTTCCGCATCGGCAACCAGCATGCCGCAATGCACCAGACCAGGATCGATTCCGGTCTCCTCGCGCAATTCTTCGGCCAGCGCCGGGAAGGCATCCTGGCTTGCCTTGATCAGCGCGGCTGCGGCCTCGTGCTGGCGCCAGGGATGGAAAGAGGCCAGAATCCCGCCAGCTGCCCCGCTTGATTCTTCCCCGAGCCGGTTTTTTTCGAGCAGCGCTACCTTCAGTCCTGCGATTTGCAGGGTGCGTGCCGTGATCATGCCGATCAGGCCACCACCAATTACTACCGCGTCATAGGCCATGTACACTATTGAAGTCTGCAAAAAGTTTGCAGATTATAACGGCTGTGAAGTCAGCCTGTCCGAGGGAGCGTCGCATGCAAATTATTCTGAACGGCCGCGAGAAAAGCATCTCCGAAGGATTGACGGCATCCGCGCTGATCGATGCACTGGAGCTCGGGGACCGCCGCATTGCCGTCGAGGTCAACAGCGAAATCGTGATGCGAAGTGCACTGGCCACCCACGTGCTGCATCCAGGCGATCGCGTGGAAATCATTCACGCCATCGGAGGCGGCTGACCTCCTACCGTAGACCGCAAATAGCACCTGCGAGGGCAGTGCTATGATAAGTGTGCTGTTGAGCAAATAACTGATAGAGCATCCGTACAGCCCCATGATTGCCAACCCTACTGCAGGCGACGTTGCCTGCGAAAAAACCGATACACTCGTGGTCGCCGGCAAGTCCTACCACTCCCGTCTTCTGGTAGGAACCGGGAAATACAAGGATCTGCAGCAAACCCGTGATGCGGTCGTTGCAAGCGGCGCACAGATCGTGACCGTCGCGATACGAAGAACCAACATCGGGCAAGACAAGGATGCACCCAATCTGCTGGATGTCATCCCCCCTGAACAGTTCACGCTCCTGCCTAACACGGCCGGTTGCTACAGTGCCAAGGAAGCGATCCGCACCTGCCGACTGGCCCGCGAGTTGCTGGACGGGCACGCGCTGGTCAAGCTCGAGGTGTTGGGGGATGAGAAAACCCTGTATCCGAATGTAGTCGACACTCTGAGAGCTGCCGACACCCTGATCAGGGAAGACTTTCAGGTCATGGTGTACACCAATGACGATCCGGTAATTGCCCGGCAACTCGAAGCCATGGGCTGTGTGGCGGTCATGCCGCTGGCGGCCCCGATCGGCTCGGGCCTTGGGATTCGCAACCCGGGGAATATCCTCGATATCGTCGAGAATGCCGGGGTTCCCATTCTGGTGGATGCCGGTGTGGGCACGGCTTCGGATGCTGCGGTCGCCATGGAACTCGGCTGTGACGGTGTACTGATGAATACCGCCATTGCCATGGCCCGGGACCCGGTCAGGATGGCCGAGGCCATGCGCCATGCGGTCGTGGCCGGCCGCCAGGCCTTCCTTGCCGGCCGCATGCCAAAACGCCGCCATGCATCGGCATCCTCTCCTGCGGAGAACGTCATCTCTTGACCCCATCGTTCCGGTTGCAGCAGACTCCACCACCCATTCGCAGCTATGTCCTGCGCGAAGGGCGCTTCACAAAAAGCCAGCGCGCGGCGTTCAGGAATTACTGGCCGGTGTACGGCGTGGATGTGGTGCATCCACCACGTGATGTACAGACCCTTTTTGCCAAGCCGCAGCCGCTGGTGCTGGACATTGGCTTCGGGAACGGGGAGGCATTGGCACAGCTGGCCTGCGATCATCCTCAGCTGAATTTTCTGGGCGTCGAGGTCTACCGGCCCGGGGTGGGGGCTTTGCTGCAAAAGATTGCTGCAAGGCAGCTTGAGAATGTTCGTGTGATACACAGGGATGTTGTGGACGTGCTGCGCGAACAGATTGCATCTTCGAGTCTGGCGGCGGTGCTGATTTGGTTCCCTGACCCCTGGCCCAAACGGCGCCACCACAAGCGGCGTCTACTGCAGCCGCAGTTTGTACAGCTGGTGGCTGAAAAACTGCAGGCAAGGGGTGAGCTGAGCCTTGCCACGGACTGGGCGCCGTACGCGGAACACATCAAGACCGTGCTGGACAGTTGCGAGGTGTTTGAGAAAACCTCAAATTCCACCCTGATTGGCAAGCGGCCTTCCACCAAGTTCGAGCGCCGTGGGCGCCGCCTTGGTCACCGAGTCTTCGCGCAGGTGTACCGCAAGCTCCGCTAGGTTTTTTTCGGCTTGTCCGGATGCATGTGCCGGGCCGGACACTCGCTTCCCCAGGCTAGCGGACACACGTCTTTTTCACAGTGCTGGATGTTTTTCCAGGCAAATTCGATAGCGCGCTCGTCCTTGCGGTAAAAATGATCCAGCCAGTCGGGGCCGGCAAAGCCGGTGCGCACGAATACGTCCATGACCTGGCGCTTGGTGCGCGCAAACACCAGACGGACGTCCAGTGCGGCAAGGCGCAACGACAGCTGGTGCAGCATGTCCTCTCCGGTGGCATCGACATCGGTTATGGCCTCGGCATCGATGATGATGAACTTCAGTTCTGGCTTGGCTGCCACACGCTCCAGGATCTTGGCTTCGAAGTACATCGCGCTGGCAAAAAACAGCGGTCCCTCGAAACGCAGTATGGAAATCTTCGGGCAGGTCTTGAGGATGTTGGCCTCGGCATCCCGCAGGGTGCCGTCAGAATGACGGGACAGCACCGAAATGTGAGGATGCATGGTTCGGTAGATGAAAAGGCCCAGCGACAAGACCACCCCGATCAGAATGCTTTGTTCCAGGTGCGGAGCCAAGGCCAGGGTCAGCACGAAAGTCAGGATCGCGATGATTCCGTCATGGGGGTGCACGCGCAGTGCATACTTGATTTGCTTGATCCGGATCAGGTTGACCACCGCCGAGATGATCACGGCCGCGAGGGTGGCCTGCGGCAGGTAGTACAGGTACTGGGCAACGTGCAGAAGAATTAGCGAGCCCGCAACGATGAGCCCGGTCACGATCGCGGCAAATCCGGTTTTGGCGCCCGCGCTCATGTTGACCGCAGAGCGCGAGAAGGACCCGGCCACTGGGTAGGCCCCGGACAGGCCCGAGATGATGTTTCCCAGACCCTGTCCGACCAGGCCCTGGTTGGCATCGATACGCTGCCGGGTCTGCACGGCGATGGCCTTGGCAATGGAGATCGCTTCCATGTACCCGACCACGGCAATGACGATGGCCTTGCCGATCAGGCTCGCAGCGATGGCCATGTCGACGTCCGGTACGGAAAGCGCCGGCAGGCCGGCGGGTACGTGCCCCACGACTTGCCCGCCAAGACTCTCATAGTCGATCAGCAAGGAAACGATGCTGGTCACAATGACGGCAATCAGCACGCTCGGCACTTTCGGGGCGTAGTGGCGGAGTCCGAAAATGATCAGCAGTGCCGCAATACCCATGGCGAGGGTCGGGAAATGCGTGTGCTGGGAGGCCTCGACCACCACGTTCCAGATGGTAACGTAAAAAAGATGTCCCGTTTCTGCCGTGACCCCGAAGAGCTTGGACAGTTGCGAGGTCGCAATGATGATGGCTGCGGCATTGGTAAAGCCGACGACGACCGGATGCGACAGAAAATCTACCAGTACCCCGAGCCGCAACAGGCCCAGTGACATCTGGAACACCCCCACAAGGATTGCCAGCAGGGCCGCATACACCAGAAAACCTTCGGGATCCGCCGCGGCCAGGGGTTCCAGTGCGGCCGCAGTCATCAGTGAGACCACGGCAACGGGCCCGGTCTGCAGTTGCCGGGAGGAACCGAACGCCGAGGCCACGATCACCGGCAGGAAGGAGGCATACAGGCCATAGTAGGGCGGCAGTCCGGCGAGTTGAGCATAGGCCATGGACTGGGGAATCAGCACGAGCGCGACCGTCAGACCGGCCACACAGTCTTTCCAAATGGTCGACGGGTCCTTGAGTTCGTGGATCCAGTTCAGGTAGGGCACGAACCGGCTGATAAATTCGTGAGTGTACTGTTGGGCTGTGATCAACGGATCCTCCTGGTCACACCAGTCTGTCCTTCAGCACCACGCGCACTGGGTATACGCGCGGAGGGTGTTTAGCTGCAACCCGTATCGCGGCATCAGGCACATCCTGCGTTGCATGCAGCCGTCAGGATTCCTGAGCACGATGCCCCGGGCACCGATGTGTTCACTTGCACTCCATGAAGTAGTCAGGATTCTCCCTGCTAGGGCCGGTCGTGGAGTTCATCTGGCATCCGGGAAAACGGCATCCCCGATTATACGAAAATATGTGTGTGAAAGTTAAGTTACAGGCCACTGCGGAATGTGGTTTGACACGGGAGACTTCCCGGCAGACGCTTGTGCGCACCGAGTCGCACGCCGCCACAGGATTGTACCTTTCTGGAGATCAGGCGCATGCAGCTTTTTTCCATCGATGCAGGAGTACTCAGAGCTTCACTGTAGCGTTTGCCAGTGCGGATCGGGCAACGTTTCAACCACCTCGAAACTTGTTGTGTCACTGTAGCTTCGCCCGTAGCGGTCTGTGGTGGTGATCGTCATTGAATGCACACCCGGTGCAAGCGTGCTCGGTAAATCCGCACGCCACAAATGGCTGGAATGGTCGCTCAGGAAGTTGCGCTTGAGTGGGCCGGGCCGCGTACCTTTCCAGGCAACACCCTGCCAGGTGGTGAAGCCCGCCGTTCGCTCACCGCCATCGGTTGAACGATAGGCCACTCGGCCGATTGTGGACTGGATGGCAAGTGCCACGGGATCAGCAAACTCCACGCCGGCATGCCTGGGTTCGCCGCTGCCGGCCTGGGTCCTGTACGCGGCGGTCTCATCCCCGTCAATGGAGACGTGCACCGTGCTGTCCCTGGAGCCGTTCCACACGTTCACGGCCACCCAGGTTTCACCTGAGAGATCCTCAAGGGTCAGTAATTGTGGGTCCCCCAGGTCATGGATAGTGACGGCAGGGATGCGATCCCAGGTGCCGCTGTTGGCCGCCGTGTACTCGAGAAGTTTTCGCGCCCAGCTTCGAAAACGTGGCGTACTGAAACCGGCGTGGAACTGTGCATCCTCCCTGGCGTTAAAGCGGATGAAGGTATCGGTATAGGAAGTCCCGTTGAAGTCAATCCGGTAGTAACCGCGTGGAGAGCCAAGGCGTTGGGTCGCGCGTGGTATCCCATGATCATCCAGATCGCCCGACCACCAACTGCCTGACACCGCGCCTGTGATGATCTGGTGAAACTGTGCCGGTCCTGTGCCGGTCGCCTGTTGCCAGCCCGCGAAGCTCTCGCCCGGCAGGATCTGCTCTGTGGTATGCGTGTGTCCGGCCAGCCCCAGCGTCGGTCGCCCGTGCACGATCCGGTACAGGGCGTGCAAGTTGTCGGTCTGGTGCTTGGTCGATGTGCTGTCCGTAAAGCTCACGAACGGAATATGGGCCAGCAGGACGATGAGCTTGTGTCTCGGCACGTGAGCCAGATCGTTTTCCAGCCAGTCGAGCTGGCGTGCTGAAATCACGCCGTTGTAGGTCGGCTTGCGGTCCGTCGCGCAGAACGGGTGCGGGTCCACGCCATTGCAGGGATAGCGGACATTGTCCAGGGCGACAAAGTGAACCTGGCCAATATCGAAGGAGTAGTATTCCGGGCCCCATTCCCTGCGGAAGGTGTCGAAGGAATGCTGGTCGCTATCGGCATCAAGGTCGAGGTCATGGTTGCCACCCACAAAATACTGGGGCACTTTGCCAACTGCGATGATGCGTTTGAAACGGGGATAGAACGAAAGGTCGTCCCCCATGACGTCCCCTGCAAAAATCAGGCATTCGGTTGCCGAGCTGTCGTGTTTGGCCAGCAACTTGCCGACAGTCTCGCGCACATAGCCGAGTTCGGTGTGGGTATAGGGTTGCGGGTCCCCGAAGACGAGGCAGGAAAACCGGTCCCCGGAAGGGTCTTCGATCAGCGGAAAGTTGATGGCCTGCGGCAGTGGGCCTGTCGGGGCAACGCCCCCGAAGCGCAAATTCGGCGAGCCGGCCACTTTATGGATATAGGAGAACTGCGGAACCATCTCTTCGCTGACCGGGGTCTGATAGCCTGAGGGCTTCGTGATGAAAAGATTCATGTCCTCGTAGGCTGGCAGCTCGTAGCCGCCATCGGCACCTGTCAACACGACCTCGCGCCCGTTCGAGACCATGACGCCTGCAATTCCCATCTCACCCGGGTCATGCCGCGAGTTGCGGTTGCTGTCCAGAAAGACCGTGCCGCGCGCCAGATCGGAGGCTGTACCGGTATGAAGGACTTCAACGGACCCGATGTAGGATGCGTCTTTTGCGGCAACAGCGGATGCCAGCAAAAGCAGAGCCACGGTCATGAAAAAAGAGGAGTTCACGGGAGATGGTTTTGCGATAGTGGTCGATGGGCCTGAACAGCTCGCAATCCGGGTCGAATCTACCCTCTTTGCGAATTAATGTCGAGCGGACCCTGTCTGCCGGATTGCAAGGCACTGCCATTGTGCAGCCAAGCAAGCGGGCGGGGGTGTGAAGCACCCACAAGCTGTCACATATCGTGATATTCTTTGTAGTGCTAACAGGCACTTGGGGAACCTGTGGAGGAGGTGCAAACGGTGTTCGCACGTACTGGCCTTGGGCGTTCGTCGAAAATCACTCGGGAGGTGCAGCCCGGCTCTTCCCCGTCGGCTTCTTCCTGTCCGTGCAGCTTGTATCAGGCACATGGCTGAACCCTTTCAATTTGCAACCGCATCGGACCAGTCTTCGCGCGAACTGGTCAATGAATGCCTGCGCCAGCTCGGTGACGTTCGCGGCAAGTTCCAGCTGGGATTCCTGTACGCCAGCGACAGTCTGTGCAACGATCTGGAAGATGTTGTCGGCCGACTGAAGCAGGAAACCGGAATCCAGGACTGGGTAGGCACCGTAGGCGTTGGGCTTTGCAGCACCGGCTGCGAATACTACGACCAGGCGGCCCTGGTGATCATGCTGGCAGATTTCGAGGCCCGGGATTTTTCCATCATCGGTGCCAAGAGTCCGAATGAGGAGCAACTGCTTGAGCAGGTTACCAGCTATTGCAAGGAAGAATTGCCGCATGTCGGGATCATCCATGGCGACCCCAGCAACCCGGCCACCCCAAGCCTGATCGAGAAGATTTCCGAGGCCGTGCCCAACGCCTACCTGGTGGGGGGCCTGACTTCCTCGAACTTCCAGAATCACCAGATTGCCAGGGACGTGGTCAACGGGAGCATATCCGGTATCTTTTTTTCACCACAGGTCAACACGGTCGTTGGCCACACGCAGGGGTGCACACCACTGGACATGCAGCATGTGATTACGAAAGCAGACCGCAACCTGCTGATCGAACTCGACCACCGGCCTGCCCTGGATGTATTTCGAGAGGACATCGGCGAGGTGCTTGCCAAGGACTTGCACAAAATCGCGGGCTATATCTTTGCCGGCCTGCCGATTGAATATTCGGATACAGGCGACTACCTGGTGCGCAACATCATCGGTATTGATGAGCAGGAAAAGATCATTGCGGTGGGGGACTACCTTTATGAAGGCAGCAAGTTCATGGTATGCAGGCGCGACGGAAACAGCGCGAGAGAGGACATGCTGCGCATGCTGGGCACGATGAAGTCCCGTATGCAGGACCGCCCTAGAGGCGGGGTATACTACACTTGCCTGGGCAGAGGCCGATACCAGTTTGGCGAAAATTCCGAAGAACTCAAAATGATCCAGGATACCCTGGGAGATTTCCCGCTGGTCGGATTTTTTGCCAACGGCGAGATTTTTCACAATCGCCTGTACGGCTATACGGGTGTCCTAACCCTCTTTACCTGAATTGCATATGCAGTACGCACCACTTGGCAATTCCGAACTGAACGTCAGCAGAATTTGTCTGGGGACCATGACCTTCGGTGAACAGAACACGGAAGCCGAAGCCCACGACCAGCTCGACTGTGCGCTGTCCCATGGCATCAATTTTATTGATGCGGCGGAGATGTACCCGGTGCCGTGTCGTGAGGAGACGCAAGGCCGCACCGAGCAGTACATTGGCACCTGGCTCAAGAAAAGCGGCAGGCGCAACGACGTCATTTTGGCTTCCAAGGTGGCCGGCCCAGGCATGATGCCGTATCTGCGCGATGGCCCGCAGCTGACCCCGGACCACATCGAAGCAGCACTCGAGGCGAGCCTCAAGCGTTTGCAAACGGACTGCATAGACCTGTACCAGGTGCACTGGCCGGCAAGAAATACCAATTTCTTCGGCAAGCTTGGCTATGAATCCGATCCTGAAGAGTCCGCGACTCCGATCGAGGAAACCTATGCCTGCCTTGCCAAGGTGGTTGAGCAGGGCAAGGTCCGGTATGTTGGGGTCAGCAATGAGACACCGTGGGGAGTCATGCAGTACCAGTCCCTGGCTCGTGCCCATGGCTGGCCCGGCGTAATCAGTGTGCAGAACCCGTACAGCCTGCTGAACCGCACGTATGAAATCGGTCTGGCAGAAATCTCCCATCGCGAGAACATCGGACTGCTTGCCTATTCCCCCTTGGGATTTGGTGTGCTTTCAGGCAAATATCTGGATGGCAAGGCGCCTGCCGATGCGCGCCTGTCCCGCTACACGTACTTTGACCGCTACACCGGTGATGTGGCCGTGCAGGCCACGCGAGCCTATGTGGAGCTAGCCCGCAAGAACGGCCATACGCCGGCCCAGATGGCCCTGGCATTCGTCAACTCGCAACCGTTCGTGGCATCCAATATCATCGGGGCGACCAGCCTGCAGCAACTGGAAGAGGACATCGGCAGCATTGACCTGACTCTTTCCAATGAAGTGATGGAAGAAATCGAGGAGCTTCACGGCCACTGGCCTAATCCCTGCCCGTGACAGCCCGCAGTTCAGCCGGAGTCCCGGGTAAGCAGGAAATCCGCGGCTTCCGCCAGGTCCTCGAAAACCAGCAGATTGCGAGGCAGTTGCTTGCTGCGTGAAGTCACTGAGCCGTTGCCGGTCCGTACCAGGATGGGTTCCAGTCCATAGGCCATCGCTGCCTGGATGTCACGTAGCGAATCACCGATCATCGGCGCTTGCTTCAGCGATAACCCGGAACGCTGCTCGATTTCAGCCATCATCCCGGGGTTGGGCTTGCGGCATTCCCCCTTCAGGTGCGGACAGATGAAAATCCCGTCTACATGGCCGCCGCAACGTGCAAGCTCCGACAGCATTTTCCTGTGAATCTGATTCAGGACCTCGTAATCCAGCAGCTTGCGGGCGATCCCTGACTGGTTTGAGGCGATGAAAACCTTGACCTTGGCGTGGTTCAGGCGGGTAATGGCCTCGAGGCTGCCCTCGATCGCGATCCATTCCTCGGGGGACTTGATGAATTCATCCGAGTCTTCGTTGATGACACCGTCACGGTCCAGTACGACGACTTTCAGTGTGCTCATCGCTGCGGGTCTCAGGACTGCAGCCGCGAGAAATCGGCTACATGCATGAACAGGGCATCGATTCTCGCCAGCAGTGCAATCCGATTGGCTTTGAGTTCTTCATCCTCGTCCATCACCATCACGTGATCGAAAAATGAATCGATCGGCTGGCGCAGCCCGGCAAGCCTGCGTAATGCCTGCTCGTAATGGCGCTGGCGAAAAAGATCCTCGACATCGCGAGACATCGTTTCGATGGCCGTGTACAGAGTAGTTTCTGCATCCTCCCTGAGCAGCTTTTTTTGCACGACCCCATGCGTGGCACTGCCGGTTTTTTTCAGGATGTTGCGGATGCGCTTGTTGGCTGCGGCCAGACTCGCTGCATCCTCCAGTTTTCGGAAGCGGGCCACGGCATCAATGCGCATTGCTGTGTCGTAGGGGCTGGCCGGCCGGTTCGCAAGCACGGCATCAATGACATCATGCGCCACGTTTCGCGCAGAAAAGTAGGTGTACAGGCGCTTGACCATGTATTCATGCACCTCACCGATGACTGCATCGGCACCCACCTTTTTGGGGAAGAGGCCGGCCGCCTGCTTCAGGGTCGATGGCAGATCGATGTTCAGTTCCGTTTCGACCAGGATGCGCAGTACACCAAGCGCTGCACGTCGCAAGCCATAGGGATCTTTCAGGCCGGTCGGTTTTTTGCCGATGGCAAAGATTCCAACCAGGGTGTCCAGCTTGTCGGCAATCGCGAGAATCTGGCCAGGGACACACTCTGGCAGTGCCCCGCCGGCTTGGCGTGGCAGATACTGTTCCTCGATCGCTTGTGCAACCGCAGGTTCTTCCCCGTCATGCAAGGCCATGTAGCGCCCGGCAATGCCCTGCATCTCGGGAAGTTCTGTCACGATCTCGGTCAGCAAATCGCACTTACTGAGTTGGGCACTACGCCGGCACGCTTCCAGGTCGGCACCAAGCTCTTCGCCGATCGCTTCAGCGAGCTTGCTGGTGCGCAAGGTCTTGTCATGCAGGCTGCCGAGCTCTTTTTCGAAAACCACATCTTTCAGGGTGTCCAGCCTGGACTCCAGTTGCCGGGCGAGATCACGCTGCCAGAAAAAGCTGGCGTCTTCAAAGCGCGGTACGATCACCTTCTCGTTTCCCATACGTACCTGCTCCGGAGCCGTGCTGTCGATATTGCTGAGCATGATGAATCTCGGCAGTAACGCGCCCACCTGATCGACCAGGGGAATATATTTCTGCTTGTCCTGCATGGTAATGACCAGCACTTCTCGAGGCACCTCTAGAAAGCGCGGGTCGAACTCGCCCAACAGGGCTTGCGGCCATTCCACCAGTCCGGTGATCTCATCCAGCAGGGTCTGCGTGTAGACCGGTTTTGCCTTAGCGCGGGCAGCAAGTTCATTCACTTGGCTGAGAATCTTTTCCTGCCGCGCAGAAAAATCGGCAAGTACGTGTCCTTCGGTTTCCAACAGCTGGCTGTAGTGCGAAGGCTGAGCGACCCTGATCGCCTTTGGGCTGTGAAACCGGTGGCCATAGGTGATGCCGTCACCGGCCAAGCCAAATGCGCAAACCGGCACGATTTCGGTGCCATACAAAACCGTCAGCCACCGCACCGGCCGAATGAACTCGTCTTCGCCCGCATTCCAGCGCATGCGCTTGCGCACTGGCAGCTTGCTGAACCCGGCCTTCAGCAACTCGGGCAGCAGTGCCAGGGTCTCAAGTCCCGACTGTTGTTCCCGGAATACGAGCTTGGCTTCACCGGAGTTCGATTCGACCTGCAGTTGCTCCACTTCAACGTTGCAGGAGCGTGCAAAACCAGCTGCGGCTGCCGTTGGATTGCCTGCCTCATCGAAAGCGATGGATTTTGCCGGTCCCCAGCGTTCGACCGACCGGTCCGTCTGGCGGGTGTCCAGTTGCTCCACGATTACGGCCAGGCGCCGCGGGGTGCAGAATACCCGGTGTCCGGCAAAGTGCAGTTCCGCCCCGGCAAGCTGTTCGCACAGGGCTTCGCCCAGTTCGGTTGCCTGTGCGAGCACGAGTCGCGCGGGCAGGTCTTCCGTGCCAAGCTCGACCAGCAGGTCCTTTTTCTCGGTCATGATGTGGAAGGTTCCAGCAGCGGGAAGCCCATTTTTTCGCGACGTGCAAGATAAGTCGAAGCCACCGCCTGCGCCAGTTTGCGTATACGCAGGATGTACTGCTGGCGTTCAGTCACGGAGATTACCTGGCGGGCGTCCAGCAGGTTGAAGGTATGTGAGCATTTCAGGACATGGTCATAGGCGGCTACCGGCAACTCGAGCCCGATCAGCTTGCGGCACTCCTGCTCGCTGGACTCAAATGCTTGGAACAGCAGGGTTGTATCGGCATGTTCAAAATTGAACGCGGACTGTTCGGCCTCGTTCTGGTGGTAAAGATCTCCGTAGGTGATGGCGCGCTCGTTGCTTCGGGTCCACACCAGGTCATACACGCTGTTGACGTTTTGCAGGTACATGGCAATGCGTTCGACCCCGTAGGTGATTTCCCCGGTGATCGGCCTGCAATCCTGCCCCCCGACCTGCTGGAAGTAGGTGAACTGTGTAACCTCCATGCCGTCCAGCCAGACTTCCCAGCCCAGCCCCCAGGCACCAAGCGTGGGTGATTCCCAGTCATCTTCCACAAAGCGGATGTCATGGACCAGCGGGTCTATGCCGAGTGCTGTCAGCGATTGCAGATACAGGTCCTGGATGGCATCTGGCGCCGGTTTCAGTACCACTTGGAACTGGAAATAACGCTGCAGCCGATTCGGGTTGTCTCCGTAGCGCCCGTCGGTCGGCCGCCGGCAGGGCTGCACATAGGCGGCGCGCCAGGGTTCGGGGCCGATGGCACGCAGGAAGGTTGCGGGATGAAACGAACCCGCCCCCATTTCCATGTCGTAGGGTTGCTCAAGCACACAGCCCTGGGTGCTCCAGAACCGTTCCAGGTTGGCAATCAGATCCTGAAGCGATGTGGTGTTGGGTGGTGGCATGGTCTCGAACAGCTGCAGTGCACGATGAGTATACTTGCTGCACCGGGCAATTCCGAGCCACATGTCATTGGGATGCAGCGCTAGACCCGGGTCTCAATTCACTCCCTGGCACACGCCCATGCGGTGAGGCAGGGTTGCGCAGATGCCGGAAATCACGAATGAGCCGTCGGAAACCTGCACCCTTTTGGTGTGCTGTTGCATCAAAAAGGTGCAAATCTGGGCTGGCCTTGCTCTGCCCATTGCTGAAAACCTGCGTATAATGCGCACTGGCTTCGTTGGAGTGCAGAATTATGTGTGTTGGCACACATTGTGCTTCAACCTACGCATGACGTGAAAGTGCGTAGCCACCAATCGCGATCAGAAAAACAACAGTTCGAGTTCGTAAGCTAAGGAGGAACTCATGTCCGCAAGCGATGTTATCAAAATGATGAAGGATAACGATGTCCAGTTCGTCGATTTACGTTTCACCGATACCCGGGGAAAGGAACAGCATGTCTCCATCCCGGCCTCTGTGGTGGATGAAGATTTTTTTGAAAATGGCAAGATGTTCGATGGTTCGTCCATTTCCGGCTGGAAAGGCATCAACGAGTCGGACATGGTGCTGATGCCTGATCTGGGCACTGAAGTGATCGACCCGTTTTACAATGACACGACCCTGAGCCTGCGTTGTGATGTTCTTGAGCCATCCACGATGGAAGGGTATATCCGTGATCCAAGGTCAGCCGCCAAACGCGCCGAGGCCTATTTGCGTTCCACGGGCATTGCCGATACTGCCTATTTCGGGCCCGAGCCCGAGTTTTTTGTTTTTGATGATGTCAAGTGGACCAACGAAATGGCGGGAGCTTCATACGCCATTGACTCGGAAGAGTCAGCATGGAATTCGAACAAGGGGTACGAAGAAGGCAACATCGGTCATCGCCCAGGTGTGAAAGGCGGCTACTTCCCGGTGCCTCCTGTGGACTCGCTGCAGGATGTGCGCTCGGCCATGTGCCAGGTGCTCACGCAGATGGGGGTGATGGTCGAAGTCCACCACCATGAAGTCGGCACCGCCGGGCAATGCGAAATCGGCACGCGTTTCAATACCCTCACCGTGCGTGCAGACTGGAACCAGATCCTGAAATACGTCGTGCTGAATGTCGCCCATAACTACGGCAAAACCGCGACCTTCATGCCCAAGCCGATTGTCGGGGACAACGGCAGCGGCATGCACGTGCACCAGTCCCTGTTCAAGGACGGCGACAACCTGTTTACCGGGGACATGTACGGTGGCATGTCACAAACGGCGTTTTACTACATCGGTGGCATCATCAAGCACGCCCGTGCGATCAATGCATTTTCAAATGCAACCACGAACAGCTACAAGCGCCTGGTGCCGGGCTTTGAGGCCCCGGTGATGCTGGCCTACTCGGCCCGCAACCGTTCGGCTTCCATCCGGATTCCCCATGAAGCCAATGCCAAGGCAAGGCGCATCGAGGTCCGCTTCCCGGACTCTGCGGGCAACCCCTACCTGACCTACGCGGCCATGCTGCTGGCAGGACTTGACGGCATCCAGAACCAGATTGATCCGGGCGCCCCGATCGACAAGGACCTGTATGACCTGCCCCCCGAAGAAGAAGCCAACATTCCCACGGTGTGTGCTTCCCTAGACCAGGCCCTTGAGGCCCTGGATGGCGACCGGGAATTCCTCAAGGCTGGAGGCGCGTTCTCCGATGACCTGATTGACGGCTATATCGAGCTGAAGATGGAAGAGGTGACTGCCCTTCGCATGTCCACTCACCCGATCGAGTTCGATATGTATTACAGCTGCTAGTCGTACAGGACTTGGGCCTTTAAAAAACGCCCCTTTATGGGGCGTTTTTTTTGAAGTCACCAGAATCAGACTGCTTGACAACGCCCTCTTTTTGATCACCATGGAGTCTTAGTGGGATATTCTCCAGTGTACGGGAGCATATCGCTGGACAGGTATGCACTTTTTTGGTGCAATTTATCCGTGATGAACTGATCAGGTTCAAGAAATCAGCAGTCTGAGGGGGTTGGACTGAAAATTGCACAGTATTTAAAAAACCATTTGCCTTTCGCGAGTGCATCTGACAGGTGCTGAACATCAAGCCATACACATGTCATGGAAATACGGGAAATCATTGAAAACCTGACGCTGGCAATCGTTCTGGTCGATCAGGACCTGCGCATCCGCTATCTCAATCCCGCAGGGGAGGAGTTCCTGGGCACCGGGGTCCGGCATGCACTCGGGCGACCGCTTACCGGTTTTATCCAGGATGCAGATGGCGATTTCATCGCACACATCCGCCGTTCCATTGCCACCGGGAATCCAGTGACCGAGCATGAGGTCTGCGTTCGACGCCCGGGCGCGGACGAGATCACCATCAACTGCACCATCACGCCGCTGGCTGCGGGGGACACCACGGAATGCCTGCTCGAGATTACCTGTATCGATCACCTGATCCGAATCTCCAGGGAAGAACATCTGCTGTCTGAGAATCTGGCGACCCGGAACATGCTGCGTGGCTTGGCCCATGAAATCAAAAACCCGCTGGGCGGGCTACGCGGTGCAGCACAGTTGCTTGCCAAAGAGCTGGGTGATGAGCGTCTGCAGATGTATACGGACGTCATCATCGGTGAAGCCGATCGCTTGCGCAAACTGGTCGACAGCATGTTCGAACCCAAGGTCACACCCGAGAAACAGGAACTGAATGTTCACAATGTGCTTGAACATGTGAGGCGCCTTGCAGTGGCGGAACTCTCAGATGGGATCGTCATCAAGACGGACTACGATCCCAGCATCCCGCCATTGCAAGCCGACTACGACTTGCTGGTCCAGGCGATACTAAACATCGTTGGAAATGCAGTCCGTGCCGTGGAACTGCAGGGGGAGGTCAACCTAAAGACCCGGGTGTTGAGGCAAATCACAATCGGTGAAATCTGTCATCGGTTGGTAGTCCTGATCAGTGTGACGGACAACGGTTGCGGCATTCCGGAAGATCTGAAACCGCAGATTTTCTTTCCGATGGTCTCGGGAAGTGCCGAGGGTACCGGCCTCGGCCTGCCGCTTGCACAAAGTCTGGTGCACCTGCACGGGGGCCTGATCGAGTTTGATTCCGATCCCGGCCTGACAGAGTTTCGTATTTTGCTGCCGTTGAACGGTACCGGATATTAAATGCCAAACAATTAGGAAGAGATGCTATGAATGATGCCAATGTCTGGATTGTAGATGACGATCAAGCCATGCGCTGGGTGCTGGAGCGCGCATTCGAAAAAGCCGGTATACCCGTGATGGCATTCGAGTCTGCAGCGGCAGCGTTGCGTACGCTGGAACATCATGTGCCCACCGCAATCCTTACGGATGTGCGCATGCCCGGGATGGATGGCTTTGAATTTCTGGAACGCATCAAGACCGAGCATCCGATGCTGCCGATTATTATCATGACTGCCCACTCGGATCTGCAAAGCGCGGTCGGTGCCTACGAAAAGGGTGCGTTCGATTATCTGCCCAAGCCCTTCGATGTAGACGAGGCCATCGAGCTTGCCCGCCGCGCATGCCTCGCGGCAGGCAGCGGGCCAGCGCCTGCGCACACCGCGGCAGTGGAGTCGCCAGTCAGGATCATCGGCAAATCCCCTGCCATGCAGGAGGTGTTTCGCGCGATTGGCCGACTGTCGAACTCCAGCATGACGGTGCTGATCAACGGAGCTTCGGGCACGGGAAAAGAGCTGGTTGCCCAGGAACTGCATGAACACAGTCCGCGGTCAATCGGACCCTTTATCGCCCTGAACATGGCCGCGATCCCGCGCGACCTGCTCGAGGCCGAGCTGTTTGGCCACGAAAAGGGCGTGTTCACGGGAGCCCTAGCCATGCGCAAAGGGCGCTTTGAGCAGGCACACAAGGGGACCTTGTTTCTGGATGAAATCGGGGACATGCCAGCCGATCTACAAACCCGGCTGTTGCGTATCCTGTCGGATGGGCATTTTTACCGGATCGGAGGGCACGATCCGATCCAGGCCGATGTCCGGATCATTGCCGCGACACATCAGGACTTGGAAGGCAGGGTCCGCAAAGGCGAATTTCGTGAAGACCTGTTCCATCGTCTCAACGTGATCCGTATCAATATTCCTTCCCTGCATGAGCGCAGCGAGGACATACCGGTCTTGTTGCGACATTTCATGCAGAGTTCCGCAACAGAACTGGGCACTGAGCCAAAACAGTTGACGGATGATGTTGTTGAGTATCTGTGTACCCTGCAATGGCCGGGCAATGTCAGACAGCTGGAGAATGTATGCCGATGGCTGACCGTGATGGCCGCTGGCAATGAGATTCACATGCAGGATTTGCCCGTAGACATGCTCAAGGATGAAATTTCAGATGCGGTGAACTGGCAGAGCCTGTTGCGTGACTGGGCTGAGAAGGAGTTTTCCAAGGGTAGCGATGCCGTCTGGAATCGGGCGTTGCCGGAGATCGAGACCATCATGATCGAGGCGGCCATGAAGAAGACCGGCGGCCGTCGCCAGAAGGCCGCCAAGCTGCTGGGTTGGGGAAGGAATACCCTGACCCGAAAGATTCAGGAACTGGGGCTGTTTGATTAGCTTTGCTGGTCAGCGGAGCCCAGGCAGTCCGCAAACGAACGTGCCATGTCACGGATCAGTGCAAAGTACGCTTCGGGCCCGCTCTCAATCGCTGCACCCAGTGGATCGAGGATACCGGTTCGGACTGGTGTGTTCTCAGTAATAACATCGACCAGGCCCGAGTTGAATTGCGGCTCGGCAAACACGCATACAGCGCCAAGCTCCCGCACCTTATTTCGCAGCTTCTGGATACGCTTTGCGCTGGGTGGCTCCGCGTCATCCACCATCACCGAGCCGGTCGCACTCAGACCAAAGCGATTCTCAAAGTACTGGTAGGCATCGTGGAGCACGACAAAGGGCTTGTCGCGAACCGGTTTCATTTCCTGGGCAATCTCCGTTGTCAGCGTCTGAAGCCGATGCCGGAGCCTGTCTGCGTTGGCCGCATACATCTCGCCATGTGCAGGGTCGATCTCAATCAGTACATCAGCAATCATCCGCGCCATCGCAGCGGCATTTTCCGGATCCAGCCAGATGTGCATGTCATAAACACCGTGTTCATGCGCATGGTGGTTGTGGCCCCCTCTGTGTTTGTCTTCTTCGCGATGTCCTTTGTCCTCGTGATGTCCGCTATCAGCGTGGCCGGGCTCTTCGAAGGTTCCGCCTTCACGACGCGGTTTCAGGATCAACCCTTCCGCATCGGACAACAGAACCACCCGCGCAGAACTGGCAAGGACGTGCACTGGTTTGACCAGTGAAACTTCTAAGGACTCGTCGATCATAAAGACGAGATTGGCACCTTCGAGGACCGCTGCATCCGATGGGCGCAGGCTAAAGCCGTGCGGTGATGCAGAACCTTGTATCATCAGGTGCGGTGTGCCCACGCCAGCCATTACAGCACTTACGAGGGAATGCAGGGGCTTGATCGTGGTGATTACCCGGCCAGTACTCTCGACCGCCAGCGCTGCAACATTCATGCTGCACAAAAGCGCAGCTGTGACCATGACCTGAAAAAAATGCAGGAACTGGTGCCACGCGAGGTTGCGGGGGAGAGTGGCATGTATTGTGGTCATGGTCTTGAAATCTCGTGTTCGATGTTGCGATGCGCTATTCGGTTCACCAAGAGTCGTGCAGAATCACCTGAACTTTTCCAACCCCAGGCGACAAGCAGTGCCCGTTTAAAAAAGATATAATATATCATATCTCTTTGCTTGGTGAGCCAACGCAGGAGGACGGAAATTTCTGCTTGGTATCCATCGACCAAGCCGGGCGCGCATGGTTTTGGGCGAATTCCAGGTCCGGCATGGCTGCCGAACTGTTGGCGAATTTCTCAGGTAAAGGCTGAGGGCTCGGCGTGCATTTCCAGGCTGCCGGTCACCGCACCAACGTGGGGAAGGTCGTTGTCATCGAGATACTCGGTGATGCCACGGTTGATTTCCTGGCAGCACAGAGGATTGTAAAAAAGCCCCGTACCCAGACCTATGGCGGTGGCTCCTGCAAGCAGGAATTCGATGGCATCGTCGGTGTGAACAATGCCGCCCTGGCCAATGATGGGAATCTTGTGAGGCTTGCAGACTTGGTACACCTCGTGCACTTTGAGCAACGCAATCGGCTTGATTGCCGGGCCGGACAATCCCCCCTGGTTGTTATGCAGTACCGGCTTGCGGGTTTTGACATCAATGGCCATGCCCATGACGGTGTTGATCACGGCAAAGGCATCGCTGCCAGCGTCAATGCAGCGCTTTGCATTGTGCCGGATATCCGTCTGGTTGGGTGAAAGCTTGGTGATGAGTGGTTTTTGGGTGACTGCACGGCAGGCCTCGACCACGCGTGCCGACATCTCCGGATCATTGCCGAAAGCCACCCCGCCTTCCTTCACGTTCGGGCACGAGATGTTGATTTCAATCGCATCGATCGGAGAGTCGTCGAATCTGCGTGTCACCTCGCGGTACTCTTCCACGGTGGATCCGGATACATTGGCAATGAATCGGGTTTGCGAGAAATCGAGGCCGGGCAGGATGTCTCGCACGATGACATCCACACCAGGGTTTTGCAAACCAATGGCATTGAGCATCCCGTCAGTGGTTTCTGCCAGGCGGTGCGGTGCGTTGCCAAGACGCGGTTCGAGGGTCGTGCCTTTCAGGCAGACGGCGCCTACATCCCGGTTGGAAAACCCCTCGATACGGGTGTACTCCTCGCCGAAGCCAACACAGCCCGACAGCAGCACCAAGGGGGAGGAGAATTGCAGGCCACAAAAATCTACGTTGAGCCTGTGATCGTCGTTCATGCCAGCTCGACTTTCATGTCACGGCTCAGCAGCTCTGATACGGCGGTTTCCAGCACTGCATCCCCATTCAGTACGCGCCACACCTGTGTGCAGATCGGCATGTCCACCTGGCGGTCCTGTGCGACCTGGTGTACGACTTGGGCAGCATGAAATCCTTCAACTGCCTGTCCTAGCTCATCCATGTACTGTTGTGCGGTCTTCCCGTGTGCCAGCGCCAGACCGAGGCGGCGGTTTCGGGACTGATCGTCGGTGCAGGTAAGCACCAGATCACCGATGCCTGCAAGCCCCATCAGGGTCGTTCGCTCAGCTCCCAGGCTTTGTCCAAGACGCATCATTTCCGCGAGCCCTCGGGTGACCAGTGCAGCACGTGCGTTGGCTCCAAATCCAAACCCGTCTGCAATGCCGGCGGCGATGGCCAGCACGTTCTTGATTGTACCACCCAATTCGACACCGATAACATCGCCGCTGGTGTAGACCCGAAAGCTGCTGCTGTGAAAGTAGCCTGCCAGTTCTTTTGCACAGTCCTGCTCATCGGATGCCAGGGTCACCGCGGCCGGCAGCTGGCTGGCAACTTCGGCGGCAAAGGACGGGCCGGACAAGACCGCTTTCTTGGTCTTGTCTCCCAGCACTTGGGTCACCACCTCGTGCATCATCAGGCCGCTGGCTTTCTCGAACCCCTTCGTGGCCCAGACCAGCCTTGTTGGAAAATGCAACGGTACGAGCTGTTCGCAAACACTGCGCATGGCGTAACTCGGGACCGCCATCAGGACAAAATCGGCACCCTCAAGGACATCGCCCAAGTCGTGGTGCACCGAGAGGGAGTCCGGCAATGGGTGGTCCGGCAGGTACCGCAGGTTGCAACGGCGGCCCTGCAGGGTGTCAATCAGGTCGGTATCGCAGTCCCATATCTGTACGCGGTGCTGGTTTCTGGACAACTGAAGGGCGAGGGCAGTGCCCCAAGAACCCGCACCCAATACTGCAGCGATGGCCATATATGTATCAGTGTTTGGTTTGATCGGGACTGGATTTTTGTTCTTTCAGGGCTTTCAGGTGCTGTTGGTACAGGGCTTCAAAATTCACCGGGTTCAGCAGCAGTTGCGGAAAGCCTCCTTTTGAGACCAGCTCGGCGATGGTTTCGCGGGCGAAAGGAAACAGCACGCCAGGACAATGACTGCCAAGCAACTGGCTGTGCTGGTCCTTTTTGAAATTTTTGATCAGAAAAATACCTGCCTGCTTGACCTCGACCAGGAACGCGGTATTTTCTTCTTGGACCGCAGTAACCTGGACGGTAATGCAGACCTCAAAAACATGTTCGCCCAGCTTGGCAGTTTCCGACTGGATATGGACGTCGGTCTGCGGATTCCATTTTTCAGTGAATATCTTGGGAGAAACAGGATTCTCAAAGGAGACGTCTTTGAGGTAAATTTTTTGAATCTCGAATTTTTGATCCGTTTCCGCGGTCATGAGATCAAAAAGGATTTCACATCATCCGGTGATGTCAATGGAATTCTTCATGAGGCCAGCAACTCATCCAGCCCGCCTGACTGGTTGAGTTCGGAGAGATCGTCAAAGCCGCCTACATGCTGTTCGTTGATAAAGATCTGCGGCACCGTCTGGCGTTGCGTACGGCTTATCATCTCATCGCGCCGGGCCGGGTCTTCATCGACATTGATTTCCGTGTAGTCGACATTCTTGCTATCGAGCAAGCGCTTTGCCGCATTGCAGTATGCGCAGCGATGGCCGGAATAGATGACAACCTTGCTTGTATTCATTTTTTAACCACCGGAAGTTGATCGTTCATCCAGGCTGTGATGCCGCCCTTCAGGCCGAACACCTTGGTGTAGCTGTGTCCCGTCAGGACCTTGCAGGCCTGCGATGATCGCAGTCCCGTTTTGCAAAAAACCAGCACGGGCTGATCTTTGTTTTTGGCAAAGTCATCCACTTTTTGCTTGAGCACGCTCAGGGCTACGTGTTTGGCGTTGATGATACTGCCCTGGCCTAATTCATTGGCCTCGCGCACATCCAGCACGAGTGCATCTTCCCGGTTGATCAGGGTGACCGCTTCCGCGGGAGTGATTTCCTTAAACCCCTTGGTCGCGCGCCTGATCTCGACCCAGAGGATCATGCCCAGCACGACCGCTAGGGCAAGGAACAGGTGATAATTCCTGACTGCAAAATCTGTAAACTCTTCCATACCAGTGTTTGTCGGGTTGTCGCAACCGAATCGTTGACCGTTGTTTGGAATACCCGTCTAAATGAACGCGGCATTGCAGGCTTGATGCTCAGGGGTGTTGAACCGAGCAAAATACCTGCTGCATCATTTCAATCAACTTCAGCGTTCGCTCATCTTCTACACGGTAGTAGACGCGGTTGGCATCTTTCCGGGTCGCCAATATACCTTTATCACGCAAGATGGCCAAATGCTGCGATATGTTACTCTGGGATGTGCCTACACTGCTGACGATTTCCTGTACGCTGATCTCGCGTTTACCCAGGACACAAAGGATTTTCAGCCGCAATGGATGCGACATGGCCTTGAGCGACCTAGAGGCTTGCTCGATGTCTTTTTCCCGATGGACGAGTTCTTCAGCGCTGACGCTCACGATGCGGGTTCAGTAGGATACTGCTTCCAAATTTACTTATGGATATATAGTATAAGCTAATATTATAAATGTCTAATACATTAATGGAACCCTTGAATCAGGGACGGGCATGCTGCTGAAAAATGTCCTTAATTTGCGCGGCTGGCCTGCTGTGCTGCTGGTCTGCATGACAGCATCCACCACGCCGCTGTCTGCGACACCCTCACAACAGGAGGTGGAGCAAAAACTGGCCCGGGTCCACAGCCAGATTCAAGCCAGCCAGCTCAGGATGGAGAAACACCGTGGAGAGGCAGGTGCGCTGGAAGCAGAACTGCGCGAGTTTGAACGCCGCATCGGCGAGCTCAACCGCCAACTCGGCAAGGCTGAAGCGGCGCTGAAGGATTACCGGCAACGGGCTCGTGCGCTGGAGTCCAGGAAACGGAACCTGCATAAGCAGTTGTCCCGGCATCGCGATGTCTTGCATGCACAGCTGAGGTCCGAGTATCTGTACGCAGGCCAGGAAAAATTGAAGCTGCTGCTCAACCAGCAGGAGCCGGGAACGCTGGGCCGGACCCTGATTTACTACGATTACCTGCATCATGCCCGCATGCACGAGATCGAGGCCGTCGGAAAGGTTCTGCAGGAGCTCGGCCAGGTACAGGATGAAATCGAGGAGCAGGAAAGGTCGGTTACCCGCACACAATCCGTACTGTCAGCCCGTAAACAGGAAATTGGACAGGAGCAAGCAAAGCGAAAACTGGTGCTTGAGCGCATGAAGGCGCGTGTTTCCGGTGAACAGGCCCGGCTTGCCAACCTCGAGATCAGTCGCCAACAGCTCCAGGAACTTCTGGATGAACTGCAGGCTGCCTTGATCAATATCCCTCATATCGACCAGGGCCAGGATTTTCGCAAGGAAAAAGGCAAGCTGTTCTGGCCGGTGGCCGGTCGACCCAGCAACCAGTTTGGCCAAAGACGCAATTTTTCCCGCCGCGCACTGTATTGGCAGGGCGTGTTCATCCCGGGCAGGGTCGGCAATGACGTGTACAACATTTTCCATGGACGGGTAGTGTTTGCAGAATGGATGCGCGGCCTAGGGCTGCTGATGATCATTGACCATGGCAATGGATACATGAGTCTGTACGGACACAGTCAAAGCCTTTACAAACGTCCGGGCGAATGGGTCAAGGCCGGCGAGCGCATAGCCTCCGTGGGTAACAGCGGTGGGCAAAGCCGTAGCGGCCTGTATTTCGAGATTCGCAGGCACGGCAAGCCTGTAAATCCTCAAATCTGGTGCAAGAAACCGGCTCCAGCGGGAAACACCGGCTGAGCCTGCATTGTCAATGAGCGCAGATTGCAGGGATCCGGGCATTTGTAAACGGGCTTTTTCATCTCATAAATCGGGGTATGATTGGAAAGCTGGGTCAAACCTCGGAGATCAGCAATGAAATTCAAACCCTCCTTGGGCTTCGGACTGGTGCTGGGCATCGCCTTGAGCTTGCCCGTCAGCCTGATGCACACCGTGTGGGCAGACAAGGAAAAGGCGGCCTCGCTGCCACTCGATGAGCTGCGCACGTTCACGGATGTCTATGCAAGGATCAAAAAGGAGTACGTGACCGAGGTCGAAGACGGCGAACTTTTGAAAAATGCGATCCGCGGCATGCTGTCGGGTCTTGACTCGCATTCTTCCTTTCTTGACGCGGAGCAGTTTCGCGATCTTCAGATCGGCACTACGGGTGAGTTTGGAGGGCTTGGCATCGAGGTCGGGATGGAAAATGGCTTCATCAAGGTGATCGCGCCGATCGATGATACTCCTGCACAGCGGGCGGGGGTGCAGGCAGGTGATCTGATCATCAAGCTCGACGGCGAGTCGGTGAAGGGACTCGACCTGGCGGAGGCTGTCAGGCGTATGCGAGGCAAGATCGGCTCGACGATTGAACTGACAATCGTGCGAAAAGGGGAAGATATGCCTTTGCAGATGGCCATTACGCGCGCCATGATTCACGTGCACAGCGTGCGCAGCCGGATGCTGGAGCCAGGTTTCGGGTACGTGCGGATTTCAAATTTTCAATCCAAGACCACGAGTGCGCTGCATGAAGCGATTGAAAGCCTGGAAACGGAGAACGAGGGTGAGTTGAAGGGCCTGGTGCTTGATTTGCGGAACAACCCCGGTGGGCTGCTGACCGGTGCGGTTGGAGTTTCGGATGTTTTTTTGCAGGATAATGCCCTGATCGTTTATATCAAGGGGCGTGCGGGTGATTCTGAATTGAAATACTCTGCGAGCACCAATGATTTGCTCGACGGTGCTCCGCTGGTGGTGTTGATCAATCAGGGATCGGCATCCGCTTCGGAAATTGTTGCAGGGGCCATGCAGGACCACAATCGTGGCGAGATCCTCGGAGTTCCTTCATTTGGAAAGGGCTCTGTACAAACCATCCTGCCCCTCAAGGATAACACTGCCTTGAAACTGACCACGGCTCGCTATTACACGCCTTCGGGCCGCTCGATCCAAGACGCTGGAATCGTGCCGGATGTTCTGTTGAAGCCTGCCGAGGATTCCGAAAACAAGGAGACCGAAGATCATGGTATGAGCGGCACAGCCATGGAACTCTTGCAGGATGATGCGAGCGAGGCTCCGGTGCCGTTTCAGGATCCCGCTTCGGTTGTGATTCTCCCCGAGCGCGGCGAAGACGATTCCACTGACTATGAACTGGATGAAGCGCTCAAGCACCTGAAGGCCATGGCCCAGCTACCAGCTGCTGATCAGCTTTCAAAAGTCGACGAACAGGATATACAATAAAATACCTTCAAGATCAGTCAAAAGGGTGAATATATGGCAACGGTACTGATTCCACTTGCCGAGGGGTTTGAAGAACTGGAAGCGGTGACCATCATTGATTTGCTGCGACGTGCAGAAATCGAGGTGGTTACGGCCAGTCTGAATGGACAGACCGTCACTGCATCACGTGGCACACGGGTGGTTGCCGACACCTCGGTGGACGAGGTTCTGGAGCAGGATTTTGACATGGTGGTCTTGCCTGGTGGACTGCCCGGTGCCGACCATCTGGATGCCGATGACCGCATCCACAAAATCCTGCAGCGCACTGCTGAGAACGACCGTCCCATCGGTGCGATCTGCGCTGCTCCGAAGGTGCTGGCAAGCAGCGGCCTGCTGGATCACAAAAAGGCGACCGCCTATCCCGGAGTACTGGACCCGCTTTCTCTGGGGAACACCCAGATTACGGATGCGGCTGTGCAGCAGGACGGCAACATCCTGACCTCCCGCGGTCCAGGGACTGCAATGGACTTTGCCCTGGAGATCATAGCCTGTCTGGCCGGTTCCGAAAAACGTGACGAGGTGGAAGCCGCCTTGCTTCGCAGTTGACGGGTCCCCCGGCTACGCCGGCTGCTTTTGAAACAGGGTCTGCAGCAGGATAATCACAACTCCCAGGAAAATTGCCGAGTCGGCAAGATTGAATGTCGGCCAGTGACAGGTCGCTTCGTTCAGGCGATAGAAAAAAGGCAGGCAGGCATCACTGGAGTGGTAGTACCAGTCAATAAAGTCTGTGACTTTCCCGTACAGGATGCGATCGATCACATTGCCGATCGCGCCTCCCAGTACCAGCGCAAGCCCGCAGGCCATGGATTTCTCTCGTGCATCCAGCGTTTTTAGCCAGACCAGGATGAAGACACTGATCGCTATGGCCAGCACGGACAGGAACCAGCGTTGCCAGCCTCCGGCCTGGCTGAGAAAGCTGAACGCAGCCCCCTCATTGAACGTCAGTGAAAGATTGAAATAGGGCAACAGGGCCACGGGCTCGTACTGGACCAGAAACTGCAAGGCGGCCTGCTTGCTGAACTGATCGGCAAGGATGACCAACAAGCTCAGCCAGAGCCATTTAAGCATAGGAACGTGACTCGCCTGTACCGCCGGGCAAATTGCTTACACAGCGCGCACAGATTTCCGGGTGTTGCGGATCCTGTCCTACATCCTCACGGTAATGCCAGCAGCGAATGCACTTCGGGTGAGGTGATTTTTGCAATTGGATGAAGTACTCGTTGCCATGGGCATCCGATACCCTGGTGGCCGTTTCGGGCGCCTCTCCATCCTGGATGAGCCGGGCACTGGATGTGATGAAAACGAAGCGGAGTTCATCGTTTTTGATCTTGAAAAGGCAATCGGGCGCGCCCCAGATGTCCACCTCTGCATCCAGTGACGAGCCGATGACTTTTTCATTGCGGAGTGTCTCCAGCTGCTTGCCGATGTGCTTACGCACCTCAAGTATGCCCTTCCAGTCCGCATCGGCTACCTCACCCGGGGTGCTGAAATCATCGAGATCGTACCAGGTCTGCACAAAAACCGGGTCCGTGCGGGGACCGGGCAGTTGCCGCCAGGCTTCCTCCGCAGTAAAGCTCAGGATCGGTGCAATCCAGCGAATCAGCGCCTCGGCAATATGGAACATGGCCGTCTGTGCCGACCTGCGGGCCCGGCTGTCCGTCTGCATGGTGTATTGCCGGTCCTTCACGATATCGAGATAGTCGCTGCCGAGCTCCAGTACGCAGAAGTTGTGAACCAGGGTGTAGATTCTGTGAAACTGGTAGCGATCGTAGTAGTCGATGATCTGGTCTTGGAGTTGCCGGGTTTTGTACGCGATCCAGTAGTCCAGGGCTACCATGTCCCGGGCCTGCACACAATCGTGCGCCGGATCGAAACCGTTCAGGTTGGATAACAGGTAACGGGTCGTGTTGCGGATGCGCCGGTAGGCATCCGAGGTACGGCTCAGTATCTCGTCGGACACGTTGAGTTCGGCGCCGTAGTCGGTGGCGGCCACCCAAAGACGCAATATGTCGGCACCCAGCGCGTTACAGATTTTCTGGGGTGTGACGACATTGCCGAGGGATTTCGACATTTTCTTGCCTTCGGCGTCGACGGTAAACCCGTGTGTCAGCACCTGTTCGTAGGGTGCAATTCCGTGCATGGCCACCGCGGTTTTCAGGGAAGACTGGAACCAGCCGCGATGCTGGTCCGAGCCTTCGAGATACAGGCTGGCGCGTTTCTGGTTTTCAAGGTCAATCCCCAGTCTTTTCTGGGCCACTGCAAAATGTGTCACGCCGGAATCAAACCACACGTCCAGGGTGTCGGTGACCTTCTTGTAGGATTCGCTGTCATCGCCCAACAGTTCTTTCGCGTCCAGTTCATACCAGGCATCCATGCCCTGCTGTTCGATTTTCTGTGCCACCTTTTCGATCAGCTGTACGGTATCGGGATGGGGTTCTTCCGTAGTCCTGTGTATGAAAAAGGCAATCGGGACACCCCAGGTGCGCTGCCTAGAGATACACCAGTCCGGACTGCTGGCCAGCATCGCGGTGATGCGCGCCTTGCCCCACTCGGGGATCCAGCGCACCTGCTCGATCTGTTCACTGGCGGTTTTCAGCAGATCCTTGGCATGCATGCTGATGAACCATTGTGGCGTTGCACGATAGATCAGTGGCACCTTGGTGCGCCAGCAATGTGGCAGGCTGTGGTGCAGGTCGGCACCGTGCAGCAGTTTCCCTCTGTCGGTCAAGGCATCAATGATTTTCGGGTCCACCTTGAAGACATGGTCTCCTGCAAACAGGCCGGTATGGTCTTTGAATGTTCCATGATCATCCACCAGGTTGAGAGTCCCCATGGCATATGCCTTGCCAACTTCAAAATCCTCAACCCCATGGTCGGGTGCCGTATGCACCGCCCCCGTGCCTGTTTCGACCGTGACATGGTCTCCCAGGATGACAGGTACGGTCTTGTCATAGAACGGGTGCTGCAATTGCAGGTGCTCGAGTTGTTTGCCCTTGGCGCGGCCCACCACGGCATGGTCCTCGACGCCATAACGCTGCATGCAGGCATCCAGCAGTGCCTCTGCCAGCAACACGCGTTCCCGGCCGCAGTTGCCCTCGAACTCCGCCACGACGTAATCCAGTTCGGGATTGACACACACGGCCTGGTTGGCAGGCAGGGTCCACGGAGTCGTCGTCCAGATGGCCACTGAAAGCGATCCTTTGCCGGTGAGCGTGCCAAGTCTTTGCTCCAGCGCTCTCTCGTCAACGATGCTGAAACGCACATCGATGGCTGGCGAGGTTTTCTCATGGTATTCCACCTCGGTTTCTGCCAGTGCCGAGGCATCCACCACGTTCCAGTAGACTGGCTTGAAGCCGCGAACGACGTGGCCTTTTGCATACAGTTTGCCGAGGGAACGCACGATATCGGCTTCAACACCGAAATCCATGGTGAGGTAGGGTTTGTTCCACTCGCCAAAAATTCCAAGCCGTTTGAAATCCTCGCGTTGCTTGGCAATCTGCTTGCTGGCGAAGTCGCGGCAGGCAGCACGGAATTCGCTATGGCTTTTCCGGGTTCCCGCCTTGCCAATTTTTTTCTGGACCTGGTGTTCAATGGGCAAGCCGTGACAGTCCCAACCCGGTACGTAAGGCGCGTCGTACCCCGCCAGGGTTTTGCTTTTCACGATGATATCTTTGAGGATCTTGTTGACCGCATGGCCGATGTGGATATCGCCGTTCGCATACGGAGGGCCGTCGTGCAGGATGAATGTCTGCGCACCCTTTCGCGCTTCTCTGATTTGCTGGTATACGTCCCTGTCTTCCCACTCCCTTGCGATCTGGGGCTCGCGCTGTGCAAGGTTGCCCTTCATGGGAAAAGAGGTTTTGGGCAGGTTCAGGGTGTCTTTGTAGTCGCTCATTTGCAGGCTTCAGGCAGCGATCTTGAAATGCTCTTTTGCAGTTTCGGCATCAACACGAATCTGGTTCTTCAACTCTTCGAGTGAATTGAATTTTTGCTCCTCCCGGATTTTCTTGCTGAAAAATACCGTGAGGTGTTTTCCATAAAGCATTTGCGAGAAATTGAACAGATGGACTTCGATCTGGGTACGTGTACCGGCGACCGTAGGCCGATACCCCACGTTGGTCACCCCCAGGGCCTCGGTGTCATGCTCGATCCTCACCTTGGTTGCGAAAACGCCACTGATTGGCGAAAACCTGCGTTTGATCGGGATATTGGCCGTTGGGAAACCGATGTCTTGTCCCCGGTGGTCCCCGTGAACAACCCGTCCGGACATGCTGTACATGCGTCCAAGCAGCTGTTCTGCAAGATCCAGCCTGCCGTTGGCAAGGTAGTCGCGGATGGAAGAACTGCTGACACGTTCGTCATTGACCACGAAGCCCTCGGTGTTCTCGACGCTGAAGCCCAGCTCGTTTCCCATACGCGTGAGCATGGAGTAATCGCCCTTGCGGTCTTTCCCGAAACGGAAATCATCGCCGACCGTCAGGTGCTTGATGCTCAGACCTGAGACCAGGACATTTCTGACAAAGGTCTCGGGCGGCATGTTGGCCAGCGTTCGGTTAAAGGAAAGGCATACGAAACGGTCGATCCCGAAATCCTGGAGCAGGCTGAATTTTTCCCTGAAGTTGGTCAGTCTCGCCGGGGCCTGACTGCGCAGGAAAAACTCTTTGGCCGATGGCTCGAAGGCGATGACCATGGAAGGCAGCCCGAGCGCCTGGCTTTGCGATAGCAATTTTTTCAAAACGGCCTGGTGGCCCCGGTGCACGCCGTCGAAGTTGCCGATGGTCGCCACGGATGCCACAGGACGGCCTGTTCCAGTACTGAGGTATCTCGTTAACTGCATAAAATCAAAGACCCGTTCATGAAACCGCCTCGGTGCCTACTGTTGCAGCACAAAAGAATTTCTGCGCACCCCCAGCAAGGCCAGCGCGCCAATATACAGCACAAGCCCTGATAGCATAAAGCCCAGCAAGGCAATAATGCGTTTGCCCACGTCCCAGTTCAGCCACTGATGAGCCTCGGGCAAGATCCACACAAGTGCAATTCCCATCGCGGTTGTGGCTCCCACGACCTGGACCAGGTACTTGCTCCAGCCCGCCGGCAATACCAAGGCTGCCGAGCCTCTCAGCCTGTAGAACAGCAGCGCTGCATTGAGGTAGGCGGCCAGTGAGGTGGCCAGCGCCAGGGCCGCGTGCGGGGCTGCCAGATCCCACTGCAGCCAGATCCAGACGAAGGCGAGATTCAGGACGATATTGACGGCCATGGCAATTACCCCGATTTTCACAGGGGTCTTGGTATCTTGGCGTGAATAAAACCCAGGGGCCAGCACCTTGATCAGGATAAACGCCGGCAGGCCCAGGGCATAGGCTTTCAGGCTGGTTGAAGCCATCAGGGTGTCCATGGCTGTAAATTCCCGGTACTGGATCAGCGATGTCAGAATCGGGCTGGCCAGCAGGATCAGACCGACTGTGGCGGGAACCGAGATGAACACGGAAAGCCGCAACGCCCAGTCCAGCGTCGTGTTGAACTCCTGGGTATCGCGGTTGACATACTGCTTGGACAGGCGCGGCAGGATGATGGTGGCCATGGCCACGCCGAAAATCGCCAGCGGGAGTTCCACAAAGCGGTCCGAGATGTACAGCCAGCTGATGCTGCCGACCGCAAGGAATGAAGCGATCAGGGTGTTGATCAGCAGATTGATCTGCACCACGGACGAACCGAAAATGGCTGGCAGCATCAGCCGCATGATTTTTTGCACGCCTTCTTTGGCGCCATGCAGCGACACCTTCGGTAGCACGCCCAGTGCCGATAAGAAGGGAAGCTGGAAAGCCAGCTGGACGATACCAGCAACGAATACACCCCATGCCAGTGCAACTACGGGCTGTTCCATTTCAGGGGCCAGCCACAGGGTCGCGGCAATCAGTGACAGGTTCAAGAATACGGGCGTGAAAGCCGGCACGGCAAACCGGTTGAAGGTGTTCAGGATACTGGCCGACAGCGCGGTCAGCGAGATGAACAGTATGTACGGGAAGGTAATGCGCAGCATCTGTGTGGCAAGATCGAAGCGGGTGCTGTCGCTGATAAAACCCGGGGCGAAGATGTATATCAGGGCAGGTGCCAGCACCACCCCCAGAACACTGACCAGGAAAAGGATTACACTGAGGGTCCCGGCCACATGATTGATCAGTGCCTGCAGTTCCGCTTGCGAACGCTGTTCCTTGTACTCAGACAGGACCGGCACGAACGCCTGCGAAAAAGCACCTTCGGCAAAAAGACGGCGCAGGAAATTCGGGATACGGAAGGCCACGAAAAAAGCATCGGTGCCGCCGGTTGCACCCAGGAAGATGAAGATCACGGCATCCCTGAGATATCCGAAAACTCTTGAGACAGCCGTGATTCCTCCGGTGACGGCGGTGGATTTGAACAAAGCTCGGTGTTCAGCCATTCTGTATTTGGAGTGCTGGTCTAGGGACGAGGGGTTGACATTTATTTATCTTACTACCATAGTTCGCAGCCCAAACGCAGAATCCAAGCAGCAAAGCGATCACACATTGGCCAACTCCCCCTCAGCGAGAAAGCGTGCACGTCAGGCGGTCAAGCACCGCCAGCACAATGTAAGTCAACGCACAAAGTTGCGCACCCGAATCAAAGCGGTGGTCAAATCGATTCATGCAGGGGACAAGGCTGCCGCGGAAGCCGCATACAAGCTGGCTCAGCCCAGCATTGACTCGGCGGTAGGTAAAAAACTGATCCACGCCAATAAGGCTGCCCGTCATAAAAGCCGTCTGAACGCACGCATCAAAGCCATGTAACCTGGCACCGCTGGGTGCTGCATCCTCCTGTCCACTAAAGAATCACCAGATTGTCCCGGTGAATCAGTTCCGGTGCGTCCACGTAGCCCAGCACGGCTTCTATTTCCGTGCTGAGTCTTCCTTGAAGTTTGCGTGCCTCCTCAGAGGAATAGTTGGCGAGGCCGCGCGCAATCTCCTGCCCGTTGCGATTGAGGCAGCTGACCACTTCTCCGCGTTCGAAATTCCCTTTGACATCTTCAACCCCGATGGCGAGCAGGCTTTTCCCGGACTTGCAGATCACGGCACTGGCACCGTCATCCAGCAGCAGCTCTCCGCGGGTATACAATTGGTTTGCGATCCACTGTTTGCGTGCGACCAGGGGTTCAGCGTCCGGCAACAGCAGCGAACCGCACGGAATGTCTTTTGAAATTTTGCTCAGGATGTCCGGTGTTTTCCCGGAGGCAACGATGGTCGCAGCCCCGGCACGAGCGGCAATCCGTGCTGCCGAAACCTTGGTGAGCATGCCGCCACGTCCGGTCTGTCTGGCACTGGGGCCGGCGGCACGGTCCAGCAACGGGTCGTTGGCGGAGATTTCGTTAATCAAAGGGCCACTGGACTGCTCACCAGGAGGGGTTTCATAGATACCTTCCTGATCGGTCAAGATAATCAGGAGACTGGCCTCAATCAGGTTGCTGACGAGGGCCGCCAGCGTATCGTTGTCTCCGAACTTGATTTCGTCGGTCGCCACAGTGTCATTTTCGTTGACTACAGGAACGGTTTTCATCTCCAGCAGCTTGCGCAATGTGGTGCGTGCGTTCAGGTATCGCTTGCGGTTTTGCAGGTCGGCGTGCGTGAGCAACACCTGGGCGCTGTGCAGGTTGTGTTGCTGCAAACAGGATTCGTACGCCTGAACTAGCCCCATCTGGCCGACTGCGGCAGCCGCCTGCAACTCGTAGATTGCACGCGGGCGCTTTTGCCAGGACAGCCGGTTCATGCCTTCTGCGATGGCACCGGAAGAGGTCAAAATCACTTCCTTGCCTGAATTTACCAGGGAGGCAATTTGTGAAGCCAGCCCGGAGATGGCCTCCATGTTCAGGCCATGACCGTCCTCGGTAACCAAGGAACTCCCGACCTTGACTACCCAGCGTTTGCCGGAGATAGCCTGGTTACGCTTGCTGTTCATGCAGATAAGTATAAATGCTTTTTGTCAATTCCCGGGTGCCTGACTGGCTGAGTGCCGATATGGCAAACACGGGTCCCTGCCATTCCAGTCTCGTCACATAGTCTTGGATCAGCTGCTCGCAGTCCTCGGAGTCGAACAGATCGGTCTTGTTGAATACCAGCCATCGATCCTTGGCTGCCAGATGTGCGTCATACCGGTTCAGTTCATTGGTTACCGAAAAATAATCCTTGCAGGGGTCACCCTGTGCTTGAGCCGGGTACAACTCAAGCATGTGCAGCAGCAAGCCGGTCCGCGAAAGATGCCGCAGGAACTGGGCTCCCAGCCCGACCCCTTCGGCCGCCCCCTCAATCAGTCCGGGGATATCCGCGACCACGAAACTTTGCTGCGGTGCGACGTACACAACGCCCAGGTTGGGATAAAGCGTGGTGAACGGATAGTCGGCAACCTTCGGGGAAGCCGAGGACAGGGCGCGCAGCAAGGAGGACTTGCCGGCGTTGGGCAGCCCCAGCAGGCCTACATCGGCCAGCAGCTTGAGCTCCAGGTACAGATCACGTTCCTCGCCAGGTTTGCCCGGGGTTGTTTCTCGAGGTGCGCGCCGGGTCGAGCTTTTGAAGCGCGTATTCCCAAGCCCGTGCACTCCACCGCTGGCAACCAGCAGGCGTTCACCATGCCTTGTCAGATCGCCTATGACCTCATGGGTCTGGGCATCCTTTACCAGGGTGCCGGTGGGCACCCGGATAGCCTTTTCCTTGCCTGACCGGCCTGTACGGTTCTTGCCCATGCCATCCTGTCCACGTTCAGCCTTGAAAGAACGCACGTGCCGAAAATCAGCAAGCGTATTCAAGCTCTCATCTGCAACCAGATAGACACTGCCACCGTCGCCACCGTCGCCACCATCCGGTCCCCCAAGCGGTATGGAGCGTTCGCGCCGGAAACTCAGACAGCCGTTTCCCCCATGACCGGCCTGTACATGTATTGTCGTTTCGTCAACAAACTTCATGATCTTTTGTGTCCGGAGTCAAAAAAGCCCCGACTTGCGGGGCTTCACATCAAATCGGTTGGCGGGGTAGGTCAGTGTACGGTATCAACACGCACAAACTTCTTGTTTCGTGGCCCTTTGGTTTCAAACACCACCTGTCCATTCTCTTTTGCAAACAGGGTGTCATCTTTTCCCCGGCCGACATTTTCACCGGCATGAAAGCGGGTGCCACGCTGGCGCACGATGATGCTGCCTGCATGTACCTGCTGTCCCCCGAAGCATTTCACGCCGAGACGTTTGGACTTCGAGTCACGTCCGTTGCGGGTGCTGCCTCCAGCTTTCTTGTGCGCCATGATCGACCTCTACTTTGAAATGTCTGTAATTTTAACCTGAGTGTAGTGCTGTCTGTGGCCCATTCGCCTCATGTGATGCTTTCTGCGCTTGAACTTGATGATATCAATCTTCTTGGCCCGGGCATTGTGCTGAACCTCGGCAGTGACTTTACCACCTTCAATGTATGGTGTGCCAATGGACACGTCGTCTCCGTCGGCCAGCAGCAGCACCTGATCAAACTCGACTTTATTGCCCGGGTCCAGATCCAGCGTTTCAATCTTGATCTGGTCTCCTTTATGGACAAGGTACTGTTTGCCACCTGTGGCAATCACGGCATACACCTGGAGCACTCCGGGAATGGGTTGCAAAGAGGCGCAATTCTAGCGGGAGGTCTGGCAGGGGTCAAACAAAACAATTTTGCAGTCAGGCCGGTTCCAAAATCCGCACCGACCCGCATGAGAACAGGGTAAAATGCCCGGCTATGGACTTCAAGCAGGTACAGGCCCTGGTGGCCGATGACATGGAAGGCGTGAATAACGTAATTCGGCGATACCTGCATTCCGATATCACCCTGATCTGCCAGATCATCAACTATATCCTAGAGAGTGGCGGCAAGCGGATTCGCCCGCTGCTCGCCCTGCTGAGTGCCCGCGCCTGCAGCTACACGGGTGAAAAGCACCTGCTGGTTGCCGCCATCACCGAATTTATCCATACCGCGACCCTGTTGCACGATGACGTTGTGGACAGTTCGAGCATGCGGCGTGGTCACGAAACTGCCAATCTCATCTGGGGCAATGAATCCAGCATACTGGTGGGCGATTTCCTGTTTTCACGTTCGTTTGAAATGATGGTGGAGGTGGGCGAGATGCGCGTCATGGAAATTCTCGCGCGCGCCTCCAACACCATTGCCGAAGGTGAGGTCATGCAGCTTCTGAACTCCAATGATCCAGACTCATCGGAAGAACACTACATGGTTGTGATCCAGTCCAAAACGGCAAAACTGTTTGAGGCTGCATGCCAGCTCGGAGCTGTTTTGGCAGGACAATCGCAGGAAATCGAAGAGGCTTGTGCGAATTACGGGGTACACCTGGGTACAGCCTTCCAGCTCAAGGACGATGTCCTCGATTACCAGTCCTCACCCGAGGAAATGGGAAAGAATCTGGGCGATGATCTGACCGAGGGCAAGCCCACGCTGCCACTGATCCATGCACTCAAAAACAGTGACAGGGACACTGCCGATTTGATCCGTGAGGCCATCATTCAGGGTGGCAGGTTGCACATGCAGGAAGTCATGACTGCGATCGTGGAGACCGGTGCAATTGAGCACACGCTGAAAGCAGCCGAGCAGCAAGCCCTGATCGCACGGCAACATATCGAAAAGCTGCCGGATAACGAGTACCGGAGGGCACTGACGGACTTGACCAGCTTTGCGATTTCCCGGACATCCTAGGAAATGGCGGTCGGTGACACAGCACTTTTTCCGAGATTCAAAAGGCTATGGCGTTACACTGGGACAGGAACCTGATATTTTAAAAGATCGAGTGCCTTATGCGGCTCGGTAGCGGAGTGTAGCTCAGCTTGGTAGAGCACTGTCTTCGGGAGGCAGGGGTCGGAGGTTCAAATCCTCTCACTCCGACCAATTAATCCAACTGGTTAGTGGGCAGCCAAGGCTCGCAATCCTGTTCGATACCGGGAAACTCCCCGGTTTCAACCCCTAGCAATTGCTCCTGCTGAGGGAGTAATTGATTTTTAGGGGTTCCAACCATGAAAAAACCCATTGTCACCGCTCTCGACTAAATCGGCGAACGGCTTTAGGACTGATCATGAGTTATTATATAGGGAAGAAGACCCGGAGATATCTGGGGCGTTGGTCCTGAAGGGATTGCCAGCAACTGTAATTTCTCCAGATGCCCGATTTGTTTAAGCACGGGACGGGCCGGTAGCAGAAATCGAGACTGAAGAATGCTTTTTGCCCAGGATGTCGCCGAGTAGCCGGTTATTTGCCGGATGGAGCGAGCATGAAACACATGAAATTCCTGACTTGCGTAACGAGTGTCCTGCTGTGGGCATCGCTGTTCGCCGCATATGCGGAAGCTCCTCGTGATCCATACCAGTATTTTTTCGATCTGTCTTTCGGGGACTACTCGGAAGAACTGGAGAATGCCCGGGAGCAGGGAAAAAAAGGTGTTATGGTATTTTTTGAAATGGACGAATGTCCATTTTGCCACCGTATGAAAGACACGATCATGAATCAACCCGAAGTCCAGGAATACTACCGGGAAAGATTCATACTGCTCTCCCACGATATTGAGGGGGATATTGAGATTGTAGATTTTGAGGGCAACGATACGACGCAAAAGGAATATGCGGAAAAAGTACAGCGCGTTAGAGCCACTCCCGTGTTTACCTTTTTTGATCTGGAAGGAAACCGGATTGCGCGTTATATCGGTGCAACAAAAAGCGTGCAAGAGTTCATGTGGCTGGCCGACTATGTCGCCGATGGGCATTACAAAAATACCAGCTTCACCCGTTATAAACGGGGAAGGAAAGAGGAGTTGGCGGAAAGCTGACAGACTCTCACCAGCCTTGTCATACATTCATTGAGGGATGGTGCATGTATCGATGCAGAAGCTGCGTATTGTCCATGACGCTGACCTATGCAGTACTGGCGGGCGGATTCTCGTATGCGGCAGACACCCAGCCTGTTCCGGATCCCTTGAGCCTGCAACAGGCCATCACACTTATCGACGAGCAGCATCCCATGCTGCTACAGGACAAGCTGTTGCTGGAGCGGGCTAAAAACACCGCGAACGAGGCTCGGGAGCATAACAGCCTGAATGTCGATCTGGTCGGCAGGATGCACTGGTATGAGGCCGGGAGTTCACGCTTTGATGTTGGGGACCATGACGATCATGGCCTGCGTCTGGTGGTGAGCAAGCCATTGTATGACGGTGGTTACAGCGGTTCACTGGCCGAATCAGCTGAGCAAAGCCGAAAAGCGGCCAAACTGCGGATTGCGGAAAACCGCAGCCTGTACACCATCACGGTGATGCAGAAGTTTTTTGACGTCATACTCGCCGACATTGAAGCCTCCCGCGACAATGAAAGTATGTCTGTCAGGTACGTACGTTTTGAAGACGGACAGGACAGGCATGAGCTAGGCAAGATTTCCGATGTGGAATTGCTGGAGCTGGATAACGAATACCAGCAAGCGCGTCTGCGCATGGTTGAAAGCAGGGGACGGGCAAGCAGCACGCGACAGGCCCTGGCATTGGCACTCAATCGGCCTGGACAGCAGCCCTCGGTGTTAACCCCGCCCCAACTCGATGTCCATAATCGTACACTGCTGGAGTTCGGTATACTGGTCGAAAAAGCCCTGAAAAATAATCGTCAACTGGCTGCCCTTGATTCTGAATTGCTATCGGCAAGAGCAGAAGTGGAAGCCGCACGCGCGCCCTACCGCCCCGATGTTTCTGCTGTGATTGAGCGCAGTGAATATTCGAGAGAACTGGGCAGCCATGACAAGTGGCGGGCCGGACTGCAAATGACGTGGCCGCTCTTCAGTGGCGGTCAGAGTGATGTAGCCATCAGCAAAGCACAACTCAAGGTGAACCAAATTCTTTATCAACGCCGGCAACTTGAGCTGGATATACGTCAAAAGATCTGGGATATGATGGAAGCGTTTGCCCTGCTTGAAGCACAGCGGCAGGCAAGCGATGTATTTTCCAGCTATCGCGAACTGTACATGGATCGTTCCAGGGCACTGTACGAACTGGAAGTGGAGACGGACCTTGGAGATGCAATGATCCAGATATCCGAATCCCAATTACGTGATGTCAGGCAAACCTTTCAAATGACCCTTTTGCTGGCGCAGCTAAACCACCTGATTGGTGAAGAAGATTCAATGAACTGGGGTGCGGTCACTGAAAAGACAGATTTCCAGCCACAGGATGGCCAACAAGCAAAAGAACATGTGCAATAAAGTGGTTACTTGTTTACTGCTGCTGGTCTTGGTGACAATGGCATCGATGGCGCAAGCAGCTGGTGAGGCGGATGGCGTGTTGCAGTGGGAGCAGAAAACTGCATTATCCTTACCAGTATCCGGGGTGGTTGAAGCAATAAACGTCGTCCCGGGACAGAAAGTTACCAGAGGCACTGTCCTACTATCACTGGACAAACGGCCTTTTCAGTATCGGCTGCAATCTGCAAAATCTCGCATGGCGCAGTTTGCCCCTAGTCGTGATGAAGCCAGGAATGAGTTGCAACGTGCTGAGGAATTGTATGAACGTATGGTCCTATCTGAAGTGGAGCTGGATCAGGCGAAAATTGATTTTGCCGAAAAAGATGCACGTTATCTGGAGGCCAGGGCCGACGTTGATCAGGCAGAACTGGATCTTGAGTACACTGAACTGAAAGCCCCCTTCGATCTCATCGTTCTGAAAAATCATGTGGTGATTGGACAAACGGTCATCAACCGTTTGCAGGCCACCCCTTTGGTTAGCGTGGCTGGCGGCCAATTGGTGGCCGCCATGTCACTGAACCCAGAACAAGTCGTGGGGCTGGATATAGGCAGTGGCATAAGCACCAGCATCGCGGGCAAGGCCCATTCTGGAAATGTCAAAGTGGTTGATTACGATGCCAGGTCAGGTTTGGCAGAAATCACCATCCTCATTGAAGGTCTCCCCGCAGCAACCGTTGGTCAGCGTGTGCGCATCACGTGGTGATGGTTGCTAAGCGATTTCCGGTGCCTTGCTGCAAGAGCTAGGGCACTAATGACCGTTCTGGCCTAGTGCCGTAGCACGGGAATCTGATCGGTGTTGCTGGCGTCGATCCCTTTAGCTGCAGGTTACCTGGGCCGCCCGGCAAAGAAAACAGCAGGCGCTAGCCAAGGTGCTGGAAGACTGCATCCATGCTTTCCCTGGCATCCCCGAACAACATCTCTGTGTTGTCATGGAAAAACAGCGGGTTATCCACCCCGGCGTATCCTGAAGCCATGCTCCGCTTGAGAACCACACAGGTTTTTGCCTTCCACACCTCAAGTACCGGCATTCCTGCAATCGGACTGTTCGGGTCCGTTTGTGCACTGGGATTGACGATGTCGTTCGCCCCGATCACCAGAGACACGTCGGTCTCAGGAAAGTCTTCGTTGAGTTCATCCATCTCCAGCACGATGTCGTACGGAACCTTGGCCTCTGCAAGCAGCACGTTCATGTGGCCTGGCAAGCGCCCTGCAACAGGATGTATTCCAAACCGTACATTCACGCCCTTGGCTCTCAGATATTTGGTGATTTCGCTGACCGTGTTCTGCGCCTGCGCTACGGCCATTCCGTACCCCGGCACGAAGATCACATTACTGGCATCCTTCAGCAGGGATGCGACTTCCTCAGCACTTGTTGGGGTGACCTCGCCTTCTTCAGTTTCGACAGCGGTTCCAGAAGAAGTGCCAAAGCCTCCAAGGATTACACTCAGGAATTTTCGGTTCATCGCACGGCACATGATGTAGCTCAGGATTGCACCACTGGAGCCGACCAGTGAGCCGACGATGATCAGGGCGGTATTGCCCAGCATGAAGCCGGTAGCCGCCGCCGCCCATCCCGAGTAGCTGTTCAGCATCGAGACGACCACCGGCATGTCAGCGCCACCAATGGCCATGATCAGGTGCACGCCAATGGCAAATGCAATGAACGTCATGATCAGCAGCGGGACAAGGCCTGCCGCATGGGAGTCTGATCCGAGGAATACATACCCAAAATAGATGCAGGCCAGCAAGGCCACCAGATTCATCCAGTGCCGTCCCGGCAGCATCAGGGGTTTGCCACTGATGCTGCCTTTCAGTTTCCCGAAGGCAATGACCGATCCAGTGAAGGTGATCGCGCCAATGAAGACACCCACGAAGACCTCCACCTCATGGATGATCTTTTCGGCACCCTGAAAATGTGCGTTGGGGTCCAGGTAGCTGGAAACACCGACCAGTACGGCTGCCAGTCCCACGAAACTGTGCAGGATGGCGACCAGTTCTGGCATTTGTGTCATCTCCACACGTGAGGCGATGAATGCGCCGATCAGCCCGCCGATAATCATGGCGGGAAGAAGTTTTTCGAAGCCGCCGACCTGCCCGCTCAGTATGGTTGCCACCACGGCGATTGCCATGCCGAGCATACCGCAGAGATTGCCGCGCCGTGCAGACTCCTGATGGCTCAGGCCGTTCAGACTCAGAATAAAGAGAGCACCCGCTGCGAGGTACGAGGCTGTCAAAAGTTGTGGGTTCATGAAATTGCTCTCCCTTATTCTTCTTTACGAAACATCTGCAGCATGCGCTGCGTAACGAAAAATCCACCACCGATGTTGATCGAGGCAATCAGCACGGAGATCGTCGCCAGAACTACGATCACGCCACTGCTGCTTCCAATCTGCAGCAGTGCGCCAATGATGATCACGCTGCTGATCGCATTCGTAACACTCATCAATGGTGTATGCAGTGCAGGGGTGACGTTCCAGACCACCCAGTATCCAATGAAGCAGGACAGTACAAACACGGTGAAATGTTGCATGAATTCCGGAGGGGCAGAATTGCCCAGACCCCATAGAGCAAGTGCCGCGACAAGCAGGGTGACGGCAAACTTGATCCCGCTTTTTTTCCTGACCGGTTCTTCAACAACGGGAGCCGGTGCCGCCGCTGCTTTAGCCGGAGCAGCAGAAACAGAGATGGGTGGTGGCGGCCATGTGATCTCTCCCTGGTGGACCACCGTGGTCCCGCGAATGACATCGTCTTCCATGTCTACGACGAGGTTGCCATCCTTTTCAGGTGTCATGTCACTGAGCAGATGGCACAGGTTGGAGCCGTACAGCTGGCTGGACTGGGTCGGCAGACGGCTTGGCAGGTCCATGTAGCCGATCAGCGTCACGCCATGTTTGATTACAACCTCTCCCGGGCTGGTCAGTTCACAGTTACCTCCCTGCTCGGCGGCGAGGTCAACCACGACGCTGCCTTCCTTCATCATCTCAACCATGTCTTCAAGGATCAGTTTTGGAGCCGGTTTGCCCGGGATCAGTGCCGTCGTGATGATGATGTCAACTTCTTTTGCCTGCTCCCGAAACAGGGCCATCTCGGCCTCTATGAACTCCTTGCTCATGACTTTGGCATAACCACCTGCGGTGCCACCGCTTTCTTCCTCTTCAAAATCAAGCTCGAGAAACTGTGCGCCCATGCTTTCAACCTGCTGCTTGACTTCTGGACGTGTGTCAAATGCCCGCACGATTGCGCCAAGTCCGTTTGCAGTGCCGACAGCTGCAAGGCCTGCAACACCTGCACCGATGACCATGACCTTGGCCGGCGGCACCTTGCCCGCCGCAGTGATCTGGCCGGTAAAAAATCGTCCGAAATGGTTCGACGCCTCGATGACCGCACGGTAGCCTGCGATATTGGCCATGGAAGACAGGGCATCGAGCTTCTGGGCTCTGGAGATTCTTGGCACGGAGTCCATGGCCAGGACAGTCGCCTTGCGCGCCTTCAGTTGTTCCATCAGGGCTTCATTCTGTGCAGGCCAGATGAAGCTGATCAGTGTTCCGCCCTCACGCAGTAATTCGGTCTCATGAACGCCAAGACCCGTATGCTGTTCCGGGGCACGCACCTTGAGAACGATATCGGATTCAGCCCACAGCTCTCGGGTGTCCGAGACGACAGCAACCCCGGCATCCCGATACATGTCATCGGTGAATTTTGCGCGCGCGCCAGCACCGGCTTCGATGGCACATTCATACCCGAGCTTTTGCAGGCGGCCGGCCGTTTCCGGTGTCATCGCGACACGGTGCTCGTCTTTGTGTATTTCATTTGGGACACCAATCTTCATCTTGAGTATTTCCTTGAATGACTTGAGTCAGGTTAAGCTTTCTGCCCTATATCTAGGCCCGGCAGGACCCGACTCGGATTCACAGCAAGCGGCACGTTGCTTACAGTTTTGCAGGGGGAAAGCAGGCTGGGGACGTTATCGTATTTCCATCGGTTCTAATGCGAGGGCGGCTATCATATAAAATTATCGCGGCGACGACCATAGGCTTTGCTTGATAACAGCAGTTAGAAACAGGCATTGGCTCAGGGCGGGATCACATCAGCTGTCCAGTCTACACAGGCAGCTAGGCCTACATTCTTTGCTTCGGTATTGACAGTTCCAGGAAACCTGCATCTGGCAAGACATCAGCAGAAGGCTGGAATTGCCTGGCCCAGGTTCACAACGCCTGCTCTTGGCAATATGCAGGCCCGCCCGGAAACCGGTTTTGCAGGAAGCTCGGAAAGACTCCCGGCCTGTCACAGACATGCCTGCCCATGTCGCTCGTCTGCACCAGACTGCAACAAAAACTTGTTGGGTCCAAGGGGTTCATTTGGTACGCTAGTCGGCGTCTATGGAAGCTCTTTCTCCGGTCCGGCATCCCGACGACCCACCGCTGGAAGTTTCCTCTGTCATTGCTGCGGTGGACTTGGGTTCAAACAGTTTCCACATGGTGGTCGCACGTGACCAGCACGGCCAATTGAAGGTCATTGACCGGATTCGGGAGATGGTGCGTCTCGGTGCCGGACTCAATGCTTCAGGAAAAATCTCCGAGGATGCGCAACTCCGGGCCATCGAGTGCTTGCAGCGGTTTGGTCAGCGAATGCAGGAGATGCATGCCGATTCCGTACGTGTTGTGGGGACCAACACCTTTCGTCGAGCCAAGAACAGCGGTGAATTCATACAGCGTGCAGAAGATGCCTTGGGGCACCCGATCCAGGTCATATCGGGTGTCGAAGAGGCCCGCCTGATCTATCACGGCACGATTCATTCCGTCACCGGACCACCTGGGAAGTGGCTGGTCATCGACATCGGTGGCGGCAGTACCGAAATTATCATCGGAGAGAAAAGCCGGCCCATCCTGATGGAAAGCGTCCAGATGGGCTGTGTCGGGATGAGCCTGAAGTTTTTCGAGGAAGGCAGCCTGGATAAGAAGAGATTCAAGAAAGCCCTGATCGAGGCCAAGTTGCAGTTGCGGCCGATTATTGCTTCCGTGAAAAACCTTGGCTGGGACTATGCGGTAGGTACGGCGGGCACGATCCGGACCATTGATCAGCTGATGCGCGAGTGCGAATTAAGTGATCGTGGCATCACGTACCGAGGCATTGGAGGGCTGATCACCAAATTGCAAGCAGCGAAGAACATGGAGCATGTCCAGTTCGATTCACTGGCCAGGGAGCGCAAACCGGTATTTGCTGGCGGATTGGTCGTGCTGAAGGCAATTTTTTCCGAGCTAGAGATAGAAGAAATGACCGCCTCGGAAGGCGGTCTTCGTGAAGGCTTACTGTACGACCTGGAAGGCCGGATCCACCACCATGACACACGGGACAGGACCGTGCTTTCCCTGATGCGTCGCTACCATGTGGATTCCGAGCATTCGGCAAGGATCAAGACTGCGGCATTGCGGCTGCTGGAAAAAGTATCCAATGTCCTCAAAATTGACAAAGACCTGGCGTACCCTTTTTTGATATGGGCTGCCGATTTGCACGAGATCGGCCTGGACATCTCCCATTCGCGTTATCACCGGCATGGCGCGTACATACTGAATAATGGCGACCTGCCCGGGTTCTCATGGAACGAGCAGCGCTTGCTTGCCTGTCTGGTAGGCAACCACCGGCGTAAAATCAGCATGGAACTGGTCGACCAGCTGCCGGCCCAATGGCAAAACCAGGCCATGTATATGATTGTGATCCTGCGACTGGCCGTGCTGATCAACCGTGACCGTGTGCCGAAAAAGTTGCCACCCGTGAAAGTGCGAAAGAGCGCTGGCTGTGCGGAAATCGTGCTGGCCCAAAAGTGGCTGCAAAAACACCCCTTGACGGTTGCAGAACTCAGGCAGGAAGAAAACTTTCTGGAAGTTTTGGGCGTCAATATGAGAATTGGTGGGGTCGACTGCTAGTAGCTGGCCCGTGCCAGCCGGTTGAGCAGCGTCTGTTGAGCGCTGTAGGCGTCCGGTTCGCGACCCTGAAGCGGCGTGTAGCTGCCGTCTGACTGCAGGATCCACGCTTGCTGGCCGTCTTTCAGGTAGACCTCGAGTTCATCGGCAATGCGGTCCCGCAAGGCCGGATCGCGTATCGGCCAGCAAACCTCCACGCGGCGAAAGAAGTTCCGATCCATCCAGTCGGCACTTGAACAAAACACCTTGGGGTCTCCATTGTTCAGGAAATAGCAGGCGCGTGTATGCTCCAAAAAGCGTCCGACGATCGAGCGGACCTCGATATTCTCGGATATGCCCGGCAAACCTGGGCGCAAGCAGCAGGTGCCCCGCACGATCAGCTGTATCTTCACTCCAGCGCTTGAGGCACGGTACAGGGCCTGAATGACTTGCGGTTCAACCAGCGAGTTGAATTTGGCAATGATCCTGGCTGGCCGGCCCTGTTTGGCATGCTCGATTTCGTTGTCGATCAGTTCAACCAGGGTGTTGTACAGGGTAAACGGGGCCTGCAGGACAGTGTTCAGGCTGGGGACCTTAGTGAAACTGGTGAGCTCAAGAAAAATTTCGTGGGCATCGGCGGTCAGTCGCGTATCACAGGTGAACATCCCGTAGTCTGTGTACAAACGCGTAGTCTTCTCGTGGTAGTTCCCTGTGCCAAAGTGGGCATAACGCCGCAGGCCGTCTTCTTCACGGCGTACAATCAGGATCATCTTGCCATGGGTTTTCTTGCCCACGATTCCATACACGACATGAGCCCCGGCTTTTTGCAAACGGTTTGCGAGAGAGATGTTGGCAGCCTCATCGAATCGTGCCATGAGTTCGATGACGACCGTGACTTCCTTGCCGGTGCGGGCGGCCTTTACCAGGTTGTCGACGATGGGTGAATCCGGTCCGGTTCGGTACAGCGTCTGCTTGATAGCCAGTACCTTGGGGTCCTCTGCCGCCTGGCGCACGAAGTCAATTACCGGAACGAACGACTGGTACGGGTGGTGCAGCAGGATGTCTGCCTGCTTGATCTGGGTAAACAGATTGACGTTGTGGCTGAATGTCTGCGGCAAGCCAGCCGTGAACGGCGGGTACTTCAGGTCTGAACGCTCGACCAGATCGTAGGCCTGGCTGAGACGGTTCAGATTCACCGGCCCGTTCACACGGTACAGGTCAACTGCTGTTAATGAAAACTGCTGCAAAAGATAGGCGACAAGTTCCTCCGGACAATTGTCGGCTACCTCGAGACGCACTGCATCCCCGTACTTACGCGAGGCAAGTTCGCCTTCAAGGGCTCGCATGAGGTCATCAATTTCCTCATCATCCAGAAACAGGTCGCTGTTGCGCGTCAGTCGAAACTGGTAGCTGCCCTTGACGGTCAGGCCTTCGAACAACTCGTGTACGAAGGCGTGCATGACCGAGGATAGAAAGACATAGTTTTCGCCTTCCTGTTCGTTGATTTCATCAGGCAGGCGAATCAGTCGCGGCAGGGATCGAGGCGCCTGTACAACAGCATGTTCCCCCTCGCGTCCAAAGGCATCCAGACCTTCAAGCTGAACTATGAAGTTGAGCGCCTTGTTGATAATGCGGGGAAAAGGGTGGGCTGGGTCGAGACCGAGTGGGCTCAGCACCGGTTCGACTTCGTCCAGGAAGTACTGGCGTAACCACATGCTTTGCTCCGGTGTCCACTGTTCACGGGAAATAAAACGGATGTTCTGGGCATCCAGCTCAGGCTGGAGTTCTTCGTTGAAGACTCGGTATTGCTCGGCCACTAACTCAGAAGCTTCCGTGTGAATATGCTTGAGTAAATCCCGGGGTGTGATTCCGTCCGCTGTGATATGTGCGATATCCAACTCAACATGCTGCTTGACTCCCCCGACACGGATTTCAAAAAACTCGTCCAGATTGCTGCAGGAGATACACAGGAACTTGAGCCGCTCGAGCAAAGGGGTGGAGGAATCCCGTGCCTGTTGCAGTACACGAGTATTGAACTTCAGCAGGCTGAGTTCACGATTGATATAATTTTCGGCCAGTCCGAAATTCTGCTCGTCCACGTCTTGAAACCATGGTGTTATGCGTTACTGCAAAGTATACGCGAAGCCTCTTTTGGTATGAATGGACTTACTCGAAGAACCTTGCGTAAGCAATCAGGCCCCATACCAAAAGCAAGGTGGCCAGACTGATGCCGACGGCCGCAGAGCCGATGTCTTTAGCCCGTTTCGAAAGTTCATGATACTCATGACCAATGCGGTCAATGGTCGCCTCAACACAGGTGTTGAGAAGCTCGACAATCAAAACGATCAGAACGGATGCTAGCAGCAGGGCAATCTGCACACTGTTTTCACCAAGCCAGAAAGCAGTGGGAAACAGCACAATGGCAAGAAGCAGTTCCTGTCTGAAGGCCTCTTCGTTTTTCCATGCGGCACGAAGGCCGGACATGCTGTTGGAAATTGCATTGAGGAGACGCTTGAGTCCTGTATGAGGTGAGCCTGCCATGTCGGTGAACCAAGTGGAGATCTTAGTTATATGTGCATCAACATACATGCCCTATGGTAAAATTGGTACCCGCTTCTCGGGTGCAATGAGTGCAAGTGTGACAAAACTGAAACCGGTTTTTTTCCTGATATGCCTTGCTGCAGGCTCGGTCTCAGCGAACGAGCGACGCATCATCTACGATTTCGAGTACGGGATATTCTCGCGTGGCATGGAGGAGTTCAAGGAAGGCGATCGTGCGGTAACCAGCGAAGGGCCGCTGGAGCCCGTAACCATGATTCCAGCGCAGCTGGGAACCAAATTCGGGATCCGTTACTGGCTATCCCGAGGTGGATTTGATGACAAGCCAACGCTGCATCTGATCTATCACGTGCCTACCATGGTCAATCCCAGCACTGGCGAGTATATCGACAAGATCGAAATCCTGCAGGAGGAGTCTGCCCTGGATTACACCCATACCATGGCCTTTGAGTTTGCCGAACAGTACGAACTGGTTCCCGGTGAGTATCGGTTTTACATATTCTTTGAAAACCAGAAGCTGCTGGAGCAGGTTTTCCAGGTTGTGTTGAGGTGAATCCCGAACGGGTGTTTCGGGGGCCTGATTTGCATCACAGTCTTGGTGTCATTCAGAACACGTACTGGGCTCGAAAGGACACTGCCTGCCCGTCATCCTCATCACCACTGTTATTCGCGTAATCCGCATCGGCATCCAGGTAGTTCAGCATGAATTTGACGTTGTTGGTGGCATACCAGTTGAGGCCCAAGGTCAGCAACTCGTATTCGGTTTTCTCAGCCTCGGCTTTGATATCCAGTTCACCGTCTCCATACTTGGCGACCAGTTCCCAGGCCCCCATCGGGCCCTTGGGCTTGACCTTGTCAAACTTGCCGGACTTGCCCTTGTAGCCACGGGTTTCTCCCGTGAGCACATAGCTTGCCTGGACATATGAGCCTTCTATGTCAACATCGGAAGGTGTACCTTCATCGCCGGCATCAAAATCTGCCTGATGGTATTCGCCCTGCAGGGAGAGCGGGCCCATCACCAGGGCTCCTTCCAGACCAAACTGGTCTGCGTCATCAACTCCAATGTCTTTGAAATCAATCGGCCTGGATTGGAGGGTATGTGTACCCAGACGTGTGCTAAAGCGTTGCGTTGCACCATCACCAAAATCGCGGGTGGCGTAGGACCCGGCGAGATGCACAAAGCTGCCTTCGCTGATTGGCATATGCACACCGAGTCTGGTGGCAATGCTGTATGCATCGCTGCCATTCTCATCCTCTTTATCCTCATCGATCAAAGCCGCCTGCCAAAACAACGGTCCGCCATGTCCATGGAGTGCGACCTGGAAGGAGGGTTTTCCGACCAGGAAGCCGAGCTCGGTTGCCGGCGAGCGTTCGACGGTGTTGATCCATTTGTCGCTGGTCAGCTCTTCCAGTCCGAAGGGTGCCTTGAGACGACCGACCAAGATCTTTCCAAGTGCCAGGCCCTTGTAGGCAATATATCCGGAATTCACTTCAGCCTCGCCTTCATCGATGTCGACCGTGAGAGCATAGGCCCAGTCCTGACCGGAAGTACCCTTCAAAGTCACACGAGTGCGCCGAAACTCGGACTCTGATGCCGTGTCATCATCGCCATTGTCAGCAGAGTTCCAGATGCCATCGTAGCTGTCATAGTCGTACTGGATCATCCCGCCGACGGCGAAGCTGTTGCCATTGTTCGACTTGATCTTTATACCGCCGCCGGTAGTGCTGATCATGATTTCTTCCTTGGAGGTCACGGCGCCTGCAAAGGCTACTGAACCCCAGCAGAGTGCAGCGATCAGGCTAACCAGGCCAAGAAAACGTACTGTGTGTCCCACGATATAGCCTCCCTATTTTTCATGAGTAGTGCCAACTGGTCTAATTCGAATTTGAGAGTCTAGCAATCGTATGCATCCGGTATGAAATGAATGTGAACAAATTGTTATAGTTTTGTTACATTTAAACATGCATATCGCACACTGATTTCTTACAGACTCGCAAATTTGGACGAGCTACAGATGCTTTTCAGTCGTGTCCTGTAACTCTCGCCTAGCTGGGCCAAAAATTTGCAAATCAAGCAAATTTCCAGAGGCGGTGTAATAGCTGTGTAACAAATTTTAAAAATAATGAGACGTTATTTTTAAAATCAGGTCGATTTTTATGCAAAACCGAAGTACGCTCGAAGTCTCACCCAACTACCAGATCGAGAGCCAGCCAATGAACGGCAAGCGGATTCTGCTGGTGGAAGATGAGTCTGCCATCCGTGAGATGGTTACCTTTGCTTTGGGTCAGGGCGGCTATGTAATTGACGAAGCCGAGGACGGCCGTACAGCCGAAGCCAAGATGTCTGAGCACTTGCCTGACCTGATCCTACTCGACTGGATGCTGCCCAACGTCAGCGGGCTGGAATTGCTACGCCGCTGGAAGCGCAATGAGTCCACACAGGAAATTCCGGTGATCATGCTTACCGCAAAGGTTGAGGAAAGGGACCGGGTGGACGGTTTGGATTCAGGAGCAGATGACTACATTCTGAAGCCGTTTTCGGTGAAGGAATTGTCTGCCCGTATCCGTGCCGTATTGCGAAGGAGTTCGGGCGCTATCGAGGATCAGATCAGTGTTGGCCCCATCAAGCTGGATTCAAAAGCCCACCGCGTCCACGTGCATGAAGAGGTGATCGATCTGGGTCCGACGGAGTTTCGCTTGCTTGAGTTTTTCATGACCCATCCTGATCGGGTCTATTCCCGGTCCCAGTTGCTGGACTATGTGTGGGGCCGTAACATGTACGTGGAGGAGCGAACCGTGGATGTGCACATTGTGCGCTTGAGAAAATTGCTTAAACCTCTGGATTGTGCCCACATGATCCAGACCGTACGTGGCTACGGATACCGGCTCTCAGTCAATAAGTAATGTCCTTCGGTGCATGGCTGTCAGAACTCAACCGCGTACTGATCGTATTTATACCGTGCGCTATTGCGGGCATGGTCAGTGGCAACATGGTGGTGTTTTTCATCATTGGCCTCATCGCATATGGCCTGTGGACGGCAGGCCAGATAGCCACTCTGAAAAGATGGTTCGACAGTGGCGCCCGTGCTGACGATGCTCCGGAATTCATGGGCATCGCTGACCAAATGGTGTCTGGCGTCGCAGACCTGCAAAGGCAAAACAGCACCCGGCAAGATTCACTTGAAAGGTTAGTCAGTCAGTTTAATGAGTTGACTGCGGCCCTTCCGGATGCAGTGATCGTGCTGAAGCCCTCTGGTGAAATCGAGTCCTCCAACGAGGCAGCGGATAATCTTTTGCATATCAGTCCAGACGGAGATACTCACTCAAGGATTACGCAACTGTTCCGGGACCCCTCGTTCACCGAGTACTTCTTTGCTGGCAAGTTCAATGAGCCGCTTGAGGTTCAAGCAACGACCACCGGTGACAAGGAATTGAGTATTCGTATCATTCCTTTCAGTGAAGACAGGTTGGTGCTGATTGCACAGGATATGTCACAAACTGCACGAATTCATGAAATGCGGCGCAGTTTCATTTCCAATGCCTCGCATGAATTACGTACTCCTTTGACGGTAATACTCGGTTACTTGGAAACGTTGTCGGGACATCCAAAGCTTCCTGAGGAATGTAAGGCCGCAACTCATTCTGCAGAGCTTCAGGCCCGGCGCATGAAGCAACTGGTGGAGGATCTGTTGGCGCTGTCACGCATCGAGTCCACTGCCTTGGTAGCCAAGGAGTCTGAAGCCATACCGGTGGGCTCCATCATCATGGACGTGGTCAAGGAGACAGAGCGGTCCGCGACCATCAATCAGCACGACATCCGGACACAAATTGAGACAGATGCAAGTTTGAAAGGTGACTTGCAGGAAATTCACAGCGTCATTTCCAATCTGGTCAACAATGCCGTCAAGCATACCGAGTTAGGCACATCGGTGCTGGTCAGCTGGAAAATGGCGGATCAGGATTCGGCCGAGTTGAGCGTGACCGATACAGGGCAAGGGATTGCCCCGGAACACATTGAGCGGTTGACAGAAAGGTTCTACCGGGTGGATGCCGGTCGTTCACGCGAGAAAGGCGGAACGGGCCTGGGCCTGTCGATTGTCAAGCACGTGGTTGAACGGCATGAAGGCCGCCTGAGCATCCGCAGTGAACTGGGGCAGGGTTCACGCTTCACATGCAGTTTTCCCGCTCACCGCCTGCTTCTGGAAGATCAGTAAAATCAGTCACTTGGCAAGCAGCCAGGAGGGTTCACAAAACTGTAATAATTTGCCCATATGCTTGTAACACGGGCATTCCAAGATTGTGCAGCTATAACCATCACGATTTCATAACCGAAGGAGTTATAAATGTACACATTCATGGGCAAGCGTAATGCACTTCCGATCGCTTTTTTGCTTTTGCTGACCATGCCTGTCTCAGCGGAAGTCAAGGTCGACCCCAAGCTTGGAGAGTACGCTGCTACCAGCGGTGTTTCTGGAAATTTGTCGAGTGTTGGATCGGATACCCTGGCGAATTTGATGACGCTCTGGGCAGAAGAGTACAAGCGTTTTTATCCTAACGTGAATATTCAGGTCCAGGCCGCAGGCTCTTCTACAGCCCCGCCAGCGCTGACTGAAGGAACGTCAAACCTTGGCCCGATGAGCCGCAAGATGAAGAACAAGGAAATCGCGGCATTCGAGAAAAAATTCGGCTACAAGCCGACCCCGGTACCGGTTGCAATCGATGCCTTGGCGGTCTATGTCCACAAGGATAATCCGATCAAGGGCATGTCCATTGTCGATGTGGATGCGATTTTTTCCAGTACCCGCAAGTGCGGCGGCAGTGCCGATCTGAGTACCTGGGGTGATCTTGGGCTGCGAGGTGACTGGACCAAGCGAGACATTCAGCTGTTTGGTCGCAATTCCGTTTCAGGCACCTATGGCTACTTCAAAAAGAAAGCCCTTTGCAAAGGTGACTTCAAACCCACGGTGAACGAGCAACCGGGATCCGCTTCTGTAGTCCAGTCCGTGTCATCATCGCTGAACGGCATCGGTTTTTCCGGTATTGGGTACAAGACCTCCGGAGTTCGTGCGGTGCCGCTTTCAAAGACCGCGGAGCAGGACAAGATCGAGGCCACGCCGGACAATGCGATTTCCGGAAAGTACCCGCTGGCAAGGTTCCTTTACGTATACGTCAACAAGGCACCAGGAAAACCCTTGTCGCCCCTTGAAAGCGAATTCATCAAGATGGTACTGGCAACTCAGGGCCAGAAAGTGGTTGTCAAGGATGGGTATATCCCGCTGCCATCCAAGGTGGCAAGCAAAACACTGGCCTCTCTCGGGCTCTAACCTTGACCTCGTGTTTAGATAACAATATTAAGCTTGGAGTGGCCTCTAGGTGCAGCGCTGTGGCCACAGCCCTGCAATCGTTTGCAAAGGCCCTGTAAAACCAGGGCCTTTTTTATTTAATGCGGATCAGCCCATAACAGGAAAGAAGGTCCAGTCACATGCCGCAGGACACAAGTTCTACTAAACCGCTGATCCCCCAGTCGCTTGAATTCAACCGGCAGTTGTGGAAACGGCGCTCGACACGGGATTTTCTCGCCCGTTATCTGGTGGGCGCGGGTGGCACGGCCGTGATCGCATCGATCATTCTGATTTTTGTGTTTTTGTTCGCGGTGGTGTTTCCCCTGTTCAAGGGTGCTGCGCTTTACCCGGTTTCCAACTATTCCCTGCAGGATGCAGCTGTCGGCGACTCCTTGCTGTATTGGACAGAAGAGCAAGCGGAGATTTCCATGCGCCTTGACACAAGTGGCATTGCGCACTTCTTTTATACGGATACCGGTACCACCGTCCAAAAGTTCGATCTCCTGGCTGGGCTCAATGCCACGATAAGCAGCTGGAAGCATGTCGATACCGAGAGGAACGTTCTTGCACTGGGTCTGGATTCCGGACAGGTACTCATCTTCCGTCACAGCTACGCCCTGAGGTATGCCGATGATCGCAGGACCATCATTCCCGAAATCAGCTTTCCATATGGGGAAGAGCCCATTGATCTCGGCATCGGCCGCCAGGCCGTGGACCATTTTGCTATCGGGGACGATGAAGATGGGCTCACCATCTTTGCCTATACGCAAGAGGGCCCAAGCCTCGTTGACTATACAAAGGTGACTTCATTTCTGAATGAAGACGAGGTTGTCCTGGAGCTGGCCAGTCAAGTGAGCTTGCCGTATGTCGACAGGCCAATTAAAGCCCTGCTGTCGCCTGAAAGACAGTGGCTGTACCTGCTAAACGATGAAGGTGCGATCTCATTTTATGACATCCGTTCCGCCGATACGCCCGTACATATCGAGGATGTCCAGCCGCTGGATGCGGGAAGTCGGCCCACGGTGTTCGAATTTCTAATCGGCGGCATATCGGTACTGCTCGGTGATGATCTGGGAAACATCCATCAATTGTTTCTGGTCCGTGACGAGGATGGCAATCAACGTCTGACCGAGATCAGGAGGTTCGGTGGCGGGGCAGCGGCAATCTCGGGTATCGTTGCCGAGCAATTGCGCAAAGGGTTTCTGGTGACCGATGATGCTGGTCAGGTCTCGGTTTTTCACACCACGGCCAACCGCCACCTGCTTACGGAAAAAATTTCAAACCATCCGCTTTTGCACCTGAGCATCGCTCCAAGAAGCGACAAGATAGTTGCCGAGGACAGTACCGGCCAGTTGCATGTATGGAAACTTGATAGTGAACATCCGGAAGCCTCTTTCAGTTCGATCTGGGGCAAGGTCTGGTATGAGAGCTACCCGGAACCGGACTATGTGTGGCAATCTTCCTCGGCATCCAGTGATTTCGAACCGAAATTCAGCCTCACGCCACTGACTTTCGGAACATTCAAGGCAGCGTTCTACGCCATGTTAGTGGCCATGCCGCTGGCGATTTTTGGTGCCATCTTCACGGCGTATTTCATGGCACCGAAGATGCGGGGAATTGTCAAACCCACCATCGAGATCATGGAGGCGCTGCCAACCGTGATCTTGGGATTTCTGGCCGGCCTCTGGCTTGCGCCCTTTGTTGAATCACACCTGCCCGGGATATTTGTCTGCCTGCTGGTGATACCGGCCGGGATGTTTGTGGCCAGCTTGGCTTGGTGGAACCTTCCGGACCGTATCAGACTGCTGGTCCCAGAAGGCTGGCAGGCCGCTTTGCTGATTCCAGTCGTCATGCTGTGTACCTGGGTGGCCCTTGCACTCAGTCCGTGGATGGAGAACGTATTTTTTGGCGGCAATATGCGGATCTGGATGGCAGACACAATGGGTATCGGTTATGACCAGAGAAACTCGATCATCATTGGTATTGCGATGGGGTTTGCAGTCATCCCCACAATATTCTCTATTGCTGAAGATGCCGTGTTCAGTGTGCCCAAGCATCTGACCTCTGGCTCCCTGGCGCTGGGAGCAACGCCCTGGCAATCACTGGTACGCGTGGTGCTGCCTTCTGCCAGCCCAGGTATTTTTTCCGCGACCATGATTGGGCTTGGACGTGCGGTAGGGGAGACCATGATTGTCCTGATGGCGACCGGCAATACTCCGGTGATGGATTTCAGCATCTTTGAAGGCATGCGGACACTCTCTGCAAACGTGGCGGTGGAGTTGCCGGAATCCGAGGTTAACAGCACACATTTCAGAATTCTGTTCCTGGCCGCACTGGTGTTGTTTATCTTCACCTTCTTCTTTAACACGATTGCAGAAATTGTCCGCCAGCGGCTGCGGGAAAAGTACAGCACCCTCTAGACAAACACCTGATGCACATTCCTCATGTCTGACCAAACGAACAAAAGCTCTTTCAAGTCGTTCATGTCGTCCGGGCAGCCTTGGGTGTGGATGAATGCAGGGGCTGTGGCCGTCAGTATGATCATGGTGGCAGGCTTGCTCTTTCTGATTGCCGTTCGGGGCCTGGGTCATTTCTGGCCCAAGACAGTGTATGAGATCGAATATGACAACGGCACCAACATCGTACAAATTGTTGGTGAGCGGGTGGAAACCGAGGAGGTGCCCAAAAAGCGCATTGTGGAATCCGGCATCCAGGTTGACAGTGACAAGGACCTCATCGAGCGCAGCCTCATTAAAGTAGGGATTCGCGAAGTGCTGGGTGTGGACTTCATGCTCACCGTGGCCCCCAATGAAAGGAGCGTCCGGGTTCCTCAGGATGTGATCGTGCTGGAGCGCACGCAATGGGGGAACTTCTATGGGTACCTGACAGATGTGAAAGAGGCCGGTAAAACCGTGGATGTCGCCGATGCGGACCTGTGGAGCGAACTTGAACACCGGTTACATCGTGTTATGGAGTTACGCGAGCGGATCGAGCACATCGAGAAAAACAAAATCGGTTCGCTCAACTTCCAGTTGGAAAAACTGCGCCTCAAACGACGGGGCCTGGAACTGAAAGGCAGAACAGATCAGGGGTCATATGATCTGCTCAGCACCGAACAGGATGAATACGCACGTGATTACGAGGTGCTGAAAGCAGAACTGGATGAGCTTTATCGGGATATCACCCGGGACAGCATAACTGCACGTGTGATGACCGGGGACGAGGTCGAAATCAAGCTTGCCAATGTGGTCAAGGCCTACCAGCCAAACGCGATGACCTTGGCTGCGAAGATTGTTTTCTACATCAAGACCTTCTGGGGTTTCATATCGGATGATCCACGCGAAGCCAATACCGAGGGTGGAATTTTTCCAGCTATTTTTGGCACCGTGATCATGGTGCTTCTGATGTCGATTATCGTGACACCGTTTGGTGTGGTGGCTGCCATTTACCTGCGTGAATATGCCCGCCAGGGTCTGGTCACGCGTCTGGTCAGGATATCCGTAAACAATCTGGCCGGTGTGCCCTCCATCGTGTACGGGGTCTTCGGGCTTGGCTTTTTCGTCTATGTCGTGGGTGGCACCATCGATGAGCTGTTTTACCCGGAAGCATTGCCGTCTCCGACGTTTGGGTCCGGCGGTGTGCTCTGGGCTTCATTGACGCTGGCCCTGCTGACGGTGCCGGTCGTGATCGTGGCCACTGAAGAAGGATTGGCCCGCATCCCGCGGTCGGTACGCGAAGGTTCGCTGGCCCTGGGAGCGACCAAGGCAGAGACCTTGTGGCGTACGGTGCTTCCCATGGCAAGTCCCGCAATGATGACGGGTTTGATCTTGGCTGTGGCTCGTGCAGCCGGTGAAGTGGCGCCACTGATGCTGGTGGGTGCAGTGAAGCTGGCCCCCTCCCTGCCGGTGGATATGAACGCGCCATTTATACATCTGGAGCGAAAATTCATGCATCTGGGATTTCACATTTATGACGTGGGATTTCAGAGCCCCAATGTTGAGGCTGCCCGCCCGCTCGTCTATGCGACAGCATTAATCCTGGTAGCAGTGATCGTTGTTTTAAACCTTTCCGCGATCTATATCCGCAATCATTTGCGTGAGAAATACAGGAGTCTGGAGCAACACTAGCGCTGCATTGATTGCAGCACATCTGGAAATATGCAAGGCTTTTTAGGAGTTCAGGGAAATATGACAATGGCAGCGCCGCAAATTTCACAAGACGTGCTACTCAACCGGGCAAGTCTGGACCTGGAAAAGGAGCAGGCCTGTTTCGAGTGCAGGGATTTTGGTCTCTACTACGGCACTAACCAAGCCCTGCGAGGGATCGACATGGTTATTCCCGAGAAAAGAGTCACTGCATTTATTGGGCCGAGCGGCTGTGGCAAGTCAACGTTGCTGCGTTGCATGAATCGAATGAACGACTTGATCGACATCGTCAGGCTGGAAGGAGAGATGCTGTTGCATGGGAAGGATATCAACAGCAAATTGATCAATGTGACAGAACTTCGTCGACAGGTGGGCATGGTGTTTCAAAAGCCCAACCCGTTTCCCAAGACCGTATACGAAAATGTAGCATACGGGTTGCGGTTGCAGGGCGTGAACAAGAAACGGGTTTTGGATGAGCGTGTCGAGTGGGCACTGAAAGGTGCGGCACTGTGGGACGAGGTCAAGAATCGGTTGCAGGATAACGCCCTGGGGTTGTCGGGGGGCCAGCAGCAGCGGCTGGTGATTGCGCGGGCAATTGCGATTGAGCCCGAGGTGATTTTATTGGATGAGCCAGCGTCTGCCCTAGACCCTATCTCGACGCTGAAGATCGAAGAGTTGATCATTCAGCTGAAGCAGAACTATACCGTGGTTATCGTGACCCACAACATGCAGCAGGCTGCACGTGTCTCGGACTACACGGCGTTTTTATATCTGGGGGAACTGATCGAATTCGGTGCAACCGATCAGCTGTTCACCAACCCGGTCCAGAAGCAGACGGAAGACTACATTACGGGCCGTTACGGCTGATGCTCTGGCGATATCATTCGAGGTGACACATGGTTTATCAGGATATCGGACAACATATCTCCCATCAGTACGATGAGGATCTGGAATCCCTGCGCAGCAAGGTGCTGAACATGGGTGGACTGGTAGAAAAGCAAGTTCAGAACGCGTTGCTTGCCTTGACTCGTGCAGACAGCAGTCTGGCAGAGGATGTGGCCACCAGCGACTATCGAATCAATTCAATGGAAGTTGCAATTGATGAAGAGTGCACACAGGTGATTGCCAGGCGCCAGCCTGCAGCCAGCGACCTTCGCCTTTTGGTCTCGATCTACAAGACCATTACTGACCTGGAAAGAATTGGTGATGAAGCGGAGAAAATCGGACGTCATGCCGTGAAGCTTGCGGCCATCGAGCGGACCCCGACCTACTTTTCCGAAATCAAGCACCTGGGGGAACAGGTCTGCAAGATGCTGCACGAATGCCTGGATGCCCTTGCACGCATGGATATTGATAGTGCATTTGTCATCGCACAGGGCGATCGGGCCATCAACGATGAATATGATGCACTCACCCGCCAGTTGATCACGTACATGATGGAAGATCCCCGTAGCATCAAACGTTCACTCCGGGTGATGTGGTGCGCTCGCTCGCTGGAGCGGATCGGGGATCACGCGAAAAATATTTGTGAGGCCGTGATATATACCGTGGCCGGCCAAGACATCCGTCACACCAGCTTCGATCAGGTCAAGGCGGAACTCAGCGACTCAAACGACAAATAGCTTTTCCTGGCCCAAAATTTTCCCATACCAAGTAACTGAGGCGTTTACCTTCTTTAATCTTGCTTGGAATACTGTCTTATTGATAATCTGCGAGCACGTCCTGAGGGCGCAACGCTGTGGCTGGCAACGAAAAGCTGTTGCCATGGCTTGTTGCATTCAGGATTGAACCCCGCAAAAGCACGGATGCGCTGTGCATTCGGGAACAATCTTTTATACACAAGAGTGAGGTTGAGATGCGTAAATTGATTCTGGTTTTGTTTATATCCGCACTACTGGCCGCATGCAGCAGTGAGGAATCAGACCATTCTGCAGACCCTGCCGGTGAAGCCACGGAAGCACCCATGGCAGAGGGTCAAGCCAGTGATGGCGAACATGCAGAGACGGATGCGCCTGCTGAAGCGGGTCAAGGGCAAGGAGGGTACTGAGTCAGGCAAAACCTCATATCAAGTCAGCGGGCCGGCACGGCAGGATCCTGAGCACAAGGATATTCTCCGGCTGACTCTCTCCGAAACTCAGCTTCTGTCTGGGTGTATCTTGCACGTACGGTCCCGCTGTTCTGGCACTTATTCTGTAATGCCTGCGCAGGTATCGTACGGGCGATGAGTCAAAGCAGACTTTTTATTGTTTCCGGACCTTCGGGGTCTGGAAAAACAAGTTTGGTCAAGGCCGCCATTGAGAGAATCACGGATGTAGTGGCTTCGGTGTCACATACGACCCGGCCCATGCGACCGGGTGAGATTGATGGCAGGGATTACATTTTTACAAGCGTTGCTGATTTCACAAGCATGATTGAACGGGATGAATTTCTGGAGCATGCCGAAGTCTTTGGCAATTTTTACGGGACTTCACAGCCGTCTGTACAAAGTCAGCTTGATAAGGGACTCCGGGTGATTCTCGAAATTGATTGGCAGGGCGCACGGCTGACTCGCGAGCGGATGCGCGATACGACCTCGATCTTCATATTACCCCCCTCCCGGGCAGCCCTGGAGCATCGCCTTCGCCACCGGGGACAAGATAGCGAAGAAACGGTCTCAAGGAGAATGCGCAAGGCCGAAAGTGAAATCAGTCACTATGAAGAGTTCGACCACATTGTGCTGAATGATGACTTTGACCATGCATTGGAGGCACTTACCTGTATTTTTTCCAATCCGGAACGTTTTCAACCACTTGATGCTGGGGTGTTGAAGTCGCTGACCCAGGAGTTGCTGGGGTAGTGCTGGCAGCAGTGGGGTGAATTCGCTAAAATGTAACGTTCCCCGATATGTTTTTGTAGGAGTATGCTATGGCCCGTGTGACCGTCGAGGATTGTCTGGAACACGTGGAGAACCGCTTTGAGCTGGTGTTGTTGGCCAGCAAGCGCACGCGCCAGCTTGTGCAGGGTGCCGAGGCGCTTGTTGAGTGGGAAAATGATAAGCCGACCGTAGTGGCACTGCGTGAGATCGCAGAAAATCTGATTAACGAGGAGAAGATGGAAGCCGCACTTGCAATTCCTGCAGAGGGAGAGGGCACTGAATTTGGTGAAGACGAACTGGCTGCGCTGTACACGGAGATCAGCCGCGAGCTCAACCAAACCCGCCCGGATGGTGAGGCTCTGGACAAGCCGGATGCCCTGTACTCGGCAGAGGAGTCAGAGGACCGGTTGCTGAGCGAACGTCTGCAACGCCTGATCGAAGAGGATGAGGCAACTGCGGATACCGAAGCGCAGGAACAGGCTCCAGAGGACGGAACCTCTGCTCCGGCGCTGGATGCGCCCACCGAAGGAGAACAGGAGGTATAGGCGGTTTTCTGACCCGCTTATTCTGCGGCAATGGCTAGTGTTGTAGAACCCGCTAGCAAACACCTAGCTGCACATCACCCTTCACGCTTTCTGATCAGCGACCTTTGTGCGTTGCTGGAAACGTATCTGGATGCACAGCATGTCAAGAGCGTATATCACGCCTACCTCTTCAGTGCGACCGCACACGAAGGCCAGACGCGCCTCACCGGTGAACCCTATATCTACCATCCGCTTGCCGTAGCCCGCGTGCTGGCCGGCATGCACATGGATGCGCAGACAATCGCAGCAGCAGTTTTGCATGATGTGATCGAGGATACGGAAACGGCCAAGGGGCAAATCACCCACGAGTTTGGCAAGGACGTGGCCGAACTGGTCGATGGGGTCAGCAAACTCACCCATCTGGAGTTCGGATCCAAGCAGGAGGCGCAAGCCGAGAACTTCCGGAAAATGATGCTCGCTTTCGCAAAGGACGTGCGCGTGATCATCATCAAGCTGGCGGACCGGTTGCACAACATGCGAACCCTCAGTGGAGTCGCATTGGAAAAACGCAAACGGATCGCACGCGAAACCCTGGACATCTATGCACCCATTGCACTGCGACTGGGAATGCATGAGCTATGCATGGAGCTTGAAGAGCTCTCCTTCAAGACGTTGTGGCCGCGGCGGTATGAAGTGTTGCAGGATTCCGTAAAGCGCACCAATGTCAATCGGAAAAGGCTCCTCCAGGAGGTGGAGAAGAACCTCTGTGAAAGGCTGGACGATGCCGGTATTGTCAGCCGCATTCATGGCCGCGAGAAGAATATTTACAGCATCTACAGAAAGATGAAGGAAAAGCACCTTCAGTTCTCTGAGGTGTTTGATGTTTTCGGGTTCCGCATCGTCGTCGCCAATGTCGATACCTGTTACCGTGTACTCGGTGTTATCCACAACCTGTACAAGCCGGTTCCGGGCAAGTTCAAGGATTACATTGCCATCCCAAAAAAAAATGCCTATCAGTCGCTGCACACCGTTTTATTCGGTCCCAAAGGCATACCGGTGGAGGTCCAGATCCGCTCTGAAGAGATGGATCAGGTGGCCCAGTCCGGCATTGCTGCCCACTGGATGTACAAGGGAGGTGAAGGTGATCATGCAGGACCCCACACACGGACACAGGAATGGCTCAAGACAGTTTCGGAAATACAGCACAGCTCTGGCAGTTCGCTCGAATTTTTGGAAAGCGTAAAGATTGATCTTTTCTATGATGAAATTTATGTATTTACCCCGAAAGGCGATATCCTGGAATTGCCGATCAACGCGACGGCCGTGGATTTTGCCTACGCGGTACATTCAGATATTGGCAATCACTGTGTCGGAGTCCGGATCAACCGCCGGCTGGAGCCGCTGAGCACGATTCTCGAAAACGGGCAAACCATCGACATCATCACATCCCCTGAAGGCCATCCAAGCCCGGACTGGCTGAATTTCATTGTTACTGCCAAGGCGCGTTCGAACATTCGAAGTTATCTGAAAAACCTGCAGGCCGAAGAAGCCGGTCAACTGGGCCGACGGCTTCTGGATCAGGCCTTGATTGCCTATGAAAAAACCTGGGAGGACGTGAGCAAGCGTGATCTAGCCCGTTTGCTCAAGGAGTTGCAACTGGAATCCGAGCAGCAGTTGTTTGTAGAAGTGGGGTTGGGCGACCGGATGGCGCCTTTCGTTGTTAAGCACCTGGCGTCACTGAGGGGATTGTGGATGAAATTGCGATCCCGAAGCGAAAGAAAAAATCCCTTGGCAATCCGCGGCACGGAAGGCATGGTGGTTAGTTACGGAAAATGTTGTCACCCCATACCCGGGGACTCCGTAATCGGTGTGATGAATGCCGGCAAGGGGCTGGTGGTGCATCATGTCAAGTGCCGCAATATTGTAAGGCATAGGAAAAAAAGCCGGGACAAGTGGATCCATGTCTACTGGGACAGCAATCCGGGCAGTGAATTTACTGCAGAAATCAGTATCAAAACGGCCAATGAACGTGGTGTGTTGGCCGTGGTTGCAGCAAAAATATCCGAGGAAAGCTCCAATATAGAAAATATCATTCTGGATGAAAAATTCGGCACCACGACCACCATTACGATCTTGCTCACGGTCAAGGACCGCGATCACCTGGCAAGCATTATCCGGGCCGTACGAAACACCCCGAAAGTCTACAAGGTCAAACGCATTTAAATCAGGAGATTTGCAAATGGAACGCGAGATCATCGAAACTTCGCATGCGCCACAGGCCATCGGTACCTATTCACAAGCCGTCAAGGTCGGCAACACGGTATATATGTCGGGTCAGATTCCTCTTGATCCGGATTCCATGCAGTTGGTTGGCCAAGACATGGGGGTGCAGATTACCCGGGTCTTTGACAATCTTCAGGCGGTGGCCGAGGCGGCCGGAGGGACGCTGGACGATGTGGTCAAGCTGAACGTTTTTCTCACCGATCTCGCCCACTTCCCCCTGGTCAATGAGATCATGTCCGGATACTTTTCAAAACCATACCCGGCACGTGCGGCGATCGGCGTGGCTGCCCTGCCCAAGGACGCTGGCGTGGAAATGGACGCCGTGATGCAGCTCGACTGAAACGGAGTTCTCGTAACTGCTTCCTGAACAGGTCCATTACCAATGAACCGGGATGAAGGTTCTGCAGACCGGGGCACGTTTCCCCCGGTCACTGTACTCAAGGGCATCGGCCCCAAGATCATGGGGCACCTGCAGCGGTTGCATATCTACACCGTGCAGGATCTGCTTTTCCATTTACCCATCCGTTACCAGGACCGTACTCGCATCCGCCAGATCGGGACCTTGCAGCCGGGGGATGAGTGCGTACTGTTGGGAACCGTAGACCACAGTGAGACGGTTTACCGGAAACGGCGAATGCTGTTGGTCAGCGTCAGCGATGGAACGGGCAGGATCCTGTTGCGGTTTTTTTATTTTAACAAGGCGCAGCAGGAAAATTTGGCACCGGGTGTCAGCGTTCGCTGTTTCGGCGAGGTCAGGAGAGGGGTTTCGAGCCTGGAAATGGTGCATCCCGAATATGAAATCCAGCGCACGCGTGATGCGGCCAGGGTTGAGGACCACCTGACCCCGATTTATCCGACCACCGAAGGTCTGCACCAGCTCGTCTTGCGCCGCATGACCTCGCAGGCATTACGCTGGGTAGAAGGCGATGGAGTCCCTGATCTCGACTTGTTGCCGGAATTTCCTGAAATCAATGGCTGCCAGCCCTCCATTGTCGAGGCGCTGAAGTTCGTTCACCGCCCCCCACCCGATGCCGACACGCAGGCACTGGCGGACGGCACACATGTGATGCAGCGACGTTTGGCCTTCGAGGAGTTGCTTGCCCAGCGATTGAGTCTTTTCAAATTGCGGCTGCAGATGCAAAGGCAGCCGGCTGTGTCAATCGCACCGCCGGGTCACCTGTACGCACAGTTGATTGAAACGCTGGAGTTTGCCCTCACCTCTGCGCAGCAGCGGGTGATAGGCACGGTGTTTGCAGATCTGAAGAAAAACTACCCGATGCTGCGCCTAGTGCAGGGCGATGTCGGCAGCGGCAAAACGCTTGTTGCCATTGCGGCCTGCCTGCAAGTGATTGAGGCCGGTTACCAGGCCGTCGTGATGGCACCCACTGAAATTCTGGCCGAGCAGCACCTGCAGAACTTCTCGAGTTGGCTGACTCCCCTAGGCGTGCAACTGGCCTGGCTGTCAGGCCGGATGACCTCCAGCAAAAGCAATGAAATGAAGGCACGCATCTCAAGCGGCAGCGCGAAGGCGATCGTGGGTACCCACGCACTGTTTCAGCAAGGCGTCAGCTTTCAGAATCTGGCCCTGGTGGTGGTAGACGAACAGCACCGTTTCGGTGTGCATCAGCGCCTGGCCTTGCGTGAGAAAGGCGTACAAGGGGTTGGCAGTCCGCACCAGCTGATCATGACCGCGACGCCGATTCCGAGGACCCTCGCCATGACAGCCTATGCCGATCTCGATTACTCCGTCATTGACGAGTTACCCCCGGGCCGCATGCCGGTCAGCACCATCGCAATCCCGCACGAAAGGCGCCATGAAGTGGTCAGGCGTGTAGCCAACGCCTGTCGGCGTGGCCAGCAGGCTTACTGGGTGTGCACACTGGTTGAGGAATCGGAAGCGCTGCAGTGTCAGGCGGCAGAGAAGGTGCATCAGGAGCTGAGTGCCCTGCTGGATGAAGTCGCCGTCGGATTGGTGCATGGACGCATGAAAAGCCAGGAAAAAAATGCCGTGATGCGGGATTTTGCATGCGGCAGGATTGACCTGCTGGTTGCAACCACAGTGATCGAAGTTGGGGTTGATGTTGCGAACGCCAGCCTGATGATCATCGAAAATGCCGAGCGCCTGGGTCTCGCCCAGCTTCATCAACTGCGCGGCCGGGTGGGACGGGGTACCCGGCAAAGCAGTTGCGTGCTGCTGTTCAGTGCCCCGCTGACCGAAAACGCCAAACTGCGAATTGACACCATGCGCGCCACCAATAACGGGTTCGATATTGCCCAGGTCGATCTTGAAATCCGGGGTCCTGGAGAGGTGCTGGGTACCCGTCAGACGGGTATGCTGCAATTGCGGATTGCCGACATCCTACGCGACCAGGACCTGATCCCCCAGGTACAGGAAAGTGCAAAAAGGCTGTTTGCCGGGCATCCCCGTACGGTGGATGCCCTGATTCACCGGTGGCTCGGGAAATCAATCGAATTTGGCCAGGTGTAATCCCTGCCGCAGGAGTACGGCTTAAATCCCGAAGGTACCGATCACCATCGTGGTGAGGTAAATGCCGACCAGGCCCAGCAAGGCTAGAAAGGACAAGACCTGAAGCCAGCCAGTTTTGCCAGCGAACAATGAACCGGCACTGAAGATCAGGCCAAGGCCAGCAATGGCAAAGGATACCCAGAAGACCGTGTTCACGCAGGCGGTTTGACAGGAACGCCCCTCAAAGGGACCGGACAATAACTGCATCACCAGGAAAACAGCCAACAGCCAGCTTGTGACTGCGCTGAAAAAGGATATCCACGAATTTTCTGCCATGCCTGTCCCCGAAATTCTCTCGGTTTCAGCCCCGACCTGTGCAAAGCTGGCGCCGTCTGGAGATTATGCCATATTGCAGGCCCCTAAAGGTGCACGTGAATTACTCGGTTTCGGACCGTACAGGGCAGGGCACGCAGGTGATCGTTTTTACAAGGGCCATAGATGCAAAGACCGTCTCTGATCTCAAACAGGGCGCCATGGTTGGCGCACATGATATAATTTGCATCCTCGTCAAGAAAGCAGTCAGGTACCCAGTCCAAAGGCCCTTGTGTATGTGGGCATGAGTTTTCATAGGCATAAACCTGTTGGTCTTTTTTGACGACAAATACCCGGGTCAGCGTATTGCGAGCTTCAACAACCAGGCCTTTGCTGCCTGGATCAGGTATTTCATCGTAGTGACACAACTGTGTTTCTACCAAGCTCATGGCAATTGAAATCCTACCCGGGTCGATGAACTTTTAAAACTTAACTGGAAAACCATGCAAAACCCAAATTGTTTCTCGACCTCTGAACAAGCCGAGCAGGCATTTTACCGATCATTTCAAGAAGGGGATATCGAATTGATGATGTCCGTATGGGGTCAGGGCAAGGACATCGTCTGCATACACCCGGGAGGCTCTCGTTTGCAGGGCGTGTCAAGCATCCGCAAGAGCTGGGAACAGATGTTTTCCTATGAGCAGGGCATCGAGTTGAGAGTCAACAAGACCGGTGTGTTTTTGGAAAAGGAAGTGGCTGTACACCATGTAGTGGAAGACATCTATGTCGGCGGAGAACTGCAGTCTGAGATCTTTGCAACCAATATTTACAAGAAGGTCAACGACAGTTGGCACATGGTTTTGCATCATGCGTCAGCCGAACTGCACCCAGTGCTGGATCTCTTGGACGAGGAAGCAGAAGAGGCGCAAACCATCCACTGAGCCTGTTATACCGGGACTTCAGTACACATAATAAAAAATCAGGTAAACCCCAAGCAGGAAGGCAACCCACAGCACCATGCTGCCTGTGGGCCAGGTTCTGGCAAGCAGTCCCTGGGGTCCATGATGACGGTGCAGGCGTGCGCCTGCACTGAATGAGAGCCTCTTGATCCAGACAGCCACCTTTTGTTCACTGGCTACGACAGACTGCATGACGTGCTGTGCCAGCCAACGACCCGGTTTTCGATAAATCCAGTCTGCATCCAAGTTCACCGAGCGCAATTCCGGAGGGTAGAGACCCTGTCGCACGAGCCAAGTAAAGGCGAGCGCCGAGAAGAACAGCAACTGAAGCTGGGTGGTTACGTGTGTCAGCGTGTAGGGCTGGTAGCCGATCTGATAGGGCAGCAGCGCATACAGGGTTTGCGGGAAGACCCCGATGCCTATGCAAAGCGCTGCAGCAAAAGCCATGGCGCACAACATGCTGACGGGTGCTTCCTTGCAGCGTATGCCACTGTCGTGGGCGAAAAAAGCAAAGTAGGGGATCTTGATGCCTGAATGGTGAAATACACCGGCAGATGCGAACAGTAACACCAGCCATGCCAGGGTGTAGCCTTCGAGGGCGGCCGCCTCCATGATCATCGATTTCGTAACAAAGCCACTGAACAGGGGGAAGGCAGAAATCGATGCAGCGCCAACCACGCAAAAACCCGCGGTATACGGCATCGATTTGTACAGTCCACCCAAGTCCGAGCCGTTGATGCGGCCGGTGCGCAGCAACACGGCGCCCATGCTCATGAACAGCAGTGCCTTGTACAGGATATGCGCAAAGGCATGGGCCGCGGTGCCATTGAGTGCCAGTTCCGTTCCGATTCCAACACCGACCACCATGAATCCCAGCTGGTTAATCATGCTGTAGGTCAGCACCCGGCGAAGATCATTTTCAATCACCGCGTAGAAAATCGGAAAGGCGGTCATCAGCAATCCGATCCAGATCAGGATTTCCGTTCCCGCAAAAGCAGTTGCGAGCGCATATACCGCCATCTTGGTCGTGAAGGCGGAGAGCACCACGGTTCCGGTCACGGTAGCTTGCGGGTAGGCATCAACCAGCCAGTTATGCAGCAAGGGGAAGGCACACTTGATTCCGAAAGCAAGAAAAATCAGTGTTCCTCCAGGTGTTCCGGGGTCCATCTGGGTAAATTCAATGGACCCACTGGCGCGGGCATGCAGGATGATGCCGGTCAACAGCAGGAGTCCGGCAATGACCTGTACGATCAGGTAACGCATACCAGCCGCATAGGATGCCGGGGTACGCCGTGCCCAGATCAGAAACACAGAGGAAAGTGCAGCCGCCTCGAAGTAGATAAACAGTGTAATCAGATCACCGGCCAGCACCGCTCCAATCGCACAGCCTGCATAGATCAGGGTAACCATCTGCTGCAGGCGATCGCGGGTATGCAATGAGTAGAGGATCAACAGGAAAGCCGCAATGTGAAAGATCACGGCAAACATGAAGCTGAGCCTGTCGAGATGCAAGGTCGTCAGGAGCATGCCAAGAATCTCGAACTCTGCACGAATGCCTGCGGGCAAAGTGTACAGCTGAAAAAAGGAAAGCACCGGCAACAGCAGCACATAAACGGCACGCAGACGGCCTTTCAGCAGCAAAGCCGGCAGCGCACCCAGTATCAGGATGAGTGCCGGGTTCAGACTAGACATCACCGTAGTAGTCCTCGTCGCGCTTCACAAGCTTGCGCATTTGTTTGGCGAGCAGGACCAGGGCCACGCACGCAATGAAACCGAACCAGGCAAAAAAGCCGAACCAGTTTTCAAAAGGGAAGTTGGTGTGCTTGTGATAAAAAAAGTCGAGCAGCATCAATGCTGCGCACAAGGTATACAGGCCGTACACAAGCTTGCGAACGTTATCGGGACTGTCCAGCCAGTAGCGATGTTTCTTGCGTTTCATGAATTGAAAACAGGGTACAGAAAATCATAAAGGGGCTGAATATAGAAAAACAGCAGCAATGTGGCTGCAGCCGTAGCACACAAGGGGATCAGACACGCAAGCGGTGCTTCTTGGATCCCGGAACCGGTGACTGCCTGTGCCGGATCGGGCGGTTTGAAAAAAGCACGCAGGCCAATCGGCAGCAGGTAAGCACAGTTCAGCAAGGTGCTCAGCGCAAAGGCGAACAGCACGATGTAGTGCTGTGTGTCCACACTCCCTTCAATCAGTAGCCACTTGCTCCAACTGCCTATGAACGGCGGCAGGCCGATCACACTGAATGCGGCGATCAGGAAAGCTGCAAAAGTGAATGGCATCTTGTGGCCGAGACCGTTGAGTTGGCTGACTAGCGTGTATTTTGTCACGGTGTAAATTGCACCGGCACAAAAAAACAGGGTAATTTTCCCGAAAGCGTGCGTGACGATGTGCAGGGCACCTCCCAGTGCAGCCGCAGGCCAGGCCAGTGCTGCCCCGATGACAATGTATGAAAGTTGACTGATGGTCGAATAGGCCAGCCGTGCTTTCAGGTTGTCCTTGCTGAGTGCGATTATCGAAGCGATCACCATGGTGGCCACCGCCAGCCACAGGATCCAGCCCGAGGCTTCCTGTGTTGCCAGGTAGTCGATCCCGAAGGTGTACACGGATATTTTCAGCACGGAAAATACCCCGGCCTTGACCACAGCAACGGCGTGCAGCAGGGCGCTCACGGGCGTAGGCGCAACCATGGCAGCCGGCAGCCAGCGGTAAAACGGCAACAGGGCGGCTTTCCCGATGCCGAGCATGAACAGCGTAAACAGCAGCACGGCAGCTAACCCCTGGGTATTCCCTTCAAGCACACCACCGGGCATGAAGTCCAGCGTACCTGCGCGAATCCAGGTAACGACCAGTGCGGTCAGAAAAAACATGATTGAGGTGCCAAGCAAAAGCCCCAGATAGACGCGCCCTCCACTTCGTGCCTCTGAGGTTTGTTTGTGCGTGACCAGGGGGTAAGTGGATAGTGTCAATGCCTCATAAAATATGAATAACGTGAACAGGTTTGCTGCAAAGGCAATGCCCATGGTCGCTGCAATCGATACGGAAAAGAACAGATAAAACCGTGTGAGATTCTTTTCTGAATTCCCGTTCATGTAACCGATGGAATACATCGTTGTGAAAACCCAGAGACCGGATGCCAGCAAGGCAAAAACAAGCCCGAGGGGTTCCAGCTGGAACGCGATCGAAAGATTGGCAGAGATGTTCAGCAAGGTATGCACTGGACTGGACTCGTGGTACAGCCCCAGCAACTGGGTGATGTACAAGAACAGGAGGATTCCAGCGAATAGTGAACTTGCCTCACGCAGCTTTGGCAGGTTGCGAAACAGGAGAACCAGGGCCCCGCCCAGCAGGGGGATCAAGAGTGCGAGCTCAAGGTGTTGCAGCAGGATCATTGCTCAGTGAAATAATGTCTGAATGGCGGTACTTGCAAACCCAAGGCTGAAGGAGGTATCCAGGCCAAAATAAAAGCTGCCTGCCACCAGCAACCACAGGGGGAACAGCATCTGCCGGGGTGCTTCAAGGATTACCTGGCTCTGGCGCGTAGCACTCACCGGGGTCTTGAAGTAGGCATGTTCAATGATTTTCCAAATATAAAGGATCGTCAACAGGGATCCTCCTACGACCACTATTGCTGCCAGCCAGTGCCCTTGTTCTATCGCTGCTGACAGTACATACCATTTACTGACAAAACCCGCCGTAAAAGGTATCCCGATCAGCCCCAGCCCCAGCAGAACCACGGCGGCCATGGTCCAGGGCATGCGCCTGCCCAGCCCCGCGAAATCCTCCAGTTGCACCGAGCCGATTCTCAGCAATACGCAGGCCATGGCCAGGAACAGCCCGCCTTTGATGATCGCATGATTGAACAGGTACACCATTCCGGCGATCGTCCCGTCCGCAGAACCCAGACCTATTGCCAGAGTCATGTAACCGATCTGTGCAACGCTGGAATAGGCGAGCATGCGTTTGATGTTTTCCTGAAAGATGGCGACAAAGGATGCTGTCAAGATGGCAATGATGGACAAGGGCAAGAGGATCTTGTCCAGATGAAATTGCTGCAGAGAAATTTCCTGCGGGAACAGGTCGAAAAAAAATCTCAGCAGTACGTATACGGAAACCTTAGTTGCAGTTGCCGACAGGAACACCGTGATCATCGATGGAGCATGCGCATAGGCATTGGGCAGCCAAAGGTGCAGCGGAAACAAGGCAATTTTCAGCGAAATTCCTGCGGTCAGGAAGGCAAAGGCCGCATGCAATGTTCTGGAGTCGACGATTGCCGGTATCCTCTGCTGTAAATCCTGGATGTTGAGGGTGCCGGTTAGCATGTACAGCAGGCCAACGCCAATCAATATAAAGGTGGCACCGATGGTCCCCATGATCAGATACTGGTATGCCGCAGTCAGGGCTCGTCGGTCACGGCCCATTGCAATCAACACATAGGAGGACAGTGAGCTGATTTCAAGGAATACAAAAATATTGAAGGCATCACCGGAGGCAATGATGCCCAGCAGGCCGGTCAGACATAGCAGGTATGCGGAAAAAAACAGGCCGGCCTTCTCCGGTGGAATCTCCCGCTCGATGCTTTCTCGTGCCGCAATCATGGTGATGCTGGCTGTTGCGGCAACGATGATCAGTACGTAGGCACTTAGATGGTCAATGCGGTATTCGATTCCCAGCGGCGGTTCCCAGCCGCCCAGGTGGTAGGACAACACGCCGTGCATGGACACTTCGTGCACCAGCAGTAAGGCGATGACAAAGGAAATGATGCTCACCGCAGTTGCCAGCAACCAGGCCCAGTTGGCCCGCGTCACCAGCACACAGGCAGGTGCACTGATCAGGGGAATCACCACTTGTAATGCAGGTAAATGAGCCAGCACTAGTTTTCGTCCTGAAGATCATCCTGTTCGTGAATGATGGTTTCGTCGACAGTGCCGTAAGCACGGTGGATTCTGGCAATGATCGCAAGTCCGAGCGCAGATGTTGACACCCCAACCACGATTGCTGTCAGGATCAGGACATGCGGTAGTGGATTCGAATATACGTCGGTCTCAGCAATCAGTATGGGTGCAGTCCCGCCTTTTACCTTGCTCATGGAGATAAACAGTATGAATACCGAGGTTTGAAAAATATTCAGCCCAATAATTTTTTTGATCAGGTTGGAGTCCGAGATGACAATATAAAAACCCATCATCATCAAAATGATCACGACCCAGTAATTGAAATAGCCTGTGATCATTGCCTATTCGCCGAACTCGTCAAGCGTGTAAAAAATTGCAATCATGACAGTGCCCACCGTGATACCCACCCCAAGTTCAATAAGAAAAATGCCCAGATGCTGGGCTTGCTGATGACCCTGCAGCAACACATTGTAGTCAAGGAAATTTCCACCCAGCAGCATGGTTGCCACACCAACTCCGGTATACAGCAGTACGCCTGCTGCGATGAAATAACGGACAGTCTCGGTGGGCAGAATGCGTTGGGCCTTCTGCCGGCCATATATCAACGCATAAAGGATCACTGCAGCAGCAAATATTACGCCTGCCTGAAAGCCACCGCCGGGTCCATACTCTCCATGGAACTGCACATACAGGGCAAACAGCATGACTGCGGGGATAACCAGCCTGCAGACTTCTCGCAATATCAAGCTGGAACGGTGATTCATGGTTTACGCCCGCTTCGCTTTGCTGTTTTTCCAAGTAAAAGCAAGACTCCCACAGCCGCTGTGAAGATCACTACGACTTCACCCAGTGTGTCGTAGCCTCGATAACTGGCCAGCACAGAAGTCACAACATTGGGTATGCCAATCTCCTCGCTGCTTTGCGTCAGGTAATGTGGGGCGACATGGGTGTGAATGGGGGCTTTTGCATCACCATACAGGGGCATGTCCAGTGTTCCGTAGATCAGGGCTGCCCCCGTAATCGTGATTACTGCAATCGGCAGAAACCTTTTATGCTTGCTGACAGTCTGTTCCCGACCTGTGATTGCAATGGTTGCCAGAAGCAGTATGGTAGTGATTCCAGCACCCACGGCAGCTTCGGTGAATGCGACGTCCACCGCATCCATTGCCACGAACAGACCGGCTGACAAGAAACTATAGACGCCGCTCGATAGTGCGATGGCCAGCAGACTTTTCATGCGTATCAGCACGATCACTGTAAGTGCCAGCAGGGTCAGAAGCGAAAAATTGACAATGGTTTCTATGTCCACAGGTCTTCAGGGCTCCTGGGGGTGCTTGGAATTTTGATCCGAAGCCTGGTTTTTTTCGCTGAGCACTGCGGTGTGTGCCAGGGCATGTACTGCGGTGGGGCCGGTGAGCATCATGAACAGCAGGATCAGAATCAGTTTGATGATCACCAGCGGATCCTGCGATTGTGTGATCAGACCCAGCAAGATCAATATGGCCCCCAAGCTGTCTATGATGCTAGCTGCATGCACCCTGGTATAAAAATCTGGCAGGCGCATGAGCCCCAGGGTTCCAATCAAGCAAAACACACTACCTAGTACAAGCAGTATCCAGCTGACTACAAACATGCCCAGACCTCACTCATCGACAGATTTCCCCAGAGAGTCGTGTCTGAACAGTTTCAGTACTGCAATCGTCGATATGAAATTAATCAGCGCATAAAGCAGCGCGATATCCAAGAAATCCGGTCGTGCGGTCAAAAATCCGAATAATGCGATCAACAAGACGACTGCAGTGCCAAATGTGTTAATGGCCAGGATGCGGTCAAAAATTGTGGGTCCAAGAGCCACACGCAGCAACAGGACAAACATGACGACCAGAATGGCAATGAATGCAGTTGTAAACATAAGACCGTGTTCAGTTTCAGGAAGTATTGAGGCGCCCTTGCAGGACAGAAATCCGTTCCTTCATTTTTCCCTGCTGCAGTTTCTCGGCCGTCTCTTGAGTCAGTGAGTGCACTTCGATGGTCTGATCGTCAACATCCAGTGTATATGTGCCGGGCGTCAAAGTGATGCAGTTTGCATAAGTGGTCGTGGCCACATCGTTGAGTTTTGATGTGGACACGGTACTTGTGTTGGGGGAAATCGGTAATTTTGGGTGCAATATTCTCCAGCTGACATCCAGATTGGAACGGACTACTTCCAGAAAAAACCAGGGCAAAAATCTGGGCAAATTGAGGCTGAAATACAGTGTATTGAAGTTAGGGTTTTGAAGCGCGAGCCTGTGGATGAGCCAAGCGACCAGCAGGCCGCTGGCAATGCCCAAAGACAGCAACAGGATACCCAGATGTCCAGACAACAATATCCACAACAGGAGTAGCAGGGATGCCGCTATCAATATACGAATCAGCATGGCTTATTGCCGTACGTCGGACTATTCATGTCGCAGAATACTTGCGACAAAGGTGGGGTTCAAGCAAGAGGCCTGCCTCATGTGATCCGGGTGGCTAGACCCAGTCCTTTTTTCATGTAGCGGTGTGCAGCCTCAGTCTCATTGAGGTGCTCGTGCAAAGCCGCAAGTTCGGCACAAGTCTCGGCCAGGGGTTCCGAGTCCAGGCTGGATTCAAGGTGGTTCTTTGCCTTGTCCCAAAGCTCGGCTCGTTTACACAGGCGACCCAGTGTCAGGTGCAAGCTGGCATCGTGATCGTGCTGGGCAATCCACTGCTCAGCCTGTTGTAGTGCAGATGTGACATCCACATGTTCCAGCAAACCGAATTGCCGGACCAACCCTGGGCTCCAGTGACGGTCCAACATGTCCGTTACCAAGGCTGCAGCTGTCTGGTGCCTGCCCTGCGCCCGCAGTGCTTTGACGTAGGCTACCGCCAGCATGTCATCAGCTGTAATTGTACTCCTGAATCGCTTGCCAAGATGTTCAATATCTTCGGCGGTTTCGCCACGCTTGGACGCTTCAAGTAGTCCACAAACCGTGTTTTTCCGAATTTTATCGAGTGTCTCGGGGCGAATACTGTGGTTCTTTTCCAAGTCATGGATAATGCCTGCGAGTTGTTGCCAGTCGTGCAGTTGTTCATAAGCACTGATAAACAGTTCGGCAATTTTGGAATTGTTAGCAATCTTCCCGCTGAATGACTCAATGCAGGCTAGGCTCTGTTCTGGCAAGCCCTGCTGCAAGAGGAATTCTGCGCGAAGAATGTCGAGTGCGGCTTGCTTTTCCGGCATAGATTTTTCTGCCTGTTCCAGATACTGGTCACGCAATTCGTGGTTCCCGTTCTGTTGTGCAGCGCGCGCTGCCCAGATGTAGTTGATGTGCGCACTACGGGCTTCACTAGCCCCTCGTATCAGCAGCTTCTCTGCCTGCCGCCAGTCCCCTGAGGCAAACTTGACCAGCCCTTGGCTTGTTTCCTCGGTGGCTTTGCGCTGCCTGCGTCTGGAACGAGCGGTTCGCAACCGAAGAGGTGCGTTAAATACAAGGCCAAGCAGACGCAAGGCCAAATACAGTACGACCATTGCAACGCTAGCTCCGACTACAAATCGGACCAACGGCAGCTCGACCATGACATCGCCATAGGTGAAGACTGCAAGCCCCGGTGCTTGCATGACGTACAGAATGATGCCTGCAAAGAGGGTCAAAAAAACCATGAAAATTAGCAAGGGACGCAGCATTTAGCGACTCTCTATATTTTCCAGCAGATCCGCCAGAAGGGTGCTCGGTTCACTGATGTCTGGAAGTTCCGGTTCGAGATTCACGGAATTCAAGTTCCCAAGTTCGTCGGCCAGCTCACTCATGTTTTTCAGGGGTGCTGAGGTTTCAAGCCATGTCAGTGCTGTTTCAAGTTCATGATGGTAGCCTTGGCTGTTGCGGCTCGCCAAGGCATATTTGGCGCTCAGCAATCGGGTCTGGAGAAATTCGTGGGTCTGGGTTCCCCCCCGGTGTTTGGTCGACAGGTTTGATGGCGATGCCTTTCGGGTGATGGTGATGGAGTCGTCAATGACATCTCTCACCTGGCCGGTAAGCTTTTGCCACAAATTCGGCTTGCTTTCCTGGGGGTCTGGCTGATGAGGTTCAGATCGCTGATTTGGCGTTGGCTTGGCGTTGACGCTGTCTTGGCGAATCCTGTCCAGCAAATTGTTGAGCTGCAGACTGATACCCACCCAGTCCGGATCAGGAAAGGTTTTCAGTTTTTGAATCTGTCTGGAGATGGATTCACGTACGGGGAGCAGGCGAGGGTCATTGAGTTCATGCAGGCGAGTGCTTGCGATATCCAGAGCAGCAATGGTTCCCGATATGTCGCGCTCGATGAGCAGACGATGACTGGCCAGATGCAAAATATACAAGGTCTCGTTCAGTCCCCATTGCAATTGGCTCCGGCTGACACTGGCCAGGGATTGTTGCACTAAGCTGCGAGTGTTTTCCTGCTGGTTTACCTGTTCCTTCACTTGTTTGGAAAGCCCCGTCACTTGCCGTTCGAGTACTGTGATCTGTTGCTGCAATTCCTCTTTGAAACCCAGAAACTCCGTGCTCTCATCAATGGTGGCGATATCGTCAGCCAAGGATTGGCGCTCTGTTGTGGCTTGAGCCAGACGCTCATTGAGTTCGAGCCACGCATAATATGCAAGGCTGCCGCCAGCGAGCAGCAAAACTGCGATCAGGGCTGGAAGGACAAGACCGCTGCGAAGTTTTAGACCGCTCGATTTTTCCGGTGTACCTGACTCCGACTCGGAAGGTGAGGTTGGTTGTTGAACGTCCATCGTTTGGCGTGCTGTATATTTAGCCGGATCCCTTGGCCCATGTCTGCAGAGCCTCCAGCATGGCAGCATCGCTGGCATTATTGGCTATTATAGGGCTTTTCGTAAAACCGATGGCGGTGGCAGTTTCGCCAATACGCTGGCTTCCTGCAATGAGCGCAACCTTGCTCATCCATCTTCGCTCATCGACCGCACACAGGGTCCACAGGTTGTGGGCAGACTCGACGCTGTAGATCAGTATGACTGATTCTTTTTCGGGGCAAGTGCATAGGCTCACAGCGGGGCGTGTTGCAGGACACGAGCGACGGTAAACTTCAGCAATATCTACCTTGAGACCGCGAGAACGCAGTTCGCGTGCCAGGTGCTCACGTCCGCCGACCCCCCGAACAATCAGTACAGATTGCCCTTGAAGTTCTTCCTCGGCCAGCAGGTCTTCACTGCGGAATCCAGTCTTGGGCACGATGTCTGTTTGCACACCATACTGGCTCAGAGCAGCCTGAGTTGCCGGCCCCAACGTTGCAATGCACTGTGTGCTGAATGTCAATTGCAGTTTCTTCATCAACGGCATCGCGTGGCGCACGGCATTCGCACTGCTAAAAATGACAGTGTCGTAAGTTGTCAGGTTTTGAAGCAGGCGAATTGCCACACTGGGGTTTTCAACCGAGCGGATGTCGATCGTGGGAAAATGCACGATCTTGACAGGGAATTTTTTCAGGGATAACAGCAGGTTTTGGGCCTGAGCCACCGGGCGGGTAACTACAATGGTCTTGTCTGTCAGAGGTTCGCGACCGGTCATGCTCATTACTTTCGTTTGCGTGCGTATACCAACATCAAAACCCGGATCAGGATAATCCTGCCAGGATTTTGTCGGCACCCTGCACGCGCAGGTCAGCTGCAACTTGCTGGCCCAGCAAAACGGGATCTTCTCTGTGGCCGGTACGTTCGCTGCGACAAATCTGTCCGCCTTCTGGATCGCCCACGAGTGCGTACAGGATAAGTCTTTCGTGATCCAGCTTGGCAAATCCGGCTATCGGAAGTTGACATCCTCCTTGCAGGGCCTGGCTGACAGCACGCTCTGCCAAAATACAAGTTTGGGTGTCTTCGTGGTTGAGCGGTCGGACCAGGGGTTCGATTCTCGGATCGTCCCGGCGGCATTCAATGCCGATCGCACCTTGGCCGATGGCCGGCACCATCTGTTTAACGGTTAGGCATGTGCGAATACGTTGCTCAAGGCCAAGCCGTTTCAGCCCGGCGACTGCCAGCAGGATGGCGTCATAATCCCCTGCGTCCAGTCTGGCAAGCCGGGTACTGACATTGCCACGCAAAAGTTTGATCTTGAGCCCCGGAAATGATGCCTTGAGTTGGCAGGCTCGGCGCAGGCTCGCGGTCCCGATGGTCGCGTTTTCTGGCAGTGTCTCAAGGGTCGCATAACGGTTTGATACGAGCGCATCGTACGGGTTCTCTCGTTCGAGTATGACGGGTAGATGCAGTTCAGAAGGGAGTTCGACCGGCACATCCTTCATGGAGTGTACGGCGATATCTGCCTGGTCTTTCAGCAACCCGTGTTCCAATTCCTTGATGAACAGGCCTTTCCCACCCTGTGTTGCCAAAGACTTCTGTAACAGGCGATCCCCGGTAGTGGTCATCTTGATCAGTTCCGTAGACAGCCCGGGATGTGCCTGCTGCAGCAGGCGCGACACCTCTTCGGCCTGCCACAGGGCAAGTGCACTGTTACGGGTGGCGATTCTTACATGCACAGAAAATTGTTTGCACTCTTCGTTCAGTCAATTGGAGTGGGCACTGTGCTGTATTTTCTACTGCTTTGGAAGCAAAAAGTTCTTCGGTTACTTAAAATTTTTGATTTACATAAAGTAGCCGTTAAGCTTAGGCTGATTTGGGGGATAATCCCTTTTTGATTACTGGAACCGGTTGGATGAAGGAAAAAAGCACAAAGCCATGGGGCGGGCGATTTAGCGAAGCGACAGATGAATTTGTCGAGCAGTTCAATGCATCCGTGGGATTTGATCAACGATTGTACAGGCAAGACATTCTGGCTTCCCGTGCCCATGCCCGGATGCTCGCGCGCATCGGCGTACTGGATGACCAGGACTGTGACAAGCTGTTGCAGGCGCTGGACACGATTTCAGCAGAGATCGAATCCGGTACGTTCCCGTGGGATAGCGCTTTGGAAGATCTGCACATGAACATTGAGTCGCGTCTGGTCGAATTGGTAGGTGATGTAGGCAAGTGCTTGCATACCGGCCGCTCACGCAATGACCAGGTGGTAACCGACGTACGCCTGTATCTGCGCGACGCCATTGATGAAATTGACCCGCAGTTGGAAAAACTGCAACAGGCCATCATCATGCTGGCTGAGCGTGAGGTCGATACCATCATGCCCGGTTTTACGCACTTGCAGGTCGCGCAGGTCATCACGTTCGGACACCACATGCTGGCTTGGTTTGAAATGATTCATCGTGACCGGGCACGTCTTTCACGTTGCCGTGAAGGTGTGAACATGATGCCGCTGGGTGCTGCAGCACTTGCAGGCAGCAGCTTCCCTCTGGATCAGGAGTTTGTAGCCCAGCAGCTGCAGTTTGCGGGACCTTGTGACAACAGCCTGGATGCGGTCAGTGACCGCGATTTCGCCATTGAGTTCTGTGCCTTTGCAGCCATCCTGTTCATGCATCTGTCACGCATTGCAGAAGAACTTGTGTTGTGGACCTCGACACAATTCAATTTTGTTGAGTTGCCGGATCGCTTTTGTACCGGTTCATCGATCATGCCGCAAAAAAAGAATCCCGATGTTCCCGAACTTGTGCGTGGCAAGAGTGCTCGCGTGTACGCTAATCTTTTTGCCCTGCTGACGCTCATGAAGAGTCAGCCATTGGCCTACAACAAGGACAACCAGGAAGACAAGGAACCTCTTTTTGATACCATCGATACGGTCAACGACTGTGTCATCGCCTTCGCCAATATGCTGCCACACCTGCAGGTGAACCGGGATCAGTTGCTCGAGGCGGCACAGCAGGGTTATGCGACGGCCACCGACCTTGCAGACTACCTGGTACGCAAAAAAGTGCCGTTTCGGGATGCGCATGAAATCGTTGGCCGGACCGTTCAGTATGCGGTTGCCGAGCACAAGCGGCTGGATGAGCTCAATGTGCAGGAATTGCAAAACTTCAGCCCGCAAATCGAAGAAGATGTATTCGACATCCTTTCCCTGCAGGGTTCAGTACATTCCAAAAACACCCACGGCGGTACTTCGCCCCAACAGGTGGCCGCTCAGATCAAGCGTGCACATCAGCGTTTGAAGGAGTTCGAAAGCTCCTGACAGAACTCGTTATTGCCAGCACTCCAGCAACCAGGCACGGATGTCCCTGATTTCTTGCGGGGAAACCGTGTGGGCGCACGGATAGGATTGCCAGGCGACGGTAAATCCGTGTTGTTCGAGGGTCTCGCGGGTGGATTGAGCCGCGCTGATCGGGATCGTTACATCATACATGCCATGCAGCAGCAGGATCGGCAGCGAACGCTCCGCCCTGGAGGCATATTCCGGCAATTTCTTGTGAAGTGGCAGCCAGCAGGAGATCGCCAAAATCCCTGCCAAGGGATAGCCGCAGGACAGCCCTGTATACAGGCATTGTGCACCTCCCTGTGAAAAGCCAGCAAGGACAATCCGCTCTGCTGTGACCCCGGATTGCACGAGCTGCTCGATCAGTGCACAGACGTCGCTTGTGCTTTGCTTTAGGCCTTTCTCATCCTGCGGGCTGTCCATGTCAATGCCGTAGATGTCGTACCAGGCCTTCAGGGGGATGCCGTTGTTCAGGGTGATCGGCCGGGTTGGAGCATGCGGGAAAACAAAACGCACACGCAGATTCGCGGGGAGATCAAGCTGCTCAACAACAGGCTCGAAATCATGCCCGCTTGCCCCGAGGCCATGCAGCCAGATTACGGCATATTCCGGGTGATCCTGGGTGTCAATCGTGACGGCGGTCAAGGGCATGGTGATGGTAGTTTCCTGTCAGCGGAATGGTCTATACAATGACATCTGGTTTAAAGGACAGGGGTGTGTTCGTGTTACAGCCGAGGTTATATGTATTCATCTTGATGTTCTCCTTCCTGACCGCCCTTGCGGGGTGCGGTCAGACCGGTGATCTCTACCTGCCCGAGGATGTTCCTAAACAAAAGGTCAAAGGTCAATCCTCCAACTAGTCAGTGTGACCGGATGAATACAAGGGGTACACGGACAGATCTACCTTATGAGCCCATTTACGTATCGTGACAACCTGCTGTATGCCGAGGACGTGAGTTGTTCGAAACTTGCGGGCGCTTACGGAACACCCTGCTACATTTATTCGAAGGCCTGCATACAGAGCAACTATCAGGCATTTGCTGACGCTCTGCAGGACTGGCCAACGAGAATCTGCTACGCGGTGAAGGCAAACTCCAACCTGGCTATTTTAAACCTGCTGGCACAGCTCGGTGCCGGCTTTGATGTGGTCTCGGGGGGTGAGTTAGAGCGGGTGATCCGTGCAGGCGGAGATGCTGGGAAAGTCGTTTTTTCCGGTGTCGCCAAGCGTACGGATGAGATACGTCGTGCCCTGCTCGCCGGAATCTACTGTTTCAATATTGAATCCGAGGGAGAGCTTGATCGCTTGGAGTCCATTGCCAAAGAAATGGGTATTCCTGCCAGCGTTTCCTTGCGCGTCAACCCGGATGTCGATCCAAGCACACACCCGTATATCTCCACGGGCCTGAAAGACAATAAGTTCGGTGTGGAGATTGACCAGGCATGGGAGCTCTATCAGAGGATTGCACAAAGCAGTCACCTGCATGCTGTAGGTGTAGACTGCCATATCGGCTCTCAATTGCTGGATCTGGCCCCTTTCCAGGCCTGTTTCGAGAAAATTTTTGAGCTGGTGGACCGCCTCCGCGGCCATGGTATTCAGTTACAGCATGTGGATGTGGGTGGCGGGCTGGGAATCCCCTATGCTCCCACGGATGTTGCTCCGAGCCCACGAGAGTACGCACGGGTATTAAGTTCTTTCATGCAAGACAGGCAGCTCGGGCTAGTCGTCGAACCGGGACGTGCCATCGTCGGTGGGGCAGGACTGCTGCTGTGCAGGGTTGAGTACTTGAAACACACGTCGCAGAAGAACTTCGCGCTGGTGGATGCCGCCATGAATGATTTTCTGCGCCCGTCCTTGTATTCGGCTTGGCACGAAATCAGCCCGGTATGCAAGGAAGATGGAGAGGAGGCACCCTACGATGTAGTTGGCCCCGTTTGTGAAAGTTCGGACTGGTTCGGCACCCAGCGCAGCTTGTGCATCAGGCCAGGCAGCCTTCTTGCGGTCCATGATGCGGGCGCGTACGGATTTGTGATGGCAAGCAACTACAATTCCCGGATGCGGCCGGCGGAAATCTTGGTTGACGGCGATCAGGCATGGCTGATACGCAAGCGCGAGAGCATTGAACAATTGTTTGCTGATGAGATGATCCCGGGCTGATGCAACGTTTGCCTGAACCTGAACTGATGGATGATCCGGCACAGGCCAAGGCCTATGCCCATGCAGATTTTGAGGATGCCCACAGTGCCATCGTGGCGCATTTTCGCCGCGTTTTCGGAAAGCATGAAGCACCGCAAACGATGTTGGATCTGGGTTGCGGTCCGGCAGACATCTCGATTCGTTTCGCACGACTCTACCCGGATTGCAAAATTGATGCCGTGGACGGTGCGCATTTTATGCTGGAGCAGGCACGGACATTTATAGCGCGCGCGGTGTTGCAGGATCAGATCACACTGCACCTGCAACGCTTGCCGGACTGTGAACTGCCTGAGAAATGCTACCAGGCCATTGTCTCAAACAGCCTGCTACATCATCTTCATGAGCCTCAAGACTTGTGGACAACGGTCCGCAAATATGCGACCCCGGGTACGGCCATCTTTATCTGTGACCTGTACAGGCCACAGACTCTGGAGCAGGCTGAAGATTTCGTTTCTCGTTATGCGGCAGGTGAACCTGAAGTTCTGCGCCGCGACTTTTACAATTCGTTACGGGCCGCGTTTACGCCCGATGAAGTGGAGGCCCAGTTGAGCGTGGCGGGCCTGCGGGGTCTGAGTCTTGAACCGATCAGTGACCGGCACCTGCTTGTTCACGGCCGTTTACAAGGCGCATAAAATTGCCCGAGGACATTGTGTTCAGCTGCGAGTCGGTGACTGTGACACGATGCGAGGGGGACGGATGTCCCAGTGAGGCTGCGCTCGCGGCGTATTGGGAAATATTTTCGAACCGGGGCCTTGGCCTGCACAGTGTGGCCTTATAACAACGGGGTGGTTGGCATGCATCTACAATTTGCAAAAATGCACGGGCTTGGCAATGATTTTGTAGTCTTCAATGCCACTAGTCAGGATGTCTGTTTGAGCCCCGAGCAGCTGCGCTGGGTTGCGGATCGAAGGCTGGGTGTAGGCTGTGACCAGGTGCTTGTGGTGCGGCCTGCATCGGTGCCTGAAGTTGACTTTGATTACCAAGTCTATAACAGCAACGGTGAGGAAGTTGAGCAGTGTGGGAATGGGGCGCGTTGTATTGGAAAATTCCTCAGGCACAACGGTCTTACAAACAAGAATTCAATTAGCATCAAGACTGTCAGTGGCGTATACCATATTCATCTTCGTGAAGATGACTTGGTAACCGTCGACATGGGCGCGCCCGTGTTTGAACCTGAAAAAATCCCGTTTGCTGCTGCACAGATATCGACAAGCTACATACTTGAGGTCGGCGAACAACAGGTCGAAATAGGCGCGGTTTCGATGGGCAATCCGCATGCTGTGATGCAGGTAGACGATATTGAGCATGCGCCCGTGAGTACCCTCGGTCCCAAGATCGAAACTCACCCGATGTTCCCCCGCAAAGTCAACGTTGGTTTCATGCAGATTCTGGATTCCCAGCATATTGCCCTGCGTGTTTTTGAAAGAGACGTAGGGGAAACCAGTGCCTGTGGCTCCGGCGCATGTGCTGCGGTAGCGGTAGGCCAATTTCAAAACCGGCTTGGCGCAGAAGTGTCTGTCCAACTGCCTGGGGGACGCTTGCTGATTGAATACGACCATCCGGATCAGCCTGTGCTGATGACCGGTCCTGCAACGTTGAGTTTTGAAGGGAGTTTGATGCTATGAGCATACAAACCACGCCGAGTGTTGTTTCCGAGAATATTGAAGTTACCAAAATCCGGATTGGTGCAGAATCTGTTTTCAGGCTAACGTCGGGGGAAAGCAGTCCGGCACACTGTTCTTGGTAAACTCGGGAGAGACTGTCGGCATGAAGCTGCAACATTTTGCAACCGGTTAACCGCTTCCGACTCACTGCGTCACAAATCGGCAGGGTCCCTGTTTCCCTTTGTACAGATCAAGTGGTACCGTAAGGAAACGTGAGCGCAATTAGGGAACGATATGGCTACAGCGACTGGTCTGCCAGACACCCAGGAACTCGTTCGCAGATATTTGCGTTACCTGAGTGATGAGCGAAGGTATTCCCCTGCCACCGTAGAAAACTACCGGAGGGACATCCTGCAATTCGTAGGGTTCGTGGAGTCAGCCAAGGTAAGAAACTGCTGTCAGGCGGATGCACTGCATGTGCGTGATTTTGCAGGCTCGCGACGGCGACAAGGGATTTCTGCACGCAGTTTGCAACGCAGCCTGAGTGCTCTCAGAGGGTTCTACGGCTACCTGCAGCGAGAACAGCTGGTCGAGAATAATCCTGTGACCGACGTGAGTGCACCGGGTGCCAAGAAAAAGCTTCCCGAACTGCTGGATGTGGACGAGATCAACTGTCTGCTTGCACAGGTCCCACAAGGTCCACTCGAAATGCGCGACCATGCAATGATGGAGCTTATGTATTCATCGGGACTGCGCTTGATTGAACTAGTCAACTTGAATATTGAAGACTTGGATCTGCCCCAAAGCCAGGTGCGTGCACTGGGCAAAGGCAACAAACCACGGTACCTGCCGGTTGGGCTTGCGGCCCGCAAGTCACTCGGAAAATGGCTGGATGCACGCAAGACTTGGGTTGCTGAGGGCGAGAGTGCGGTATTCATCAGCAAGCGCGGCAGACGGTTGTCCGCACGTGCCGTACAGCAACGTATGGCACGGATGGCCCGTAAGCATGGTCTGGACAAGCATGTCCATCCGCACATGCTACGTCATTCCTTTGCGAGTCATTTACTTGAGTCCAGCGGCGATCTGCGAGCCGTGCAGGAAATGCTCGGGCATGCGGACATCAGCACGACACAGATCTATACCCACCTCGATTTCCAGCACCTTGCACAGGTATATGACCGCACGCACCCACGTGCCAGAAAAAACCCATCCCCTAAAAGGTCCTCTCCTGGCGAGAAATAATCCACACCTTTTGCCCGGTGTAATCTGTCTGTGGTTTTTGATAATCTGGCTTCGGCGAGGCGTCGAGATCGCTCTTGCTATTCATACTCTGTAACTAAAGAACCCGTCGCACAGACGCTACGCGAATGCAACAATTTGAAGGTACTACGATTCTCAGTGTAAGGCGCAATGGCAAGGTGGCACTGGGCGGAGATGGTCAGGTGTCCCTGGGCAATACCATCATGAAGGCCAATGCACGTAAGATCCGCAGGCTGTACGAAGACAAGGTTATTGCGGGGTTTGCCGGCGGGACTGCCGATGCGTTTACCCTGTTCGGGCGCTTTGAATCCAAGCTTGAGCAGCACAATGGCCAGCTTACCCGCGCAGCCGTGGAACTTGCCAAGGACTGGCGTACGGACCGCATGCTGCGCAGACTGGAAGCCTTGCTTGCAGTATCAGATCAATCCACGTCGCTGATTATTTCAGGCAATGGCGATGTTATCGAACCGGAAGACGCGCTGGTAGCGATCGGTTCCGGGGGACCGTATGCGCAGGCTGCAGCGAGAGCTCTGCTGGATGACACCGCACTCAGTGCCAAGGAGATCGTGCTCAAGGCACTGAACATCGCAGCGGGCATTTGCATCTACACCAATACAAGTATCTCGGTTGAAGAACTCTAGCTTTCTGCATACCGCATTCAGGAAACCGGACCACTCATGTCAAACATGACCCCGCGAGAAATTGTTCAGGAACTCGATAAGCACATCGTCGGGCAGGACGAGGCCAAGCGAGCGGTGGCAATCGCATTACGCAACCGATGGCGTCGCCAGCAGTTGTCGGAAGCACTGCGCATGGAAGTTACCCCGAAGAATATACTGATGATCGGGCCTACCGGTGTGGGAAAAACTGAAATCGCACGGCGTCTGGCACGTTTGGCCAATGCACCTTTCATCAAGGTTGAAGCCACCAAGTTCACCGAAGTGGGCTACGTAGGCAAGGAGGTCGATTCAATCGTCCGTGATCTTGTCGATACGTCGGCAAAAATGATGCGCGAACAAGAGATGGAAAAAGTAAACTTTCGAGCCGAGGAAGTGGCCGAGGAACGGATTCTGGATGCCTTGCTGCCGCCCAGGGCAGACTCCGAGGCAGGGGGGGCTGCGAGCGACACCAGGCAGAAGTTCAGGAAAAAATTACGAGAGGGTGATCTGAACGATACGGAAATCGATGTGGACGTAGCGGTGATGCCGGTAGGTGTGGAAATCATGACCCCGCCTGGCATGGAGGAGATGGCGAGCCAGTTGCAGGGTATGTTTCAAAATTTGGGTAGCAACAAGAAAAAAACCCGCAAAATGCGCATCGAAGAGGCCATGAGGGTACTGACGGACGAAGAGGCACACAAATTGATCAATGAAGAGGAACTTAAGGCAAAGGCTCTCGAGAATGTGGAGCAGAACGGGATCGTGTTTCTGGATGAGATTGATAAGGTTACGAAACATGGTCAAACCAGTGGCGCGGATGTCTCGCGTGAGGGTGTACAGAGAGATTTGTTGCCGCTGGTGGAAGGCTGCACCATTAGCACCAAATACGGCATGGTCAAGACCGACCACATATTGTTTATTGCCTCCGGGGCGTTCCATGTGTCCAAACCCTCAGATTTGATTCCAGAGTTGCAGGGCCGCTTGCCAATTCGGGTCGAACTCAAGGCACTTACTGCCGACGACTTCGTTCGCATATTGGCCGAACCCGATGCTTCACTTACAGAGCAATACACCGCGTTGCTTGCTACTGAGGGCGTGCAACTGGATTTTGCAGAGGATGGCATCCGCAAGGTTGCCCAGATTGCGCATGACGTGAATGAATCCACCGAAAATATTGGTGCGCGTAGACTGCACACGGTGATGGAGCGTCTGCTTGAGAAGATTTCATTTTCCGCACCGGATGAAAGTGGTATGTCAATCACCATTGATCAGGCTTATGTGGATGAAAATATCGGCGAACTGGTTAAGGATGAGGACCTGAGCCGCTATATCCTGTAATTTCTGCAGGAACACTAGCAATAGAATAAAGAAGGTCAAGACGCCTTGGCAAAAAAAACACCCACCGAAATTCACCTGCATCAGAAGTCGAGGATGCTGGAGATCGCATTTGATGATGGCAAACGTTTTAAGCTATCGTGCGAGTACCTTCGTGTGCACTCACCATCTGCCGAAGTGGCCGGTCACGGGCCTGGGGAAGGAGTGTTGCAGGTAGGGAAGGAGGATGTTGGCATCAATGCCATCGAGCAGGTAGGCAATTATGCCGTTCAATTGGTCTTTGATGATAACCACGACACGGGGATTTTTTCTTGGGAATATCTTTATGAACTGGGCATCGATCAGGAACAGAAGTGGCAAAGATATCTGGAGCGTTTGAAAGAGGCAGGTTATCAAAGAAAGGTTTTGGGTGAATAAAACCTCCCTTACACTCGGGCTCGGTCACACAGCTTCCATAACAAGTATAAACCCTGGTACAGATGCGGTCGTTGGCATCACATAGCACAGTACGCTTGGCATGCAAGAAAAAAATACTCACTTTGGATACCAGGATGTAAGTCCTGGAGAGAAAACAGAAAAGGTCAGTGCAGTGTTTGACTCGGTGGCCAGCAAATACGATGTGATGAACGATGTCATGTCATTTGGTCTGCATCGGATCTGGAAGCATCAGTTGGTATATCTCGCAAATGTTCGACCCTGTTACAAAGTGCTAGATCTCGCAGCCGGCACGGCGGACCTCTCTGCACTGCTGGCCCCGAAACTCGGTGAACAGGGTGAAATCACACTTTGCGATCTTAACCTTACAATGCTGGAGCACGGGCGCGGAAAACTCGTCGATAAGGGCCTGCTGAAAAACCTGCATTACGTACAGGCGATGGCAGAAGTACTGCCTTTTCGGGAGAATTATTTCGATCGTGTCGTTCTTGCCTTCGGCTTGAGAAACTTCACGGACAAAAGCCAGGCCCTGCGGGCGATATTCAGGGTACTGAAACCGGGTGGACAGCTGCTGGTACTGGAGTTTTCCAAAGCCCATAAATGGCTGCGCAAGGCCTACGATTCATACTCTTTTGGGGTTTTACCAAAGATGGGTAAGCTTGTCGCGAGGGATGCTGGCAGTTACCGGTATCTGGCGGAGTCAATACGCAAACACCCTGACCCGGACACACTGCGGTCCATGCTGGAGGCAGCTGGTTTTCAGCAGTGTGATTTTCTAGATCTCGGTTTTGGGATCGTGTGCATCCACCGCGGCTATAAGCTCTCTGCGTAAACAGGCATGCTGGTCAAGCTCATCAACTGTTCTCTAAAGAAACACTTCGACCGAGACCCCGAGGTTGCAGGACAATTGCGAGCGCTCGAAGGTAACAATCTGGTATTCCATCTGACAGACCTGAAAAAGGAATTTCGGGTTGTTCCTGGACAAGGAGGTGTGGTGGTTGCCGAGCATTTAGACGACGAGTCCTTTGAGATTACTGCCACAGTCCATGCGGATGTCGTGACCTTGCTGAGCATCACACTCGGTGCGAAATACCAGCCTTTTCTGGAGAACGGCTCCGTACACGTACAAGGTGATCTGGAAGCAGTGAGACAGATGGGAAGGATTTTTCTCGCCGTGGAGATCGACTGGGGAGAGATCGTGGCCCCCTATGTGGGGGACGTGTTGGCACATCAGTTTGGCATGTGGCTTGGTCATGCAAGCAGTTATAAACGCCGTTCAATCAAAAATTTTCTCTTGGATGTAAGCGAATACCTGCAGGAAGAGTCCCGGGTTATGCCGGCAAGGGCGGAAATTGAACGATTCCTGAGGGATGCTACAAGTCTGGAAACTGACATCGGCCATCTTGAAGCCCGTATCGACCGGCTTGACAAGACAGATCGCCGATAATCATGCGCTACGTTCGTTTATTTATCCGGCTTTTCCGTATCAACATTGTATTGATCCGGCATGGCCTGGAAGAGGTCCTGTTCGAAATCCCCTATTTTCGACCGATACGGTTTCTGCTTTTCTTGCTGCCATGGCACTGGTTTCGAAAAGAGGAAATCACGCATGGCGTGCGTATCCGCTACGTGCTTGAAGACCTGGGTCCGATCTTCGTGAAGTTCGGACAGACACTATCCACACGTCGTGACCTTTTTCCTGAAGAGATTGCCGATGAGCTTGCCAAGTTGCAGGATCAGGTCCCGCCATTTTCGGGGGAAGTGGCCAAGCAGTTGGTCGAGCAGGCGCTTCAGAAGTCGGTAAACGAGGCTTTTGGCGAGTTCAACATCGAACCCATGGCATCGGCTTCAATTGCTCAGGTGCACGCAGCCAAGCTTCATGAAGGTACTGACGTGGTGGTCAAGGTGTTACGCCCCGGCGTTGAGAAAGATGTGCGACAGGACCTGGATCTCTTGCATGTCCTGGCATCCATCGTGCACCGATACTGGAAAGATGCACAGCTGCTACAGCCTCGTGAAGTAGTGCAGGAGTTTGAACGGGTCGTTCTGGATGAACTCGATCTTTTGCGAGAAGCTGCCAATGCCAGCCAGCTGCGCAGAAATTTTGAAAACTCGCCTGATTTGTATGTCCCCGAGGTCTACTTCGACCTGTGTCGGCGCAATGTCTTGGTGATCGAGCGTATCCATGGTATTCCGGTGAGCGATCGGGCAGCTTTGGAGCGGCATGGAATCAATCTCAAGAAGCTTTCAGAGCGAGGTTGCATTATCTTTTTTACCCAGGTATTCAGACACAATTTTTTTCATGGGGATATGCATCCGGGCAATATATTTGTTTCCTATGAGAACCCGGATGACCCCAAGTACATCGGTGTTGATTTTGGAGTAATCGGTACACTTACAACATCTGATAAAAGATATCTGGCAGAAAATCTTCTGGCATTTTTTAATCGTGACTACCGCAGGGTGGCGGAACTGCATTTGGAATCAGGATGGGTTCCGCCGGATGTGCGGGTAGAAGAATTTGAATCTGCCATTCGCACGGTCTGCGAGCCTGTTTTCCAGCGACCGCTCAGCGAGATCTCGTTCGGAAATCTGCTCGTGCGACTTTTCCAGACCACCCGGCGTTTCAACATGAAGGTGCAGCCCCAACTGGTGTTGCTAGAGAAGACCATGCTGAGCATCGAGGGTTTGGCCCGTCAACTGGATCCAAGCCTCAATCTCTGGGATACGGCGAAGCCTTTCATGGAGCGCTGGATGAGCGAACAGGTCGGGATGCGTGCACTGGCTTTGGGGGTTCGCAAGCAGCTGCCCCGCATGGCCGAGCGCCTGCCGGAAATCCCGGATCTGGTGTACACGAGCATGAAGAAATTTGAGCAAAATCACGACATGCTTGAACAGCAGAATCAGGAGTTCAAAGCCCTGCGCAATGAAGTCAGGAAATCAAATCGGGCCATGACCGTTATCCTGATTCTAGCCTTGGCAGGTGCCTTGGCAGGCATGTGGTATTTATAGCCATTTGCTGACAGTCACAGGCCCCTGCAAACCGATGGACGTCACTCCTATTCTTGATCCTTTGAATAGTGCGCAGAGGGAGGCCGTCACTGCAGAAAACACGCCGGTGCTGGTCATTGCAGGCGCGGGCAGCGGAAAAACGCGTGTTCTCGTGCACCGAATTGCATGGCTGTGTGAGGTGCAGTCAGTTTCTCCCTACAGCATGCTTGCCGTTACGTTTACCAACAAGGCCGCAGCAGAGATGCGAGCACGTGTGGAAAATCTGCTGAACCATGAAATTGGAGGTCTGTGGATCGGGACCTTCCATGGAATTTCACATCGTCTGTTGCGTACTCACTGGCAGGAGGCAGGCCTCAAGGAGAACTTCCAGGTTTTGGACAGTGAGGATCAGTTGCGTCTGGTGAAACGCATCATTCGGGACCTGAATTTGGATGATTCCAAATGGCCCCCAAAACAGATACGGGGATACATCAACAGCCAGAAAGAAGAAGGCCTAAGGGCCGCGGATCTGCGGGATCGCGAGGACCAAACGGCACGGCAGTTGATACGGATATACACCACGTACGAGCAGGAGTGTGAACGTACGGCCTCGGTAGATTTTGCAGAACTGCTGTTGCGCAGCCTGGAGTTGCTGCAGCAAAAAGCTGAAATCCTCGCTCACTACCGTGAAAAGTTCCGTCACATCCTGGTCGACGAGTTTCAGGATACAACTGCAATTCAGTACAAGTGGCTCAAAATGTTCGCCGGTGATGACAATCCAGTTTTTGCCGTAGGCGATGATGACCAATCTATTTTCGGTTGGCGAGGTGCACGCATCGAAAATATCCGCAGCTTCGTGCGCGATTACAAGAACACACAGCTATTCAGGCTAGAGCAAAATTATCGCTCAACCAACACGATTCTTTCGGTTGCCAACTCGTTGATCGATAACAACCCGGGACGCATGGGAAAAAAACTTTGGACAAATGGAAGCTCTGGAGAGCCCGTCTACCTGTACGCGGCATTTAATGAACAGGATGAAGCACGCTTTGTTGCAGACAGGGTGCAGCGATGGGTTGAGTCCGGCAGGACCCGCCGTGATGAAATTGCCATATTGTACCGCTCCAATGTGCAATCCCGGGTTTTCGAAGAGGTCTTTATTTCACAAAGCATCCCATACCGGGTGTACGGGGGGTTACGCTTTTTCGAACGTGCCGAGATCAGGGATACCCTAGCGTATTTGCGTCTTGCACGAAATCGTGAGGATGATCCCTCTTTTGAACGAATCGTCAACGTACCTCCCCGGGGAATAGGTCAGCGCACGCTGGCACAGTTGCGTGATTTTGCTCGCGGTCATCAGATGACGCTTTGGGGTGCTGCTGAAAAAATCTGCTGTTCTGACAAGCTGACTGCACGCTCTGCCAATGCCCTGGGAAATTTTCTGGAGTTCATGCAAACCCTGGGACAAGGAATCCGGGATCTAGAACTCGAAGAGCAGGTAGACCACATCATCCAGGTGTCTGGCTTGGTGGATCACCATGGCCGGGAAGGAGGAGAGAAGGCAAAATCCCGTGTTGAAAATCTACAGGAACTGGTCGTGGCGGCCAGGGATTTTGATCTTGAGAATAAGCTGTATGCAGGCATGCAGCCCGTGGATGCCTTTCTGACCCACGCAGCACTTGAGGCCGGTGAGGGACAGGGAACCCAATGGGAGGATTGCGTCCAGCTGATGACCCTCCATGCTGCCAAAGGTCTTGAGTTTGCCTTGGTGTTTATCGTTGGCTTGGAGGAGGGGCTTTTCCCATCAGGGATGTCGATGGAAGAGCCGGGCCGACTGGAGGAAGAGCGCCGCTTGTGCTACGTGGGCATTACTCGTGCGTGCCTGCAACTAGTACTTACCTATGCGGAATCAAGGCGTCGCTACGGGTCTGAAAGCTACTATAACTCGCCTTCACGGTTTATCAGCGAAATACCGGCCGAGTTGATTACCGAGGTACGTCCCCGGGCCATGATTGCGAAACCGGTGCACTCAGCCACAAAGGCAGGCACGTTTGCAAAGGATACGGGAATCAGGATCGGGTGCAGTGTCATTCATGCCAAATTTGGTAAAGGGGTAGTGCTGGACTGTGAAGGTGCTGGCAGCAGTGCACGGGTGCAGGTGAACTTTGAGGAAAAGGGTTGCAAGTGGCTCGTCGTCTCCTATGCCAATCTTGACGTGCTTGCTTGATGTACATCTGGGTGCAGCATGACGTGAACGCTAGGCGAAAACACTGGGCACTGAACCGATTTTAGGAGTATGCCCGCCGGTAGCTTATACTTACGCCGAGAACACTTCCCGAGTTGACCATGCGAAGAAGAAAATTTTTGTGCTATGCAGGAGCAAGCACCGCCCTTGCCGGAGGCCTGGTTGCTTGCAAGGACGAAAATACGTCGGAGGCTTCTCCATCGGCTGTGAACCGAACCTGGGACTGGAAGATGGTCACTACTTGGCCAAAATATTTTCCGGGCCTTGGTACAGGAGCCGAGTTTCTAGCTGAACAAATCAACGTCATGACGGGGGGGCGGATTCATGTCACGGTGTACGGGGCGGGTGAGCTTGTCCCGGCCTTTGAGATTTTTGATGCCGTATCCAACGGGTCTGCACAGATGGGGCATGGATCAGCCTATTACTGGAAAGGTAAATATCCAGCGCTGCAGTTTTTCTCCACCACACCCTTCGGGATGACTGCCATGGAGATGAACAGCTGGCTGTATCACGGGGGCGGCATGCAGTTGTGGCAGGAAGCCTACGATATGTTTGGTCTTGTCCCGGCCGCGTCGGGGAATACGGGCGTACAGATGGCGGGCTGGTTCAACAAGGAGGTGAATTCACTGGAAGACTTAAAAGGGCTGAAAATGCGCATCCCGGGCCTTGCGGGCGAGGTGCTGAAACGTGCAGGGGGTACCCCGGTCAATCTTCCCGGTGGTGAGCTTTTCACTTCACTGCAATCCGGTGCCATCGACGCTGCGGAATGGGTGGGCCCGTACAACGACCTGGCTTTTGGATTTCACGAGATCGCGAAATATTACTATTACCCGGGCTGGCATGAGCCAGGCACTGCCCTTGAGTGCTTTATCAACAAGGCAGCCTTTGAGGAACTGCCTGAAGACTTGCAGGGCATTGTGGTGAACGCCTGTCGGGTGGCAAACCAGGACATGCTGGCCGAGTATGTTGCCCGCAACAATGATGCCCTTGAGACGCTGGTGAGCGAACACAACGTTGAATTGAGGGCTTTGCCGGAAGAAGTTCTGAACAAGCTGGCACAGTTTTCCGAGGAGGTCATCGAAGAACTTGCGTCCTCGGACCCTCTGGCAAGGAAGATCTATGACTCCTATCGAAGTTTCCTGACGAAGTCGCGCGCCTGGCTGAATATATCCGAACGTGCATTCCTGAATTTGACTCCTGCCGGAGACCCCCTCGTCTAGCTGCATCCCGGTCAAACGGCAGCCTGTCGGCCCTGCAGCCGGATAGCACGCCCTAGTAAATCTTGTCCGGCAGCCAGGTGGCCAAGGCTGGGAATTGCACCAGCAACAACAAGGTCAAAACCTGTATGGCAATAAAGGGTGCCACACCGCGATAGATCTGCTTGGTACGTATTTCTGCAGGTGCCACGCCTCGCAGGTAGAACAGGGCAAACCCGAAAGGCGGAGTCAAAAAAGAAGTCTGCAGGTTGATAGCGATCATGATTCCCAGCCAGACAGGGTCAATTCCCAGGCTCAACAGCACCGGACCTACGATCGGCACCACCACGAATGTGATCTCGATAAAGTCCAGGATGAAGCCCAACAGAAACATCAGGACCATGACCACCAACATCGCGGAGAGTGCACCTCCCGGCAACTGCATCAGCAGGTCGTGTACCGCACTGTCCCCCCCATACCCCCTGAATACCAGCGAGAAAATCGAAGCTCCTATGAAAATCATGAACACCATGCAGGTGATCCGCACCGACCTTCTCATCACATCCCGCAGGCATTCAAGATCAAGGCGCCGATAAAAGAAGGCCAGCAGCAGTGCGCCCACGGCACCCACAGAGGCGGCCTCCGAGGGCGTGGCGATGCCCTGGATGATCGAACCCAGCACTGCGATTATCAATGCAATGGGAGGCACCAATGCATGCAATATCTGCCTGATCCAGGTGCCGATGCCTATGTCCGACTCACGTTCGATGACAGGCATCATGTGCGGCTTGAGCCAGGCCACAGTTACCAAATACAACAAGTACAAGCCTACCAACAAAAGGCCTGGAATAATCGCACCTACGAACAAGTCACCCACAGAGACGGTGTCCGGCTTGAAATTTCCTTGGCTCAGCTGCGCTTGCTGGTATGCCGATGACAGGACATCGCCGAGCAACACCAGGATGATTGACGGGGGAATGATCTGCCCAAGTGTCCCAGAAGCGCAAATCATGCCGGTTGATATCTCGGGGTGATAGCCTCTTCTCAACATGGTGGGCAGGGACAGCAGTCCCATGGTGACCACAGTGGCCCCGACAATACCGGTACTCGCTGCCAGCAGCATGCCCACCAGTACAACGGATATCCCCAGGCCCCCACGTAGCGAACCAAATAAGGCACCCATGGTGTCTAGCAATGTATCGGCAATATTGGAACGTTGCAGCATGACACCCATGAATACAAACAGGGGTACGGCAATAAGAGTCTCGTTCGTCATGATTCCGAACAGGCGGCTTGGGAAGGCTTGCAGCAGGGCGGGTTCGAACACACCGGTTGCAACGCCTGCTGCTGCAAATGCAAGGGATACACCTGCAAGTGTGAAAGCCACCGGAAACCCGAGCAACAGCACCAGAATTACGGTAAGAAACAGCAGAAAGGCAACGATCTCCATATCGGGTTCCTACTTGCGCAAGGCAAGCCAGGCGCGCCCGCCCATTGAGATAGCCTGCAGAAACAAGAGGATCGCCATGACGGGAATGAAAGTCTTGAGCACAAACACAAGTGGCAAGCCGCCTGCCTCGCGGGACTTCTCAAGATAGCTCCAGGAATTGATAACGTAGTCAAAGCTGGTCCATACAATAAAGCTGGCAAAAGGCAGCAACAGCAGCACACAGCCCAGGAAGTCAACCCAGGCTTTTTTCCGCAGGGACATGCCCTGATAAAATATATCTACGCGTACATGCTCGTTGTGCTTCAGTGTGTAGGCGCCGGCAATCATGAATACGAACGCATGCAGGTAGGTGATGGACTCTTGCAATGCAATGCTGCCGAAATTGAGGCCATAGCGCAGCACTGCCACCAGAAAGGTGATACCTGCCATGAGCAATATAAGCCAGGCAGCGAATGCCCCGACGCGTTCATTTAATGCGTCGATACAGCCGCACAGCTTTTCCATGCCTTTTTCCAAGTCAGTGATACCGCCTCAGATGCCGAGATCAGGGGTATGATGAATTCGTGAGAGGAGGATCATTTTATAGACATCGGGGTCTTTGATGTGTGTGATTTCGCCATCTTTCGGGTGAATCTGATCGCGCAGGCGTGATAGCCAGAACCTGAGTGCAGCCGCACGTAGCATGTAGTTCCAGGCCTCGAACTCGCATTCATGAAACGGGCGCTCCATTTGGTAGGCCTCGATAAGTGCGGAGTACAATTCCAGATCCAGGTTACCCTCGTCATCGCTGCACCAGTCATTCACGGTAATGGCAAGATCGTACAGCAGGTAGTCATTGCAGGAGAGATAGAAGTCGATGATGCCAGTGAGTGCATAGCGCTTGAACATCACGTTGTCGCGGAACAGATCGGCATGCACTATTCCCTGTGGGAGCTTTGCATTCAGAGGCTGTTGGCGCAGTTGAAGCTCCTGTTTGAGCAGTTGCTGATCATCAGTTGAAAGTCTACGAAACAAGCGATCTGCAGTTTGTACAGCCCACTCGATCCCACGCGGGTTGTCCAGCACACCGCTGAAGGATTCACCCAGTATATGTATTTGCGCCAGGGCATGGCCGACGGCAGCGCAGTGTTTTACGGTGGGTATCAGCACATTGTGCCCTTCCAGGCGTCTTACTATTGCAGCAGGTTTGTTTTTCAGCCTGCGCACGTAATCCCCGTGCAGGTCTGCAATTGGGTGAGCTGTCGGCATGCCATGGTCAGACAGATGCGCCATCAAGGTTAAGTAGTACGGCAAGGTGTCAAAACCGACTTCTTCAAAAATGGTCAACACAAACTTGCCATTTTCGGTGGTGACAAAATAATTGGTGTTTTCAATACCTGCGTTAATACCTTCATGGTTTAATAACGCACCTAGAGAGTAATTCTTAAGAAAAACTTCGAGCTCGTGTACCCTGATGTTTGTGTAGACGGACATGTATCGTGGATGCAGCTAGTTATGTCGTTACTGTGAATGGGCAACAACCCTCAGCGCCAGGTGCTTTGCATACCCTTGTTCACCTGCCTGAGCAAAAGCATGAGTGTATGCTGTGGGATAGATTGTGCAACCTTCACTGGAAACACGGGCCATCATAGCGTGACGGCCAGACTTCATCCACTGACTGCCGATCCTGAATAAGGCATGTCAGACACCAACGCACCTCCACTGATTCTTGTCGACGGATCGTCCTATTTGTACCGGGCCTTTCATGTGCCGGAACTGCAATCTCTCACCACGTCGTCTGGACAACCCACCGGCGCCATATACGGTGTCGTCAACATGCTCAAAAGGCTGCTTGGCAAGGAGCAGCCCAGCCACATTGCAGTGGTTTTTGATGCCAAGGGAAAGACCTTCAGGCACGAACTCTATGGTGACTACAAGGCTAATCGCCCCCCTATGCCAGATGAGCTTCGCGCGCAGATCGATCCTTTGCATGCGGTTATTCGTGCATTGGGCCTTGTATTGATCTCGGAGCCTAACGTCGAAGCGGATGACGTGATTGGAACATTGGCCTCTCAGGCTGTGGATCAGGGTCATGAAGTGCTGATTTCAACCGGTGATAAGGATATGGCGCAGCTGGTCAATGACCATGTCACCTTGGTGAATACCATGACAAATGCCAAGATGGATGTCGTGGGCGTAAGGAAGAAATTTGGGGTTGCACCACACCAGATCATAGATTACCTAGCACTCACGGGGGACAAGTCCGATAACGTACCTGGAGTGCCGGGTGTCGGACCGAAAACAGCCGCCAAATGGTTGAATGAATATGGGTCACTGGAACAAATTACTTCCCATGCAGACTCGATTACTGGAAAGATCGGTGAAAAACTGCGGGCGCATCTGGAGCAGCTGCCTCTTTCGCATGACCTTGTATCGATACGTTGTGCGCTGGACTTGCCCATAGGCGTTGAAGATCTGCGAACACAGCCACAGGACTCAAAACAGTTACAGCAGTTGTACTCCGAACTTGAGTTCAAGAGCTGGTTGGGTTCCCTAGATGTTCAGGAAGGCGAGATGACAGGTGTTGCACCTGCTGAGGTAACCGCGAATGGGCGTAGTTATGAACTGATACTAAGCAATGAGGACCTTGACCACTGGCTGGTGCGCTTGCAGCAGGCGGATCTCGTAGCCTTACATGTCGAAACAAACACCCCAGATTATATGAAGGCCAATGTTGTGGGCTTGTCTGTTGCTGTCAGTCCGGGTGAGGCAGCCTATATTCCTTTTACACACGAATATCCGGGTGCTCCTGAACAACTAAACCGCGAGACTACCCTGGAAAAATTCAAGATCATTTTTAATTCAAACCCGCCCAAAATCATAGGGCACAACCTCAAGCATGATCGTACCGTATTGTTGAATCATGGCATTCATCTAGAGGGCATCCGGCACGACATCATGCTGCAGTCTTATGTGTGTAACTCCGTAGCGAGCCGACATGACTTGGATGCATTGTGCAAAAAGTATCTCGGACATACGAGCATTGACCTGCAAGACATTGTCGGCAAGGGATCCAAGCAAATTGCATTCGATCAGGCGGATCTGAAGGATGTTGCGGACTATGCCTCGGAGTATGCCGATATGGTTCTGAGGCTGCACAATGTATTCTGGTCCGAACTGGAGCAAAAACAAAGATCCAGACAAAGAAAGCTCTATCAGGATATTGAATTGCCCTTGACGAGGGTACTGTCAAACATGGAGCGACAAGGTGTACTGCTTGATTGTGGGCAACTGACGAAGCAGAGTAGGCAGTTTGATGAACGGATTCATGAGATAGAGAAAGAGGCTTTCGAGATCGCTGGAGATGAATTCAATCTAGGCTCTCCGAAGCAGATACAGGAAGTCCTGTTTGAAAAGCAAGGATTGCCGGTGCGGCGCAAGACCCCTACGGGCCAACCCTCCACTGCAGAGGACGTGTTGCAGGAGCTCGCCCGGGACTTTCCTCTGCCTAAACTTTTACTAGAGCATCGAGCACTTAGCAAACTGAAATCAACGTATACGGATAAGCTCCCTACGCTGGTCAGCGAAAAAACAGGCCGCATACATACTTCCTATCATCAGGCGGTTGCAGCTACCGGTCGCCTGTCTTCATCTGATCCGAATTTGCAGAACATCCCGATACGCACCGAGGAAGGGAGGCGAATTCGACAGGCCTTTGTTGCACCGGAATCCCACATGATTCTGGCCGCGGATTACTCGCAGATAGAGTTGCGTATCATGGCACACTTGTCCCAGGATGAAGGACTGTGCAACGCCTTTTCAAGGGGTGAGGATATTCACCGTGCAACTGCTGCCGAAGTGTTTGCAACGGGTCTTGACGATGTAAGCGCGGAACAGCGCCGTGCTGCCAAGGCGATCAACTTCGGCTTGATTTACGGCATGTCGGCTTTTGGCCTAGCCAACCAGCTCGGGATTTCTCGCGCCGAAGCCCAGCAGTATGTAAGTCTCTACTTTGAACGTTACCCTGGTGTGAAGAAATACATGGGAGACATACGTGAAAAGGCACGTGCCCAAGGCTATGTGGAAACGCTTTTCGGGAGACGACTGTACTTGCCTGACATCAATCATAAAAACGTAAAACTGCGCCAGTACGCGGAACGCACCGCAATCAATGCACCCATGCAGGGGACGGCTGCTGACATCATCAAGCATGCCATGATCCAGATCGATGCATGGCAAGAGCAGGAACATCCAGGGTGCAGGATGATCATGCAGGTTCATGACGAACTTGTTTTTGAGGTCCAAAAGGACTGGAAGGACACTGTACAGGAGATGGTAAAACAGAAAATGGCTGCAGCAATTGAACTCTCTGTGCCCCTGGTCGTGGATGCTGGGTATGGTCATAACTGGGATGAGGCGCATTAACGACACATCTTGCTGAGAGCAGGAAACGTACAGGTGGGGATGTACCGGAGGTTACCTGGACCGACTATCAGCACCCTCCTGCTGCACAACCTGCACCTGATGCATTAATTATCCTGCAAAGCAGGCCACTGCTAATTCTGTGCATCGCAACCCGAATTACGAAAGCAGCAGAACTGATGGGTGCAGTTAGCCCGCTTTACCGGATAGACGGCCTACTCGTTCTTGAAAACAGGTTTACTCAAAAACAGCTTCGGGATTATCCAGACTGTCAGACCCCTCAAATTTGATCGAAGCCAGCTGGAGTACAGCTGCAGCCTCTTCAATTCCACGGGTTTGCGAGGTCAAGGCGTCGATGGCTGCCTGAACTCTGGCATTGCCTGAATCATTACCTTCCCCGATCATCTGGTCATAAGCTTCTCCATTTTTTGCTGCATGCACGAGCTTTTCCATTGCAGACATGGTGATACGCAGTTGATCGCGCAGATTCTTGTCAACGTCTGGTGATGCAGCAGCAACGAGGGCAGAGATGCTAGGCCCCTCTACCATCGAGCCATCTATGCGGTGATACTTGCCGAGATAGATGTTCTGAATGCCCATTGCATCATAGTAGTGGGAGTGATGTGTGTTGTCGCTGAAGCAGTCATGCTCCTCTTCGGGATCATGTAGCAGTAGCCCAAGCTGCATTCGCTGGCCTGCCAATTCCCCGTAAGAAAGACTGCCCATACCGGTCACGATCGCAGAAAGACCGTTCTTGGTACTACCATGGATCAAGCCTTCACGGGCTTCACCGCCAGGCGCCCACTGGGCCACCATCCATGCCAAGTCGTCAACCAGAAGATCAGTTGCCACTTTCAGATAAGCTGCCCGTCGCTCACAGTTTTTCCAAGAACAATTGTCTGGGTCAAAGTCGGTCGCCGGACGATTGCCATTGCCTGGTCCAACACCGTTCAGGTCTTGGCCCCAGAGCAGAAATTCTATGGCGTGGTAACCGGTTGCCACATTCGCTTCGATGCCCCCAAGTTCATGAAGCGTACTGGCAAGCAGTTCTTTATTGATGTGCGATGCATCAATGGTCTGCCCGGAATAATCGAAACTCGGGCTCGCAATGACATTGGCACGATAGGCCGGATTCTCATCCGACTCGGCACCATAACTTGCAGCAACATAATCAATCAGGCCTTCATCGAGGGGCCAGGCATTCACCTTGCCTTCCCAGTCATCGACAATTGCATTGCCAAACCGGTAAACCTCGCTTTGCATGTAGGGTACCCGGGAAGCCAGCCAGACTGCTCGCGCATGGCGAAGGTTTGCGACTGTCGGTTCTGCAATTAACTGGTTGACCGCCTTTTGCAAGGTGTGTGCCGTGACCAGCGAATCCTCGTACACCGCATGTGCTAGATCAGCGTAGTGTTTGACCACATCACTCGCCTGTGGCACCGCAAAAGCGGGTACTGACAGAAACGCAAGCATTGCAGATGCCAAAACTGTCCTTACTGTCGCTAATTTCATGATCGGGTTATCCTTTTGATCGCGGTTGTTTAGAATTCAGTTGCAAGCTGGAAGGTGACGATATCGGCATCTCCTCCAGAATAGTCGTTTGTTTCAGGATCGCCATAGTCCTCGTCGAATGCCCCCTCAACGGCCAATGCGACCCCGTCCATCATTTCAACGGACAGGCCGACCAAGAAACGTTCTTCGGGCAGCTCAAGAGAGGCAGCTTCATCGGTTTCCTGGTAGCCCAGGGCAAACGTTGCAGGCTTCCCTGCAAGCTCGAAATCCAGGGCCGCCTCAACCATGTAGCTGGTCGGTTCTGCGCCTTCCCCTTCAAATTCCATCTCACCCATTTCAAAGTCTTCGGTTGCACCGAGGTACTCGGCGAGAAGTGTCAGATTGCCAAATCGCAGCGAGGCGCTTGCAGACCAACCACTCACTTGGTCGCTGTATGTGCCATCTTCACCAAGATTGTCTGTGACCAACTCCTGCAGGTTGTCGGAATCTCCAATGTCACTTATGTATGACAGGTTCAAACCAAATTTCATGCCTTCTCCCTCAGCCGAATACCCAACAGCTGCACCGAAACTGTCAATCTCGGAATCTCCATCCTCATTGAGATCACCGTTGAAAGCATAGACCGCACCATGGAGGCCTCCGGATTCCATACCGAATTGCAGTGCAGTTTCCCTTGTCTCACCCAGTTCTAGTGTCATGGAGTCAGAGATAAAGTTACTCTCAAATACACCAAAGGGAACAAAGTACTGCCCTGCCGTAAACGGCCCGATGCTGATCGTGGCAATATCGACCTCTAAGTCCGTATCATCTTCCTCGTGGAGAAGAACCACTTCGGCGTCCACCATGTCAGTAATCTGGGCAGCAACCCCAAGTTTCACCTCTGCCACCGTTACATCAGATTCTTCATCCCCTCCACTTGGATCTACATAGGCAGCCTCTACTTCCACGAGGCCACCAATCTCAACGGAGTTGAACCATCCGTCCTTTTGTCCGGATAGTTTTGCCAACTGTCGGTCCTTTTCAACAATTACTTCGTCCTGAGCGGCTACCCGCTCTTCCAAATACTGTATACGCCGCTCCATATTGGCAAGACGCTCTTCAATGGTCTCTTGAGCCAGTGCAGGCATGTGCCAGGCAAGCAAAACTGCTGCAGAGACGATGGTGGTCCTTAAGTTTTTCATGCTATATCTCCCAAATACTAATGCGTATTATTATCATTATTGTTTGTATATGTAAATAGTCTTATCATGGATATGTAGCCATGAACTGACAACTCAGCATTCGGCCACGATGCGTTTGGAAACCTGATGATCAACTCGAAATTAGCCGCAACGTTACATGATCACTTGCCATTGGCGGTATTTCGAAAACCTATCAGGTTGCGGGTTTTAGTAGCCATCCTGTTATGCACAACTCTTGTGCCCCTTTCGGGGCAACCGGATAAAGAGCGCCAGCGGATCCTGGCGGTCGTGCAGCCCGTAGAAAGTTTCTCCCAGGCAGAAGCCTACGAGCTTCGGCCTGGTGGTGCAGCCACCGTTTTCAAGATGCAGAATCGAGATGCCTTCTCACATCCATCTGCCAACATGCCTTTTGAACGCCAGCTCGATTTCCGGGTAGGCGATGGGATCTTCAAAAAAATCTGGGTGTCATCTCCAAGTTCGACCCGATCTTCAGATGGTTTGGGCCCACTCTTTAACGCGCGTTCTTGCCAGCGCTGTCACCTGAAGGATGGGCGCAGTCGTCCACCTGCCGAGGGCGAGAAAGCCGAACTGATGCTTCTGAAATTGTCGATTCCACCACAGAATGAAACTCAGCGATCAGCACTTTCGCAACAACGCACAAGCAGCATTCCGGAGCCCACATACGGAAACCAGTTGCAGAATTTCTCAGTTCAGGGTGTACGCAGTGAGGGAGGATTCATCCTTCAGTACAAGGAGTTGCCCGTACAGCTTGCAGATGGGGAAGTCGTCAATCTCCGTGTCCCAACGTACCAAATCGAGGATCTCCAGTACGGTGCCCTGCATCCTGATTCGATGGCCTCACCCCGAATCGCACCACCGGTTATTGGCATGGGCCTGCTTGAGGCTATCCCAGAAGCAGATATCCTTCGTCATGCTGACCCGGATGATCTCGATGGGGACGGTGTTTCCGGGCGAGTCAGACGGGTGTGGAGTGATGAGCACCAGAAGGTGATGCTTGGCCGTTTTGGCTGGAAGGCGGGTCAGCCTACTCTCGTGCAGCAGTCGGCGGTCGCCTTTCGGGATGATATTGGTATTTCGACCCCACTTTATCCTGTTCCACATGGTGACTGTACTGCAGCGCAGCAGGGCTGCATGGCAACTCCGCATGGAGACACACCAGCTGGAGACGGGGTCGAGGCGGTTTCGACGATGTTTGACATGTTGGTGTTCTATGTTCGCAATCTAGGTGTTCCTGCACGGCGCGAGGTCAGCGACCCACAGGTGCTAGAAGGCAAGCGCTTGTTTTACAGAGCACGTTGCACTGCCTGCCATGTCCCGAAATTTGTGACGCGACGGGATTCAATCGACAAAGAACAGTCCTTTCAATTGATCTGGCCCTACACGGACCTGCTATTGCATGACATGGGCGAGGGTCTTGCCGACAACCGGCCAGAAGGGAATGCCTCTGGGCGTGAATGGCGCACGCCACCGCTGTGGGGAATCGGGCTTACGGAGACTGTGAGTCGTCACTCCACATTCCTGCATGACGGGCGTGCCCGAAGCCTTCTTGAAGCCATTCTCTGGCATGGCGGTGAGGCGGAAGCAGCAAAACAGCAGGTTGTCAGGATGACTCGAGAACAGCGCGAAGCGCTGCTGACTTTCTTGGGTTCACTTTGACAGGTTAGTCAGGATGATGGTTAGCTCATGCGAACCTGTGCCTTTGTAGGACAGGTGTTTACAAAGTAAGTGATTGTTTTTATAGGTTTTTCATTGGCCTAGTCCTCGACTTGCCAACTCCCTCACGAGGGGCTGCACCTTGCAACGCTAGGGGCATTGGACCTTACATGCCTTCGGCTGTGAACTTTCAAGGATATTTGCCCTCTAAGCAGTAGTGCTAGTGCTACAAGCACGACCCGCTTCCCTCCCTAAAGCGGGCATTTTCGACTTGGATTTCAACCGAGTCACAGTTCGCCCCGGTTTTCCTTTTGACCGGGGCACTTTTTTATCCCGAACAGTTTTCAACTAAAGCCTGGCTGACCCATGCTGATATTTTTTCCTGCACCTGCGCAATGCCGATTCGTTGTGTAGCAGAAAATATCTGCGTACCAGCATGGAGTCCATGCTGCTCCAGCTTGGAAGTGACTCGGGTTAACGATTTGGCCATTGCATTTCTGTTTACCTTATCGGCCTTGGTCAGCAGGATGTGGAGAGCGAGTTTGTAGTGCTTGCTCCAGTGAATCATGGTCCAGTCTATCTCAGTCAATGGATGGCGAATATCCATTAATAAAATCAGACCACATAATGCATGGCGATGAACCAAATAGGATTCCATCAGGCCTTGCCATTGGTGCTGTACGTGTGCAGGTGCTTTGGCATAGCCATACCCGGGCAGATCTATCAGTCGTGTGTCTCCATCCAGTTTGAAAAAATTGATCAACTGTGTGCGCCCAGGTGTCTTGCTGGTGCGCGCCAGGTTTTTTTGTCGGCATATTGCGTTGATTGCACTTGACTTGCCGGCATTGGAGCGCCCACAGAAGGCAACTTCTGCCCCTGTATCCCCGGGGAAGTCTTGCAAGCTGCCGGCACTTTTTAAAAACTGTACCTGTTGAAAGGGCAGGTTCATTTGATCGTGCTCGCAGTGTGGTCCCAAGTATCGTTAATGCAGCCGCGGGGCAGATTCAGGAGTCCGGAAACACCATCCTGCACAGCAGGGGGTTGAGATACGTTCACCTGAGCTAGTATTTTAGATTACCGCAGGGGTTGGAAACGATAGTCGGTTTCCTTGTTGTCAAGGGCGAACTGAAGCAGCCCATCTTCTGTTGTTTCCCCTGCAAGATTACAGCTTCAGCTTATGAAACTGAATTAATTGCCCTACCCCTGATAAAGCTTTCTTGCACCTTTCAAATCCTGTTCCCATACCGCTACCGCGAGCTTGAGAAGAAAATCCCTCCATGTTTCCAAGCTGGCCCGCTCAGCATCCGGGTATGGAATTTTGTGTTTTTTCAGGATTTCCCTGGATAAGTAATCGAGTTTTACAATTATATGATCCGGCATGTCTTGCCGTTTTTGGCTGCTGCAAATTAGCAAATCATCCAGACACCCCTCTACCATAAACTGACAGTCCCGTTTAAACCGGTAGCTCGGGCGCAGCCGGTGCCAAAATTTACGCATCCGCTTCAGCTCCGCTGGTATTCAGCCGGTGTTGTTGTGAGCCTGGTGGCAGCCAAAAAAATGTCTCACGATTCATATGCAAGTGTGCACTCTTGAAATCAGGTGTCGCTCTGTATTGCTTACAAACCTCAGGTTTTCGGTGGTTGTGCTGTCCCACTATGTCAGTAATTATGCACATCTTCTGTGCCTTGGGACGTCAAGCCTTTGGCTCAACCCTGCTTTCGAATTGTTTGTGTGGTCATTTTACACCTCTTGTTTTTGGCTTGCAGGGGTAAGGCGTCTGCGATTTGGCGCCGATATTTTGCGACTGTGCCCGCTTTTATGATATACAACGGCTTCTTTGGTCGGCTCATTTCTGACTCAAAGTTGACCTCTAGCTACATTAACGATACAGCAGGATTTTATGTTCAGAATTGGATGTATGAAGAGACTGTGGGTGCTGGCTGTTTGCCTGATATTTGCGACTTGTGTCAATGCAGAGGGTGACCCGGATGCAGGAAAGCAGAAAGCGGCGCCTTGTGCCGCGTGTCATGGGACTGATGGAAACAGTGCCAATCCGGCCTGGCCAAAACTCGCAGGTCAGGGTGAAAAATACTTGGCCGGACAAATGCGTTTGTTTAAAAACGGGACCCGCGTGAATGCCTTGATGAATCTTCAGGTGGAAAATTTGTCCGAGCAGGATATTCAGGACATAGCTGCCTATTTTTCCAGCCAGGTAGCCAGTTCAGGGACTGCCAGTGCCGACAAGGAATATCAGGGTGAAAAATTGTACAAGATAGGAGAGCGAATTTATCGTGGCGGCAATGCCGCGACAGGAGTACCGGCCTGCATGTCGTGTCATGGCCCCAATGGGTTTGGCAATGCACCAGCACAGTTTCCGCGTCTTGCGGGTCAACACGCACAATATACCGCAGCGCAACTGCGGGCATATCAAAGTGGTGCGAGGTACCATCCCGAGGATCACCTGAATGCGATGCCTGGCATTGTCGGCTACATGACAGAGGTGGAGATTGATGCGGTGGCTGAATACATTGCAGGTCTACATTAGGATGGTTGTCGCTGCAATGCTTTGAGCGATGTGAGGCAGGGTGCTGACTGAGATATGCAATCAACAGGTTGTATGTACACATGGTGAATAATAAAAACATACCTCATACTTCCATTTTTTGGCTGCTGATCGTGTCAGCCGTTACTGTCTGGACGGCGGCCCTGGCGGGCGAGTTAGAAGTCGAGTTTGATGAAGGCTATCACTACCATGGGATATCGCCTGCTTTGCCGTTGCAGGTGGATGCGGGTCATGTGGAAGTTTTGGAGTTGTTCTGGTACGGCTGCCCCCATTGCTACGACTTTGAAGAGTACCTGACGAAATGGAAACGGGAAAAGGCAGATCACGTAAAGTTTTTGCCTATGCCGGTAGTGATGAATCGCAATTGGGTACCACAGGCCCGCGCATATTTTGCCTTGAAGGAGATGGGAGAAGCGGAAAGGATGCATCCCCTTTTTTTTGAAGCGATCCATGTGCAGGGGCGGCGATTGGGAGACATGAAATCCATTTCACGTTTCTTGGGCCAGCATGGTATTGACACCAGCTCGTTTGAAAAAGCTTACAGGTCTTCCAGTGTCTCCAAAAACATCCAGCATTCCAGACAACTGGCAAGGGACTCTGGGGCCAGCTCTGTACCTACAGTTGTTGTCAATGGGAAGTACCGGTCCACGGCCAGCGATGCAGGCAGTTATAGCCGGCTCTTGCAGCTGATAGACCATCTTGTACGGCAGGAAACGAATTCGGCCCGATCGACAAACTAGCGCGAGTCATACATGCAAAGTGGTATGGGTCAGCATTCGACTGCAATGGGAATGCGGTCCCTACAACGCATGAGGTAGCATCATCAGTACTGACACTTTCTCCCAACACACAAGTGTTCGTTATCAGCCTGATGAAAACCCTCCGGCTACGCTAGCTTTTGGCCTTGGTCTGCAGCTGGCTATCCTCTGTATATCCGGCATCGTCCTGACTCCAGCAATCATCGTCCGTGCAGCGGGCGGGTCTGAAGCTTTCCTGTCGTGGTCCGTATTTGCTGCTGTTGCAGTCAGTGGTATCAGCACGATGCTGCAAGCTGTACGGGTAGGGCGGGTTGGCGCAGGCTATGTGTTGGCGATGGGTACTTCCGGCGCCTTCATTGCAATTTGTGTCACGGCAATTGCCGAGGGCGGGCCAGCCATGCTGGCTACACTGGTAGTGGTTTCATCTTTTTTCCAGTTTGCGCTTTCAGCGCGATTATCCTTGTTTCGTAGGATCCTGACCCCGACTGTGGCTGGTACAGTCATTATGTTGATACCAGTCACGGTGATGCCAATCATTTTTGGTTTTTTGAAAAACGTCCCTGACGGGGTACCTGTTTTGGCTGCCCCGATGAGTGCGCTTGCGACCTTGCTCAGCATTATTTTTATAGCCCTCAAGGCAACGGGGGTGCTGCGACTCTGGGCACCTGTCATCGGGGTTGTGGTTGGTTCACTAGTTGCAGGGTTTTATGGTCTCTACGACACAGAGCGTGTCGCCGCTGCTTCTTGGGTGGGTTTCCCGGCCGGCGAGTGGCCAGGTCTGGATTTAAGTTTCGGGCCCGTCTTCTGGACGCTTCTTCCTGCATTTGTATTTGTCACTCTGGTGGGAGCGATTGAAACAATCGGGGATTCAATTGCCATCCAGCGGGTGTCCTGGCGCCAGCCTCGTGCAGCCGATTTCCGGGCAGTGCAGGGTACGGTGGCCGCCGATGGGATGGGTAATCTGTTGTCTGGTCTTGTGGGAACTGTACCCAATACGACCTACTCAACGAGTGTTGCCGTAGCTGAACTCACTGGAGTTGGTGCACGCCGGGTTGGTGTTGCACTTGGGCTTGTTTTTGTTGTACTGGCGTTCGTTCCAAAAGCGCTGGCCGTTATTTTGGCAATTCCTGGGCCGGTTGCTGCTGCCTATATCGGAGTGTTGCTGATGATGCTGTTTGTCGTTGGCATGAAGGTCACCATTCAGGAAGGAATAGATTACCGCAAGGGCCTGGTTGCCGGTGCTGCATTCTGGATAGGAGTCGGCTTTCAGAACGGATGGATATTCCCCGAGTACGCTTCCAAGTTTGCCGGAGGGCTTTTGGAAAACGGAATGACTGCGGGAGGTTTGGTCGCTATCCTGATGACGTTGTTTGTGGAGTTGACGGAGCCGCGTCGCAGGCGAATCGAAATGATGCTTGATCTGTCGGCTTTGCCAAAAATTAAAACATTCCTTGGTGAATTTGTCTCTCGTAGCAATTGGGATGCAGCCATGGCAAACCGTCTTGTAGGAACTGCCGAAGAGACCCTGCTGACACTTCTTAAACATGGCCAGGGTCAAAGTGCAGAAAAGCAGGAACGCCGTTTGCTTCTGATGGCCCATAAGGAGGGTGGTCAGGCTGTACTAGAATTTGTGGCAGCACCAGGTGAGGAAAATCTTCAGGACCGCATCGCGTTACTCGGCGAGCGTGCAGATGCCGAGACAAGCGAATGGGATGTTTCGCTTCGACTATTACGACATCTGGCCTCCTCGGTCCGCCACCAGCAATACCATGATACGGAGATTGTGACTGTGCATGTGGATGTCCCCGAATCCATGCCGTCGGCATAGGTATAGCAGCCCGAACCCAATCCTGGCGAACCCGGATTTTGCTGCATGGGTTGCATTCCAAGAATGAGCTTTTCTATCCACATCGGGTAGCTGGTGGCGGTGCAGGTATGACAACCAAGATAGGCCATAAAGAGTATTTGGTTTCACACCCATCATTCACTATAATTCGCAGCGCATTAAAGCTGAATCAACAGAAATAGGAGTTCATGTGAGCGACCAAAAGTTTGTAAAAACACTGAAAGTCGTATTTGGAGTACTGGTAGGATCGACGGTCGGGATTCTGGCACTGGCCAATGTGCTCATTTCAGATGCGGACTATTCCCATGAGACTGTGATTCAGGAGAATATCGAGGACCGCATCAGGCCTGTAGGCAATGTACACCTGTCTGGTGAGTCTGCGATGGCCGAGGCTGTAGTTGATGCCGAGAAAAACGAGCCCGTGCTGGTTGCTGCCGCTGAGGAAAAGTCAGTGGAGGAAATTTATCAAGCCTGTGCCGTCTGTCATGGCTCAGGGGTCTTGAATGCTCCGAAATTGGGGGACAAAGCCGGTTGGGAGCCACGCCTGGCAAAAGGTGTTGAACAGCTTTATGCGAATGCCATCAATGGCGTGGGTACCATGCCCCCCAAAGGTGGTCGCCTTGATTTTTCTGATGAAGATATCAGGAGAGTCGTGGACTATATGCTGGATTCAGTGCGCTAGTTGCTTGAGTCGGTTGCACGGTCGAGCCGTCGGTACATTTTTAGCTCATCGGGATTTTTGCAGGACTGTGGCTGCAGCTGTCGCTAGGCCCTGACCTGTTGTTTACTTGGTATCCTTGCCCTCAAGTTCCTGTACGCGTTGCTCTAGCTCCTTGACGCGCAGTTGGCTTTGAGCCAGCATTTCGCTTTGTGCATCGAATTCCTTGCGCGTGACAAGATCAAGTCGCTGAAATACGCTTTCTGCAGCAGCACGCACATTTTTCTCTAGTCTGTCCCTGCCTTTTTTCAAGTCATCGGGAAGCACCTCATCAATTTTGCGAGTCAACTCATCCAAGATGTTGGAACCGAGTTTCATAGCTAAATACTCCTTTTCTTTTGCCTAAGGTACAAACTTAACAAGGGTATCATACCGAGTTTAAATTTTAATGCACTGATGCTGTGCATCAGGGGTTCAGCGAGGTGCGTTGTTTCTCATGCCGGATGTGATCAGCATCCATGCAGCTTCCGTAACTCATTGTTTTTCAAAGTAAGGTGATCTTGGCACGGTATGTGCTTAGTCCTTGTATCGAATTCATAGATTTGGGGAGGAAGACGATGAGCAAAATGTTTTACAAAGTGGTGTTACTGGCCGTTCTGGCCATTCCAATGATCCCGTTGTCAGCTACCGCCGAGATCAGCGTGACAGGCAATGCTGGAATCCTGTCCGACTACATTTTCCGGGGGCTTCCACAAGATTCCGGTGTTGCAAATGGGGGTATTGATTTGGAAGCCGGTGGATTTTATCTGGGCACCTGGATTGCGGATGTGGGTGAAGGGATAGAACAGGATTTCTACACCGGGTATGTCATGGAGTTGCCCGGCGGGCTGTATCTGGGCGCAGGGTTTACCAGCTACCAGTACTCTGACGACTTCGACGACGAATACAACGAAGTCAACCTGTACGCCGGCTGGGCCAACGACACTTTGTCCTTGGACCTGGAGTACACAGACGGTGAGTACAACGGGGTCTTCACAGAACTCGTGGCAGGCCAAGAGGTTGAGAAAGGCGACGAATACGGCTTTTTTGCAGCAACCTTGGGCTACGGAGGGGCGTACCTGACCTACGGAGACTTTACCGATGACGCAGACGAAGCTTTGGGAAATTACCTGGAATTCGGGTATTCACTTGAAGTTTCAGGGTTCGAAGTGACAGCCGCGGTTGTACACACAGACGCCGATATTTTGCAGGGCGAGGAGGATAATGACGAAACCGAAGCCTATATCAGCATTCATCACAGCTTTGATCTCATGTAACGGGATAGTGGCAACGGATCAATAACGTTTCTGCCAGTGTGTCTAGTTTGAATTTGAATCTCTAAGAGCAACAGCACAATCAGGAGTAATCACTATGAAGCTTGTTACCGCAATTATTAAGCCTTTTAAGCTTGATTATGTACGCGAAGCTTTGTCGGAAATTGGTGTAACGGGTGTCACCGTGGTCGAGGTCAAAGGCTTCGGCAGGCAAAAAGGGCACACGGAGTTATACCGGGGCGCAGAGTACGTTGTTGATTTCTTGCCAAAGGTGATGCTGGAAATCGCCATTGACAGCAACTTGCTGGATTCTGTGCTTGAGGCAATCAGCAAAGCAGCGAGCACAGGGAAAATCGGTGATGGCAAGATTTTTGTTACCCCGCTCGAGCAAGTCGTACGTATACGCACCGGCGAGACGGGTCCGGATGCTCTGTAACGAAAAATAGATTCCTTAGGAGGGAGTTGTGGTTGATCAAATTTTTGAATTGCAATATGCGATTGACACCTTTTATTTTTTGGTGTGCGGCGCATTGGTAATGTGGATGGCTGCCGGCTTTTCCATGCTCGAATCTGGACTTGTACGGAGCAAAAACACGGCTGAGATTCTGACCAAAAATGTAGCGTTGTACTCGATTGCCTGCATCATGTACATGATCTGCGGATACATGATCATGTATGACGGCACATTGTTCTTATCTGGTATTGCAGGGGGCGAAAGCCTGGTGGATGATGTTTTGGCAGCCTCTGCTGAAAATGGCTTTCACGGTGATTCCGTGTATTCCGATGCATCGGACTTCTTTTTCCAGGTCGTGTTTGTTGCAACAGCCATGTCGATCGTATCGGGCGCTGTAGCCGAGCGGATGAAAATGTGGTCATTTCTGCTGTTTGTAGTGGTATTTACCGGACTCATTTACCCGCTGGAGGGCAGCTGGACCTGGAATGGGAAAGATGTATTCGGCTGGTTCAATCTTGGCGATGCAGGATTCTCCGACTTTGCAGGATCGGGCATTGTCCATATGGCAGGAGCAACGGCTGCATTGGCCGGGGTCTTGTTGCTCGGAGCTCGCCACGGCAAGTACGGGCCCGATGGAAAGGTAGTCGCTATTCCGGGGGCCAATCTTCCGCTTGCCACATTGGGAACATTCATTCTGTGGATGGGGTGGTTCGGCTTCAATGGCGGTTCCGTGCTGAAGCTCGGAGACGCTGCCAGTGCCAATGCGGTGGCCATGGTGTTCTTGAACACCAATACAGCCGCTGCAGGCGGTTTGATGGCAGCTTTGATTACCGCACGTCTCTGGTTTGGCAAGGCCGATCTAACCATGGCCCTGAACGGTGCGCTGGCTGGTTTGGTGGCTATTACGGCTGAACCTTCCACTCCATCTGCTTTGATTGCAAGCCTGATTGGTGCAGCAGGCGGGGTTCTCGTGGTGTTGTCTATTGTATTCCTAGATAGAATCAGGATAGACGATCCGGTAGGGGCGATTTCCGTGCACGGAACCGTTGGATTGTGGGGACTGCTTGCCGTGCCACTAACCAATCCCGATGTGACATTCAGCGGCCAGCTGCTGGGAGCTGCCACAATATTTGTCTGGGTATTCCTGTCCAGCCTGATCATCTGGGGCGTGATCAAAGCGGTCATGGGGCTTCGCATCAGCGAAGAAGAAGAGATGCAGGGGGCAGACATTTCAGAGTGCGGCATGGAGGCCTATCCAGAGTTTGTGATCGAATAGGCCTAGGAAAGTCTTGTAGGTCAAAGCGCCCCTTCTCCGGGGGCGCTTTTCTTGTCGGTTTCTTTCCCCTTACTCATGAACTGCGGTATTGCAAAGCAAGCAAGGTGCACTGCATGGTTGTAGTACCGGGTCTGAAATCCTAATTGCTTGGCAGACTTCTCGCGGGCAAAGGAAAGCTGGCTAGATTTACTTGCCACCGTAGCACTCCACCACCCCGTCGGGTAACAGGGTTGTGGAAAATGGATCAAGTCGATACTTGAAAATCCGGCAGCAAGCATCGAGTCGTGCATCGGCTGAATGATACTCTCAAGGTGTACCATAGGAGATTCGCTTTGCTGGACAAGTAGACCCTCGGGCTTGAGTGTGCGCAAGCAGTCTCTGTAAAAGGGTGTGGAGAAGAGGCCTTCAGCGGGACCTACCGGATCTGTGCTGTCCACGATTACAATGTCCACTGAACTGGATTCCTTGCCTTGGAACCACCTGACAGCATCCTCAAAAATGAATTCGATACGCGGATCGTTATTGGCCTTGCACAAGGTGGGAAAGTACTTCTCCGACAGCCGGGTAACCCGCTCATCAATTTCGACCTGAAATATATTCTGTACGCAGGAATGTTTTGACACTTCGCACAAGCTGCCGCAGTCTCCCCCTCCTGCAATGACCACGGTTACCGGATCTGGATGGCTGAACATGACTGGATGAGTCAGCATTTCATGGTATATAAAGTTGTCACGTTCCGTTAGCATGACGAAACCGTCTATCGCCATCAGCATGCCGAAGCTCTTGGTGGAGTAGATTTCTATTTTCTGAAAAGGAGTCTGTTCCTGGTGAAGTTTTTCATTGATCTCGAACGAGAGCGCTGTGCCGCATTCTGTGCAGGCTTCGGTGAGCCATTTTTTCCTCTTATCTAGCATGCGAATATGTATCAGAGGGCGGAGTTGCAGATACGGTAAAGCGGGCGGGCTTCAGTTAGCAAACAAGCAGATCATACGTTATTGCTGTGAATATCCGTAAGCATTGGAGTATTGCTGATGCCAAGGTTCATTACCGGGTCCCCAACTGGGGAATGGGATTCTTTGACATAAACGAGGTCGGCCATGTCAGCACTAAAGCGGACGATCACGAACTCGACCTGTATGCACTGAGCCAAGATCTCAAAGACAGGGGAATGGAATTTCCGATTCTGCTGCGTTTCCCGCACATCCTGCAGCGCATGTTAGACAGGTTGCATTCCGCATTCAAGAAAGCCATGACTTCCTGTGGGTATACCGGTGACTATGTTGCAGCTTACCCGATCAAGGTAAATCAACAGGCATCCGTGATTCAGCATTTTAGCCGGCAAAATCAGCATCCTGTCGCTTTTGAAGTGGGTAGCAAGGCAGAGCTGATAGCCTGTCTGGGGTTCATGCAAACGCAGACAATTATCTGTAATGGCTATAAGGATGAAGCCTATATCCGGCTGGCACTTACCGGATGCTTGCTGGGACATGAAATCGTTATTGTCCTGGAGAGTCTGGGTGAACTTCAGCATGTACTGAAACTGTCAGCGAAAATCGATGTTCAACCCGCTCTTGGCATGCGGGTTCGCCTGTCAGCAGTCGCAAATGGCAAATGGCAAAACACGGGGGGGAAGCGCTCAAAGTTTGGTTTGACTGCAGGTCAGGTCATACAGCTACTCCAGGAGTTAAAGAAAAACAAGGCACTTGGGTGGGTACGCATGCTGCATTTTCACATGGGGTCCCAGATCCCTTCCCTGCAGCATATCTGTGAAGGCCTTGAAGAAGGCATGAGTTATTTTGTGCAACTGTACAGACTCGGAGTGCCGCTTAGCCAGTTGAACGTGGGTGGCGGCCTGGCTGTCGATTATGAGGGTAGCCAGTCAAATTCATATTTTTCAAAAGAGTACAGTCTGGACGAATATGCCGACTCCATCATCCGTGCTGTCCATGCCGCATGCTTGGAAAGCAAGGTGCCTGAACCTGCTATTTTTACCGAAAGTGGGCGTGCCATGACGGCACATCACGCTGTATTGATTACCAATACGACTGACGCTGGATTCTGGAAGGAGAGTGTCACTGAGGTGTGTCCAGATTTTGATACGGATTTGGAAACTGCAAACGAAAGGCTTAAGGAATTGGTCGGGTTGTGTCGGCACATTCAATCCGATGTCGAAAAGCCCGATGGCCAAATCGATTATTCACATGCCTATATCAGTCTGGTACGGGCTGCAAAACAGGTTGATCAGGCTTTTTCTCAGGGGAATCTTTCATTAGCCTGCAAGGCCTACGCAGAAAAAATCACACAGCAGGCCTACCTGCAACTGTCAAGTCGCAAAGAGTATCTGGATACGCACTGCCGGCATGATCTTGAGGACAATCTGGTTGACAAGTACTTTTGCAACTTTTCCTTGTTCCAGTCAACTCCGGACATCTGGGGCTTGAACCAACTCTTCCCAGTTTTGCCACTGCATCGTTTGGATGAGGCCCCAACCCGTCAGGTGCGACTGCATGACCTAACCTGTGATTCGGACGGCCAGATTGATCGCTACATCGAAGCAGATTCGATTCAGCCTTACCTTTCTCTGCATGCACTCATCCCGGGAAAGGACTATCTGATTGGCATGTTTCTGATCGGCGCATACCAGGAAATTTTAGGAGACTTGCACAATTTGTTCGGAGACACTCTCGCAGTAAATGTCGAGGTGAATGCTGATGGAAGCTATCAGCTTGGTGAGCAGCGACAAGGCGATACCGCTGAAAAGGTGTTGTCCTATGTTCACATTGATGCTGAAGAAATTCGCAAAACTTGGCATACACGACTCACTGAAATGAACATGCCGAAACCGCTTGTCAAGCAGGTATTGCACACGCTTGAGACTGCGCTGAGAGCCAATAGCTATCTGACATCGTCTTCAGATGAGCACAGGCACGCATCGTGAAGTGCTACGTCTACAAAAGCTCGAAAAAAGAAGACACATTTCTTTACTTGGGTGAGAAAGGCCGCTTTGACCTTCTCCCGGAGGGGCTTCTCATTCTTTTCGGTAAGCCGGGGTTTGTACTGGAATTCGATCTGACCAAAGATCGCACACTGGCACAGGTTGATGCCAAGCAGGTATTGGCTGATCTGCATGAGCATGGGTACTATCTGCAAATCCCACGACAAGATCACGAATGATCCTGATCTAGCTAATTATTGCTGTTTTTTGACACAGCAAACTTTTGTCAGTTGGGAAGCCCTGCTTAGACTAAAGCCAGTGGTGTTGCCCTGGTGTCATATGAAGGGTGTTTCAGCAGAATTTCAATTGGCAACAAAATCGAGCATTCGGTGGGTAGAACGATGTGCTTTTTCGCGTATTTCTTCTGCCACGTGAATCTCGTTTTCACCGGACTCCAGTACTGCTTCAAGATTGTGTAGCCCGTTCATGGCCATCCAAGGACAATGCGCACAGCTTTTGCAGGTGGCTCCTTCTCCGGCTGTAGGGGCTTCAATAAAGACCTTGTCAGGTGCGGCCTTTTTCATTTTGTAAAAAATGCGATTGTCCGTAGCTACGATAAACGACCGGTGAGGTAATGCTTGGGCTGCCCGGATGAGAGCTGTGGTCGAACCGACAACATCGGCAGCCTCAATAACGGCTTCCGGCGATTCCGGATGTACCAGGATGCCTGCGTCCGGGTGCTTTGCAATCAGGTCCCCGAGGGCACGCGCCTTGAACTCTTCATGCACGATACAGGCTCCCTGCCATGAAATCATGTCAGCGCCCGTAACTTTTTCAATATAGCGACCCAGATGTCGATCCGGTGCCCAGAGGATTTTTTTGTCCTGATCCATCAGATGGGAAACCACTTTCAGGGCAATACTCGAGGTAACGACCCAGTCTGCTCGCGCCTTGACCTCGGCACTTGTGTTGGCATATACGACGACTTCGTGCTCCGGGTGCGAATCGCAAAATGCACTGAATTCCTTGGCGGGGCAGCCAAGATCAAGCGAACAGGTCGCCTGCAGGGTGGGCATCAAAACCCGTTTCTCGGGGTTGAGTATCTTGGCCGTTTCGCCCATGAAGCGAACTCCGGCCACGATCAGCGTGGTGGCGTTGTGACGACTGCCAAATCGTGCCATTTCCAGTGAGTCAGAAACGTAGCCCCCCGTCTCTTCGGCAATCCTTTGCAGGGTTTCATGGGTGTAATAATGTGCGATCAATACCGCATTTTCTTTCTCAAGCAGGAATTTGATGCGGTCAATTTTTTCTTTTCTCTGCTTCGCGGAATACACAGGCAAGCTTGCCTGGACAACCGCTGTTTCAGGAATGTCCTGCAGAGGCACGGTGGTTTCAAATGACGTGTCTAGCATACTCAAACTACAAATGCATGTTGCTCTTATATATAAAGGGGTACTGGGGGTAAATCAAGCTAGGACACTGCGGCGCCCGGGGTTTGTGAGGTGTAAGATGCCTGTCATAAGAAAAAGTAATTACAACGTCGTTGGCCACGTACAAAGCAGGTACTGGAGTGTTTTTACAAATGAATGACACTGACTACATTGCTCCTGAAACTGCGAAGACCCTTCCCGGCTTGTTCTATGAGCGTGTGGTGCGTTCTCCACATTCACAGGCCTATGGTTTTTATAACGACGAAAAAGATGCTTGGGAAAGTCTGACTTGGGAGCAGGTGGCACGGCATGCAGCGAAGATACAGGCAGGGTTGCGGAGCAGAGCAATTGTTAAGGGCGACCGTGTAGCCATCATGTTGCGCAATTGCCCGGAATGGGTCATGTTTGATGTGGCTGCACTAGGCCTTGGCTTGGTCACAGTGCCTTTGTACACGAATGACCGGGCGGAAAATGTGGCTTACATTGTTCAAAATGCTGGCATCAAAGCGATGCTTGTTCAGAACTCGCGCCAGTGGCGGCAACTGTCGCAAATTGAAAGCATCCGCAAAGCATTGCAATGCGTAATCAGCGTTGCTCCGATTACGAAAGCTTCTGATCACGACTCCTGTCTGGTGTATATCCAGGACTGGATAGACCATGACATTAATATCGAGTATCAGCCAGAGTCCTTGGATGGCGGCAAACTCGCCACGATTATCTATACCTCAGGCACAACAGGACGCCCCAAAGGGGTGATGCTCAGCCATCGGAATATCCTTGCGAACGCCTCTGCGGCTTTGCAGTGCGCAGATATTCTCGAAAAAGACGTGTTTTTATCCTTTCTTCCGTTATCACATTCGATGGAGCGTACAGCAGGCTGTTTCATGCCCATGATGGCCAACTCGAAAGTATGCTTTGCCCGTTCAATACAGCAACTGGGAGAAGACATACAAAAAGTCCGCCCAACCGTATTTGTGTCAGTGCCACGGATTTACGAGATCATTTTTACAAAAATTTTAAGTCAAGTAGCGCAGTTACCCTACCCTAGGAAAAAAATGTTTGCGTGGGCGCAGCGGCTCGGCTGGCGATATCTCCAGTTCAAATTAGGCAGGGCAGGGTGGCATTGGAGCCTGCTTTTATGGCCGATGATGGATCGCTTGGTAGCCGCAAAGATCAAACAAAGGCTGGGTGGCAGGTTGCGGTATGCCATTGTTGGTGGTGCTGCACTGGATAGGACAATCACGAAATTTTTTGTCAGTCTCGGAATTCCGATGTACCAAGGTTATGGGATGACGGAAAGCAGTCCGGTGATCAGCGTAGGGCGGCCCGATGCCAATGATCCTTTTAGCGTTGGCAAGGCCTTGCCCGGTGTTGAGGTGAAGCTTACAAAAGAAGGTGAACTGTGTACTCGCAGCGACTGTGTGATGCTCGGATACTTTGGCAACAGGCAGGCAACTGAACAGATGATTGACACCGAAGGTTGGCTGCACACCGGTGATATTGCGAGTATTACAGATGAGGGCTATTTGTATATCACGGGCAGAATCAAGGATATTATCGTCTTGGCAAATGCCGAGAAAGTATCCCCCCAGGACATGGAGACTGCGATTTGTGCTGACCCTTTGTTTGACCAGGCCATGATACTGGGTGAGGGGCGGCCTTTTCTGTCTGCACTTCTTGTGCTGAACGAGGCGGAATGGAGTTCCCTTGCTGAAGCCATGGAGCTGAGCGGTGGAATACAGGAAAATCTGCAGGACGCCTCTGTACACAAATATGTGCTGCAGCGTTTGGCTGGTTGTTTGAAGGAATTTCCAGGGTATGCCCAGGTACGCAGGACGAGTATCTACCTGGAACCCTGGACTACTGAAAACAACTTGCTTACTCCGACCCTAAAAACCAGAAGAAATCAGTTAATGAAGTTGTTTGCGGAAGACATAGAAGCTATGTACGACTCCATGGAAAAGTAGCGCTAGGATACCTGTTGTCTGACTATTGTTTTGCCTGCATCAAAATTGTATCGATCTGATGGGTACGCAGACGCATCCTTATTTGTTCCAGCGCCTGCCGGTCGCTTGAGGGCCCAACACGAACCCGATGCCACTGGGTATTGTTCACATCCACAGATTGAACGTTGGCCTCTATGCCCAACAATGCCAGCCGCGCCTTCAGGCTGTCCGCATCTTCAAAGCTTTTGAATGAGCCTGCCTGCAGCAAATAGCCGCCCTGGTGTGTCGGGAGTGTGGTTTGTTCGGCAGGCTGTTTGTCGGGCAAGCCTGTTTCTTCTTGTGGGATGATGATTTCCAATTCAGGCAACAATGTGTAGAAGTCGAAGCTTCGTTCTATTGGCGGTTCTGCAGTTTTTTCTGTTTCTTGCGTAACTGACCGGGCCTTGTCGACGTACCAGCCGTCGATGTCTATCAGCATGGCAATACCGATCCCTATCACGGTACCAAGTGCAAGCCAAGCCCAGACCGGCACGGTGCTTGATGATCGGGTTGATCTTTTTTTCTTCCTAACGGGCACATTCACCTCTACATTTGCTCAGGCGCACTCACGTCAAGCAGTTTCAGGCCATTGTTGAGCACAATTTGTGTGGCCCGGATCAGCTTGAGACGTGCATTCCGCATTTCAGGTTCGGGTACAAGAACCTGATGCGCGTTATAAAAACGATGAAAGGAACTTGCAAGCTCGCGCAAATAATTAACGACAATATGTGGCGCCAACTGGTCTGCCGCTGCCTGTACACTTTCCGGGAATTGCGCCAATTGCTTCACTAGGCTTTTTTCCTGTTCCGAAGCAAGCAATCCATCATCGGTATCGGCCAAAATCTCATCCTGCAATGGGGTCGTGCTTTGTTTCAAGATGCTGCAAATTCTGGCATGCGCATACTGCACGTAGTAGACAGGATTATCATGGGTTTTTGAGGTCGCCAGATCCAGGTCAAAATCCAGATGTTGTTCACATTTTCGCATTACATAGAAAAACCGTGCGGCATCCTTGCCGATCTGTTTACGCAATTGCCGCAAGGTAACAAATTCTCCGGAACGCGTGGACATGGGAAGCCTTTCACCATTCTCATAAAGATTGGCAAACTGTACGAGCAGGATCTGCAAACGGCTAGTGTCTTTGCCAAGTGCCTGCATGGCGGCCCGGATTCGTGCCATATAGCCATGGTGATCTGCGCCCCATATGTTAATCAGTTGATCGAAGTCGCGGTCGTACTTGTCCAGATGGTACGCAATGTCAGAGGCAAAATAAGTGGCCATGCCGTTCTTTCGTATCAGCACCCGGTCTTTCTCATCACCGAACGCAGTGCTGTTGAACAGTAGTGCACCGTCCTTTTGGTAGGTGTGTCCATTTCTCGTCAAGGTGTTGAGAACACCCTGTATTCTTTCCTGACCTAATGATTGCTCGGAATACCATTGATCGAAGGTGACGGCGAATAATTCCAGATCGTTCCGTATGTCACGTGTCAGCGTATCGAGTGCATAGCCAAGCAACATTTTATAGTCGTCTTCTGTAAGTAGATTTTTTGCTTGGCTGATAACTGCATCGATGCGACTTTCCGCATCCGTTTCTTCACCGGTGTGTTTGCCAGACTGCAGGTTCAAGTCCTCTGCAGGGTGAAGGAAGGCATGCTCGTGCTCTCGGTGCACAGATGCCGCAATATCCCATATGTAGTCGCCCTGGTAGGCATTGTCAGGGAAATGCAGGGTCTGTCCACAAAGTTCCAGGTACCTGAGCCACACGGAAACAGCCAGGATATCCATCTGGCGGCCTGTGTCGTTTATATAGTATTCACGTTGCACCTCATGGCCTACTGCTTCCAGGAGGTGGGCAATGGATGCTCCGTAAGCGGCTCCTCTCCCATGGCCAACATGTAGCGGGCCGGTAGGGTTGGCTGAGACAAATTCGATCAGAATCTTCTTACTTGTTTGTGTTTTGCTAAGGCCAAAACACTCCTTGCGTTGAAGGATCTGGCGCAGTATTTCCGCCTCATGACTGGTGTGTAAATAAAAATTTATAAATCCGGGACCTGCGATTTCAACTTTTGTAATGCTGGGGTGATCCGGGATATGTGCTGCAATTTTCTCAGCTAGTGTGCGTGCCGGTACCTTGGCAGCTTTGGACAGCTGGAGTGCCAAGTTGGAGGCAAAATCGCCATGTGCGTTGTCCTTGCTACGGCTAACCTGGATAGCAACGTTGGTCTCGGCAGGCAAATCCCCTGCGCCTTGTAAACTGGATACTGCAGCAGCTAGCAGTTTCGAGATTTGTGCTTGCATGGAGAAAGGATAATCCTGTAGGGCAGGCTGCATTGTACCCAAATGTAACTACCCTGTACGTGAATTTGACAGGGTATATGCCTTGGCAATTCTTTGACTTTAATCGCTCACCAAGCTGGAGGTTCCTTGCAAAACAATGTCTCTTAACGGTCAAAGAGAATGTCCGTGCAGGTCGAAACCTTACATGGAAATATCTAAGGGGATTTCAGTATTGTTGATCAGCCGGTTTCAAGCGGGTCCACTTCGATGTTCCAGCGTACACGTTTTGCAAGCGGATGTTGCTGGATCACCGTGGTCCAATTGGGCAGGCGTGCTTGTATCGCCTTTCTGCTAGTGGCAATGACCACCAACTGACTCTGATACATGCCAGCCTTGCGTTCGAGATTGGCGGGAATGGGTCCAAACAGGTTTAGGCTCGATGAGCCCGAGGGCAGCATTGAGGATTTAATTTCCCGTAAGAATTGATAGGTCAAATCTTGTTGATGTGCGCGGGCACGTACCAGCAACATGAAGGAAAAGGGTGGCAGCGCACAGTGTTCACGTTGCCGAAGGACTTCTTTGGAAAAATCCTGATAACCATGCATCAGCAAGCGGTTGAGCAAAGGATGCTCAGGCTGATGGGTTTGCAGCAGTACCCTGCCTTTTTTTGCTGAGCGTCCTGCCCTGCCTGACACCTGTACGATCAATTGTGCCAAGCGCTCCGAAGCACGGAAGTCACTGCTCAATAATCCGTGATCAACATTTAGGATGCCCACCAGGGTTACATTGGGAAAGTCATGTCCCTTGGCCAGCATCTGAGTGCCAATGATTATCTGGTACTTGCCCTGGCGGACCTCTTCCAGCTTGTCCTGCAGGGTGTGTTTTTTGCGCGTGCTATCGCGATCAATACGTATCATGGCAATGTCTGGAAAAATTTTCTTGAGACGGTTCTCGATGCGCTGTGTTCCTTCGCCCAAGAACATGAGGTTTTCTGAACCGCATTGCGGACATGTAGTAGGAGCTTTTTCCTGTTTCAGACAGTGGTGACACTTGATAATGTCCTGTCCCTTGTAAAAAACCATGTGTGAGTCGCAACGCGCACACTCGGCAGTCCAGGCACAGTCATGACAAAGCAGAACGGGGGCAAAACCGCGCCGGTTCAAAAAGAGCAGAATCTGGTGTTTTTGTTTGAGCTCCGCCTCTATGGCCTGCAACAATTCACTCGACAGGCCGTCTATGGCTTGTTTGGAACGCAAGTCGACGAGCTTTACCTGGGGAATCTTGGCCAGTTTTGCACGTTTGCTCAAGGTGACATTTCGATAATGACCCAGACTGACATTGTGCTGGCTTTCCAGAGAAGGTGTTGCACTGCCTAAAACGATAGGAATGGACAGCTGTTTGGCCCGGTAAACTGCGACGTCACGCGCGCTGTATAGAATGCCTTCCTGTTGCTTAAATGATAGGTCATGCTCCTCATCGACTACGATCAAACCAAGGCTTCTGAAAGGTAAGAATATGGCTGACCGGGTACCAACTATCACACTCGCCTGGCCTGTGTTGGCCTGTAACCACGTCTGGGCTCCTTCTCCAGTGCTTAAATCAGAGTGCATCAGTGCGACCTGTACATTCAGCCTGGATTCGACTCTCTGTACTAACTGTGGCGTCAGCCCGATCTCCGGCACAAGCATCAGTACCTGCTTGCCACGCTCTATTACATCCTTCGCCAGAGCGAGGTACACCTCGGTTTTGCCACTGCCGGTAACACCTGCCAGCAGGTAGACACCGAATTGATGGATGTTTCGGTAGACCTGCTTGTAGGCCTGACGCTGTTCCGGGTTGAGGACCAAGGATTCTGCAACGGCACGAGGAGGCTTGGCAGGAATTTTGTTACACGAGATTTTCTGGACAAGATTTTTGCCCATCAAGGCACGGACAAACGGGTACCAGTGGCTCACGTGTGCAGCTATCTCATCGGCAGTAAGACCTGCAGGATGTGCCTTGATGAGTTCAAACACTTGCCTTTGTTTTGGTGCCCTATCCAGCAGTTGTCCGATGGCTTTGTTCGCACAGGCTCGATAGATGGCCTTGGAGGCAGCACGGATATGCTTCTGTTTGCGCAATACCTTTGGGAGGGCGGCATTGAGCACCTCACCCGGTGGCTGCTGGTAGTATCGTGCTACCCAGAACAGCAATTTTTTCAAAACAGGATCAAATACCGGTTCGGTATCGAGAATTTCCTGAACTGTCTTGAGCTTGTCCGGTGCAAGTGAGGAACTTGGACACTTCTCCACAACGATGCCGGTGAGTACCCGTTTGCCGAATGGCACACGGACACGCACGCCTACTTGGATGCTGTCTAAGGTGGTGCCCTGGGGGGTTCTGTACTCAAAATATTGATACAGGGGCACCGGTAGCGCAATTTTTAAAACAGGAGGTGTTGGCATGGTGAGCCAATAGTCTATCAAGGCACTTCAATTACTGTTTGAGCCTCGTTCAGTAGGTGCCTCCTTTGCCGGGCATGCTGTGGATAATTCTGTGGATAAAATGTCATATTGGGCTCAAATACCACCCAAACCTTTCCTTGATTTGCAGGTATTTTCAAAAACCATCAAATAAACCCTTTAAAATTAATGACTTGCATTGAATCAGGGATTCCAGTGATCCTGCACGCGGTAGCATCATGCTTAGCGTCAAATGTGAATAAACCACATCAATATTGCTGGATATCCCATTCATAGCACGTGCTTGTGCAGCATTTTCTTTTGTTTCTGCCTGTGGCGTGGACTTCCTGGCGGGGTGGGAGGTCATTGCATGCGTAGAAATAGTGTAGTATTCACATGCTCTAATCTTTCAGTGCGACAAAGTGTGTTCTGGCTTCGTTGAGAGAGGCTTCGGTAAACCAGTGAACAACTTCAACCTACAAATTCTACGCACGGATATATCAGGCATGCCCATGGAATGGGTGAATTATCAGGATGCAGTACGCCTGTACCATATTGAGCAGGTAGCCTACACATGCGGGGAGCGCCTGTATGTGGTGCGTGGCGGCATCAATGCGCGCAGTGGTCTTCGTAGTCAAATCGAGGTCCATTCCATCATTGCCACGCAGGGCAGCAACCGCTCCTTGCGTGACAGTTATATCCCTCCCCTGAATAATCGTGCATTGTTCAAGCGAGATGCCAACATGTGCATGTACTGTGGCCAACAATTCACTCGACGTGACTTGTCAAGAGATCATGTACGCCCCCTGAGCCAGGGTGGTTACGATGACTGGAACAATGTCGTCACTGCCTGTAAGCGCTGTAATAATCACAAAGCTGGGCAAACCCCTGAGCAGGCCGACATGCAGTTACTTGCGATTCCCTTTACCCCAACCCATGCTGAGTACATTTTTTTGCAGGGACACCGTGTACTTGCTGACCAGATGAAGTTTTTGCTGGCACATTTCCCACGTACCAGCCCTTTGCATAAGCGTTTCAACAAACTGGCATAATTGACAGCACCTTGGGAGGAACAAGAAATTGTGTCGGTTGTCTGGGCCGACGGGCCTTGCATTCCTCCTCTCCGTATAGCCGGGATTCATTGCAAGTGATGTTAGGCAGTCCACTTTGATGTCGAAATACAAAGGCAAAAAGGATCATGTTCACGGGGATGACACCTGCCTGGGTGTACTGATTGTCAACCTGGGCACACCGGATGCACCGACTGTCCGTGCTATCCGGAAATTTCTTGCAGAGTTTTTATGGGATCCGAGGGTTGTTGAGATACCCAGAGTCCTGTGGTGGCTGGTTCTGCATACGGCAGTATTGCAGTTGCGGCCACGCAAAAAAGTCGAGTCTTACGTCAAAATCTGGACCGAAGAAGGCTCACCGCTCTTGGTGATTGGCAAAAAACAGGAATCTGCATTGCAGGCGACTTTACAGGAATCTTGTGCCGGCAGGGTAAAGGTGGTCCTCGCCATGCGTTATGGCCAGCCTTCGATAGCATCGGGCTTGCAAATTTTGCAGGAAAACAATGCTCGTCGCATACTGATATTTCCCATGTACCCACAGTATTCCGCCAGTACCGCGGCCTCTACATTCGACGAGCTGGCGAAGCAACTTGAACAATTGAGGTGGATCCCGGAAATACGAATGATCAACTGCTATGGGGCAGAACCCGAGTATATCCATGCCTGCGCAGAAAGGATCCGTTCGCACTGGGAGCACCATCCGCGCAGCCAAAAGCTGTTGTTCTCTTTTCATGGACTGCCAAAGAGCAGTCTCCTTCAGGGAGACCCTTATCACTGCGAATGTCATCAAACGGCACGCTTGATTGCAGAACAACTGGGCCTGAGAGACGAGGACTGGCTGCTTACTTTCCAATCGCGTTTCGGCATGACCGAATGGCTGCAGCCCTATACCGACAAAACCCTGAAAAAACTTCCTTCTGAAGGGATTGAGTCGGTTGATGTATTTTGCCCCGGATTTTCAGCGGACTGCATTGAGACCCTGGAAGAGATCGATATGCAGAATCATGAAATATTCTTGCGCAGCGGAGGAAAGTCTTTCAACTACATTCCGGCCCTGAATGACACACGCGCACATATCCAAGCCCTGACACGGATCATCTCCCGGCATATACAGGGCTGGCCGGAATGCACTCAGGGTCCTAGTTCACCCGAAGAGCGGGAGACCGTCCGCCAGCGTGCATTGCAGCTAGGCGCAAAACAATAGCTGGACGTTCTGGCCACTGGCTATTTGAGTTCACTGAGTACTTTCAGGCAAGTCTGTTCGGCCTGTCTGGCATAGCTGGCACCAAACAAATTGAAGTGGTTCAAGACGTGATAGAGATTGTAGAAATCCTTGCGTACCCGGTAGCCCTCATCCAGAGGGTATGCCTCCATGTAGGCGCTGTAGAATTCTTGGCTGAAACCACCAAATAGCTCAGTCATGGCAAGATCCGTTTCCCGGTCGCCGTAGTAACAGGCCGGATCATAAACCACCGGCCTTGCCTTTGCGTCGAAGGCAAAATTTCCCGACCAAAGATCACCATGCAACAGGCTGGGTTCGGGTGAGTAATTTTCAAACAGTCCGTCCATGTCACACAGTAAATGTTCGCCATGCTCAAGTAATGCGCGCGGCGCACAGTTATGTTTTGCCAGTCCCAGTTGATGCGCGAGCCGCCTATGACGCCAGAATGAAACCCAGTTCTTGCACTTCGTATTCGGCTGTAAAGTCGTGCCGATCCAGTTATCCTCGAACCAGCCATAGTAGCTTTCTGTATGTCGATGCAATCGGGCAAGCAGTCTGCCCAAGGCTGTACCAGACCCGTTTCGGTGAAGTTCCAGAAATTCAAGCAAAAGATAGCAGCGATTGCCAACCTTTCCATGTGCAACAGGCAACGGAATACGCATGGTCCCTGTTTTGTCCAGAGCTTCCAGATTCCGTGCTTCGCTTTGCAGCATGGCATACATGCTTGGGTGGTGAAGTTTTAAAAAGTAAGGTTTGGGTTTGCACTGGACTTTAAAGGTTTTACTGATGTCACCACCTGCAATCGGTGTGATTTTTTCAATGTGCAGGGGTTTTGCAATTTTCCTGGTCAGTTGCACTTCCAGCGAACGCAGGTCAATGCATGTGTTTGCTGTTTCAGGCCCCAAGGACACTCAGCCATCGCTCACGTCGATATTTGCTGAACCCGAATTTGTCAAACAACTTTTCAAGGGTCGGGAAATCAGGAGGTTTCCGCTCTAGGCTAATCTCATCAGAGAAATCGATGTCACAATAAATCGTTGTCAGCTTCTTATACAGCAACAGATGCTCCCGGTGATTTTCAATCAGGCCTTGGATACGTTTGGCTCCACGGATGTTCATTGAGCTGATTTCCGCACAGTTGCTGAGCAGTCCCTCTAGGCTGGAAAACTGGTTCAGCAGCTTGGCTGCAGTAGCCATGCCAATACCTGGCGCACCCTCGATGTTATCCGTCTTGTCACCTGCGATGGCAAGCTGGTCAGCGATCTGGCTGGGGTCGACACCAAACTGTTTTCTGATCTGGAGAATGGAGTGTCGCTGGCCTTTGGCAAAATTCCACAGAATATCGTTTTTAAAAATAAGCTGTGCCAGATCCTTGTCCGAGGTCACGATAGTGATCGGATGGCCGCGCTTGCGCATTTGTCTGGCCAGCGTGCCTATGATGTCATCCGCTTCATATCGAGGTTGGGCTGTCTCGAACAACCCCGAGGCCTGCAAAAGTTCCCGGCAGTAGACAAACTGCCGTTTGAGTTCCTGGGGGGCAGGCTCACGATTCGCTTTGTATTCAGGATACAGCTGGTTGCGAAAGGAGGTGCTGAGGCTTTCATCGAAGGCAAAGGCGATGTGCTTGGCTTGGGTCTGTTTCAGAAACTGGTGGACGAAGTCGACAAAACCATACACAGCGTTTACGGGCTCATTGTCTTGGTTCACGATATGGTTCGGCACGGTAAACCAGGCGCGAAACACGTAGATGCTGGAATCGATGAGATAGACCTTGTCTGGTGTCATGTGAAGTGCCCAGAAAATTCAGCATGAAGGGCGGACATACGCAATGAACTCAATGGACAATTTTGATCCATTGGCCGGGTTTAGGTTCGCCCTCGGGATACATGCCGTTGATTAGACGCAATTGTTCTACGGGGTGATTGGTAAGGGTCGACTGTTTTGCCAGGGAGGCGAAAGTATCTTCTGGCTTTGCACGAATCAGCCTGATGCGCTGGGCTTCAGCAAGTTTTTTTTCACCTCCTTTGAGGTTTCGCATGCTCCGAACCGTGTGGAGCACTGTATCGTCATAGCGGTCCAGGGCACTCTGGTCCTTGCCGATGGCAGTAATCGTGTATACGCGTGTATCCTGGATCACAGCTGCAACCCGTCCCGGTCGGCGTGTACCCTTGATGTTCAAGGTGGTGTACCCCGTGTACCCTGCAAAATCTGCAGTCTGTATGTCTTGACCTTGGCGCAGCCGCCCTTGGGTTTGCCGGTTTAGAAATTCTTTTGGGGTCAGGTATCTGTTCAGGTCCTCTACTGTGATCAGTAGTTGCAGTTCCCGGTCTGCAGGCCTTGCTAGCAGGCGACTGGGCAGGTTTTCTATTTTCCAGCCTTCGGGAAACTCGATAAAGAGATCCAGGTCACCATGGTAAAATTTCCGGTCACGCAATACACCGTCACTTTCGGCAGGGCCGAATGTGAGTCCTTCTATCAAGCGTAAAAATTTCTCGCGGTTGACCTTGCGTGCAACGGGTGACTTGAATTTGTCCGCAGCCTGTACTACTTCCTGAAGGCGCGAGTCATTATCCGGATGGGTGGAGAATATACCATGGTAAACGTTGGGCTCGCGCCCTTCTTGTTCAGCCCGCTTCCTTTCAAACTCTTCTTGGGATTTAAGGATTCCCAGAACACTGATCATTTCCTCGGGGTCATAGCCGACACGGGCCAGATACTCGGCGCCCAGGCGGTCCGCTTCCAGTTCGTGTTTGCGGCCGTAGCCGCGAATCAGCGCAACCCCTCCGACCCCTGCAGCCTGAGATGCGATTTGGCTTCCTGTCAGGACTTCTATGCCTTTACCTAATAGATCGGTCAGTGTTCCGGCACTTTGCTGGCGGACTCCGTGACGTGCCGTGACATGCCCGATTTCATGACCAAGCACGCCTGCCAACTCGGCTTCTGAATTCATGTAAGCCATGATGCCGCGCGTGATGTATATGTAGCCTCCCGGCAATGCAAAGGCATTGATCTGGGGGCTGTCCAGAACCGTTACATGGAATACCAGGTCCTTGCGGTGACTTTGTAGCGATAGTTCCCGAACAATCTCTTCGACATAGCGTTGCAACTCAGGATCGCTGTAGGGGCGATACTGCCGCATCATTTCCTGGTGTGCCCGCCGACCTAGGCTGATTTCTTGATCTTCTGTCATCAGTACCAGATCCTGCTTACCTGTGACTGGGTTGGTTGCACACCCTGGAAAAAACAGCCATCCCGAAAGGATCAAGCACGTGATAAGAGACTTCATTCCCCGAAGCATGGGCTTTCCCGAAATGGTCGTCAACCAGACAGCACCTGACAGCATTCAGATACCCTTACTTCTTGCCGAGTCCCGGGCAGGTGCAGGACGATAGAAAGCTAGGGGTACCCTTGGGGGACTTGCGACAGATGGCCGGATGCGTCCAGTGCTGATAGAACAGATCTTCAGGATTTCAAAAATCGCCTGGTGCTGGCAGCATGTGGCAGATCAGCTTTTTTTGCCGTAGCGCTTTCTGAACTTGTCTACCTGTCCGGCGGTATCCACTATCTTCTGCTTGCCCGTGAAGAATGGGTGACATAATGAGCATACGTCGATATGCAGGGATTCGGCACCATAGGTTGAACGCGTGGTAAAGCGGTTCCCACAACTGCAAATTACCTCGACTTCTTGATACTCAGGATGGATATCGGCTTTCATAATCTTGACGTTTCCCGCAAAGTGGCAGGGAGCATACTGAACCCCAACCTGCAACTCAAGTACTTGGTCTGGGAATTTTAAGTTAGCAGATTCCCTTAAAGTATTTTTAACCATTTTTGCTTAACTGATTGTCCATGTGAGGGTTTATAGCGTAATCCACAAATTTTGTGGATAAGATTGTGGACAATTCTCAAACATCGCCACAAATCCCGAGAAATATGACTGTTTTGTTAGACTGCTTAAATAACGTACGATATTTTAACCAATTGATTATAAATGAAAAATTTTGGAATTTCTGTTCCGATCAGGATTCCGGTATGCAAAAGTTCATGAAGTTAGGCTTTAGATTGCAGTTGTGTATAACTCTACGCTTGTAACGGTAGATATAGGGCAATTTTTGCCGTAATCGGGCCGCGAGAGATCAGTGTAAACAGTCCGGCTGCAGTAGTCCCAGAGCCCTTTTACGACGAAGCTGTCAGGCGGACCGAATCCTGGCAGGGATGCGAACTGCATGCCTACACAGTGTAGTCCTGGCCATCCTTTCGAGTCCGGTTACCGTATGCTCAGGGGCGCTGCCGATGCTTCAGGAAGCAGGCGCAACAGAAGGTCATCTAGATACCGGTACCCGGTTTCACTGCAGCGCAAACCACCATCCTGTCTGATAATCAGACCCTCCTGGAGCAGGGCCTGAAGTTTCGTGGCCAACTGGCCAAAAGGAAGGCCGGTATTGCACTCAAACACTTGCCGGGTAAATCCTGATTTCATGCGCAGGGCGTTCAACAAAAACTCAAATATCAACTCGTCGTGAACTAGGGAATGACAGGCGGGTCCGGCTGGAGGGTCATTGAGTACCTGTTCCATGTATTGCAGCGGATTTTTGGGTTTTTCACTGCGCCAAACACCGGTTTTGTCGAAACTGATTTTCTGATGCGCTCCGGCGCCAATGCCGAGGTAGTCTCCGAACTGCCAGTAATTCATGTTATGGATGCATCGGAATTGGTCTTTTGCGTAGGCGGAGATCTCGTATTGTTGCCAGCCGTGCAGCGTTAGTAGGTCTGTCCCTTGCTGCTGAATTGCCCAGCCAAGTTCGCCATCGGGGAGTGTGGGTGGGTGGCGGTAAAAGTGGGTATGCGGCTCGAGTGTGAGTTGGTAATAGGAAATGTGGGAAGGTGTCAGGGCAATGGCCTGTTCGACATCCTGCCGGGCCTGCTTCAGGGTCTGACCTGGCAGGGCATACATCACATCAATATTTATATTTTCAAAGTGTGCTCGCCTGGCGGCGAGCACAGCCTGTCTCGCGGTGTTGGCATCGTGGACACGTCCAAGGGCACGCAACAGGGCATCGTCAAAGCTCTGTACACCAATCGAGATGCGGTTGACTCCAGCGCTTCGAAAACCGGTAAAATTTTGCTGATCGAAGGTACCGGGATTGGCCTCAATTGTAATTTCCGCATGCTCTGCAAGGCTTGTTTCACGTGCCACAGCATCCAGCAGCCGTTCAATGCTTAGGGCAGAAAACAGGCTGGGCGTGCCCCCGCCTATGTAGACACTGACAATGTCCCTTCCAGCCACGGCATCCACCTGTCTTTTCAAGTCGGCAATCAGCGCATCGACATAGCGGGTCTCGGGCAGGGCAGACCGTTTCTCGTGTGAGTTAAAGTCACAATATGGGCACTTTTTGACACACCAGGGAATGTGGACATAAAGCGATAACGGTATCTCGGTGGCCTGCATTACAGTGACGAAAATTCTGCCGTTTCAGCCTAGTATGAGCATCAGTTTTTGCAGGGCCTGTGCCCGATGGCTGATGCGGTTCTTTTCGGCAGGGTCCAGTTGGGCTGAAGAGCAGTCGTGGGACGGGACATAGAACAGGGGATCGTAGCCGAACCCGTTACAACCCGCGGGCTCCTGCAAAATGCGGCCTTCCCAAGTACCTTGGCACAGGATGGGCATGGGGTCATGCGCATGTCGCATGTACACGATGACACACCGGAAACGCGCGGTGCGTTCGCGGTCGGGGACTCCCTGAAGTTCGGCAAGCAGTTTTTCATTGTTTGATGCATCGCTGGCATGTCCGCCCGCATAGCGGGCGCTGTAGATGCCTGGTGCACCTTGCAGCGCATCAACTTCGATACCTGAGTCATCCGCCAATGCACTCAGCCCGCATTGCAATGCCGCATGCCGCGCCTTGATGATTGCATTTTCCACAAAGGTGGTGCCGGTTTCGGCAACTTCCTTGATCTGCAGTTTAGATTGCGCAACGAGTTGGTACCGCTGCTTGTCCACCACGGCCTGAATTTCCCTCAGCTTGGCGGCATTATTGCTGGCTAGAACAATCTTTTGAGCCATTTACATCCCCAGGCAGCTTTTTTGGCACTGAATGATCTCTTGGATGCCCTGGCTGGCAAGCTCCAGCAGTGTTGTCAGTTCCTCACGGGAAAAAGCCTGCTGTTCGGCAGTTCCCTGGACCTCTATGAATGATTGTGCATCAGTCATCACAACGTTCATGTCGGTATGTGCAGTACAGTCTTCTGCATAATCGAGGTCCAGCACCGGAACGTGATTACAAATCCCAACCGATACCGCTGCCACGAAATGTCGCACTGGATCAGCTGGGATCTTGCCGGTTTCTGTCAGTTGCATGAGCGCCATATACAGGGCAACAAATCCACCCGAGATCGAAGCCGTACGTGTTCCACCATCGGCCTGAATGACGTCACAGTCGACCGTGATGGCATAACCGTCCAGCCCTTGCAGGTCTACACCTGCACGCAAGGAACGGGCGATCAGGCGCTGTATTTCCAAGGTGCGCCCGCCCTGTCTGCCACGCGTGGCTTCCCGGGGCATGCGCTCATTTGTTGAGCGTGGCAGCATGCCGTATTCAGCGGTAATCCAGCCCTGAGACTTGCCTTTGAGAAATTTCGGCACTTGATCCGTAGTCGTTGCGGTACAGATCACCCGGGTGTCCCCAAATTCTGTTAATACGGAGCCCTCGGCATGTCGGGTATAGTTGCGTGTGAACCGAATCTCACGCAGTTGGCTGGGGCTGCGGCCGCTGGGTCTGCTTGCTGGGTTCATAAGTCAACCTGGAAAGGGCCAAAGAGGCGTATTATATGAAAAGTTTGTCTGCGAAGGTGCAGGCTTATCTGGACGGATAGAAAAAGGATTATCTCATGCTCTGTAGTATGACAGGATTTGCGCGGGTCGAGGATACGTGTGAACAAGGAAATCTGTGCTGGGAAGTGCGCTCTGTCAACCATCGTTACCTAGACATTAATTTCCGCATGCCCGAGGAGGTTCGAAGACTAGAGGTGCAATTGCGCAGCCATCTACAGGGTCAGCTTGCACGTGGGAAAGTTGACTGCGTGTTCCGTTATCGGATGGCTGAAGTACAGGCAGCAGCACTGGAATTGAACAGGCCGTTGCTGGATAGTCTTGTGCAGCAAATTTGCAGGGTGAATGAAAAGTTGTCTGTTTCTGCGCCTGTAACAGCAACAGACATTCTGGCCTGGCCCGGTATGATCCAGGCCGTTGAGGGTGATCGGGAAAGTTTTCATGCGGCCTGTTTCAGCCTGTTTGAGAAGGCTGTTGGCCAACTTGTCGACATGCGTGCAGCAGAAGGCCGACGGATCGAAAAAATATTGCAGGACAAGTGTGCTGAGGTCAGATCGATTGTCCAGGATGTGCGGGCCCGGCGCCCTCAGGCATTGGCCTCGATCCGGGAAAAGCTGCAACAACGGATCGAAGAGTTGCTGGAGGGAGCGGATCAGGCGCGTTTCGAGCAGGAGCTCGTCTACCTTGCACAAAAAATGGATATTATGGAAGAGCTGGATCGCCTGGACAGCCACTTGGATGAAATGACATCAATATTTGCATGCCAGGAAGCTGTCGGGAGGCGACTGGATTTCCTTATGCAGGAATTTCATCGTGAGGCGAATACCTTGGCGGCGAAATCTGCCGACGTGGAAACCACCCAGGCCGCTGTCGACCTGAAGGTGCTGATCGAGCAGATGCGCGAACAGGTTCAGAACGTAGAATAAACTGCGAGAATGCATACGCAATGACAAATGCCGCCCACTCCAAAAGACACCAGGTAAAGATTTTTTGTACGGGGGGAACCCTGGACAAGGTGTATTTTGATGCACTGAGCGAATACCAGATCGGGGACCCCGTGGTGAGCGATATTCTTGAAGAGGCACGGGTCAGGTTCCCATTCGAGGTCCAGTCCATCCTTAAAAAGGACAGCCTGGAGATCAGTGCAGAAGATCGTCAGCAGATCGTTGAATGCGTTAAAGCAGAAGACTGTGCACGTATTCTGATCACCCACGGTACGGACACCATGGTGGATACTGCACGCTGTCTGCTGGAAGTCCCCGACAAGACAATTGTACTGACAGGAGCCATGCAGCCTGCCCGGTTTCGCAATACCGATGCCGTCTTTAATATCGGCTATGCCATCGCGGCTGCCCAGCACCTTCCTCACGGTGTGTATCTGGCTATGAACGGACAGCTTTTCACTCCGCAGTCAGTGCAAAAGAACCGCGAGGCAGGACAATTTGAGTGGACCCCGGATATCAGGCAAAAATGATCTGCCGGACTTGAAAAAGTCTTTTCAGCCCACATTTCTATAAGCATCTACCATTTAAATTTTTAATTTCAGGAGGTGCAAGATGCTTACAAGAAGGATATATCGTGATCCGTGGGAAACATTGCGGGAATTCCAGGGGGAAGTGGACCGTATTTTTCATGGCAGCCCGGCAGGCTATACAGACACTGCATCCGACTGGGTGCCGCCTATTGATATTAGTGAAGGCGAAGATGCCTATGAGGTCAGTGCTGATGTGCCTGGTGTGGACCCGAAGGACATTGATGTTTCCCTTGAAGACGGTGTGCTGACTGTGAAAGGCGAACGCAAAACAGAAAGCCATGATGAGAGTCTTGGCTATACTCGTACAGAACGCGCCTACGGAAGTTTTTTTCGGCGCTTTACCCTGCCTGATACTGCTGATGCAGAAAATATTTCTGCCAGAACAGAGCATGGGGTGCTCCGGCTCCACGTGCCAAAGAAAGAGAAAGCATTACCGAAGAAGATTTCTGTACAGGGATAAACCCCGATTCGATCCTACGTGCTCGGCAGAACCAGGATGCTGCGGCGTGCCGCAGCATCCTGCCAAGGTTCACCGTATAGTTTGGTGCGCGTATGCAATACAAAGACTACTATGATGTGCTGGGCGTAAAGCGTGATGCAAAAGAGGCTGAAATCAAAGCTGCCTATCGCCGCCTTGCACGGAAATACCACCCGGATGTCAGCCAGGAACCCCATGCAGAACAAAAATTCAAGGAAGTGGGCGAGGCCTATGAAGTCCTGAGGGACCCGCAAAAACGGCAGGCGTACGACCAGTTGGGTACCAACTGGCGTGCAGGCCAGGATTTTCAGCCACCTCCGGACTGGCGGGACATGCATTTTACAGGCTCCGGCTTTTCGCACCGTACATTTTCACAGGCAGGATTTGACGCCTCCGGTTTCAGTGATTTTTTTGAGTCGCTGTTTGGTGAGGGTTTCAAGCATGAAGCCTCGCTGAAAACCAGGGGTGTCGACCAACATTCAAGCCTGGAAATATCCATGGAGGAAGCTTTTTCAGGTGCGAACAAGCATGTCCGCTTACAAAATGGGCGTAGTCTCGAAGTTAAAATTCCACCCGGGGTGACTTCAGGGAAACGGATTCGGCTCGCCGGTCAGGGCGGGTCAGGGAGTGGGGGCGGCCACAGCGGCGATCTTTACTTTGAAGTAGTCGTTCGCCCACACAGGCTATACCGGCTGGATGGCCGGAATGTCTTGCTGGATCTACCCATTAGCCCGTGGGAGGCCGCGCTGGGTGCAAGTGTCCAGGTCCCTACGCTGGGAGGCCGTGTACAAACCCGTGTGCCGATGGGCTCAAAATCAGGCAACAGGTTGCGTTTGAGAAATCGGGGCTTGCCTGGAACCCCTGCCGGAGATCAGATTGTCACATTGCAAATTATGACACCCGAGGCTGGCAATGAGTCAGACCTGGAGTTCTACCGCAAGATGGCAGAGCATTTCAAATTCAATCCCCGTGAATACTTTTGACCGTGTTTGCCCGTATAATCTGGGTCGGTCAAATTTCCAGGTATCCTGGTTCAGTATCTATGCTTAAAGGAATGCTTCGAACGGTTGCAGTGACCGTCCTGTTGGGGGTTACTGCATTTGGTGGTCAGGTCGTCGCTTCAGACAGCCAAATCCTGCCTACTTTGGCACCAATGCTGGAAAGGACTACTTCTGCGGTTGTCAATATTTCGACGACGGGCAAGGTTGTGGTGCGTGATCCCTTTTTCAATGATCCCTTGTTTCGAAGATTTTTCGATGTGCCACGACAGCGACGGGAGAGACGGATTTCCGGTTTGGGTTCGGGTGTTATCTTTGATGCAGATGATGGCTACATCGTGACGAACTCGCACGTGATCGATAAAGCCGAGGATATCGTAGTAACCCTGGAGAATGGGCAGCGCTTTGATGCCACCGTCATAGGAAAGGATCCGGAGGCCGACATTGCAGTGATCCAGATCGAGGCAGACAACTTGACGGAAATTCCTTTGGGGGATTCGGACGACCTGCGGCAGGGCGATTTCGTGGTTGCCATCGGCAATCCGTTTGGTTTGGGTCAGACGGTTACTTCCGGAATTGTCAGCGCCCTCGGGCGCAGCGGGCTCGGTATAGAGTCGTACGAAGATTTTATCCAGACCGACGCATCCATCAATCCTGGAAATTCAGGCGGGGCGCTGGTCAACTTGCGGGGGGAATTGATCGGGATCAACACTGCCATCTATGGATCGGGTGGCAATATCGGGATTGGTTTTGCCATCCCTGTGAATATGGCCAAGCAGATTACTGCTCAGCTGCTTGAACATGGTGAAGTCAGGCGAGGCCGGCTTGGATTTGTGGTGCAGGACCTAACTCCTGAACTGGCTGAAGCATTCGGGGTGGCTCACAAAAAGGGCGTGGTGGTCGCACGCGTGGAGGCAAAATCTCCTGCGCAAAAAGCAGGAGTGAGAGTTGGGGATATCATTGTTACGGTCAACGGACGTGAGGTGGAAAATTCGGCGCAAGTGCGCAATGAAATTGGACTGCTACGGGTGGGAGCACAGGTCCAGATCGAAGTATTGCGAAACGGCAAGACACGCACCCTGACTGCATCGGTAGGCAAGCAGCTGAAACAGACCGTCAGTGGAAAATCGCTCAGCGATAAACTGGCGGGCGCCTCACTTAGTGAGGCACCCGAAGATCCTTCACGGGGAACCGCTGCAGGAATTCAGGTAGTCAAGGTTGGGGGAAGGGCCGCCGCCGCCGGTATTCGCAAAGGCGATATCATCATCAGTGTGAACAGGAAGCGTGTAAAAACAGTGTCAGACATGAAGGCCGCTATCAAGAAAAACCCAAAGACGCTGTTACTGAACATCCAGCGTCAGAGGCAGGGCCTGTTCATCCTTATCCGGTAACAGCCGAGACAGCAAACACCCGGGACACAGGCACGCACTGTGCAGTCTATCCTCCAGTGACTGGAGGAAAGAAAGCTACCTCGTCACCGTCGTTGACCACCTGTGCGAAGTCCGCATATTCTTGGTTGATGGCGACCAGTACCCGCTCGGGCCGCTGCATGCCGCTCGTCGTTTGCTGCCAGATTTCTTCTACGGTGGCCGGTCGAGTGATCGAGATCTCATCACTTGGACGTCCAATCGTTTCCCGCAGACTGGCAAAATACTTTACATGGACGGACATTGCTGTATTTCGGTATTTGATCGACAATGCGATAAAAAGGTTTGCACTGAATAGTACCATTACTGTCTTGGCAACATGGAGTCAGCGAGGTGAATAAACTTACACATTTCAATACGGCTGGAGAAGCGCAGATGGTCGATATTGGTAAAAAATCCGTTACCCGTCGCGTTGCGGTTGCAGATGGGCGGATTTGTATGCGAGCAGAAACGTTGCAGCATATACAAAGTGGTGGCCATACGAAGGGTGATGTGCTGGGTGTTGCGAGGATTGCTGGTATTACAGGTGCAAAAAAAACCTCGGATCTGGTTCCATTGTGCCATTCGATTCCGTTGACCTCGGTGCAAATTGAGTTCGTCGTCGAGGAAACCACGCCAGCCGTATACTGCAAGGCCACCGTGGAAACACTGGGTCAAACAGGCGCAGAAATGGAAGCCCTCACTGCCGTACAGATTGCGTTACTGACCATCTATGACATGTGCAAGGCCAAAGACCGGGGCATGACCATTCAGGCCATCGGATTGGTCATGAAATCCGGCGGGAAATCAGGGCGGTGGGAACGTGACGGGCAGTGACATTACCATGGAGGTTTACGGGCGTGAGCCCATGTAGTATGTGACCCATTTAAACAGCCCCAGCATGCAGTCATGAACAGCGATTTCAGCGACAGGGTTTTGGCCTGGTTTGATCAGCATGGTCGCAAAGATTTGCCCTGGCAGCGCGATCACGACCCATACCGAATCTGGGTGTCGGAAATCATGCTGCAGCAGACGCGCGTCGATACAGTCATCCCGTACTATGAAAAATTCATGCGACGCTTTCCGAATGTACAGGAACTGGCCGCTGCAGGGATGGATGAGGTGTTGCATTACTGGACAGGCTTGGGGTACTACGCGCGTGCACGCAATATGCACAACGCTGCACGAAAACTTTGTAAGCAGTATCAGGGAAGGTTTCCTGAAGACATGGCCGCAGTGAACGCCCTGCCGGGCGTCGGGCGGTCCACCGCTGCTGCGATCCTGGCACTGGGCTTTGGCCAGCGTCACGCCATACTGGATGGGAATGTAAAGCGCGTGCTTGCAAGATATTTTGCGGTAGAAGGATGGCCGGGTGAGGCCAAGGTGGAGAAGCAGCTTTGGGCTCATGCGGAGTCACTGTTGCCACAACATCGTCTTGCAGACTATACACAGGCCATGATGGATCTTGGTGCCACACTGTGCACCCGCACACGACCAGCCTGCCTGCTGTGCCCGGTTCGTCGCAGTTGCCTCGCATCCGGAAAAGGTCGCCAGCATGAGTTGCCTGTACCCCGTCCGTCCCGTGATCTGCCGAAACGGGATGTGCATATCGTGATGGTTCAGAACAAGGAGAATGCCGTGTGGCTGGAAAAACGACCTTCAGCAGGGATCTGGGGCGGTCTCTACAGTTTTCCAGAATTCGAGGAAGAAGCAGACGTGCAGAAGTGGCTGAATGAGACATACAGGACAGACAACCTGGCAACAAGGACACTGCCTGTGATTACTCATACCTTCTCACACTTTCGACTTTACATGCACCCTACGGTGGTGCAGATAGATCACAACCCCATTGGTGTGATGGAAGATGATGCCGGGGTTTGGTATAAAGCCACCGGTGAAAAGATTGGTCTAGCAGCCCCCGTTAGCAAGGCCTTGCAACAAGTCATAGGATGAACAAAGAGAGACTGTCATGGCACGCATGGTCCAATGTGTAAAGCTTCATAAAGAAGCGGAAGGACTCGAATACATGCCATACCCTGGGGAACTGGGGCAGAGAATATATGACAATGTTTCCAAGGAAGGGTGGCAACAGTGGGTGAGTCATCAGACCATGTTGATGAACGAGTACAGATTAACCCCAGTTGATCCCAAGGCACGCAAATTTTTAGAAGAGGAAATGGAAAAATTCTTTTTTGGTGAAGGCTCGGCTAAACCCAAGGAATTTGTGGACCCTGACAGCAAGTAATAAGTAGCAAGTCAAAGCCAGCACAATTTCCCTACTATTGGAAGCCTCCTAAAACCTCAGCTTTGTAACAAACTCTCCAGTCCTGGCCAGGTAGCTCAGTCGGTAGAGCAGTGGACTGAAAATCCTCGTGTCGGTGGTTCGATTCCGCCCCTGGCCACCACCGGTGATTCTGCATTGCTTCTGGAGCGTGCTGTTGCATCTGTCTCTGCTGATAGATCAGAACCTCGTCTTAATCCATTTATCCAGGTGTCCATTTCTTTCTGGAGTCTTAATCAGCCCCAGTGAGCATGACAAAGGTTAGCCTGTACTACCACTTTTGTGAGTGCCATGATGGTTTAGGTTAGTGTGCATATTGGTTGTTCAACCGCGGTCGCCTCTTAGTCACTGTCACATAGAGGTGACGATACCCGACGTTTTAGCAGCAGCATGGGCAGGACTGCATTCAAGCGAAAATCATTCTGAGTTTAAAAATTTTATTAGCGAACAGGTGAAGAGTCTGCGATCTTTTCGATGTTTTTAGCGCTATAGTCCCACAAGAGCCTGGGTGTATGATCAGCGGATTCATAAAAGGATTCTGGACTGTCTGGGTGGTAGGTTGAAAATTGAGCCTTACGGAAAATTGATCGTGCGAGCATGAGTTATCCGATCATTGAACTTGTTACAGTGGAGCCCATTCAGCTTGAGCCAGTGGGTACAAAAACAAAATTCTGGTACATCGATGAAAAAGGGAAGAACATCCTGTTCAAGGAAGGCAGACCTCAAACTGGGGAGAACTGGGCTGAAAAGGTTTGCTGTGAGCTCTGTCGCACTCTGGGTTTACCACATGCTGAGTACGATCTAGCTTATTGGCATAGAGTAAGTGGAATTAAAAAGGGTGTGATCACCCAAAGTTTTGTGCCAGATGAACCTGGTGCACGCTTGGTTTTAGGGAATGAGTTGCTGGCAAAGATAGTCGACAACTATGAAAAAAATAAACGCTATCGGGCAAAACAGCATACGATTCGTGCTGTGATGGCAGCTGCCTCACTTCCAGTTATTAAGTTACCCATAGAGTGGGTTGCTCCGCCAGAGATTGAGGATGCAGCTGGCTTATTCGCAGGATATCTTCTACTGGATGCATTAGTGGGCAACCAAGATCGTCATCACGAAAACTGGGGCATAATATTTTTACCAGAGAAAGGTGTTTTCTTTTCTCCAACTTTTGACCATGCTTCGAGCCTGGGGAGGAATGAGCAGGATCCAACTCGTAGAGAAATGCTCGTGACCAAAGACAGGGGCAGGAGTGTTGAAGCTTACGTAAGGCGTGCAAAGTCTGCGTTTTATTCGACACGTTTCCCCTATAAGCGCCTTATGACCTTGGAAGCCTTCGAAGAAGCGGCTAAAATTCGTCCTGATGCGGCCCACTACTGGGTGGCAAAGCTAGCTGAAATAGACCTGCGAAAATACAGGGAAATACTGGATAAAATACCCGATCAGGAAATTTCCGCACCTGCCCGTGATTTTGCCTACAGGATGCTGGAGTTGAATACTGCAAGGATTCTTCCAATCCAATTGTAAGCAAAAAAGAGCAAACCAATGAAAGCTTTATTTATTGCATGGCAAGACAGTAGAAGCAGAAAATGGGCGCCGGTTGGCCGTCTAACGCGTGAGGACGATCTTTACAAATTCGTCTATACACGTGGGGCTCAAGAAATGCCTGAATCCCACCGTTTTGGACGGATGTTGGATTTGCACAAGGTATACGAATCCGAAGAACTTTTTCCAATGTTTGCGAGCCGAATTTTGGCTAAAAATCGGCCTGAATATAAGGATTACCTTCATTGGCTAGGGTTGTCCGAAGCCCGTTATGACGCACTAGAAGAGCTTGCCCGGACGGGCGGATTGCGGGCGACAGATTCTCTGGAGCTTTTCCCGTGTCCTGAGCCAACAGTATGGAAAAATTACGAAGTGTACTTTTTCTGCAGGGGCCTGCGGCACTTGCATGAGGAAAACCAGAAGCGTGCACACCAAATGAAAGCTGGTGAGCGACTGTACCTGATGCAAGATTTGCAGAATCCTCATGATGGAATGGCCTTACTGATGCGCACAGGCGACCCAATCACAATTGTTGGTTATGCCCCACGTTACTATTCAGCAGAATTCACGCAGTTAATCGATTCTACAGATTCCAACCAGGTCAGAGTGACCGTTGAGCAGGTAAACAAAGATGCACCTGTTCAATACCAACTGCTTTGCAAATTAGTCAGCCCATGGCCGTCTAATTTTTTGCCTTGTAAGAACAAGGAGTTCGAAGCACTTGCCTGACCCCATGTTTTTTGAGCGTCAGTCATGGTACTTCGTGTTCAGTCAGTGGATACCGACTAGCCTTTGACAACACTTTCTGAAAAGTCTAATGACACTTGTGGCTTTCACAGGGGATTTGTCATGATGGGAGCCACGCGCTTTGTATTGTCGGGTTTCGCAGTTGCAGTGTTGTTTGCAGTAACGCTGACCGCCGCTGCACAAGATGTCCTTCACGGGCTTTATGTGGGCATCGAACTTGGGGCCTCGGAATCGCGATCGATTAAGTCCACCCGCACCAATGTCGGGATTCCAACCAACTGCGACCAGTGGCTGCCTGCGGTCGAGGTCGGTGGATTGAACCTCCCTTTGCCGGCCGATCAGTGTCAGCCCCGCACCCTTCCTGCAAGCACCAGCCAATTTGATCCAGATACAGGCTGGTTGGCAAGTGTCCAGATCGGCTATGCAGGCTTGGGCCCATTCCGAATCGAGGCCGAGTACCAGCATCGCCGCCACAGCGGTGAGAAAGTCAGCCTGTTCGTACCGGGTGACCCCAAGCAAAAAGAATTTTCCGTGCGTGACGAGGAGATCAGCCGGCTGATGTCTGACAGCCTGTTTGCCAATCTTTACTATGACCTCAAAAAGCCTTTGCTCGCATCATGGATTCCCTACGTGGGCGCAGGAATCGGGCTCTCGCGCATCGAGATCGACTACTCGGCCATCTCTACCCGCCGCGACGAAGCTGCCCTGCTGGCTCTGGACCCACCGCGTCACCCTGCGGCCGCCAACCAGTCGTCCATTGCGGACAAGACCTTGTCGGATTGGTTGTGGAGCTATCAGTTGATAGCGGGAATGGATCGTACTTTGGCAGAGCACATGGTGTTTGGTATCAAGCTCCGCTATGCAAGCACGTTGGGAGGGTTTCGAGATGACGGCCATCCCTGGGCCAGCTTGCGCGGCCATGCTTCCACGGTCGCCCCGGGCGGGGCGCCGGTGCTGTACGGGATTTCAACGCACAGGCAAAGCTACTGGGGTCTGTCGCTAGGCCTGCAGTACCACTTTTAGGCGCCAGTTGCTCACACAACTGGCTTACTGCTGGATGGTCGGGATGCGCCTTTTCAAGCGTTGCAGGGTGCGGGTAAACACCTGAGGATCCTGACGCGAGCGGGCCAGCACCAACGCTCCCTGGATACCGACCACTACCTCCTCGGCCATCTCTGCTGCCTTGGGGGCGGTGAAACCGGTGCGTAGCAGGGCTTCGGCCAAGGCCTCGGTCCAGGCGCTGAAATACCGGTTGATTACACCCTCGAACAGCTCTCGGCTATCTCCTAACGCGAAGGCACCAAGCAGGCAGATGCGCTCCCCGGAGTGAAAATACCGGTCGACGGCTTCAAACATGTGCTCGATCCCGCGGGCCGGCGCGTCGGGATCCCGTAGGGCCAAAAATACGTGTTCCTCGAACCAGGCGCTCACATCCTCCAGCACAGCCTCGGCCATCTCCTGTTTGCCGTTCGGGAAAAAATGGTACAGGCTGCCCTTGCCAAGGCCGGTCTGCTGCGTGATTGCAGTCAATGAGCTGCCGGCATAGCCGTGCTCCCGGAAGACTTCGGCCACTGCATCGATTGCATCACGGCGCTCGGCCACTTCCCGAGGCATGTGCTTACAGCCCGAGTTCGGTCAGGCCGGGATAGTCGTCGGGACGAGGCCCTTCTCCCCAGAGGAACTTGCGGTCCGATTTCCGGATTGGCACATCATTAATGCTGGCTTCCCGCCGTTGCATCAGGCCCTGGTCATTGAATTCCCAGTTTTCATTGCCGTGTGCACGGAACCAGTTGTCGGAGTCGTCGCGATACTCATATTGGAAGCGAACAGCAATGCGGTTGTCCTGGTGAGTCCAGATTTCCTTGATCAGGTGGTAGTCGAGTTCGCGCGCCCACTTGCGTGTCAAAAACTCTACAATCGCCTCACGGCCCTGGAAGAATTCAGCACGATTGCGCCAACGGCTGTCCTTTGAATAGGCCTGAGAGATCTTCACCGGGTCGCGAAGGTTCCAGGCATTCTCAGCCATCCGCACTTTCTGTACGGCTTCTTCATACGTAAATGGCGGAAAGGGAGGACGTTCTTCTGACATCATTTTTTCTCCTTTAAATGTACTAATTGGTACAGTATATACTGATCAGTTTATCCTGCAAGAAGTGTAGTGCACTTGAGGTTCACGATACGGGGTTTGGCGCTTTCCTGGAGGATATCCTCAACGGAACCAGTAAAACCCCGTATTTCTTTGGCACTGTACCAAGTTATGCATTTACTGGGTGGTTGATCGCTCGCAGGGAGGCCCGGATCGCTTCCGCCCGCTGTCACCCACCGGTTTGGCATGGGGGATTGTCCATGTCCACACCTTTCACCCAGATTGCTGGCCATTTGCCCGACACAGTCCGTGTGGTAGGTGCATTTGAAGGAGTAGATGCTGGGCTCGGCTGTGGAGATTGACAAATCCTGTCACACCCTTTGCAGTCGGATTGGAGTTTCACGCGTGGATGCTGATTCATTTGTTTCGGTTTGCTGCATCCAACCCCGTTCTTGTTTGCCAGATTTATCAGCCAGACAGTGACAGATGTTTCAGGTAGATCGAATCTGTTATCCGGTAATCGAGGGTAGTTAATCAAGGATACGCCATTTACTTCAGTGACCGATGCGAAGATGGAACCAATGCTGGAAAATGAAAACCCGAACACGTTGTTCCAGGGTTCGATGCATAGTGCAGGACTTGACACCTTACCTGAATTGCAAGAGGCTCTGAAGTGGAATGAGTGCTGTTACAAAAAAGATCATTCAACGCCGCAAATTCGCGATAGTAGCCATTGTCGGCGCTATCTTGTTTTTTGGTTATGATCTTATCGAGGATGCATTTTTTGACCATGAATATCTGACTGTTCACTTTATCGTTGAACTGATTGTCTTTGTCGGTGTGTCGATAGCACTGGTCATCAATGCTCGTGACCTGATCCATTTGCGAACGCTTTTGGAAATTGAAAAAAAGCGAACTCAGGCGCTGTCCGGTGCACTAGCAGATAGTATCAATGCCCAGCTCGATGAGTGGCAGATGACTCACTCTGAGAATCAAATCTCGTGGCTGATCATCAAGGGCTATAGCTTCTCTGAAATAGCCATACTGCGAGGCGTCAAGGAAAATACCACTCGGTTTCAGGCCACTTCCATCTATTCGAAAGCTGGTGTTAAGGGGCGCGCTGAATTTGTCGCTGAGGTATTCCAACCGTTACTACAATCTATTCCTGAAGAGCTCTCGACCCGCGATGAGCAAGTCAAGCAAGGGACCGAGCTGCACTGAGGATGCGGGCCGGAGCAGCATGGTGACGTGTTCCGTCTGTTGAAACCGTAGGACTGTGACCAGGGTAAACAGCCTCAAATTTTTGCCCGGCCCACGCCATCTCCATTCCAGTGTCTGGCATAGAGACTATTCCCGAATTGTACCGAACACACCTCTGAGCTGATTCCGCTCGAATTTGCCCGCTGCTCCTTCATGATCGTCGCCATAGAACGCGCCGTCGATGGAATTTGACCCGCTAGTATGCTGGAACGTGCCATTGTTCAGTTCGAGATCACTCCATTCCATATCACTGTGACCCTCTGTAAGGTTTGAGAATTCAACATCGAGTGTAACGGAATTAAAGTCGACCTCAAGCTTGGCCTCACCGCTGACTGGTTCACCCAAACTGTTGGCATCCGTTTCATACGCGCGAACACTACCAGACCATACTGCTGAACCGCTTGCAGGGTTTGTACCTGTAGGTGTGCCTTCAATATTAAGTGAGTAGGGAGTGATGCTGTCGCTGCCATCTTGGATGCCGACTTTGAACAGGGTCTGGCTTCCTTTTCGGGCCCAAAATCCCCAATTGGAGAAGGAGTAGCTGGACCCTGTCTTAATGTAGTTTCCTTGCTCACTTAGTGTAAGTTCGGAATCCCCGATCAGCGACATAATGTTGCTAGGAGGTTCGGCGGAGTTGTCGCCATCACCGTCGCCATCACCGTCGCCATCACCGTCGCCATCACCGTCGCCATCACCGTCACCGTCACCGTCACCGTCACCATCACCATCACCATCGCCGTCACCATCGCCGTCACCATCGCCATCACCATCACCATTTCCGGGTGATGTCGACGAGGGTGGCATCGCAGCCATATCGCTGCCACCGCCCCCACCACCACACCCTGTGACAAGGAACGCGAAAGAACTAAGGGCAAGCAAAAGGATTTTTCGAATAGTCATGGCAACCTCCAACCGCGTCGAGCAAGAGCAATCGATGCATTCGGGTTCTCGTTGTTTATTGATACACGTGTTTACCGAATCAACATGCATTGTGTTTACACCTCTGATCTTGCGGTCTGCAGGTACCCCAGGACAATCTGTGGTTTGTTGGGAAAGCGAGGACATCTGATATTTGTATGAGTAGCATTCCCCGTGAATGCCACAATACTGCACAAACCTAGGATGTGATCTGGCGTGTATCTGCAGCGATGCACACAGCGAATGACTTGAGTGCAACTTTGGGCAGAGGATGTGGTTGAAGCCTTTCAGATAGGTAGCCAGATGGCCGTTTCCTCAGCCAAGGTCTGTGAACTCGTGGGGTGTATGATTTTTGTACATGAGCGAGATGTATTCAGGTAAATTTGATACAGAACCAGCGTATAGGAGGCTGCAAAGGGTATGGATGCCGACATGGCCTTTTCTTGAATCGCGTAGCATTCAACATTTGTTATATGTGGTCGGCCTTATAGCAAACCTCGGCTGTATGACAGACTGTCAGACGTTTTAGCATGGTTGGACCATGATTGGCATGGCCGGTTTACAAGAGGCACTCGTGAAACTTTTTCAAAACGAAACTTCCCTGCAGTACTTCACTAAAATAGCCGAACACATCAATATCGGACCCCTGCTCGAGGAGTTGGATGCATCACCAGAGCTGTGGCTGGCTGATACGAGCCGCCAACGAAAGGTCCGCTGCCAGCGAAATACCCGGAATATCTTTTTGCGAGCAGCCAAGAAGCCACTGCCACCGGGTGCCAAAAATGCCAATGATGTCCACGAGATTCGCATCATGCCGGAGGCCAAGAAGTTTCCCTGCATGCAGGTATTCTGTGAGAGCGTAGCCAAGAGCCTGGGAGGTACACTCGGTCGTGCGACGCTGGTCGCCCTCATGCCTGGAAGCCAGGTTTTTCCACATGTCGACAGCGGCGCATACTACCGGATCCGGGATCGCCTGCACCTAGTGCTGAAAAGTACCGACGGAAGCCTGCTGGGGGCCGAGGATGAGACCGTGCTCATGCACCCGGGAGAGCTCTGGGTGTTTGATAACAAGCAGCGGCATTGGGCGAAAAATCCATCAGAAGAGCTGCGCGTGCACCTGATATTCGATGTGCTTCCAGCCCAAGGACGCGGGTTTTACACGTATTTGCCAGAAGATTCCGAACCTGAAAAGCGTTTTATCCTGCGATTTTGAGGCTGTCGGCGAGATACCGATCAAAGGGATGTCATCCTGCCATCATGTACTGCGCGGCACATGGCATCGTGCTCTGTGATTCATGGTCGTCTGGCAGGCCTGAGAAACGATATGGTACTGCGCAAGACTTCGCCTATGCCTCCGGCTTCGTGTTGAGGCAGGTTGAATTCCATGGGCTGCAAAATCTTGATGGAGGCCAGCAGGGCATGGGCGGCGGAGTCCACACGGATCGCGTTGTCGTACACTTCCGTGCGCAGCGCACCCAGGACCCGGCTCTTTTTGGAGATGTAATAAGTATCGTGCTGACCGTGGAATTGCAACTGTCGCAGAGAGCGAAGTCCGCGATGCAATGCCTGCTCATAGGCGCTAAGGCGAACATCATCCCCTAGGGCTCGTGCCAGTGCTGCCGCATCGGCCAGTCCTTCCATGTACGCTCCGGTGGAAGCCGCATGTGGCGGCCCAAAATCCGGACGACTCGGATTGTAGAATCGACCCGACAGGTCCGCCGTAGAAATATCCCACTGCTGCATGGGCAGTAGCCAGTCGCTGATGTCAAGTGCGAACCTTGCAAATTCCCGCTGGCCCGTGTGGGCAAACAGGGAAGCACATGCTTGCGTGTGCCAGGGCACGAACGCAGGGTTGCGTTTCTTTCGGTGTATTTTGCGGCAGCACTCGGATACCGTTGCGCACCGTTCGATCGAAGGAGCGAAGCTCATGCCGCGGCGCAGTGCCTCAGCCCAGAACAGCAATGCCTCGCCGGAATAGAAGTTCCAGTTGTCGCCGTCACGTTCTGCTGGAAAAAAGAATGTGCGAAACCCGAGACGGTCATCAGCAAGGGATTCTATGCCAGCAGCGAGCATGGCCAGTTCTCGGGAAAACTCCTTTTGGTTCGGGCATTCCAGTATCGCTAGTCCGGCGAGCGCAGCCGCGCCAAGCTTAGCCCCTGCCTCCTCAACGATAGCACCGCGCCCATCGCCAAGATCCTTGAAATAGCGGCCCAGGTTAAAACGCAGGTTGCGCTGCGCAGCATTACTCATCGCTTGGTCTTTTTGTAGTGCCCCGAAGCGTGCCAAAGACAGGGTGCCCAGAAATCGGCGAATGGCATTGTCTGCGGGTGAATTCTTGCCTTGGCTTGGCCAGTATTTGTAAGGCAATGAGCCATCAGACAACATGTTCTGCATCAGCCACCTGCCAATGCCACTGGCCAGTGTCCGTGCACATCCATGCATGCCCTCTGGCACCAATTCGACTAGGATCGAACCCCGAAACAGGGAGATCGGTTTTCCTTTCTTTGGATCCGGGAGTAGAAACTGCCTGGCGGTGAAAGAGCGTAGCTCACCATTAACGGAAAACTCGTCGAAGCTAATTCCACGGCGTTCGAGAAAGCTTTCTAGAGCACGCTCGAAGCTGAAGTTGGAGGCAATCATTCGCGTCGGTGCGTAGCGAACGACCTTTCCACGGTAGCTGGCTTCCAAGCCAATGACACCGCGTTGGCGGTTGCTGAACACACGTGAGAATTGTGTCGTGTTCACCGGGATAAACTCGTCTACGATGCTCACTTCCACCGTATCCCCGGGGCGGGCATTGACATGCCTTCGCAGATCCTCCAAAGCTATATCATGTAACCAGCCGTTGCCGCGCGCTACACCATTGCGGCGAACGCAGAACCAAGTCAAGGTGTTTGAGACAGATCTATCCATCCACTCAGTCTGTCGGTCCGACTGTGGACCCGAGTGAGTCAATCACCGACATGCACGTAGACTTTCATTTTTTCCAGAACCGCAGGAAGGCGTCGCCAGGTGCCGGCCATCCTTCCTAACTAGCGGGCCTCTGGGGGGACATCCTTGATCCTGTCGGTGAAGTCTCGTATCTCCCCCGCTGTGTACTTGGAATGCACACGATGGGTGGATGCAGGCTGATACGCAAGACTGACACCGCTTCTTCGTGCCATGCTGGGACGGATCGGGCGGGGCACGAGTCCACCGCCACAGTTGGGGCATACATTGTGGAGCACATGGTCTGCACAGTGCTTGCAGTACGTGCACTCATAGGAGCAGATGCGGGCTTCGGTGGAGGCGGGTGGCAGGTCCTTGTCGCACACTTCACAGTTCGGTCTAAGTTCTAGCATGAAGGACGGCTCCTTGTGATTTTTTCGATGATGTGACACCACTATAGACAATTTCCAGGCGGTATTCCCGATCCTTCGGACGGACTGGAAATCAAGGTTTTAAAAAAAGATCAATTATGCCGTGATTGATCGGTCCGAAACGGGTACACTCCGTGCCCGATTGAAATTCTGCCGCAGGTTGAATCCCCTTATGAAACTGATTATCGGTAACTACAATTACTCAACTTGGTCGATGTGTGCCTGGCTTTTCGTGCACCGGCATGAGCTTCCGGTAGAGGTGAAGTGCTACGACCTGAATAGCGACAAGTTTAACCAGGTGCTCTCGAAACGATTTTCCGGCGACAAGGTGCCAGTTCTGATAGACGGAGACACCGAGGTGTGGGATTCGCTGGCCATCCTGGAATACCTGGGGGAGCGCTTTCCTGAGTCACACGCCTGGCCCAAGGACCGCAAAGCGCGTGCGGTGGCACGTTCCGTGTGCGCTGAATTTCATTCCAGCTTCGAGGCCCTGCGCTCCGAAGCCCCCATGAACCTGCGCAAGCGATTCCCCGGCTACACCCTCAGTGAGGCCGCACTTGCGGACCTGCGCCGGATTCAGGATCTGTGGCGCTATTGCCGGGAGAACTTCGGCCAAGGCGGGCCCTGGCTGTTCGGAAAACCCACGGTCGCGGATACCCTGTCAGCCCCGGCGATCATGCGCTTTAGAAGTGTCGAGGTAGAGCTTGATGATAATGCCCTCGACTATTGCCGTACCATGGACAAGTGTCCCTCCATTCGCGAGTGGATCAACCTGGCCCTGAAAGAAACCCACCGTGTCGACGAGGATGAACTGGACTGGCCATCTGAGGCGGTGACGGCAATCTAGCGGACGCTCGGCTGTCCTCACACCGCTTGCCAACCCCGTTGTTGTGGCGGATTGAGGGTCCGGGCTTGTAATCCTCTCAGGAATGCATAAAATTAGGGGTGCAGGCAGTGTCTGCAGGATCCCGAGTGCGCCGTCTCGAGCGCATGCTTTCACGAACACCACTTTATTATTTCGGATAGGGAGAAACAGTCGAGTGAGTGAAGTGATCAGTCACATAACGGACAGTACCTTTGAACAGGAAGTGCTGCAGTCCGAACAGCCAGTGCTGGTGGACTACTGGGCGCAGTGGTGCGGCCCGTGCAAGATGGTGGCTCCGATCCTCGACGAAATCGCCGTGGAATACCAGGGCAAGCTGAAAGTCGCCAAGCTCAACGTGGACGATAACCCGGATACGCCCCCGAAGTACGGGGTGCGCGGAATTCCGACACTGATGATTTTCAAAAACGGCAATGCTGAGGCGACCAAGGTCGGCGCACTGTCTAAATCACAGTTAACTGCATTCATTGACCAGAGTCTCTAGAGAAAAACAATATCCACGGTCTCTGGCAACCGCTATTAGATTTCACAAACTTTAATACACAGTACACGACGATACAGGCCAGTCACATCCAAACTCCCTGAATGCAGCTGACGCTGTATCCCGGTGTAAACGACATTTTTCTGCATGGTCCAGTGGGCATTGCCCGACCATGCACAACTCACTGCAAACTTTGAACACGACGAGTGTGAACGACTATGAACCTGACTGAATTAAAAAAGAAACCTGCCGCCGATCTGGTGGATACGGCTGCAGAGATGGGTGTTGAAAACCTGGCGCGCTCACGCAAGCAGGACATCATCTTCTCCATCCTCAAGGCGCATGCGAAAAACGGCGAGGACATCTTTGGCGACGGTGTGCTTGAGATCCTGCAGGATGGCTTCGGTTTTCTGCGCTCGGCTGAGGGCTCCTACCTTGCGGGCCTGGACGACATCTATGTGTCTCCCAGCCAAATCCGGCGCTTTGGGCTTCGCACCGGCGACACGGTGTCCGGCAAGATTCGCCCACCAAAGGACAGCGAGCGCTACTTCGCCATGCTGAAGGTCGACGAAATCAATTTCGACAAGCCCGAGAATGCCAAGCGCAAGGTACTGTTCGAGAATCTGACCCCGCTGCACCCGGATGAGCGTCTGAAGCTTTCCAGGGGCAACGGCTCCACCGAGGACATCACCGCGCGCATCATCGATATCTGTGCGCCCATCGGCAAGGGACAGCGCGGTCTGATTGTCTCTCCGCCCAAGGCCGGTAAGACCCTGATGCTGCAAAACATTGCCCAGAGCATCACCTCCAACCACCCGGAGACCTACCTGATTGTGTTGCTGATCGACGAGCGACCTGAGGAAGTCACCGAGATGGAGCGTATGGTGCAGGGTGAGGTGGTTTCCAGTACGTTTGATGAGCCTGCCAGCCGCCACGTACAGGTTGCAGAAATGGTGATCGAGAAGGCCAAGCGCCTGGTTGAGCACAAGATGGATGTGGTGATCCTGCTGGATTCCATTACGCGCTTGGCGCGTGCCTACAACACGGTGGCACCTGCCTCCGGCAAGGTGCTCACCGGTGGCGTGGACGCCAATGCCTTGCAGCGCCCAAAACGCTTTTTCGGGGCAGCGCGCAACATTGAGGAAGGCGGCAGCCTGACCATCGTTGCCACTGCGTTGGTGGAGACTGGCTCGAAGATGGACGAGGTCATCTACGAGGAGTTCAAGGGTACCGGCAACATGGAAATCCACATGGACCGGCGCATAGCTGAAAAGCGCGTATTCCCGGCTATCAACATCAACCGTTCCGGCACTCGCCGCGAGGAACTGATCACCGACAAGGAGGAACTGCAAAAAATCTGGGTACTGCGCAAGTTCCTGCACCCGATGGACGAGATCGAGGCCATGGACTTCATGCTTGGGCGCATGCAGTCGACCAAGACCAACGAAGATTTCTTCAATGCAATGAAACGCTAGGCTGGCTCAGTGCTGTGAGCGAAGCTTGTCGAGCGGCACGAACTTCATCTGCAATTCTTTCTGATAATCGCGATCGAAGATCAGTTCGATCGACACGACCCCGTCTTTTTCACTGGCCTTCACCTGCTTGAGTTCGGGCAGCACCTTGGCCAGGTAGGCACAGCTTGCCGCAGCGATCCCCTCCTCGTCCTCAAGCAGTGCCGACACTAGGTGTCCCGCCATGAATTCCACACGTTCCTGCTCGCTTGGTGAGGTGATGAACTCGCCGTTCAGGAAGATGCCGGCATCAAGCTTCTCATCGAGCATCATGAGCGAGGCACGCTGCTTAGGGCTCAGCGCCCGGGCGCGGTCGTACTCAAGCATGGGCGTGCCATTGACCTGTACCACCAGCAGTTCCTTGGGCTTGTCTGCATGTTCGCTTGTCATGGTGCTGCGTACTGAGTCCTTCGTGATTGCCTGTCTCCGGCGAGGGTCTTGAAGCTTAGCGCAGCTGTGCCCCGGTGCAAGTCCCGCACCCCACGCAGGGGTCATGTGCGCAAGAAGTCTTCGATTTCATCGACGTGGTACTTCGCATCGCGCTCACCGAGCTCGATCAGGTAGCGCAGGTAGTCGGGCTGAAACATCAACAGCGACAATGAGTCCGGGCTTTTCGTGTCCTTGGTGCCAAAGCCGCGCGTGAAATACCTGAAGGGTTGCGGCAGGTTGATCTCGTAGTGACCGGCCAGCTTGCCGATGTCCTCGCTTGGGCGAAGCACCAGCACGCGGACCTTTTTGTATTGCGCACGCGAGGCTTCGCTGAGCTGCTCGTAGACGTTGTTGATGCGGCTCATGTTGGCCGCATCGTAATCGAGCAGGTCGAGGAACATTGAGTCCAGCAGGATACCGATGATCTGCGCGACCGGTACATAGCCCTGGATCATGGATTCCTCGGGGCCGAGGTGTGCGTCCTGGAAGCGGGTGGAGATGGCGAGGATGCGCTCGGCGCCAAGGTGCATGGCCGGGGACAGCGGGGCGATTGAGCGGATGCCACCGTCACCGTGCCAGCCGTCGTTGATCTGGATAGCAGGAAAGATCAGCGGCAGGGCCGTCGAGGCCATCACGTGCTCGATGGTGATGTGTGCATTTTCGCTGCGCCGTCGCGGTCGCCGCCAGTGCTCGCCGACGTGTCCCTGGACCCAGGTGACGGACACCCCGGTGCCGTAGTTCGTGGCGGTGATGCCAAGCACGCGCAGCCGGCCACGCTCGATGTTCTCCTGGATGCCGGCAATGGGCTCGCCCGCAGGAGTGCCCAGGTTTCTTTCCAGGAGTCGGCGAAGCGGGTCGTTGTCCAGCAGGCTTCGCCTGCCCCCGCCGATGCGCCGACCGCCGAGTACCAGGCTCGATCCCCAGCGCAGGAAGTTGGCCAGAAAATACCGGCTGTCGGTGCGAAAGACCTTGTCCGCGTTCAGGTTCGTCCAGATGCCGGCCAGATGCTCGACCGCATCGGTAAAGCTGCCCGGATGCGAGGCCAGGTGCACGGCATTCAGGGCCCCGGCTGAGACCCCGGTGAGGATAGGCGGGTGAAAATCCTCGAAATGCTTGCAGACGTAGCGCAACACGCCGACCTGGTAAGCGGCGCGAGCTCCGCCGCCGGTCATTGCAAGGCCTAGCCCCGAACGGGTTACATCTGACATGTCAAATCCAGGTCTGTGTGAGCCGGTGAGGTCAGCGTGCGCACCTTCGGGCGATTGCGGACTAAAGTACGCATGACCCGCGTATCCGGTCTACAATTACACTAGCGTTGAATCTCAAGTATACCGTATCGCCATGTCCGAGCCGCGCACTCAAAAACCCGAGCCACCTCCATCTGAGGAACCGAAAATCTCCGGGCAGGACATCGACCCGCAGGAGACCCGGGAGTGGCTGGCAGCCCTCGATGCGGTGCTCGAGCGAGACGGTGCCGAGCGCGCCCACCACCTCATCGAGGAGTTGATCCACAGTGCGCGCATCCGCGGCGTGAACCTGCCGTTTCGAAACACCACGGCCTACGTCAACACCATCCCGGTCGAAGAGGAGGCGCGCCTGCCGGGTGATCCCCGGATGGAACACCGGGTGCGTTCGCTGGAGCGCTGGAATGCGCTCGCCATGGTCGTCAAGGCCAACCTGAAACACCCCGAGCTCGGCGGGCACATCTCCACCTACGCCTCGGCGGCAACCCTGATCAGCATCGGCTTCAATCATTTTTTCCGCCCTGCCAACGGTGAGTTTGCCGGTGACCTGGTGTACTTTCAGGGCCATGCCGCTCCCGGGGTGTATGCACGCGCCTTCCTCGATGGGCGTCTGAGCGAATCACAGCTGTTGAATTTCAGGCGCGAGGTCGAAGGCGAAGGCCTGTCATCCTATCCGCACCCCTGGCTGATGCCGGACTTCTGGCAGTTCCCGACGGTGTCCATGGGTCTCGCACCGATCATGGGGATCTACCAAGCGCGTTTCATGAACTACCTGCATGACCGCAGCCTGATCGACAAGGGCAGCCGCAAGGTGTGGGTGTTCACAGGAGACGGCGAGATGGACGAGCCGGAATCGCTGGGCGCCATCTCGCTGGCTGCTCGCGAGGAACTCGATCACCTGATCTTCGTGATCAACTGCAACCTGCAGCGACTGGACGGACCGGTGCGCGGCAACAGCAAGATCATCCAGGAACTCGAGGGGAATTTCCGGGGTGCTGGCTGGAACGTCATCAAGGTGCTTTGGGGCGGCAACTGGGATCCGCTGTTTGCCCGCGACAAGGACGGCATCCTTCGAAAGCGCATGGAGGAGGCAGTCGATGGCGACTACCAGAACTACCGCGCTAAGGGAGGCGCTTACGTGCGCGAGCATTTCTTCGGCAAGTATCCGGAACTGAAGAAAATGACCGAGCACATGACTGACGATGACATCTGGCGGCTGAACCGCGGTGGCCACGATCAGCAGAAAATCTATGCCGCGTATGCGCGTGCCGTGGCGCATACCGGTCAGCCGACCGTGATTCTCGCCAAGACCGTCAAGGGTTACGGGCTTGGCAAGAGCGGTGAGAGCCTGAACATTGCCCACCAGCTGAAAAAACCGGCGCGCGAATCCCTGGTCGCGTTTCGCGACCGCTACCGCATCCCGATCAGCGATGCCGAACTTGAGGACGTGCCGTTCTACAAGCCGCCCGAGGACAGCCCCGAGATGCGCTACCTCAAGCGCCTGCGCGACAAGCTGCACGGCGAGATGCCGAGACGCGAGAGCCCGACGATCGAACTGAAGATACCAAAGCTTGAGGCCTTCAGGGAATTGCTCGACGGCAGCAAGGGCCGTTCGTATTCCACCACCATGGCTTTCGTCCGCATCCTGCTGACGCTGACGCGGGACAAGGCGCTGGCCCGCCACATCGTTCCGATCGTGCCGGATGAGGCGCGCACGTTCGGCATGGAGGGCCTGTTCCGGAGCCTCGGGATCTACGCGCACCGTGGCCAGCAGTACGACCCGGTGGATTCCGACCAGGTACTGGTCTACCGTGAGGACCGCGCGGGACAGATCCTTGAGGAGGGCATCACCGAGGCCGGGGCAATGTCCTCCTGGATTGCCGCGGCCACCTCCTTTTGCATCCATAACATGCCGATGATCCCGTTCTACATTTTCTACTCCATGTTCGGCTTTCAGCGAGTCGGCGATCTGGCCTGGGCAGCTGGAGACAGCCGTGCACGGGGCTTTTTGATCGGCGGCACCTCCGGTCGCACGACTCTGGCTGGTGAAGGACTACAGCACCAGGACGGGCACAGCCATGTACTTGCCTCCACGATTCCCAACTGCCGTGCCTACGACCCGGCCTTTGCCTATGAGCTTGCTGTCATCATCCACCATGGGCTCGAGGCGATGTACGTGGAACAGAAGGACTGGTACTACTACATCACGGTGACCAATGAGAACTACGAGCACCCGGCCCTGCCCACCGGTTGCGAGCCCGGCATCATCCAGGGCATGTACCGACTGCAGGAAGCGCCCGGAAACGAGGTACAGGTGCGGTTGCTAGGCAGCGGGGCAATCCTTCGTGAAGTCATCCGTGCGGCAGTCTTGCTGCTTGAGAATTTCGGCATCCATGCCGAGGTCTGGAGTGTGACGAGCTTCAATCGGCTGCGACGTGAAGGCATGGAGCGTGAACGCTGGAACATGCTGCATCCCCGGAAAAAGGCGCGAAGGTCCTTCGTCGAGACATGCCTCGACGGTAGCGATGCGCCGGTGGTGGCGGCCACGGACTACATGAAAATCTATGCTGACCAGATCCGTCCCTACGTGAAGGCTCCTTATGTCGTGCTCGGTACCGACGGGTTCGGGCGAAGCGATACCCGCCAAAGCCTGCGCCGTTACTTTGAGGTCGATGCCGAGTCCATTGCGGTGGCGACCCTGCACACGCTTGCCGAGCAAGGCACTATTGAGCGCAAGCACATCGGGGCTGCCATAAAAAAATACCGGCTGGACCCTGAAAAACCACCCCCGGTGCACAACTGATCGCACATGGGTCAACTCAAGGACATTTGCATCACCGAGCTTGAAGATGACGCTCCGGTGGATGTGGTCGAGATCCTGGTGCAGGCGGGCGAGACCGTCGAGGCCGACCAGCCCCTGGCCACCTTGGAGACAGACAAGGCCCTGGTGGAGTTCCCGTCCCCGCATGCCGGCGTGGTGGGCAAGATCCACGTGCAGCCCGGGGACCAGATGGTGCAAGGGGATGCATTGCTCGCTCTGGAACTTACTGCTTCCGCGCCCGATGCAGAGCCGTCTACGCTTGAAGAGGCGCAGACTCCGGTATCGCGCGAACCCGCACTGAACCCCGAGCCCGTACCGGCGCCACTTGGGACAACTCCTCGAGCCTACGCCAGCCCGGCCATGTACCGCTATGCCCGTGAACTCGGGGTCTCGCTTGAGCGCGTGCAGGGCAGCGGGCGCGGACTGCGGGTCTTGAAGGAGGATATCGAGCAGCATGTGCGCACCCGCCTACAGTCTTCATCCGAGCCTTCGGTGCCAGCACCGGCCCCCCTGCCGGACTTTTCCAAGTACGGGGACACCGAGGAAGAACCCCTGACCCGGATCCAGCGCCTGACTGCAGAGAACCTGCTTTCGGCCTGGCAGTCCATCCCGCACGTGACCCATTTCGAGCGTGCCGATGTGACCGCCCTCGAGGCCTATCGTGCCGAGCTGGCCGAGGAGGCAAGGTCCCAGGGATTGCGACTTACGCCACCAATCTTCGTCATCAAAGCCTTGGCCGACGCATTGGCCGAGTTTCCACGTTTCAATGCCTCCTACGATGCAGCAAAAGGCTGCATCCTGCTGAAAAAGTTCTTCCACATCGGTATCGCAGTGGACACCCCGCATGGATTGCTGGTGCCGGTACTGCGCGATGTGAACAAGAAGACCTTGGCTGAAGTGGCCGTCGAGGTGGCGGACCTCGGTCAGCGTGCCCGCGAACGAAAGTTGAGGCCGGACGAGATGGGTGGTGCGAGCATGACGGTCACGAGCCTCGGACATATCGGCGGGCAGGCCTTCACGCCGATCATCAATCCGCCCGAGGTGGCCATCCTGGGCCTGTCACGCATGATCGTGCGCACCAGTTCTTCCCCGCAGGGCACCTCCCGGCAGAATTTTCTGCCACTCTCGTTGTCCTATGATCACCGGGTCATCAATGGAGCAGAGGCCGCCCGGTTTTCTTTGCATCTGAAGGCCATTCTTGAAGACATCTGGAAGCTGGTTCTGGGATAATGCCGTTATGAGGATTGGAGTCCCGAAGGAGATCATGGTCGACGAGTACCGGGTGTCGTTGCTGCCGGTCGGTGCCCAGTTGCTGGTCGAGGACGGCCACGAGGTGTGGGTGCAGACCTTGGCCGGTACGGGCAGTGGTTATCTGGACGAGGAATACCAAAAGGCCGGCGCACGCATTGTGGACTCGGCCGATACCATCCACCAGGAATGCGAGTTGCTGCTCAAGGTTAAGGAGCCGCAGATGTCGGAGATCGGACACTACGCGAACTCCTTGATGGTCTTCGGGTATTTCCACCTGGCGGTCTCAAGACCTTTGGTTGAGACCTGCCTTGAAAAAAATATCTCGGCACTGGCCTGCGAGACGCTGGGAGATCCGAGAGGTGAGCGCCCGCTGCTCAAACCCATGAGCGAGGTTGCCGGCAAGATGTCGATCCAGGAAGGGGCGAAATGCCTGGAGCGTCCGATGATGGGGCGCGGCATCCTGCTCGGTGGGGTAGCCGGTGTGGCCCCGGCCAATGTGCTGGTGCTGGGGGCGGGCGTGGTTGGCGCCAATGCCGCACGGGTGGCAGCCGGGCTCGGTGCCAACGTCACCATCATGGATATCGATATCGAAAAACTCAGGCGCCTCGGTGAGGTCATGCCGGACAATGTCACGACCATCTACTGCGACCCCCATGCCGTGCACCAGTACGCCGTGCAGGCGGACCTGATCGTGGGGGCCTTGCTGATTCCCGGTGCCCGCTCACCAAGGCTGATCAACCGCGCGATGCTGGGTGAGATGAAGCGCGGTGCCGTCCTTGTGGATGTGTCCATTGACCAGGGCGGATGTTTCGAGACGAGCCGGCGCACCTCGCACAGCGATCCGGTATACGTGATCGATGACATCGTGCACTACTGCGTGCCGAACATGCCGGGTGCGGTGGGCCGCACCAGCACCCAGGCATATTGCAACGCTACGCTGCCCTACATTCGCAAGCTGGCTAAACTGGGGCTTGAGGGTTTTCTCGGGTATGAAGCCGGTGTGCAAGAGGCGCTCAACCTCCATGGCGGTAAAATCACCCATGCCGGGGTGGCCAGCGCTTTTCCGGATCTGCCAAGTTCCGCCTGACCCTCAACGATCCGCCGGCCCTCCTGTCACGGGCCTTCAGCAAAGGCCTGCTACAATCAATTATCACTAATTACCCTGCAAACCAGGGGGTTCGATAGAAGAATGAGCAGTCTGGATGTGGATGATTTCCCGGTGCCGCGCGAACACTGCTCAACACCGTTTCGTGAAATCCTTGAGCGTCGTATCGCACGGCGCACCTTCCTGAAAGGCTCTGCGCTTGCCGGTGCACAAACGACGTTACTCAGTCAGGCGCTAGCTTCAAAGACAACTTCTCCAGTTTCGTTCAAGGAGTTGCCCCATGGGCTAGATGACACCCTGCATGTGCCAGAAGGTTATGTCTGGCAGGTAGTGTGCGCCTGGGGAGATCCCGTGTTTGGTGATGCCCCGGACTTTGATCCGTACCGGCAAACGCCTGACGCCCAGGCCAGGCAATTCGGATATAACAATGATTTTCTCGCCTGGCTCCCCTTGCCAGGCGCCCCTCACTCATCAAAATCCGGCCTCCTGGTGATCAACCACGAGTATACGAGCAGTGCCATGATGCACCCGGGCTCACCCGACCCCTTTGGCCTAAGCCGCGAACAGGTGGATATCGAGATACAGGCCCACGGCTTGTCCGTGATCGAGGTACACCGGCAAGCGGGTGTTTGGAAGACCAACCTCGCCTCCGGATACAATCGGCGCATCACACCGCTCACTGAAATGCAATTCTCCGGCCCGGCCCGTGGCCATCGCAGGCTGAGGACCACTTTCTCTCCCGAGGGTGTGGAATCTATGGGCACGTTCGGCAACTGTGCGGGACAGGCTACACCGTGGGGCACGGTACTCACAGCAGAAGAAAATGTGCAGTTTTACTTCATGGGCGAGGCAAGGCTGACCGATGAAATCAGGAGTTACAAGCGCTTTGGCATGCATGGCAGCGACGTCGCCCTCTCGGCCTGGGGGATGTTTCATGAGCACTGGAACCTGGACCTGCACCCGCAGGCCGGAATGCACGCCGGGTGGATCGTCGAGATCGACCCGTACGATCCGGAATCCGTACCGGTGAAACGAACGGCGCTTGGGCGCTGCAAGCACGAGGGTTGTGATGTGATCATCAATCCGGACGGGCGGGTGGTGGTGTACATGGGTGATGACCAGGCCTTCGAGTACATCTACCGGTTTGTCAGCAAGCACCGCTATCGCCCGGGAGATGCCGGGCACAACCGCACCTTGCTGGATGAAGGAGAGCTGTCGGTAGCCGAGTTCACCGAACAGGGCGTGCTTGTCTGGCATCCCCTGGTATGGGGACAGGGCGCCTGTACGCCGGCCAACGGTTTCTCCAGCCAAGCGGATGTGGTCATCGATCTGCGAAAGGCGGCAGACCTTGCAGGAGCGACCCCGATGGACCGGCCTGAGGAGATCAAGGTCAACCCGATCACGGGCCACGTCTTTGCGATCCTCACGAACAACGTGATGCGTGAGCCGCTGTCAGACGATCCTGCCAACCCGAGGGGTTTCAATCGCCATGGGCACATCCTTGAATTCATTGCGTCCGTCGGTGATCACACCGCCCCAGAGTTCACATGGGAGATCTTCATACTTGCCGGTGACCCACAAAGTCCGATGGACGGGGCCCGCTATCATCCAGACATCAGTGAACAGGGCTGGTTCTCCTGTCCGGACAACGGTACGTTCGATCGCTCCGGCCATCTGTGGATTGCAACCGACGGCTTTGGAAAACAGGGCGTTGCAGATGGTATATGGGTCAGTGGTACCCAAGGAAGCCATCGTGCCCGATCTCGCCATTTTCTGCACGCTCCCCGAGGAGCGGAGATCTGCAGTCCGTGCTTCACACCTGATCAAAAAACGATGTTCTGTTCCGTACAACACCCCGGGGAAGGCTCAAGATTCGACGCACCCTCAACACGATGGCCTGATTTTGATGCCAGTACGCCACCGCGTCCGGCAATAGTAGCGATTTCTCATGGTAGGGATCAGGTGATAGGCAGCTAACTACGTACGGTTACCCCCCAACAAGCTGAAGACTGGAGATACATGACCCTAAAATTCAGAATCGAAATTGTAGAAGAATTTCAGGTTAACTAAACCGCGGTGTAGGGTTGTTGTATAAATCTAGAATCATGTGGGGTTAAATTGAACGTTCGTCGCATTCTCTCTCTGTCTCCTGGCTTGGAATGCGTTTGTCCGTACAAGGATCGTAGGCGTACAGAGAGAACCACTGAAAATTAATGGAGCCCGGTGGGGCAAGATCATGTCGGCGAAATATACTGACGCTTTGCTATGGTTGATTGCATCAATGGGGCTCAGAGGCCTGTCCTTGTAAAAAGACACTCCCGACCGATATTTTCAATCGATGCGCATCCGGCCAGTGACATGGCGAATTCCAGCTCGTTGCGAACCAGCTTGATGAGGTGTGCAACGCCCAGGCGACCCGCTATGGCCAGTGCATAGACTTGCGGTCGACCAATCATCACGGCATCGGCGCCCATGGCAATGGCCTTGAACACATCGTATCCGCTTCTAATTCCACCATCCATGAGCAGCGGGAAATCATCACCGACGGCCTCGCGGATTTCGGGCAGGCAATGAATGCTGGCCGGCATCGCATCCAGGCCCCTGCCACCGTGATTAGACACCGCAATACAGTCGATGCCCATATCGACCAGACGCCTGGCATCCTGCGGATGCGTCACCCCCTTTGCAATCGTGGGCAGCGAGGTCTGTTCAAGTATCCAGGCCAGCTCGTCCCAGCCTGGCGCCTCGCTCATCATGCCTTGGAAAATCGGGCTTTGATCGGGCTGCAGAACGGCTTGCGGCCGGGGGGCTGAATCGGTCAGGTTTGCCGGGCGGGCATGATCGGGCAGGACAAACCCGGCTCTCAATGCACGATAGATGGGGGCCTGAATGGGCACGTTCAGGGTCACCATGAGGGCGCCGAAGCCTGCTTCTTCTGCGCGGCCAATCAACGTCTGAGTGTGCTCACGGGAAGACTGAATGTAGAGCTGGAACCACTTCGGCGCATCGGTTTCTGCGGCGATCTCCTCCATGGGTTTGGAGGCCAGGGTACTGACGACGAGCCCTGCCTCCTGTTCTGCGGCACCTGCGGCTGTGGCGAGTTCTCCTTGTGGGTGCACCAGGGTTTGTGCGCTCACCGGTGCGAGTAGCACGGGATGACGGAATGGCTGCCCGAGCAGCGTCACCCGCGTTGAGGCTTCCCTGAGGTCCTGCAGGATTCGGCTGTGCAGCTCGATGTCTGCCAGTGCCCGAAGGTTTGCGTGCAGGGCCAGCTCGCTACCGCTGCCGCCAGCAATTTGTGCCAGGGCCGCAGCCCCGATGAATTCGGGGGCAAGCCGCTCGTAATCAGACGGGGCTGCCAGTTCGGATGAGATCACATCCAGAGGCTCCCGCAGAGCAGAGAATTGAGTTTTTGTGCCGCCCATAGTCGTATGGTTACACAAATTCTTCTACCCGCCTACTGACAGCCCCCAGGGCCGCCTTGGCCTCATTTCAGTTCAGGCTTTTTTGAAGCGCCAGCCGTACATCATGCGGCCGTAAAAGTTGAACCAGTGCCTCGCCTCGGCATCCTGGAACGGGTAGTCGGCACCGAGTTGCCTTGCCGTGGCCAGACCAGTCACGAAACAGGTCTCCTGGCTGTTGATCAGCGTGTGTGCGCCGCAGTGCCAGGTTCGTCTTTTCCCCTGGATGAAGCGAAACATCAGGATGAGCAGGGCCACCTGGCGCACATCATGCACGATGTGCTGGAACCACCACCGCTTGATGATCTTGTCCTCATCGATACGGCTGATCGGGTTGTAGGTCACCAGGCAGGGCTTGTCCGAGCGTTTTGCCCAGGGCTGTTGGTTGTGCATGATGTAGGTGATCTCGTAATTGTCCGGGCGCACCCCGTACTGCTCGATGTGGTTACTGCGGGTATCGATCTCCCTGACCTCCGTGTCCGGCAGCACCGAGGCATCCGAATGTACGATCGTATGATTATGCAGTTCGCTCTCGTAACGGACCGAGGAGAGTAGCCAGTTCTCCAGAAGGGTCGGTTGGTCCAGCATCATCAGCGTCTGGTTCGCATTGCACGCGAACACCACGTCATCGTAGGTCTCTCTTTTCCCATTCTCGTCCTCGACGACAACCTCGTTCTCGCGCCGGTACACCTTACGGACCGGTCGCTCCAGGTAGATCTTGTCCCGGAACTCCTTGGACAGGCTTTCGTAGATGCGCCGCGTGCCCTGGTCCCAGGACTTCATCGGCGTGGCGGTTTCGATGTCGAAGAACTCCAGGTAGCGGGAAAACAGCGCGGCCGGCATGTCGAACACGTTGGTGGCCATCAGGAAGTTGACGAACATAGGCTTGAGGATCTTGTAGCGGAAGTCGCCCGAGAAGCGCCCGAGGTTGAGCAGTGTGCCCATGCTGACGTAGTTGAACGGGTTGAGCGCATTGAGCAGGGCGGACCTCGAGCGGTTCAGTCGGCCGAACCACTTCAGGCGCCTCAGCAGTTTCTGGAACTTCTCGATTTCCGGCAGCAGCTGCCGACGGATGTCGGAGTCGAAATCGTGCGCGTAGACCCCGCCTTTGTACTTCACGCTGTAGCTGAAGCGGGTGTCGATCAGGTCGATGCCGTATTGCTGCATGACCAGCACGATATGGTGGTAGGCTGAGGGGATACAGGCGGTGACGGAAATATCGAACGGGATCGAGCCGCCGTCCTCCTGCGGCATGTCCACCGTGATGGCGTTGCCGCCGATCCGCGACTGGGCCTCGTAAATTCTGAAATCGAACCGCTCGGGGTGGTGGTGCAGCGCCCAGGCCACACCCAGTCCCGAGACTCCCCCACCGATAATTGCGACTTTCCTTGGCATCCTCGCGACCTGCAAATCAAAGGCTGCTACTCTACTACGCTTGGCGGTTGCCTCCAACGAAATTCCATCACAGTTCGTGATGCCCATACAGCCCGGCCTGCCACGGTTATGAATCAGTGGCTTACACGGCCACGGTATTGCCAGTGGTGGACCGGTAGCGGTACCATACACGTGCATCTTGGAACGCAGGGCTATGGTTAGGCGCCCGCCTTCACCGGATTGTGCAAAGCAGGAAAATCAGGACCTTCTAGACTCACATGCAGCACACCCAATGACTTCGGGACTGAGCACTTCCAATGGTTCCTCGTCGCCGCCGGTATTCGTGACCGGCGCAGCCGGGCATGTTGGCGCCAACCTCGTGCTGCGCCTGCTTGAGGACGGGGTCCGGGTACGTGTATTGCTCCGCCAAGGGGACAACAACGAGGCCATGGAGGGGCTGGAGGTGGAACGCATCTACGGGGACATCCGTGATCTCGATGACACCCGGCGTGCGCTTGAAGGTTGCCAGGGGGTCTATCATGTCGCCGCCATGATCTCCACTATCGAGGGTAACCATGCCTACCGCCGTAACATCTACGAATGCAACGTGCTGGGCACTCGCCATGTGCTGCAGGCTGCGCGCGAAGCCGGGGCCGGACGGGTGGTGGTGACGGGTTCTTTCAGTGCCGTCGGTTACGATCTGGACAACCCGTCTTTGCCCAGCGACGAGACGATGCAGTTCTATCCCATGGAACGCACCATGCCCTACGAGCGCAGCAAGGCGCTCGTCGAGCACGAGTGCTGGCGTGCCGCAGCTCAGGGGCAGGATGTCATGGTCGCCACCTGCTGTGCGGTGATCGGTGGTGCCGATTATTTCCCGTCGCGCCTTGGCAGAACCCTGTGCGACTATACCAACGGCAAGCTGCGTGCCTACGTGGACGGTGGATTTGAATTTGTTGCCGCGCGGGACATCGTGGAAGGGCACCTGCTGTGCATGGCGCACGGGCGCGCCGGGGAGAAGTACATTTTCAGCAGCGAGTACAAGACGATCTCCGAGATTCTTGACCTGTACGAGGAGGTTACCGGCATCTCGCGGCCCGGCCGGCGCATCCCCACGCACATGATGCTTGCCTTCTCGGAAGTGGCGAGCTTTTATCTCAGCCGCTTTCACCCGAGCTTCCCGCAGCGCTTCACGCCAGGTGCCATCCGCCTGCTGAAAAAGTGTCGCCACGCGGACACCGGCAAAGCAAAGCGCGAGCTTGGCTATTGCCCCACCAGTATCCTTGATGCGGTACACCAGGCGTACGCGTTTCACTATCACCGCGGTGCGATCCAGAACCCGCTTGCAAATCCCCCGCGCGAGGAGGCCCTGCGAGCGGTGCAACACCCCGTCTGCGGTGAGGACGTCTCCGTCGCCTCCGAAAGGGGCCCACTGTGAGCGCGAGAGTGGATCCGCCTCCGGGCTTTGAGCAGGCCACCAACCTGCGCCAGCAGGTGCGCGCTACCGGGCTCGACCCGGATTACTGGTACGCCGTTGAGGAAGTGCGAAACATCAAGCCGGGCACCGTGGTCGAGGTCATCTTCTGGAAACGCTCGATTGCCCTGTATCGCTCGAACGACGGTTCGTTTCATGCGCTCGAGAACCGCTGTGCGCATCGCCAGATCAAGCTTTCTTTGGGCGATGTGCAGGGCTGCAAGCTGGTATGCGCCTACCATGGCTGGGAGTATGATCAGGAGGGCCGCCGGGTCGACATCGTTCATGATGCCAGCAAGGGCGGTCTTCCGAAGCCCTCCATCCGGGCTTATCCCGTGAAGGTCCGTTACGGCATGGTGTGGCTGTTTCCCGGCAATCCCGAGCGTGCCGAGGAGCACCGAATCCCGGACATTCCCGAACTGGAAGGACCGGAACGCTGGGCATGTGTGCCGCTGAGCTTCACTTGGTCCGCCCACCACTCCATGATTATCGACAACGTCAGCGACTTCACACATGCTCATCTGCACCGCCGTTACCGCCCCTTTGAAGGCGCAACGCTGACCCGTTGCGAGACCATTGGCGACAACGTGCACCTGGCCTATGACACGAAGGTGGGGCGCGGGCGCATTTCAGGGCGGTTTGTCGATCACCGGCAGCTGGACACCAATCACATGGACCTGTGCTTTGAATACCCCTACCAGTGGTCCAACACCGATGATGCGATCAAGCACTGGTTGTTCGTCTTGCCGATCGATGAGCGCACCACTCGGGTGTTCTTCATGTTCTATTTCAAGTCTCTGAAGATTCCCCTGCTGCCGGTCCATATCCCGCGTTTTGCCATGACCACGGTGTTGAAGCTGTCGAACCGCATGCTGATCGCACCCCTGTTGGATCAGGACCGCTATGCGGTCGAAGCCGAGCAGCTGGGCTACGAGAAACACTGGGATGCAGCGCCCATCGAGTTCAATCCGGTGGTCAAGGCCTTCCAGAACGTGACCGTGCGCAAGTGGCAGGAATACCTGGCGCGCGAGGCGGAAAACGGCCGTGCCGTTGCCTGAACTCGCGGGCGAACCACTTCTGCTGTCGGGGGCAACCCTGCTTGAGTCCGCGGCCATGCTGGCGGTGTTTATCGGGGCCCTGTTCGCAGGCTCGATCCTGTTGCCCGGACATCGCATCACCGGACCGCAGGTGGCAGGTCAGGTACGTACATATAAGCTCAACGGCTTCCTGCTGTTCTTGCTGACTGTGATCGCGGCAGGCACCGCCCAGCTCCTGGGCTGGTTTTCGCTCGCTGCGCTCTATACTCACTTTGGTGCCCTGTTCGTAGCCGCCAACGTATTCGCATTCGCCCTGTCCGCCTGGTTGTACTGGCGAGGGGTGAAGGTCCGGGAGGAACGCCCGGGGCTGTGGCGGGGCTTTTTCTTCGGCGTCGAACTCAACCCGAGTTGGCTCGGGGTGGACCTGAAGCTGTTCAGCTACCGACCCTCCCTGATCGGACTGGCCCTGCTCAACCTGTCCTTTGCCGTCGTGCAGTACGAAACCTATGGCGAACTGACCCTGGCCATGGTGCTCTACCAGGCCTTCACGTTCCTGTATGTACTCAACTACTTCCAGTTCGAACACGGCATGGTCCACACCTGGGACATCGTCAGTGAGCGTTTCGGCTGGATGCTGGTCTGGGGCGACTATGTGCTGGTGCCGTTTTTCTACTGCCTCGCCGGCTGGTGGCTGGTTCATGCCACGGAGACGCTGTCAATGCTGGGTGCCGCAGCCATCGTCTCGCTGTTCGCGTTCGGCTTCTGGCTGTTTCGCGGCGCCAATGAGCAAAAGCACCGCTTCAAGCGTGACCCGGACGTGAAAATATGGGGGCGACCCGCCGAGACTTTGGATGGGCGCTTGCTGGTATCCGGCTTCTGGGGGATCGGGCGACATCTTAACTATACAGGCGAGATTTGCATCTACCTCTCGTTTACCCTGACTACCGGGTTCGCATCCTGGTTGCCGTACCTGCTACCGGCCTGGCTCGCAAGCCTGCTGTGGCACCGCTCCCGACGGGATGAACGCCGCTGCCGTGCCAAGTACGGAGAACTGTGGGGACGCTACAAGAAGCGGGTGCGCTATTCCATGTTGCCGTTCGTCTATTAGGAGCCGAAATGGTGCAGCGATCAGACAGGGTGACTACGGTGGGTTCTGCGAACCCTTCACCGCCAGACAGGGCCGTGCCCGAGATGGCCGGCGGCTGGCCGCTGATCGGCCACCTGCCGGAGTTTCTCAAGGATCCGGTCTCAATGCTGGCGCGCGGCTGGGAGGAACAGGGTGAGCTTTTCCAGTTTCGCATCGGCCCGCGCAAATTTGTGCTCTTCTCCGGGCCCGAGGCCCACGATTTCTATTTCAGAACGCCCGAGGAGCAGCTGAATGCCAAGGCCGTCTACCAGTTCACGGTGCCCATCTTCGGGCGTGGCGTGGCGTACGACATTTCCCCGGAATTGATGGCCGAGCAGTTGGGGTTTCTGTACCCGGCGCTTCGTGAATCCGCGATGCGCAGATTTGCCCGTATCATGTTTGCGGAGACCAGCCGCTTTGCCGATGCCCTCGGCGAATCCGGAGAAATCGATCTGCCGCACGCGATGAACGAACTCACCGTCAAGATCGCAAGTCGCTGCCTGATTGGAGAAGAAGTCAGGGCACAGGTGGACACGGGGTTTGCCGAGGCCTATCACGATCTGCAAAACGGCATCAATACCTTGGGGTTCTTCCTCCCCAGGCTGCCGACCCCGGCCCATCGCACCCGCGACCGGGCCCGGCAAAAAGTGGCCGAGATCTTCAGCCGGGTCATGACGGAACGCCGGCGCACCGGAGCGCAGCCCGACGATTTCATGCAAACGCTCATGCACGCCCGGTACAAGGATGGCCGCGCACTGAGCGACGACGAGATTACCGGCATCCTGCTGACGGTGCTGTTTGCGGGACAGCACACGAGTGCCGTGCTCGCGACCTGGACGTTGCTAGAGCTTTTAAGAACGCCCACCTACCTGGAGCGCATCCGGGACGAGATGCAGGAGGTCTACCGCGAGAGTGCGCAGGTGAGTCTTGCGAGTCTCAAGCAGCAGGTGGCCTTGGAGCACGCCGTGCGTGAAGGGGAGCGACTGCATCCGCCATTGATCATGCTGATCCGCAAGGTACTCAAGCCCTTGCAATACAAGGGCTACAGCGTGCCGGAAGGCACCCTGGCTGTGGTGTCACCGGCGGTCTCTCATCGCTTGCCGCACGTCTTTGCCGACCCGGAACGTTTTGCTCCAGAGCGTTTTGACCCGCCAGCCAGTGAGGACAAGCAGCACCACTTCGCCCTGATCGGTTTTGGCGGCGGCAAACACCGGTGCATGGGCAAGCATTTTGCGGTCATGCAACTGAAAGCGATCTGGACCGTGCTGCTCGATCGCTTCGACTTTTATCTCGACTCTGAATTTCCCGCCCCGAATTACGGCAGCTGGGTGACCGGTCCGGTGGAGCCCTGCCGGCTGCGCTACCGGCGACGCCCAAGCACGGGGCTGCTCCAGTGAACGGTGCCTCGGCCCGGCGTTACGATGTAGCCATCGTCGGTGCGGGTCCGGTCGGCAGCCTGTGCGCACTGGCCCATGCACGAAAGGGCGCTCGGGTGATCCTGCTCGAAGCCAATCCCAAGGCTTCCCTGCGTCTAGCCGGCGAATGGCTGCATCCTCCCGCCGTGCGCATCTTGCGCGATCTTGAGGTTGATCTGGGCTTGCCGCTCAGCGATCCCAGGGGCAAGGGTTTTGCCGTGTTCCCGGAAGACGGTACGGAGCCGATCGTCTTTCCCTATCCGCAAGGCGCCCGGGGGCTGACCTGCGAGCATGCCTCACTGGTCTCGAACCTGCGCGAAGCGGTCGGCTGTCACCCCGAGATCGAGTTCCTTGTTCATGCCCGCGTGCGCGAGGTCGAGGACGGCCGCCTCACGTTCAGCTACAACGGCACGGACGAAACGGTGATGGCGCCGCGCATCGTCGGTGCTGACGGCCAGGCATCGATCGTGCGTCAATCGCTGGGACTGTCGAAAAACCCGGTGATCTGCTCCCAGACGGTGGGTGTGGTTCTGAGCGGGGTGACGTTGCCGCTGGAAGGTTACGGGCATGTGTTGCTCGGTGGTCCGGGCCCCGTACTCATCTACCGTCTCGACGAGCAGCATGTGCGGTTGATCGTCGATGTCCCGCTGGAGCGCACCACGCCCCGGGACCGCATCGGGTTCCTGCTGGATTCGTATACCGACCTGCTGCCGGGACCCTTTCGCACGGCATTTGTCGATGCATTGCGTGCCGGCCAATTCCATGTTGCCGCCAACAAGCTGAGACCACGGCTCACCTACGGGAATGCACAGCGTGTTCTGATCGGCGATGCGGCAGGACACTACCACCCAATGACGGCTATGGGAATGACTTTTGGTTTCGGTGATGCGGTGGCGCTCGCCGAGAGCGATGACTTTCGCGACTTTACCCACCAGCGCATCCGCGCTACCCGGGGTCCGGCGTTTCTCGCCATGGGACTCTATGAGGTGTTTGCCGATCACCGTGCAGAGGCAGTCGCCTTCCGACACACGATTTACCGAAGTGCCCGCACCAATACGGCGTTCAGGGACCAGACCGTGCGATTACTCGCTTGTGAAGACACTTCATCAATCCGCATGGGGATTGCCTTTGTCACGACCGTGGCGCGTGCCATCGTCGAGCAAATCCCGCGATCCTTCAACCACCTCGCATGGCGACGAGCACGCGATGTGCTTCGAGCGATTACGATCCGGATCAGCTGGTTTTTGCGAAGCATACTGCAACTCTCCAGGGCGAGAAGCGGCAAAGGGGAACTGGACTCCGAATCGTGGAACACGCTGGCTGGCGTGCTTCAGATCTCCATGCCTGCCAAAGCCCGAGACCCTCAGCCCAGTCGCCCGAAGGAAGTGCCCTCCCTCGATGCCACGGCTGCACTGCAGCATGCAGTTACGCGCTTGCTGGAGCTGCAGGGCAAGGAGGGTGGCTGGGAAGGCGAGATGGTCTGGTGTCCCATGCTGACGGCACAGTACGTATTGTTGCATTACATCATCGGCAGACCCTTGGAACCTACCCGGCGCAGGCTCGTGCTGCGCTCGTTCGAACATACCCGTCTTGAAGGGGGCACATGGGGGATGCACGAGCACTCCCGGCCCCACCTGTTCGTCACCACCCTGGTCTACGTAGCGGCGAGACTGCTCGGCATCGAACGCGAGGATCCGTTGCTCGTGCCAGCGAGACAATTCCTGCAGGCCGAGGGGGTGCTCGCCATTCCGAGCTGGGGGAAGTTCTGGCTGGCCCTTCTCAATCTATACGACTGGCGCGGTGTCAATGCCGTGCTGCCGGAGTTGTGGAGCCTGCCGCGCTGGATTGCGCTGCATCCCTCAAACTGGTACTGCCACACCCGGCTGATCTACATGGCCATGTCGGTGATGTATTCGCATCGGTTCCAGGCCCCGATAACTCCCCTGATCACGTCCTTGCGTGAGGAGTTGTACCCGCAGGGGTTTGACTCTGTCAATTTCTACCAGGGCCGCAACCGCCTGCGAGACGCCGACCTTTTCTCACGGCCTAGCATATGGCTTCGGATCGGCTATCGTCTTGCGCAGGTATTCGAGCGCTACCACGGGCAACGCTTTCGCAATCGGTGTGTGGAAGCGATCCTGCATCAGATTCGGTGGGAGTTGCAGACCACCAGCCATACGAGTATTTCTCCGGTCAGCGGTATCCTGAACATGCTTGCCCTGTGGCTGCGCGATCCCGACGACCCGGATCTGCACCAGGCGCTCGACCAGCTGGAAGGTTGGATCTGGGAAGACGAGGCGATGGGGGCACGTGTCACAGGTGCAAGAAGCGCCTCGTGGGATACCGGGTTTGCATTGCAGGCGCTGGCCTTGATGAGTGAAGTTGAAGGGGTAGGGGATGCCCGCATGGCGGGTGCCGAGTTTCTGTACCGACAGCAGATCACCACCAGCTTCGAAGGCTATCGCGAGGCCTACCGAAACGACCCCAAGGGCGGCTGGTGTTTTGCTGGCGGATGGCATGGCTGGCCGGTATCCGACTGTACGGCCGAGGCTGTGCTTGGACTGATCGCCACCCATCGCGAGACGACAGACCAAACCGTGCTTCGCGATGCGATTCGGTTCATGTTGCGCAGTCAAAACCGTGACGGTGGCTTTGGCAGCTACGAATCCCAACGTTCCGTTCTCGGGCTCGAGTGGCTGAATCCTGCCGAGATGTTCGGTGAATCGATGACCGAGCATTCCTACATTGAATGCACCGCATCGTGTCTTGCGGCGTTCGCCGCCTGCCGGGAGCACTTCCCGAAACTCGCTGATCGGCAATTGATGGAGGCGATCTTGCGGGCGGATAACTGGATTCGCTGGTCCCAGGCCAGTGACGGGTCCTGGCGTGGCGTGTGGGGTGTTCAGTTCATTTATGGCACGCTGTTCGGGATCCGGGGCCTGTTGGCCACCGGTGCTGGTACCGGTGATCCGGCATTGCGCCAGGCTTGCCAGTGGTTGCTGGAGCGCCAGCGCGATGACGGCGGGTGGGGTGAACACCACAGCGGCTGTCTGAGTGGCCAATACATCGCGCATGAACAAAGTCAGGTCATCCAGACCGCGTGGGCGCTGATTGCGCTCCTTGAGGCGGGGGATTCGAGCTGGAACGCGATTTCCAAGGGTGCTAGGTTTTTGCTCGATGCCCAGCAAGAAGACGGGTCTTGGCCCAGGCAAGACATGGCCGGGGTCTTTTTCCGCACGGCCCTGCTGGATTATGTTCTTTATCGGCAGTATTTCCCGATGCATGCGCTCGGACTCTACGAGCAGCGGCGCAGAGCCCGCCAGGATCTGACGAATCCCGTCATTCACAACGTCGCTGCAAGACCGTCTGAACCTGGAGATGCTTCAAAGTCGGCGGAGCGTTTGCGCTCCTCAGCCTAGTCCCGAATAAGGAAGTGCGCGGGCACAGCGCCCGGCACGTTCAGTCTCTCGAAGGCAGGGGTTTTCGGGCCAGGAAGTAATACATCGGGGTAAAGATGCCGGTCTCACCCCCCTCGACCAGCGCATCCGCTCCCTCGTTCAAGATCGTACTGACCGCCCGGGTGCCTTCCGGGACCAGCTTCAGGGGCTCCAGCACCCTCAATACGATGTTCGTCAGGGCACGACCCATCGGCGTGCGAGGGATACTCGAAAGCGTCAGGTCGCGGCCCTGTAGAGCGCGGTACCAGGGAGTTTCCGGGTCCGATTCAAGGGCGAGGTCACGGGCTTCCAGAAGTTCGAATCCGGCTTCACGAAAGGCCGCACACACTTCGGTGGTGCGCGCGATATCCGGCAAGGCGTCTCCGACCTCGATATCTTTCTTGATTCTCAGGTGCTCTGCATTCTGCGGATCGAAATCATCGGTGAGGCACCACTCGTAGCCGGCAAAGCATGCCCCCGGGCGCAGGATGCGAAAGACCTCCCGGAACGCCTCGGTCTTGTTGGGCGCGTGAGGCATGGACTCGATGGCGAAGGCGCCATCATAGCTGTCGTCCTCTTCGGGGATTTGCATGTAGTTGCCATGAATAAAACGGCACTGCGACTGGATATCCTGGGTATGCACTTTCGCGCGCTCAATCTGGTAGGCGTTATTGTTGATCCCCACAAAGCTAGCCCCGGAATAACGGGCCAGGGTGTGCATCGGGCCGCCCACGCCGCAGCCCACATCGAGCACCTGCATCAACGGTTTCAGGTCCAGTTGGTCCGCCAGAAAATGCTCATGTCTGAGCAGCGACGCCTTGAAGCTTTCCCCCTTGCGTCGCGGAGCGAAATGAAAGGATCGCCCCCAACCGAACTCGTAAAAGTCCGTCACCAGGTCGTAGTAGTGGTTGACGAGCGACTGGTAGTGCTCTTTTCTACGCTCCGGGGAGTCGGTTTCGTGGAGTCCGGCATATTGATCGACTACCGACTTCACGTGCTCCGGGGCAAGATCCGCGAGTGAGCGAGAACTTGATCTTTTGACGGGTTCGCGGGTCATCGGATGATTATGCCGGGTTCGTGCGGCTTCTCCAAATCGATGCTCAACATTATTTGACGGATTTGATGGGCCCGGTAGGACTCGAACCTACGACCAAAGGATTATGAGTCCTCTGCTCTAACCAACTGAGCTACAGGCCCGGACGGTTTGTCTCAAGAAGGATTTTATTCGATTTCCAGAAAGCTGCGTAGCTGTTCGGACCGACTGGGATGGCGAAGCTTGCGAAGGGCCTTGGCCTCGATTTGGCGGATGCGCTCACGCGTCACATCGAACTGCTTGCCCACTTCCTCCAGAGTGTGATCGGTGTTCATGTCGATCCCGAAACGCATGCGCAGCACCTTGGCTTCCCGTGGGGTGAGCGAAGCCAGTATTTCACGCGTGGCTTCACCGAGGCCCTCGGAGGAGGCGGAATCCACCGGAGACTCGATGATGACGTCCTCAATGAAGTCCCCCAGGTGCGAGTCTTCGTCGTCCCCGATCGGAGTTTCCATCGAGATCGGCTCTTTGGCGATCTTCAGTACCTTGCGCACTTTTTCCTCGGGCATCTCCATGCGTTCGGCCAATTCTTCCGGGGTCGGTTCGCGCCCCTTTTCCTGCAGCATCTGCCGCGAGATCCGGTTCAGCTTGTTGATGGTCTCGATCATGTGTACGGGGATTCGTATCGTGCGTGCCTGGTCCGCAATCGAGCGGGTAATGGCCTGTCGAATCCACCAGGTGGCGTAGGTCGAAAACTTGTAGCCGCGGCGGTACTCGAATTTGTCCACCGCTTTCATCAGGCCGATGTTGCCTTCCTGGATCAGGTCCAGGAACTGCAATCCACGATTGGTGTACTTCTTAGCGATAGAAATCACCAGTCGCAGGTTGGCTTCCACCATTTCTTTCTTGGCCCGGCTGGCTTTGGCCTCGCCGATCGACATGCGTCGATTGATGTCACGGATCTCACCGATAGTCAGGCCGGTTTCCTGCTCGATCAGAAACAGCTTATCCTGTTCCTTGGCAATCTCCGGTTTCAGGGCAAGCAGGCCTTTCGCATACTTGGCCCTGGATCGAGGCAGGGCGTCCAGCCAGTCGGTGCAGGATTCGTTGCCAACAAAGACCTTGATGAAGCGGTCCCGCGGCATCTTGGCATCCTGGATACAAAGCTGGCGAATACGACCTTCATGGATGCGGATTCTGCCGATCATTTTTTTGAAGTCCCCGGTCAGGATTTCCACCATCTTGGGCGTGAGCTTGACCATGGTGAACTCGTTGGCAAGGTCCTCCCCGGCCTTGAGCCGTTTTTTAGCATCGCTGTTGGCAGACAGGAACTTCTTGTACAACCGCTGCAGTTTCCGGAAATAGGCTTGGACTTCCTTGGGATCAGGACCGGTGTCCTGCTCTTTTTCATCGACCTCATCATCGTCGCCCACCGCGGCATTCTTGCTTTCCTGAGTGATTTGCGCCGCTGGCGGAGGGATGGCATCCGTGTCTTCGTCGAGATCCACGAACCCGATGATCAGGTCCGTCAGGCGCAACTCCTCGGATTTGACCTTGTCATAGAACGCCAGCAGCTTCTCAATGGTGGATGGATAGTGTCCGATCGCAAACAGGACCTGGCGCAGTCCCTCTTCGATGCGCTTTGCAATCTTGATTTCCCCCTCGCGGGTCAGCAGGTTCACAATCCCCATCTCGCGCATGTACATGCGTACCGGGTCTGTGGTACGGCCGAACTCGCTGTCTACAGTAGCCAGGGCTGCGGCGGCTTCCTCGACATCATCATCTGTGGCGGCGCTGTCGGTCAGCACCAGGCTGTCGGTGTCCGGGGGTTGCTCATGGACATTGATGCCCATGTCATTGATCATGCCAACAATATCTTCGATCTGCTCGGGATCCACGATACCGCTTGGCAGGTGATCGTTGACTTCCGCATAGGTCAAGTAACCCTGTTCCTTGCCTTTTGCGATAAGTTGCTTGATGCTGCTGGATTGCTGTTGATTTTCGTCCAAATGTATACCTGCCACCCGGATTCGGGCACTCCATGAACCAAACACCACAATATATCAGGATCTGTGGGGTATGGATAGCACCCTGATGGAAATCAAGGACTTAACTTGCCATCCAGTCCTTCTGCGGCACTCTGAAACACGAAATCGTTTGCGTGTGCGGGTTGTTTGCGAGGGTTCGGGCACAGACGCTTTGCAGTGGTATCAGTACTCAAGGCCTGCAACGGTGAACCGCATCGTTTTCCTTAGGACACCTTGTGGTGAAGCAGGTTCCGAAGCTGCTGTTTCTCCTCTTCGCTCAGCCCGTCCGTTTGTTCCTTGTCGATCAGTGCCTGCACCCGGGCTTGGTCGGTCTTGCGGCAGACCCATTTCATGGCATCTTCGAAGGCCTGGTCAGGGTGTTTCAGTTGTGGCGGCTCCCAGGTCATCAGCTTTTGCAGCTGCTGGGCCTCTTCCTGACCGCGAAAGCGCTCGATCAATGCTGCATGGCTCAGTTCGGGTTCCCGTTGCCAGATCTGCAGGATTCTTGCAAGAAGTGTCACTCCCGGGATCGGCGATTCATGCAGGGAGTCCGAGTCTGTGACCGTCTTGGCCAGGTCGGGCTGGTGCAACAGGGCAGAGATCGCAAGCCGCACCGGAGTGGCGCGGGTCAGGGCATCGGCCACCTTGTACCGATACGTGTTCCCGGAGACTGGTTTGGCAACAGTGTAGTGCACCGGTGCGCCGACCATTTTTTCCAGTTCCTCGAAAACGAGTTTCTTGAACACGCCGTCCGGAAGCTTGGACAGCAACGGCTTTGCCCGCTGGGCAAGACGGGCCTTGCCTGCCGGGGTGCGAATGTCCGAATCGCGACTCAGCTTGTCCAGGATGAACTCTGACAGCGGGATGCTGTCTTCCACGTACTGCAGGAAGATCTCCTTTCCACGTGCGCGAATCAGGCTGTCCGGGTCTTCCCCTTGCGGCAGGAACAGGAATTTCGCTTCCAGCCCGTCGCGAAACACCGGTACGGTATGCTCGGCGGCGCGCCAGGCCGCCTCGCGGCCGGCGCGATCACCGTCAAAGCAGAAAATGATTTCCTGGGTGTAGCGAAACAGTTGCTGGACATGTTGTGAGGTCGTGGCCGTGCCAAGCGTGGCTACGGTATTCTCGATGCCGTGCTGTGCCAGGGCGAGTACGTCCATGTAGCCTTCCACTACTACCAGGTTGCGTGGGGCGCCTTTAGCCTTGCGCGCCTCGTACATGCCGTACAGTACATCGCTCTTGTGAAATACCGGGGTTTCAGGAGAGTTCATGTACTTGGGGATGGCATCGTCCAGTACACGCCCACCGAAGCCAATCACCCGTCCGCGCCGGTCACGGATCGCGAACATGATGCGGTTTCGAAAGCGATCGTACAGCTTGCCATGGACATTTTTCTTGACCAGTCCGCTGAGCAAAAGCTCCGCTTCACTCGCTTCATCCTTGAGCACATTCAGCAGGCTGTCAAAACGGTCCGGCGCGAATCCGAGTCCGAAACGTGCTGCTACCTCGCCGCTCAGTCCGCGGTCTTTCAGGTACCCGGTGGCTACGGGCTCTGCGCGCAGGCAACTGCGAAAGTGAGCATGGGCCCGCTCCAGCAAGGCCAGCAGCTTGTGATGGCTCTGCGGCGGTGGGGCACCGGCATCGCGGGGCACTTCCAGGCCCGCACGCTGCGCCAGTACCTCGACGGCTTCCAGGAATTCAAGGCGTTCGTAATCCATCAGGAAGCCAAGCGCGGTACCGTGTGCGCCGCAGCCGAAACAGTGGTAGAACTGCTTCTCCGGGCTGACCGTGAACGAAGGGGTTTTCTCGTTGTGGAAGGGACAGCAGGCCATGTACTCCCGGCCCTTCTTTTTCAGGGACACCTGGCCACTGATGAGCTCGACGATATCCGTGCGCGTAATCAGTTCATCGATGAAGGATTGCGGGATTCGGGTCGACACGGCAAATCAATGGGCACTGCGGTGCAGGGTTCGTTCTTGTTCACGCCCGTGGGCCGGGGTACGAGCACGTATTCCCCGATGGCGTGTGTTCGTTCCATGATGCGCCCTGCGCAAGGACAGGGTCAAGCGCTGGGCGATACCGGTGGATGCTTAGAAAATCTTCTCATTGAAGATGCGCTGGTGCTCGGCAATCGCGTAGCGGTCGGTCATGCCGGAGATGTAATCGGAGATCACCCGGGCACGCCCGCTGTCACCATCCCGGCTGGCAGCCTCATTGGCCAGTCCGCGGTATTCGTCTGGCATCAGACGGGCATCCCTGAAGAACGCGACGTACAGGTCCGCTACCACTTTTGCGGCCTCGCGGTTCATGCGGTGTACACGCTCGTGACGATACAGGTGTTCTCGCAGAAAGTGCTTGAGTGCCTGGTTTTTCTCACGCATGGGTTCGCTGAAACGGATCAGGGAGCCCGGTGCCGCACGTACCTCATCGAGGCTGCCTACCTTGGCTTCGGCAATGGCAGCCTGGCTCGCCGTGATCAGATCCGCCACCAGCCGGTTACGGATCCGGCGGATGGTCTCGTAGGTTTTCCGGCGTTGTCCAAGCTGCGGAAATTCATGTTCGACGGCATCAATGTGTAGGTCAAACAGTTCGACTTCCCTGAGCTGGGGCACAGTGATCAGGTTGGCGCGCAGGCCGTCATCGATGTCATGGCTGGTGTAGGCAATCTCATCAGCGATATTGGCCAGTTGGGCTTCCAGGCTCGGTTGCGTGCGCTCGAGAAAGCGCCGTCCCACTGAGCCCAAGGTTCGTGCATTCTTTTTCGAGCAATGCTTGAGGATGCCTTCACGGGTCTCGAATGTCAGGTTCAAGCCCGGGAACTGCGGGTATTTCAGTTCCAGACAGTCGACCACTCGCAGGGATTGCAGATTGTGCTCGAAGCCGCCGTGCTCCTGCATGCAGCGGTTGAGGGCATCCTGGCCGGCGTGGCCGAACGGGGTGTGGCCCAGGTCGTGGGCCAGTGCAATCGCCTCGCAGAGAGGCTCATTGAGTCCGAGGCGGTACGCGATGCTGCGCGCCACCTGAGCCACTTCGATGGAATGGGTGAGGCGGGTGCGATACAGATCTCCCTCGTGATTGACGAACAACTGGGTCTTGTACTCCAGCCTGCGAAAGGCCGTGCTGTGAATGATCCGTTCGCGGTCGCGCCGGTATTCACCGCGGTGTGACGCCGGGGCCTCGGCATGTTCTCGCCCCCGACTGTCGGACTCGTGTGCGCCATACGGAGCCAGGATGGTGGATTGGACCTTGTGTACGGGGTCGGATGCCGGGATGCCTCGCACCGTTCAGGTCTCGCAAAATTCCTGCAGCGTCTCTTTCAGGGTCGATGCCGGAAACTCGCCGGTGAGCACGGCCTCGCCAATGTCCCTGAGCAGCACCAGGTGCAACTGGCCCGCACGTGCCTTCTTGTCACGCACCATGTGTTCTAGGAAAGACTCTGCCTGCAGGGCTTCGGGCGGGGCACTGGGCAGTTGTGCGCGTGCCAGCAACGCCTGGATGCGCTCACCAGCCTCCTCGTTGAGCCAGCCCAGCCGGATCGACATCCGCGCGGCCATCAGCATGCCACAGGCGACTGCTTCGCCATGCAGCCACTGTCCGTAGCCGAGCGCCGTTTCGATGGCATGACCGAAGGTATGCCCGAGATTGAGTAACGCGCGTGCTCCGGAGATTTCCAGCTCGTCCTTGGCTACAATCTCGGCCTTGTTCTTGCAGGAGCGGTGCACGGCATAAGTCAGGGCCTCGGCGTCACGGGCCAGCAACTGCTCGACGTTGTCTTCTAGCCAAACGAAGAATTCGGCATCGCGAATGAGCCCGTACTTGATGATTTCGGCGATCCCCGCCCGCAGTTCTCGGTCCTCGAGGGTGGACAGGCACTCCAAGTCGGCGATCACGCATTGCGGCTGGTAGAAGGCACCGATCATGTTTTTGCCCAGTGTGTGGTTGACGCCGGTCTTGCCGCCTACCGAGGAATCCACCTGGGCAAGCAGCGTGGTCGGAATCTGGATGAAGTCCACGCCGCGCAAATAGGTGGCCGCAGCAAAGCCCGTAATGTCGCCGATCACTCCGCCCCCGAGGGCCACCAGCGTCGTATCACGCCCGCAGCGGTTCTCCAGCAGGCAGGTATACACCCGCTCCAGGGTTTGCAGGGACTTGGTCGTCTCGCCGTCTGGAAGCACGAGGTGCAGGACGCGATTCGGTTCAAGCTGTTGGCACACGGTCTCCAGGTACAGCGGCGCCACCTGCTCGTTGCTCAGAACGAACACGCGGCTACCGCGGATATGCTCTTTCAGGTAACGGGATTGGCCAAGCAGACCGGCTCCAATGTAGATTGGATACCCGCGCGTGCCTAGTTGTACTTCAAATTGAATCATCGTCGGGGAGGAATTCAGGACTCCGTCGTCAGGCCCAGGAGTTGCAACACCCGGTTGGCTGTCCAGCTCACGGTGCGCCGGTCCGTGTCGATGGTATGGTCCGCGGTTTGCAAATACAAGGGCTCTCTTTGTTCCAGCAATTCAGCGATGGCCCGGCGCTTGTCCGGCACATTCAGCAAGGGTCGGTGATTGCTGTGCCGGGTCCGCTTGAGGAGCATATCGATTGACGCCTTCAGGTAGATGACCGTGCCATGGGTCATCAGAAGATTGCGGGAAGGCGCGGCAAGCACCGCACCACCTCCCGTAGCAAGTACCATGGCTTGCCGGCGACACAGTTCGCCGATGGCCTTCTCCTCGCGCAGCCTGAAGCCGGCTTCACCCTCGTACTCGAAAATGGTCGCGATATCGACGCCGGTTTTCTCTTCGATGACCTGGTCGCTGTCATAAAAGGGTCGGTTCAGCTTTTTGGCGAGCTTTCGCCCGACCGACGACTTACCGACCCCCATGGCTCCGATCAGGATGATGTGTTCCGCAGTCACGGGCCACAGGGAGGGGTTTGCATCCGGTGGCAGGAAACCGGACATTTGGCGCAGGAAGTCAAGGTAATCACAGGCGGTTCCATTATACACGAGGGGGGTTCGCATACGGAGATGTCCGGCTTGCAGGCACCGGTCCAGCCTCCGAACATGGCCTGGGGTTTACTACCGGGGCCAGCTCGGACTACCATAACTTTCGGCTTCTCACAATTCATAAAAACAGAGAATTCATTTCGTGAAACCGGATAGCCCGCACGATGCCAAGTTATCTCCCGGTCCCGAGGGAGATGTGCGAAAACCAGAGAGCTTGATCTCCAGCCCGCCGATCGCCATCGTGGGCATGGCCTGCCGGTTCCCGGGTGCACCGGACCTTGCAGCTTTCTGGCACTTGCTGGACAGCGGAGGAAATGCCATCACGCAGGCAGAGCCCGGTACTGGGGTCGATCGCGTGGATGCATTGTTCCCGGACGATGCGGTGCGCAGCCCGGCCTGCCAGTTCGGGGGATTCGTGGAAGACATCGACCGCTTCGATGCCGCGTTCTTCCGGATTTCACCCGTCGAAGCCCAGATGCTTGACCCGCAACAGCGAATGATGCTGGAGACGAGCTGGCATGCACTTGAGGATGCGGGCATCGATCCGGAGTGCCTAAAGGGTAGCCGCACAGGGGTCTATACCGGTATCAGCACGGACGAGTACCGCATGATGGTGCTGAATTCCGCACGGCCTGAAGAGGCCGCCGGATGCCTCTATGCCCTGAGCGGTACCAACATGAACGGCGCTGCGGGGCGGGTCTCTTTCATACTGGGATTGATGGGTCCCGCAAAAGCGGTGGATGCTGCCTGCGCTTCTTCGCTGGTTTCCGTACACGATGCAGTCGCTGATCTTCAGCAAGGCAAGGCAGACCTGGCAATCGCCGGCGGGGTGCATACCATGCTCAACGGCCGTGTATACGAATTGCGGGCGGACTCGATGATGCTGTCCCCGGATGGGCAATGCAAGGCTTTTGATGCCTCTGCCAATGGCTACGTGCGAGGCGAAGGGTGCGGTGTGGTAATCCTCAAGCGCCTGAGCGAGGCACAGGCGGCCGGGGACCGAATCTGGGCCGTGATCCGGGGGGCTGCGGTCAATCATGGCGGTGCCAGTTCGGGGCTCACGGTGCCGAATACGCCGGCACTTGAGGCCGTAATCGAGGAGGCCCTGACACACGCGGGAATGTCCGCATCGATGGTGGACTACCTTGAGGCGCACGGCACCGGAACTACGGTGGGCGACCCGATCGAACTCAATGCTGCTGCCGTGGCTTACGGCCGAGGGCGCAGGGACGATCGCCCACTCCTGGTAGGCTCGGTCAAGACCAACATCGGTCATCTGGAAGCGGCGGCCGGCGTGGCCGGGCTGATCAAGGCGGCCCTGGTGGTGCATCGCGGCATGATCCCAATGCACCTGCATTTCCACAACCCGAATCCGAGTCTCGACTGGGATCGCCTGCCGCTTCGCGTGATTACAGACAATCTGCTGTGGCCGTATGCCACCGATGAGCCGCGCCGCGCCGGTGTGAACTCCTTCGGGATCTCCGGGACGAATGCTCATATCATTCTTGAACAGTACGGCGCAGGGCCCGCGGTGTCCGAGTCCACACTGCAACCCGTAGGCCTGGCTCAGGCAGTTGCCACAACCTTGCCGCAGACTGTAGCGGAGTGTCGCGATCAGGCATTTGTGAAACGTACTTCGCGCCTGTTGCCGCTCTCGGCCAAGAGCGAGCCAGCGCTGCATGCGTTGGCAGAGCGTTACCTGTCCTGGCTCGATCAACAGCAAGCGGCTCAGCCGGATCCAGCCACGGAGGATGAGCAGCTGGCCAATCTTGCCTGGACGGCTTCGATCGGGCGCAGCCACTTCGATTACCGCGCAGGCCTGGCATTCACCGACGTGGCTTCCTTGCAGCAGCAGTTGAAGAAGTTGGTAAAGGCAGATGGACTGACCCATACACGCTCACTGAAGGTCGCATTTGCCTACACCGGACAAGGCAGTCAGTGGCCGGGTATGGGTCAAGTACTTTATGAGCGTGAACCAGTGGTGCGGGCTGTACTGGACCGTTGCGAGAGCGTGTTTTTCGAGCAGCGGGGCGCCTTGCTTCTGGATGTGATGTTCAATCGCCCGGGTGCTCGTGGTGCCCTGGAAGATACCGCTTGGGAGCAGCCAGCGCTGTATGCACTCGAATGTGCGTTGACTGCTCTTTGGGCCAGCCTCGGGGTTCGCCCTGCCATTGTGTTAGGACATAGTGTCGGCGAGCTTGCAGCCGCGCAGGCCGCAGGCGTGTTCAGCCTTGAAGACGGAATGCGGTTTGCCGAAGCCAGGGGCCGACTGCTCTCCCGAACCGCAGAAGGCGCTATGGCCGCAGTGTTTGCGCCGGCACAACAGGTGGTTTCCGCCGTCGCCAAGCGAAACAAGGAAACGGATGGGGACGCGCTTTGCATCTCAGGCTATAACGGCCTTCATCAGGTGATCAGCGGTCCGATTCCGGAAGTGCAATGCCTTCTTGAGCGTTTCGATTCTGAAGGTATTCGCACCCGGCGGTTGAACACGGCCCGAGCCTTTCACAGTGCCCTGGTGGAGCCGGTTCTCGATGACTTGGAGGCCTCCCTGGAGGGTGTGGCATTCGAGTCGCCTTCTGTGGAAGTGATCAGCAATCTGACCGGTGTGGCTGTGGGACCTGGCGAAACACTGGATGCGAAATACTGGAGACGTCATGCGCGCGAGGCAGTCGCCTTTGCCGAGGGGGTTTGCACCTTGTCCGGCCTTGACGTGGACCTGGTAGTGGAAATCGGCCCGGGCAAAATCCTGGCACCGATGCTGGCCTCGGCTTGGCCGGACTCGACGCGGACTGCACCCCCTGGCATATCGAGTCTTCAGGCGCCCTCGGCCTCAGCACCAGAACCAAATTCAGATGCAGGATTTCTACAGGCGGTCGCGAAGGTCTACGAGGCCGGACTGCCTGTTCATTTTGAGGGACTTTTTGCAGGCGAGTTACGTGCCAGGATTTCACTGCCTCAATATCCGTTCCAGCGAGAGCGCCACTGGATGGAAACTCCGCGCAAGCACCGGCGTGAAAAGGGTCACCCGCTACTCGGGGTCCGGCACGAATCGGCCACTGGCGGGATTACATACGAGACACAGTTGTACGCCACCGATCCGGCCTGGCTGGGGGATCACCGGGTATTCGAGCGCATCGTGGTCCCCGGTGCGGTCTATGGCGCGATGGCGGCTCTGGCCTCCCTGGCCGAGGGTGCTCCACATGCCACGGTGGGGGATATGCAGCTGCACAATGCGATGATCGTCCCGGAAGCGGCCCCTGACGATGGCATGGCAGAACCGGGTGCGACCCTGCAGCTCATGCTGGGCGAGGAGGAAGTCGGTGCACGGCCTATGCGTGTGTTCAGCAAGGGCGATGAAGGAGACTGGATCCTGCATGCGGAAGGACGCATTGGAACAGGTGCCTCCTCCCCCCAGGCACCGGAGCGAATCGACCTTCAGGCACTGGCAGAAAACCTGTCCGTGATGGAGGTGTCGGACTATTACCGTGCCCGGGCTGAAACAGGAATTGGACTGGGTCCGTCGTTTCGAACGCTGACCAAGATTTGGGCTGCACCCGGTGAAGCCCTGGCAGAGGTGTCGGTCCCGGAAGACCTGGGCGGTACCGGACTGGGCGTGCATCCACTGGTACTTGACGGCTGCTTCCAGGTCGTGGGTGCGGCACGGGGCCTTGGCGGGATGCAGGGCTCAACGACCTACCTGCCCTTCGGCTGGGAGCAGCTATGGCTGGCCGGTCCGCTTCCCCAAAAGGTGTTCTGCCATGTGCGCATGAATGCTGCGGCTGTGCAATCCGAGGAAGCCCCTGCCGAGGCACCCGAGGTGCAAAGTGGTGAGGTGTACATTTACGATGCCAACGGGATGCTGATCGGTGGCTTGAGCGGCTACACCGTGAAGCGGGCCGAGCGCTCGGCGATGCTTTCAGCATTGGAAGGTACTGATGATTTGCTGTACGAGGTGGTATGGCGTGAATGCGCTCTTGCCTCTGGACTGGAAGCTGCGGACTTCTTCCCCGAACCGGCTTCGGTCAAGGATAGTACCCGACTGTTCTCCGAGTATCTGAAGGATGCCGGGGTAGGGCCCGAAGACCGGGACGCCCTGCTTTCGGAACTCGAGCACTGGTCATGGGCCTATGCGCTCGCGAACCTGGACCGGTTGGGATGGCAGCGTGTGGCCGGCGAAACCGTCGACCCGGATGCATTGCGCCAGCAACTGAACGTGAGCGCAGATCACAGGCGTTTGTTTCGCCGAATGCTCGAGATGCTGACCCGGTGCGAGGTGCTGGAAGAGATCGATGACGGCTTTCTCGTGTTGTCGGGGTCCAAGGATGCGTGGCCAAAGGGGCTTGTCGAGGATCCTGAGGCCCATGCGGAAACAATGGCCGAGCGGTTTCCCCATGGGCTGACCGAGGTCGGATTATTTCGGCGCTCCGGAAGCGCATTGGCTGATGTTCTGCGGGGTCAGGCCGATCCCCTGACACTGTTGTTCAGCAGTGGCGAGCCTACTGCAGCCGACCTGTATCTTCGAGCTCCGGTAGCCCGTGCAGCCAACCGAATGCTTGGTGAAGCGGTCCGTACGCTTGTCGGTGCGCTTCCTGCCGGGCGGCGTCTGCGGGTGATCGAGGTGGGTGCGGGTACGGGTTCGGCGACGGCATCCGTGTTGCCGGAACTGCCGCAGGGACAGTTCGAATACACCTATACGGATATCTCGGCGGGCTTTTTCGCAGAAGCGGAGGCACGCTTTGGGGACGGCGGTGGCCACATTGATTATCGACCGCTGGATATCGAGAAAGACCCTCAGGATCAGGGCTTCGAGGTGCACGGCTATGATTTGCTGATCGCATCCAACGTACTTCATGCGACACGCCTGTTGCCAGAGACGCTGGCCCACTGCCTGAAGCTCCTCGCCCCTTCCGGACAGTTGATCGCACTTGAGAACCTTCGCGGCCAGGGTTGGATGGACCTGACTTTCGGACAACTGGATGGCTGGTGGCGCTTCGCCGATGACTACCGCCCACACCATGCGCTGGCCAACCCTGCGGTGTGGCGTCAGGCACTTGGTGATGCCGGTTTTGATGCGATCGAGATTCTGGGCGTGGACGAGTCGGAGACAGCCAAACTTCCGGATCGGGGTGTAATTGTGGCCCGTGGCCCCGCCCGGGTGCATGAAGCTCCGGGCATGTGGGTTCTGATGGCGGATGAGGGTGGGACCGCTACACATCTAGCGCACGAGCTTGCAGATCGCAATCAGACGGTCGTGCTGGCAGGTCCCGGTTTTGACAAGGCTGCCGATTTCAAGGTATCCGGCGCCGGTGTGCATGAGGTGTACGTGGATGCGATACGGCGCGAGACTTGGCAGCAACTTGTGGAGCACCTGCCAGGCGACCTGCCCTTCAGCGGGGTGGTGCATTTTGCAGGACTCGACGGGCATGGCATGCAGGCGAGTACCGCAGAAATTGCAGAGGATGTCGAGCGCACGGGGGCGAGCGCACTGGCCCTGGTGCAGGGCGTGGCTGATTCGGTCCGTGAGCCTGCCAAGGGCATCTGGTTAATCACGCGGGGTGCACAGATTCTGGAGCGAGAACGCGGCGGGGAACTTGCCGGTGCGATCCTGTGGGGTTTCGGCAAGGCCGTGGACCGCGAGGCGGCGCACCTGCAACCGCGGATGATCGACCTTGACCCGCAACCCGAAGCCTCACCACCCGATCTGGCCAATGAACTGCTGTATCCTGATGTCGAAAACCACATTGCCTATCGCTTGGGTCGACGGCAGGTCGCGCGCCTGGTCCGCTTTGCGGATGGGCCAGCGCGCCTGGCACTGCCGAAGACGCCGGACTGGGTGCTGGCACCGGATCCAGGCGGCACATTCGATCGCCCCTGCGTGCAGTCCCTGGCTGCGCGCCCGCTGGAACCCAGGGAAGTGCGTGTCGAGGTCGATGCTGCGGGTCTGAACTTCTGGGATGTGTTCCGCTCCCTCGGGTTTATTGAGGAGGGATTGCTTGGCCGGGAGATGTGCGGACGTGTCATCGAGACCGGCTCCGAAGTGAGCAGCGCGATTACCGGTAAGCGCGTGATTGGACTTGGCTTCGGCGCCTTTGGTCCGCAGATGATCACGCGAGAGGAACTCGTCTCTGCTGCCCCTTCGGGGTATTCGGTCACCGAACTGGCGACGGTGCCGAGCGCGTATGTCTCCGCGGCGCTCTCCTATGAACTTTCCGGACTGCAGGCCGGCGAGCGCGTATTGATTCATGCCGGTGCCGGCGGGGTGGGCCTTGCGGCCATCCAGCTTGCCCAGGCCGCAGGGGCCGAAGTATTCGCCACAGCAAGCATTCCCAAACAGGTATACCTCAGATCACTGGGAGTGAAGCATCTGTTTGACAGTCGCACGACCGCCTTCGGGGAACAGATCCTCGAAGTGACCGGTGGAGCCGGCGTGGACGTGGTGCTGAATAGCCTGACGAGCGAGGGATTTATTGATGCCAGCCTGTCCTGCCTGCGCCAGGGAGGCCGGTTCGTGGAACTGGCCCGCAGGGACATCCTGAGTCCAGAGGAGATGGCAGCGGTGCGCCCGGATGTGGGTTATGACATTCTGGAACTCGATGTCTTGAAAAAGACGGATCCGGCGTGGGTCGGGCGGGTGTTGGACGATGTTACGAGACAGCTCGCTTCAGGCGAAATCGGGCCGATCGTGCACAGCCGGTGGCCTCTGGCTGAAGCGGGAGCTGCCTTGCGGTTCATGCGGTCTGCCCGTCATCTGGGAAAGATTGTTGTCACGGCACCGCCGCTGGCGACAGGCAGGCTGCGCCAGGACGCCACCTACCTTGTAACCGGTGGGCTGGGCGGTATCGGCCTTGCCGTGGCTGACTGGCTGGTCGGGCAGGGTGCCGGGACCCTTGTGCTGAATGGACGCCGCAGCCCGGATGCCGAGGCCGAGGCCGCGATCCAGGAGCTTCGCGAACGCGGGGCATCGATCCACGTAGAGATTGCGGATGTGACGGATGCCGCGGCAATGGACCGGATGATGTCGCGCATCGACCAGGAATTGCCGCCCCTGGCCGGTGTGATTCACAGTGTCGGGGTGCTGTCGGATGGTGCTCTGACAAACCAGAACTGGGAGCGATTCGAACAGGTGCTGTGGCCAAAGATCCTGGGCGCCTGGCACCTGCACCGCTCAACGCTGGATCGTGACCTCGACTTCTTCATTCTTTTTTCAAGCCGTGTTGGTGTGATGGGGAATCCGGGTCAGGCGAACCACGCTGCAGCCAATGCCTTTCTGGACCAGTTGGCCGGTCATCGCCGCGCTCTTGGGCTTGCCGGGCAGGCGATTGCCTGGGGTGCGTGGTCCGAGATCGGCGAAGCTGCGGAGCAAAAAGACCGCATCGAACGCCAGCGCTCTGCACTGGGCGGGCGCTGGTTCACTCCGCAGCAAGGTCTCAAGGCCCTTGAACGGCTGGTACGCCAGGATGTTACGACCTCCGTGGTGATGTCGATGGACTGGTCCGTGTTTGAAAAGGCTGTTGGTGCGCGACCTCCGTTTCTTGAGGAGATGCTTGTGACGGACGACGAGACCGAAGCCGGTGCTGTGGCCTCGTCGGCCGATGTGATGGCCCGACTGCAGCAAACCCCGGCCTCTGAACGGGGCCGCCTGCTAGAGTCGTATCTGCAGGGAGAGGTGCAGGCGGTGCTGCGCTTGCCTTCGGCTCCGGAGCCCGCCGTCGGATTTTTCGACCTCGGTATGGATTCCCTGATGGCCGTAGAACTGCGAAACCGTCTGAACCGGGCCTTCTCGGATGAGTACACTGCCTCCAACACGGTGGTGTTCGACTACCCGGACATCATCTCGCTGGCCCGCCACCTGTCCGAGGAACTGGGTGAAGTCGAGGAGGCCCCCGCACCCCAGCCCCAGCCAGCACCGGTGTCTGCATCCGAAGATGCAACGACCGAGGGCGGCATTGCGATTATCGGCATGGCCTGCCGGTTCCCGGGTGCCCGCAATCTTTCCGAATTCTGGCAGATCCTCGATGAGGGCCGCGAAACCGTGAGTGACCGGCGCGAGGACACTGGTTCGTGGGACGGGGTGTTGGGAGATCCTGCCAAGCCCGATGACGGCTACCAGCGTGGCGGGTTCATCGAGGGGATCGATCGCTTCGATGCTCGTTTTTTCGGCATTCGGCCGATCGAAGCCCACGCCATGGATCCGCAGCAGCGGATGCTGCTCGAGACGAGCTGGCACGCCCTTGAGGATGCCGGTATTGATCCTGAGCGTTTGCGAGGCAGTCCCACCGGAGTTTATGCCGGCATTGCCTCCAGCGAATACCGGGACTTGATGGTGGACAGTGGCGGCCCCAGCTATCTAGGCACAGCAGGAAGTATGGCGGTCGGGCGTGTCTCGTTTTGCCTGGGCCTGGAAGGACCGACCATGCCGGTCATGCTCAACTGCGCTTCATCTCTGGTTGCCATACATCATGCCGTAGTGAGCTTGCGCCAGGGCGAGGCGGACTTGGCGTTGGCTGGCGGAGTCAACGCGATCCTTTCGAACGGGCTGACCCGTGAACTCGCTGAACTCGGGATGCTGTCGCGTGATGGACGATGCAAGACGTTCAATGCCTCGGCGGACGGGTTTGTACGCAGTGAAGGTTGCGGAATGGTTGTCCTCAAGCGCCTGAGCGAGGCGCAGGCGGATGGCGATCGAATCTGGGGCGTGATCCGTGGCTCGGCTATCAACCACAGTGGGGCGAGTGCAGGGCCCACTGTGCCCACGGGTCCAACGAAGGAACGGGTCATCGAGGAGGCGCTTGCCGGGACAGGTGTCTCGCCACACGAAGTGGACTATCTTGAGGCGCACGGAGGTGGCTCGGAGTTGGGTGATTCAATTGAGGTCAATGCTTCTGCAAGGGTCTATGGGCGAGGGCGCGAGGCAGAGGATCCCCTGTTGATTGGTTCGGTGAAAACGAACCTCGGACACCTGGAATCCGCTGCCGGCATTGCAGCACTCATCAAGACGGTGTTGGCAATGGATCGGCGCAGGATCCCTCAACACCTGCATTTTCATGACCCGAACCCGCACATGGACTGGGAGCAGTTACCGGTGAAGGTGGTCTCGGAGGCCATGGACTGGCCTCGGCATGAGGGCCGGCCTGCGCGTGCAGGGGTCAGTGCATTTGGAATCTCGGGAACCAATGCCCATGTGGTGGTCGAAGAGTATCCGGCGCCGGAGGATACTCCGTACCCAGACCGTACACGATCTTTCCCTGCAGGGAATGCTCAACAGGTCACATCGCCCCTGTCGGACTCACCCCAGGAGACTCCCTCTGAAATACCTGCACCGGACGAGCGAAAGATCCGCCTGCTGCCGCTTTCTGGAAAGTCTCTAGTCGTTCTTGGGGAGCTGGCCGAAGCGTATCTTGCCTGGCTTGATGCGCACTCGGAGGAGCTTTCGGGTGATGACAGTGCATCCGGCCCACTGCTTTCGGATATGGCATGGACGGCCAGCACGGGACGTGCGCACTTCGATCATCGGGCGGGTATCCTGTTCAGTGATGCGGCCTCGCTCCGGGCTCAACTTCAGTCACTTGCCAGGGGCACTGGCAAAGAGGTGGCTGCAGCAGCGAACGCAGACTCCCGCAATGGGAAAACGGATGAAGTACATGCCTTCATGCTGGAAGTGGCAGAAGCCTACGAGGCAGGGCGTGCGGTTTCGCTTGCAGGTCTTTTTGAGGGCGAGATGCGCCGGCGAATTTCCGTACCAGACTATCCATTTGAGCGGAAGAGGTTTTGGGTCAAGGCCTGACGCACTTCGAGATCACGGGCCTGTTTTGACAGTTGTGGGTGCCACCGCCGCCTTCAGGCATCGGGCAACAGTTGCTGTTCCTGGAATTCTCGCACCGCAGATACACAGTCCACCGGCTTTTCCAGTTGAAGAAGATGTGTGGTCTCAGGGATGAAATCATAATCGACAGTCAGGACATCGCTGAGATCGAAGGTTGGCAGATAGGCATACGGCAAGGTCGGGTCCGCCCCGATGACCTTCGTCGGACACGGGAGCGTCTCAAAGTCCACCAGCGGGGAAAAGCTTCGGACATAATCGGTGATTTGGGCTTCGTATTCGCGTGGGCAACGCAGCTCATACCCCAGCCCGTCGGGAACCTCGCGAAGCGTGGTCTTGGCCATGAGTTCCCGGACCCCGGGAACCACATGGGTGAAGGTCGGGATGTAGCTCAGGAAATCAGAAAATTCTTCCTCCGTCTGGAATCGGTATCCGCGTCGGCGCGTCAGCGATGCAGCGTGTTCGGCAGCCACGTCAAATTCGGTCTGGCTGGCACCAGGCTTGCATACGGGCGGGTCAAATAGAATCTGTGCAGAGCAGCTGTTGTCCTGCGGCGCCGAAAGCAGCGAGATCAGCGCTGAGACGGAGTGTAATACCCCGATCTTGGGTTTGTTGCCATAGTGGCGGTCGATGGATTCCAGTATCAGGGCATAATCCTGTATTAGTACGGGAACGTTGTGGTCGCGGCGCTCGCCCACGGAATTCCAGCCATGGTTTCTGAGGTCATAGAGGATTAGTTCGTAGTCCTCGGCAAGCAGCGACCAGAACGGGTAATACAGGTCAATGGCAAGACCGTTGCCGTGACAAAGCACAAGCCGAGGCCCTGACGGATTGCCGTGCTGTCGCAAGTGCGTGACTGTATTTTGATCCAGTCGGACTTCACGCACTGAGATTGGTTCAGGAATTTCCCACATGGTCCTTATGAGGTAAATCGTATTCTCGTTTTATCAGGTTCAAAAGGTTGGACCGAATCGCCTGGTTCATTCTCCAGGCCGGCATCACCCCGGGTTAAGCTCGTGTGCCAGGGCTGCGGCAAAATTAGGGTCGTCCAGGGATTCAAGCCACCACCGGACTGTGGGCAGTTGAGGAAAGCAAAATTCGCCTGCACTCATCCCCTGGCGCAGGGTTTTCGGAATTTCGATTCCTGACATGTCCAGCGAGAATCCCGTACCCAGGGCCTTGAGTAATGCTTCTTTCATCGTCCACAGGCGGAAAAACAAGTGGATCTTTTGCGGGCCGCGGGCCGCGGCCAGGTCCGCGCGTTCATTCGGAGTAAATACCGACTGAATATCTCCATCCAGGTTCTGTTGCATGTTCCGTTCTTCCACGTCCACCCCGATACGCCCATGCAGGGCAAGTGCCACCAGCCCGTGCTGGTGGCTGTGGCTGACGTTGAAGCCGATACCTTTCGATTCTCCATCCACCAGGGCATGGGGTTTTCCGTATTTTGATGTCCCGAAGGCGAGTTGTTCGTTGCTGCAGTCGAGATGTTTGCAGAGAATCGCACGCAGAGCGGCACGGCACAAGCTGAATTCATACCGGGCACGGGCATGGCGAAACCGGCGCCAGCGTGCCTGTTCATTGTGATCCAACCACTCCAGCGCCTCGGCCTCACGAGTATCATGAGGCCGCAGGTCCACATGAAAAATTGTGGTATCCCGGGTTCTCCTGTACGGGCGCCACCAGTCCTTTGTCGCGGTAGCCGATTCCTTGTGCCTGCTCACCTTCACGGGCACAGGGTCAAGTCACGTTGTACAGTGCCCGGGTTGTCCATGACCATCGCAGTGTCTGCGCTTGTCCCGGCCTGGGAACTGGGGCACACGTGCACCCCGATGTCCGGATGCAGTTCTGCCTACATCCCTGAACCGGAAAAGGTTTACCCGGAGTTCGAATCCAGATAGGAAGCCAGTTCCCGCAGAGACTGGAACTGGGAGAAATCTTCAGGAGGAATTGTCAACCCGAATTCCTGGCCGACCTTCTTGATGAAGGCGACGGCATCCACTGAGGACACGCCAGAGTCACCAAACCCGGTGTCCATATCCGGTTCCCTGCCAATATCCAGATTTTCATTTGCTAGTGCCATGAGGCGGTCTTCTGTTGAGGACATGATGAAATTCTCCTGATTGTTTTAGTTGGTTTTTGGTGTAGACAGACCGGTATTTTAGGTGCAGGCACGTTTTCAGACAAGGGCAGGTGTAAGTCGCCGATGAACCTGGGCAGGCATGCTACGGAATTGATCCCGGCCTGACCGCTGGCCGCATACGCTTCTCGAGGCATACGTTCGAAATCCCTGCATTTTTTGAGCGCATTTTCGAACGGATTCAGCCGATCCGCGTCTATACCTATGTAGGCTGCTGTTGCTTCCTGACAGCACCTGTCCGCGTCATGACTTGTCCGGGGCTTTGACTTACAATGACAGAACAGGAAACTGCCTGGGTCGGGGAGCGCAGTCCATCTGAATTGATTTGTCAAGATTGGCGGGAGTCCGTATGTCTGTACCGGTGAATAAGGAAGGAAGCCATGCGGCTTCGCCCGACCGTCCGGCCCTGGGTCCCGCCGCAAGCGAGATGATGTCAGGCGATCGCTTTCCCCTACAGGGCACATGGCCTATCTCCTGAAGCTTTTGCGCCTTGCGCTGGGGGCTTTTCTTGCCATCATCGTCGCAATACTGGCCACCTACATATACTTGGCACCTTCCCTGCCCGGGGTGGCCGTGCTCAGGGATGTGGAACTGCAGGTGCCGCTCAAGGTGTACAGCCGGGACGGCAAGCTGATTGCCGTGTATGGAGAACAAAGGCGTGAACCCCTGGGGGTGGATGAGATCCCGGAATTGCTGGTCCAGGCATTCCTTGCTGCAGAAGATGACCGCTTTTACGAACACTTAGGCGTCGATTATCAGGGTCTGGCCCGTGCTGCACTTTATGTATTGCTGACCGGAGAAAAACGGCAGGGCGGCAGCACCGTCACGATGCAGTTGGCCCGGAACTTCTTTCTGGACAATGAGCGCACCTACCGACGCAAGCTCAAGGAAATTTTCCTGGCCCTGAGAATTGAGCACGAGTTCAACAAGAACGAAATCCTCGAACTGTACCTGAACAAGATCTACTTGGGGAACCGGGCCTACGGCGTGGGTGCGGCGGCCGAGGTCTATTACGGGCGCAGCGTGCATGATCTCAATCTAGCCCAGATTGCCATGATTGCAGGCCTGCCCAAGGCTCCTTCGAGGTTTAACCCGATTGTCAATCCCGAGCGTGCCGTCATCCGCCGCAATTATGTGCTTGGCAGAATGCACAAGCTTGAATTCATTGACGATGACACCTACCGCAAAATGCTGGATGAGCCGGTAAGCGCATCGGTCCACTACCCCCGGGTTGAGATGAATGCGCCGTACATTGGAGAGATGGCGCGCGCGCAGATGTTCGGGGAATACGGCTCCGAGGCCTATACCAAGGGTTACCGGGTGTACACGACGATCAACAGCAAACTCCAGCGCCAAGCCCAACTGGCCCTTAGAAAAGGGTTGCATGCCTACGACCGGCGTCATGGCTGGCGGGGTGCAAAATCCCATTTGGAACTGGAGTTAACAGGCGATGACATGGACCAGATTGCGTTTGAAAAACTGGATGAGGTGATTCTGGGCATGGATCTGATCGGAGGGTTGATGCCGGCCGTGGTGACCCGGGTGGAGCCCTTGGAAATCGAGGTGTATCTGGGTGAGCAGCAGTTTGCCTTGGTGTCAATCGACCAGGCCAAGTGGGCTAGGCCTTACATCAGCGAAAATACCATGGGGGAGGTGCCGGAAGACTTCACCGGACTGCTTGCACCGGGGGATGTGATCCGGATTACCCGGGCAGATACCGGCAAATGGGCCCTCAGCCAGATTCCTGAGGCGGCCGGTGCCTTCGTGGCGATCGACCCGCAAAACGGCAGCGTACTGGCCCTGGTCGGCGGGTACGATTACCTGCACAGCAAGTTCAATCGCGTCACGCAGGCGAAACGCCAGCCCGGCTCAAGTTTCAAGCCGTTTATCTATTCGGCCGCGCTCGAGTCAGGCTTCACGCCAGCCAGCATTGTCAACGATGCGCCGGTGGTACATGACGGCAGCGGCCTGGAAAGTGCCTGGCGCCCCAAAAATTACAGCGGCAAGTTTTTCGGACCGACCCGCCTTCGCGAGGCCTTGGTGAAGTCCCGCAACATGGTTTCGATCCGCGTGCTGCGAAGCGTGGGTCACCGCTATACCGAGCAGCACATCACCAACTTCGGTTTTGGCCCGGAGCAACTGCCCCAGGGCTTGTCCCTGGCATTGGGTTCCGGTGTGGCGACGCCACTGGAGATGGCCCGCGGCTATGCAGTGTTTGCCAATGGCGGTCACTACGTGGAACCGTTCGTGATTGAAAGGATAGAAGATGTCAGTGGTGAGGTCCTGTTTCGCTCCAGTCCACTCATGGTATGCGAGGCAGACTGTCTGGACCTACAACAACAGTTGTACCAAAGCGTAGAGGAGGTCATCGGGGAGGATGGGGCCCCCGAACTGGGCATACGGGTCGCTGAGCGCGTGCTGTCCAAAGAGAACGCCTATCAGATGGTGAGCATGATGCATGATGTCATACAAAGTGGCACAGGCAGGCGTGCGCGCCAGTTGGGACGCAGTGATCTTGCTGGAAAAACAGGTACGACGAACGAGCAGCGGGATGCATGGTTCTGCGGCTTCAACGGTGACATTGTTGCAATCTCCTGGGTGGGGTTTGATCAGCACAAGCCGCTCGGACGCAAGGAAGTCGGCAGTGTCACAGCGTTACCAATATGGATCGAGTTCATGCGTGCTGCCCTTCAGGGTAAACCGGAAAACAAGCTGAAGCGACCGGAGACAATCGTCAGTGTGCGTATCGATCCTGCCACTGGACAGCGGGTGGACCCGGGCAATGAACAGGGCATTGAGGAGACCTTCCGTATGGGGTATGTTCCGGCTGAAGGCTCCGGATCGGGTACACCGCCGGCATATCCGAGAAATGACCAGGGGATGGGAACTCCGGAACAGCTTTTTTAAAGAATCGTGGCTGTAAGAAAACAGGACCGGCTTCGGGAGAAGCTTGCCCAAGAGGCTGCCAGAATCATTGTCAGCGAAGGGGTGCACGACTACCAGAAAGCCAAGTGCAAGGCTCGCGAGCGCCTGCATGCACTGCAGGGCGTGGCGCTGCCCAGCAATGTCGAGATCGAGTCCGCCATCCGTTCATTTACACGGACTTTTTTGCCGGACCATGAGGGGATCCTTCGAAACTTGCGATGTACGGCACTGACCGTGATGAACTGGCTGACTCCGTATCACCCCTACCTGACAGGTCCCGTGCTGGAAGGTACCGCAGGTGCAAAAACGCCGATCAGCCTGCACGTCTCCTGTGACTGCCCAGAAGAAGTTCTGGCGGTGCTGCAGCAACGCGGCCTGGTAGTGCGGCTGGCAGACCGTCATTTCAAGCAAAACCGCCATTACACCTGCCTGCCCGTTCTGGTGTTCACGTATCGCGAGCATGAAATTGATGTCACGATTTTCAGCTTGCGCCAGCAGCACCAGCCTCCGAAAAGCAAGACGCATCACCGCAGTGCTCAAAGAATGAACGGAAAGGCGCTGGCCAGCCTGCTGGGGCAAGCCCGCAGCAAGGCTCTGTAAGAACGCCGCGGTGCTTTTTACTGCCTGCAGGGGCTCTGCATCGGCATGCAGCTTCGATCCGACCCCGGCGCATCTGCCGGGATTGTAACGGCTAGTGATAGGCGGGGCTGAACTCCCTGACCGCATCAACCAGTACCGTGACTTTTTCCGGGTCCACGAATTGCTGTATACCGTGGCCTAGGTTGAAGACGTGACCGCTGCCCTGACCATATTTTTCCAGCACTTTCTGCACCTCACGTCGAATGGCCGAATCCGGAGCATACAGCACAGCCGGGTCTAGGTTGCCTTGCAACGCGACTTTTGAACCAACCTGCGCCCGGGCCTGATCCAGTTCCATGGTCCAGTCCAGTCCCACCGCATGGCACCCGCTGGCAGCCAAGTCCGCCAATTCATGCCCGACCCCCTTGGTAAACAAGATGATCGGGACCGTGTGTGACGTCTCGAGTCGTAACAGTTCCGAGACAATGTGCTGCATGGGTCCCAGGGAGTATTTCAGGTAGGCATCCCGGGATAGCACGCCCCCCCAAGTGTCAAAAACCATTACAGCCTGTGCGCCGGCGCGAATCTGTGCCGACAGGTAGTCGGCTGCCGCCTGACTCAGAATCTCGAGCAGGCGTTCAAGTATGTCCGGGTGGGTATAGAGCAGGCTCTTGATCTTGCGGAACTCGCGGCTGGTTTCACCTTCCACCATGTAGGTTGCAAGTGTCCACGGACTGCCGGTGAATCCAATCAGCGGAACCCGTCCGTTCAGTTCATGCCGGATCATGCGCACTGCATCGCACACGTACCCCAAGCCTTCCATGGGCCGGGTACGGGCGATGCGTTCTACGTCTTTCATGCTTGATACGGGTCTTGAAAACCGTGGTCCCTCACCCTCGCTGAAGGAAAGGCCCAGTCCCATCGCGTCCGGGATAGTCAGGATGTCCGAAAACAGGATTGCCGCATCGAGATCGAAACGCTCTACCGGTTGCAGCGTGACCTCGCATGCCAGTTCCGGAGTTTTGCAAAGGGTCAGGAATCCGCCGGCACGCTTGCGGGTGGCCCGGTATTCCGGCAGGTAACGGCCCGCTTGGCGCATGATCCACAGGGGGGTTCGTGGCACCGGTTTTTTGAGCAGTGCCCGGATCAGGACATCGTTTCGTAAGGGTGGCATAGCACTTCGAGTATAGCCGCAAACAAGGATTTGGAACCAGCGCGAAGAAGGCGGTTCGCTGCATGTGTGTGCACCCGCACTGCGGACACGTCAAGGGTTACAAGCCTGGAGGGATTCAGTAAAGCCGCCGGCGTCGCAGGCTGGTTCGCGCCACGCGCTTCAGGTTGCGCTTGACGGCTGCGGCCGCTTTGCGTTTGCGCACCTCGGTAGGCTTTTCATAGTATTCGCGTCGACGCACTTCAGTAATGATTCCCGCTTTTTCGCAAGAGCGTCGAAATCGCCGCAAGGCAAAGTCGAACGGTTCATTTTCTTTTACACGTACACCGGGCATTCAATACTGTCCTGATCCTAGGATGCTCAAACCAAAAAGAACCGCGATTATACCGACAGGTTCCTATATTTCAAATATATTTTGAGCAAAAACAATCTATTCGGCCCCCTCAAGGATTCAGCAGATTTGCCATAAGTACAACCATGCCAAGGAGAAGAACCATCCGCGTGAACCATTTGATGATTGTTTCGAAAGCAAGTGAAAGCAGCTTCTGCATGAAAGGCATTATTTGCGTGGTGAAAGGAGGTTAATGATGGTGATTTGGATTGTATACACGTTCTGTGAACGCCCGATGAAAATACATGCTATGTTTGCCGGGACGAACCACACTAAGCTGTCCGCATGCGAGTACTGGGTATTGAAACCTCTTGCGACGAAACCGCCGTTGCCGTGATCTGTGAACGCCAGGGACTGCTGGCCCACCATCTGTATTCGCAGTCTGCCCTGCACAGCGAATACGGGGGCGTCGTTCCAGAACTGGCCTCACGCGATCATATTCGAAAGCTCGCGCCCCTGGTTGAGTCTGCAATACACACGGCGCGACTGTCTCTGAGAGAGGACATCGATGCCGTGGCCTATACCTCGGGGCCGGGACTGATGGGGGCCCTGATGGTGGGGGCCGGACTGGGCCGCAGCCTGGCCTTCGCACTCGACAAGCCAGCCGTGGCGGTTCATCACATGGAGGCCCACCTGCTGGCACCCCTGCTGGAGGAGGTTGCCCCCGCCTGCCCGTACGTGGCATTGCTGGTCTCGGGAGGACACACCCTGCTGGTTGAGGTCCGCTCGGTCGCACGCTATGCAGTGCTCGGAGAGAGCATTGATGATGCCGTTGGCGAGGCATTTGACAAAGTGGCGCTGATGTTGGGTCTCGGCTACCCAGGCGGGCCACAGATCCAGCGATTGGCCAGGCAGGGCGACCCGGAGCGTTTCATATTTCCCCGCCCGATGGTAAACCGTGCAGGGCTTGATTTCAGTTTCAGCGGGCTGAAGACCCATGTGCTTAGCACCCTGAAAGGGCTTGGAAAGCCGGATCACCAGGCCCGTGCCGATGTGGCGCGGGCCTTCGAGGACGCGGTTGTGGACACCCTGAGAATCAAGTGTACGCGGGCAATCGAGCACACGGGTGCGAAGACGCTGGTTGTGGCCGGGGGCGTCGGTGCGAACCAGAAGCTGCGCCAGCAGCTCATGCAGCGGCTGGGCGAGCAAGACGTGACGGTGATCTTTCCGGCACTTGAATTCTGCACGGACAATGCTGCCATGGTTGCGCAGTTGGGCCTGCTTAGGCTGCAAAGCGGAAGCCGCGAGCCGCTGCAGATCCGGGTTCAGCCTCGCTGGGCCCTCGAAGACGTCTGACTAATCCTCCCCCAACCGGGCCTCCTTTCCTGCAAGCAGGTCGCGAATGTTGCTGACATGCCGCCAGAAGATCAGGGCGGTGATGACCGCAAGGACACCGGCGGTCCACATCTGTTCTGAAGGGGTGACAAGTACGAGACCCAAGGTAATCGACATGGCGGTCATGGCGGCCACGGACGAATACCGGAACACCAATGCGGTGGCTAGCCAGACCAGGGCCCAAAACACGCCGAGCAGCCAGTCCATTGCCAGCAGGACACCCAATGTGGTCGCTACCCCTTTGCCGCCTCGAAAGTGATAATAGACTGGATAGATATGGCCAAGCACTGCCGCCAAGCCCACTGCGGCAACCAGCCGTGGGTCGTCCGTGAGCACGGTGGTCAGCAGGACTGGCAGATAGCCTTTCAGGAGATCGCTCAGCAGCGTGATTGCTGCGGCCGATTTGTTGCCAACGCGCAATACATTGGTGGCGCCAGGGTTGCCGGACCCGGCGGTCCTTGGGTCCGGCAGGTGCAGGGCCTTGCTGGCCAGCACTGCACTGTTGATTGAGCCCAGTAGATATGCCGCAATGACTACTGCGATCTGAAGAAGGATTACACCCATCTGAGGTACCGTGTCAAAACTGCACTGTTCAAAGTCCGGTCAAGGCCCGAATCTTGTATTGTTGCATGGATGGGGGTCGAGTTCGAAAATCTGGCACAAGGTGGCTGGTGATCTGGCCTTGCAACATCAGGTCTGGTGCGTTGATCTGCCGGGACACGGACACAGTCACGCCGTGCACTGGGATTGCAGTCCCGGACAGGGGGTACAGCTGCTGGCCGACGTGCTGCCGCCTGCCGCAACTCTTCTGGGATGGTCCCTGGGGGGGCTGTGGGCCTTGCTGTATGCCAAACAGTATCCTGACCGGGTCGCCCACGTGATGCTCGTATCAAGTGCCCCAAGATTTACCGCAGCACCGGACTGGCCGCATGGCATGGCACATACGGAGCTGCTGGATTTTTCGAGACAGTTCACGCAGGCTCCCCAGCGGACCCTGCAAAAATTCTGTTCGCTGCAGACCATCAACAGCGAACATGCGAAACCGACGCTTGTTGCATTGCGCAGCGCCCTGTCCGGTTCGCCCGATCATGTCGGGAATATCGCCTGGGGTTTGAAATGGCTGGAGCAGGTCGACCTGCGCACCAATGGCAGGCTCTCGCACCTGCCTGTGGGCTTGCTGCATGGCGAGGAGGATCAGGTGTTGCCAGTCGGCACCGCCGAGGATACGAGTCGCATTTGGCAGCATGCGCGGGTCGAGCGCATTGCCCGGGCCGGGCATGCTCCGTTTGTTTCACATCCCGAACAGTTTTTGCGATGGGTGAGCCAAAGTAAAATCCATGAGTGAGCATGCGGACATAAAAAAGCAGCGCGTGCGCGATGATTTCTCGAACGCTGCCGCCAGTTACGATACTGCAGCAGTGCTGCAACGCGAGGTGTGTGAGCGTACTCTTGAACGCGTGGACATGCTCAAGCTGCAACCTCGGCGGGTGCTCGATGTCGGAACCGCAACCGGTCGCAGCCTGAAGGGCCTTGCCACGCGTTTTCCCAACAGTTCGATGGTCGCTTGTGACCTTGCCTTGCCCATGCTGTCGTGGTGTCGCCGACATCACGATGCTCGGTATACGGACGCACTGGTATGCAATGATGCCGAACAGTTGCCTTTTGCGAACGGGTCGGTCGACCTGATTTTCTCTTCTTCAACGTTTCAGTGGTGTGTGAACCTGCCGCAGGTATTTTCCGAATGCATGCGGGTGCTGCGCATCGAAGGTGTGTTGATATTTTCCACATTCGGGCCGGATACCCTGCACCAGTTGCGCGATAGTTTTGCAAGACTGGACGATTACCGGCATGTACACGAGTTTGTCGACATGCACCATATCGGAGACATGCTGCTAGCAGAACATTTCACGGACCCGGTCGTTGACATGGAGATGATCGATATTCAATATCAATCCCTGCCGCAGTTGCTGCAGGATCTGAAAGACACAGGCAGCCGTGGAAAATTTGGCTCCACGCATGACACGGCTCCAGGGCTGATGGGCAAACAGAAATACCGCACGCTCGTGCAGGCATACGAAGAGTACCGCCTGGACAACGGCATGCTTCCGGCAAGCTACGAAGTGATTTACGGGTATGCCCGCAAGTCGGCGAACCCTGCGCCAGAAACAGCAGACGGCAACGAGGTCAGGATACCGGTCGACCAACTGCAAGGCAGGAACCGGTAGGTGGCTTGCGAGCGGTGCCGACATGAAATGACGTGGCTTCATCTGCAGGGGCAGACGGGGTTGCGGGAGTAAGAAAAATTCAGGACCGAAGATATGCATGAGTGTTACAAGTCAGATGGACAATAAGCGCAGAAACCGGTTTCGGACCTTGGCCTTGGTCAGCTGTGCACTGGCTTTGCTGGTGGTGGTGCTGGGCGCCTATGTACGCCTTTCTGATGCAGGACTGGGCTGCCCGGACTGGCCTGGATGTTACGGCCATCTGCTGGGCATTCCGGAATCTGAGCAAGAAATCTTGCAGGCCAACCGTGCCTTTCCCGAGCGTGCAGTGGAAGCGGACAAGGCCTGGAAAGAGATGGCTCATCGCTATTTTGCGGGTGTGCTCGGCATTCTGATCCTGGTTCTCGCCGTGATGGGCCTGCGCAATCGCAAGGACCCGGGGCAGCCCGTGGGCCTGCCGGTGTTTCTGGTGGGCCTGGTAATTTTTCAGGCCCTGCTCGGGATGTGGACGGTGACCTTGTTGCTCAAGCCAGTGATCGTCATGCTGCATCTGATTGGCGGCTTTGCCGTGTTGTCATTGCTGTGGTGGACGTACCTGGATACCGGTACCGAGCGGCTGATCTACCGCCAGCGCCTCAGCCATGCAATTCTGCCGATGCTGGTGGCTGGCTTGTTGCTGTTGATCGGACAGATCATTCTGGGTGGCTGGACCAGCGCAAATTACGCAGCGCTCGCCTGCATTGATTTTCCGACCTGCCAAGGGCAGTGGTGGCCGCCCATGGATTTCAAGGAAGGTTTCGTGTTCTGGCGCGGCCTCGGCACCAATTATGAATTCGGGGTGCTGGATAACCCGGCGCGCACGGCCATTCACTTGAGCCATCGATACATGGCTGTCGTGGTGGCTGCTTACTGGGTGGTATTGCTGATCTACCTGCTGGCCACGAGCCAGGCCACGGCGTCGTTGCGCATCGCCAGTATCGTGACCCTGCTGTTGTTGTCGGGCCAGTTGGCGTTAGGGATATCGAATATTGTGCTGCACCTGCCAATCGCTGTGGCCGTCATGCACAACGGAGGGGCAGCCCTGCTGCTGCTCAGCGTAGTGACTTTGGTATATCTCGCCCGCAGCGAGGCGGGCCGGTGACGACGAAAATCAGCTGACGACTGCAGCCTTGAGTGCCTGGATGGCGTTGCTCTCCAGCTGGCGTATGCGCTCTGCCGAAACCTCGTACTTGGCAGCAAGTTCCTGCAGGGTGGCGCGCTTCTCGCTTAACCAGCGCTGTGCGATGATGTCCCTGCTGCGCTCGTCCAACACGGTCAGTGCAGTTTGCAGTTGCCGGGCCTGATGGGATTCCCAGTCCTCGTGTTCGACCTGCAGTTCCGGGTTGTCTTCTTCATGGCTCAGGTAGGCCGCGGGTGCAAAGTGACCTGACTCGTCCTTATGCTCATCGTGATCCTGATCAAATCCGAGGTCATGATTGCTGAGCCGCTTTTCCATCTCCACCACTTCGCTGCGCTTGACGCCGAGTTCCTTGGCGACCGTGTCCACCTCATCCTGATTCAGCCAGGCCAAACGTTTCTTGGAGTTGCGCAGGTTGAAGAACAGCTTGCGCTGGGCCTTGGTGGTTGCAACTTTGACAATGCGCCAGTTGCGCAGTACGAACTCATGGATCTCGGCGCGAATCCAGTGCACCGCAAACGAAACCAGACGCACGCCCTTGTGCGGGTTGAAGCGGTTGACAGCCTTCATCAGCCCGACATTGCCTTCCTGAACCAGGTCCGCAAGCGGCAGGCCGTATCCTAGGTACCCACGCGCCACATGGATCACGAACCGCAGGTTGTGAATGATCAGGGTACGTGCTGCATCCAGGTCGTTGTCCTCATACAGGCGCAGTGCCAGGGCATGTTCCTCTTCCATGCTCAGCACCGGAATCTGCAACGTTGAGGCGATGTAGCTGTCCAGATTGGCAGTGGAAATCGCCGTTGAAGCTTGCAGAGGTTGTATGGAGGTTGCCACGATTCTCAAGTTCTCCCAGGTTGGAGTTTTTCGTTTCAATCTTTTTCCACGGGTAATTTTAGCACTCTTTTATATAGAGTGCTAAAAATTTTTCATATTAAAAATCATATGCTTATGACATATGAACAAAGGCTTTACCGGCGGGATGTACAGGATGACGAAGATCTCCCATTGCTGAATTTTGTAGGTCAAGGGCCAGGATGCTGGCGAGAGTATCTGTCTTGGACCTGATGTTCAGCTGGGTTCTATCCGCACGATGTGGCGTCCAACTGCCAGCCATGAACCCAGAAGTCCCAGCACAATACTGGTCGCGACCAGCGCCAGGCCCTGCTTGAGATCCGGAAAGATCAACTCGAAATTGCTGTTGTACAGTCCAATCAGGTGTTGTGCAGGTGCTTCGATAAAGTGCAGCACGAGCAGCACCAGTAATAGCGCCAGACTTCCTCCCAGCAGACCATACCACATGCCACCGTACAGGAAGGGCCTGCGCACGAAGCGGTTGGTCGCACCGATCAGCTTGGCGACCTCGATTTCCTCGCGTCGATTCTCAATGTCCAGGCGGATGCTGTTGCCGACCACCAGCAGCACGGAAATGGCCAGGGTGATGCCCAGCATCATGATCGCACGGTGCACCACTCCAGTGATGGCCTGCAACCGCTGCAACCATTGCAGGTCGAGCTGTACCTGCTCGACTTGGGGGTAGGTCCCGAGATCCTGGACCAGACGGTCCAGATGACCGGCCTGCTTGGCATGCTCAAACGGGGTCAGGGTCAGAGTTGGCGGCAGAGGATTTTCCTCCAGCCCTTCGATCAGGTATTCGAGCTTGCTGAGTTTGCGAAACTCCTCCAAGGCCTGCTGTGCTGATACGTACTTGATGCTTTCGATCTCCTCGAGCGCGGCCAGGCGCGTGCGAAGTGTCTTGATCTCGGTTTCACTGCTGTCCACGTTCAAAAACAGCGTGATTTGTCCGGAGTCGTCCCATTTTTCGGTGATCGCCTGCAGATTATCCAGCAGCAGGTACATACAGGCCGGTAGCGCCAGCGCTACGGCGATCATGAGGATAGTCAGCGTCGATGCGAACGGGTGGCGGTACAGCTTGCCGAGGCTGAATACCAGGCTGCGCAGATGCTCGCGCACCAGCGCACGAAAGCGCATCAGGGAGTTCGGCCGATTCGGGGAAGGTCTGCGTCGGGATACCTGCATGTTCCTGTGAAGGTTTGTGCTGCCGTGTTACCTGCTATCAGGCCGGTTGTGCCTGTCCATTGATGCACTGTCCGTCCTGCAGGCGGATAATGCGTTTGCCCAGACGGGAAATCAGGTCCAGATCATGACTGGCGATCAGCACGGTGACACCGACCTGGTTGAACTCGGAAAAAAGCTGCATGATCTCGGCCGACAAACCCGGGTCCAGGTTGCCAGTCGGTTCGTCCGCCAGCAAAATTGCCGGCTTGTGGACGACCGCACGTGCGATCCCGACCCGCTGCTGTTCCCCCCCGGACAATGTGATGGGCATGGCCTTTTCCTTGTTCAGTAATGCCACCTTGTCCAGAGCAGCCCGCACCCGGCGGCTGATTTCTGCCCGCGCATAACCTGCGATCTGCAACGGCAGGGACACGTTGTCGAAGACACTGCGGTCGTACAGCAGATGGTGATCCTGGAATACGATTCCCATGAATCTTCGCAAGTTGGGAATCTTGCGCTTGGGGATGTGTGTGATATTTTTCTGGTTGACCAAAATCCGGCCCCGGGTCGGGCGCTCGATGGCCGCAATCAGTTTCAGCAAGGTGCTTTTGCCCGCACCCGAAGGCCCGGTGAGAAATGCCATTTCGCCACGTTCGAGCACCAGGTCCAGTTGCGTCAGGGCTTCACGGTTTCCCGGGTATCGCTTGGTGACATTCTGCAGTTCAATCATCGGTCCGTGCCTGACACCGGTTCCTGCCTAGGCATGCAACAGGGCTTCGGCATACCGGTAGGCATCAAATACGCGCAAATCCTCGATGCCCTCACCCACACCAATATAGCGAATCGGGATCTCCAGCCGATCGGCGATGGCAATGACGGTGCCACCCTTGGCCGTACCATCCAGCTTGGTCACACACAGGCCTGTAAGGTTCAGTACCTCGTGAAAGCCTAGCGCCTGCTTCAGGGCATTTTGTCCGGTACCGGCTTCCAGCACCAGCAGGATTTCATGCGGTGCCTCGGGCTCTATTTTTTGCATGGCCCGCTTGATCTTGAGCAGTTCGTCCATCAGGTTTTGCTGGGTATGCAGCCGCCCTGCAGTATCGGCAATCAGCACGTCGATGTCGCGTGCCTTCGCAGACTGGTATGCATCGAACACGACGGCGGCGCTGTCCGCCCCGCTTTTTTGCGCTACCACAGGCACCTCAATTTTCTTTCCCCAGGATTGCAACTGCTCGACCGCTGCCGCACGAAAGGTATCCCCGGCGGCCAGCATCACGGTCTGGTCCTGCCCGGTCAGGCGGTGGGCAATCTTGCCGATGGTGGTGGTCTTGCCCGCCCCGTTGATGCCGACCACCAGAATGGTGAAGGGCTTGCTGCCACGGGTCAGTAGTGGCTTGTTGCAGGCCGCCATGATTTCTGCGAGGCTTTCCTGCAGAAGTGCATCCGCCCCCTGGGCCTCACCGCTGCGACTGCGCAGGCGCGTTTTCAGATCGTCGATGATCCGGGTAGTCGTCTCGATACCCACATCCGCGAGCAGCAAGCGGTCTTCCAGTTCACTGAGCAGATCCTCGCTGTTATTCCGCCACGCAGCCGCAGGGATGCCACTGGTTAGCACATTTCTGGTTTTTTGCAGGCCCAGGCGCAGCCGTGAAAAAACTCCGGTTTCAGGCATGGATTTCGGGCAAACAGTTATAGTAAGGTTCGCTGATCATACATCAATGCATCCGACGCGATGCTAATCCTAACATCCCAACACCCATCATTTATGGAAGTAGCCAAAATTGCCGGACTGCTGCTGGGCCTGGCACTCTTTGGCCATGCGCAGGCCGGTTCCGGGAACACCCACGAGATGGTGTTGGACAATGGCCTGAAAGTCATTGTCAAGGAAGATCATCGAGCCCCTGTGGCGGTTTCCCAAATCTGGTACCGCGTGGGATCTGCCCAGGAACATAACGGTATCACCGGAATATCCCACATGCTCGAGCACATGATGTTCAAGGGCACGGAAAAATATTCTGCCGAGAAATTTACATCGACACTGGCGGAAATCGGCGCACGTGACAATGCATTCACCGGGCGCGACTACACTGCCTACTTTCAAGTAATGGGCCGCGATCACCTGGAGGTGAGTTTCGACATCGAGTCGGACCGCATGGTCAACCTGATCCTCACACAGGAAGATTTTGACAGCGAGCGCGAGGTCGTCAAGGAGGAGCGACGTTTGCGCACCGACGATGATCCGAATGCACTCGTCTACGAGCAACTGAGTGCAGCCGCTTTCTCCAGCAGTCCGTATCACCACCCAGTGATCGGATGGATGAACGATCTGGAGCATCTCGAGCTTGAGGATCTGAGTCGTTGGTACCAACGCTGGTATGCGCCAAACAACGCCAGCTTGGTAGTGGTGGGGGATGTTGAGCCCGAGGCCGTGTTTGCTTTGGCCCGCAAGTACTTCGGCGCAATCGAGCGCCGGCATATCCGCAACAGCAAGCCGCGGGTCGAGCCCGTCCAGAGCGGGCTGCGCCGCATCAAGGTGAAAGCCGTCGCCAAACTGCCGTACATTCTGTTGGGATACAAGGCGCCGAGCCTGACCACGGCTGAACAGGACTGGGAACCATATGCCCTGTCGGTACTGTCCGGCGTGCTCGACGGGGGCCGCAGCGCGCGGCTCAGCAAGCACTTGGTGCGGGAAATGGAAATAGCCGCCAGTGCAGGCGCCGGATACAGTCTGTATGCCCGCTATCCCACCCTGTTCCTGATGGAGGCCACGCCTGCGCCACAGCACAACCTGGAGGATGTCGAGCAGGCCCTCTATGCCGAGATTCGGGCACTGCAGGAAGATCTGGTCAGCGAACGGGAACTTGCCCGTGTCAAGGCACAGGTCATCGCCAGCGAAGTGTATGCGCAGGACTCCATCCGTGCGCAAGCTGGCGTAATTGGCCGACTTGAATCGGCGGGACTGGGCTGGCGTGTGATGGACGAATACAGCCGGCGCATCAATGCGATCAGTGCCGAGCAGGTGCGCCAGGTGGCCCGCACCTACCTAATCGAGGACCGCCTCACCGTGTCCGTACTGGAGCCGTTGCGCGAACCGCTGCAAGCCGGCGGGAGGATCGGTGCGGCTGTGGTATCCGATGCTGCACACTAGTACACCATTGAGAGTTGCCTGCGGCACACTGTGGCTTTGTGTGGCGCTGCTCGGAAATGCCGTGGCCGCACCTTCGATCGAGCAGTGGACCAGTGCTCAGGCTGTTCGCACCCTGTTCGTGGCGGCCCCGGAGTTGCCAATGCTGGACATCGCCGTGACCTTTGGTGCCGGCAGTGACCGGGACGCTGAACTTGCCGGTCTCTCGCAGCTCACGCATGGTCTGCTGAGTGCCGGTACCGAAGCCATGGATGCCGATACGGTGGCCGAGAGATTCGAAGAGGTCGGCGCCCGCTACGGGTACGACGTCAATCTGGATCATTCCAGAGTCAGCTTGCGCAGTCTGACCGAGGAGCGGCTGCTTGAGCAGGCGTTGTCTACCTTCGTCGAGATCCTGACCCGTCCCGGCTTTCCGCAAAAGGACTTCCTGCGTTTGAAGAACCAAGCGCTTACTGCAATCCGCGACGAGCAGCAACGCCCGGACAGGATTGCTGGTAAGGCGTTCTACCAGGCCGTATACGGCACTCATCCCTACGCACAGCCGGTTTCGGGAAGCGAGAGCAGCATGCAGGCCATTGCACTGGCGGATGTCAAGGCATTCCAGCGGCAGTATCTGGTTGCGGAAAATGCCACAATTGCAATCGTTGGAGACTTGGATACGGATCAGGCCCGCCGAATTTCCGAGTACATTGCATCCCATCTTCCCAGGGGCACGCAGCCTGCGCTCGCACCACCCCCGCAGCCTGCAACAGAGGGCCAGTACCGGTTTATTCCCTATCCCTCCCAGCAGTCGCATGTCTACCTGGGGCAGTTGGGTATTGCCCGGGGAGATCCGGATTATTTCATCCTGTACACCGGCAATTATGTCCTGGGCGGAGGCGGTTTCAGCTCGCGTTTGATGAAAAGGATCCGCAAGCAACTGGGGTTGTCCTACAGCGTATACAGTTACTTCTTCCCCTTGCAGCAACCGGGGCCTTTCATGCTGGGTCTGCAGACACGCGCCGATCAGGCCCAGATGGCACTCGATCAGGCTTGGCAACTGGTTCAGGACTATGTGGACCAGGGTCCCAGCGAGGAAGAGCTGGAACTCGCCAAGAAAAGCATCATCGGCGGTTTTCCGTTACGGGTAGACCAGAACAGCGATATCCTGGCGTATTTGTCGTTGATCGGGTACTACGACCTGCCTCTGGACTACCTCGAGACCTTCACCACACACATTGCCGAGGTCACACAGGAGGATGTTCGAGTAGCGTTCAGCCGGCATTTGCACACTGACCGCATGGTCAAGATTGTCGTTGGTGGTCCCGAAGAGGAATAGCCTGCGCATCGTCGGCGGCGTTTGGCGCAGCCGTCGGATCCAGTTTGCAAATACTCCGGGTATCCGGCCCACTCCAGACCGGGTGCGTGAGACCCTGTTCAACTGGCTGGCCGACAAAATCGACGGTGCACGCTGTCTGGACCTGTTTGCCGGCAGTGGTGCACTGGGATTTGAAGCGGCTTCCCGGGGGGCCTCGCATGTCACCCTGGTGGATCGCGATGCTTCGGTGGTGGCTATGCTGGAGTTGCAGAAACAAGCCCTGCGGGCTCGGCAGGTGGATATCGTATGCCAAGATGCACTGGACTATGTGCAGCGGGCAAGAGAGCCGTTCGATATCGTGTTCCTCGATCCTCCCTTTGCAACAGACCTGGACCGGCAGGTATTGCCGGAGCTGGTCACTCACCGACTGGTGCGCCCGCCCGCCCGGGTCTATGTGGAATCCCCGGCCAATCGGATCCTGGAATTTCCGGGCTCCCTGTGCTGCATCCGTGAAAAAACGGCGGGACAGGTGCGTTACCAGCTGTACGCGCTGGAAGATAAAATCGTGTGACAAAGCCCCCGGGGGCGCCGGGATCGCTTCATGCTAGAATCCGCGCATGGCACTCGTGGCAGTCTATCCGGGCACCTTTGACCCGATTACCAACGGTCATACTGACTTGGTGCGCCGGGCCTGTGTCCTGTTTGATAGCGTGGTCGTGGGTGTCGCGGTCCGCGGCGGCGGCAAACAGCCGTTTTTTGATCTGGCCGAACGGGTCGAGCTTGCCCAGCAGTCGCTGGCGCGGATCCCCAATGCGAAGGTGCACGGTTTTGACGGCCTACTGGTGGATTTTGCACGCCAGCAAGGAGCCAAGGCCATCTTGAGAGGGTTGCGTGCGGTTTCGGACTTCGAATTTGAATTCCAACTGGCCAGCATGAACCGCCAGCTGGACGATCAGTTTGAGACCATTTTCATGACACCCTCGGAAGAGCATACCTTCATCTCCTCGAGCCTGGTGCGAGAGATTGCAAGTCTCGGCGGCGACGTGTCCCGGTTTGTTTCCCCTCCGGTGGTCAAGGCCTTGCAAATCAAGCTGTCCGGCTGAAACCCTTTTGTTTGAAATGCGGATTCTGGTCTTCGTGTGCTTGGCATGGGGAGTGATCTCCTGTGGCACGTCCCCGACTGACAAATCCGCTCTGTCAAGCTCGCCATCCCGGCCCTCCCTCACAGATTATGCTGTGGCCAGTGCCCATCCGCTGGCCACTCAGGCAGGCATCGATATCCTGCGTCAGGGTGGCAACGCCTTCGATGCGGCCGTAGCGGTGACCGCATGCCTGGCGGTGGTGGAGCCCTATGGCTCAGGTCTGGGCGGCGGCGGCTTCTGGCTATTGCACACGGCATCGGATGGACGCGATGTCATGCTGGATGGGAGGGAGGTGGCACCGCTTGCAGCGACCCGGGACATGTATCTGGATGATGCTGGCAGGCCCACCCGAGAGTCCGTCGTAGGTCCCTTGGCTGCAGGCATTCCAGGCGTCCCTGCAGCCCTCGTTCACCTGTCGGACAGGTATGGGCGGCTTCCCCTTGATCGCACCTTGCACGCGGCCATCCGACATGCCCATGAGGGTTTTGAGGTGAGCACGCGTTATCAAAGGCTGGCCACAGCCGTGCTTGATCACTTGCAGGAGACCACCGAGGGAAATTCAATTTTTCTGGAGCAGGGCAGCGTACCCGAACCCGGCTATGTGCTTCGACAACCGCAATTGGCCCGTGTCCTGGAACGCATCCGCGACGAGGGCGCTGACGGATTCTATCAGGGAGAAGTGGCAGCGCTACTGGTCCAGGGCGTGCAGCAGGCCGGAGGAATCTGGCAGATGCAGGACCTGACGAAATACCGGGTCCGGGAACGAAAGCCGGTTTCCGGTACCTACGCAAACATGAGAGTCACCAGCGCCGCGCTGCCTTCTTCGGGAGGCATCCTACTGGCGCAAATGCTCAACATGCTGTCGTTACTGGACCTGTCACAGATGGAAGCCACACAGCGCACTCATGCCCTAGTCGAAGTCATGCGCCGGGCGTATGTCGACCGTGCCCGGTATCTCGGGGATACGGACCATGTCGAGGTGCCCGTCGAGAGTCTTTTATCTGCACAGCATGCAACCCTGATGCTGGCGGATTTCAACCCGCAGCGGGCTTCCTTGAGCAGCACATACCTCAAGGAACAGGCCGGTTTGCAGGGTGGTGAACCTGCAGAAGGCCGCAACACCACACATTTTTCCATCATCGACCGGGAGGGCAATTACGTGGCCGCGACGCTTTCCATCAACTACCCGTTTGGTTCGGGATTTGTACCGCCCGGCACAGGGGTCCTGCTGAACAACGAAATGGACGATTTTGCGATCAAGCCGGGGCATGCCAACCTGTATGGCCTGACCGGCAACCGCGCAAATGCCATCGAAGCAGGTAAACGCATGCTTTCAAGCATGTCGCCTACGTTCCTGGATGATGGTGAACGAGTGGCGATTTTGGGGACCCCGGGCGGCAGCCGGATAATTACCATGGTGTTGCTGGCCGCGCTGGAATTTGTCCGTGGCGGGGATGTGAACGCCATGGTCTCGCGGCCACGATTTCATCACCAGTTCGCCCCGGACCGTATCGAGTTTGAAAACGGGACCTTCGATGCTGCCACCCTGGCTGCACTCGCCGAGATGGGCCACACGTTGCAGGCTACCTCTCGCAGCTACGGGGACATGCATGCCGTCATCTGGAATCGAAAGACCGGGCACGTGACTGCAGCCAGCGATCCTCGGGGCCTGGGTCTTGCACAGGTCGGCGAATAACGGCCGGCATTAATGCTGGCACTGGCTGCAATAAAAACTGCTGCGCTGACCGAGTGTCCGGAGTTGGATGGGATGACCGCAGACCGGGCACGGCTCCCCGTGCCGGTTGTAGACATTGAGTTCTTGCGCAAAATAGCCGGGGCTGCCGTTTTCACGGGTGAAATCGCGCAAGGTGGTACCCCCCGCATCAATGGCGGTGCTCAGTACATGCTTGATGTCCGCGACCAGTTTTTCATAACGGGACAGCGAGATACGGCCTGCAGCTCGCTGCGGGTGTATGCCGCTTAGAAAAAGCGCTTCACTGGCATAGATGTTGCCTACGCCGGCAACTACACTGCTGTTCATGATGAAATTCTTGACACCGACCTTCCTGGAAGCAGCACGGCCGTGGAGGTAACGGCCGCTGAATGCATCGCTGAAGGGTTCCGGTCCGAGGTTTTGCAGCAGCTTGTGCTGCAGGGGGTCTTGGCGGGTCCAGTGTATGCTCCCGAAACGGCGTGGATCATGAAACCGCAGAATCTTGTTGCCGAACACGAAATCCACCTGGTCATGCTTTTGTGCCGGCACACCGTTTGCGACGATGCGCAAACTTCCAGACATTCCGAGATGCACAATGAGGCAGCCGTTGCCGGTTTCAAGCAGCAGATACTTGGCGCGTCGCCCGACCGATTTCACCTGCTGGTCTTTTAACGATCTTTTCAACTGGCCCGGTACAGGCCAGCGAAGCTGCCGCTGATGCACGATGAGGTCAGTGATTCTTCTGCCGGCAACGTGCGGACGAATGCCGCGACACGTCGTTTCCACTTCTGGCAGTTCAGGCATTCCGGTCGTGGCTCATGACTGGTAGAGTGCCTCGATCTCCACCAGCAGGTCGGTCCGGCACATGTCTCCCAGCAGCAATATCCGGGGCGTCGTGCTGGGCAGACGCGCAGCCAACACTCTTTGGATGTGGGGCACGTCACGGCGGTGGCGTACGTACACTTTCATGCACAGCAGATCGTCCTGTGCGTTCAGCTGCGTTTGATGCCGGTGATTGGCATGGACAACCAGAGTTTCGACGTTGTTCAGGGATTCGTTGAGTTGCGCACCGACATCGTCCACGTGCCGGGTTTCATGTCCAACGATGCTGGCAGTGCCCGAGACATAAAAGTGTATGCAGTTACTCCAGTGCTTGAGCACCCCCCGTGAAAACAGGGGCGGTGCCTGCACATCGGCAGTTGGGTAGTCGTAGGCGCTCGTCTGTCGCGGGTTTTCAACGGCAATTCCTGGAGCATCCCCCGCCAGAAAATAAATTTGCAGGCACGGGTTTTGGTTGCCAATCACGGTTGCTGCCGGATAGATGCTGCTTTCGGCATTGCAGGCCTGCATGGCCTGCAGGCGGCCGCTGCAAAACAGGTCGTAGCGGCAGGACTGGTTTCCAGCCGGATCGGTAATGCCCGGGAAGTAGTTCCAGGTGCGCAAAAGATGGTTGCAGGCGGTGCTTTGCAAGCAGTCATAGATCTCCTGGTAGGCCTGCTTGGCCAGCGCTTGGAAATCGCTCGTCTGCGGACAGTCCAGCTGGATATGGCCAAACAGTACTTGGGGGTGACCGGCATACTGTATGTTTGCGTGCTGCCCATGCGTGACCGGACCGTCCGTATACCAGTTCTGGAAATGGAAATCAGACCCCTGCAGAACCTCAAGGCGGCTGTTGACCGACCACCCCTTTGCCCGGCATTGTCCGGGGTCCCCGAAATGCACGTGTGTCAGCAGGGCGGAGTCGACGACCGGGTCCATGCTTTCATGGACTGCGACTTCCAGGCTGGGCATCGGACCGGAGTGGACGGGTTTGGGATCACCTGCTGTCATGAGAACACTGTAACCTGCAAATGGCGGCCTTGCGAACAAAAGATACAAGGCGGATTCGGACTGGCTTTAAATTCCCGGTAATGATGTTTAAAGTGTGGTCCGACCGGTAGCACTTGTACCGGGTGATACCTCGGCATCACCAATAAAGAATCCGAAACGGACATGCTGCGGCCTCTTGCTGCACCCGGTTGTGTGCCCATGCAAAGACGTGACCCGATTGACTGAACCGGAATGAATTCATGCGCTTGCTAGGTGTCGATACAGGTGGAACCTTTACGGATCTGGTCTATTTTAATGGACAATCCGTGCAGACACACAAGGAACTGTCCACACCGCAGGCACCTGAGCGTGCCATCCTGCAGGGCATTGCCTCTCTGGGGATTGATACCCGCGGTCTGCACATCGTGCATGGTACCACGGTGGCTACCAACGCACTGCTCGAGGGCAAGGGGGCACGAACGGTATTTGTCACCAACCATGGTTTCAAGGACCTGCTGTTGATTGGCCGCCAGACCCGTGAGGAGCTCTACAATCTCACACCCCGGGAAAAGCCCACGTTGTTCGAACCGCAGTTGTGCCTGGAAACCGGCGGACGTACGGATTCCCGGGGGAACACGGTCTTGCAGCTGCCCACTGCGGAAATGGACATGCTTGCCGACACCATCGACCAGCTTGATGCCGAGGCAGTTGCAGTTTGCCTGCTGTTTTCATTTATCGACAACCGCTTTGAGAAGGCACTCAAGGCGCGGCTGGATGAGCGGTATTTTGTTTCGATTTCATCCGAGGTGCTGGCGGAGTACCGCGAATATGAACGTGGACTGGCTACTTGGATTAACAGCTATCTGGGTCCTGTGATGCAAGGCTACCTGTCTCGCCTTGGCGAGGCACTGCCGGACTCCCGACTCTTCGTCATGCAAAGTGACGGCCTGACCCTGAGCACGGGGGCGGCAGAACGTAATGCCGTGCGCCTGTTGTTGTCCGGGCCGGCAGGCGGGCTCTGGGGCAGCCTTCACACAGGGGCGAGTGTCGGATGCGCGCGATTGCTGACCTTTGACATGGGGGGGACATCCACGGATGTTTCCATCATTGATGGGGAATTCGAGCTGACCCGCCGCGGGAAAATCGCAGGACTCCCGGTGGCCGTGCCCATGCTGGACATTCACACCATCGGTGCGGGCGGCGGCTCGATTGCGTGGGTGGATGAGGGCGGACTGCTGCAGGTGGGCCCGGACTCAGCTGGCGCCTCGCCCGGACCGGCATGTTATGGACAGGGAGGGGATCACCCCACCGTGACCGATGCACATGTGGTACTGGGGCGCCTACCCTCCAGTTGCAGGCTCGCCGGGAATCTGGATCTGGATCCTGAAGCTTCCCAAAGCGTCATCTCCCGCCTTGCTCGGCATCTGAGCCTGGACTCCCAAGCCTGTGCCCAGGGAATCGTGCGGATTGCCAATGAGCAGATGACACAAGCTCTGCGAGTGATGTCGGTGTACCGGGGTCATGACCCGAAGGACTTTACACTGGTCAGTTTTGGGGGTGCGGGCGGCCTTCACGTCTGCGATCTCGCCGAGAGTTTACGCATTTACCAGGCGCTGGTCCCCGCCCATACCGGTGTGTTATCAGCGTTTGGTCTCCTGGCGGCACCTTCCGGCAAGGAGGTGTCCCAGAGCTGTATCCAGTTGTTGGCTGAGTGCGAGGACCAGGAGCTGGAGGAAGTGTTTGCTCGACTGGAGCACAGAATTACCTCCGACTTGAGTGCGGAGTCTGCCTCACAGTATGCGCTGAAAAGGGAACTCGATCTGCGTTACCGGGGCCAGTCGACGACGCTGAGGCTGCCTTGGCAGGATCCGTCCCTCGCAGAACAGGCATTCCATGAGCGTCACCGCGAACGCTATGGCTATGCACTGGATATGCCAGTGGAACTGGTCAATCTGCGGCTTACAGCAACGGGCACGGACACATCCGAGTTGCCCATGCCCCGCGTCGCCCGCAGACAACCCGGCTCGCCGATCGGAAAGACTCGCCTGCACGAGCTCGCAAAGGAGGTCCCTGTGTTCAGGCGCTCCGACATTGCACGGGACCAGATGCTGAGCGGTCCAGTCATCGTGATTGAACCCCAGGCTACCCTGTACATTGCTCCCAAGTGGACCGCATTGCAGCGGGAATCGGGCGGTCTTTTGTTGGAAAAAATGAAATAACGTGAACCCTGCGCTCACCCTGGACACATCTTGCGAACTTGTGTAATTCCCCCGTCAGCACGTATGATGCACGGACCGAAAAGCGGGCTTCTTCTAAAACAATAACAAATGCCCGGACTAGGATCTGCCTATGCTTGATGGACTGGTAGCTTTGCCTGGGTGGGGATATGTCGTCCTCACGCTCGTTCTCACACATCTCACCATCGTGTCGGTCACCGTGTTTCTGCATCGGTGCCAGGCACATTGTGCTCTGGACCTGCATCCGCTGCCTGCACATTTGTTCCGTTTCTGGCTCTGGCTGACTACAGGTATGGTGACCAAGGAGTGGGTTGCAATTCACAGGAAGCACCATGCCAAGACCGAGACCGCAGAAGATCCGCACAGCCCGCACGTGGTGGGTATCGGCACGGTGTTCTGGCAGGGTTCGGAGCTGTATCGGGAAGAAGCCGGAAATGCGGACACGCTGGAGCATTATGGTCACGGCACGCCTGATGACTGGATCGAGCGAAACCTGTACACGCGTTTCTCCTCCATGGGAGTGGTGTTGATGCTGGTCTTGAACTTGGTGTTGTTTGGCCTTCTTGGAGTCGTGATCTGGGCGGTACAAATGATCTGGATACCGGTTACTGCGGCGGGCGTTATCAATGGCTTTGGTCATTACTGGGGGTACCGCAACTTCGAAACCCCGGACGGCTCGACCAATATCATGAATCTGGGCATCCTGATCGGCGGTGAGGAGCTGCACAACAACCACCATGCCTATCCGAGTTCGGCGAAGTTTTCCAGCAAGCGCTGGGAGGTTGATGCGGGCTGGCTTTACATTCGGATGCTGTGCTTCCTAAATCTGGCCAGGGTTCGCCGGCGCGCTCCGCAACCCGTGCGTGTGGCCATCAAGGAAAAAATTGACCTCGAAACGGCTAAGGCCATTATTTCCAGCAAGCTACACGTCATGGCTGACTATGCTCAGCACGTGACGCTGCCAACGTTTCGCAGCGAATTGTCCGGCAACAAACTGCGTGGTAAAAAGCTGATGCGTCAGATGCGAACTGCGCTGATCCGTGAAAAATCCCGCCTGAAACCGCTGCATCACAAACACCTGCAGGTGCTTTTGCAGGACAGCGAAACTTTACATACGGTGTATGAGTTTCAGGGACGATTACAGCAATTGTGGAACGAGACCTATGCCAGTCACGAACCTTTGGTCCAGGCCATCACCCAGTGGTGCAAGGAAGCGGAGGCCACCGGGATTCGTGTCCTGCAGACCTTTGCGCAAGGCCTGAGAGGCTATGCATTGCAGCCCACCCCTGTGGGCTAGCGAGACAGTCACTGGATGCATCTAGCCCAAGGGGAGTTGGGCAGGCTGCGGGGTTACTTGATCTTGGCTTCCTTGTAGGGAACGTGCTTGCGAACGACCGGGTCGTACTTTTTCAATTCCAGCTTGTCCGACATGGTGCGTTTATTCTTGCTGGTCGTGTAGTAGTGACCCGTACCCGCGCTGGAGACTAGCTTGATTTTTTCACGTACTGATTTTGCCATGCTGATTCCCGGGCCCGTCTTGCAACGCTAGACCTTGACTCCCTGTTTTCGAATATCTGCAAGTACTGCCTCGATGCCTTTCTTGTCAATGATGCGCACGCCCTGCGAGGATACGCGCAGCTTGACCCAGCGGTTCTCGCTCTTCACCCAAAAGCGGTGAGTATGTATATTAGGCATGTAACGACGCCGTGTTTTATTATGTGCATGGGAGACGTGGTTGCCGGACATCGGCCGTTTTCCCGTTACTTGGCATACGCGTGACATGGCTGTGGTTTCTGTATTGGATGCAGTCAATCTGTAGGGCGCGCAAGATACCAGAATCATCATATGGGCACAAGCTGAGCGGCTTTTGCCCGGGATGGATGATTCTCTCGATGACACAACTGAACATGGCGAAGGACACGATATTTTTGCGCGACCTGGAAATGGATGCCACCATCGGCGTCTATGAGTGGGAGAAGCGTATCCGGCAGAAGGTATGCATCAACCTTGAGATGGCTACAGACATCACGCCGGCTGCCACTTCACATTCCATAGACGATACCCTGGACTACAAGGCCGTTGCCAAGCGCATCGTTCAGTTCGTTGAAGCCAGCCACTACGAACTGATCGAGAGCCTGATTGAGAAAGTGGCTGCCATGCTGATCCAGGAGTTCGACATCCCGTGGTTGCGCATCACGATCAGCAAGCCCCGGGCCGTGCGTGGGGCGCGTGACGTCGGAATTACCATCGAACGTGGCAAGCGCAACTCTTGATGGCACGCGTCTTCATCGGTATCGGTAGCAATATCGATAAGGAAAAAAACATTGTCTCCTCCGTGGCTACCCTGCGTGCCCATTTCGGACCCTTGGATATTTCCAATGTCTACGAGACCCCGGCCTTCGGCTTCGAAGGAGACGATTTTCACAATCTGGTCGTCGGATTCCACACCGATCAATCCCCCCAGGAAATCAGTCAAACACTGAAACGGATCGAGTTGGAACATCATCGTACTCACGGCAAGGAATCGTTCGTATCCCGCACGCTGGACCTGGACCAGTTGCTGTACGATGACCTGGTCCTGCAAATGGATGGTGTGAGCCTGCCGCATCCCGATGTGCTGCGCTACAACTTCATGCTGAGGCCATTGGCCGAGCTCGCGGGTGATGTACAGCATCCGCAGGAAAAATGCACAATTGCAGAGCTGTGGGAGGCGCATCCCTCCGATCAGGAGATGAGAAAGGTCGAGTATGAATTTTGATCTCCTGCCCCCGGGATTCAGCGGTTTCCGGTTCCCGGCACACCAAGGTGTGCATCTCGGGTCCAGCTATTTTTTCTTGGGGTAATCAAACTCGGCCAGGCGGCCTTTTTTGGAGGGAACGTCCTCCCAGTTGCGTGCATTGAATTCCATCCGGGCAATGCCGCAGGTGGGCAAATTGTCGATCCGGGAGTCGCCAAGAAAATTGCACAGGTGCGTGATTCCCGGATTATGCCCCACCAGCACGGCATGGCGGAAACGGTTGCTGATTTCCCTGACCACTTCCGTGAGTGCTCCCAAGCTGGCACCGTACACGAGCGGGTTCTGTACGATGTTGTCCGGGTCGAAGCCGATTTCCGCTGCAATGCTTTCTGCTGTCATGATGGCGCGCCTCGCCGGGCTGGAAATGATGGTGTCGGCGCGGCAGTTCACAGCGGCCAGCCGTTGACCCATCATCGGTGCATTCTGAAGTCCACGCCGGTTCAGGGGGCGGTCAAAATCCTGCAGTTCGGGATGGTCCCAGCTCGATTTCGCATGGCGTATGAGGGTGAGACTTCGTAATCGATCCGAGGTCATTGCCGTCACCGGCTCGTCAGCCTGTGCGACGGGCTTTTTTCCCTAGATACCCGCCGTGATGGCGCATCCCGTAGTCTTCACGGGTAAAATCTTTCTGCTCCATCAGCAGCAGGGCCAGGGCATCACTGATGGCCAGCATGACCGCCATGCTGCAGGTCGGGGTCAGGTCGAGCCGGCACGCCTCCCGGATCGTGCCCATGTCCAAGATGACATCGCTCAGATCGCGCAACTTCGAGTCCGGGTGTGAAGTGATTCCAATGACCGTGTGCAGGCCCAGTTCGCGTCCTGCAACCAGTACCTCCAGGACCTCGCGTGTTTTTCCACTGGTTGAGAAAGCGACCATGGCATCGTTTTCCTCGATCAGCCCCAGGTCGCCATGGGCGGCTTCGCCCGGATGCAGAAAAGAGGCTGGCGTCCCGGTCGATGACAGCGTGGCTGAAAACTTGTTCGCAATGTGACCCGCCTTGCCCATGCCGGTCGTCAGTACCTTGCCATGGCAGTCCCTGAGCAAAGACACCGCTTTTTCGAAGTTGTCCGTGACCGGGATGGAAGCGATGGCTCCGGCTTCTTGCTCAAAAATTTCCCGTACACGCTTTTTGACATCCATCTACCTATCTCCAGGGACTCAATGCGTGCTCACCAGTGGTGCAGTGGTTTTATGAACATTCGGATACCTTGGGCAGGAGGCGCGAGTCTGCTCCGATGATTCACGCTGCAGTGACCGTATTGCGTATCGTGCCAATTGACTCGATCTCACATTCTACTACATCCCCGGGAAACAGGTACTCGGGCGGATTGCGTACATAGCCGACACCGCTCGGGGTGCCGGTTGCAATAATATCCCCAGGTTCAAGCGACATGCTCCGGGACAATGTCTCGATCACGGTTGCAATATCAAAGATCTGGTACTTCGTGTTCGAGTCCTGCTTGACCACACCGTTGACACGGCACGTCAGGTTCAGCGTCTGCGGGTCCGGGATATCGTCCGCAGTGACGATCCAGGGGCCCATTGGACAGGCTCCTGTCAGACTCTTGCCAATGAAGAACTGCTTGTGGCGTTTTTGCAGGTCACGCGCGGAGACATCATTGATCACCGTGTACCCGAACACATGCTGCAGGGCCTCTTCACGGCGGATACCGCGACCGCCTTTTCCTATAATGACACCCAGTTCCACTTCCCAGTCCATCTTGTCGGAAACTTCTGCATCCACCGGAATGTCAGAATAGGGACCGTTCATACTGGAGACTGACTTGGTGAAGACGATGGGGTATTTCGGCAATTTCGGCGCTTCGACGATTTTGCGCGTAGTTTCCTCCACATGGTCCATGTAGTTCCAGCCAAGGCACATCATGTTCTGACGCGGTCTGGGGATGGGCGAAACCAGTTTGACCGAGGCCAGCGCCATCCACCGTTCCCGGGGGGTCTGTCGTACCAGTTCGCACAACTGCGGCAGCAGCCGGTCACTTTGATCGATGACCTGCAACAGGCTGTCTATTTCCCGCGGCCAGCCGGGACAGGTTGCTGGTAACAGGATAGAATCACCTTGCACCACAGCAAGATGCGCTTCACTGTCGTGTCTGCAGGTTGCGAGCTTCATTACGGAGTGTCACGGATTTTGTGGGATGGGTATTGTAATCCCAGCCGGATGTCCGAAGCCAGATTTTGCGTAGTGTTGCGCAAGGCACCATGGGGTAATTGCCATGAAGAAAATAGCGGTCCTTTTTATCGTCATCGCCCTGATCGCAGTCTTTTTCATTCTTGATTTGCACCACTACCTGGATTTCTCATACATCAAATCCAAGCAACTCCAGTTTACCGACTACTTCCACACCTATCCTGTCAAGACGGCACTGATCTATTTCCTCATTTATCTGGTCGTCACCGGGCTGTCCCTGCCGGGTGCAGCGGTACTCTCCTTGCTTGCCGGTGCGATTTTCGGGTTGCCCGTGGGCGCGGCTGTCGTGCTGCTTGCAGCCACTTGCGGGGCCACCATCGCATTCTGGCTGTCGCGCTACATTTTTCGTGATTTCGTGCAGAACCGTTTTGGAGACAAGCTGGCGGCCGTGAATCGTGGCATTGAGAAGGATGGGGCGTTTTATCTGTTCACACTGCGGCTGATCCCGATATTCCCGTTTTTCGTCATCAACCTCGTCATGGGTCTCACCCCCATGCGAACCTCCGTCTTTTTTGTCACCAGCCTGCTCGGCATGGTGGCCGGATGCATCATTTACGTGAACGTCGGCACCCAGTTGGCCAGCCTGGAATCCCTCGGCGGAATCCTGACGCCGGGCCTTCTGCTCGCGTTGCTACTGCTGGCGATCTTCCCGTGGATCGCGAGGAGAGCCGTTGAGCTTCTTCGTGCCCGGCGGGTCTATGCCGGTTTCAGCCGGCCGAAAAAGTTTGACCGCAACCTGATCGTCATCGGGG
>CAZTNC010000012.1:0-4058 GCA_964614915.1 uncultured Thiotrichales bacterium
GTCGCATCGCATTCCTGACGCTCGATGACAATACCGGGCGCATCGATGTCGCGGTGTTTGCCGGGGACTATGCGAGGTTCAACCACCTGCTGGTCAAGGACTCCATCCTGATCATCCGCGGCAGCCTGGGGTGGGATGAATTCACCGAGCGGGTACGGGTGCGTGCGGATGAGATCTGGAATTTCGATGAGTACCTGAAACGCTTTGGTGCCCTGCTGAATATCCGTGTCAGGCCACGCGGGTCCTCTTCCTCGCTGGTGCAGGAATTGGTGCAGGAACTGCGCCACCACCTGTTGCCCTTCAAGGACGGCAACTGTTCCGTGCATGTCGAATACGAAAGCCATGACGCCGTGGCACGACTTAAGCTCCCCGAGGACTGGAACGTGTCCTTGGATGAGAAGCTGCTGCGACAGCTGGCGCAGGTCTCCGGGGTGCTGGGCACGGATGTGGTATACAAGAAGCAGGGGATTAATGCATGATGCGGGTTTTGCCGCACAGGCGAGAAGGCATTACAGGTGAGATTTTAGGATGAACCCCGATTATCTGGATTTCGAGCAGCCCATCGCAGAACTGGAAGCCAAGATCGATGAACTGAAGCTGGTCGAAGGGTCCGAGGATTTCAGTCTCAACGAAGAGATTGCCCGTCTGCAGTCGAAGTCCCAAAGCCTGATCGAATCGATCTTTCGCAATCTCAGTCCGTGGCAGATCGCACAACTGGCGCGCCACCCCAAGCGGCCCTATACCCTGGACTACATCGAGCACCTGTTTGAAGACTTCACGGAATTGCACGGCGATCGCATGTATGCGGATGATGCGGCCATCGTGGCAGGAATTGCCCGCTTCGAGGCCCAGTCGGTGGTCGTCATCGGTCACCAGAAGGGGCGCAACACCAATGAAAACATCCAGCGCAACTTCGGCATGCCGCGACCCGAGGGATATCGCAAGGCCTTGCGGGTCATGGAGCTGGCCGAGCGTTTCAAAATGCCGGTACTGACCTTCGTCGACACGCCCGGTGCCTACCCGGGCATCGGTGCCGAGGAGCGCGGCCAGAGCCAGGCGATTGCCTTGAACCTGCAGCGCATGTCCGGTTTGCGCACGCCTCTTGTCTGCACGGTCACCGGCGAAGGCGGTTCGGGCGGTGCACTTGCCATCGGCGTGTGTGACCACCTGTCGATGCTGAGCTACAGCACCTACTCGGTCATCTCCCCGGAGGGTTGTGCATCGATTCTCTGGAAGGATGCAGGCCGGGCGGAAGATGCCGCCACGGCACTGGGAATCACCGCGGCACGTCTGAAGGAGTTGAAGCTGATCGATGAGATCATCCAGGAGCCGCTCGGCGGTGCGCACCGGGACGTCGAGAGCACCTGTGTAAACATGCGCAAAACGCTCACTGCGACTCTGGCACGGCTCGGCGCCATGTCGATCGAGGACCTGCTTGCCGCGCGTTACCAGCGTCTTACCCAGTTTGGTGTTTTCAAGTAGCCCGTTGCCTGGCGTTTGCGTGCAAGTAAGCCGCGTACCCCATGCAAGCCATTGATTCATTTTTGCAGCGCTTCTTCGAGCCGCACCGCTCGATTTCCCGTTTCGTGCTGGCCTACAGTGGCGGCATGGATTCGAGCGTACTGCTGCACGCCATGCATAACCTCGGGTTGCCACTGCATGCGGTGCATGTGAACCATCACCTGCAACCGGAATGCGAGCAATGGCAGCAGCATTGCCATGACGTGTGCAAAGCCTACAAGATCGCTTTCACGGCGGTTCAGGCTCCGGTGGAGAAAGTACCGCAGCAAAGCCTCGAGGAAAGTGCGCGCGAGGCAAGATACCGGCAGCTGTTTGATCACGTGGGAGTGCAGGATGCACTGGTCACTGCGCACCACGAGGATGATCTGGCCGAGACTCTCCTGCTGCAACTGCTGCGCGGTGCCGGACCCGCCGGGCTCGCGGGGATGGGCTTGGAGAGAATGCTTGAGGGGCGCAGGCACCTGCGCCCGTTGCTCGGGTTTACACGTGCACAGCTGGGTGAGTATGCACGCAGCCACTCCCTGGCCTGGATCGAGGATCCCAGCAACGAGTCTCCGCAGTTTGACCGCAACTACCTGCGCCTTGAGGTCATGCCCAGGCTGCTGAAACGCTGGCCCGGGGCAACCCATACGTTCTCGCGTGCAGCCGGCCTGCAGGCGGAGGCCATGCAGTGCCTGCAGGTCCTTGCCGACCTGGATGTTCAGGCAGCGACCACAGGCCAGGCCCACATCCTCGACATCGAGGCCTTGCAACGCCTGGACGCGGCCCGGCTGAAAAACGCACTGCGTGGCTGGATCCGGGCGCATGGCCTGCAGGTGCCCGGCAAGAAAATGCTGGAGTGCATTGTCCAGGACCTGGTGTATCGGGAGATTTCGGACACCGCCGCCATGCAGCGCTGGACGGATGGTGAGGTTCGCCGCTACCGCAATCGCCTGTACCTGCTGGATTCCCGGTTGCAGCATGATCCCAGCCAGGTTTTGCGATGGAGAATCGACCGGCCCCTGGTTATCAGCAGCCTCAACCGGGTCCTGCATTACTCGGACCTTCAGCATTTCGGAGTCAGCGTGCCCCAGGGAGTCACGGAACTCACGGTGCAATTCCGAAAGGGGGGTGAGCGTCTCAAGCCCGCAGGGGAAAAACATCACAGATCGCTCAAGAATCTTTTCCAGGAAGGCGACGTTCCTCCCTGGGAGCGCGACCGCATCCCCCTGCTGTACCACGAGGGAGAGCTGATTTCCGTACTCGGATACTGGAATGCTGCTTCGCACTGAGTCCGTTTTTGTTCGTGCGAAACCGCGGATGAGCCGGTGGTCGAACTGGATAATCCGGTGCGGATTTGCTAGGCTTCAATCCCGTCTTGAATACATTTCTCCCCGGCATCGTTGGCAGCCTTGCAGGTGAGGGAGTACATGAAAGCTCAATGACGCGTTATATATTCATTACAGGCGGTGTGGTCTCCTCGCTGGGCAAGGGCATTGCATCAGCATCCCTGGGGGCTATTCTCGAAGCCCGCGGACTCAAAGTCAGCCTCATGAAACTGGACCCGTACATCAACGTGGATCCGGGTACGATGAGCCCTTTTCAGCATGGCGAGGTTTTTGTCACCGCAGACGGTGCCGAGACCGACCTGGACCTGGGCCATTACGAGCGCTTCGTCAATTGCCGCTGCGGTAAAAACAACAATTTCACCACCGGTCAGATTTACGAAAATGTGATCCGAAAAGAACGCCGTGGGGATTATCTCGGCGGCACGGTGCAGGTGATCCCGCACATCACCAACGAGATCAACCAGTGCATCCAGGAAAGCACGAAGGAGGCGGATGTTGCCTTGGTGGAAATCGGCGGCACGGTGGGCGACATCGAGTCCCTTCCGTTCATGGAAGCCATACGCCAGCTGGGCGTGGAACTCGGGCACAGGCGCACCCTGTACATCCATCTGACCCTGGTGCCGTACATCCGCGCATCGGGTGAAATGAAAACCAAGCCGACACAGCACTCGGTGAAGGAGCTGCGCTCCATCGGCATTCAGCCGGACATCCTGCTGTGCCGTTCGGACCGTCCCTTGCCCGAGGAACAGCGCAAGAAGATTGCCCTGTTCACCAATGTCGAGGAAAAAGCCGTGATCTCCACCGTGGATGTCAGCACCATCTACAAGCTGCCGCTTTGGCTGCACTCCCAGGGGCTGGATACGATCGTTGCGGAAAAATTACAGATGGAGCTGCAGGACGCGCAACTGAAAGACTGGAAGGAGGTCGTGCATGCCATCGAGTTCCCCGAGGCGGAAGTCACCATCGGCATGGTCGGCAAGTACGTCGGTCTCACCGAGTCCTACAAGTCACTGAACGAGGCGCTGACGCATGCGGGCATTCACACGCAAACCAAGGTGAAGATCCAGTACATCGATTCTGAGCGCATCGAAACGGAAGGTACGAGCGCACTTCAGGGGCTGGATGCCATCCTGATTCCCGGAGGATTTGGCAAGCGCGGCATCGAGGGAAAAATTACGGCCTCACGCTACGCGCGGGAGAACCAGGTGC
>CAZTNC010000013.1:0-32454 GCA_964614915.1 uncultured Thiotrichales bacterium
TCCTCGATGATCGTAGGCGCGGCCTGCAGCGGCTCGAGCACCCCGCCGATCCCGACCCCGCCGGACAGGTGCACGTTCTTGCCGATTTGCGCGCACGAGCCGACCGTGGCCCAAGTGTCCACCATGGTCCCCGAATCCACATAGGCGCCGATGTTGACGTAACTCGGCATGAGCACCACGTCCGGCGGGGTCGGGATCGGCGGGGTGCTCGAGTCGCTGCAGGCCGCACCCACGATCATCGAGGACAATTGTTTCATCGGTGCCCGCTCCGAGGTGGTCGAAGGCGTGGTGGTCGAGAAAGGTTCCGTCATCTCGATGGGGGTCTATATCGGCAAAAGCACGCGCATCTACAACCGCGAGACGGGTGAGGTCAGCTATGGCCGCATCCCGACAGGCTCGGTGGTGGTCTCGGGAAACCTTCCCTCCAAGGACGGCAAGTACAGCCTGTACTGTGCCGTGATCGTCAAGCAGGTTGATGAAAAAACCCTCAGCAAGGTCGGCATCAACGAGCTGTTGCGCGCCGTGAACTGAAAGCTGCCCCCGGCATGGACCCTTCAACAGGTGAACCGGGTCGGCCTATGATACCTACACGCCATGTCTGCAACCCTTGAACTTGCGAAAGAACTGATTCGCCAGCCCTCGGTCACGCCCATGGACTGCGACTGCCAGTCCCTGATCGGCGAGCGCCTCAATGCGTGTGGCTTTCAGGCCGAGGTCATGAATTTCGGTGAAGTCAGCAACCTCTGGCTGCGCCGCGGCAACGAGTCGCCCCTGCTGGTATTCGCTGGACACACCGACGTCGTGCCGCCCGGTCCCGAGGCACGCTGGAACTCACCTCCGTTTGAGCCGGTCATCCGTGACGGCTGCCTGTACGGGCGCGGAGCAGCCGACATGAAATCCAGCATCGCGGCTATGACTGTGGCCTGCGAGAACTTCATCCGCGCACATCCGGACCATGCGGGGTCCATTGCGTTCTTGCTGACCAGTGACGAGGAGGGGCCGGCCGTGGATGGCACGGTGAAAGTCATCGAGCAACTGCAGGCGCGAAACGAAGCTATCGACTGGTGCCTCGTGGGAGAACCCAGCAGCCTGAAAACCGCGGGCGACACCATGAAAATCGGACGGCGCGGTTCACTGTCGGCGACCGTGGATGTGACGGGCATCCAGGGCCATGTCGCCTACCCGCAGATCGCCAGAAATCCCATTCACGAATGTGCACCGGCGCTTGCCGAACTGGTGTCAACCCGCTGGGATTCGGGCAATGCGCACTTCCCGCCCACCTCCCTGCAGGTATCCAACATCCATGCAGGCACCGGAGCACACAACGTGATCCCGGGAGAACTGAGCATTGAACTGAACCTGCGGTTCTCAACGGAAACTACGGCCGAGGAAATCAAGTCCCGGATCCAGGACATCCTGGACCGTCATGGCCTGGACTACACGCTGACGTGGCACCTGTCCGGCAACCCGTTCTACTGCGAGCCGGGAGAGCTGGTGGAGGCCTGTGCACAGGCGATCGAGGATACGATCCAGATCCGACCGGATCTGTCGACGAGCGGCGGCACCTCGGATGGGCGGTTCATTGCCCCGACCGGAGCGCAGGTGGCCGAACTCGGACCCGTGAATGCCAGCATCCACAAGGCGGATGAGCACATCGGCGTCGACGAGCTGGAACAGCTCACAACCATCTACGAACGGGTGCTGCAGAAGCTTCTAGTCTGAAGGCCAGTGACTGAGGAAATCGTCAAAGTGGGGCTTTTGCGCCTCCGCCAGGGACGCCCTGACCTGCTCGACCTTGTTCTCGTACACACCCTGTGAAAGCTTGCCCCGCATCTTCTCGAAACACAGGTAGACCAGGTAGGTGTTGAGCGCATCGGTTTCGCAGTAATTGCGGATCGCCTCGATCTCGCCGGCCAGCCAGGCCGCGCCCACCTGACTGCCGTCCATCCCCGTCTTGCCGGGAAATCCCAGCATGGTTGCGATGTGATCGAGCTTGGCAAACGCGCGCGGCTGATAGCCGGCCAGTACGTCCATCAGGTCAATGTGACGCCAGTGGAACCGGCTCAGGTAGTTGTTGTAGCGAAAGCTCGTATCGTCATCGCCCGTTTGCCAGTAATGGTGGGCGTTGACCCCGTGCAGCAATGAACGGAACTGGATCACCGGCAGATCAAAGCCGCTGCCGTTCCAGGAGACGAGCGTCGGGTTGTACTTTTCCAGGCCGGCAAAAAACCGCTCCAGCAGTTCCTTCTCGCCGGACTCGGGCGAGCCCAAAGACCAGACCCGCAAGCTGTCGGACGTGCTCAGCACCACCGAGATAGCGACGATGCGCTGCAGGTAATGGGGCATGAACGTGCTGCCCGTTTGCTGGCTTCGCAACTGCTCCATGGCCCGCACGACATCCGCATCCTCCAGTCCCTGCAGGTCATGGATTTTCTTGCCGGACTCGACATCCGGCACGGATTCGACGTCAAATACGAAAACGTTCATGGATCCATCCTTTTACGCGTCCTCTGAAAAGAGCCCGGTGGACAGGTAGCGGTCTCCCCGGTCGCAGATGATGGTGACAATCACCGCATCATTCAGCTCTTCCGACAGCCTCAGTGCAGCGGCTACCGCGCCCCCGGACGAGACCCCGCAGAAGATGCCCTCCTCGCGGCCGAGCCTTCGCATCATTGCCTCGGCCTCGGACTGGGTCACCTCGATCATGCGGTCCACCGCGCTGGCATTGAATATCTTCGGAATGTAGGCCTCGGGCCATTTGCGGATGCCCGGAATCCTGGAACCCTCGGCGGGCTCGACCCCGACGATCTGGATTTCGGGTTTGACTTCCTTCAGGTACCTCGACACGCCCATGATGGTTCCGGTGGTCCCCATGGAACTGACGAAATGGGTGACCTGGCCTTCGGTGTCCTCGAACACCTCCGGGCCGGTGCTGCGGTAGTGTGACAGCGGATTGTCCGGGTTGGCAAACTGGTCCAGCACCTTGCCCTCGCCCCGCGCCTGCATCTCCAGGGCCAGGTCACGGGCCCGTTCCATGCCTTCTTCCACGGTCACCAGGATCAGCTCCGCACCGAATGCCTGCATGGAGGCCCGACGCTCCAGGCTCATGTTCTCGGGCATGATCAGTTTCATCCGATAGCCCTTCATGGCGGCCACCATGGCAAGTGCGATGCCGGTGTTGCCGCTGGTCGCTTCGATCAGGTGATCACCAGGCTTGATTTCACCGCGCCGCTCGGCCTCGATAATCATGCTGAGCGCCGGGCGGTCCTTGACCGAACCGGCCGGATTGTTGCCTTCAAGCTTGGCCAGAATCCGGTTGGAGCTCGAACCCGGCAACCGTTGCAGTCGAACCAGCGGGGTGTTGCCGACAAATTTTTCAAGCGTGGGTGTACTCATAGGCTTGTACCAAATGCGATGGCATGTGCCACCGTGTAGTCCTGCTCATGGGAAATACTAACAGACAGCTGCAAGGCCTTTATCCCGAGGTGGTTTTGCAGGGCTTCCTCAAAGTGTGCCTCCGGCTTGCCCAGGGCGTCATGGGTGATGCAGATATTCCTCCATGTCATCGGTGAGCGGATGCCGAGCCCGAACGCCTTGGCGATGGCCTCCTTGACCGAAAAGCGGCTGGCGAGGTACTGGGGCTTGTTCGCCTCTGCAGAGAACTCCTCAAGTTCGCGGGCATGCAGGATCCTTCGTGCGAAGGCCTCGGGATAGCGGCCGTAGATCCTCTGGATCCGCCGGTTGTCCACGATGTCCACCCCGCTGCCGATCAGTTCCATGTCAAAGGCCCGCATCCATGGCAGCTCTCATCTGCCGGACGGCCTGTTCCAGTCCCATGAACAGGGCATCGGCCACGATCGAGTGACCGATGTTCAGCTCGTGCATGTTCTCGATGCCGGCAATGGCCGCGACATTTCCACGGTGCAGGCCGTGCCCTGCGTTGACGGTCAGGCCAAGGGCATGCGCCTGTCGGGCAGCAGCACGGATCCTGTCCAGCTCATCTTTTTGCGCCTTGCCGCTAGCCTCCGCGTACGTGCCGGTATGCAATTCAACTGCCGCAGCACCTGCTTCGGCAGCCGCTGCCACCGTTTTCTCATCCGGCTCGATGAACAGGGACACGATGATCCCGGCTTCACCCAATGCGCCCGAGAGGTCAGTGATCCTCGCCTCGTGGCCCAGCACGTCGAGCCCCCCTTCCGTGGTCAGCTCCATGCGCTTTTCCGGAACGATGCAGCAGTGTTGCGGGACCACGTCCAGCGCGATATCGCGCATCTCATCGGTCGCCGCCATTTCCAGGTTCATGCTGGTCTTTATCACGCGCCTGGCCAGATAGACATCGGCGTCCTGGATGTGGCGGCGGTCTTCGCGCAGGTGCATGGTGATACCGTCGGCCCCGGCACGTTCCGTGGCAGCAATGGCCTCCTTGAGATTTGGGTAGGCCGTACCCCTCGCCTGGCGGATGGTCATGACATGGTCAAGGTTCACCCCTAGTCGCACTCTGGATTCAGCAGGCATTGGACACTACTCGTCGGCGGACTCAGTCGGGCTGCGCCGTACGCATGAACTGCAGGATTTCACGGCTTCGCAAAGGACGGTGACCAAGATGCAAATCAATCATGCCGCGCATGAATTTCTTGGCCGCACTTCTTGATTCGTGTTTCATGCTCAACGGTGACTGAAGTGCAATCAATGTAGCTCCCTGCAGGATGTTCCATGCGGACCCGGACCGGTCAACCTGCACCGGGCCCGACTCCACATCATAACGATAAACGGCATGCGGCTGAATCTCGGTCTCGTGATCGGCCTCCCGGTCCAGCAACAGGCCATGCCCGGTCATCTCCAGCAGCTTGACCTCAAACAGGCGCAACAGATTCTCGCACGGGATTTCATTTTCGCCCAGCGCCATGACGACATTCCGGTACAGATCGAAAATGTCCTGGCTGGGGCTTAACTTCGGAGTCAGCCTCAAAACCAATTCGTTCAGGTACATGCCGACGATGCTGACGCCCGGTGAATCGAGGTGCCGGGCACCTTCGGACTCGACATGGGTCAGCGTGAACAGCTCACCGTTTCCACTCCAAGAGATCAGCAGCGGAGTGAACAGCAGCCGGGTGGAGCCGTGCTGCTTTCTCGAACCCCGGTGCACCGCGGCGATCAGGCCGTGATCTGGCGTCAGCATGTCCGCGATCTGGCTGGACTCCCGGTAGGGCCTTGCATGCATGCAGTAGGCCGGCTGCAGCTGTACTTTTTTTGCCAAGGATTGCCGCCTTCTAATGCTCGAACCGGGAGACGATCCCCTGCAGGTCCTGCCAGTTCTGCTTGACTTTGACCCAGGTGCTGAGCATCACCTTCCTGCGAAAAACCCGCTCCAGCCGGCGGCGTGCTTGCTCACCGATGGCCTTCAGCCGGGCGCCTTTCTTGCCGATCACGATGGGCTTCTGGCTGTCTTTCTCCACCCAGATGACGACCGCGACCGTGACCAGGTTTTCCGCGAATTCGAGGGTTTCGATTTCCGTATAGAGCACATAGGGCAGTTCCTTTTGCAACTGCACCATGGCCGCACCGCGCACGATTTCGGCGACCACGAAGGCATCGTCGCGGTCCCACTTCACATCCCGCGGGAAAAGAAACTCCGAACGGGGACAGAACCTGCACAGCTCTGTCGTCAATGCCGTGACTTTCGGATCGTGCAACGCGGACAGCGGCACGATGCTGTCGAAGGCATGCCGGGCCTTCAGCCCGTCGATGACGGGCAAAAGTTCGGACTTGTCCTTGATCCTGTCGACCTTGTTGATCACGAGCACGACCGCCGCCTTGATCTGGCCGATCTGTTCGAGCAGGTAGTCATCCTCGCGGTTCCAGACATGCGGCTCAACCAGCATCATCACAACATCGACCTCCTGCAGGGCGGACAGTGCATTGCTCAGCATTACGCGGTGCATTAGCCGACGGTGGCTGAGCTGAACGCCCGGAGTATCCAGCAGTACCAGCTGGCAGTGTTCGAGACTCAGGATCCCGCGGATGTTATTGCGCGTAGTGTGCGGCTTGTGGGTGGTTACGGAAAGCTGGTCGCCGAGCAGTTTGTTGAACAGGGTGGACTTGCCGACATTGGCCCGCCCGACAATGCTCACGAACCCGCATTTTGACTCCCCGGACATGCGGGCCCTTCAGGAGTCCTGTCCGGACACGTGGGCCAGGGCCAGTTGGGCTGCATCCTGTTCTGCCAGGCGTCGGCTCTTGCTGGTGGCCACGAACGGTTCGTGACAGCCCGCGACAATGCATTCGACCGTGAAAAGCTCTTTGCCTGATTTCCGGACCTGCTTCTGCAGAACGTAGCGGGGCAAATCGAGCCCCTCGGACTGCAAAAGTTCCTGCAGCTTGGTCTTGGCGTCCTTGAGCTGCTCTACCGGAGGAATGTGCTCGAGCCGCGTGCTGTACAGGTCCATGACAAGCTTTCGAGCCCGTTCAAGCCCCTGCGAGAGGTACACAGCACCGATCAGGGCCTCAAGCGCATTGGCCAGGATCGAGGCCTGCTGCACCCCGCCCGTCTTGAGTACCCCTGCACCCAGGGACATGTGCTTGCCAAAGTCCCATTCACGTGCGACCTCGGCCAGCATCTTCTTTCGTACCAAGTACGCGCGCAGTCGGGTCAGGTCGCCTTCAGGACAGTCGGTGTAGCGGAGGAAGAGCCACTCGGCAATGAAAAATCCCAGCAGTGCATCACCCAGGTATTCCAGTCTCTCGTTGTTGTGGGCTCCGGCACTGCGATGGGTCAGCGCCTGGTGAAAATAATCTGAGCTTCGGAAGGGCTCGTCTAGGATGTCGGTAAGCTGCAATCTATTTACTATCGGTCTTCAGGGGTTGTCGTACACGGTGCCGGGACCGGGGCATGGCTTGCTGCAATTCAGTATTACGCGCCGGTGATTTTATACCAGCCCGGTCTGGGAGACCAATTCAGCCGTGTCAGACTTAAACTTATCCATTATTTTGCTGTTTCTAATGCTGGTTACACAAAACTTTTCTGCAGTTCTTTTTCTTTCTAACTTTTCTGGAAAACTCATATCAAGAACACTAATCTCGGATGTGCTTCAATGGATCCTAAAAAGTCTCTTTGTCCAAGTCGCGTCTAAGGATATTTTCCCAAGAATAGACGATCAGGCTGACACGCAATCTTATAAAGACAGGTACAATTACGAGTGTAGGATCTATAGCGAATTCGACCAATGAGCTTGTTTTTGTCTCGGGTATTTATGGAAAGTAACGGCTTTGACTTTAGTTAGTTTTAGTTGTTTCAGCTTTATTTGGAAAGGAATAATTTAATGAGTAAGGCTTTTTTATTTTTATCAGCCTTAATGTGTTTAGTACTTTATGGTTGTGATAGTCCTGATAAACAAACTAGTGATCGAAGATATCAACATAATGATAAGCAAATTGATAAACGAGTTGTTATAAAAAGATGCTCAGATCATTTGCCGAAAATTAAGGATGAATGGAGACTTATGGACAATCATATCGATGAAGTTGGTAGAAATTTACCCGAGTTAAATGAAAAACTAAATTCTATTAAACGCAAGGCATATAATAGATATTCAACTGATTCATCTAATCACTGTTATGCTATGGCTGTTAGATGGTTTAAGCTCGAAAAAGCCTGGTCAGAAATAGTGGCCACAATTAAAAATCATAACCCTGATAATAAAACGCATACTGGCTTAATCTTAGACTTGTCATATATTTTTGATATTAAAGAAGGTCCTATAGTTGTGGCGGCTGTAGAAATATACAACTTTTTGAAAAGACAATTTTTCAATAATTCAAAATCTTCACTTGAATATGCACTGACTAGTTTTCCTAAAGATGAATTTATTTTTGAGGCAGAACGCCGAGCTTTATATGCTAAGTACCATAAAGAAAAAATAATTAAATTTCTTGAGTCTAAACCTTAGCATCGCATGCCTGCGACGAAAGAACTAAATATGAAATGGAAGTTGGCTAAAGAGAATTAAACTTTTTGAAAAGCGTATTACGAACTTATATATACAAATCCCGAAGATATTGTTAAGGAAATCAAATACTTTTTGATGAGAAAATCTAGAATCGTTTCCACAAGGTACACTAAAGAATCTTCTCACCGATGCGCTTGAAGTCAAAGTTCTTGCCGGCATAGTCCCAGTTCATCCACACTAAAAAGGCCCGACCCACCAGGTTCTTTTCCGGAACAAAGCCCCAGCTTCGACTGTCGCTGCTGTGGTCGCGATTGTCGCCCATGACAAAGTAGTGGTTCTCGGGGACGTGTTCTGCAATCGGTCGGTTGCGTTTCGGGTCACGGACCAACACACCGTGCGACAGCACCTGCAGGTCCTCGCTGTACATCGGGATGCCGTTCATCACGCTGTTGGCACCGACTCCGTGATACACACCGGTTTCAACCTGCAGCATAGGGCGGTGGTTGATGAAGATCGTCTTGTTCCTGTATTCGATAAAATCCCCCGGCAGGCCGATGATGCGCTTGATGTAGTCCGCAGAGGGATCAGTCGGAAAACGGAATACCGCAACGTCCCCGCGCTGGGGTTCGCCGGTTTCCCAGATCTTGGTGTGCAGGACCGGCAACCGGACCCCGTAGCTGAACTTGTTCACGAGGATAAAGTCGCCGTGCAACAGGGTGGGCATCATGGAACCTGAAGGGATGCGGAAGGGTTCAGCGATGAAGGAGCGAAGCACCAGCACGATCAAAAGGATCGGGAAAAACGAAATGCAGAACTCGATAAACCAGGGATCGCGCTCACGCGAATCCTTCCCGGATTCGATCACCTGAGTCTCGGAAGCAGCGGCCTTTGCGACCCGCCGGCTGCGCAGGTAATACCGGTCGAGCAGCCAGACCAGGCCGGTCAGCAGGGTGCCGGCCAGCAACAGGAACTCAAGATCCACGTGAATATTTGATGACATTAGGTAGAAGGTTTGGCTGTTGTGCTCGAACGGGTTTTATCCATGTCCCCGGTAAGGACTCATCCAATAATGGTCGGGGTGAGAGGATTTGAACCTCCGACCACCGCAACCCCATTGCGGTGCGCTACCAGGCTGCGCTACACCCCGAAATTCGTTGGCACATGGTACAGAAATATACTGGGAGAACAATCAGCGCTTCAAAACCTGCAACAGATCCTCAAGCTCGACCCGCATCTGGTGGACGAGTTGCTGGCTCTGACTAGTGTCTTCCTTGGCCGAGGACCCCGACAGCTTTTGGCGCGCGCCACCGATGGTGTACCCCTGCACATACAGCAGGTCACGGATCTGGCGAATCAGGATTACGTCATGGCGCTGGTAGTAGCGACGATTGCCACGCCGCTTGACCGGCTTCAGGGAAGGAAATTCCTGCTCCCAGTATCGCAGCACATGGGATTTAACTCTGCAAAGTTCGCTGACTTCGCCAATCGTAAAGTAGCGTTTTCCTGGAATCGGCGGTAATTCATCGTTATTGCTGATTTCCAACATACGCCTCGACTCTTGCTTTCAACTTCTGCCCGGGACGAAAGGTCACCACACGCCTGGCAGAAATTGGGATTTCCTCACCGGTCTTGGGGTTCCGTCCGGGACGTTGGTTCTTGTCCCGCAAGATGAAGTTGCCAAAACCGGAGAGCTTGACTTCGCGGCTTTGCTCCAGGGCATTCCGGACTTCTTCAAAAAAGACTTCGACGAGTTCCTTGGCCTCGCGTTTGTTGAGGCCCAACTCCTCAAACAGATTCTCAGCCATTTGGGCTTTGGTCAGCGCCATCGCACTTAGCTTCTCATCCCCGCTCCAACCTGGTGTTCAAGTTGGGAAACAATTGATGTGATGGTTTGTTCTACTTCTTTGTCTGTAAGGGTGCGTGAAAACTCTTGCAAAATCAAGCCTAAAGATATGCTTTTCTTCCCTTTTTTTATACCCTTTCCGGTATACACGCTGAAGATTCCCACATGCTGCAGAATGGGGATTTGCATTTGCTCAATGTTTGAGCGGATCTCAGCAGCACTCACGGCCTCGTCCACGATGAGGGTGATGTCCCTGCGGATCAGCGGATATTTCGACAGTGGGCGAAACACCGGCTCGGGCAAGCGCTGTGATATTTCACTCAGCTGCAGCTCGAACAGGTACACCGACTGGCTGATTTCTAGGGCGGCCTGGATGCCTGGATGCAGGGCACCGAAGCGGGCCAGCATCGCATCCCCGTGCAGGATTTTCGCGGCCTGCCCCGGGTGCAGGGCCGGGTCTTCCAGAGGAGAAACCCAGAACTCATCCTGTGGCAGCCGAGCCACCTCCAAAAGCCGTTCCACGTCGCCCTTGAGATCGTAGAAGTCGACCTCTCTCGGGGCAGCACCCCACTGCTCGGGTTCACAATTTCCGCAGATCAGCCCGGCCAGGACCGGGCGCTGCAAAAGGCCCTCCGGGGTCTGGCAAAACTGCAGTCCATTCTCGAAGAAGCGGATGCGCTCTTGCTGGCGGTTGAAATTGTGCATGGCTGCCTGCACCAGGCCGGGCCAGAGACTGCTGCGCATCACCGACAGTTCCTGCGAGATCGGGTTTTCCAGGGCCTTGGCCTCGTGTTCCGGGTTGAACAGGGCTTCCATCTCCCGGCTCACGAAGCTGAACGAGATGATCTCGCTGTAACCGCTGCCCACCAGGGCCTGCTTCATCGATTCGAAGGGCCTGGTGTGTGCCACCTGGCCCCGGGTATCCAGGGAGATAGACTCCTCATAGGTCAGCGGGATAGCCTCGTACCCCTTCAGGCGTGCAATCTCCTCGATCAGGTCGGCCTCGATGGAGAGGTCAGTGCGAAATCCGGGAGGGACCACGTGCAGGCGTTCCCCGGAGCGCTGGACCTGGCACTGTAGGCGAACCAGCAATTTCTCGATTTCATCGGCGGACAGCTCGATCCCCAGCAGGTCTTTCGCCCGCGAACACTCGAGCTCGATTTCCACAGTTTGTGGCAGGCACGCGATATCTTCCTCGCAGACCACAGGACCGGCTTCCCCACCTGCGATCTCAAGAATCAGCTGGGTGGCCCGCTGCATGGCGAGGTACGCCAGGTCCGGGTCGACACCGCGCTCGAAGCGGTGCGAGGAGTCCGTATGCAAGCCGTGTCTTCGCGCGACCCCGGCCAGTGCGCGTGGGTGAAACCAGGCAGCTTCCAGGAACACCGCATTTGTTTGATCTCCTACGCAGGAACGCTCACCTCCCATGATGCCGGCCAGGGCCAGTGGACTTTCAGCATCCGCAATCACCAACTCGTCCCCGGACAGGTCAACTTCCTGGCCATTGAACAGGTACAGGGACTCCGAGGCCTGTGCGAAGCGAACGACAATCCCGGAGTCGAGCTTGTCCAGATCGAAGGCATGCATGGGCTGGCCGAGTTCCAGCATCACATAATTGGTGATGTCGGTGACGGCATTGACCGAACGCAGCCCGCTGCGGCGCAATTTCTCTTGCATCCACAGGGGGCTCGCAATGCCCCCTTTCACCCCCGTGATGGCCCGCCCGACATAGCGAGCACAGGCCTCGGGAGCTTCAATCGAGACCGGGAATACCGTATCGGTCGAAGCCTCAATTGTTGGGCACGCTACCTCCTCGATGGGTGACTCAAGCAGTGCCGACACTTCCCGGGCCAGCCCTTGAACGCTGAGACAATCTGCACGGTTGGGTGTCAGATCAATGTCGATGACGGTGTCGTCGAGCTTCAGGTATTCATGGAGGTCGGTGCCGGGATCACAGTCCTCGGGCAACTCGATGATACCTTCGGAGACATCGGCCAATCCCAGTTCCGCGAAGGAGCAAAGCATCCCCAAAGACTCCACTCCGTGCAGTGTCTTTGCCTCGATGTCGGTACCACCCGGGAGCTTAGCCCCGACTCGTGCCAGCGCCGCCATCATCCCGGCCCGAACGTTGTTCGCCGCGCACACCACGGTGAGCGTCTGGCCGGAGCCATCGTCGACCTGGCACACATGGTATTTCCCGTCCTCGGTGTGCGAGTCAAGCACCGTGATTTTTGCGGTCACGACGTTCGAGAACGTGGGGGCCGCCGGCGAGAGGCTGTCGACCTCGAGCCCGGCCATGGTCAGCACCTCGGCAAGGTGCTTCGTGTCGGTGGGCGGGTTCACCCATTCGCGTAACCAGCGTTCGCTTACCTGCATATCGTGACTCTCATGCGAACTGCTTGAGAAAACGCAGATCGTTTTCGAAAAACAAGCGCAAATCATCGATCTGGTAGCGCAGCATGGCAAGACGCTCGACGCCCATGCCGAACGCGTATCCGCGGTAGCGCTTCGCGTCGATGCCGACCTGCTCGAACACCGCAGGATGCACCATGCCGCATCCCAGTATCTCAAGCCAACGCAGATTCCCGGGCTCGGAACCGGGTATGGCTACGTCGATTTCCGCCGAGGGCTCGGTGAACGGGAAATACGACGGCCGGAACCGGACCTGCAGGGCTTCATCCTCAAAAAAGGTCTGCAGGAACTTGACCAGCATGCTCTTCAGATGTGCGAAGGACGTGTGCTCATCGACCAGCAGGCCCTCGACCTGGTGAAACATGGGGCTGTGGGTCGGATCCGAGTCGCAGCGGTACACCCGGCCGGGCGCGATGATGCGAAGGGGCGGGCTGTTGTGTTGCATGTAGCGGATCTGCACCGATGAGGTGTGCGTTCGCAACAGCATGCCGTCGCCGAAGTAAAAGGTGTCATGCATGGCCCGTGCAGGGTGGTGTGCCGGGATGTTCAGGGCTTCGAAGTTGTGGAACTCGTCCTCCACCTCGGGCCCCTCTTCCACCGAGAATCCGAACCGCTCGAAATACTCGCGGATGCGAATCCGCGTGTGTGTGACGGGATGCAGGCTGCCTAGGTCCTGGCGGCGCCCTGGCAAGGTGACATCCAGGGCTTCGCGACCCAGGCGGTGTTGCAGGTCGGACTGCTCGAAGCCTGATTTCTTCTCGGCGATTGCCTGCTGAAGGCTGGACTTGATGCGGTTGATTTGCTGCCCGGCGGCCGGGCGCTCGTCACTCGGCAACGTGCCCAGTGTCTTGAGCCTTTCCGTGAGCACGCCCTTTTTTCCGAGATAGCGCACGCGCACGGCATCCAGGGCATCGGCATCTTGGGCCGTCTGGATCTCTCCAAGGGCCGCAGCCTCCAGGGAATCAAGATCAGTCATCAGTTCGTCAACACCCAGGGTTCAAACAAAAAGGGAAAGGCAACGCCTTTCCCTTTCACGAAACCTCCACCGGCGGTTATGCCACCTTTAACGGCATTCAGGAAAACCTACAAGCTTGCCTTCGCCCTTTCGGCGATTTTGCCAAACGTATCGATATCGTGAACGGCCAGGTCTGCCAATACCTTGCGATCAATCTGCACGGAGGCCTTGTTCAGTCCGTCCATCAGGCGGCTGTACGACAAACCGAACTGTCGGGCAGCAGCATTGATGCGCACGATCCACAGGGATCGGAACTGGCGCTTTCGCTGCCTGCGGTCGCGGTAGGCATATTGACCTGCCTTGATCACGGCCTGCTTGGCTACACGAAAGGTGTTACTTCGGGCGCCGTAATAGCCCTTGGCCTTGGCCAGAATTTTCTTGTGTCGGGCTCGTGCCACTACGGCCCTCTTTGCTCTTGGCATCGTTGTCTCCGGGTTTCCTTAAGCCTTGGATGTCATGCGTAGGGCAGCATTTGCCGCACGGATTTCACGTCCGCGTCTGCAATGGTCGTGCCTGCACGCAACTGGCGTTTACGCTTGGTACTTTTCTTCGTCAGGATGTGGCGGGCATGGGACTGGATGCGCTTGTAGCCACCGCCTGCGGTTTTCTTGAAGCGCTTGGCTGCGCCACGGTTTGTCTTTAGTTTTGGCATGTCTGTATTCCTGACGGATTCATTTTTTTCGCAGCGGGGTGAACACCATGACCAGTTGGCGCCCCTCCATCTTGGGTCGTTGTTCCACTTCGCCGTGGGGCTCCAGATCCTTCTCGATTCGGTCCAGTAACACGCCCCCCAGTTCCTGATGCATCATCTCCCGGCCCCGGAAGCGAACGGTCACCTTGGTCTTGTCGCCGTTCGTTAAAAATTCAATGATCTTTCTCAGCTTAACCTGATAATCGCCTTGCTCCGTACCGGGGCGGAACTTGATTTCCTTCACATGGATCAGTTTCTGCTTTTTCCTGGCCACCTGGGCCTTCTTGCTTTGCTGAAACTTGAACTTGCCGTAGTCCATGACCCGGCATACGGGAGGGGTGGCATTCGGGGCAATCTCTACCAAGTCAAGGTCGGCGTCCTGTGCAATCTGCTGGGCCTCGCTGATATCCACCACGCCCACGTTCTCGCCGTCCAGTCCGATCAGTCGGACTTCCTGCCCGGTAATTTCCTCATTCAAACGGGTTACTTTCGCTACGCTAATATTCCAGTCCTCCTAAAAATTAATGGCCGTGCACCGCGTGTTCCATGAACCTCTGCGCGATGGCCTCGAGTGCCATCGGGCCCAGGTCTTCACCTCCACGTGTGCGAACGGCCAACTGATTTGCAGCCACTTCACGATCACCCGCCACCAGCATGTACGGGATGTGTGTGATCGTATGCTCTCGAATCTTATAGCCAATCTTTTCATTTCTCAAGTCGGAGATGACCCTGAAGCCTTGATTCCTAAGCATTTCTTCTGCCGAGCGCACATGCTCGGACTGGCGGTCCGTGATATTCATCAAAACCGCCTGCACGGGTGCCAGCCAGAACGGCAAATCACCTGCATAATTCTCAATCAGGATTCCGATGAAGCGCTCGAGCGAACCGAGGATCGCGCGGTGGATCATGACCGGTACCTGGCGCGAGCCGTCCTCGGCCACGTAGGAGGCATCGAGGCGCCCCGGCATGGAGAAGTCCACCTGGATCGTGCCGCACTGCCACACCCGGCCGATGCTGTCGCGCAGCGTAAACTCGATCTTGGGACCATAGAATGCGCCCTCGCCCGGCTGCAGCTTGTATTCCAGGTCCTGATCTTCCAGTACCTGCTGCAATGCGGCCTCGGCCTCGTCCCAAAGGTTGTCCTCGCCAACGCGCTGCTCCGGGCGGGTCGAGAAAGCCAGGTCGATGTTCTCGAAACCGAAGTCCCGGTAGACCTCGAAGGTCAGATCGATCAGCTCGCGCACTTCCTCGGCGAGCTGGGCCCGGGTGCAGAAAACATGCGCGTCGTCCTGAACGAAACGCCTGGCCCGCAACAGGCCGTGCAACGTTCCGGAGGGCTCGTTGCGGTGCACCAGGCCGAACTCGGAAAGCTTGAGCGGCAGGTCCCGGTAACTCTTCAGGCCCTGGTTGTAGATCTGGATATGCCCGGGACAGTTCATCGGCTTGATCGCGTACTCGCGGTTTTCCGAGGACGTGGAAAAGATCATGTCTCCGAACTTGTCCCAGTGCCCGGATTTCTCCCACAGCTTTCGGTCCAGGATCTGCGGGGTGGACACCTCCTGGTAGCCATATGCGCGAATTTTCTCGCGGATGTAGGACTCGACCTGCTGGTACAGGATCAGCCCGCGCTCGTGCCAAAACACCATGCCCGGAGCCTCGTCCTGGAAGTGGAACAGATCCATCTGCTTGCCAAGCTTGCGGTGGTCGCGCTTTTGCGCCTCCTCGAGCTGGGTCAGGTAGTGCTTGAGCTGCTTCTTGTCAGCCCAGGCCGTTCCATAGATGCGCTGCAGCATCTTGTTGCTGGCATCGCCGCGCCAGTAGGAGCCCGCCAGGCGGGTCAGCTTGAACGCGCGCAGGTGGCGCGTGTTGGGCACGTGCGGACCGCGGCACATGTCGGTGTATTCCTGGTGATGGTAGAGCGCGATGATTTCATCGTCGGGAATCTCTGAGGCAATCTCGACCTTGTAGCCTTCGTCGCGCTGCCTGAACGTATCCATCGCCTGTTCTCGACTGACCACTTCCCGGATGACATCGTAGTCCTGCACGATCAGCTCGCCCATGCGCTTTTCAATGGCTTCCAGGTCTTCCGGGGTAAAGGAGCGCTCGTAGTCCACATCGTAGTAGAAGCCGTTCTCGATGACCGGGCCGATGGCCATCTTGGCAGTGGGATACAGCTGCTTGATCGCATGCCCCATCAGGTGGGCAAAGGAGTGGCGGATGATATCGACCCCATCCGGATCCTTGTTGGTGACGATCTCCACGCTGGCATCCTCGGTGATGCTGACGCAGGCATCGGCCAACTGTCCGTCGATGCGCCCGGCGATGGTCGCCTTGGCGAGCCCGGGGCCGATGGATTCTGCGACCTGCTGGATCGTGACCGGGTCGGTAAATTCTTTCTGGGTGCCGTCAGGCAGGGTGATGGTTGGCATGCAGGTTCTCCAGTGGTGACCGATACCAGGGGCCACATGTTTCCAAAATGTATCTTTCAGTCCGGATCAGGCGTTGTCCCCATGCATTCTGCCATGTGAACTGCAAGATACTCCGAGCGCATAGAGTACACATTGTGGCATGCGAAGGGAACCACAACGGCCGGAAAATTACGTGCCGGTGAATCAATGCATATCAAGCGGCCGTGCCCTGCCTGTGCCGCAACAACGCGACGTAGATCAGGGCGGTCACGAACATGGTCAGGCTGTAGGTTGTCGCAGGCACCGTCGCAAGCCCCCCACCGAACAATAGCACCGCAATCGCGATCGCAAGCGTCCCGTTCTGAAGTCCGCACTCCATCGCGATCGCCGTTCGCTGTTTCGGCCCCGTAGCAAACCACCGGGCCAACAGGTAAGCAAGCACCATCATTGTCAGGTTCAGTGCAAACGTGGCCAGCCCGGCCTGGGCGTAGTAGGAGGCCAGGTTGTTGCGTTCCTGATAGATGGCTCCCGCGAGCACCAGCACGAACAACACGGCGGACACGGCACGCGCAGACGGTTCAACCCGCAGCGCAAAGTTCTCGGCAAAACGTCGGACAAGAAGGCCGACCAGCACCGGGATAGTGACGATCAGGAAGACACTGATTGCAGTGTCGGCGACGGTGATGTCCTGCACCGCCTGCTCGCCGATGAAGTGGCCATAGGCGAAGACAACCACCAGCGGGATCGTGAGAACGCTCAACAGGCTGATCACCGCGGTCAGCGAGATCGACAATGCGACATCGCCACGTGCGAATGCGGTCAGGAGATTGGAGGTCACACCCCCGGGGGCTGCAGCAATGATCATCAGCCCGAGAGCAAGCTCCGGCGCCATCGGCCAGAGGCTGGCTAACAGAAAAGCGACCACCGGCAGCACGAGGATCTGTGATACAGCGCCAACCGCGAAATCGCGCGGGCGACGCACCACCCGGACAAAATCATCGAAGGTAAGCCCAAGCCCAAGTGCCAACATGATGAAGGCAAGCGCCAGCGGCAGAACAACATCCGTCACAAATCCCATGGGTTCTCCTGATCTTTTGAGTCAGCCCTTCTGCTGACGGGTGTTCGTACCGAGCACCTCGGCATACACTGCGGTACCGGCTTCGTCGAAACAGGCGTACACGACCCGACGCACGGCTTTGGTGGAGAAAGCCCGAACTTCGGAGATCGCGATTTCGGCAGCCTCGTGCAGAGGATACCCGTACACTCCCGTGCTAATTGCTGGAAAGGCGATGCTTTCGAGTTCCCGGCTTTCAGCCAGAGCCATGCAGTTGTGGTAGCAGGACCGAAGCAACGCAGGCTCATTTCGAGAACCACCGTGCCAGACAGGCCCCACGGTGTGGATGACATACTTCGCAGGCAGCTGGTGACCCGCGGTTATCACGGCGTCTCCTGTGGGACAGCCGCCGATGGCGCGGCATTCCTCCAGCAGACCGGGGCCAGCAGCCCGGTGTATGGCACCGTCGACACCACCACCCCCGAGAAGGCGTTCATTGGCGGCGTTGACGATGGCGTCTACCTGAAGCCTTGTGATGTCTCCCGTCCACAATTCGATATTCATGATCGCACTAGCATGGAAGTTTCGTTGAGATCGCCGATGAAGGTCGGCATCTTTGCATGTACCGAGGATTACTTAAGGTACTAGATGGTAATGAAGGGCACTTGATAGCGCCACTACTTCAACGGATAAAGCAGCTGTTCCCAAAAATGCTCTGCCATACCTTCGGCAGTAAGCAACGCATCTCTATGCTGCCCCATCACGCCTCCCATCAACGATGTAAATCCCAAAATTGCACCATCACTATCAACAGACATGCTGTCATTCCAGCTATTAGCGGAGATACCGTCACTGCTGTAACAGATATCGCCCAGGCCGGAACTGCCACTATTTCGCCAGATACCACAATGACTAATACGCTTACCATTTTGGTAAATGGAACATTCAAAGCTATCCGCGTCTCTCTGCCGAAAATCAGTCTCAAGTTCCGGGTTTCTTGTCGAAAGCTCCTCCAAGGAATTTGCAAAAAACCGAGAGAGATAATCGAACCCTTCTTTACATGCCAGATCTCGGTCTCTATCGGTAAATTCTTTCCGAATAGCCATATTGCTTGATCTCAGACCAGATCCAGTTTGCGATGTCCTTGACATGCTAGCCACTGGTGCTTCAATGCCAGGCAAAGAAGGAGTCAGCAAAACGTCAGATTCTGACTTTCCAAGCTCATCCAATGCCCTGGTCACAGCATTTACCACCTCAACGAAACCATCATCAATATTTGTATATTTGACTATTTCTTTCCCGTCAGGAGTCGCGGCCAGCAACTTACCAAAAAGAAGTTGTTTCCACGCACAAGGTCGAAGAATCACTGGGATTACCATGGCCTCACCACGTTCATGGCGCTGTATTGAGTTTTCCATTTCGATCTCATAGCAATAATCCGAAGCAATAAAGTCCGGGCTCACGAGTAACAGGACAATATCGGCCTCAGCAAAGTGTTGATCTATTTCCGAGTCAAACTCTTCCCCAGGGACAATCCGCCTGTCGTGCCATGTCTCAATGCGCCCCAAGCGTTTTAATGGGGAAAGATGTTTTTCCAGCTCATTCCTAAGCTGCTCATCAACGTGCGAATAGGAAAAAACTACTTTTGCCATCAATAATTTTCTTGGCTTTCATCATTAAGGGTTTGCCAAGTTTGTTAACACAAACTCTCTACCTGCTTCAAAAATTTGATCAAACACCCAATATCAATTTGGGCTTCATTCAACTTAAGGTCATTCCATCTATTACAAATCTGAGTTTCTTTCGACGTTGGTAGACGAGAACCACGACCGAATGACTGACATCCACCAGACGACAGCGCAATATCGACACTTCCAATCTTAACGGAAACTCTCACACATACTTTCAGCCCATCTCGCTGACGGCGCCCGATCTGTTCACGGATCCAGCTTTCTGACGCATCGGATAACCTCTTCTCATTTCCTTCAATTTGTACATTGATCATCTCTATTCTTCCCTCCTTAGGATTTATGAACGGCTTTCTCCCTGTTATAGCTTTAACTTTAGCTAGCAGGTCACCAAAGTAAAATAATGGACATTCCTATTACAGGACCCATGAACTAGAAACACTTGTTCAGGTTTCAATGCGAAAACCCTTGTCAGAACCACGAATTTTCCTCATCGTTAATAATGCAATCCTCTTTGCTCCACTTGCACTGATATTCCCCTCGACATAAAGACGGGTGCCTGGGATTTTATGTGGTACTCGAAGTTCCTTCCCTGAACGAGAGAAGTAGGGACGTTTCCGACCTTTTAGTTCAATGACATGTTCAGCAAAGGACGGTCCTGCCTCATTGGCAAGTACTTCACAAAGTTTCACCAACATGCCTACCCAAGTGTTCACCTTGTACCGTTCTTTGTCTAGCCGAAAGGCCCGCACCCGAACCGATGGGGTTCTGGATGATCTAGATGGTGTGCTTTTTGGTTTTCTCTCCTGTGGCCGTTTGTTGGGTGGCGGTGGAGATACTTCATGTTTTAGCTGTTCGGATACACCTTGCAGAAATTCTTCAATCTTCTTCTCATCAGGCCGGTAGTCAGCTATCTCTTCCACTGTCTCTGCAAGCAAGTCACGCAACAGGCCTTGGGAGTCCCCAAGTATTTGTTGCCAGGCATCTTGAAGGGCTACACGAATCTGGCGATCACGTTGTTGGTTTTTAAACTCGTCCTCAGCCTCACGCAGCCCTACACCGCTGCTTAGTTGATCTCGGCTGAGGAAGCGATGCAGTTCCTGAGCCGCTTCCGCAGGTTTTTGCTTATGGAATGATATTTTAGCGAATCGGCGTTGCAACCAATTATCACCAGCCATAGGCAAATAGAGCCACCAAACCAAACCATCCGTGAGGACTGCTAATCGCACGCCTCCATCAAATGCGTAGCGCAGTAACTGTTCTTGGTGGTCCTCAAGATCTGTACCAACCCGTTTCACCTCAACGAACACGCGGTTTTTCTTTTTTAATTGAAGGCAGTAGTCTACGCGGCCGCCCGTCACTGGGTGTTCGCGAGCGACCTCATGCGGATTGAAGGTATCCCAACCTAGTGCATCGATCATCGGATTGACTATGATTTCTCTCGTAGCCTGTTCACTGCTTTCAGAAAGATCAATTTCTACAAGACGAGTGATCAGTCTTGTGATATTTGCATAGCCTGGCATATGGTGTGGTCCTTTTTGTGGTACTGGTAGGTGCGATTCCTATCGAAAGACAACCATAATCATCTGACTTATAGGAAGTTATCGACTGACAGATAATCCAGTTGCCCCTAGACTCTGCATGTTCGCTGAACTGGCAAAATCCGAATCACAATCCTAATTTACTATCTTCGATTGTTTTAAGTGAATCCTGTTTCTCTTTGTACCTCTTCATAGAGCGCCGACAAACAAGTTCTAAATTGTCCCTTCAGAAGCTGGGCCAAGTTTAAGGGGAAGAGTAAGCACGGGCAACATCCTCACCCTATGCCAAAACATTGGACACATCCTCCCTTCATCGCAAACTCCTCATTCGGAGGAGGAACCTAACTTTCCGCTGGATGATACTGTTTTGTCTATAATGGCCGCCAACAACAAAGACGAAACTGCTCAGACTCCCTAGCGAAGCGCGACTGAACAGTAGCATAGACCTGACGAGAAAAAGGCGGAATGACCGATCACAAGGAAATTGAACGTGCGGAGCTCCACAAGACCATCTGGCGCATCGCCAACGACTTGCGGGGAAGCGTGGACGGCTGGGATTTCAAGAGCTACGTGCTCGGCATGCTATTCTATCGCTTCATCTCCGAGAATCTCACCAGTTACCTCAATGAACAGGAGCGCAATGCAGGCGAGTCGGGTTTCGATTTCGCGCGTTTGAGTGATTCTGAAGCAGAATTTGGCCGCGAAGAGACTGTTCGGGAAAAAGGTTTCTACATCCTGCCCTCCCAACTTTTCGTTAATGTGCGGGCACGGGCACGGAACGACGCCAACCTCAACGAAACTCTGAGCCGCATATTTGCCGACATCGAGGGTTCTGCCATCGGCGCGGACAGCGAATACGACGTCAAGGGTTTGTTTGACGACCTGGACGTCAATAGCAAGAAATTGGGGGACACGGTGCCCAAGCGCAACGACAAGCTGGTGAAACTGCTTGACGCCATCGGCGATCTTCCACTCAGCAACGGTGCTGGCTTTACCGGCAACACCATCGACCTATTCGGCGATGCCTATGAATACCTAATGACGATGTACGCCTCCACCGCCGGCAAATCCGGTGGCGAGTTTTTCACTCCGCAGGAGGTTTCCGAGCTGCTCGCACGCATTACCGTGATTGGCAAGACCGAAGTCAACAAGGTATACGACCCCGCTTGTGGCTCCGGTTCGCTGCTGCTTAAGTTCGCCAAGATTCTCGGCCATGAGAAGGTGCGACAGGGCTTTTTTGGGCAGGAGATCAACCTCACCACCTACAACCTGTGCCGGATCAACATGTTCCTGCACGACATCAATTTTGAGAAATTCGATATTGCCCATGGCGATACGCTTACTGATCCGGTTCACCAAGACGATGAACCTTTCGAGGCGATCGTTTCAAATCCACCGTATTCCATCAAGTGGGAAGGCAAGAACAATCCTTTGCTGATCAACGACCCGCGCTATGCCCCGGCGGGCGTGCTTGCGCCGCCAAGCAAGGCGGATCTCGCTTTCACGATGCACATCCTGTCCTGGCTAGCGGTGAACGGCACGGCGGCTATCGTTGAATTCCCGGGCGTGCTCTATCGCGGCGGTGCCAAACAGAAGATTCGCAAATATCTGATCGACAACAACTACATCGATACTGTCATCCAACTGCCGCCGGACCTTTTCTTCGGCACGACCATTGCCACCTGCATCATCGTGCTGAAGAAGTCCAAACTCAACAACACCACCCTGTTCATCGACGCATCAAACGAGTTCACGCGCAGCGGCAATAAGAACAAGCTCATGCCGGAACACCAGCAAAAAATTCTCGATGCCTTTACTAAAGAGGAGGGCGTAGAGCACTTCGCCCAACTCGTGGACAACAACGAGATTGCCGAGAACGGTTACAACATCTCCGTGTCCTCTTATGTCGAGCAAGAGGACACTCGCGAAGCCGTGGACATCGGTGTGCTTAATGCCGAAATCGCCCGCATCGTGGTAAGGCAGTCGGAGCTTCGCACGGAAATTAACGCCATCATTGCAGATTTGGAAGGAGATCAGGCATGAGCGAACCACCTGGTGGGGAGATCATTCTCTACCAGCGGGACGGTGCGAACAAAATGAGTCATCGACAGACTATGGACAAAGCCGCGACCGAATACCCCAAGTGTCGAGCCAAACTTTCCGAACAATCCTCCGAAGTCAAAACGGCCTATTTGGAGACCGTGAAAGCCGCTCAGAAGGAAATCAGTACCAGAGAAAAGTCATGAGCCGGGTTGATAAATTGATAGCCGCGTTTTGTCCAAAGGGTGTCAATTTCAAAACACTCGGCGATGTAGGTATCTTTTCAAGGGGCAATAGCCTTCAGAAGAAGGACCTCGCTGAGCATGGCATTGGAGCAATCCACTACGGGCAGATCTACACGCATTACGGCATCTGGGCGACTGAAACGAAGTCATTCGTCTCACCAGAATTAGCCAATCGACTACGAAAAGCAAAGAACGGCGATCTCGTTATCGCAACTACGAGCGAAAATGACGAGGATGTTTGCAAAGCTGTCGCCTGGCTGGGTAAGGACGACATCGCCATCAGCGGTGATGCCCACATATATAGCCATTCGCTTGAGCCAAAGTATGTTGCGTACTTTTTTCAGTCTGAGCAATTCCAGTCACAGAAAACACGCCACATCATTGGGGCCAAGGTAAAACGAGTCTCTAGCAAGAGCATGGCCAAGTTCCACATCCCTGTCCCACCTATCGAAGTACAGCGTGAGATCGTGAAAGTGCTTGATAGGTTCAATAAGTTGGAGGCGGAACTGGAGGCGGAACTGGAGGCGGAACTGGAGGCGCGTCGGCGGCAGTACCAGTACTACCGCGACGCGCTCTTGCGTTTTGATGAGCACAGGCAGGCAGGCAGGCAGATAATATGGTGTCCGGAATCTAGCATAGAGATCAAGGAACTGGGCGAACTACTTGATTATGAACAACCGAGTAAGTATCTCGTGGAATCAACTGACTATGACGAAAATTATGCCATACCAGTACTTACTGCGGGACGAACCTTTATTCTTGGATACACTCGGGAAAAAGATGGGATTTATCAAGCCTCTAACGATAGACCAACTATTATCTTCGACGATTTCACGACCGCTTTTAAGTGGGTCGACTTCCCTTTTAAGGCTAAGTCTTCAGCCATGAAGATGTTGACGCCTAAGCACGATATTTCTGTAGATTTCCGATACATTTACTATGCGATGAAAACGATCACCTGCTCACCGCAGGATCATGCACGTCAATGGATCAGGACATTTTCCAAGCTACGAATTCCAGTTCCACCTATTGAGGTACAGCACGAAGTCGTCACTGTACTTGATAAATTCAATGCGTTGGTGAATGACTTGTCAACCGGTCTACCTGCGGAAATCAATGCACGCCGCCGGCAATACGAGTACTACCGTGACCAGCTGCTCACGTTCAGGGAAGCCGCATGAACGATGACGCGAAACCTTGGCACTTTGAGCCGGTCGCGCTTTCAAGCGAAAGCACCGTTGTCGCGGAATTCGAAATTGAAGAAGTTCGAGAAACGGCCTACCAGTCCGAGGCCGAACTCGAAAAGGCATTCATCAAGCAACTGCAATCCCAGGCTTACGAGTATCTGCTGATCACTTCTGAGGCCAAACTGACAGCCAACCTGCGCCAGCAACTGGAGAAACTGAATAAGATCAAGTTTTCCGACGCCGAATGGGACCGGCTCTTTGGTGGCAGTATTGCGGGAGCCAATGATGGCATCCTGGAAAAGACAAAGCGAATTCAGGAAGACCACATTCAGGTTCTGAAGCGCGATGACGGTACATCCAAGAACATCTACCTGATCGACAAGCAGAACATCCACAACAACAGTCTGCAGGTCATTAACCAATACGAAGCAGAGGGCAGCCGTGTAAACCGCTACGATGTGACGGTTCTCGTCAACGGTTTACCCATGGTGCATGTAGAACTCAAGCGCCGAGGCGTGGACATCCGCGAAGCTTTCAACCAGATCAATCGCTACCAACGCGACAGCTTCTGGGCGGGCTCGGGCCTATTCGAGTATGTGCAATTGTTCGTCATCAGTAACGGCACCTTGACCAAGTACTACAGCAACACAGTGCGCGACGAACACCTTGCTGAACAACGCGGCAAACGCTCGCGTCGCAAGACTTCCAACAGTTTTTCGTTCACAAGCTGGTGGGCCGATGCAAAAAACCAACCCATCGCCGAGTTGACCGGATTCACCACAACCTTCTTCGCCAAGCACACGCTGTTGAACGTCCTGACTCGCTATTGCGTGTTTGACGTGGATCACAAGCTGCTTGTGATGCGGCCGTACCAGATCGCAGCAACCGAGCAAATTCTGCAACGCATCGCAACGAGCACTAACCACCAGCAACTGGGAACCGCGGCTGCTGGTGGATATATCTGGCATACCACTGGAAGCGGCAAGACCTTGACGAGTTTCAAGGCGGCACAACTTGTGCAGAAACTGCCAGAGATAGACAAGGTGCTGTTTGTCGTAGACCGTAAGGATCTTGACTATCAAACGATGCTCGAATACGAGCGCTTTGAAAAAGGCGCCGCCAATTCCAATACCTCAACCGCAGTACTGCAAAGGCAACTCGAAGATCCGAAGGCTCGCATCATCATCACAACCATCCAAAAGCTCAGTCGGTTCGTCGCGACAAACAGAAATCACCCAACCTATGGCGCCCACGTAGTGCTGATATTTGACGAATGCCACCGCAGCCAGTTTGGTGACATGCGCACGGACATCACCCGTGTTTTCAAGCGTTACCACCTTTTCGGCTTCACAGGCACCCCGATTTTCGCCGACAACGCCAGCTCTCACGGGAACCCTTATATGCGTACAACCGGGCAGGCTTTCGGTGACAGACTGCACACCTATACCATAGTCGATGCAATCAATGACAAGAACGTCCTCCCTTTCCGCATCGACTACATCAACACGATCAAAACCCTGCCGGGCGTAAAAGACAAACAGGTATCGGCTATCAACACCGAGCGGGCCTTGCTCGACCCGGAACGAGTAACCCAGGTGGTGAACTACATCCGCGAGCACTTCGATCAGAAAACCAGACGAGGTGCAAGCTACCGCCATTCTGGAAAGCGGCTTGCCGGATTCAATTCGATTTTCGCAACCGCCTCAATAGACGCTGCAAAATGCTACTACGCGGAATTCGTCAAGCAGGAGAAAGACTTGCCTGCAGTGCAGCGCCTCAGGATAGGTCTGATCTATAGCTACGCTGCCAACGAGGAAGAAGCTGGAGGACTATTGGGTGAAGAGGAATTCGAGACAGGCGGGCTCGATCAAAACTCGCGTGATTTTCTGGATGGAGCGATCCAGGACTACAACGACTTGTTCGACACAAGCTTCGACACCTCCGCCGACAAGTTTGAGAACTACTACAAGGACTTGTCGCTCCGGCTGAAAAAACGTGAGTTGGACCTTGTGATCGTGGTCAACATGTTCCTTACAGGATTCGACGCCACTACGCTCAACACGCTGTGGGCAGACAAGAACCTGCGCGACCACGGCCTGATCCAGGCCTACTCCCGCACAAATCGCATCCTCAATTCGATCAAGACCTACGGCAACATCGTATCCTTCCGCGATCTCGAGCAGGAAACCAATGATGCCCTTGCCCTGTTCGGCAACAAGGACGCCAAGAGTATCGTGCTGTTGAAGCCCTACGCCGAGTACTACGGCGAGTATCAGGAGCGTGTCGAAAAACTGGCTGGAAATTACCCTCTCAGCCAACCGATTGTCGGTGAAGCAGCGCAAATCGAATTCATCAAAGTGTTTGGCTCGATCCTTCGGCTGAAGAATATCCTAACGTCGTTCGACGACTTTGCCGGGAACGAAATCCTGAGCGAGCGTGATTTTCAGGATTACCAGAGTCGGTATCTGAATCTGTACGCCGAGTTCCGCGCCACAGTGGAAGCCGAAAAGGAGTCGATCAACGATGACGTGGTGTTCGAGATCGAGTTGATCAAGCAGGTCGAGATCAACGTTGACTATATCCTAATACTCGTCGAACAGTATCTTGAGAAGAAAGGCTCCGGCGAGGACAAGGAAATCCGGGCCACCATCGCGCGAACGGTCAACGCCAGCCCCAGCCTGCGTAGCAAGAAAGACTTAATTGAACAATTCGTGGATTCCGTTTCCGCAGAAGGCAAGGTTGAAACCGAATGGGCTGCCTTTATTTCAGCCAAAATGTCAGAGGAACTTGATCAGATCATTGCAGAAGAAGGCTTGAAAGCCGACGAAACGAAACTATATATGGAAAATGCGTTCCGAGACGGCGAGGTCGCAGCCTCCGGTACTGCAATCACAAAGATTCTGCCACCTGTTTCACGTTTCGGGAAGACTGGCGGCCACGCAGAGAAAAAGCAAGCGGCGCTGGGCAAACTGACTGATTATTTCAAGCGATTTACGGGTTTGATCTGAGGTGATTATTCCACGCTGAAAGTAATGACCATCCCGCAGCGGTGGCTCATCTCCACGGAATAAGGGGGCTGTGCCGGGCTGCAGCGATTATTTTGAAATGGTAGGCGCGATTGGATTCGAACCAACGACCCCCACCATGTCAAGGTGATGCTCTAACCAACTGAGCTACGCGCCTAGTTCGGATAGGGAAACTACCACAGAACGCTTCGTTCCGGTACCTTGCCGAGAGAAACCGGCCTGCCGCGTCTCGCGATTTAACCTCAACAACTGCAAAAGAGTTAGCTAGCCTTGCGTTGCGGCTTGCCCAACACCACGTCTTTCAGGTGGAAGAGTTCATCGCGGACCTTGGCCGCCTCTTCAAATTCCAGATTCCGTGCATGCTCATACATTCTCTGCTCAAGCTGCTTGATCTTTTTCATACCCTGCTCGGGAGTCAGGGCCAGATATTCCGTGCTGTCTGCAACGTCCTCAAGGCGGGTTCTGTAGATCGCCCGTTCAGAAGGCGATTTGCGCGCACCTTCCATGATGTCCGGTACTTTCTTGGTGATCCCCCGGGGGGTGATGCCATGTTCCTGGTTGAACGTGATCTGCTTGTCGCGGCGGCGGTTGGTTTCATCGATGGCACGCTGCATGGAGCCCGTCACCTCATCGGCGTACATGATGGCACGGCCATGAAGATGCCGTGCAGCCCGCCCCACGGTCTGGATCAGGGAGCGCTCTGAGCGCAAGAACCCCTCCTTGTCCGCATCCAGGATTGCAACCAGCGAGACTTCCGGAATATCCAGTCCCTCGCGCAACAGGTTGATGCCGACCAGCACGTCAAAATCGGCATTGCGCAGTCCACGAATAATTTCCACTCGCTCCACGGTGTCGATGTCGGAATGCAGATAGCGCACCCGCACCCCGTGCTCGTCCAGATACTCGGTCAAATCCTCTGCCATGCGTTTGGTCAGTGTGGTAATCAGCACGCGCTCGCCCCGTGAAACGCAGTCGTTGATTTCGGAAAGCACGTCGTCTACTTGGGTGGTAACGGGGCGCACGTCGATCTCGGGATCCACCAGTCCCGTTGGACGTACCACCTGCTCGGCGACAACATCGGATTTTTGCATCTCGTAGGGGCCCGGCGTGGCCGAGACATAGATCATCTGCGGGGCAAGCGCTGCGAACTCCTCGAACTGCAAGGGGCGGTTGTCCAGGGCTGATGGCAGGCGAAAGCCGTACTCCACCAGGGTCTCCTTGCGTGAGCGGTCCCCCCGGTACATGCCACCAAACTGGGGCACGGACACATGGCTTTCGTCCATCACCATCAGGGCATTGTCCGGCAGGTAGTCCAGCAGGCAGGGGGGTGGCTCGCCTGCGGCACGCCCGGAAAGGTAGCGCGAATAGTTCTCGATGCCCGCGCAGTAGCCGATTTCCTGGATCATCTCCAGATCGAAGCGTGTGCGCTGCTCCAGGCGCTGTGCCTCCACCAGGCGGTTGGCAGCATTCAACTCCTCCAGACGCTGCTTGAGTTCCTCCCTGATTTGCTCAATGGCATTGAGCAGGATCTCGCGCGGGGTCACGTAGTGCGTCTTCGGATAGATAGTCAGGCGCGGCACCCGGTGGGTGATCTCGCCAGTGAGCGGATCGAAGTAGCTCAGGTGCTCGATCTCCTCGTCGAAAAGCTCGATGCGGATGCCCTCACGCTCGGAGTCCGCCGGGTGAACGTCTATGACCTCGCCGCGTACCCGGAAGGTGCCACGGCGCAATTCGGTGTCGTTGCGCGAGTACTGGAGTTCGGCCAAGCGGCGCAGCAGCTTGCGCTGGTCGATTCGGTCGCCGCGATCAAGGTGCATGACCATGTTCAGGTAGGCTTTTGGATCACCCAGCCCGTAAATGGCGGATACGGTGGCCACGATGACCGTATCCGGACGTTCGAACAGGGCCTTTGTGGCAGACAGGCGCATCTGCTCGATGTGCTCGTTGATGGAGGCGTCCTTCTCGATGAAGGTATCGCTTGCCGGCACATAGGCCTCGGGCTGGTAGTAGTCGTAGTAGGACACGAAATACTCCACTGCATGCTGGGGGAAGAACTCCTTCATCTCCCCGTACAGCTGTGCTGCCAGTGTCTTGTTGGGCGCCAGAATGATCGTCGGCCGCTGCACCTGTTCGATGACATTGGCAATGGTGAAGGTCTTGCCTGAACCGGTGACCCCAAGCAGCGTCTGGTGGGCCAGCCCGTCGTTCAACCCGTCGACCAGCGCCTGGATGGCACTGGGCTGGTCACCTGCCGGCGCAAAGTCGGTAACGATTTTAAATGGCTGGTACATAGTTTCCCTTTTTGGGGCTTATCTGCATTTGACAGGCCCCGTATACTCTACCCGGTGCTGCCAAAGTGCAGCGTTCCGAAATTCCAAAACCCTGACCAGGAGACATAGTGCAATATTCACTCGCAAAGCGGGTATCCCGGATTCAACCCTCCGTCACTTTAGCCATAACGGCACGGGCGAATCAAATTCGCGCAGAAGGCGGGGACATCCTGAATCTTGCAGCCGGCGAGCCGGACTTCGACACGCCCGAACACATCAAGGAGGCGGCCATTGCTGCCATGCGTGCAGGACAAACCAAATACACGGCCGTGGCAGGGACTGCATCCCTCAAGGAAGCAGTGATCGAGAAGTTCCGACGTGATAACGGTCTTGAGTACACCCCTAGTGAAGTCATGATCTCCACCGGAGCCAAGCAGGTGCTCTACAATCTGTGCCAAGCACTTTTAAATGAGGGGGACGAGGTATTGATTCCGGCCCCTTACTGGGTGTCCTACCCGGATATCGTGCTACTGGCAGGCGGTGAACCGATGACTATTCCGAGCCGAGCCGGGAACCGCTGCAAGATCACTGCTGAAGACCTAGAGAGCAAGATCACCCCCAGGACCAAGCTGTTGGTCATCAACAGCCCGTCCAACCCAACGGGCATGGCCTACACAAGGGAAGAGTTGAGTGCCTTGGGTGAGGTTCTGGAAAAGCACCCGCAGGTGTTTGTGATCAGTGATGACATTTACGAGCACATCCTGTTTCGTGGACAGGTGTTCTCGAACATCCTGAATACAACCCCTTCACTCAAAGACCGCACTCTGGTGTTGAATGGGGTCTCCAAGGCTTATTCGATGACAGGCTGGCGCATTGGTTATGCAGCAGGTCCGGAAGTGCTGATCAAGTCCATGACCAAAATACAGTCCCAGAGCACATCCAACCCGAGTTCCATTTCTCAGGCGGCAACAGAAGCTGCCCTGACTGAGGATCAGGGTTTTGTGTCAGACATGTGTGATGAGTTTGAAAAGCGACATGACTTCATTGTCGGAGCGCTGAATGAAATCGATGGCATCCACTGTTTGCAAGGCGATGGAACATTTTATTGCTTTCCCAACATTGACGGTCTAATTGAGAAAACCGAAAACGTTTCAGACGATGTGGGTTTTGTAGAGCACTTGCTGAATCAGGCAGGGATTGCCGGAGTACCCGGTACAGCATTCGGATCACCTGGGTATATGCGCATCTCCTATGCAACCAGTATGGATACATTGAAACAAGCTGCTGCTCGCCTTAAGGAGTTTTGAGCCAGTTCGGACAGATTAGCTTGACTTGAGGTTGAGGCCAACTAGGTATGTAATTTGCCGAGTAGGATCATAGCCTGACATTGACCTACGTATAGCAGGTCGTTACCATTTCTCGTCTTCTATTCCCCGGTAGCTCAGTTGGTAGAGCGGGTGACTGTTAATCACTAGGTCGGCGGTTCGAGCCCGTCCCGGGGAGCCAATAAAATCAATTATTTATTGAAGAATAACTTAGTCAGTTTTACAATCACTGTGTCATTCGGTACAATTTCAGTACACTTATACTGGAATGGCCCATGGCAACGATTACCAAGACCCCCTCGAACACCTGGAAAGCGATGATCCGCAGGCGCGGCTGGCCAGCCACGATCAAGACCTTCCGTACCAAACGCGATGCCCAGGACTGGGCACGGCGCACCGAGGACGAGATGGTGCGCGGGGTGTACATCGACCGGGCAGAGTCCGACCGTATTCTGTTAACACGTGCACTGGACCGCTACCTGCGTGAAGTCTCTTCTACCAAGCGCCCCGCTACGGAATATTGTGAACAGAAAAGGGCCAAACCTCTAAAGAAGGCTTTGGGAAGCTACTGCCTGTCTGCCATGACACCAGACCTGGTTGCCGAGTATCGAGATGCACGGCTGGGGATCGGCATGTCCAACAACACGGTGCGCCTGGAGCTGGCTCTGCTCTCGCATCTCTTCACCATCGCCATCAAGGAATGGCGGGTGGGCCTGCTCTACAACCCGGTGGCCAACATCCGTAAACCCAGCCCTGGAAAAGGTCGTGATCGCAGGTTGCACAAGGATGAGGAAACATTACTATTCGAAGCCTGTGATGCATATCCCAACCCCATGCTGGGTTGGATTACCCGCATTGCCCTGTACACGGGCATGCGGTCCGGGGAGATCAGGTCCCTGACCCGAAAGCAGGTAAACCTGGACAAGCGCACCGTACACCTCACTGAAACGAAGAACGGATCAGCAAGAACGGTTCCACTTACAAGACAGGCGACAGATGTCTTCCGTGCGGCACTCAACCATCCGGTGCGTCCTCTGGACACGGACCTCATCTTCTGGGGCGAGCCTGGGCGGGACGGCATCCGCCGCCCCTACGAGTTCAGGCCTGCCTGGGTTCGTACATTGAAGAGAGCCGGCATTAAAGGCCTGCGCTTTCATGATCTGCGCCACGAGGCGGTCTCGCGCCTGGTCGAGGCGGGGCTGGGGGATCAGGAGGTGTCCGCGATCTCCGGTCACAAGTCGATGCAGATGCTCAAGCGCTACACGCACCTTAGAGCAGAAGACCTGGTGGAGCGGCTGGATCAAGTCATTGGATGAATTGCAACCTGGCGTTAGTGAACAATCTGTACTGGTGCGCGGGATGTGACACCAACGCACCGAATGGCGTCCCTGCCGCGCTTCCTGACTACTCAAACCGTCAGGCAATGAAAGTCGTTTTGCCATCGGCACTTGGCCCGAGCCGCGCTTGAGCGGCAGCGCCCGCCGCGCACTTACGGAGACAGTCCCCGGGCCGTCGCGCGGCTTCCGAGCGGCACTATAGGAAGCAAGAGGTAACAAAGCAATGCAGGAAGTCTTGCTTGCCGTCAGCGTCATTCACTCGGCCCGCACCGTCGGCGACAGCGTAACGGATGCTTGCGGCGTGTAACGTGGCACGCTATAGCACATCATGAAGATCAGGCCAAGGGATTGCGGGCGCTGTACGAGCGCGACGACGCGCCAGGCTTCCGGCTGCACCCGCTGAAGGGCGACCGCGCGGGCCAGTGG
>CAZTNC010000014.1:0-60621 GCA_964614915.1 uncultured Thiotrichales bacterium
AAGTTTTTCGAGGACAGCACTGATATTTTGATGCTTGTATTCAATTGAGCCTTTCGAGCGGCCGATCTGTGCCTGAAGCATCCGATTGTGCACTGCTTTAACTACTGAATTACCTGTCAGCTCAGCCTGAAGCATGCCTAGGTAGTCGGCAACAGCAGCTTCGATCTGCAGGCCGATCCGAGAGGTCGTACAGCCTATATCGATGCCTTGAGAGATGCTGACCAAGGCGATTATGGACCTCTCCTGAAATTCGTAGGGTTCTATAAGGACGGGCTGGCACAGAATTGAAGTTACGCTACGGCTGCCTGTCTCCCAGTATACAATGCCTCTAGAGATGACTGAATGAAAGAGTCGTGAGCGAGGGTCAGGTATGGAGAACCGCTTTACAGTGGCTGATTGTTGCCACTGTACTCGCTGTCATGGCTGGTTCAGCAAATGCTGCAGAACAGCTGATAAAGAAGTCGAAATCCGGCATCTGCCACTGCCCTGGTGGACACTATTACGCACGCACCTCAAACTATACCGCCTTTGATTCCATCGACGCCTGTCTTGCCAGTGGAGGGCGGCACCCCAAACGTGGACAAGGACAATGCTCCGCATCGCAGAGGCACGATTCGACCGCCGGCAAAACGCAACCCCAGTCTCACGCCAGCCGGCCGCCATCCAGACTCTATGATCGAGACGAGTTCGGCGGATGGGCAGATGCGGACGGCGACTGTCAGAACACACGCCATGAGCACCTGATCGACCTGTCCAGAGCCCCTGTCCGCTTGTCGAAAAACGGGTGCCGGGTTATCCAGGGGCAGTGGGAAGACCCGTATACCGGTATGACCCACACCCATGCACAAGGCCTGCAAATCGATCACCTCGTTCCGCTTTACTACGCCTGGAGACGGGGCGCGGACCGCTGGGAGCCTGAAAAGCAAAGGCGTTTCATGAACGACCCTGCAAACCTTTTAGTGGTCGAGGCTTTCGTGAACCAGGACAAGGGCGCGAAGGGGCCTCTTGCGTGGCTTCCACCCGATGCACAGTTTCACTGCGAGTACCTGCTGAGGTTCATGCGCATCACGGCACGGTACGACCTGCACCACACGCCACGTGAGCAAACGGGCCTGGAACAACTGACTGCCGAAAAATGTGACTGAAAACCGGCCAGCTACCACAGGCATATACGATCTCCGGTCACAGATTTCTGGCCTTGGTTTGCCGCATGACGGTCACTGCGGTATCGTTACTGCAACAGGACGGGGGGCAGCATCACACGAGGCCAGGCTGCAACAACCCGAGGGGAGTCTAAGAAGAAATGCCAGAAAATTCCCTGAAGCGGCGGGCAGCCTTCACTGCAGGGCTGGTACTGGCCTGCCTGCTTCCGCTTCAAGCCACCGCCGTTGAGTTACCGGGCAGTGCATCTGGCATCACGGGGTATTTCGACACCACGGTCTCGGTTGGGGCCGCGATTCGCACCCAGGGACGAAAAAACAACCTGATCGCCGTATCCAATGGCGGCTCGGCCTGGTCCATCAACGAGGATGATGGCAATCTCAACTACGACACGGGCGACTTCGTCTCCGCCAACACCAAGATCACGCATGAACTCGAGCTCAACCGCGGGAATCTGGGTATTTTCGCGCGCGCCCTGTACTTTTACGACTATGCCATCGCGGATGAGCACACCGACCGCACGCGCCTGTCTCGCAGCGCCAAAGGTTATGCTGGGTACGATTTCGAGCTGCTGGACGCCTACCTCGATGGCCAGTTCAACCTGGGCGGTGTGCCGCTTTCGATCCGCGCAGGCGACCAGGTGATCCACTGGGGGGAAAGCGTCTTTATCCGCAACGGCCTCAACTCGATCAATCCCGTGGACAGCTCCAAGCTTCGCGTGGCCGGTGCGGAAATTCGCGATGTACTCAAACCCATCACGGCTGCCAACCTGCGACTTGGTCTCACTGATAGCCTGTTTGTCGAAAGCTTCTACCAGTTCCGCTCGGCGCACACCGAACTCGAGCCGGCAGGCACGTTTTTCTCCACCAGTGATGCGGGCAGTCCGGGAGGCAAAACCGTACATTTCGGATTCGGCGTGCCAGGCGCAGCGGATGACAATGACGATGCGCCAGACCCGAGCTGCCCCCTTAGATGCTCCCGGGTACCAAGGGCGAGCGACCGCGACGCGGACGACCATGGCCAGTTTGGCCTTGCGCTGCGCTACTTCTCTCCGTTCCTGAACGATGCAGAACTGGGTCTCTACTATGCCCGCATCCACAGCCGCCTGCCGCTGGTGTCTGTTCAGGCAGGCCAGCCGCAAGCCATTTTCACACCCCAGGGTTTTGCCGGGTCCATCCGTTATTTCCGGGAATTTCCGGAAGACATCGACCTCATGGGTGCCAGCATCAACACCGAGATCGGTACCAGCGGTTTCGCGTTCCAAGCCGAGATCTCCTATCGCCGGGACCAGCCTTTGCAAATCGATACGACCGAGTTGTTCTACTCCTCGCTCTCACCTTTACGACTGGTGCAAGTGCCAAACGGTGCCCCTGCGCCACTCGCAGCAGGCCTGCAGCAGCTGCAGCAGGCAGGAGGCCTGCTGAGCCTGAGCCAGACCGGTGCCCTGGACCCGGGCCAGGAACTACAGGGCTTTCGCCGCAAGGACGTGCTGCAGGGCTCGTTGGCACTCACCAAAGTAGTGGGCCCGATTCCCATGCTCAGATCAAGCCAGACCGTGTTCCTGGCCGAGGCGGGGTTTACCCGGGTGCAGGGCTTGGAAAAACGCTCAGAACTCCGCTATGAGGCTGCCGGCACATGGACCAGCGCCAACCCCCTCTTCACGCAGGCGCGCATACAGCCTGCCACCCAGGAGGGAGGCTTTGCCGATTCGTTCTCCTGGGGGTACCGCGCCTTGCTGCGCATGACCTACAACAATGCAGTGGGTCCGGTCAGTCTCTCGCCGCAGATTGCCTTCTCGCATGACGTGAACGGGACGGCGCCGACACCCATCGGCAATTTCATCGAAGACCGGAAAACGGTCACGCTATCGATCAATGCAGGTTACCTGCATTCCTGGCGCGCAGGCCTGTCCTACACCAACTCGTTCGGAGGGGGTGCAGCCAACCTGCTGAACGATCGTGACTTCCTCGCGTTCACAATGAACTATTCCTTTTGAACGAGAGGTGGAGAACGGATGACATGAGATACATAACAGCACGCCAGAAAAGCCTGCCAGTACTGGTATCGCTGGTACTGCTGGCCTGCACAGGCCTGCCCGTGTCCGCCGAGGTCTCGGCCGAGTCGGCAGCCCGGCTCGGTTCCGATTTGACCCCGCTGGGTGCCGAGGCTGCAGGCAATGCCGCTGGTACCATCCCACCCTGGCAGGGAGGTATCACCCGGCCACCGAAGGGGTATCAGCCAGGCATGCATCACCCAGACCCGTTTCCCGAGGACAAACCGCTGTTTGTGATCACCGCCAAGAACGTGCATGAGCATGAGGCTCATCTCTCTCCCGGGCAAATCGCACTCTTTCACCGTTACCCGGATACATTTCGCATGCCCGTCTATCCGAGCCGGCGCACGGCATCCTTGCCGCAACGAATCTACGAGCGTACCGTTGCCAATGCCACCACAGCCACCTTGACCGAGCAGGGCAACGGCGTGCTGAATGCTGCCGAAGGCATTCCGTTTCCGATTCCGCAAAACGGGCTGGAAGCGGTCTGGAATCACCTGCTTCGCTACCGCGGCACGACCATGAGCACGGCGTCCGGCCAGGCGATTCCCACGGCGGACGGGGCATATGTCATGGTGCGCCTCAAGGAGGACATCCTCTGGCCTTATCACCAGCCGGGAGCCACCGTCTCGACCATTGACAACAAGCTTGCCTACTTCCGCCAGGAGGTCCTGTCGCCGCCCCGGCTGGCCGGGCAGCTGCTGCTGGTCTATGAAACCCTCAACCAGGCTGCCGAGCCACGCAAGGCCTGGTCCTACAATCCAGGACAGCGCAGGGTCCGCCGGGCACCCAACGTCGGTTACGACAATCCAGGCACAGCCTCGGACGGGCAGCGCACCAATGACCAGTCCGATATTTTCAACGGTGCACCGGACCGTTATGACTGGACGCTGGTGGGCAAGAAAGAACTCTATATCCCGTACAACAGCTACCGGCTGCACAGCGACCAGAACCGTTTCGATGATATCCTCCAGCCTGGGCATCTCAACCCGGACCTGACACGTTACGAACTGCACCGCGTATGGGTGGTCGAGGCGCGGTTGAAAAAGGGCATGCGGCATATCTATGCGCGGCGCACCTTTTTCCTGGATGAGGACAGCTGGCAAATCGCCATCGCGGACCAGTACGACGGGCGTGGTGAAATCTGGCGGGTCAGCGAGGCACACACGCTCAACTACTACGAGGTGCCCCTTACCTGGGCCACGGCCACGGCGGTGTACGACCTACAGAACGGGCGCTACCTTGTCCAGGGACTGAGCAACGAATTCGAACCTGGCCGGTTTGACCACACGCTGGCACGCAGCCTGTTCACCCCCGAAGCATTACGCCAGCACGGCCGTCGCTAGACAAAAAAGGACCACCCCTCGGTGCGGCACCCGCTGGCGCTTGCCCTGCTTCTGATTTCGGCTGCAACGGCTTCCTCCCTCCCCCGCGCAGAACCCCTGGACGAAAGAGCACCTATCCTGGCCTGTCCGGCTTGCGGCCAGATCAATGCGGCTGCCCGGACCCAGGATGGGATTCTCGCCGTTGGTACACGGGGCCTGATCGTGCACAGGACATTATCCGGTGACCAATGGCAACAGATACGGGGGCCGGTACGCCGTATGTTGACTGCAGTCACCGGAACCCGTGAGGGACACCTTGTCGCTGTCGGACACGATGCCCTGATCCTCTCAAGTCCTACTGCCGGAACAGGCTGGACTGTGGTCCATGCGGACCCGGAGCTGGATACACCCCTGTTTGACCTGTGGATCGGCCAGGACGGAAGAGGCCTGGCAGTTGGCGCCTACGGGCTGGCATTGCTCACGACGGACTATGGCCGCAGTTGGTCGCGCCATGAAATCGACGCGCAGGAAGCCCATTTCTATGCCATCGATGAGGCCGCGGACGGGAGCCTTTTTGTCTGCGGTGAATTCGGGACGATGCTGAAATCGCACAACCGGGGGGAGGACTGGGCCCGGCTGGATGTCGGCTGGGACGGTACATTTTTTGGATGCCAGTCAGGGCCTGCGAATCGGGTGCTGGCCTACGGGCTAGAAGGGGTTCTGCGGGAAAGTCTGGACGGAGGCAAATCATGGCAACAGCTTGAAACCGGCATCTCGACATCCCTCTACGATGCAGCTTTCCTGCCAGACAATCGTACAATCATTGCCGGTGCAGATGGCATTGTGCTGCTGGAAACCCCGACTGGGAAATTTGAACGCATCTCCCGTACTCACAGCGAGTCAATCCTGGAGATCCTGGTGACCTCCCCCGATACCGTGCTCCTGTTCGGTGAAGGAGGAATCCAGCTGCTGGACCTGTCAGACAACCTCCCCGCCGAAAAAGGTCGCGGGCAATAACGGACCGGCAGACCGACCGTGGCAAGGGACCGCTGGCTAAAGCTGTTTGAAGCGGTGCTCTTTCACCATCGGCCACTGGTGGTCGCCACCTTCCTGGTGGTCAGTCTCGCACTGCTGCTGTCAGCTGCACGCCTCGAAATCGACGCCGGGTTCGAGAAACACCTGCCCACGAATCATCCTTTCATGCAGGTCTTCGAGAAACATCAGGCTGAGTTTGGAGGAGCCAATCGCCTGTTAATCGCCGTGCGTGCGCGCTCCGGGAACATTTATTCGGCACCGTTTCTGGAAACCTTAAGATCCGTGACCGATGCCGTATTTTTTCTGCCTGGTGTCAACAAGGCCTCGGTTCGTTCGCTGTTCACACCCAATGTTCGTTTTGTAGAAGTCGTTCGCGGCGGGTTTGCAGGCGGCAATGTAGTACCACCTGATTACCAGGGCACGGCAGCCGACGTGAGACAAGTTCAGATCAACGTGCAAAAAGCAGGGATCATCGGGCGGCTGGTCGCCAACGACCTGTCTGCGGCCATGGTGAGTGCAGAACTGGTGGAGATCGATCCGCGTACCGGTGAACGGCTTGACTACATCGAAGTTTCCCATCTTCTTGAGGAACTGCGCGCCCGTTACTCGGGACCCGAGACTGATATCCACATCATCGGCTTTGCCAAGATGGTCGGCGATATCGCTGACCACGCTGGCACGGTGTTGCTGTTTTTCGCAATCGCTCTTGTGCTGTCCCTGGCTCCCGTGTACTTCTTCACCCGCTCGATCGTATACACGGGGTTGCTGATGCTGTGCTCGATCGTGGCCGTGATCTGGACACTGGGCCTGCTTTCACTGTTTGGGTTCAGCATTGACCCGATTTCCATCCTGGTCCCTTTCCTGGTACTGGCCATCGGCATTTCACATGGTGTCCAGATGTCAGCGGCCGCAGGCGCTGCGATCCGCAGTGGAGCCGATGCCCACGAGGCCGCCCGCACCGCCTTTCGCCGGCTGATCCTTCCGGGAACGGTGGCACTGGCCAGCGATGGGGCCGGTTTTCTGACGATGCTGATCATCGACGTCCAGATCATCCGTGATCTCGCCCTCACCATGAGCATCGGCGTAGCGGCGATCCTGCTAACGAACCTCCTGTTCCTGCCGGTGCTGATGTCCTATGCCCGCCCCGGCCCTAGATACCAGGAACGCCTGGTGCGCGCGGCACGGAGCAGCGCTCCAGTGTGGGAACGACTGGCGCAACTGGCCGCCTGGCCCTATGCCGCAGGGACCCTGCTGTTGGCATCGATCCTGCTCGCCATTGGCGCCCAGGGTGCGCGCCATTATGCGATTGGCGACGTACACGAGGGTGTACCCGAGTTACGTGCCGAATCCCGCTACAACCGCGACAGTGAGGTCATTACACGGCTTTTCGCCGTAGGCGTGGATATCCTTACGATCATCGTGGAGACTCGTCCAGACGCCTGCATCAATTTCGACGTACTTGACCGCATCGATGATTTTGCAACGCGCATGGACCAGGTTCCGGGTGTGCAGTCTTCCCTGTCCCTGCCGAAAGTGGCACGCAAGATCAATGCAGGCTACAACGAGGGGCACCCAAAATGGCGTACGCTGCCGAGGACAAGCGCCACGCTGGTACAGTCCACCGGGCCGATCGAAACGGGCTCCGGTCTGCTCAATGCCGACTGCTCCGTGATGCCGGTATTGATTTTTACCACGGATCACCGGGCCGGGACCATTGATCGTGTGGTGGCCGAAGTCAACGCATTTACCAAGGCACATGACGACGAGCACTTGCGTTTTCGCCTGGCCACCGGAAACCTTGGGGTGATGGCGGCTACCAACGATTTGGTCCGGGATGCCGAGGTCGAAATGATGGTATGGATCTATTGTGCCGTGCTCACTCTTTGCCTGCTGGCCTTTCGCTCACTGCGCGCCACGCTTTGCGTCGTGGTGCCGCTTGCCCTGGTGACCACGCTCACATTTGCCCTCATGGCTGTACTCGAAATCGGACTGAAAGTATCCACTCTGCCGGTGGCCGCCCTGGGTGTGGGGATCGGGGTCGATTACGGAATCTATATCTTTAGTGACCTGAGGCGACGGCTTATCGCCGGTGCCGCACTGGTGGATGCTTTTAGGGGGACCCTGGCGGTGACCGGTAGTGCGGTCCTGGTCACCGGGATGACCTTGGCGCTTGGTGTTGTCACCTGGATTTTCTCAGGCCTGCAATTCCAGGCGGACATGGGCCTGTTACTGACCTTCATGTTTCTTGCGAACATGTCCGGGGCCGTGCTGCTTGCCCCTGCCCTCGCCTGGCTATTCTACGGGTTGCCGGGGCGAGTTTCTCAAAGGAAGTGATGCCAGTTGACCCCAGAACAGTGTCGCGCGGGCTAGGCCTTGAGCATCAGCGGCAAAAAGGCCAGACCTGGTACCAGGAGTCGCAACGGAAGTCCATCTCGCAGCGTGCAAGCTGTGATGCATAGCGTTGGGCAGTGTTTCTTACCCGCGCTGCAGTTCGCTGTACCCCCGCCTTTTTCTTCCAGGTGCCACGCCGGTACCCCCCTTTCCCTTCATGGTAGGCAAGGTACAGGTTGTAGGCATCGGTACGGGAGATCCCGAGTTCGCGCCATGTTTTGTAGTTGTACCAACCAATGAAGTCAAGCGCGTCCTCCATATCCGAGCGACTCTTGAAAAACCTGCCCCGTTCTTCCTGATATTCCCCCCACACCGGGTCCTGAGCCTGAGCATAGCCCTTGGCCGACGATGCACGCCCAAGCGGAATAAACAAAAACCATTTGTAGGGCGGTCTGGCATCAGACCGGTAGCTTGACTCGTGGCGCACGAACGCCATCTGAATGTGTATTGGCGTGCCCCATTCTCTGGCTGAGGCACGCGCATAATCGTACCAGTCAGGATGCTGGTCAAAAACTGCACACAGGTTCGACTGCTTTGTCGGCGGCGGGGTTGCGCAGGCCGCCACAAACACGGCTACACATGCAACGCAGACTATTTGCTTGGATAATCGGACCATCATCGAATATCACGCCAAGTATCCTTTATGCGCCCGGCAGGACTCGAACCTGCAACCCTCGGCTTAGAAGGCCGATGCTCTATCCGGTTGAGCTACAGGCGCACAGTACAAGGCGCCCCTAGTGTAGCACTTAGGTTTGGCGGGGGTTCATGCCTTCTGCAGGGGGTGCGACATCGCGCTGCAAAAACAGGTAAATGGCGGCAGAAGCCCCGGAGGAACCAAACAGGACGCTCATGATGACGATCTGGTATTTGACTGCAATCAGGGGGGAAACTCCGGACAGGATCTGGCCTGTCATCATTCCTGGAAAAGCGACCAAACCGACCGCAAAAAATGTGTTGATGGAAGGAATCAGGGCCGCGGTAAAGGCACTGTCTCGTGCACGCACATAATCTCCAACAACGGCCATGTCGGACTCGAAACGTTCCGCGGCAAGGCTTACCGTGTTCATGGCATTGGAGAAGATCATGCCCGCCAGCGGGATGACATATTGCGGCTGGTACCAGTAGTCGATCTGAAGCACGGCAAAGGTGGTCAGCGCCAGTGTCGATACTCCAGCGACGGAGATTCCAAACAGCGCTTTCGCATACTGGTCAGCACTCTTCTGTCTGAGTGGCCGCAATGCAATCCAGCTCGCAGCCAGTAGCATCAGGGCCAGTACAATGACAACAATGCCTGCATTATCCAGCGCAAAAATCGAGGTCAGGACATAGCCGATCGCCGTCAGCTGGATCAGCATTCTTGCAGATGCATACAAGGCCGTCCTGCTCTTCAATGACCACATCACGAGAATTGCGATCACCACCAGGATAGGAATCAGCGCAATCGCCAGATTCAGCACTCCGATTTCATATATGGTAAGTTTCATAGTCTAATTCACCCCGAATAACACTGGATCCGTTTGCATCACTGGGAAATTTGCCCACTCCCCGGACACCGGCATGTCCACCTGCCAGCATGACGGTCTCACCTGACAGCGCACTTGTTTAAATTCCTGCTCAAATCCCTCGCTCACCTGCCTCTGCCGGTATTGCACGGGCTGTCAGGACTGCTTTACCTGCTGCTATTTTATATTTTGCGCTTCCGGAGAAAAGTTGCAGAAGACAATATCCGCAACTCGTTCCCGGAGCTTGGTGCCGGCGAGCGCGCGGCACTGCTGAAAAATCATTACCGGAGGCTTTGTGATGTCGCCCTCGAGATCACGCGAAGCCTGGCCATGGCACCCTCTGCACTGGAGCGGCACGTGAGCTTCACCAACCTTGGGGTCATCCAGCAGGCGCTGCAGCAGAACCAGACGGTTCTGCTGGCCATGGCCCACCATTGCAACCCGGTGTGGGCGGTGCTGGCCACGGGACAGAAACTTGGAACCCCGGTGGACAGCATCTACAAGCCACCGCACATTGCCTGGCTGGATGAACTGACTCTTAAATCCCTGTCCCGTTTCAACATCACCCCGGTGCCTGCAAAAACCTGTGTCAGCACGCTGCTGCAACGTTCAGCCAGTGCACGTGCGGTTGCGATCGTGGCCGACCAGGCGCCGAGACGCAGCGACAAGGCCTACTGGACACGATTCATGCACCAGGACACGCCCTTCTACCTGGGCCTTGAAAAAATTGCCCAGTTGTTCAAGTACCCGGTATTCTTCATGGACCTCAAGCGCACCGACCGCGGCCGCTACGAGGCCACCTTCAAACCACTTGCGGCACCGCCCTACGACAAGCATTCGCACGCCATCTCCGAAAGCTTTGCACAGGCCGTCGAGCAGCAAATCCTGCAATCCCCGCAAGACTGGCTGTGGACCCACCGCAGGTGGAAACGGGCAAAATCGTTATACGACTGAATCCCGGCTTTGCAAAAACTTCGCCAGGTCCGCGATGCTGGGATGCTCTACCAAATCCGTGATCGCCAGGGCGTCCGGGTACAGGTCATCCAGACCTGAATGAATCTCGACCAGGGCCAGGGAATCCGCCCCGATCTCGAGCAAATTGTCATGGATTGCAAACCGCTTGCCCGGCAGGGCATCCCGGCAGACCGAAAGAATTGCATTCACGATTTCACCCTCCGGACCCTGCCCTTCGTCAGTGGCGGCCCGGTCAAGTTTTACGGTCATCTGCTGCAAGATATCGTCGTATGTGCCGGCCAGATACTCACGGGCCAATGCAGAACGCTGGATCTTGCCACTTGTGGTTTTCGGAATCCGGCTGACCGGGATGACGTGGCGCACCTCGATGGCCAGACTTTCGCTGACCGTCGCGATCACTTGCGAACGAACCGGCAGGAAATCCTGCAACGTACCCTTGTGCAGGACGAACACCAGGACTTCCTCCATTTCATCCTCCCTGGATGAGACACCGGCAACCACCACCTTGCCGAGTTCCAGCCCCCCGGTTTCACACAACACTTCCTCGATGTCGTGGGGATAATAATTCTGGCCGTGCACAAACAGCACTTCCTTGTACCGTCCCGTGACGTACAGCACCCCGTGCAACACAAATCCCAGATCCCCGGTATCCAGCCAGTCACCATCAAAGATGCTGCCATCGTCCCCGAGGATCTGCTCGGTGACATTTTCTCCGCGAATGCGGATGTGTCCGATTCGCCCCTCGGGCTGGGCACTGCCCTGGGAATCACTGATCTGCACGCTGCAGTGTGTAATGGGTTCGCCGACACCGACCAGGGATACAGTGTCCGGCCCCCGTTGCGAACTCAGGATCGCGTCTGCACCGACGGAGAGCGAATTCCGGTGTGCATGCACAACGTTCAGGTCTGCGCCGATTTCAGGGAAGCTGACTGCCAGACTGGCTTCCGCCAGACCATAGACCGGAAACATGCTCCTTGCTGACAGACCGAAGCCGGCCATTGCCTCCGTAAACTGCCTGCAAAGACCGACCGAGATCGGTTCTGCCCCGTTGAAGATCAGGCGTACCTGTGACAGGTCGATCCCCTCCAGTCCCCTGCGATTGAATGCCTTCAAAAAGTGCTTGAAACCGAAGTTGGGAGACCCCAGCATGCTTGCCTTTTTCTGGCTGGCAGCGGTGATCCAGTACAGCGGCCTTCGAATGAACAGGTCCGTGCGCATGATGCAGTGACTGTAATTGTTGACCACCGGACTCAGGTGAAAACCGATCAGTCCCATGTCATGGGTGAGTGGCATCCAGCAAAGGCTGATGTCTTCCGGTGACATGGCCGCACACTCGCGTATGCCTTCAATATTTGAGACCAGGTTGCGGTGCTTGAGAACCACTCCCTTGGGGCTTCCCGTGGAACCGGATGAAAACTGAATGAAAGAGACATCCCCGGGCTCGACCCGGACCATCTCCCCGGGCGTCGTAATGTCTGTGATGTCATCGCTCAATAACACCTGTTCCGGCTGTGGCCATTCGCTGTTGGCGGATGTGCTTGATCGCAGGCGGGACAAATTCTTTCGGTCCGTGTACAAAAACGCGGTGCCCCCCAGCTGGCCTGCGACATTGAAGACCTTCTGCCTGTGCTGGTCACTGATGCCGACGGCAAGCGGCACGGGAACAATGCCGCCGAACTGGCAGGCCCAGAACACATCGACAAACTGCTGATTGTCATTCAGGAAAAGGATCAGGTGGCCCCCCTTGCCGATGCCGTGTTGCTGCAACACATGAAGCAGCCCCAGAGCACGCTGGTACAGGGCTTCAAAGCTGATGCACTTCTCGTCTTCCTGCCCATCGATAAAGCTGACAAATCGTGCTTCACTGCGGTTGCATGACAGCGCTTCGATCAGTGTATGAAATTGCATAGGTAGTGCTCGATAAGGACTACATCGAGAAGAGATCAGGTTCCTTCTTTACCCTGGTCAACCTGAGCTGGCTGTCGCGGGGCGGGCGCATCATGGGTTCCAGTAAGTTGCGGTCCTTCGATTCCAGCCAGCCCACGTAGCAGTTCCTGTCAAGTATGACAGGCATTCGATGATGAATTCTCGACAGCCCCGGAGTGGGCGTGGTGGTCAGAATACTCATAAACATCTCGCCCTTCACACTGATTTCGTACAGACCCGCGAAAGCGAATCCGTCGCCGTCCATGGGCTCTATTCTGTATTTGTCGCGCCTGCCCTGCGGCTGGTTTTCATCCCATTCGAAGAATCCGCTCGCCGGAATAATGCACCGGCTGTTACGCAGGGCTTGTGCCCAGGTCTTTTTCTCCCAGGCCCCGGCACTGCGGGCATTGATCAAGGGTTTGCTGGAGAAAGACCGCTTCCAGCCCCACTGCATGGAAGCGATTTCATTGCCCAAATCCCCCCGAAACACGACATCAACCTGGTCAGCCGGACACACCTCCGCACGCGGAGAAAATTCAATCTCGGCATCAATCAGGGCTGCGACGACCGATTTGGGAAAGCGGTCCAGTGAAAAGCGCCCGCACATCTCCGGCTCCCTTCAACCGCAGTTGCAGGAGGTTCAGGCTGCCTTGGAATCCGTACTGTTGATAACCACTTCCTTGCTGACGTCGACACTTCGAACCAGCATGTCCAGCACCGGGCACTGTGCATCAACGGCTGCAGCCAGCTGCTGCAATTGCTCCTGTGATGCAGAACTCTCGATGGTGGTTTTATAGTGAACCTTGCTGAAACCCGGAGGCACGTTCTCATCCTTGCCCATCCCCAACAAACCGCGAACATCCAGATCACCCTCGAGGGTCACCTGACACTTCTGTAATGGAATTCCCATTGCAGACGCCAGGGCCACGTACATGATCTCCTGACACGTGCCCAAAGCTGCAAGCACCAGTTCGACCGGGCTTGGACCCAGGTCACTTCCTCCAAATGCCGGTGGCTCATCGATTACCATCGCCGGAAATTTTCTGACCTTGGCTGAACAACGCACGTCATCTTCCCATGAAGTGTCGACACGGTACTTGAACTGCCCGCTCGCAGGTGACTCCGAGACACTCTCAACAATCTTTTCTACTGCTGCTTTGATATCTGCCTGACTCATTTGTGCATACTCCTGTTTTCTTTCGGGTAAGGGCTTCTGTGCGACTATTCTTCTATCCCCCGGACCTTCGTGCAAGTCGAATCCGGGGTCATTGTACGCCAGACAGCCTTCATGCCTGTGGAACTCGCGCTTACAGGGCCGGGTCGTACGGTGCGGAACTGGCCCGAAACCGCCCGTCCAGCAGGTAGCGGTACAACCTGAGAGCCAATTGCACCTGCTTCTCTTCCAGTTTCTTGCAAGCAGCCAGTGTCAGTACCATGGTCGTACAGGGTTCATCTGCCACCACATACGCCGTGTTTACATCCTGCCCGCCCCCGGGTCCGATTGCATCTCCCGGACCACACTGATAGAGCCGCATACCTGCAGAATTGTGGGCAGATGCGCGCCCTGCAAGCAGCAGCTGCAGATCATCGACCGGCGATTCCGTTCCCATCAGGACCTCACCGGCAGTGTACTGCAGGGATATCATCCAGGGCCGAAGCTCCGTCACCAGGTCCTCAAAATGCGCCTGCCAGTCCAGATAGCGTTCGAGCTCGTCGGCCGCACTCTCCAGTAGCGTTGTACGCTGCACACTGGAAGAGTCGACGTCCATTTTCCAGGCCGCAATGACCAGGTCCTCGCAGCGCTCAAGCGCCTGATCCATTTCCGGCTCAATCGGCAGTACAGTCCGCACGGCAGGCGGCAGGTTCCGCTCCAGCCCCTCACGCAGCGGTTCAGACAAGGCGGATACGACGATCTGCACCCCGGCTGCATGGACATTCTGCAAAAACCGGGAAAGTACATGCAGTGCGGAGGCATCGAAACCCGTCACGCTGGCAAAATCCAGCAACAGGCAGACAGGGCGTTTCGCACCACTCAGCGACTGCCGCAGGTGCTCGGTCAAGGGACAGATACTGCCGAAGAAAAGATAGCCGCGAAGACGGTAGGCATGCATCCGCTCGCCTGCATCCCTCAGGATGGCGTGATCTGGGACGGGACGGGCCTTGCGGCTTCGTTGCTCGCGCAGGGTAAACCGGGACTCGATCGGGTCCACCCGGCTGAAATGCACGACAAAGAACACGAGTGTAGCGACCATCCCGGCGCCCACTCCTTCTAGCAGCCCGAACACGATGATTGTGAAGGCGATCAGAACGAGGATGGCAAACTCTGGCCTGGGAAGTTGCCTGCGTCTTCGGACAAGCCCCTCGTCCAGCATCGCAATGCCGGCAAAGATCAAAATGCCGCCAAGAAGTGGCACGGGAGTCCATTCCAGAAATCCGTCACCTACCAGCAGGACGGATCCCACGACAAGGGCAGCCGCGATCCCGGTCAGCCGGATGTCAGCGCCAAGCAATTTGCTTCGTAATGAGGATGGCACGATCATGTTGGCGGACGTGCCACCTCCGAGACCGGCGACCATGATTGCAAATCCTGTCCCTCGAAATTCCCGGTCCCAGTCAAGGTCCTGGTTCGTCACCAGTTCCAGCCCAGCAATATTCATGATCACGCAGATGAAAGCGACCAGCATCAGCGTCAGCATGTTCGGGATTTGCTGAGCCAGCGCGACCCAGTCCAGGTAGGCCAAGTCGGCAACTCCCAGAGGTGGCCACAGGCCTCCCTCCGCAGTGCTCGTAAACAGTAGGCCTGCGGCCCTGGCCTCTTCTCCCGTGATCCCGAGCCCAGCCAGGACAAGATGATAGGCAGCGCCTGCAAACAGGATACTCACCGGAAGAATAATCACATGACCCCACCGCTTCATGGCCCAGTACAGGGCGACCCCGTACAGGACCCCCGGTGCCCAGCGCCACAAAACGGCCGGCTCGAGAAGCAGGGGTAGCGCCTTCCAGTCCAGTTCAGCTCCCATTTGGGACATGGCCGCCAGACACACGGCACCCCCGATCCCTGCCACGAAGCCACCCGCAACCGGAAACGGGATGAAGCGCACCAGATTGGTGAGCCGGAAATAGCCAAGCCAGAAGCAGCCTGCGCCGGTAATCACCGCACTGAGCACAAGTGCGGCGACGGCCGTGACAAATCCGGCGTAACCCTCCACACCGATCGTGGACACGATCAGGGCCATCACGATTACCATCGCCGGCGATAACCCCGATATTACGCCACGAAAGCCACTGAGCAGCGCAACAATCAGGCAGGCTGCAAAGTTTCCAAACAGCACCAGGCCGATGCCCTGGGACATAAAGGGAGCCAGCGGGCCCGAAAAAATAAAGGCCGCGAATGCGATCTCGGCAACAAGCAGGTTCAACCCGGAAATGATGCCAGCCGACAGCGCAGGAACCGTCTTCGTACCCCGGATCTCCGCATGCAGTTCAATTGCAAGCTCCCGGAACAGGGAGTTCATCCCAGCGGACTTAACACTCCGGTTAGGTACCGGTGACCGGGCCGGGCAATCTGTTGCTTGCCTTGATCCTGAAGCAGGTGCGGGCTGACACTTTTCAGGCGTCCAGACGAGATCTCGTCACAGCCGCCCATGAATTTCCAGATTCCGGATTTGCTGATGATCGGGTTTGCCTGATTGAGTCAGGCTATCCCGAATATGCAGAAAGAGTGTGCCCATGTCCTTGGACAGCGTACCAAATTTGCGGATGAAGAGGACTTGGGACGGTATGGTCGGGGCAGAGGGATTTGAACCCCCGACCCTCTGCTCCCAAAGCAGATGCGCTACCAGACTGCGCTATGCCCCGGTACCGGGTGTGTATCCTATACACAGGTGACTTCCAACCAAGCACGGATCATACGTCTCTGCCGCAATTCAGGTCAATGGCGCCAACTGTACACTCAGTGCACAACCGAAGCCTCGCGTCTGGACAGCTGTAAAACCAGCCGGTCGGACAAACCGTCGAAGCTGCCGTTGCTCAGTATCAGGATGTTATCTCCCTCTTCGAGATCACCGAGCAGCAAGGTGATGATTGCATCCGTAGTCGCACAAACATGTGCCGGCGGGCTCATTTGATCGGCCACCTCCTGTACGGACCACTGCAGTTCGTCAGGGGCATATATGACCACGGAATCTGCATCGCTGAACGCATGTGCGAGTTCATCCGTGTGTACTCCCATGCGCATCGTGTTGGAACGAGGCTCGAAGACCGTCACGATTCGGCCCTGTGGCTGCTGCTCACGAAATGCCGAAATTGTCGCCATGATTGCGGTCGGGTGATGCGCGAAGTCATCGTACACACGCACCCCGTTAAATGTCCCCCTGTGTTCCAGGCGGCGCTTGACACCGGAAAAGGAGGCCAGGGCTCGCAGGGCTTCCCGCGGTGGCACTCCAACATGTTGGGCGCCGGCAATCGCGGCTAGCGCGTTCGCAATATTGTGTCGACCGTAGAGATCGAGTGTGCCCGCCCCACAGGACTTGCCCTGCCTGAGCAGGGAAAACCCGGAAGTACGTATATCAACCTCGTCTGCAAACCAGGTCGCCGACGGGTTCTTCATCGAAAAAGATTCGACATCCGTCCAGCAACCCATTTCCATGACGTCCCGTATATTCTGGTCGTCGTGGTTGATAATCATGCGGCCCTCGTTGGGCATGATGCGCAGGAGGTGGTGGAATTGTCGCTTGACGTCCCGGATCCCGTCAAAGATATCCGCATGATCGAATTCCAGATTGTTCAGTATCAGGGTATGTGGGCAGTAGTGCAGGAATTTCGAGCGCTTGTCAAAAAATGCAGTGTCATACTCATCGGCCTCAATTACGAAGTACTTTGATTTCCCGAGCCTTGAGGAAAACTCGAAATTCTCCGGTACACCGCCAATCAGAAAGCCAGGCTCGTGCCCGGAACATTCCAGTATCCACGCCAGCATGCTGGACACGGTGGTTTTGCCATGCGTTCCGGCAACCGCGAGTACCCAGCGATTTTGCAGGACGTGATCGTGCAGCCAGGCCGGGCCGGAGGTGAACGCCAGGCGGTTGTTGAGCAGATATTCCACCACCGGATTGCCTCGCGTCATGACATTGCCGACAATAATCTGGTCCGGCATGGGGTAGAGATGGTCAACGGAATAGCCTTCCATGATCTCGATGCCCGCCATTTCAAGTTGCGTGCTCATAGGCGGATAGGCATTGGTGTCCGAGCCGGAAACCTCATGCCCCAGTTGCCGGGCAATAATGGCCAGGCTTCCCATGAACGTGCCGCCAATACCAAGAATATGGATACGCATCAGGCCGGCATCCTCCCCGTTATGAACAATTCCAGCAACATGACTTGCAACAGGGCATAGCCCACACTGATGGCAATGCCGTAGCTCATCGCACAGGTCAGCGCCTTGCTGAATATATACCCGTACACGATGACAACCCACACGAAAAGCGCGAATGCCGTGAGGGCAAAAAACAGCTCCGCAGTAGGCCCGAGCTTCAGGTACCTCAGGGAATAGGTCCCGGGGAGAGAGACGATGTTAATCAGGGTAACGGTCCCGAGCATGGCGCTGAACGTTTGCAGGAAGCGTTCCGGTTTTTTCATCAGCAAGACTCTTGCGAATACGAATGAGAGAAACAGTCCTGCGATACTTGCAAGCAGGACAGCTGTCATGTCATAGGCCATCGACCCGATCAGCACGGAAACACCGAGACTGACCGCAATCACAATACCGAGAAGGACCCAGGAATACGGCAAGGCCTCCGGCCCTTCCCGCAGCAGGCAGATGTCCAAGTATGTTTTGAGCGCACCAGCCATGTCAGGATGAGTCAACCCGCATCCGGATCAATCCTGCGATTGCAAAAACCCGTAGATACCGCGCTTGGAGGGTGCCAGCATCCAGTCACGCAACAGTTCAATCTCTGGTGTGCCCTGCAGGCGCTCTGCAGGCTCCCCCTGTCGCAGGCGCCGGTAGGCCTGCTCCAGTTCGCTGTAGCGCTTGCCCTTGATCCCGGCGCGCCGCAAACCTATGGCATTCAGCCGGTAGTGGCGTACAGGTTCACCGCCAAGCAGGCAATATGGCATCACATCCTTGCGGACCGGAGTATAGCCAGCCACCATCGACAGCGTTCCTATACGAATATGCTGGTGCGTGCCCACATGTCCGCCAAGATTGGCCTTGTCCCCGATTTCAATATGCCCGCTCAAGCCTACATAGGCGGTCAGTACAACCTCATCACCAAGCTGACAATCATGGGCAACGTGCGAATAACCCATCAGGTAGCATCGGTTGCCGATCCGGGTCGGGACATCAGGACGGGTGGATCGGTGCACCGTACAGTTTTCCCGGAAGATGTTGCCATCTCCAATCTCAAGCCAGCTTTCTTCACCCGTAAACGAGATGTCCTGGGGCAACCCGCCCAGCACCACCTGTGCATGCAACTGGTTATCCGCTCCCAGTCGGACATACCGGTGAACCACACAATGCGGGCCAATCTCGGTACCGGAACCGATGATCACGTCATCTTCCACCACGCTGTAGGGACCCACGGTCACATTCGTGCCGATTTCCGCCTTGGGTGAGACGACTGCAGTGGGGTGTATGTTTGACAAGCCTGACTACCGAATCGATTAGCTGGGCAAGGCTGGTTTACGGAAGTTCATACAATGATGACCGGGCGATGATCCAGTCATATTCTAGCAGAAATCCGGCTGCAGCCAGGATCCTGAACCTCAAGAATCCTGCTTCAGCAAGCGAAGCAGATCATCCTCTACAAGAACCTCCACTCCGAGCGAAACGGCCTTGTCCACTTTCGAGCCCGGGTCTTCTCCGGCAACCACTGCAGTGGTTTTTCGAGACACACTTCCAGTGACTTTTGCACCCAGTGCCTTCAATTGCAGGGCGGCCTCGGCACGACTGAACTTTTCCAGCCTGCCGGTCAGTACGAAGGTCTTCCTGGCAAGCGGCTTGTCCTGCTCATCGGGCATGGGTTTGACCTCCAAATCAAGCCCTGCATGTTCAAGCTCCGAAAGGATTTCCCGGTTATGTGCCTGCCTGAAGAATGCCGTGATATTTTCTGCAATGACGGGACCCACGTCAGGCACTTCCTGCAGCACTTCACTATCTGCCTGCAGCAGGGGCTCCAGACCCCGAAACTGGTCTGCAAGTGAAGCCGCCGTTGCCTCTCCGACTTCACGGATGCCAAGCGCATAGATGAACCTTGCCAGTGTGGTGCATTTACTTTTCTCGATTGCGTCCAGCAGATTGGTGGCAGACAACTCGCCCATGAACTCCAGTTCAACGAGGTCTTGCTTGTTGAGATGAAACAGGTCCTTCACGCTGCTGACCAAGCCTTTGTCCACCAACTGGTCCACCAGCTTGGTCCCCAGGCCTTCAATGTCCATTGCCTTCCTTGATGCAAAATGTCTGATCACGCCTTTGCGCTGTGCAGGACAGTACAAGCCGCCGCTGCACCGAATCAGTGCCTCATCCTCAATTCGCACGACCTCCGAATTGCATTCCGGACATCTCTTTGGTGCCTGGATGGGGCTACCGCGTTCAACTCCAGGTTCCGGAATCGTCTTCACGACTTCGGGTATCACATCACCGGCCCTTCGGATGATCACCCGGTCCCCGATTCGCACATCCTTGCGGTTCACTTCATCCATATTGTGCAGTGTTGCATTGCTGACCGTCGCACCCCCAACAAATACAGGTTCAAGCTTTGCTACCGGAGTCAGTGCACCGGTGCGCCCGACCTGGAAGCGGATATCTGCAACCTTGGTCGCTGCTTCCTGCGCCGGAAACTTGTGGGCTACAGCCCAGCGTGGTGCACGCGAAACCATGCCCAAGACTTCCTGAGAGGCCAAATCGTTGACCTTATAAACCACGCCGTCCAACTCGTAGTCCAGAGCGGCCCTTTTATCGAGAATCGCTTCGTAATATTCCAGACACCCCTGACTGCCGGACACCTGCTGCGCTTCGGCACATATTTTCAGGCCCATCTGTTTCAGATATTGCAACACCCCGAACTGCGTGCGAATCGGGGCCTGTGCGATCCCCGTGGCATTGTAGAAAAAGGCATCCAGCGGATATCCGGCAGTTTCACGTGGATCAAGGCGACGCAGAGCACCGGCTGCAGCATTTCTGGGGTTTACAAAGGCTTTCTTGCCTTCTTGCCTAGCCTGCGCATTGATTTTTTCAAACCCCTTTTTCGGCATGAATACCTCGCCACGCACTTCCAGCCTTTCCGGCATATCCTGATGCTTTTGCAGGCGCAACGGCACTGATCGTATCGTGCGTATGTTTTCGGTAATGTCCTCTCCGGTAAACCCGTCTCCCCGTGTCGCACCGCGCACCAGTACACCGTTTTCATACACCAGGCTCACCGCCAAGCCATCGATCTTCGGCTCAGCGGTATACTCGATCTGCAGGTCATCCCCGAGCCGGTCGCGGATGCGGGTCTCGAAGGCTTCCAGTTCTGCAGCATCGAAGACGTTGCCCAGGGACAGCATCGGTTCTGCATGTTCAGCCGGCGGGAATGCATCCGAGGGTTTGGCGCCGACGCGCTGTGTGGGCGATGCTGCCGTGACCAGATCAGGATGATCGGACTCCAGTTGTTGCAAAGCCCGAAAAAGGGAATCGTACTCGACATCCGGAATCAGTGGCTCGTCCAGTACGTGGTACGCGTAGCTGTGCTGCTCAATCTGCTCGCGCAACTGTTCAATTTTCTGCTCGATTGCGCGGGTCATAACCAGGTCTTGCCCCTTTGTACGATGTGCGGAAGTCCAGTCAGAGGCTGTCGCAGGGGGCAGGATTTAAGGCAGCAGTTCCGGCAGCACTTTCTGCGAGAACATGATCTCTATGTGTCTTGGTCCTGACCGGGATGCTTCAGGCTGAAAAGCTGCACTTCCTCTTGAAGGTGGGCAACGGTTTGCTGGCTCAGGCGGTTGCGTGATTCATCAAATACTTCCCCTTGCAGGTATTCGGAAGCCCTTTTTGCTGCCTCATTCATGATATTGAAGGCCTTCAGGCCATTCTCAGGACCTGGCAGAGTCATCACGAAACTGATTCCCGGGGTTTCAAACTGGTCCATATTGTCCAGATCAAACGAGCCAGGATTGACCGCATTCAGGATGCTGTAGATGGCTTTCCTGCCGCTGAGCCGCTTGACCTTCTTGTGGAAAATACGCTTGTCGTCATACTCGAGATCAAGCTCCCGGACAAGATCCATGATGCTGGTGCCCTGGAATGTCTGGGGACGTCTTGCCATGACATGCAGCACCACCAGTTTTCTCTCCGGGGATCCATCTTCCTCCCCGGTCTGCTGATCCTGCCTGGAAGTTGATTCCTCGCTGTCCGGCCCTTCGGTCCTGTCAGAGGGATAGACCGTATCTTGCGGTACCACCCTGACCGGGCCGACAGACTCAATTTCGGAACCCAGATCCGCATCCAGCGGGTTCAGCAGATCCTCCTTGTCGAAATTGAAGTCCTCAAATTCCTTTCTGCGGGTTTTGCGTTTTTTGGCACGAGTGAAGAAATACAACATGACCAGGACAGCCAGTCCTGCCACTAACAAACCGATACGCAGCTCAATCACCATGGGCTGTGCACCGCGAGGCATGTTGATCGTGTATCCATGGATGCGTCATGAAACCGCCTGCATCTCGACAGCTTCATCGATATCCACAGAAACCATCCTTGAAACACCAGGCTCACTCATCGTGATACCCAGCAACTGGTTTGCATACTCCATGGTATTTTTGTTGTGGGTAATGGAAATGAACTGGACCCGCTCGCTCATGTCCTTCAGCAATTCGCAATAGCGCGTGACATTGGCATCATCCAGGGGAGCATCGACCTCATCCAGCAGGCAGAACGGGGCCGGATTCAGTTCAAACAGGGAGAATACCAGAGCTACTGCCGTCAATGCCTTTTCACCTCCAGACATGAGATGAATGGAGGACAGGCGCTTGCCTGGCAGGCGCGTCATAATGGAAATCCCGGTAGTGAGCAGGTCATCGCCGGTCATCACTAGGTACGCTTTACCGCCACCAAACAAGCGCGGAAACATTTCCTGCAGGCGTTGATTGACGCGATCGAAGATGTTCTTGAAACGGTCCTTGGTTTCCTTGTCTATCTTGCGAATCGCCTGCTCAAGCATCTCCAGCGCCTTGCTGAGATCTTCATGCTGGCGATCCAGATATTCCTTTCGCTCCTGGTGTTCTTCGTAATCACTGATGGCCGCCAGATTGATTGGACCCAGACGCGTGATCTTGCGGCCCAGCGCCTCTACCTGCTCCTGCCATTCCTGCAATTGCGCACCCTCGGGTAACTGTCCGATCAGGGATTCTAGGGATACTCCGTACTCACCCAACTGTTCTTCCAGGGTAGTGCAGCGGACATTGGCTTCCTGCCATGCAAGTCGGGCGTCACCCAGTTCATTCTGCAGAGACTGCTCCTTGCCCTGCAGGATGACAACCCTTTCACGCCGGGCATGCATCTGCTCTTCAGTCTTCTGCATGACACTTCGCGCTTCAGCCTGACTATGCTCAATGCCAACACGCTGCTCCAGGAGTTCTTTCAGCTGGGCATCCAGTTCTTCAAGAGGGGCATCACTTTCATCCACTGAAGCCTGCAAGCTCTCATGGCGCTCTTGCAATTGTGCAGCCTGTTTCTGCGTTCTTTCCAATACGGCCTGGGTCGCCTGCAGCGAGCTCCGGCATGACTCCAACTCCAGGCTGAGATCATGGATCTGTTCGCGGCCTTCAGTATCCTTGCTGCGCACACCCTGCAGAGCAGAGACAAGGTCTTCTCGTTGTCGCAGCAGGGATTCCTTCTCGCCACCAAACTCCTCCAGCACGGCAGCCGCAGACTGTCTCGCAACGGTCGACTGGCCCAGGTCCTCACGTGCCTGCTCGAGTTCGCCCTGCAGTTCCTGAGAATACCCCCTGAATTGCTCTTCCTGCTGCCTTAAGTGCTCCTGCTCCTGCTCCCACGCTCCCATCTCCGATTGCGCCCTGTGGTGACGCTCCTGTGCCTCGGCAAGTTCGGCCTGAACATCGTCCCTTTCACATTCGTGCGCACTCAGCTTGCTTTGACAAGCCTCAAGGTCGGATTCCAGGGTTTTAGCCCTCTGCTGCTGTGAAGCAAGTTTCTTCTCAAGCATGCGGATTTCATTCTTGCGCTGCAGCACGCTGCTTTGCCCGGCAGTGCTCCTTGCCAGTCGCATCCAGTTTCCACCCATCCAGATTCCGTCTTTCGTGATCACTGACTGGCCCGGACTCAGACGCTCGCGAAGCTTCAGTGCCGCACGGAGATCGTCTGCTACCTGTATGGCGTCCAGAAACCCGGTCAGGCTCACCGGCGCCTGCACCTTGCTGGCTAGCGTATCGGGGCTTTGGGTAGTCTGTGGCACTGGCGTCTCATCCAGCAGAACCAGGCGTCCATTCTTGATCTGGCTGCACGAGGCCACCACCTTCTCAATATCCTCGACACAGACAGATTCCAGGCATTCCCCAAGCACAGTTTCCACTGCACCTTCCCAGCCAGCCTCGGTCTTGATCGTATCAACCAGACGGGGAGCCCGGCTGAGTCCCTGTTCTTCAAGCCAGTGGCCAACAGCCTGACTCTCCTCGCCCAGAACAACTTTCTGCATGGCTTGTAGGGAGACAAGTCTGACCTGCGTTTCCTGCAATTTTTCGCGCGCCTGCTGGGCCTGGGCACGCAGACCCTGACTGGTATCTCGGCCCTGGCTGATTTCTTTTGTCAGTTCGTCCAGGCTGTCTGACAGTGTCTTCAGGCGGCGGCCCGTCAGGCCGACACGCGATCTCAAATCCTCCGCTTCACCAGACTCCCGGCGCCGGGCGCACTGGCTCAGGCTGTTTTCAAGACGGTCCTGGCGGTCCTTGAGTTGCTCAAGATGGGATTCAAGATACTGGATGCGTGAAGTCTCGATCTCCACCGTCTGTGCCGGGCTCGCCATTTTTGCCTGTAGCGATTCCCATGCTTCCTGCCAAGTTGCCATTTCCGCCTCGGCCTCGTCCAGGTCACCCTGATTCGAACCCAGCTTTTCACGGGCAGACGCCAGTTGCGGTTCAATTTCGCGGATCCTGTCTTGGAGGGACTGTACCTTGGTACGCTCGCTCTGCAAATCCTGTTCGGCCTGGTGCCATACGGCCTGCACCTGCCCAAGTTCCTCGCTGTAATGACCGCTCAATTCCTTGGCATGACGAATGGCTTGCTCGACCCGCGAGATTTCCGCGTTCAAGCCGTACTGCTTGCCCTGGATTTCACCAAAGCTTTTCGTTTCATCCGCATGCCGCAGCCGCAATTTTTCCACCTCGGCCTCGGTCGTGCGAATGTCGGCAACAATCCTTTCGATCTCGGTCTGCTTACGCTGTTCGGACTGCTTCAGCGCCTGTGCTTCCTCCTGCTTCTCCTGCCAGCGCAAGGCCAGCAGCTCTGCCTTGGTCTGACGTTCTTTTTCCTTCAGCACCTTGTAGTGCTCGGCGGCCCGGGCCTGACGCTGCAATTGCCCGATCCGCTTGGTGATCTCGTCGATCACATCGTTGAGACGCTCCAGGTTCTCGCAGGTATGCCGAATCCGGTTCTCGGTTTCCCTGCGTCTTTCCTTGTACTTGGAGATCCCGGCAGCTTCCTCCAGGTACACGCGCAGTTCATCCGGCTTCGTGTCGATTAGCCTCGATATCATGCCCTGCTCGATAATCGCGTAGCTGTTGGGGCCAAGACCAGTGCCCAGAAACACGGACACGATGTCCTTGCGGCGGCACTGCGTGCCATTCAGAAAGTACTTGGACTGGCCGTCGCGCACCACCTGCCTGCGAACGGAGATCTCCGTATACGCGGCATATTGCCCACCCAGCCTGCCCTGGCTGTTATCGAAGACGAGCTCGACCGATGCCTGTCCGGACGGGCTGCGGGTCGAGGAGCCGTTGAAGATCACGTCTTCCATCGTATTGCCACGCAAGTGCCGGCTGCTTTCCCCCATCACCCAGCGGACCGCATCGATAATGTTGGATTTGCCGCAGCCGTTGGGTCCTACAACCCCCACCATGGAAGATGGAAAGGAGAACGTGGTCGGGTCCACAAAAGACTTGAACCCTGAAAGTTTTACACAGTTAAGCCGCATCTATGCCAGTTCGCCTATAATAGGCAGCCTGCTTGCATCAGACTTTACAGCCATGCCTGACGATCACACCCACCACCTGGAAATCTTCGAAAATCCGCAGCCGGATACCGACTATACGATCCGCATGCATATCCCGGAATTCACCTGTCTATGCCCACTGACCGGCCAGCCGGACTTCGCCGAGTTTTTAATCGAATATGTCCCAGACAAACTTTGCGTAGAACTGAAAGCACTCAAACTGTATATGAGCTCTTTTCGAAGCAAGGGCCTATTCCACGAAGCAATAACAAATCGAATTCTAATCGATATTGCGGCTTTGCTAAAGCCTCGATTTATGCGCATTACTGCAGACTTCAATGTGCGGGGCGGAATTTACACCCAGGTGATTGCCGAGCATCGGCAAGAGGGCTGGGAACCCGAGGCCCCCGTCACTCTTCCGAGTCAGACGTAAGTATCCTGCACAAACTACCGATTTCAAAGGACCTGCAGGCTGGAGCCAAGCCTGGCAAGCCGCCACAAAATTCACACAGCCGCCAGGAGGGTGCGGCGTGCCACACCCTGAAAGGCATGGATTTTGTGCATGATCTGGCCTATTTATTTCTTTGCTGGCGTCTTCGAGTACGCTGCTGTCTGGGGGTAAGCGTGTTGCGCCTGCCTGCATACGGGTTGGAAGGCTGTCTGAACAGCAGGTGAACCGGCGTTCCGGTCAACCACAGTGCCTTTCGAAAATAATTCTCTAGATAGCGCTTGTAGGAGCCTGGAATCCTTGCTATCTGATTGCCATAGATCACAAACGTGGGAGGACAGGTCGCAACCTGGACCGCGTACTTGAGCCGGATCCTTTGCCGCCGCACAAGCGGAGGCTGAAAGCTTTCCAGGGCATTCTCAAGCAAACGGGTGAGCGTCGATGTGTTGACCTGAATGCTTGCCGCGTCATGCGCGCGAGAGACCGCCTGTATCAGCTTCGTGATCCCTTCCTTTTTTCGGGCGGAAATGAACAGCCGTTCTGCAAAATCCAGAAATCTCAGCTTGAGGTCCAGACCCTTTCGTATTTGCTGATAATCCTCTTTCGAGCAGGCATCCGTTTTGTTGATGGCCACGACCAGGGCACGTCCACTATCCAGCATCGTGCGTGCCAGACGTGCATCTTGGTCAGCAAAGTCCAGCGTGCCATCCAGCATGAGGATCGCCACGTGGGCAGCCTCGATGGCCTGAAACGTCTTCACCACACTGAATTTTTCAATCATGTCGTGAACACGGCTGCGCCGCCGAACCCCTGCGGTATCAATCAGTTCAAACACGGTGCCTGATTTTTCCACACGCGCCGAAATACTGTCCCGGGTCGTGCCTGGAATGTCCGAAGTGATAAAGCGCTCCTCGCCTAAAAGCGCATTGATCAGGGTCGACTTCCCCACATTGGGCCGACCGGCAATGGCTACCCGGATTACGGCCTGCTCGCTATTTACGGGGGGCTCGGGTTGTACGGGATAATCGGGATCAAGTGCAGCAAAGACTTCCTCAACCCCTTTTCCGGTTTTGGCCGAAACCTCAAAGACATCCCTCGCACCCAGCTGGAAAAAATCACTTGCCAGCAGATGCGCAGGCTTCAGGTCCGCCTTGTTGACCAGTACGAACACCTTTTGGCCCAGTTGCCTCAGCTCGGCAAATACCCGCTCATCCTGCGGGACAAGTCCCTGTGGACCGTCTACCAAAAAAAACATGATGTCTGCTTCTTCCACCGCCTGCCAGGCCTGGGATGCGATCAAGTGCGGGAGGCCTTCCATGCGATCGGGACGTTGCAGAGGCTCTATACCTCCCGTATCGATGATTATGTAGCGGTCACCAAACCGGCGCGTCACGCCGTAGATCCGATCCCGGGTCAGCCCTGGACGATCCGCGACCAATGCGTCCTTGGTCTGTGTCAGAAAATTAAATAATGTTGACTTGCCGACATTCGAGCGCCCGACAAGGGCAATTACAGGCTTCACTGGATGTTACGATTGCGAACGATAGGCAGCTATTGTAAAGAAAGCACTTTGTGCTTTGCATCATTATCTGCCCCGAACCGCCGTTTCGTAAAAATCCCGGCAGTCTCCATGGCAGGACCGCTTTGGGTCAGGGCTGCTGCAATACGGTGAACGAGCCGTTGTCTGCCAGCACAAAGACACGCTGACCGATAATGACCGGCACACTGTCGATCGAGTCACGAGCCACCCTGTGTCTTCCGGCCAGTTTACCGTCTTTCTTGGACAGCCAGTGAAGATATCCATCGTAGTCGCCCACTACTATGTAGTCTCCGACCGGTACGGGAACCGTGAGTGAGCGGTACAGCAGCTTGTCCTGTCGCCACAGAGTAGCCCCTGTCGCTCGGTCAAGTGCCCAGATATCGTCGTCAGTGCCGATCACATATACACGGGATTCATCTGCGCCCACGCCGGTGTGGGAAGCCAGGTCGCGGGCCCACTTGACCCTGCCTGTGAGCATGTCCACGGCTACAGTGCGGCCATTGAAATTGGCTGCATAAACCTCGTCATCCAGAAACGCAATGTCCCCATCGATGTCGGCGATACGTTCCAGTTCCGAGCGACCGCTCGGGAAGGATACCGTGGCTCTCCATCGCTCCTCTCCATCCAGCAGGCTGAATGCCACCAGTTTGCCATCGTCAAAACCGACCAACACGACACTGCCTGCAACCTTCGGCTGGCTCGCACCCTGCAAGGTCAATGGCGGGGAGCTTCGGCTAGCACGCCATGCAACACTGCCGTCGCCGATGTCGAGCGCATGGATCGTACTGTCACTGGTGCGCGCAACAATCACCCCGTGCCTGACTTGCGACAGTGCCAGTACCTCACTGCTGAGCAAAGTGCGCCACTTCTCCTTGCCGTCTGCGGCATCCAGTGCAATCACCAGGCCATTTTCTGTACCTACAGCCAGAATTTGCTCGCCGCCATTAACCCCGCCCGAAATCATCTCCTGCAATTTCACCGACCAGATGCGTTTCCCATCAATCAGTTGCCAGGCTTCAACGCGATTGTCTGCACCGGCAAGATAAACCAGCCCATCCGCGATATACGGCTGCAGCTTGGAATACATCATCTCCGAGGCGCCGACCGAATCGCTCCACAATTTCTTCAGGCGCAGACTTTCCGAGCCCAGATTTGTCAGTGCGGTAGGGGCCTGAGGGTCTTCTTCAATGCCAATCCATCGCTTGGGGGCACTAAACAGGTCTCCTGTGCCGCCGCACCCGGAGAGCAGCAGGCTGCAAATGAATGCTGTCAAGACAAACGTTTTTGCGGGGTGGATGTACGGCATGCGAGACAGGTAGATGGTCCTAGCTTCCCAGATCATCCCGTTTCATCTGCAGGAATTCCACGCCGCTTGCTCGGGCAGACTCCAACGCCAGATCGTAGGCCTGTTTCGCCTGCTCGGGCTCGCCCTGGAGAATCAAAATGTCGCCCTGGATTTCATGTACAAGCGAGCGATATCCCTCAGAAAATTGCCCATCGATCACAGCTTGCGCAGCGTCCAGTTTCCGGTCTGCCACCAAAACCCGTGCCAACCGGATGCGGGCAACGTCTCGTATGGACGGTCGGGCGCTGTGCTTGATGGCCCAGCGCAAACTTTCAGCCGCTGCGCTCAAATCTCCTCCTTCCGCCTGCGCCCTAGCTTCATGCAGCGTGGCCAACACCGCATAGGGTGTGGACGCATACTCGGTGCGAAGTGTCTCAGCCTGTTCCTGGAAAGAAGCCACTTCGCCGGCAATCATGAATTCCTGCACGGATGCAAAGATATCGGAGGCATTCACCGCCTGTTTTTCCTGATACCAGCCCCAGCCACGCCATCCACCCAACGCGCCTACACCCAGCAACGCCCCGATGATCACTGCCGTGCCATTCTCTTTCCACCAGCTTTTCAGCGCTTCAACTTGCTGTTCTTCAGTTTCGTATTGAGCCATGCCTGCCGTACCGCTACGTTCCAAGGTATGCGTTCAGGTACGATACGAGATTTTCACGGGATACCGATTCCTGTTCACGCTTTTCCCGCAAGAACTTGATCGCCACCGTGTCGTCCCTGAGTTCATCCTCAGCCAAAATGATTGCAAGTTTAGCATCCGATTTGTCGGCGCGTTTCATTTGTGTCTTGATACTGCCTTCCCCGCAGTTGACAACCATGGACAGCAAGGGCAACTGATCCCGAAGCTGGCTTGCAAGCTGCATCCCCGCAAGCACCGCCTGCTCACCGACCAGTACAAGATAGGCATCGATCTCCATGCTGGAAGTCCGGGCTCCCTCCAGCAAGACCATGATCCTTTCAAGGCCCACTGCAAATCCTGCCGCAGGATACGGTTTTCCACCGAGTTGCTCAACCAGGCCATCATAGCGCCCCCCAGCACAAATGGTTGCCTGCGCCCCCTGTTCCGGGACGATCCATTCAAACACTGTCTTGCTGTAGTAATCCAGCCCCCGGACCAGATGCGGGTTGATGTCATAGTCAATTCCCGCGGCATCAAGCAGGTTTTGCAACCCCTCGAAATGCTCTGCCGACTCCGTATCCAGATACTCTGTCAGACCCGGGGCAGCGCCGATGATTTCCGTCAACTCCGGATTCTTGCTGTCCAGGATCCGCATGGGATTGACCTGCAGGCGTTGTTTTTCCAGGTCATCAAGCCGGTCCTCATGCTGCCGGAAATATTCAACCAGCGCTGCACGGTAATGCTGTCGTGCCTGTGGCGTGCCGAGACTGTTTATCTGCAGCGACGTGCTCGGCAGGATGGCCAGTCTCTGCCACATGTGCCAGCACATGATGATCAGCTCTGCATCAATATCCGGCCCTGCCATCCCAAATGTTTCGGCTCCACACTGGTGAAACTGCCGGTAACGCCCCTTTTGTGGGCGCTCGTGGCGAAAAAAGGGTCCCCCATACCAGAGTCGTGCAGGCTGCCCATACAACATGCCCTGCTGCAACGCAGCCCGCACACAACTGGCTGTGCCTTCTGGTCGCAGAGTCAGGCTGTCCCCGTTACGGTCCTCAAAGGTATACATTTCCTTTTCCACGATATCCGTGACCGTGCCCAGGGACCTGCGAAACAATTCGGTGTGCTCAAGAACGGGAAGACGGATTTCCCGGTATCCGTACTGTTGCAGTACAGACTGCAATGTCTGCTCAAGGTTGCGCAACACGCCACTTGTGGGCGGTATTACGTCATGCATTCCGCGAATTGATTGAATCCGCTTGGACATCATTTCTCCCCGTTGCCCGAACGAAAGCGGGAACTCAGTTCAGCAAACTGCCGGACACCTTGAACCGGGACGTACGATCACTCTGGTGAAATCTGGAATGATCGAAGCGTTTTCCGTCAATGTGGATGACCGCGCCGGGCGAATTGCCAAGCAGCACCTCAAACGGTGCCTTGCCTTCCATCTCCAGGGTAGCTCCAGACCGCATCAGGTCCCAATGAAGCAATTGCATGTCGGCGTCCCGAATCTCAATCCAGCAGTCGTCCGTAAAGGTCATCGTCAAAACTTCCAGATTCCCATCTGATACAGGCCTCCCATCTGCGACTGGACGTTGTTCTGTCCCCTGCACACTCTTTTCATCAGGTAGCCCGATCTGCCCTGCCCCATTAACCTCTGCAACCGGTGTATCCTGAGTTTGGGAATTTTCAACCGATACAGGCATCCTGGCATCGGCAACCTCCGCCATCCCTGGAACTTCAGGAGCTTCTGATACCTCTGGTATTTCTGATGCCTCTGATGCTTCTGAAATCTCTGGGGCAGCCTCTAGAGCTTCTTCCGGCCTTGCCTGTGACTCGCCCGGTACCTCAGCCAGTCCGGGCACCTGCACGGAAGGCTGTGGATCAGGGGCCTGCAAGAACACATATCCCCCCGCAAGGACAATGACCGCAGCTGTTGTCCCCAAGACGGCTACCCCGCGCCTGCGGTTCGGGCGCGACGGTGGTTGATATTCGGGTTCTGCAGGGTGTTGTTCGTTGTAAATCCGTATTAACTGTCCGGCATCCAGGCCGACAAGCTTGGAATACGTATGCAGGTAGCCACGCACATACGTTGGTCCGGGCAGGTTTGCAAAGTCGTCTTCCTCCAGCGCCTGGATTGTGCTGACCATCAAGTTCATCTGACTGGCGATCTCTTCCTGACTGAGACCAGCCCGATTCCGTGCATCAGCCAACACCAAGCCAATGGTCTCCGTGCGCTTTTGGGGATCCTGTTGCATTACAACGTGTCCGTCACCCTCCTGTACCTTTCCGGCACAAAATCAACGGTCTGAAATCAACCTCGCGAAAAAATTTCATGTTCCGCAAAGAAAAATTTTATTTCCCGTTTGGCATTTTTCTTACAGTCCGAGCCATGCACCGCATTTCTGGTCGTCGTAGTCGCATATTTAGCACGAATAGTTCCCGGTCCGGCTTCACCAAACGTCGTTGGTCCCATCACTTCACGATAACGGGTAATCGCATCCTCGCCCTCCAAAACCTGTACGACCACAGGGCCGGAGGTCATGAACTTCACCAGGTCATCGTAAAACGACTTGCCCTGATGGATCTCATAAAAATCGCGTGCCTGCACCCGGCTCATTCTCAACATTTTCGCAGCAACAATCAATAAACCCGCTTTCTCGATGCATGCCTCGATTTCCCCAATCAAGTTCTTCCGTACAGCATCTGGTTTTATGATGGATAAAGTGCGTTCCTTTGCCATGAGCGACATTCCTGAATCTAATTAAAATTGAACAAAGCGGTTTTCTTTGGTGTGCAGCAGACTTTAGAGAGGCGGGGGGATTACTGGCGGTCAGTCACGTTCATCAAGCCATGCCATTTGGATGGCTTCAAGAATGCGTTCATTGGATGTCTCTGGGTCATCGTCAAAATCCTCCAGCGCACAGATCCATTCGTGCAGGTCTGTGAACCGGATGTACTGGGGGTCTACATCAGGATGAGCCTCATCCAGTGCAATCGCGATTTCCAAAGAATCGATCCATTTCAGACTCATGACGGCTTACCCGGGCATGAGCTGGTATTCAGCATCACGGTACGCGTGGTTCATTTTTCCGAGAGGCCTACCCTGCACTACATCAAAAGGTGGAATGTACATGGTATTCAGTGGTCATTCAAAGAGTTTTTGCCGCATCCCCTCAGTGGCTTTCCGAGACCATGTTGATGGTGTATTTCGGGATCTCGATGACCAGGTCTTCCTCACCAACGATGGCCTGGCAACTCAGGCGCGAGTCCGGCTCCAGGCCCCAGGCCTTGTCCAGATAATCCTCTTCGTTTTCTTCAGCTTCATTCAGGGAATCCATTCCCTCACGCACATACACGTGGCAGGTCGTGCAGGCACAGGATTTCTCGCAGGCATGTTCGATACCGATGCCGTTGGCAAGCGCGGCGTTGCAAATGCTGATGCCTGCTTCGGCCTCGATGGTCTTGCCCTCAGGGCAGATGTCCTCATGGGGTAAAAACTTGATTTTCGGCATGATTTTCAGTCCTGTTCAAATTCCTCGACACGATGGCCGCGCATCACCTGCCGTACACTTCGGTTCATGCGGCGCTCCACAAATGTCTCGCTTGCATGCTCGAGATTCACAATGGCCTGCTTGATCTGTTCGTTATCCCCCCCTTCGCAGGCATCTTCGAGTCTGGTCCTGGCTTGGTCAATCGCTTCCTGTTCACTGGCAGACAATAACTCATCGGCATCTTTCTCCAGTGCAGAACGCAAAGCCTCCAGGACCCGCCTTGCATTGACCTGCTGCTCAGCCAGCTGTTTTGCGTGCATGTCGTCTTCGGCATGCTCGAAGGAATCTTTCAGCATTTTCTCCACTTCCGTATCCGTCAACCCGTAGGAGGGCTTCACTTCCACGCTCGCAGACACACCACTGGTCTTTTCCTGGGCACTCACACTCAACAACCCGTCTGCATCCACCTGGAAGGTAACCCGTATGTGCGCGGCACCTGCAACCATGGGCGGGATCCCGGTCAGGTCAAAGGTTGCCAGGGACCGGCAATCCTCGACTTTCTCTCGTTCACCCTGCACGACGTGAATGCGCATCGCGGTCTGCCCATCCTTGAACGTTGTAAACTCCTGTGCACGGACAACCGGGATAACGGTATTTCTCTCGACGATCCTGGACACCAGGTTGCCCATGGTTTCGACCCCCAGAGACAGCGGCAAAACGTCCAGCAGGAGCATGTCGGAACCGTGACTGTTCCCCGCCAGTATGTCGGCCTGCCGGGCAGCCCCGGTGGCCACCACCTTGTCCGGATCGATATCGGACAGGGGGGGCTGGCCAAAAAGTTCCTCCACGTGCCTGCGCACGCACGGGATCCTTGTAGATCCCCCCACCATGATGACGTGCCTGACTTTCGAAGGCTCTACACCTGCTTCCCGCAGTGTCTTGCGGCACCACGCAATCGTCTTTTTGACATAAGGTGTAATCAGCTGTTCGAAATGCTTGCCTGTCAGCCTGAGTTTGATCCTTGTCTTTTCTCCGTGTTCCAGACAGATCACGGTTTTGCTTGCATCGGTCAACGATTCCTTGGCACTTCGCGCCGCTTCCAGCACTTTGCGCATGAACTGGTGATCCTGATCTGCTTTCAGACCGGCCTGCTCCAGAATCCAGGCCGCAATTTCCCGGTCAAAGTCATCTCCTCCAAGCGCCGTATCGCCCCCTGTCGACAATACTTCAAACACGCCTTTGGTCAGCCGGAGAATAGAGATATCAAAGGTACCGCCTCCAAGGTCGTACACGGCGGTCACACCTTCCGCCTGGCGGTCCAGTCCATAGGCTACCGCGGCGGCAGTCGGTTCATTCAGCAATCGAAAGACGTTCAAGCCGGCCAGTTTGGCGGCATCCTTGGTGGCCTGACGTTGTGCATCGTCAAAGTACGCCGGCACGGTGATCACGACTCCTGCGAGCTCGCCCCCCAGCGTAAGCTCGGCGCGCGTGCGCAGTGCTTTCAGGATTTCCGAAGAAACCTCGATTGATGTGACCGGCCCTGCCACTGTCTGGATCTTCGGTACACCGCCTTGCTGGTCAGCAAACTGATACGGAAGGTAGCCCTGCAGTGTGGCGAGGTCATCCACGGACCGGCCCATGATGCGCTTCACAGAAGCGAGCGTATTCAGTGGATCGCTAGTCGCCTGCTCCAGTGCGCGGGCACCCACCATGACACCGTCTTCAAGGGTGTAGCGCACAACCGAAGGAAGTATGTCCGCACCTTCGGCATCCGGTAGTGTTTCCGCGACACCGCTTCGGACACTGGCTACCAGCGAGTTCGTTGTCCCCAGGTCGATCCCTGCGGCCAGGCGATGCTCATGCGGGGCCGTCGATTGACCCGGTTCTGAAATCTGCAAAAGCGCCATGTAGATCTATAAAAGCTGCTCTTCGAGCTTTTCCTGCTTTTCCCTGAGTTGATTGGTCAGCCGTTCGTAGAACTGCAGCTTCAGTGCCGAGTCTTTTGCAGCATCCAGGTCACCTCGCGCATACTCGGCTGAGAACCGGGAGATCAGCTCGCTTTGCTGCTGCCTGAACTCGCATGCCAGTTCCTCCAGGGCTGCACCGGGGTCCGGGGCATGATCCAGTTCCGCGACACGCTCATGCAACTCCATCTGCTGCATCAAAAACTCCGCATCCCTTGAAGTTTCCGTATCCGCATCAAATTCCGCATCCTGCAACCCCAGGAGATAGTGAGCACGCTTCAGGTCATTTTTGAGAACGCTGTACGCCTCGTTCACAAACGCCGTATGCTGAACGGATAGGCGCTGCTCCTGGTCGCTCTTGCCGGTGAAACGATCCGGATGCAGGGCGCTCTGGAAAGCCCGGTACTTTGAGGCCAGTTCTTCCTGGTCCACCTCAAAGCCCTCGGAAAGGCCGAACAACTCGAAATAGTTTCGAGTGAGATCTATATTCATGCTAACTGGATGGGTGGAAGGAAATGATCACCGAAATGATCGAGATCGGGGAATGGTCAGACGCTAAAACTCTCCCCGCAACCGCAACGGTCCTTTTCATTTGGATTCCTGAATTGAAAGCCTTCCGACAATCCCTCGCGCTTAAAATCCAGTTCGGTGCCGTTCAGATACACCATGCTTTTAGGGTTGATCACCACCTTGACACCCTTGTCTTCAAATATGTGGTCCTCTTTTTCAACCTGATCAGCAAATTCGATGGTATAGGCCATACCTGAACAGCCCGTCGTCTTCACGCCCAGGCGCACACCAATCCCCTTGCCACGCTTTTCAAGGTAGCTCTTTACGTGCTCGGCCGCACTGCTTGTCAAGGAGATGGACATGCTTTACCTGCTTATGCGATTTTCTTGTGCTCAGCTGCACTTACATCCTTGGACTTGAGATCGTCTATCGCCGCCCGGATGGCATCTTCTGCCAGCACTGAACAGTGAATTTTCACAGGGGGCAAGGCAAGTTCTTCTGCAATGTCCGTGTTCTTGATTTCAGAGGCCTCATCCAGGGTTTTACCCTTTACCCATTCTGTCAGCAGGCTGGAGGAAGCAATCGCTGAGCCACAACCATAGGTCTTGAATTTTGCATCCTCAATTACGCCGTCATCACCGACTTTGATCTGCAGTTTCATCACATCACCGCATGCGGGCGCGCCAACCATGCCTGTGCCCACACTTTGATCGTTTTTGTCAAACGACCCTACGTTACGCGGGTTCTCATAATGGTCCAACACTTTGTCACTGTATGCCATGATTCACGTCTCCTGATTTCCTATACCAGTATGTACTAAAAATTAAACTCTCAAAAATCAACAGCTGCCTCAATGAGCTGCCCATTCAACGGTCTTGAGGTCAATGCCCTCCTTGTGCATCTCCCACAAGGGAGAAAGGTCACGCAGCTTGACTACCGCGCTCCGGATCAACTGGGTCGCGTAGTCGACCTCTGCCACCGTCGTAAACCGTCCAATTGTAAAGCGAATCGAACTGTGCGCAAGCTCATCATCACGCCCCAGTGCCCGCAGTACGTAGCTAGGCTCAAGGGATGCACTTGTGCATGCCGAACCTGATGACACCGCAATATCCTTAAGGGCCATGATCAGGCTTTCACCCTCAATGAAATTGAAACTGACATTGAGATTGCCCGGGATGCGCTGTTCCAGGTCCCCGTTAATATAAATCTCATCGATGTCCTTCAGGCCATTCAACAGCCTGTTCCTTAACATGAGAATGCGCTCGTTGTCTGCTGCCATTTCTTCTTTGGCAATACGAAACGCCTCGCCCATACCCACGATCTGATGTGTAGCCAGCGTCCCTGAACGCATGCCACGTTCATGGCCACCACCATGTATCTGCGCCTCGATGCGAACACGTGGCTTCCTGCGCACATACAAGGCACCAATTCCTTTGGGCCCATACACCTTGTGGGCCGACAAGCTCATCAGGTCGATGTTCATGTCCTGCACGTCAATCCCCGCCTTGCCTGGGCTTTGCGCGGCGTCCACATGAAAAATGATCTTGCGCTCGCGGGTAATTTCGCCAATGGCCTTGATATCCTGGATGACGCCGATTTCATTGTTGACGTGCATGATCGAAACCAGAATCGTATCGTCCCGGATCGCTGCCTGAAAATCATCAAGGTCAATCAGGCCTGAACTTTGCGGCTCCAGGTAGGTCACCTCGAATCCTTCACGTTCCAGTTGGCGGCAGGTATCCAGCACCGCCTTGTGCTCCGTCTTGCAGGTGATGATGTGTTTGCCGTTTTTCTGGTAAAAATGTGCCGCACCCTTGATGGCCAGGTTATCCGACTCGGTGGCCCCGCTGGTCCAGATGATTTCCTTCGGGTCTGCCTGGATCAATGCAGCAACATGTTCCCTCGCTTCTTCCACAGCCTTTTCCGCACTCCAGCCGAAGCTGTGGCTTCGGGATGCCGGATTTCCATAGTTCCCATCCAGCGTCAGGCACTTCATCATGGCCTTGGCCACCCGCTCATCGACTGGGGTGGTGGCACTGTAATCCAGGTATATCGGTAGTTTCACGTCAGTCACTGTTTGGCTCCTCAAATAACTTCTACCCGGTTCATCCGATGTTCCTGCCGGCTGGATACTTCCCGTACATGTGCATTGCTGACGGCCTGTGCAAGACTGATGCCTGAAAGATGGCTGCGAATCTGGCCACTCAGGCCTTCCCACAAGTCATGTGTCAGACAACGCTGGTGATTCTGGCAATCTGCGCTGCCCCCGCAACGGGTGGCATCCAGACTCTCCTCGACCGCATCAATGACATCGGCTATGGCAATCTCCTCCGAGTCCACAGCAAGCGAGTATCCACCACCTGGCCCGCGGGTGCTTTTCACCAAACCCTGACCCCGCAGTAACGGGAACAGCTGCTCCAGATAGGCCAGAGAAATCCCTTGTCTTTCCGAGATATCGGCCAGGGACACAGGACCCTCGTCATGATGCAAGGCAATATCAAACATGGCAGTCACCGCGTATCGCCCTCTAGTGCTGAGTTTCATAACCTGTTGCCCTCTGTCATCCAATCCAACCGTGTTTTCACACCCCAGTATAGCAAATAACCGAGTAAATCACTCAGGTATAAAAAGGAATAGTTTTGTCCGGCCCGCGCTATCCCATTGGGAAGGGAAGCTTCACAAACACGTTCGAAGAAATTACCGTGAAGCCGGGTTCTGGGTAGCACTTAGAATCCCGCGCAGGATGTTGACTTCCACCTGTGTCAGGCGGGCTCGCTGGTAAACGTGCCTGAGGCGTCGCATGAGCAGTTTGGGTTGTCTGGGGTCCAGAAATCCGATCTCCAGCAACACAGCTTGCAGGTGCTCAAATAACCGCTCCAGTTCCATCGATGTGGCAAGCACATCCTCGCAATCCACTGCGTCGTGTTCCCCAGCTGCCATGAAAATTTCATAACAGATCACCTGCACGGCTGCTGCGAGATTCAGTGAACTCATCGAAGGTATGGCAGTCACGTACTGGCACAGGTCCAACTCATCATTTGACAAGCCACTGCTCTCACGACCAAAGACAATGCCTACGGACCCTTGTTTCAACTCGTGCCACACCCTGGGGCCCAGTTGCCTGGGCAAAATCTGCGGACAAGGCAGGCCGCGCTTGCGCATGCTGGTTCCGACGACGAACGTGCAACTGCGAACGGCCTCCTTCAGTGAAGTACAGACTGTGGCGCGTTCGAGGATGTCCGCTGCATCCACGGCACGCACTGTTGCCTCAGGGTCCGGGTACCGTTTCGGATTAACCAGAACAAGACTTTCAATGCCCATGGTCTTTGCAGCCCGGGCGACGGCTCCGATGTTGCCGGGATGCGAAGGCTCAACGAGAACAATACTGACAACGTTGGATGTATTCATGGACACGGTAAAATCCAAGTTACAAACTTGTCACAAAAATATATACGGTTTTTGATATGCTGTCCCGGCCCTGCGACTGCCCGATCAATTCCCATGCAAGCTGCTCTACACATTGCAATCACGGCTGCACGCGAGGCAGGGAAAACCATTTCCCGCAACCTGGAGCGTGTCGATTCCCTTTCCATACACGCAAAAAAGAAAAATGACTTTGTCAGCGAGATCGACCATCAGGCAGAACGCGAAATCATCAGTATAATCCGCCGCGCATACCCGGACCACAGCATCCTTGCGGAAGAAAGCGGCCACAGTCACAGCAGGCAGGATACGAGCGAGTACCAGTGGATCATTGACCCACTGGATGGAACGACCAATTACCTGCACGGCTTTCCGCATCACTGTGTTTCGATAGCATTGCGTCACCGACAGCGCCTGGAAGCAGGTGTGATTTTTGATCCGCTCAGGGGCGAATTGTTCTGTGCCAGCCGCGGAAACGGCGCGACCCTGAATGACAGAAAGATCCGCGTGACAACACTCAGCCGGCTGGAGGATACACTCCTCGGGACCGGGCTGCCGTTTCGCGAAGGCCAGGACGTGGACGCGTATCTAGCGACGCTGCGTGCCCTGATCCTGCACACCTCGGGGATACGCCGTGCGGGATCGGCTGCTCTGGACCTTGCCTACGTCGCGGCCGGTCGCCTGGACGGATTCTGGGAATTCGGCCTGAACATCTGGGATATCGCTGCAGGCTGCCTGATCATCCAGGAGGCGGGCGGACTGGTCGGCGATCCTGCCGGCGGTCACACGCATCTGGAGACGGGCAACATCGTTGCAGCCAACCCAAAGCTGTTCCGGTTAATGCTGGACAGCATTCACCGGGCCCTGAAAAGCCGTGATCAAACCTGACTGCCGTCGTCACTCCGGCTTGCACTCTCTACCGGCATCAGATCCTCCTTGCTGACGTCCAGTGCCAGCAAGGAAGTGCTGGCCACGTAAATGGATGAGTATGTGCCGACCAGCACGCCAACAATCAGGGCAATCGAAAATGCGTGAATCACCTCGCCGCCAAACAGAAACAGGGCGATCAGTACCAGCAATGTGGTGATCGAGGTCATCAGGGTGCGTGAGAGTGTCTGGTTGATGGAGGTGTTGATGACTCCTTCCGAGGTGGCCTTGCGGATGCTCCTGAAATTTTCACGAATCCGGTCGAACACCACGATCGTGTCATTGAGCGAGTAACCGATCACGGCCAGCAGCGCTGCCAGCACCGTCAGGTCAAACTCCGTCTGCGTGAGTGCAAAAAAGCCGACCACCAGCACCACGTCATGCACCAGGGCCGCCACGGAGCCTAGCGAAAAGCGCCACTCGAAACGCAATGCCACGTACACCAGAATGCCAAACAAGGCATACAGCATGGCCAGCCCGCCCTTGTCTCTCAGCTCATCCCCCACCTGCGGACCGACGAACTCCACGCGCCGCACCTCAGGCGAACCCGTGGGCTCCAGTGCATGAATCACCTTGTTGCTGAGCGAGGACTTGTCCCGGTCCGATTCCTCCACGGGCAACCGGATCAAGACATCCCGGCTGGTCCCGAAGTGCTGGACGATGGCATCGTCCAGCCCGTTGGCAAGCAACGCCTCACGCACGGGTTCAAGCTGCACCGAGTCCGAGTAGCCGACTTCAACCAGCGTGCCGCCTGTGAAGTCGACACCCAGATTCAGTCCACGGGCTGCCATAGCCACGATCGAGACCACGATCAAGACAGCCGATACCATCAAGGCATGCTTGCGCTTGCCCATGAAATCAATGTTCAGCTTGTCTTTCAGTAACTGCATATCTAAACGGCAAGACTGGGTGATTTTTGGCTGCCATAGTAGAGATTGACCAGGGCGCGCGTTCCCATGATAGCGGTGAACATGGAGCAGACGATCCCGATGGACAACGTGACCGCAAATCCCTTGATCGGTCCGGTACCAAACACAAACAGCACGATTGCAGCAATCAGGGTGGTGACGTTGGCATCCGCAATGGTGGAAAGGGCCTTGCTGTAGCCGGCATGGATACTGGCCTGGGGTGAGTTTCCATTACGCAACTCTTCGCGGATACGTTCGAAAATCAAGACATTTGCATCCACAGCCATGCCCACGGTCAGCACGATCCCTGCAATACCCGGCAAGGTCAGCGTGGCCCCCGGGATGAGAGACATGATGCCGATGATCAAGATCAGGTTGACCGCCAGTGCAAGGTCCGCTGCAATCCCGAACAGACGGTAGTACAGGGCCATGAAGACCATCACCAGAATGAATCCGATGATGATGGATTTCTTGCCCAAATCGATATTCTGCTGCCCGAGGCTTGGGCCCACGGTGCGCTCCTCTACAATCTCGACGGGTGCCGCGAGTGCTCCGGCACGCAGCAGCAGGGCAAGTTTTAACGCCTCGTGCGTAGAATCCAGGCCTTCGATCTGAAAGCGTTTGCCCAACTGCTCCTGGATACGGGCCACACTGACGACCTCCTCGCTCTTGATGGTTTTCCTTCTTTGCTCACCATCCTGGTTGATGATCACTGTCTTGTTGTCAATAAAGACAACGGCCATCAGCTTTTTGATGTTTTCGGCCGTGACCTTGCTGAAACGGGCGGCACCCTTGCCATCCAGGGTGATGATTACCGCCGGCAGTCCGTTTTCATCAAAGCCCGAGTTCGCGTTGATGATCGAGTCTCCGGTCAGCATGACATCGCGTTTCAGCAGGATCGGACTTTTGCTGTCGCGTTCGTAATAGAGGATTGAGCCTGTTGGGATACGACCGGTCTCGGCCGCCTCAAACGGGTCCGACTGCTCGTTCACCATCCGGAATTCCACCGTGGCCGTGGCTCCCAGGATTTCTTTGGCCTGGGCCGTGTCCTGTACACCCGGAAGCTGGACCACGATCCGCGCGGCCCCCTGCTGCTGTATGACCGGTTCGGCAACTCCCAGTTCGTTCACCCGGTTACGCAGGGTCTGTATGTTTTGCTGTATGGCGAGACTCTGGGTCTCGCGCATGGTTTCCTCATTGATGGTAGCCACCAGCAAGAAGCCGTCATTTCCGTCCACCTCGGCGAAGTCCAACTCATTCCCATATTCTTCGTCGAGCACCTCGTGTCCCGCGGTCCTGCTAGCCGCATCCCGGAACCGGATTTTCACTTCATCACCCGTCTGGGTTACGGAAAACCGTCGCAGCTTGGCTTCACGCAGGTCCACGCGGACCGCCGCAGCATAATTGTTGATTGCCTTGGCGCCTGCCGCCTTCATATCCACCTCCAGCAGGAAGTGCACGCCGCCCCGCAGGTCCAGGCCAAGGTTCATGGGCGAAGCCCCGATCGAGCGTAACCACCCGGGCATCGAAGTCGCGAGGTTCAGTGCCACTACGTGACGTCCGTCCAATGCCTGCTTGCCAGCCTCGAAGGCCTGCAATTGCTGTTCCGTATCTGAAAATCGCAGCAACAGCCGATTATCTCCCTGGTCCTCACTCTGTGCCTGGATACCCTTCTCCTGAAGAGCGCGTCTGAGTACCGGAGGGGTGGCGGCATCCAGCACTCCGGATTCGTGTGAAACCTGGATTGCCGGCATGCTCGGGTACAGATTCGGCAAGCTGTACAGGCCGATGATCACGATCACGGCCAGAATGGATAAATGCTTCCACAGGGGGTACTGATTCAGAGGAGCCGTTGCCATGTGCCTAGCCTGTCAGGATGTCTTTGCAGAAAGATGAAAAACGCCTATACGCCTGCGTCAGTCATGTTTCAGTGAGCCTTTGGGCAGCACAGAGGAAACCGAGGTTTTCTGTAGCTTGACCGCCACTCCGTCAGCAATTTCCAGCGTGATCGAGTTCTCCCCGACCTTCAGGATTTTGCCCAGCATGCCACCGGAGGTCATCACCTCATCTCCCTTTGACAGCGAACCGATCAGGTTCTGGTGGTCCTTGTTGCGTTTTTGCTGGGGTCGGATGATCATGAAATACATGATCGCGAAGAAAATCGCGATCATGATAAAGATTTCATACCCGCCGCCCATGGACGCGGCGGTGTTTTGGGCCATAGCATCAGAAATCAGTAACATAGTAGCCTTGCTTTGGTCTGGAACCCGGTCGTTTCGAAGTACCGGGACCTCCTTGAAATTTGCAGCGCCGTATTATGCCACAGTCTCCGCATCATGGGACTGCATGCGGTACAACTCCTCGGAAAATTCCGTAAAATTTCCGGCCCGGATCGCCTGCCGTATTTCGCGCATCAGATCCTGGAAATAATGCAGGTTATGGATGGTGTTGAGGCGCGCACCCAGAATCTCTCCACACTTGTCCAGATGCCTCAGATACGCACGTGAATAGTGCTTGCAGGTATAGCAGCTACAACCCTCATCCACCGGGCGCGTATCCTGGCGGTAGCGGCTGTTGCGAATACGTAGCAGTCCCTTTCGGGTGTAAAGGAAACCTGTGCGAGCATTGCGCGTGGGGAGTACACAGTCAAACATGTCAATGCCACGCCGTACAGCCTCGATGATGTCCTGCGGCTTGCCGGCTCCCATCATGTAGCGGGGCTTGGCTTCGGGCAGTATCTCCGTCATGGAATCCAGCAGAACAAGGCGTTCATCCGGTGCCTCTCCCACGCACAACCCTCCAAGCGCATAGCCACTGAAATCCATAGCCGCCAGTTCAGTCGCACACTGCTTTCGCAATTCCGCATAGCGCCCGCCCTGCACAATTGCAAACAGGGTGCTGTCGTGCATACCGTGTGCAGCCCGGCAACGCTCGGCCCAGCGCAAAGACAGTTGCATTGAGTCGAGAGCCTGGCTTCGGCTGGCCGTATGTGGCGTACAGTCATCCAGCACCATGATGACATCAGCACCCAGTTGTTGCTGAATCTCGATTGCAAGTTCAGGACTGAGAAAGACCTCTGCACCGTCGACAGGTGATTTGAACAAAACCCCCTGCTCCGTCATTTTCCTCATAGACGCCAGACTGTAGGTTTGAAATCCTCCGGAATCTGTCAGGATAGGTCCTTGCCAATGCATGAAATCATGCAGTCCCCGATGTTGCCGGATGATGTCGACACCTGGGCGCAGCATCAGATGGAAGGTGTTGCCGAGGATCATCTGCGTACCTGAGGTAAGCAACTCTTCCGGAGTCATGGCCTTGACAGTGCCATGCGTGCCGACCGGCATGAACGCGGGCGTGTCCACCCGGCCCCGCTCAAACATCAAACAACCGCTGCGGGCAGCGCCGTCCCTTGCATGAATTTTGAACTGCATAATGCTCGTCCGTCGTATTTCCTATTTCCCGGGCTCGATAAACATGGCATCGCCGTAACTGTAAAAGCGGTAACGTTGTGCCACGGCATGCCGGTAGGCGGCCATAGTGGTCTCATACCCGGCAAAAGCACATACCAGCATGAGTAACGTCGATTTCGGCAAATGAAAGTTGGTCACCAGCCCGTCCACCACTCTAAATTGAAATCCGGGGAAAATGAACAGGCTGGTATCTCCCGAATGCGAACGCAGGCCGCCTTCCAGCGCCGCAGATTCCAGTGCACGTACAGCCGTGGTGCCCACCGCGATGACACGCCCGCCCCGTCGTTTGCATGCCAACACTTTTTGGCACACCTGCGGTGTGACCTGCACCTGCTCGGCATGGAGCTTGTGTGCCTCGATGCTTTGTGTGCGAACCGGCTGGAACGTACCGACACCCACGTGCAGGGTGATAAAGGCATGCCCGACTCCCTGTCGCTGCAACTGCTCAAGCAGGGGCTGATCGAAATGCAGTCCTGCAGTCGGTGCGGCCACCGCACCCGGATGTCGCGCATACACCGTCTGGTAGCGTTCACGATCTCCTGGACCCGGTTTTCTACCAATGTAGGGAGGCAAGGGGGTCTCGCCAAATTGCTCCAATAGCATTTCGATCTCTCCCTGGTCTTTGAACTGAAGTACAAAGAGATCATCCCTTCGGCCTTTGACTTCTGCGACCACATCATTTGCGAAGACCAAGTGGCTGCCGGGTGCTGCGGGCTTGCTGGCCTTGAGGTGAACGACCACCTTGCCCGCATCAAGAATGCGCTCAATCAGCAGTTCAACCTTGCCACCGGATGATTTTCTGCAAAACAGTCGCGCGGGAATGACCCGGGTATCGTTCAGCACCAGCAAGTCACCTTCGCGCAGCAAGTGCTTCAGGTCCAGGAACTTCAAGTCCTGGTATTCACTGCCATAACAAGCAAAGTGCAACAGCCTTCCGGAGGTTCGCTCAGCAAGTGGAGACTGGGCAATGAGTGCTTCCGGGAGCTCGTAGTCAAACTGAACTAAATTCAAAACGTGTGGTATATTTCAGTAGGTCACAGTCTGGATGTGCTGGCCTGCTAATTTACCCTAAACTTTTCAAGAATGCGCCGGGGTGGCGGAACCGGTAGACGCGCCGGATTCAAAATCCGGTTCTGGAAACAGAGTGAGAGTTCGAGTCTCTCTCCCGGCAATTTGGGAATCGAACCGCTAGTTCCCATGCATACCCAGGGGTACCATAAGCACTTGAATATAATATGAAAAAATAGGCTTGTAAGTTCCGTTCGATTCCCATAAACTCCCAGATAGAACGTATGAAAACGCGTGGGGAAAGCAAAAAATGGGTAAATTGACGATAGCCAAATCCAGGTCCATATCCGAGCCTGGAATGTATCATGACAGTCCGACACTGTACCTGTATGTCGCCCCGGGTGGATCCAAGTCCTGGGTGCAGAGAATCACGATCGATGGCCGCAGACACGACCTTGGCCTCGGTGGATTTCCGCTCATCACTCCCGAGCATGCGCGTCGACGTGCAGCTGTAAACCGCCTCGAAGTCGCGGACGGCAAAGACCCGCTCGCTGAAAAGCGCAAGGCCAAGGCGCCAACCTTCAAACAGGCCGCTCTCAAAACCTACGAGACCCTCAGGCCGCGCTGGCGCAACGACAAGGTGGCGAAGAACTGGATGCAGCAGCTCGAGCGCTATGTCTTCCAGCGCTTCGGCAACATGCGTGTCGACAGGATTGGACGTGCAGACGTGCTTTCAATCCTGACACCGATCTGGAACACCAAGCCGGAGACGGCCCGCCGTGTGCGAAGGAGCATCCGGTCCACGTTCTCCTGGTGCCAGGCCAACGGGTTTGTCGACATCAACTATGCCGGCGAGGTCATCGATGGCGGACTTCCCACGATGAGGGCCTTGAGAAAGAACTTGCGTGCGCTTCCCTACCAGGAGCTCCCCGAAGCCATCGAAACCGTAAGGGCATCCGGGGCTTCCAGGGCCGCCAAGGCCTGCCTTGAGTTTACGATCCTGACCGCCTGCAGGAGCGGTGAAGCACGTCATGCAGTGTGGAGTGAAATTGATCTGGACGAAAGGCTGTGGACGATTCCGGCTGAACGCACCAAGATCGGCCGTGAGCACCGCCAGCCACTGAGTGAGCAGGCCATCGCAGTGCTGCAGGGTGTGCGCGACCTTCAGGATGATTCTGGCCTGGTTTTCCCCTCCCCCTACAAGAAGGGAAATCCGTTGTCGAACATGGCCCTGACCAAGGTGTTGAGGGATAACGATCTTGCAGACCGTGCGACAGTCCATGGCTTTCGGGCGAGTTTTCGAACCTGGGCCAGCGAAAAGACCAATGCGGACCATGCCGTCATGGAGCTTTCGCTGGCACACACCGTAGGGTCCTCGGTGGAACAGGCGTATGCACGATCGGACCTGCTTGCCAAGCGCCGGAGACTGATGGACCAGTGGGGTGCATTTGCGACAGGAGATACTGCAGGGAAAGTCGTGCAACTCCATGCCTAAAGCATTGTCGGCCAAAGACGAGCGCTTTCTTCGGGAGTTTCTGGATGAGCGATGCAGCAAGTATTTATCAATGGCTGATACGCTGTGCTATTTGTGGGTGGACGACGTCCCTCCGGAAAATTTTCCTGTTTTCGGTATGCCGGTACCGAAAGACAGGCGCTGGTTGGGCAACGCCAAGCTTAGAAAACAAGCACAGCGGATGCTAATCGAAAAATGGATCGGACACTGGAAATTTGACCGCCAGTACGGTGCACCGCTACAACAGCTCTTAAAGATGCTCCTGGAAAACGGCCTGCCAATTCCAGAACCCTTGCAGGCCTGGGCGTATCAGGTGGCTATAGAAACCAAATTACCCCGGCCACCAGGTCGACAACAAAATTTGGATTTCAATTTGCGCATCTATGAGGCATACGAGTTCCTAACCAAAGAAAAGCGTTTTTCGCAAAACGCCACGTATAAAGTAATAGCTGAAAAAACATGCAGATCCCCGGAGGCCATAAAGTCGGTGATCCGGAAACAACTGGCCTTATTAGAGGATCAAGCGGACGCGATACTGAAGCAATTTGATGCGGGTGAGAAACTAGTCTAGTTTCTCACCAAGACAACTGCTGGCACGTCTGGCAGCCTTTGTTGGAACCACCGGAACGACAAGGGATGCCATGAACGACCAGCAATTGCTCACGCGGACCGATATCGAGACCCGTTTCCAAATCGGTCGCTCAACGATATACAGGCTGATGAGAGCCGGCAAATTTCCAAACCCTGTTCGGGTCGGACCCCGTGCGGTCCGCTGGCTCGAATCTGAGATCAATGCCTGGGTACTGGCCCAGCCGCGCGCAACAGGGGAGAACGGCTCAGATGCTGCTGAGTCCGAGCCTGATCCAGAAACAGACCTTTCAGCCACTCAGTCTCCCTGAGGTACGGAATCACATTGTGCTGGCTCCAAGACAGTGTCACAGGGAACCTTTCGGCCAGTGGCTGGCAAACCGGTCCAGGTTGTGGGCACCTGCAACATCGACCAGCACCGACATCCAGCAGCACAAGCATCTGATGGCCTGGCAAAGTCCTTGCACTAACCATCGAAGTAGCTCGTGAGACCGATCGTGATCACACTTCAAAACATTTCTGGGCCTGCGAACAGCTCCTGCCAACCCTAGAGCAAAAAACCTCCTCTCAGAGCGAGATCTCTTATGCGAGAAACCAGGGTAGAAGAAAGAAAACCGGGCAAGCTTTCTGAGATGATGGCCAAGCATCATAGCGGTGAAATTCCGTTGATGAGCCAGGAGGAGTTGCAAGCACCGAGACCTGACGAAGAGCCCTCAAGACAAAAGAAGGTTTCACATCAGCCGAAGCCAAAAACCCGTCCAGCAAACACCAGCAAGGCAAAATCGCGCAAGAACTCCCAGGCCGCCTCAAACGAGAATCACTTTGATGCCTCACCGCGAGGCGTTACAATGGTACAGCCTGATCCCCAAAAAAACACCCATATATTGCCCGTCATCCAGAAATCGAGCCATCCCGCACGTGAAGCAGGAGAGCGGTTTGGTGGCATCCACAATGGTAGGACCATCAAAGAACAGGAACTGCTTCTCTTTCAACAAATGACTGAAGATGCGCCAGTTCCTTTGCTGGACATTGTTGACGCTAATGGGGCGCCCATTAAAACCCTTAACGGAGCGGTTCCATTAGAACAACGTCTATTTACACGCATGTTTTCCAGCGTAGCGGTAGGCGACAGGAAGCACTACGTACTGCGTATGGCGGTGACCTTGCGACAATTACGGGATGGTATGTTTCCTCACGGTTGGCACCGTAGCAACCAGTGGCCACGGTTACGGCGCGCCCTGACAAATCTCAATCAGTATGCCTTCCCCCTTGGAGGGAATCTGTGGTTTGCCATGGCATTGAGGAGTATGCCTGAAGAACCACGCATGGAAGATACAATTGTTATAGACATTTCTTTCCCTAAAGGAGCAATTACCGGGCCTATTATTGATCTCGGTCATTTGGACAACCTGGCTATGCGTTCAGCAGCCGATTTCAGAGCGTATATTGGAGCACATTCGCTTTTGTGGGTACCTGGTAGGACACGCGTACCTGTCCCTAGATCCAGGGGCCATTACGGATGGACAAAAGAGGAAGGTGCGTACCCCATCCTGACACGGGAACATCGCCGAAAGATTGCATATGGTCTTGGTGACAAGAAACACAGGACCAGGCGTGAGATTGACGAGCCTTTCACCAATATAAAAGGGATCAAAGTAGTCGACCTTAAAGCTAGGAACCCCAAAACCGGTGAAGTCGGATGGAGAATAGTCCATGCTGATTTTCCCTGCTGATACACCTGTATCACCGGGGAGTCTGAGCTGTACTGCTGGGGAATTTTGGCTGTATCACCGGGGAGTTGGACCTGTATCACCGGGGAGTAAAAAAGCCGGAAACATACGAAAACACACGCTTTGGTCTCTTCCCCATACCCATACCGATACCCATAAGGGTAGGTGGGTAGGGTATATGCCATGGGCTATGGCCTAATGGGCCTAGCCCTGGCATACACCTTGGCATCGAACGTATTGATTTGTATTTTTACAGACAGACATAGCTTGACGATCACTAACGAGCAGTAGACATGCGCAAACGTTTGAACCTAACCTTTACAGAATTCGTGGACCGCACCGGGGTCGATCTCGAGCTGATTGCCTCGAAGTGCGCTGTTACCGGGGCAGCAGTGCGGCGTATGCACGCAGGCACCCTGAAACCGGGTCTCGACCTGGCACTGAAGATCGAGGAGCTCACCCTGGGTGTGGTCCGGTGCGAGTCCTGGCCGCGCAACAGCAAGGGGGCGGGCAGGAAACGGTGACAATCCTGCACAAGAAGCCTCTTTGACGAAACGTAAAGGCGTGCGTCCCTCCCCGGTGCACCAGACCCTTACTGGGAACGAACTGATCTCCTGGGTCCTCGTGTAGGGCCACAGGCTTGACCTAGGCCTCCTTTTCACCCGATCGGGTGAGGGACACGTCAATGAACGCGTAAAAAGCTCCACCCTGCAGCCCACCCCTCCTCTGCCCGTTCCCCTCCATTCTGCCCCTGATTTGCTTGATTAAGGATCCGGACGACCCATGATAGGCTCTGTACCTGATAATGTGGCCGTAGGTGCGTAATCCGCCACCCAGGGGCGTACGGCCAAACACCACTGGACACCTTTTCATCCTGCAGGTTCTACAAAAGTGACTGGAGAGAGAAACATGATCGAGCTGCCTGAGAACGAAACCGCTTGCACTGGCGTGATGATCGCCATCGACATCGTCCTGACCACCCTGGGTGAGGACAAGGGCACTGCAGCCCGGGCCCTCAAGAACATCGATGTCCGGCTTGGCAGATCTTCCGGCCCTGAACTTCGTGAAGGCATGTTGATCGTCCACAGGTATCTTGAGGAACTGGTTTCGACACTGGAGGACTAGTCTTGGCGTTGATGGGTGCCGGAACCACTTTCCGGCAGGTCCACTCAAGGCATCATTGCTTGGCTGCTGCACTTGGCTGGCAGGCTCAAATTTGCAATATATCTGGACTTTTCAAGGCGAGTGGGCAAAGCCATCTGATAGTCAAGGCCTGTACAAATGCCTGCGCAGAGGGAGACCTGGTCGTTGTACCCGTCCTGTTGCCACGGCATCCGGTTGGTTGGGCAGGCACACCAGGCAATCTTGCTAACCATGGTCTAGGGACCTGAAATGGAGAACGGGCAATTGGAGACTGGAAGGTGCTAACTCTACCAGGACCTGATGCCCGTGCTTCTACGAGAAAAGGTGCCGGACTGACACTCGTTAGGTTAGGCCATGCCAGTCCGGCGGGAGCTTCAGTAGGATGTCTAGCTCTACTGAGGCACATCAGGCCCAGAAATCATACAAACCGGGCTGATGTTTTATGCGAGTAAGTGAAAAACTGATACTTACTCTTTATTTTTGTAGGTTCCAAATGCACCTCTTACGTGGCCATTTGTGAAATGGCCATCAAAGATGCCAGTTGCATACATGGGTTGTGGATTCCCATCAGCACCGGAACCGGGACCATGGAAGGTTCCACTGAACTCGCCGTCACTGCCTGCCAAGGCTCGGGCTTTCACAACACCACTGAACGTTCCAGCAGCATCTGCAATCGTTCCAGGTGTTTGGTTGGTACCCAAATTCAGTGCCCAGTTTGAATTGATGATGTTACCTCCACTGTCTTTGAAATCAGTTACAGAGCCTGTGATTGTGTCGTGCTTGTCTTCGGCAACAGCAGTCCCTCCAAAACTGGCGTGCAGCATGACGTCAGCCGTGAATTGCCCTGACTCAAATGGGCCGGTTACATCACCCTCTGAGGTCAGCGTCTTTTTCATGTACAAGCCTGTAGCAGAACCTTCATAGGTGGCTATACCCTCAACAACGGTAACAGAACCAAAATCTCTGTTGGCCTGAGCAAAAGGATTCATTCCATATACGGTTCCATCCTTCCCTTCTGTCTGCCTCAGCCAGTAGCCGAACGTCATGTAGTCGGGGTCATTGATTACATCCGGAACTTTTAAGTTGGCTATAGCCCTTGTCAATGCAGTTCCACTGAGGCCATCAAGGGCATCTGGCTTGAAGGTCCAACTAGTGCCACCAAGCGCATTCAGCTTCCCCATAGCATCAGAAGTGGCAGTACAGGTCCCTGTGCAAGTAAATGTACCCTTCAGACCATAAAACGTCCCTTCTATAGTGGATACTGTTCCACCTTCTTCATCAGGGGCAATAGGGTTCCCAGATTGGTTGGGTGCAGTTAACCCAAAGTCAGTCTCGCCAAACACTCCAGGGGAAGCAATGGTATCAAAATCGGTAAGAGCAACTACGCCAGTAGCAGAATCAGGTGCAGCTGCTAATGCTTGAATGTCTGCAGTACCGTCATGGTCAGTATCAACAGTGCCTGTCATGAAAGCTACATACTCTGCGTCAGTTTTATCACTCTGGTCGGTGTAGAATACGACCCTATCGATGGTGGTTTCATCTGTGGCCGGGGTGGAAGGATCGTCTTTTAGCGTGTCCCGCATGTAGTATGCGCCCTGCCATCGACTGATTCCGGCAGGCATTTTTTCTGCCTTTGAAAAATCGTCATCTTTACTGGCTGGTGTGGCAGGTGCCTCAGTCAACATTCTTCCATCAACGCTGAATGGCATCTGCAACCCCTCGGTAGTGCCATCAACATCTAGTCTGGTACTGGAAGGACCAATCGCTCCAGCAATTCGCTCAGCTTCAGCTTTTAGTTCTGCAGCCGAAGGGCCCGGGTCCATACAGTCGGGGTATTTTCCCACCTGTCCTGCAGGACATTGCATAGCGGTATCGCCACCGCCATTGCCATCCATTCCATCCATTCCATCATCACTGCTGCTACCGCCGCCACCGCCACAGCCATACATAAACAGTGATATAGCCATCAGGCACACGGTGGCAATTCTGATTGGAAAACTTCTCATATTCATGCTCCCAAATCCTCTATAGACATTGAAGGTTTCCGGCCATAGGTGCCGGGCCATTGTCAACATCTACGAAAAAGTGGAAGTTCCTGCCTGTTCCAAGGCAAGGACTACAAGCCTGTTTGCCTGCGCCCATACAAGTGTTGTATTCAGCAGGTAACCCGGCTCAGGGTTTTTCGTAGTGTTGACGAGGGGAAGTTTAGTGGATTATTGCGGGCAGGTAAACAGGTAATTTTGTAATACGAAACTATAGGTAACCGGCCAGTTGTATGAATTTTAGGCAAAAGCACGCCCAAAGTCCCATCGATCATCACTGACACTGGCAACAAAACAGCTATAAATCAAGCTACGCGAGGGTTCTCAGCCCCAGTCTTTCTGCCTCGCTCAGCCAGGGTTTCTGACCCCGGGTCTGGTGCGCTCCTGGTGCATCTGCCATGGTCGGCAGGAAGGTTCGGAAAACAGTTTGACCGGGAGCAGCTATGTGCAGGCATCTATGGATACTCATCATTTTTGATGGTCACTCATGATTATGACGAAGACCAGATAGCCCGGCTGTCAACCGAGCTGGAAGGTTCGGTGCGGGAATGGAGTTCGGTCGCGGTCCGCACAGGTATGACGTGCACATCCACTGCAGCGAATGGAACACGGACCTCCCGGGTGGAGACGGCCTGACCGAACAAAGTGCGTTTGTGGGCTACGATTTCAATGTGGAGGAAGTCGGAATCTCGCTAGGGGACATGCGCCTGTTCTAGGGCATCTGCAGATCAGGCAACCGTACCCTGGCAGCGAACACGTAGGGGGTCGCACGTGGAAAATTCAGGGTTGGAAGGGTCGCGCTGTTCGTCCGATAGATGCAATATGAGCCACACCTTACACAAAACATTTGCAATGCAGTCTACAGGGGATCAGCCCTGAACGGATGCTCCTCCTTGGCCAACAGTTCATAGAGGCCCATCAGTCTGGAGTTCTCGGTCGGTTCCCGGTAGCGCCGGCCCATGGTGACCGCAATGATGGTCGCCTGCAGCAGGTCGATCCGGCCCTTCGAGCGAGACTTGCTGAGCGCCGGGTTACCGTTCTCATCGAAGCGCAGCACGGAGTCTTCGATGGCCTTGCCCAGCATCAAATCATTACCCGGGCGCATCTTCATCTCCAAGACCTCACGCTGGAAGGCGCGCACGTCCTCGGACCCCTGTGGGCCGGTACCCAGGCGTCGCCAGGTGATGTCGTTTTCCGGGTCCTTGCCGATCTTGACCACGGCCTCCTTCAGGTCGTTCGCCTTGTAGCTATCCGCGCCGATCCCCTCGATCTCCTCGCCGCGGATGTGGCTGAACCGGTCCGTGAGGAAGGCCACGTTATCGACCACGTAGTCGCCGAACTGGAACAGCTGTCCGCGCTCCTGCATCTCCAGGTATCGAGTGTCGACGAAGTCCTGCCTGCCGCGTTCGTGCAGGTCCGGGTAGTTTGGAAACGCGCCAAAGCCTTCGAAGCGGCCGGTCTCCGGCCAGTAGAAGGCGATCGCGGTCATGCTGTAGGAACCACCCAGGTCCACGCCGACAAACACAGGGCCCTCGCGGGACGGCTGTTCGACCCTGGGCAGCCGGTCCCAGTCCTCGGTTCTGACGATGGTCTGTTTCTCGCCCGTCTCCGGGGTGCCGCGGTTCAGGCGCAGGGCACGCCAGGAGAAGAGATCCGGTCCCCCAGCCTGGGCCTTCTTTTTCTTGATCTGCAGTTCCTTACGCAGGCTAGGCCGATAGTCGTAGGACGGGTTCGCCTTGCGGATCGCCCTCATGCTGAAGTCGCCGTCCTTCTTCGTGGCGCTGTAGTCGAAGGACCAGTGATCCTCGTCCTTGAGTTCGAGCAGTTCGGAGAACCAGTGGTCGCTGGTGTCCGGCTTCGTGCCGATCGCAAGCAGGCAGCCGAACGTCTGCTTGCCGAGAGAGGTATCCAGCGCCACGTACATCTCGCGCCCGCCCTTAATCCACTTCGCTGGCTCGTCCGCGATAATCAGGTGAGGGGCCCGGCCGTGGGCGCGCCTGGCATCGGAACCCAGCGCGATCAGGGTGGTACGGGTAGGCAGGTGCGTGATGCGCACGCTCTGGGTGGAGTTGCGAATGGACCAGTGCTTCGGGTTGCGCTCGATGACGGGCTTCATCATGTCGTGCGTGAACTCGAAGGCGATGGTCGCTTGGGAGAGGCTGGACGCCACGACATTGATCTCGCCCCGGGGGATGAACAGTGGCCCGTCCGGGTCCAAGGCTGCGCAGGCGACCGTGCTGGAAACCAGGGTCTTGCCGTTGCCGCGGGCCATGGTGACAGAGACGGTCGAGCGACTCACGATTGCCGCCATCAGCCGACGCTCCCAGGGGAACAGCTTTACACGCTCACCTTGGCCGTCACCCTGCGGGATGATCAGACACTCGACGTACCGAACCAGTTTTTGTGACAGTCTGTTCCTGCGCGGAGATCTAGCAGCCCAGACCTGTGTCATTGTTTCGGTAAAATCAGCCTCGTGCCGAGATACACAAGACCCGATATTGTAACTCTTTGCTGAGTTTCAATGTTTTCTGATTTGGTGGCAGCAGGGATTCGGGCCTGGGGCTTCCTATCCACGCAATCGCACCGCCATGCAGAAGATCAGACCGTGAGCACCTTTCCCATAGGACCATCAGGGCCTCAACCACCCAGCCGCAAGAATCAGGAATAGCACGTACAGCAAAACTGCCAGTGTGATGCAGATGCGCCATTTGTCAGCAGGAGAAGTCACCTCAGAGACCAAGCTTGACCAGCAGGCAATCCATGCCGCGATCGCCCTGGGTGCAATTGCGCGAACCGCACAGAAACTGCAGGTTTTCCAGGTGAGCCGCCTGGAGGCTAAATTTTGCCTCTCCAGACGTAACGTTTTGTGCTTTTGGGCTGTTTTTCAGGGTCTTTTTCATCGGTTTACCCCCTCCTAAGCTGTTGAACTGCAAGGACTATCAAGCTGCAGACGCCAAAAGCACAAAGTGTCGCACCCACAGGCTACCTGAAATCGTGAAAAACTCCAAAACCCGGGGGTTTTCGCAAGGTCGACGAGCCCATCGAGCTGGCATCCAGAATACTGCTCTTGCACATAAACCATTGAAACATATGCATTTACACGGCCAGCCCTAGTTTTGTTCTTCCTACCAGCCTGTCCCACCCAAATCACAGGTTTTCAAAAGCTGAACTAACAGCCTTATATATAATTGCGAAGGCCTGAGCACGGAGGGTGGCAGCTCGGCGAAATTCAATCACACCCCCCCCTTCACATATTAGCAAACGCTGATATAAGCCTGCCTGATCGTACCATAAACTACTGAAATATAAGCATATTCTCATGTATCCGGGGCCGGGCCGTGCGCCCTGATCGGGCCGCCGGCATGGGCCGGCGTGGCGCGCTTGCCTGGCACCTGGTGATCGGGCACTGGCGGCGCGAAGTCGGACACTCCAGGGCGAATCTGGACAGGCCGGACAGGCACACAGGACAAAATCCTAGAGCCTTTATAAGGCGTTGTACCCTATGCCTTGGTGTAGTAATATTAACTACATATCAATACAGCGTATAGGCGCTACCAACACACGGAGATTTACCATGAAACCCATATCCAAAATGACGGATACCGAAAAGCAGGACACCGTAAAGACTGCACTACGAATACTGGCCCTGAAACACCGGGCCGGGCATACGCTCGGATCGCCGGACGAGACGCGCAACTATCTATGTCTGCGCCTCGCCGACTACCGCAATGAAGTATTCGGGGCCGTGTTCCTCGACAACCTATGCCGCATCATCGCCATCAGGGAGTTATTCCAAGGCACAGTGAACAGCGCCAGCGTACACCCGCGCGTCGTGGTTCAACAGGCCATGGACTCAAACGCCGCCGCGATTGTGTTTTTCCATAACCACCCGAGCGGGGTCGCCGAACCCAGCCGGGCCGATGAAATGATAACGCGCCGCCTAAAAGAGGCGCTGGCCTTGGTCGATGTCCGAGTGCTAGACCATTTTGTCGTATCCGCCGGGGATAGCGTTTCCTTCGCAGAGCGCGGCCTTATCTAGAGGCTTCCCAGCCATAGGCGCTTCACCCGAGGCGCCTTTACTGGGGAGCCACTGGGGCGAACCGCAACCAAGAGGAATCACTACCATGATACAAACGAGACTCGACAACCGGGGCGCCGCCTATGAGCGGCCCTATGGGGCGCGGCGGCCCTATCAGGAAAAGCCTGTAGTCAATACGTACATCACCCGCGCCGATGCCGATGGGGTGGAGTTCAAGACCATGCAGAAAATCGGCGGCACGTTCGAGGAAACCGCCGCCGGGTTCATCTCTTTTGATGATGTCAGGACTCCCAGCCGCCGCCGCAACCTGATGCGGGCCATGACTCGGGGCAGTCAAGCCATTTTCATTATGGGCCACGACACCCGCGCATATCTGGAAGAGGTCATGGCGGCTGCGAAAAGCGCCATCGGCCTGAAAAGCCAAAGCGTAGTAACCATCTAACCAAACGGGGCGCACCCGCACGGCCTCGCCGCTTGACAAGGTAAATAGATGGCCGCGCGGCTGCCCCATAGCCAACAGGAGACAAACCAATGAATGACGAAATAAATGCCAAACGGGAGCGCTTTGTAGCCGCGCCCATGGATACCGTGAGCATTTTGCAGGATGGGCAATCAAGCGCGGTTGCCTATTTGTACGAAATGAACGGGCGGCCCTATGCGGTCGGCTTCGGTGGCCGCCGGTGCAAGCCTGATTACAACTATCGTTTCCGGTCGCATGAATCCAGGGCCGCCCATGTTCAAAAGCACTTTGAAACGCTCCGCGCCAATGAACAGGCCGCCAAGGATCGCCGCGCGGCGCGCAGGGCCGCCGGTCGCGGCCTCGACGTCGGGGACGTGTTGCATACGTCATGGGGATATGAACAAACCAACGTCGATTACTACCAAGTAACCGGCCTCATCGGTAAAACCATGGTAGAGCTGCGCGAGATCGCGGCGGACCGCAGGGAAACGGGCTGGCTGCAAGGGACTTGCACGCCGGTACCGGACGCATTTGTCGGCCCTGCTTTCCGGCGCGTGGCTAAGGATGGCGCTTGCACCATCGATCAGGTACGCCACGCATGGAAGCTGAAAAGGGAAGATAACGGCGATTATCGCGCCTCGCACTGGTCAAGCTACTACTAAGCCGAAAACGGCCCCGAGATTTGCCCGTATTTGGACGATCTCGGGGCCGGATGGCCTAGGGTACCTGCCAACAATCAAGCATTTAGGAGAATCTCGCCATGAAAATCACTTGGACAAAAGCACTAGGCGGCTACTGTTGGACCGGCACAAGGGACGGCAGGCAGACTTGCGCGATCATCTTTTGGGTCCCCGAGAAGCGATCTTACAGCGCATGGGCCATTGGCGTTGACATCGGGGACGATTACCCATCACTGAAAGCCGCGAGGGCGGCGTGTTGGGGAGCCGTGCGGGTTTTCACTAATCCAGCATCAGCCCTGTAAAGCCGAAACCGGGGCCGCCCCATGGCGGCCCTGTTCGTCCCGGTGTGTTGGCCGGGGCCTGACGATGGCAGACACCACGAACCGACTGGAGATTTACCATGAATGAAACCACAAGCCAGCAAAGCGCAGCCGAGCATTTCGGCGGTGCGATCTTCACATACACACGGGCACAGGCCATCGAGGATGGCGTTTTGATCGATGTCAGCGAGGAAGCCAAGCCAGCGGGGTTTGTCTTGCCTGTGGCGTTGACTGCGGCCGTTTGGGCCGATTGCGTGGCATGGTCCGAGGCCGACAACCTGGCACAGTGCCATCAGGATGAGTCCGCGCGCCTTTGGGATGTGCTTTTCATGGCGGCGATCAACATCAAGAGCCGGGCCGGGTCCGCTAATACATTGATCTATGCCATTGATCGCGTGAAGCGCGGCGATGACATCAGCGAAGCCACTGCCGTGCAGTTAAAACTGGTGATCGGTCCAGGCGATGACTCGGAGCCGGTCGTTACGATCATGCAGCCGGGCGAGGACTAGCGCCGAAACCGGGGCCGCCCCATGGCGGCCCTGTTCGTCCCGGTGTGTTGGCCGGGGCCTGACGATGGCAGACACCACGAACCGACTGGAGATTTACCATGAATGACGAATCCAAGTATTTTGACTTGCACACCACTGGTGTGGGCTACTTGCAGCGCGTGCAGGAAGTCGTGCCAGAGGACGGCTCGCCGTACGTTTCCGTTACGATCGCGGCACTTCGGGGCCGTTCCGGTGCCGTGCAGTACACGCACTTCGAGTGCGCCGTGGTCGGCAGCAAGGCACAGGCCACTGTGCGGGAACTGCAATCTGCCGTTGAGTGCAAGCTGAAAGTGTTGATCGGCTTCACGATCAGCAACCTGGCAGCCGTGCCTTTCACCCACGAGGGTGGCGAACTGAACGGGCAGCGCGGCGTTCGATTGAACGGGCGACTGCTTCGCATCTCGTACGCCAAGGTGGACGGACAGCCGTTCGTTACCCAGTAGCGATCACTTGAACCGCAGCGCGGGCGCCAGGGCTGTTGATCGGCTTTGGTGCCTGCCTGCATCTTCCCAGAAGAGCCATGAAAAAGCACGTGATTTGCGTATCCGGTTGCACGCGCAGCATATCTGCGCCTGGATGGTTGAGGCCAATGGCGTGGAGTATTGCTGCTGCTACGCCAGCAAGGGCAGTTTTTTCGGTGCCGAGTACTGGCCACAGATTTGGCAGGATGGCGAGCTGGTCGCGGGATCCCCGAGCCAGTGAGCTGTCAGGCACCTGGGATCCGTGCGCTTCGCCGTGTTGCGATCACCAGGTGCCAGGCGGCCCTGTTCCTTGAGGGTTGCACTTTTAATTTATATGTAATATTATGTAGTTAAATAAACATTGAAACCAACACAAATAACCACAGCAATGAAACAATTGATTTTGATGATGGGCGGCCCGGCCAGCGGCAAGAGTTACATCAGAAAGAAGATGTTTCGCGGGATGGTGACGATCGATTCCGACGTGATCAAAAGAGAGCATCCCGACTATGACGAGCGCACGCCATCCATGGAAATCCATTCGTGGTCATCGTCCCGGGCTTCCCAGCGGGCCGAGCAAGCCATCCAGACTGGTGTCAGCTTCGTATTCGACGGCACCGGGTCCACTGCCGAGAAATACGTGAACCTGATCAAGAGGGCCCACAAGGCCGGATACCGCACCAAGCTGGTATACGTGGTTTGTGACCTTCAAACAGCACTCAAGCGCAACCGGGAAAGGGTGCGCACGGTGCCTGAAGTGATCGTGAAGGAAAAGCACGCCAGCATCGCGGATTCCTTCGAGATCGTAAGCCGCTACGCACAGGGCGTGCAAGTAGTGAACAACCCATAGGAGAGAGATATGCCTAAAGAACGTATTTATTTGGAGCCGATCAGCTTTCGCGTCTCCCGCGAGGAGCATGAGGCCATAAAAGAGGCAGCCGCTGCGGAGCATCGCAGCGTGTCCTCATGGCTGCGCTATCACATCGTGACGGAACTTCTGCCGAAGGGGGCTATATCATGCTAGCGGGAAAAGAACTTGCCGCCTGGGAGCGAAAGCAGGCTGCCAACCGGCGGGCCTACGACCGGGAGCGAAGGGAGAAGATCGGCACTCGCTGGCACCGGTACGGGCTGGTGGTCGGGTACGGCTGGCTGGCCCTCAAGCTGGCCATCACCCTGGCCTTTGTAAGCGCATTTGTCACCGTCCCCTGGTGGATTCCCGCCATCTGCGCGGCTGGCATCCTCGCCAATATGGCCCAGCACTGGAATGACTACTAGGGCCAAGCCTCTTGCTCCCCGGCAATAAAACCGAGACGCTACCGAAAACCTGCCGCTGAGGCGCGCTACCAGAAGTGGAAAGCGTGCTTTGAACTGGTACTGGCCTTGCTGGTAAGTGCGACCTTCCTTATCCTGATCACCTGGGTCACCGTCTGGAGCGTGTACTTCTTCGTGACCGGCTTGATGGCCCTGTTCTGACAACGCCGTAAGCCATTGATCGCTGGCAGGTACCCTAGCCTATCCCAACCCGAGATCGTGCCCTACAGGCAATCCTAGCAGCCTGGTTTTTGCCAGCGGCCCCAAAACCGGGCAAAACCTGAAAAACTTGGGCGTTGGCAGGCTCCCGACCAAAAATTACGCAGCCCACGGGACCCTAAAAACCCGGCTGGTTATACCCGGGGCAGCCGGATTATGGCTTGCCTGCCCAGTGGCGTGCCTTACGCGCCGTGGAGATTTTGAGCTGCAACCCGTCATTCATGCAAATGTACACCCCACCCTACTGGATGTGCCTGACGGTCTCCGCTTCACCGGAATACTTAAGGAGTTTCCCCGATACGTTCGGTTCCGGCGATCTGGTGCGATGCACTGCCAGG
>CAZTNC010000015.1:0-157015 GCA_964614915.1 uncultured Thiotrichales bacterium
TGTCCCTAATGGATACTAATCCGAATGGGAGTACGGTGTCAGCGCTTCTGGAGCCGACCGCGCTGTGGACGTGGCTGCCAGGCTTCGTTTACGGGATCGTCTTGTACGGTGCCGTGAGGCGCTGGAATAACCCTTTGATTCTGCCGACAAGCGTTATACTCGCGATCGGTGCCTACCATCTCGCTCTTTCCACCTTTGGGCTTTCAGGGGACGAGGCCAGGGCAGCAGGGCTCCTGCTAACTAGCACGGCACAAGGAAACCTGTGGCCGGCTCTTTCTACAGCCGATCTCGTGCACGTTGACTGGTCCGCAATCGTCGGGCAGTTGCCGAACATGCTGACGCTGGTCGTGATCGCCCTGATCTGCGTCATCATGAATACTGCCGGACTGGAAGTTGCTACGGATGCAGATCTAGATTGGGATCGTGAGTTCCAAGCGACAGGCGTGGCTAGCATCGTCGCCGGGTTCGGTGGGGGAATGGTGGCAACTGTGATTGTCCCTGCATCGTTCCGTAGTAAGTTGTTCCGTGCCACCACCCGGCTAACCGGGGTGGTCGCGGCTTGCGTCATCGGAGCTGCACTTTTACTTGGCGACGGCATGCTGGAACTAGTGCCAACCGCATATGTTGGCGCCATGTTGGTTTTCACCGGTCTTGGGATGCTGGACGATGGGCTGGTAAGAAGCCGCAAACGCCTGCCCGGATCGGAATACGCCATCATCCTTCTGATCTTTGTCGTCATCATTTTTTTTGGCCTGCTTGAGGGCGTGGGCGCCGGAGCCGTGGCCACCCTCGTGTTCTTCGCAGTGCGTCTCAGCCGCGTGGACCCGATTGCGTCGCACTTCACCGCGCGCGAGCGCCGAAGCAACAAAGCCCGTTCTATTCCCGATCGCGCCATCCTCCTGGCGGAGGGCGATCAGGTGCAGGCATACCAGCTTCAGGGATACATCTTCTTCGGCAGCGTGGGCGTCTTGGCGGACCGTCTCGCGAAGTCCCTGGAGGCTCCATCGAGGGCTTCCTGCCTGATGATCGACTTCACCCGCGTCTCCGGATTCGACTTCTCAGCGGTGAACGTTGTGGCGCGATCCGTACGGCGAGCAAACGCAGCGGGAGTGCATGTGGTCTTGAGCGGCCTGTCCGAGAAACTCCGGCTCAGCTTGGAGCGGAACGTTGCTCCTGCAGTATATGCAAAATTGTGGCTGGAACCGAACGCCGATCTTGGACTGGAGCGCTGTGAAGAACTCCTTATCGCAGCATGGAGGGCAGATACAGCCAGAATAGAGCAGAAGCGGACCTCTTTGCTTGAGCAGGCCTCCGAGGATCTAGAGCGCCAGTTAGAGCGGCAAGTGCGCTTCGAGGATCTTATAGAAGCGCTTCAACCGTGGCTTGCTTCCCGGGACTATGCCGCCGAGGAAGTTCTTGTGGGACCGGACATCCCATGCGAAGGCCTGCAATTGCTGTTGTCGGGCCATGCCTCCGTCCGCGACTCCACAGGCATGAGGCTCCGCCAGTGCAGCCCCAGTGACGTGATCTGGCTTGCCGACCCGGCGGCAGATGCCAAGACGGCGGTTGTTGCAGACGTCCCGTGCCGCGCGATGCTGCTCACCCCCAGCGCCCAGCACTGGCTGGAGGAGCACGAGCAGGGGTTGATCATCGACCTGTATCGATACATGTTCGCGGATCAATTTGGAAGGGGGCTGGACGATAGCTTGCCACAGAATGGGCAAGCTGACCGAGAGGATCCCGCATGACGACCCTAGATCAAAAGGTCTAGCCGTTCTGAACTGAGGCTTGGATCAAATATCCATCTCGGGATTTGTAGCCCCCGTAATAATTCCAGCCAGCTTCAGAATGGATTTTGTTTGTGAACTGGCAAGTGCTGGCTGTCAACTTTCCCATGGCTCGTTGGCCGGGCAATGCGGATTGCCTATCGCCTCACCAGCCATTTCGGCTTATGCCTCGTATTCAACACCTCGCCAAAAATTGATCCCGCAATACTCCAGGAACGCCTTGGTGATCGAAGCATGTGCCGGGTCGTCGGAGCCGCAAGCCTCCCGTGCAATGGCAACCTCCAGTCCCCGTGAATAGGCACCGAGCGCCGTAGCCCGGATGCAAGCGTGCAGGTGCACTCCCGCGAGAAGCATTCCGTCGACACCAAGTTCGCTCAGGTTGACGTCGAACTCCGGCGCGGAGAACGCACTGTGGAAGGACTTGTGGACGATGCGTTCGCCTTTTCTCGGTCGCAGGCGCTCCGGAGGTTCGTGCCCGGGTGTTCCTCTCACACACTTCCAGGTTCCCGACTCTTTCCAATGGGGCATTCGATTGTCTCGTTCCCGATCAATCGTGGTCCACACGTGCATCACGGGAACCCCCTTCGACCGGCAGTTGTCCAGCAGCTTTGCCGCTGCCTCGACGAGTTTTTCGCGATCAGGCACAAGACCATCCGCAGAAAGAAAATCTCCCTGCATGTCCACCAGAACGAGGACCCGATTCAAACGCACATTTCCCTGTCGACTCGATCCCTGAGGCAGCCGATGACTATTTCGGCAAATTCCCGGGTGGAAGAGATCTTGCATCCGGGTTCAGCAACATCTTCAGTGCGCCAGCCTTGTCGCCAAGCCTCGCGCACGGACTCGACAATGCAGGCCGCCTCCTTCTTCTTACCCAGGCTTTTGTCCAGCCACATGGCGATGGAGAAAATCTGTCCGGCAGGGTTGGCCCGGCCAAGCCCCGCGATATCGTGTGCGGCACCATGGTTAGTCTGATAAACGGCATACCCTTCATCCGAATAGCTCGCTCCAAAGGTCAATCCCCGGGAGCCGCCAAACACACCGGCCAGGTCAGACAGGATATCCCCAAAACAGTTGGGAGCGACGATCACGTCAAAGGTATCGGCTTGTCCCACGAGCCGGTAGACCGCGTGATCGACGTTCAGGATTTCGCACTTGATGCCATTCCCCCAGGCCACTGCCTTCGCCATGCGCTTCCACAATGCACTCAACTCAGGAAGTCCCGAGTCCTTGATCACGACGGAGATACGTCCCGAACGGGACTCAGCGAAGGAGCGGGCAACTTCCAGAACCGCCGCAACCTGCCCTTCCGTGGACGAAAAGGTGTGTTCCACTTCCGCACCACCTGGTCCCTCCTTCGTTTCACGTGATTTCCCTTGGTACAGACCGCCGAGGTTTTCCCTGACGACCAGAACATCGACATCATCGGAGAATTCCCCTTTCAGGCATCGCACTCCCCGTAATTCCGGATAGCTCAGAATGGGGTTCAGTTTGTAGAACAACCGGAAGCGATCGCGAAGGTCGTACACAAAACGGCCCCCTCCTGCCCCGGCCAGCACGGATCCCTTGCGTTTGAAGATTTCGCGGCAAAACTCCTCCACCCTAGGAAGAAGATCGTTCCCTTCGAGAGCATGAGCCTCAGCGCCGATCGGCCCGCCGAATTCAATCTCGACCTCAAACCCAAAAGGGCCGTGTAATGCCTTCAGAACCTTAAGGGCAGCATCTATGACCTCGGGGCCAACTCCCTCGCCCCGAAGAACTCCAAGCAGCGGGACATTGCTTCCCGACGATTTTTCCAACACTTCGAACATATGGTTTCATGGGAAACTAACAGAAACCGTGACAGGAGGTGTCGCGGTTTTCTATTGCTCTTCCCTTTTTTATGTACCTTATCGGATTTCTTTGGATAGCCTTGGGGGGACCGGAATCGAACAACAGAAATAACTGATTATTTTAAAACAGATTACGGGATTCAAATTTTCGGGGATACCGACAAAGGTAGCTCTGTTCCCTAAGTCGTACCGGGTCCTAGTAGCTCCTCTATAAACTAAGTCAAGTGTAAGGGATCAAAGGAGCACGGACAACTTATCCCTGCCCGTTTCCGAGCTTGCCTAGGCACCTGCGGAGTGATATACAACAATGGAGCATGTCGGCATTCGAAGCGTTTCGGCCACCGACCACCTACCACCTACATGCGAACAACACGGGATGCCGGCATGAAGCTGCAGGGAATCGATCTGGACGTGGCACGCATCGGCTCGGGCCCACCGCTGCTGATGCTCCATGGCGGCGGTGGTCCGGTCGCCGGCATGCCTTTCACGACCCGCCTCGCCAAGAAATTCGAGATCATTGCGCCGGTACATCCGGGCTTCGCGGGGACAAGGATTCCTGACCATTTCGACTGCATCGAGGACCTCGTCTATCTCTATCTCGACCTCCTCGACAAGCTTGACCTCAGGGAGGCCTTGCTTGTTGGCTTCTCGATGGGTGGCTGGGTAGCAGTTGAAATGGCGACCATGACGACCGAGCGACTGTCGCGGCTGGCCCTGGTCGACTCCGTCGGCGTCAAGGTCGGTGGCCGGGACGACCGTGACATCGCCGACGTGTTTGCATTATCCGGTAAACAGCTTGCTGAGATCATGTTTCACGACCCGTCAATGATGCCCGGCTTTGCGGATATGTCCGAGGAGCAGCTTGAGACCATTGCCGCCAACCGCATGGCGCTGGGCGTCTACACGTGGGACCCCTACATGCACAACCCCAAGCTCCCGGGACGGCTCCACCGGGTCACCATCCCGGTCCATTTCATATGGGGCGCCAGTGACGGCGTGGTTTCGGTGGATTACGGCCGCGGTTTCTGCGCGATGATCCCAGGCGCAACGATGACCGTAATCGAGGAAGCCGGCCATGCTCCCCACATGGAGCAGCCAGACCGGTTTATCGACGCACTGCTGGCGTTTGCCAGCTGACAAGAGAACCTGACGATGAAGAGCTGGTGGTTTACGGAGGACTGCTACCCTTACCTCCCGGACGAGAACAACTACCAGTCGATCCGCGTCGAGCTGCCGAACGTTCACTGTGATCCGCAGAAGGCGAGCGAGCTCTACAACCGCTACCTCGACCTGTGGTGCGCTGCGGATGAGTTAGGCATCGAAATCATGGTCAACGAGCATCACCAGACCGCGACCTGCATGGTCCCGGCCGCCCCCATCATGCTCGGCATCCTTGCGCGCCAGACCGAGCGGGCGCGGCTCCTGATCCTCGGAAACCCGCTTCCCAACCGCAACCAGCCAGTCCGCGTTGCCGAAGAGATGGCGATGATCGACATCATCTCGAAGGGGCGTCTCGAATGCGGCTTCGTGCGCAGCGTGCCCTACGAGACTGCGGCGGCGAACATCCTGCCCTACAAGGGCACCGAACGGCTGTGGGAGGCTCACGACCTGATCCTCAAGGCATGGACGACCCATGACGGCCCGTTCAGCTTCGAGGGTCGCTGGTACCACCACCGGCAAGTCAACATCTGGCCGCGCCCATGGCAGCAACCCCATCCGCCGGTCTGGATCACCATGGGCAGCGCCGGTACAGCGGCGCCCGTGGCCGAGCATGGCTATGTCGGCGCTGTCTTCCTCGCTGGCTATCCGAGGATTCGGAGCATCTTTGACGGCTACCGCGACGCCTATCTCTCCGCTCACGGCAAGCCTGCACCGTTCGACCGCCTGGCCTACCTTGCCCTGTGCTATGTCGGCGAGAACGAGCGCGAGGCGAAGGACGGCGCCAACCACCTGATGTGGTACATGCAGGCCAATAAGGTCGCTGAGCAGTGGCGGAACCCGCCGGGCTACTACCCGCCTCCAGTCGCCGCGGCCGTGATACGCGGCGCTGGCCCCGGCATTCCGGTCAATCCGACCCTCGATCAGCAGATGGCACGAGGCAACGTGTTCGCGGGAACGCCGGACCAGGTCTATGAGCAAATCAAGGCGTTCTGGGAATATTCGGGCGGTTTCGGGCACATGATGATCATGGGCCAGGCGGGCTTCCTGTCTGACGCCGACGCACTCAAGTCGATGCGGCTCTATACCGACGAGGTCTATCCACGGCTGCGCGAACTCACCGAAAAGTCAGACCCGGCGGAAGTCGCCGAACGCAGCCGGGCGATGGCCGACAAGGAAACCGTCGACCTCGGTAATTTTGGAATCGAGTTTGTCCGCTGATCGCCGGTCTGGACAGGTTTCCTGGTAAAGGGAAATGGTCGATATCCACTCCAGGTACGTCGAGGTGAACGGCGTCTCCACGCACTATCTCGAAGCGGGGGATCCAGGGGCTCCGACCGTCGCGCTACTACATTCCGGCGAGTTCGGTGCCGCTGCGGAAATCAGCTGGGAGTTCACGATTCCGGCGCTGGCGCCGCACTACCATGTGATCGCCCCCGACTGGCTCGGCTTCGGCAGGACCGACAAAGTCTACGACTTCGCCGACGCGCGCAGACGGGTCTACGGCCACATGCAGCGGTTCTTCGAGGTCCTCGGCATCGGCGAGGCCGATTTCATCGGGAATTCGATGGGAGGATCCAATCTCGCACGGATCATTGCCGATCCGCCGCCGATCCTGCCGGTGCGGTCCGCTGTGCTGTGTTCGGGCGGCGGCTTTACGCCGCTGACCGAGGCAAGAAAGGTGCTTCTCGCCTATGACTGCTCGACCGGTGCGATGCGCGCGCTGCTTCACGCCATGCTGTACGATCCGTGCTGGGGCGACGACGATACCTACGTCGCCAAGCGACAGGAACTCGCCCTGTTACCGGGCGCGTTCAAATGCGCTTCGGCGCCGCGCCTGAAGCGTCCGGAGAAGAAACTCAAGGGCGGAGAGCGAACCGAGCAGGGGTTCGGGGTACCGGACAATACCACCTACGAGCGCATCGAAGTCCCGGTTCTGATCATTGCTGGCGCCAACGATCCGCTACGTGCATCCGGCTATTCGGAGGATCTGGCCCGGCGCATTCCAGACAACGAGCATCACGTCTACGAGGAATGCGGTCACTGCCCGAACATCGAGCATGCCGAACGCTTCAACGCGGACATTCTAGACTTCCTCGGCCGTATCCACGGACGCGCCTGAGAGGATGCACCTGAATCGCGCGACCAAGGCGTGGGTCGACAGCGACAACAGCGATGCAAGCACCGTCGAGTTGGCCTTGCCTGCCAGTGGTTCCCCCTTCATCGATGTGCCCGAGTTGGAGGCAAGCGGTCTGGACATCTGGCGAATCTCTCGTCGCCCAGCCACATTGTTTATTGAAGGGGTTGTACTGAATGCAGGCGAGCAAATGACGAACACAAAGGCGAGAAGATGTGGTAGCCATGAAAACGATTCGCATAGATCCGCTATGCCGGGAGGAAAGACTCGCCGCGTTGCGTGGACCGTTATCCGGGACGGCCTGTGAACCAGTCCCAGGGCTGAATCCGGGATTCCGCAAATATGTCCGCATTTCCGTAAGGGCTGTCCGCCAGAAACGCCTGTACACCGACTGCGGAAGGGGCCTCGAGAATCAGCAGCAGGCCGACGACATTCTCCGCGTCATTGTCAAGCGTCGGCCCCCCGTGATGTACCAAAATGTCGGGATGGTCAGGGTGATCGCGCAGATAGCTTCGAAACGAGTCTTGCAATCCTCTACGCTTTGACTCGACATCTGGCTTGTGGGTTGTGGAAACAACGAAGTACATGTTGGCGGTACCTACCTTGAATTGAACCGAGATACCGTCAAAAGTACCGTCATTTTTTAAGGCTGTCAATGAACCTCATTGAACAGAACAGGATGATTAGTATTTCTGTAAGTTATTATTTCAAATGGTTTTTATGTTTCTTATAGGATTTCTTCGGATGTCATCTGACAGCTCAATTGGAGGCTAGGACCGGAATCGAACCGGTATAGACGGCTTTGCAGGCCGCTGCATCACCACTCTGCCACCTAGCCTCGCTGTTACTGACAAGACGTCAACATGGTCCTGTCGTCCGGCCTGACCACGGTCGTCGCAATCCATACGAATGCCGGTAACCAAGATCTCGGTCAACCGGCAGGTAAGAACCCTGCTATCCGCCAATATACGACATTTCAATTTTTGGGAGTAAGGGAGATTCCGATGTGCGGGTTTCCGAATAGCGGTCGTCGCGCTTTGACCAGACTCTCCCTACCGCATCTGCAATATACTTGTCACTGGCTCCTTCGCGCAACAGATGCCGCAAGTCGCGGCCCTGGGTAGCAAACAGACAGGTATACAGCTTTCCTTCAGCAGAAAGTCTCGCCCGTGTGCAGTCCTGGCAAAAGGGCTGCGTGACCGAGGCGATAATGCCGATCTCCCCTGCGCCGTCCCTGTAGCGCCAGCGCCTAGCTACTTCCCCCCGATAATTGGGTTCAGCAGGCTCCATGTCAAACTCCCTGCGGAGATCGCTGAGAATCTCGGCCGCGGTATACACCTCATCGAGGTTCCACTGGTTCGTGTGCCCAACATCCATGTACTCGATAAAGCGGACAATCCTGTCCGTCCCGTGGAAATGCCGGGCCATGGGTAAGATAGAGCCCTCATTGGCGCCCTTTTTCACCACCATGTTGATCTTGACTGGCGCCAGCCCTGCCGCTTCCGCCGCATCGATTGCCCGAAGCACGCGGTCCGGACCGAAATCCGCATTGCTGATCGTCCTGAACGTGGTGGGGTCCAAGGTGTCCAGGCTGATCGTGATACGGTTCAAGCCGGCATCCTTGAGTTGCTTGGCCTGCTCCCTGGTGAGCAGCACCCCGTTGGTCGTCAGGCTGACATCACGAATGGAATCCATATCTGCCAGATGCCCGATCAGTATCGCCAGGTTTTTTCGCAACAGTGGCTCGCCCCCGGTCAGCCGGATTTTCTGAACGCCCAGTGAGGTGAAAATCCTGGCCACTCGGGTAATTTCCTCGAAACTCAGCAACTGCGCCCTGCGCAAAAATTCATATTGACTGTTGAACACTTCCTTGGGCATGCAGTAGCTGCAACGGAAATTGCACCGGTCGGTCACCGAAATTCTGAGATCGCGGACCGGTCGTGATAGGGTATCGAGCGTCTGTACGGCGTTTTCTGTCATGGGGAGAAGGCCGGTCATCACCGGTACTTTATTTCCTGCAGGCCAGTAAAATAATAGCAAACTGCAGACCATGGAGATATGACCACCACCCGCCGCAAGCTCGCCTACCTCATCGTCGGACCCGTGGGCGCAGTACTCATCTATCTGTTGCTACCGGACCATTTCGTCTCAGGAGCAGGTGATTTGACGCGCCTGGATCACCCGGCCAAGGCCACTCTGGCGATGCTGGTGTGGATGGCCGTCTGGTGGCTAACGGAAGCAGTGGACATCCGCGTGACTGCGCTGCTGCCGATCGCACTTTTCCCGGTGTTCGGGGTCAGTTCTATCCGCGAAGCGACTGCCCCTTATGCCTCGCACATCATCTTCCTACTACTGGGCGGGTTCCTGATCGCGACGGCCATCCAGCGGTGGGGACTGGATCGGCGGATCGCGCTTGGCATCCTGAGCCGTGTCGGGAATTCCCCGGCCCGTATCGTAGGCGGGTTCATGCTGGCCACGGCATTCCTGAGCGCGTTCATCTCCAACACGGCCACCACCGCCATGATGTTGCCGATCGGGCTGAGTGTCATCAGCCTGGTGTTGTTCAACGGAGATGCCGCCGAGGATGCGCACCGGGAGCATGCGTTTGCGACCTGCATTATGCTGAGCATTGCCTATGCCGCCTCCATCGGCGGGATCTCGACGATTATCGGCACCATCCCCAATTCGTTTGCGGTCTCTTTTATACGAGATGCCATCGATGCGCCTTATCAGCAGGACATCAGCTTCTTTGAATGGTCAAAGATCGGGGTGCCGGTCGTGCTGGTATTGCTGCCCTTGAGCTGGTGGCTGCTGACCAAGGTTGTCTACAAAGTCGATACCATCCAGCTTACCGGCTCGGCGGCAGCCCTGAGGAAGAAAAGGCTGGCGCTCGGGGCCATGGACTACGAGGAAAGGGCCGTCCTGGGCGTGTTCGCGTTCACCGTCGTGCTGTGGCTCGCACGTACTTCCTTGCAGCAGGCCGAACTGTCCCTGTTTGGCCAAGTGTTTGTGCCGCTGGCCGGACTCACAGATTCAGGCATCGCGATTTTCGCAGCGGTGTTGCTGTTCATCCTCCCTGCAAGGAATCATTCCGGGCAGTTCATTCTGCAGTGGGGGGATCTCAAGAATCTGCCTTGGGGGATCCTGCTTTTGCTGGGTGGAGGGCTAAGTCTGGCCGCGGCCGTGAAGGCCAACGGGGTCACTGAGTTCATTGGTGCACAGGCCCTGGGATTGTCGTTTTTACCCGTGTTCCTGATTCTGCTTGTGGTCATCAGTGCCGTGGTGTTCCTGACCGAGCTGACCTCAAATACCGCCACCACGGCTACGCTGGTGCCTATCCTTGCTGCGATTGCCCCGGCGCTGGGTATCCATCCCTACACCCTGGTCATCCCGGCCTCAATCGCTGCAAGCTGTGCGTTCATGCTGCCCATCGCCACCCCGCCCAATGCCATCGTTTTCGGGTCGGGATACATCAGCTCACAGCAAATGCGCAGAACTGGCATCTGGCTTAACCTTATTTGCCTGACAGTGATCACGCTGGCTGCTGCTGCCCTGAGCGATTTCATGATCCGGCTAGTAACCGGATAGTAGACGCCGGCTACTCCCCGTATTTCTCAGAGAACCGGTATTTTTCTTCGACCCCGATCAGTTCATTGAACTCGGAGAAGCTGAGCAGGTCGTTCTCCATGCCCAGGGTGGTGCCAGTCTGGTGTAGGTGTGCATACAGGCTGCGAAGCACGTGCCCAGCCGCGAACAGGCCAGTCAGCGGGTAAAGAATAAGTTGGAACCCCAGGGATTCCAGCTGCACTTTCGTCAGTACCGGGGTCTTGCCACCCTCGATCATGTTGGCAACGATCGGCTTGGGAGCTCGCTCTCCGATTCGCTCCAGTTGCTCGAGCGAGCCCGGTGCTTCCACGAAACTTGCATCGGCGCCGGCCTCACGGGCCTCTGTGACACGCGCGATGGCTTCGTCCAGGCCGAGCACGGCCTCGGCATCGGTGCGTGCTACGATGAAGAAGTCATGGTTGGCACGGGCATCCACCGCAGCATGGATTTTCTGCAGATAGTCCTCGCGTGCGATAACCTTCTTGTTTCGCATGTGGCCACATCGCTTCGGCCACACCTGATCTTCCAAAAAGCAGCCAGCAGCCCCGGCATTCATCAGGAGCTCGACCGTACGGTGCACGTTCAGCGGGTTGCCATAGCCGGTGTCGGCATCGACGATCACGGGGATGGATACGCTTGAGCAAATCGCACGTGCGCGCTCGACTACTTCGGTCTGGGTCAACAGGCCGAAATCCGGCTCACCGATCGTTGCTGCGGCCAGTGAATAGCCAGATATAAATGCCATCGGAAAACCGACCTGCTCTGCGATTTTTGCAGACAGGGTATCGTAGATGCCCGGAAAAGCCAGAGCGCCGAACCGATCCAAAACCTGCTGTACACGGTTTGTTGTCATGAATATGCTCCTTGCAATACTAGCTGCTCGGTGCTGGACCCTGCTCTGTCGAGTTCGTGCATATGTCCCGGGAAGATGTACTGCTTGGAGCGATTATACTTACCGGATGCAGGGTCTAATAGGCCATGACTGAAAATTGCAGTGCCTGCGACTGCAGGGGGTTACGGGCGCCTTGTGGCGAGGCCATTCCTGCCCCGACCGGCAATGGCGATACCCGTCAGTATGACGACTAGCGCAAGGAATGCATGCAGGCTGAAGGGTTCGTTCATCAGCGCAATGCCCATCAGCAGTGCCCAAACCGGAATCAGGTAGTTGATCTGCGAGAGAAACGAAGGCCCTGCCCGGGCAATCACCGCAAAATAGATCAGGGTAGCCAATCCAGTGGGGAACAGGCCGAGCAACACCACCGCTAAAAACTCTGTGCTCACCAGATGAATGGATGCTCCACTTTCGGTAGCCCACCAGGCAGGCAGCATGATCAGGGCAGATACCAGCAGCACAGCCGCGGATATGGTCAGCAAGCTTTCCTTCGGCAGTTGCTTGGCCAGGATAGTGTTGAGCGCATAGCACAGGGCTCCGCCGAGAATGGTCACCATGGGCAACAACGTGTGGGTTTCGCTGCCGAACTCGGTCACCGCCGCAGGACCAAGCAGGATCAGGATTCCGGCGAACCCGGATAAAAAGCCAAGCACCTGCAATGTATTCAGTCTTTCCCCGGACACAAAGAAATGGGCCATTACGATCGTGGCTAAAGGCATGACGGCCATCAGGATCCCCGCGATTCCGCTATCGACGGTCTGCTGTCCCCAGCTGATCAGGTAAAACGGCAGGCAGTTTCCGAAGACGGCCAGGGCAATAATCAGGGGCCAGATGTTGCGCAAGAAACCGAAAGGCTCCTTTCGAATGAAGGCCAGCAACAGCAACAGCACGGCAGCGATGGTAATTCGACCGGCCGTCACTGTAACGGGCAACAGTTCCTGGACAGCCAGCTTGGTCAGCATGAAGGCGCTACCATACATCGCAGTCAGAGCAGCGAGGCCCAGCCAATCCAGCGGTGTCGCATGCTGCATGACAGATTACCTGCGCAGATCGATGCTTGCCGGTACTTTTTTGCAGGCAACAACGTGTGGGTTTCGCCGCCTCTGGGCCGGACGTGTGTTATCCAGTGCTCTTTCACGTTCCCTGATGCCTTTCATGCCCGCCAGTATAGGGACAGTTGCCGAGGGCCGCCATCAGCTCCAGGTCTGCATGCCTTGGAATCCGGGAGCCGGGACAGCCGAGGAGCAAGGATTCGGGTACACTGATGCAACTTTTATCCGGAACAATTCCAAGGGTCGTATGCGCACACACGTAAGCCGTGGCAAAAGGATCATCGCATGATACGTGAAGTCGGCCTGATTGCCCTGATTATTGGGCTCTGGTTCGGAATTCGCTGGCTGGTCAGGCAACCTAGGCAGGTACAGTGGAAGTGGATGGCCGGGCTGGCCGTGATCGTTCTGCTGGGTCTTGCGGCTACCGGCAGGCTGCACTGGATCTTTGCGCTGGTTGCGGCCATTGTACCGTTTATCCGCCGCATGCTTGGACTCATCAGCTACCTGCCGATGCTGAAGGGCCTGTTGCACCGGTTTCGGGATCCGCCCCCCGATTTTTCCTTCAACCGGCAGGCCAGCATGGAAACGCGTTTCCTGAAAGTCGAACTCGACCCGGCATCCGGCAAGCTGTGTGGCGAGATCAAGCAAGGAACTCATCAGGGAAGAAAGCTGGAGGATCTGTCCCAGTCCGAACTTACCGCCCTGCTACGGGAGTACTCTCGCCAGGACCCGCAATCGGCCCAGCTGCTGGCGGCCTACCTGCAGCGTTCGGGGCATACCGGCTGGCAGGACCACTACGGACAGGACAATGCAAGGCGCAACCGCGCGGGAGACCGTGGCACGATGTCCCGGCAGGAAGCCTATGCGATACTTGGCCTCGATGAGGGCGCCTCGGAGAATGAGGTCATCGAAGCCCATCGCCGATTGATACAGAAACTTCACCCGGACCGGGGGGGCAATGATTACCTGTCTGCCAAAATCAACCAGGCCAAAGCCAAGCTGCTGGGCTAGGCCTCAGGGGTTGCCATGATACTGCAGCGTGTAATGTTCTGGAGAAAGAAAGCGCGGGAACAAAGACCCGCTCCTGAACCTGAAAAAACCCAGGAACGACTCAGCACCCCGACAAACAGCTCCATCTATGGCGGCATGGGAGTCCTGGAGATGAAGCTGCGCATGGAGCTGATCGTCGATCAGAAGGTCTCATCCGCAAAGGACATGCTGATGCCGGCCAAGCAGCTTGCCGAACATGCCAAGGCGGACCAGGACCGCTTTCTGGAATCTGCCGAGAGGCTCTCCGCAACCAGCGTAGAGCTGGCCTATGACTTCTGCCGTCTTGGGCCACCGAGCCTGCAGCTTGTCGATGAGGCACACTGGGATGGCTGGCTCGCCCGGTTGCAGGAGATCCATGGCACAGATGGCGCACAGGCTGCGGTCGAGGCGATGAATAACGTGGACCAGTTTGTCCAGTCCATTACCCATGCCCCGAACAGCGTCTCCCTGGACAAGATCTCGCGCATCCTCGAGAGCTTTGTCACCGGCCTCAATGGCAGAAAGCTTGGCATCGAGCAAGGCGCTTCCTTCTACACCGACACCGAGGTCATTCGACTGCCGGAACTGCTGACCGAGTTCGACCGCTACGAGGATAATTTTGCCCTGTACAAAGCTATGGCCGTGCACCAGTGGGCACAAACCTGGTTCGGCACGTGGACACTGAACATCGGTGCTTTTCTGGGGATGTACCAGGATCCGGAACGTGCGCAGGCGCTGTTTCACAAGCTCGAGACCATCCGCTTGGATGCCTGCATCGAACGTGAACTGCCGGGCATATCCCGGGTCATGAAAGACTTCAGCCCACAGATGGATGCAGGGGCCTTGTCAAAAAATTGGCAAAATGCGGTGCGCAGACTCAAGGAAGCTGACATGACGGTACAGGACACGATATTTTTCCTCGAGGCCGTGTACAAGGACAAGGCGGTCCCAGAGGACAAGCCTTACCAAGGCAGCCTGAATCCCAGAGAAGCCTGGACGGTTCGCGAGGCCCGGGTACACCGGGAAAAGCGAAGCCTTGAAAACCGTCTGATCGACCTCCAGCGCGAGCTCGAGAAATACAATGACGATTTGCCGGATGAAGAGCAGGATCGCCACAAGGCCGGCTTCACCGTGGAGGAGATTGAGGGGGAAGCTCCTGAAGACGGGCGCAAGATCGAGTTGCAGTATGGCGGGAACCCCATCGAGATCCCGGAAAACATACAGCAGCTCCTGGAATCCATCACGCAGGATCTCGGCAATATCCCGGATGATTACCTGCAGACCGAAGCACCGGACCCAAACCAGGATGAGGCGTTGTCAGGACCACCGCCGCAGGCCGCATCCTCACAGAATAGCGAAGCCACCTGGCTCTATGATGAGTGGGATCATTCACGTCAGAAGTACAGAAAGGAATGGTGTCGGCTGAAGGAGCTTGAAGTAGAGCCGGTGCACGATGGCTTCGTATCCAGGACCCTGGATAAGCACAGGGGGCTGCTGAAGCACCTGCACAGAACCTTTGAATCCCTGCGTGAGGACGACCGGCGGATCAAGCGACAACCTTACGGCGATGACGTGGACCTTGATGCGGTGATCGAGGCCTTCTCGGACACCCGGATTGGTCTTGAAGCCTCGCAGAACCTGTTCACACGCTCTCGCAAAGTGGAGCGGAACATTGCGGTCATGTTCATGATCGACATGAGCGGTTCAACAGCCGGCTGGGTCAACGAGATGGAACGGGAAGCCCTGGTGTTGCTTTGCGAGTCGCTGGAAATCCTGGGTGATCGCTATTCCATTTACGGATTTTCAGGGTTTACCCACGAACGATGCGAACTCTACAGGATCAAGGAATTCGAGGAGCCGTACAGCGATTTGGTAAAAGCACGTATCAGCGGTATCCAGGCGCAAGGATATACGCGCATGGGTGCAGCGGTCCGTCATCTTACGAAACTGCTCCATCAGGTCGAGGCACGTACCAAGCTCTTGATTGCATTGTCAGATGGCAGGCCGGACGACCAGGACGGATATCGGGGACCTTATGGCATTGAGGACACGCGGCGTGCACTGATCGAGGCCAAGTACCTGGGTGTCCATCCCTTCTGCATCACGATCGACGAGGAGGCCATGGATTACCTGCAGCACATGTATGGGCCTGCGAGCTTTACGGTAGTCGACGATGTAGACAAGCTTCCCTATCGGGTGTCGGACATCTACAGGCGAATTGCCTTCTGATGCCATGAACAGCAGTCAACGCATGCGGGCTGTACAAAGCCCGGTGATCCCACTGGTGGGTGCGCTTGCGCGAAAGCACCGGGGGACGATTTCGTTCGGGCAAGGGGTCGCATTTTACGGACCACCGCCCGAGGTATTTCACAAGGTCCGGCAATGTCTGGAGAATCCTGCCATCAACCGCTACGGGCCGGTCGAAGGGATGCCTGAACTCCAGCAGGCACTCAAACACAAGCTCGGCACCAGAAATGGCATCCGCATCAGCGAGGGCAACGCCATTGTGGTCACGGCCGGCTCCAACATGGCGTTCAACACGGCCATCCTGGCGATATGTGATCCCGGGGACGAGATCATTCTCCCCCTGCCCTACTACTTCAATCACGAAATGTCACTGGTGATGGAACATTGCAAACCGGTCACCGTTGCAACGCACAAAAATTACCATGTGAGCCTCGAAGCTATCGAGGCGGCCATCACGGACAAGACCAAGGCCATCTCAACCATCAGCCCGAACAACCCCAGTGGAGCCGTGTACACACGCGAGGAACTGGCGGGTGTGAACGAGCTGTGCCAAAAGCATCGCCTTTACCATATCAGCGATGAAGCCTACGAGGATTTCTGTTATGACGGACACGCGCATTATTCGGTAGCCTCGAGCCCTGGGAGTAGCGCACATACGATCTCCCTGTTCTCATTCTCCAAGGGATACGGACTGGCAGGCTGGCGGGTCGGGTACATGGTCATTCCAGAACCACTGCTGGATGCCGTAAAAAAGATCCAGGACACCATCTTGATCTCCCCACCCATGGTTTCCCAGCATGCGGCGCTCGGTGCGCTGGAGGCTGGCCAGGAGTTCGTCAAGTCAAAAAGTAAGCACATGTCACGGAAACGCGACCTGATGTTGGATGGGCTTGAGAATGTGACCTGCCTGAAAAATGCGCCAGTCTCGGAAGGCGCCTTTTATGTGATGCTCGAGCTTGACAGTCCAGCAAGGGACATGGAACTTGTACAGTCACTGATCACAGAATACGGAGTTGCAACCTTGCCAGGTTCGGCCTTCGGACTAAGCGAAGGCTGTCATCTCAGGCTTTCGTTCGGTGCCCTCTCGGATGACGAGATCCGTACAGGCCTCGAACGGCTCAAGCAAGGTCTGGATGCAATCTCCGGAAACAGGTAGCCGTGGATGTCGGCCTATGGTGTGAATTTCATGAACCCGGGGGTATCGATAGAAATCCTGTGTCTCTCCATACGGTGCAATTTACCTATATACTTGGCCTGTACCCATAAAAAAGCAGAGCCTTTCTGGAGATAGGCCTGAAAGCTGCTGATTCACATAAGGACATTCAGTTTTTCTGATCGAACCCATGAACGTGCCTCGCCAACTGCCTCTTGCGCTCACCCTCATCGTCGCGCTGGCCAGTACGCCCTACTCCGGTGCCAGTGCGCAGATCGTGCCGCTGGATCAGCATGAACGGGCTACCCGGCTGATCACACATTTTCTGGACAAGTACCACTACCAGGACTTCGACATCGACGATTTCCTGTCTGGGCAAATCCTGGATGCCTATCTCGGCGCACTCGACCCGAATCGCAGCTACTTCCACAGCGAGGACATCGAAGGCTTTGAAACGTTCAGGTTCGGCATGGATGAGGCATTGAATCAGCGCAAGCTCGATGCGCCATTTGCAATGTTTCGCCTGTATCAGGACCGGGTCAATGAGCGCGTCTCCTACGCGCTGAGCCTCGTTGACCAGGAGTTTGATTTCGATGTGCACGAGGAATTCCTTGTCGATCGTTCAAATTCGGACTGGGCCCAAGGTGTCGAGGGCTTGAACGAGATCTGGAGAAAGCGTGTCAAAAATGATGTGCTCAGCCTGCGACTTGCAGGCGAGACACCTGATGAAATCAGGGAAACCCTTGGCAAGCGCTACCGCAGTATTACCCGGCGCAGCCAACTGGACGCCGAGGATGTCTACCAGCTGTTCATCAACGCGTTCACCAGCACGCTTGAGCCACATACAAAGTACCTGTCCCCCAGGACTTCCGAGAATTTCGCGATCCGCATGAGTCTTTCCCTGCAGGGCATCGGTGCACTGCTTCGTGCCGAAGGTGACTACACGCTGGTTGAAAGCGTCATTCCCGGTGGTCCGGCAGACCTGAGCAACCTGCTGCATGCTTCGGATCGCATTGTCGGTGTTGCTCAGCAGGACGAAACCGAATTTGAGGATGTCGTGGGGTGGCGCCTCGAAGAAGTGGTTGAGCTGATTCGCGGTGCCAAGGACACGGTGGTCAGGTTGCAGATTCTGCCGGGCGCGGAAGGCCCATCGGCCAAGGTCAAGGAGATCCAGATCACCCGTGATGAGATCACCCTTGAAGAACAGGCCGCAAAAAGCGAGATCATCGATATCCAGGATGAGGCCAGGCACATCAGGGTAGGTGTTATCGATGTACCGGCTTTCTACATCGATTTTGCAGCCTATCAGCGTGGAGAGTCCGACTATCGCAGTACCACGCGCGATGTAGAGCAGCTGATTTCCGGACTCAAGCAGGATAATGTCGATGCCCTGGTACTGGATTTGCGTGGTAATGGCGGCGGCTCCTTGAATGAGGCCACGCAGTTTGCCGGCTTGTTCATTGATGAGGGTCCCATCGTGCAGGTCCAGGATTCACGCGGCAATGTCAGGATCCACCGCGATCGTGATCCGAAGATATCCTACCAGGGTCCCCTGGTCGTACTGGTGGATCGCTTCAGCGCTTCGGCCTCCGAGATCGTGGCCAGTGCGATCCAGGACTACCAGTACGGTATAGTGGTGGGCGAGACCACGTTTGGAAAAGGCACCGTCCAACAACTGATTGACCTGAACAGCTTTGATTCGAGTTCCAAGACCAAGCTCGGACAGCTGAAGACTACGATTGCCCAGTACTTCCGAATCAACGGAAACAGTACGCAGCACAAGGGCGTCGTGCCGGATATCGATTTCCAGACCATCTATGCGGATGAAGAGCATGGAGAGCGTGCTCTGAAAAACGCGATGCCGTGGAGTTCCATTTCAGCAATCCGACACTCCTACGGCATGGTAGACCGGAAAATCGTTGGCACGGCCTCAGACCTGCACAAATCCAGAATCATGGATGACAAAAAATACAGATCGCTGATGGAGATGATCCAACTCGATTATGAGCTGAGGAACAAAAGTACGATCTCATTACTCGAATCAACCCGGAAAAAAGAACATGAGCAGGCAGAAGCGATTCGTGCAAACCGCGAAGATCTACTGAAAACCGGGCAAACTCCTTCCGCCGAAGGCGAAGAGGAGGAATTTGTGGACGTGCTGCTTGAAGAAACTGCACACATTGCAGCGGACCTTGTGAAGCTCCTGGAGGCGCAGCATTCCAGCGCCTTTGGTGACCGTAACTTCAAGTGATCAGAGCAACTGACCAAAAATCCTGAAGCCCGCCACATACGTCCCGATTGCAGAGCCCAGGGTGCTCAGCACGAATACCAACAGCGTCTTGGCGACGGCGTTTCTGCGCCAGCCCGAAAAGGTCGCTGTATCCTTGCGCAGTTCCCGAAAATCCTTGACCGTAGGCTTGCGTACGATTAGTTCGACCGCGGCTGTGACCATGCCTGCACCGATCGTGGGATTCAGGGATGTGATCGGGGCGGCGACAAAGGCTGTCCCCACAGTCACCGGGTGAGCACCGGCAATGGCCGCACCGAGCGCAGACAGGCTGCCATTGATGAAGACCCACTGCCAGACGAGTTTCCAGCCCAGTTCCGGGCTTTCCCGGAAACCGAAGTAGAACCCAGTCCCGATCAAGATAACAATGACCCACGGGATGAGTTTGGGCCAGGATTTTTTGGGAGGAACTGTATCCAGCTCCCGGATGAGCGCGGACGCATCCAGGTCTTTGTCATCCAGGTGTCTTGTCATGCCTTTCAGGTGACCGGCCCCCACAACTGCAAGCATGCTTTTACCTTCGTACACTTCAAGTGCCTGAAGGATTTTTGCCGCCATGTACTGGTCGCGCTCGTCGATCAGCGGGACAGACAGTTCCCGGGTTTGTTCTGCAAACTGCGTGAACGCGATCTCAAGGACATCCCCGCTTTTTAATTGCTCGATTTCCTCTTCGGACACTTTCTGGTGTGTGAGCGCACCTGCAAACAGTCCGGCCACCAGGTAAATACGCTTCCAAAACGACATATTCCGGTAGACCCGATTGAGCGTGACCCCGACTTCACGGTCAATCAGCACAACCGGCAGCCCGAGAGCAGAGGCTTCCTCGATCGCAGTCTTCATTTCAAGACCCAATTCCACCCCCAGCTGTTCCGCCATTCTTTGCTGGTAGGCGCCCAGGGCCAGATGCGCCGTCACCAGGTTGGCCCGGCCCTGGCGGATCACCGCAAACAGGTCCATTTCGGCCAACTGTTCGGGATGCATCAGCGATTTGCGCCGGCTTTGACACAGCTCGATGCAGATAACGTCATATTCCTTCGAGCGGATCATTTGACGGACAGCTTCGGCACTCGCTCGTGAGACGTGAGCTGTACCTAGTAGGGTAACTCTGCTTTTGCCGACCAGCAGGGATTGCAGCGGTTCGCTCACGTTTTGCAGATCTTCAAAATTACAGGAAATGATCTCATAAAAAGATAGAATATAACGTGATAACTATTTATATTCATTATATTTTTTAGAACTCCCTCTCACCTTATCCTCAGGGTAGCGCTGGTGGTTCAAGGCTACCTTCTGACGGGTAGCCTCCACCAGGTTCACGTCTAGACGGTCAGCCAGGCGAAGCAGGAAAATAAAGACGTCGGCCATTTCAAGGGCCACCGCAGCATGCTTTTCCGGGTCCAGTTGCGCACTTTGCTCTTCTGTCATCCACTGGAAATGCTCCACCAGTTCAGCGGCTTCGACCGACAGCGCCATCGAGAGGTTTTTGGGACTGTGGAACTGTTCCCAGTCTCGTGCCTTTGCAAATTCCCGAAGCTCCAGTTTCAGTTCATCCAGGAGTTGCTCGCTCATTTAGGTTTTCCCTCCTACTCAATCCAAATCGTCGCCTGCCCGCGAAGGCCGGCTGCCCATTCTGCGTCAGCAGCTCCGAGCTGCGCACGTTGAACATTGAGGATCCTTGTTTATCTTCACGCTGTGCCATTCCATATTCAGCGCATCTACAAGCAGCATCCTGTCCGCAAGCGTTCGGCCCGTATCCAGCAACAGCTTGATTGCTTCGGTCGCCTGGATGCATCCGATCAACCCGGCCACCGAGCCCAGGATGCCGGTCTCTGCGCAGCCTTCCTCAAATTCTCCCAAATCAGGATACAGGCAGCCGTAGCAGGCACTGGTATCGCGCATGGTAAACACCATCACCTGACCTTCAAAGCGGATAGCCGCACCCACCACCAGGGGTGTACCGGTGTTCACGCAGGCCTCATTGATGGCGAAGCGTGCCGTGAAGTTGTCCGTTGCATCCAGCACGAGGTCCGCTTTCTCAACTTCCTGCCTGAGTCTTGTCCCAGTCAATGCCGCATTGATCGTGCGTACCGTGGTCTGCGCATTCAATGAAGCCAGGGCCCGGTTGGCCGCTTCGACCTTTTCATCGCCCACATTGTCATTGCGGTAGATGATCTGCCTTTGCAGGTTGGATGCATCGACCCTGTCCGGATCAACCAGTGTCAGGCTGCCGATGCCGCTGGAGACGAGATACATGGCTGCCGGGGAGCCGATGCCGCCAACTCCGAACAGCAGCACTTGGGAGGCGAGCAGTTTCTGCTGACCCGCAATATCGATTTGAGGCAGCATGATTTGACGGCTGTAGCGCAGCAGTTCCTGATCACTCAGATCCAGGTTTTGAGCCTCCTCGTCCACGGCAGCCCTAGCACAACCACGCGATGTCAGTTCTTCTCACGCCGTGCCTGGCCTTCGGCAAACGCCTTCTTCTGCTCGGCAGTCGCTTCTTTCTGGTAACGTGATTTCCATTCAGCATAAGGCATTCCGTAGACCGTTTCCCGGGCTTGGTCATAGTCGATCTCAATTCCTTTTTCCTGCGCTGCCGCCACGTACCATTTCGAGAGGCAGTTGCGGCAAAAGTCTGCCAGGTTCATCAAATCAATGTTCTGCACTTCGGTTTTTGCACGCAGGTGTTCAACCAGCCTGCGATATACGGCGGCTTCAATTTCCAAACGGTCCTGATGACTGACCGGATCACTCATGCTGCTCTCCTCGATTGTATGAATTCTACAGGCCGTGGATGGTGGGCCCTGCTCTCCCTTCAATAGGCGGTCATCCGCATGCGGTCCGGTCCCGTAACAGGTGTCCGTCTGCCGGGAAGCAGATCAGATGATTATGCCCTTTGCTATTATATTTGTAATTCATGGAAGGTTTCATGAGATTCTTCAAGACGCAGGGTATACGGTGTTGAGCAAGCAGAAAATTACAGGCCTCATCCTCGCAGGGGGTCGCGCAACCCGCATGGGAGGCCAGGACAAGGGGCTTGTCGAGATCAATCACCAGCCCATGATCGCATACGTCATCCAAGCCCTTCGGCCGCAGGTCTCAGAAATCATGATCAACGCGAACCGCAACCACAGCAAATACCGGAAGTTCGGGCATCCTCTGGTAGCTGACGAAATTACAGGCTTCCAGGGCCCGCTTGCCGGCATGGCGGCGGCCCTGAATCAGGTCTCCACCGACTATCTCTTCACCTGCCCCTGCGATGGGCCGCTGCTGCCAGCGGATGTAGTGGCCCGCCTGTATGCGGCCCTGCGCAAACAGGATGCCGAGATATGCGTAGCGCATGACGGGGACCGTTTGCAACCGGTCTGTGCCCTCATCGACTGTAGGCTGCGGGGCAGCCTACTGGCGTACCTCGGGGGTGAAGATCGCAAGATCGAACACTGGTATCGCAACCACAGATTTACCCAGGCCGACTTCAGTGATAAAAAACACTGCTTTCAAAACGCCAACAGGCCGCAGGACCTGGGCATGTTGTCCCAATATCTGAAGGGTCAGTAGCCGTCATGGATGCCATCGAATTTGTGAAACCGGTTATCGGGTTGTGTGCCTACAGTGGTTCTGGAAAAACCACGCTACTCGAGAGACTCCTGCCCGTACTCTGTGCACGTAAGCTGAACGTCGCGGTCATCAAGCACGCCCATCACTCTTTCGATGTCGATCATCCGGACAAGGACAGCTTCAGGATCCGCAAAGCTGGTGCCCGGCAGGTTCTGATCTCTTCACAAAAACGCTGGGCACTCATGCACGAGATTGCTCCGGATAAGGCGGAACTGACACTTCAGGAGACCCTTGAGCATATCGATCCGAGCCAAATCGATTTCGTTATCGTGGAAGGCTTCAAGTCCGCACCCGTTCACAAGATCGAGGTTCACCGCCCAGCACTGGGAAAGCCTCTGATTGCTGCAACAGACCGCCATGTCATTGCCATCGCGACCGATCAGCCGGAGAATGTGAAGGCTTCTCTTCCACTCCTATCCCTGAATGACCCGGCGCAGATTGCGGACTTTATCGGGCAGTTTATCTCCCGCCAGACAAATAAAGACGAAATCTGACTCTCTCCGAGCCGTTATAAATGCTATAATTAGCGTTTATAAGAACAGAACGTTGCTTGCTGTAACAGCGAAGCGCCATAACGACATCTTGTTTGGCAAAAGGCGTTCAGACGATAGAAGCCAGTCTGTTCGTGTAGTGCCGGGTCCACGCTGAATTTTCTTGCATGAAGACAGAGGCCGTCCCTGTCGCTCATGAATGACTTGCACGCAAACACTTTTCGTATAACCACAAGGAACTGACCTCTCATGGCAGAGCGCACTGTTACGGTAACCGACAACACGACCGGAAAGGCGGTCGAATTGCCCGTATTGGAGGGCACCAACGGCCCTCGCACCATCGATATTGGGAAACTGTACAAGGGCCTGGGCTATTTCACCTATGACCCGGGCTTTGTTTCCACGGCCAGCTGTGACAGCCGCATCACTTTTATCGACGGCGAACAGGGCCTGCTGCGTTACCGGGGCTATCCGATTGAACAGCTGGCCGAGCACAGTTCCTTCCTAGAGGTCTGCTACCTGCTCCTGCACGGCGAGCTTCCGAACAAGGACGCCTTCGATGCCTTTGAGGAGCGGCTGAAGATGCATACCCTGCTCGATGAGAAGATGCGCCGCTTCTACTTGGGTTTTCACAACAACTCGCACCCGATGGCTATGATGGTGGCTACGGTGGGCGCGATGTCCGCCTTCTACCATGACCAGATCGATGTGCACGATGCCGCTTCCAGGGAAACGGCCGCCTACCGCCTGATTGCCAAAGTACCGACCATGGCCGCCTGGGTCTACAAGTACACGGTGGGCCAACCCTTCATGTACCCAGACAATCGTCTGGACTATGTGTCGAACTTCCTGTACATGATGTTCGGGGTACCTTCCATGAGTTACCGTCCGAGCCCCTCGTTCGTGCGGGCCATGGACCTAATACTCATATTGCATGCTGACCACGAGCAGAATGCCTCCACCTCCACCGTACGACTGGCCGGTAGTTCGGGAGCTAACCCCTATGCCGCCTTATCCGCTGGCATCAGTTCGCTCTGGGGTCCTGCCCACGGCGGGGCGAATGAAGCCGTCATCAACATGCTTGAAGACATTGTGCAGTCCGGCAAGGACGTCAACTACTACATCGAACGGGCCAAGGACAAGAACTCCAGGTTCCGGTTAATGGGATTCGGCCACCGAGTCTACAAGAACTATGACCCGCGCGCGAAGATCATCCGGGAAGTCTGTCACCAGCTGTTGAGCGAACTTGGCGATGACAATCCCAATCGACCCCTGTTCGATACCGCCATGGAACTCGAGCGCATTGCTCTGGAGGACGATTACTTCATTCAGCGCAAGCTGTACCCGAATGTGGACTTCTACTCCGGGATCATTTTGCGTGCGATGGGAATCCCGCTGAACATGTTTACCGTGATCTTTGCCCTGGCCCGTACGGTCGGCTGGATTTCCCATTGGAAAGAACACATGAGCGACCCGCAGGCCCGCATCGGCCGTCCCCGTCAGCTGTATACGGGAGAGGACCAGCGCGACTACGCGCACATCGACGAGCGCGACGACTAGCCGATTCCGGTAAAGAATTCCCTCAGTACAGGCGCGAAGTTCGCTTCATCGATTAGGAACGAGTCGTGCCCCTGAATGGAGGGCAGGCGCACGAACTTGATGTCGCACCCGGCCTTGTTGATTCCGTTATAGATCTCTTCTTGCTGCTTGATCGGGAAAAGAATATCCGTCTCGACCCCGACGACCAGCGTCCTGATGGAATGGATCTTGGCGAGCCCTGCATTGACGGACCCCCCATGGTCAGCGACATCAAACCAGTCCATGGCCCTTGACAGGTACAGATAGCTGTTGGCATCGAAGGCATCTACAAATTTGTGGGCGTTGTAGTCGAGATAGGATTCGACTTCAAACTCGATGCCGAACTTGTTCTTGGCCTTGCGCCCAGAGTCCACCCGCGCACGGTTGAAACGCTGGTTCCATTCTTCACCCGCGCGGTAGGACACAAGGCCGATCTTCCTGGCCAGGACCATGCCGTCTTTGGGTTCCTTGTCAGGCTGGTAATGGCCGCCTTCCCAAGCGGGGTCACAGCGCACGATTTCACGCTGTATGGAACGCATGGCGATGGCCAGCGGCAAGGACCGGCAGGCCGAAGAGATCGTTACAAGATTACCCACTTCGTCGGGATACTGCAGCGCATAGGCAAGCGAGGTCATGCCTCCCATGGAAGATCCAACTACTGCACAAAGATGATCGACCCCCAGTTCCTGGACGGCATGATGGCCAGCCTTGGCAATGTCCTCGATCGAGAGATCCGGGAAATCCAGGCCGTATGACCTGCCGGTTCTGGGATTAACCGAACCCGGTCCTGTCGTACCAAAGCAGCCTCCCAGGGAATTGACACACACGACAAAAAAGCGGTTGGTATCAATCGGCTTGCCTGGCCCGATCATGTACTCCCACCAACCTGGGGACGGGTCCTCACTGGACGAACAGGCATGTGCAGTAGGTGATAGGCCGGTAAAGACAAGCACGGCATTGTCCCGCATCTCCGAGAGCTTGCCCCAGGATTCATAAGCCACCACCACCTCGGGCAGGGTCCCGCCACGGTGCATGTGGAAGTCGGTCGTACCGTAATCGCCGTGCAGTTCCACGAAGCGGGTAGCCGGTGGTGTCCAGCGAGACGTCGGTTCCAATTTTTTTGCTGTACTCATTGCATAAATGTACCTTTTTCCATTTCCGGAGGAAACACTACCAAGGGGTATGGTATGGCCTGTCTGGCCGGTTTAACGGGGCCTGGACGTAAGAACCAGCGAGAGTACCAGTAACCCGATGAACAAAATCAGTGTTTGTTGCGGGATGGTCAGTCCTGCGAAGGTCCAGTGCACCTCTGCGCATGAGCCCGAGGCTGTGAATACCTTCTTGGCGACCTCAAGGACTGGCAAGGTTTCAAGCATGAAATACAGGTCCGGCCCGCATTCGGGTACCTGATCGGCCGGCAGGCCCTGCAACCAGACACGTCTTCCAGCAAGCCCGACCCCAGCGAGGCTGAGCGCGGTCGCCAGTGTCCCGTATATTCTTGACAGGAAGGTTTTGGGGTTGGAGATCAGGGCCAAGGCAAATACGATCCCGAGAGCTACCAGCACGAGGCGGTCCAGAATGCACAGGGGGCAAGGGTCCAGATTCAGCGCGCCCTCAAGATAAATGATTGCAAACAGCAGCGAAGCGATGCATGCCAGAAATCCATAAAAATTCAGCGCTCGGTAGCCGAACATGTCCAGGTCTCAGGTCTGTTCCATGCCGTGGAGGATGGCCGCCAGTCCCCGGTACCAGCCGGTAATGTCCTGTAGCGAGAACGCAGCATTCGCTGGGCTCGGGTTGGGGCTGACAAATACGGCGGAATGCCCGATGGTGATGGATTGCATACCCCAGTCTATCGGCGCATCGGTATGTCCCGTGTACTTGAAGAAGTTTTTCGCGGCCATTTTGCCGTGAAACCAGCAGATACCCGGCGCGTACCGCAGGATTTTTTTCTCTAGCACAGGCGCCCATTCCCTGTAGTCCGCAGCCCTCAAAGCCTTCGCGGATGGCGAGGGGCGCTTGACCACATCCGTGAATCCAATCCGGTGCAACTGGAAGAGCCTCGCCTGGAATTGTGGGCCGGGTATCACCTTTTCCGAGACCAAGCCACTGGCATCCAGCGCTCTCCAGAACCGGTTTCTCGGATTGGCAAAGTAAAAGCCCTTCTCGACCGAAATGCTGGAAGGATTGAGTCCGATAGACAGTGCTTTCAGTTCGTGATCAACGTAGTCAGGGAGTGTGTCCATACGGTGCCTGCAAGATTGCGGATTGAGGTATCGCAGTGCATTCGATACCCTATACCCTGATTCGAGTATAAAAGTAAACGCCATCTTGCCCGTGCCTGCCGATCCGACCAATTATTCCATCACCACCATGGAACTGGGGCCGATGGAGAACTTTGTCTACCTGCTCACCGATCACGCCACGCAAAGTACCGCCGTCGTCGACCCGGCATGGGATGTGCCCGTGATCTTGGATTGTGCCCGCAAGCTGGGTGTCACCATTACCGATATCCTGCTGACCCACAGTCACCATGATCATATCAATGGCATTGACCAGTTGCTGGACCAGTGTGATGCCGAAGTACACCTGCTGAAATCCGAGGCGGCCTTCTGGGGTGCCGATCTCGTCCGCCCGAGTCTCCATCATGGAGGAGACCGTATCAAGATCGGGAAAACCGAAATCGAGATATTGCACACCCCTGGACACACCCCTGGCTCGGCCTGCTACCGCATCGGCAATGATCTCGTCACGGGCGATACGCTTTTTGTGTTCGGCTGTGGGCGCTGCGATTTGCGAGGCGGCGATCCGGAGCAGATGCACACCACGCTAAAACGGTTTAGAGATGAACTTCCCGAATCGATCGTCATCTACCCGGGCCATCATTATGCAGAGCAGGCGACCTCAACCCTGGCGGACGAACTCGAGGGCAATCCCTTCATGCACTTTACCGAGGTGGACCAGTTTGTCCGTTACCGAATGAAAGTCCATGACCAGATTCGGAGCTCGCCCTACGCGGCGGTCACAAAAGAAGAAATCGAAGTTCTCTCCAGCCAGAAGACACCTTGAATAGAGCCAGGCCCTATCCTGGGGTCATTCAATCTCTTGGCTCAGACGGGCCAGGATGCCAGGGATTTCCTTTGCCGCCCCTAGGTAGGGAGTTGACGTGATTCGCACCTGCGGGTATTCCTGCCTGGCTTTCTCAATCTCTGCAGGGATATCCACGCTGACATGCCGACCTGCAGCAAGGAAATAGGGCAGCACCGTAATGTGTTTTGCACCTTTTCGCACACAGCCAAGCACCCCCTCGGAGATGGAGGGTTCGGTGATCTCCAGGAATGCGAAATCAACCCAGTCGAATTGATTCCCCGGAGTTTGTGCAATTTTTGCAGCCAGTGCCCGGATTTCATCACTGGAACCGGGATGGCGGCTGCCATGGGCAACCAGCAGCAATGCGTCCATTCGCAAATCCTAGCATGAACGTCGTGCTGCAGCGTATTTTGGCCGCGCCTGCATGAAGGCAAGGTCGACGAGGCCAGCACAGCGGCACTTTGGTTTACTAATGTAGCAATCCTCTGTATAACGCACCCGAACAGAGGTTTTCATGACCGAAATCACGCTAGAAATCGCCAATACAATCATTGATGCTGCCCTCCGGGAAGGCCGCACGCGCAAGCTGGCACCACTTACAGTTGCCGTACTGGATGCCGGCGGCCACCTCAAGGCTTTGTCGCGGGCGGATGGCGCAAGCTTCATGCGCCCGATGATGGCCGTAGCAAAGGCCTGGGGCGCGATCGGTGTCGGTGTCTCATCACGCACACTGGGCGAGATGGGCGAGCAGCGGCCAATGTTCATGAATGCCCTGGTCCAGGTTGCTGACCAGCGGCTTTTACCCGTGCCCGGAGGCGTGCTCGTCCGAGATTCCGACGATGCGATCATTGGTGCAGTCGGCATCTCCGGCGATGTGTCCGACCAGGACGAATCTTGTGCCGTTGCGGGAATCAGTGAGGCCGGGTTGCAGGCGGATACGGGAAAGCCCCAGGAGTAAATTTTGGGAATTATGTAGCTAAGTTGACAAAATGAATAAAGCAGAAAAGACAAAAAGAGAATATTTTGCTGAACTTAGTAAAAATTATAAAAAACGTAAAGAGTATGAATGTGAATTAAATAATGCCATAACCATGGTTCATAAAACATTTGCTGTTTTAGATAAATTACTTAACGACTACTACAAACTGTTTCCTGAACGGAAAAAGCAGAAATAAGTTTTTCCATTTTCTCTAATTTCTCTATCAACGTTTCCGAAGCGTTTTCTAACTTTACGATTTCTTTTCTTAGTGATTTTGATAGATGGTGACCAGCTATTGTTTCTGTTTTAACTAATGTCTCTATCAGAACTAGCATCATTATTTCCAGGGCTTCGTAATTCCCATTATTTCCCATCTTTATCCCCTCATTTTAGTTTTAAATAAATACGAAACTTGACAAAATAATATTATTTCACTAATATAGTGTTATGTTAATTCGTAATGTAACACCTTACAGTGCAGGTTAAAAACAAACCAGTCGTCCTGAGTCTCTACGAAATCATGGATCGATACAAGACCAAGGAAGACGCCATTTGCTACTTTGAAAAAATGCGATGGGGTGACAAGCCCGTATGCGTCAAGTGTGGTTGTACAGGCAGGATTACGGCACAGAAGAAAGTCGGTGATTACTGGTGTGGAGACTGCCGGAGTTACTTTAATGCTTTCACTGGCACTCCACTAGAACGCAACAAGGTAGACCCTCGCAAGTGGATTTACGCCACCTACACCCTGATGACTTCACGGAAAGGTATTTCCAGCCTTCAACTGTCCAAAGAAATTGGTGTGCAGCAGCGCACTGCCTGGTACATGCTGCACCGGCTGCGTCTGGCCTGCGGCGACAATATGGAAGCCTTGCACGGTGAAGTTGAAATGGATGCAACATACATCGGTGGACTTGAAAGGAACAAGCACGCTGACAAAAGGTTGAAGTCCGGCAGAGGTACGGTAGGTAAACAGGCTGTGCTCGGTATGAAACAGCGCGAAGGACGGGTAAAGGCCATATCGGTTGAGGGTGAAGACAAGGCAACTATTCACAGTGCTGTTCTTGCAAATATTGAAGTGGGTACGACTATCTATACAGATGATCATAGGGGCTACAAGAATATCGGCGGGACTATATACAAACATCAAACCGTCAAGCATTCGGCAAAGGAATACGTGAATGGCATGGCTCATACCAACAGCGTCGAGTCTGTATGGTCAGTGCTCAAACGCGGCTTCAATGGTGTCTATCACAATTGGAGCAAAAAGCATTGCCAACAGTACGTGAACGAATTTACCTTTCGGCTGAATGAAGGGAATTGTGATCGAGACACCCAGGACCGGCTCGACGATCTGTTCAAGGCGATGTCGGGTAAAACGATAACTTATAGAGCGCTGACTTCTTGAGCGTAGTCTTGCTGTTATTCAAACAGCGTTCAGTTAAGCGGAATTTTCTGCACGTTTAAAATCTTTTGCAGAAAACCGGTACCAGTTGCGGAACAAATGTTGCCACCACTTTACTGGTTGAAAATCATCTGAGCCAAACCCAAGCGCCTGTGATGCGGCATTTCCGCACTCAGCATTAAGAGCGTGATAGATAGCAGGTTCATCCTCATAAACGCTGAGTATTTCTTGACGCCACTTATGTATTTCCTTTTCATCAGCTTTATACACGTCGATCATCTTGGCAATTTCATAAAAACGCTTCGCAAGAAATTCATGGTTACGTGCCCTGTCTGCCAGGCCCCACACCATGTTGATAGCCCCTATTGTAGTGGGTATAAGCATGATAAACATGGCAACTGCTTTGTTGGCTTCTGCAAGCTGCCACACGGCATAACTGCCTGACAGCAATACTGCTACCATCAGCCACCTGTGCCATTTATCAAAAAAAGATCGTCGTGCAGTGTGGTAGCGAGCGCTACGGTCACAATCATGCAGAAAATCTTTTGCTTCCTGTTGCAGATCAGTCATTTTTTCTCGGCGGTGTTACATCTCTTGGAGGTTCGTTAGAGTGAGTCTTATCTGGCGAATCATGTGCAGGTATATCTTTAGGTGGCGGCGGCGGCGGTTGGCGAACAGGTTGCGGCTCTTTTCTATCCTTTGACATGGTCATCTCCTTAAAAATACTAAGTTTAGTTTAACATTTTTTTAATTATTCATGAGGTAGAGGACAATCTATGCAGCCTCCTGGAGGTGGTGTAGCACCTGAATTGGAATTCTTGAAAGCGGCAGTTGACCCATAAAAAGCCCCGACAAAACTTACAGGGCCTACATTGGTTATTGTCGCAGAACCTCCATGGGTTCCTGCCACCATGCGAGGGTTGCCATCAGAATCATCTTCAGACGAGAATCGACCACCCCAACGTCCTCCCATATTGGCAACACCCAGTTGCGGATTCTGAAGCACCACCTCGCTTCCAGTAAACGAGCCGTCAGCATTGATGCTGGCGTCAATTAGCTGGAGTACGAATGGAGTCAGCACGTACCGGCCTCCCTGTAGCAATTCTATGTTCGTAATATCCCCGTCAACGGTCATGGCCCCGGTACTGAAGTCTGCTTCAAGAAACAGGCTGCCCCGGTACTCTCCCGTAGCCGAACCAAGTACGTAGGTGCCACCTGTAATCCCGTTGTAATCGACTTCACCTACGTTTACGGGAATTGTCGGCTGTGTAGACGTTGAAAATTCTTCGCCGTCCACAAAAGCCCCGATTTCCACGCTTCCACCCGATGATCTGTAGGACCAGTACCCACCCGCCAGGTAGTCCGTAGCATCACCCGAATTCCAGTCCACCAACACACCGGCTCTAACGTTGCTTCCAACCAAAGTACCTGTCTGGGACATTCTTCCCGTAACTGAACTGGTTTCAGGATTCTGGATGATGGAAGAACCGCTCGTATTCAATGTAAATGAACTACCTCCTGCACGGGCTACCGTGACTTCAAAACTTGATCCGGGTGTGAAACGTGTACTGATGGTGTCCGAAGCTACTGCCTGGATAATACTTGTCCCAAACACCGGTGGTGACATGGCGGCTCGTTCTGCGGCATCACTGTAGGATACGGGTGGGTTGACAGGGGCAGGATCGCTTCCGCCTCCACCTCCGCCTCCACAGGCGGACAGCAGCACTAAGGCTGCACATAGAATTCTTCGCATGGTTGCCTCGCGTAAAGTGACGTTTTTTACTTCCGACACAAGGGTGCCGGGCCATTGTCACTGTACGCAAGTATGCGGATAGTTCCTGCCTATTCGCCGTGTGTCAGATAGCTACTTCTGACACATATATTCGGCTGTTGTATTCAGTAGGTAACCCGACTCTGGATTACTCACGCACAGTGACAGTGTTATAATAGGCTTACAGATTAATCTGCACAAGGACCAATGGATAAGATTCAGGAAAAGATAGACAAGGTTGCTAAAACCTTGTTAAACATGCCTGCTCCACAAGAGCACAAACGCACGATTCCCACCAAGAAAGACCTTGAACGCAAGTTTGTCATGCGGGTTGACCGCAAAGGCAAACCATCTGTACGTGAGATCAAATGATGATTGTAGAATTTTTAACAATGATCACGGCTGCTGCTGTGATTGTAGGGATGCTTGTAAAATTATATTTTAAAATTGATCGATTAGAAAAAAGACTAGATAAGCTAGGTATTACCAAAGTCACATACAGTAAATACCCTGCAGACATTGATCATATGGAAGACGGAGAAATCTGGGTGCAATACGAAAAATAGCGTTTAAGTTTAAATATTATTTTTCACGTATCTTCTGCTTGAATCTCATCATATAAGAACTAAAACTTGGCTAAGGTATCCCCTGTACCCTGCCAAGTTAACTACATAAGTCCCTAAATTTTGTACCGGGCGGTGATGCTGCCCGGAATCGAACACCAGCAAGATTTTCGTTCCACCGTGTATTTTGGGAGAGACTATGATTAAGCCTCACGGAGCCGATGCCTTAAAGCCTTTGTACGTCAGTGATGAGGTGCAGCGCAAGCAGTTCGTACAGGAGGCGGAACACCTGCCCTCCGTACTGTTGAACTCGGCAGCTTCCTGCAACGTCGTAATGCTCGGAGCCGGCTACTTCACGCCACTTTCCGGGTTCATGAATATCCAGGACTCGATCTCGGTCGCCAATACCATGCATACATGTGACGGGCTGTTCTGGCCCGTCCCGATCATGAACCTTGTACAGGACGCATCTTCCATAGAACCCGGCATGCGCATTGCGCTGAAAGACCCGAATATGGATGGGTTCCCCGTGATTGCGATCCAGGAGGTTGAAGCCGTTGAAGAACTCGGTGAAGACCAGATGGCCACCATCGTGGAGAAAACGTACCGCACCACGGATCAGGACCACCCTGGTGTGGCAACCATCATGGCATCGGGGAGGACAGTGATCTCAGGCCCTATCCAGGTGCTCAATTACAGCTATTTCCAGGATGAGTTCCCGGAAACGTTCCGTACCGCAGTCGAAATCCGTGATGAAATCACCGAGCGAGGCTGGCATACCGTGGTGGGATTCCAGACCCGCAATCCGATGCATCGTGCCCATGAAGAGCTGTGCAAGATGGCGCAGCAGGCCACGGGCGCGGACGGTATCCTGGTCCACATGCTGCTGGGGAAGCTGAAACCCGGAGACATCCCAGCCCCCGTTCGGGATGCCGCGATTCGCAAAATGGTCGAGCTCTATTTCCCGCCCAACAGCGTCATGATTACAGGCTACGGATTCGACATGCTGTATGCCGGCCCGCGTGAAGCTGTCCTGCATGCGGTCTTTCGCCAGAACTGTGGCTGTACGCATTTCATCATCGGCCGCGACCATGCCGGAGTGGGCGACTACTACGGGGCGTTTGATGCCCAGGAAATTTTCGATGAGGAAGTGCCCCCGGACGCGCTGGAGATCGAGATCTTTCGTGCCGACCACACGGCCTATTCCAAAAAGCTGAACCAGGTCGTCATGATGCGTGATGCACCTGACCACCAAAAAGAGGACTTTGTTCTGTTGTCCGGCACGAAGGTCCGTGCCATGCTGGCGGCCGGCGAATCCCTGCCGAAAGAATTTGCCAGACCGGAAGTCGCCGAAATCCTGATGGATTTCTACCAGAGCGCATAAGCTGCTGCGCACCGCCTGCAGACCACGGCGACGTCTGCACGCACCTAGTTTCCAGGCGGCATCTCGTCCATGAGCAAGCCGGGATCGAGGCGCTGCTGATGCCAGTTCATCCTCCAGTCCAGATGAGGGCCGGTGACCCGGCCTGTGGCGCCCACCAGGGCAATGGGCTGCCCCTGCTCCACGTACTCATCCACCTCGACCAGAATCTCCTGCAGGTGCAAAAAGGACGATGACAGGTTCTGGCCGTGGTCCACAACTAGCGTGCCTCCTGAAAAATACATGTCCTCGGCGTAAGTCACTCGCCCGGAGGCAGGTGCGAGAACCCGTGTCCCGACGGGTGCGGCAATATCAATACCATAATGGGGCTGGCGCGGCTGGCCGTTGAGAATTCGCTGGCTGCCGTAAATACCCGAAATTCGCCCCCGTACAGGCCATATGAAGCCTGCTTTGAAATCCATGCGATCCTCATCGAGGCTTCGCGCAGCTGCAATTTCTGCACTTTCCCTGCGAACCCGGCGCATGATCTGTGGCCCCGGATTCACCTGGGCGTCTGGCAATCCATCGATGCGCTGGATGTCATACTCACGTCCTGCGATCTCAAACGTGTGCGAGCGCACAGCTCCTTCTTTCGTCTGAACGGTGACGGTTGCCTGGGGAGGGTAGTCCCGGCCAAACCCGAGAATGAATTCGCCGCTCGAGGAAACACGCACGGGACGCCCGTTCGTCCATACCTTCGAGTTCGGGCTCACTTGCCCAAAAGCCAGTCCACCCTGAATCAGGTTGCCAGTCAGTGAAAGATTTCCCGGTCCGGCATTTGCGAGCAGGAAAATTGTCAACCCGGCCCACGCGAGCGCAATCCTGGCACAGGCATGCATCATCCGGTAATCCAGCACCGAGCCGGTGCCCTGCCCTCTTGCATGGCCTGGTCCTCTAGAAAATTTTGTCAATTAATGCCCGACAGACGGGCTGCCCGGTCTTTCAACCGGGCAGAATACTGGCGATTGCCAGAAAATCAGATAGCGAGTGCGCCCTCAGGCGGGTCCGTACTGAAACGCCGAGGACAGCCCGGCCTTGCCGGATTCGTACCAGTCAACGCCGTTGTCATGGTAACGAGCCCGCTTGGACATATGCAACGTGATCGGGTTATGCGGCGCAACCGCAAGCGGTGTGTGGGCCAGGATGATGTCCTTGCCGTCTTCCCCTTTGATGGGGTGGATATCAATTTCCCCTGCGCCTTCCACGACCAGGTGCTTCCTCTCGGGAGTATCCATGATGCTGATGTTGGCCTTCTCAATACTGAGGACCTCGCTGATCAGGCTCGCGATGATGCCCAGGTGGCCTCCGCCTCCCCCGGTCCACAATGTCTTCAACGCTTCGAACTGCGCATCGTTCGCCTGATTATCAACGTACAGGGCTGCGCGCCAGTTGCCGTTGAGAAGATTCCCGGGGGCATGCAGCCAGACCGACACTTTCATGCCGTCCAGGCTGACATCACCGTAGTGACCCTTGTCGATTTTCCAGCCAACGAGAGCCGTGCATGAACCCACGGTCGGGTCATTCAGCAAAAGACAGGGGCATACGTTATCGCAGGTACAGGACTCGAAATAGTTGCCCATCACTTTCCAGTCCACTGCGTTTTCGGTCGAAGCCTGCGAAAGCCCAAGTCCTGTCGACCCCAAGGCCAACGTGCTTCCGGTAGCTTTTAAAAATTTTCTTCTGTTAAAAATTGACATGCTAGTTTCTCCTGCCATCTCATCTGACATCGCTCCGGTTCGCATGAGCCAAACCGGTCGTCTCAAAAAATAGTCTATCGCATACTATAGCCCAAAATGGCTACTCTTTAAACATGCCTGTTCGTTTCCGGACCTGCTCGACACCGCATTCCTGGCAGGATCTCGGAATATGAACCGGATCAACAGGTTAGACGGTTCTCCTGTCTATCTCCAAATGAGTGGGGCGCTGCCTTGCCAAAAACGGCAGCGGAAGAGAAATGGACGGGGCCCGAGTGGGCCGCGGCATGCCATTCGTGCCGCCTGCGCACTGGAACCCGAGCCTGCGAAGGCCCGGATTTCAATGCATGTGCTGTTTATTAGGAGCCTGGACCTGGCTTAGCCGGGCCCGTACTGAAATGGTGACGCCAGACCGGCTTTGCCGGATTCATTCCAGTCGATACCATTATCGCTGTACTGTGCAATCTTGGACTCATGCAGGGTGACCGCATTTCCCGGAGCCACTGCAAGCGGCATGCCGGATACCATGACAGGCTTGCCCTCTTCTCCTTCCATTGCAACGATCTCGTTTTCCCCGATCCCCTCAATCACCAGGTGCTTCCTTTCCGGCGTGCTCTCAAAGCTGATGTTTGCTTTCTTGACGCTCAGAACATCGCTGACCAGGCCTGCAATCACCGCCAGGTGACCACCGCCTTCGCCACTCCACAAGGCGCCGATAGCATCGAACTGTGCATCATCTGCACTCTCATCTACGTACAGCGCCAAACGCCAGTTGCCTGCCGTGAGGTTGCCCGGCGCATGCAGCCAGACTGCAACCTTGATTCCGTCCAGACTGACATCGCCATAATGTCCCTTCTCGATGCTCCAGCCGACGAGAGCCGTACATGTACCCACGGTCGGATCTTTCAATAATAGACATGGGCATAAATTGTCACAGGTGCAAGACTCGAAATAGTTGCCTTCCACACTCCAGTCTGTCGTCGCCATAGCGTCACCTCCCGGCCTTCTGGATAAATACGAAGCCTGCCAGCAACGCTGGCAGAACTGTGTTTGAGTATAGCCTAAAAAAGTGGGGCTTGAAACACCCCACGGCGGCGGCAATCCTGTGCTGGACTTTCATGTATACAGGCAATCCAGTATGATCCTGCTGATGATTCTGACTGTTTGTTTGACTCCCGCGACGACACGGTTTGCATGCCCGTAAACCGGTCATCTGACCGACCCAAGTAAGGCACTCCCATGAACACCCCTCCCCCTGTTGCAGGACTTTCTCCACGAGACAAAAAGATCGTCATCTCAGGACTGATCCTGGTGGCGGGTGTGAGCTGGCTGTACATAATTTACATGGCTTGGGCGATGGAGAACATGCACCTGGTCGATATGTGGATGCCTCCGATGGGTGGCATGCGTGCATGGACGGCATGGGACTTCCTCATGCTCTTTCTCATGTGGTACATCATGATGATTGCCATGATGACCCCGAGCGTTTCGCCGATGGTCATGATGTTCACCACCGTGAGCCGGCAAAAGAAGCTCAGACAACAGCCCTATGCACCTACCTTCATTTTCCTGGCGGGATACCTGGTCGCCTGGGCTCTGTTCAGTTTTTTTGCAAGTGCCGTCCAGTGGCCCCTGCATGGAAGCAAACTGCTCGATCCCATGATGTACACCGACAGCTACCTGCTGAGCGGCTCGATCCTGGTGCTGGCAGGGGTCTACCAAATGACGCCGATGAAAGACGCATGTCTGAACCAGTGCAGAACCCCGCTCGGCTTTTTGATGGCTGCCTGGAAGGATGGCAAGAGCGGAGCCTTCCAGATGGGCCTGTACCACGGGATGTTCTGTGTGGGTTGCTGTTGGGCACTGATGGCAGTGCTGCTGGCTGTAGGCGTGATGAACATGCTCTGGGTTTTGCTGATTGCAGTCTTTGTTCTTCTTGAAAAAATTCTTCCATTCTCTGCGACCACGACTCGCATGATCACGGGCGCAGGGCTGATTATCTGGGGCGGTTACTGGCTGAGCCTTCACCCCTGGTAAGAGATCTCTGCTGAAAGTTTTCTGGCATTTCAGTATCCAGTGAAATTCGTATAGCGCACGATCCAGTTCTGGGCTTTTGCTTCACTCCCAGGGTCCCAGTTCCCCGGTGCATTTTCTAGTACATCAAGTCTGGAATACACACCGTGGCATCAACATCCCTGACAAAACGTTGATGGATAAAATCGATGGCAGCCATCATTATTTTCCGATGTTCCGAATCGGCTCTTTACCTAAAATAGGATCATCGTATTTATAAAGGGAATCGACCATAGGAGCGAATCATGGAACAGGCAACACCATTGCCGATTGACATTGACATCGGCATCCCCGAACTCCAGCGCAAGGAAATTGCAACCGGCCTGAGCCGGCTGCTTGCGGATACCTATACGCTGTACCTGAAAACCCACAACTACCACTGGAATGTAACCGGGCCCATGTTCACTACCCTGCATACCATGTTTGAGCAACAATACCAGGAGCTCGCTCTGGCCGTGGACGAAATCGCTGAGCGAATCCGGGCGCTGGGTATTTTTGCACCCGGTTCCTACAGCAGGTTCAAGGAACTCACCCAGATCGATGAGGAAACACGTGTGCCGAGTGCCAAGGAGATGATCCACCAGCTGGTCCTGGGGCAGGAAGCCGTGGTGCGCACCGCTCGGGAGATCTTTCCGGTCATTGATGCGGCAAACGACGAACCCACTGCCGATTTGGTTACAAATCGCATGCAGACACACGAGAAAACCGCCTGGATGCTGAGAAGTTTGCTGCAATAAGCAGGGCATCCGGTTGAAGATTTCATGCAGCCCATGCCGTGAAGCGCTATAGTGTGCACTGGTTCTAGATGGCAGGGAATGTCTATGCTTTCATAGCGACCCCTACACGATACGAGGAGGTGGATACATGTTTGGGTTCGGTGGCAAAAAAAATAAGGACTTCAAGGCAACGATTTTGAACACGGGCCAGACCTTTGATGTCAAAGGCGGCATAAACCTGCTGCAGGCTGCAAAAAATGCCGGCATTGACTGGCCATGCGACTGCAAGGTCGGTTCATGCGGGACCTGCCGCGCCAAGCTGGTCAGCGGTAAAGTCAAGGAACTGACGGACTTCACCTACACGCTCGATGGAGAGATGCTGAAAGCGAACTATATCCTGGCCTGCCAGGCCAGGCTGAAAACAGATGTTGAGGTGGAAGTAGATTTCGACCAGACGGCGGTCAATCCGGAATACATCTGATCGTGGACACCTGCCGGGTAGACCCATACCGGTCATGTGGTGTGTAGGTCTGCAGACTCCCGGTCCTGTCACTCCTATTGCCAGGTCGCACCGGGCCAGTCCTGACGGCACTAAGTGAACTTGCCCGAGGCCAGCCAACCGGGTTCAAGCAGCCAGCTCCAGCTGTTGAAGCAGAAACGTTTCTGCCCTTTTTTCCTGACCCAGTTCTTCGGTGCCTTCAACGACAACGTTTTCAAAAATTCGCTGATTATCCTGATCGCCTTCCAGAGCAGCTTTTCAGGATCAGACATCTCGAACTACATCATCAATCTCGCCGCACTTCTTTTCATATTGCCGTTTTTTCTTTTCTCCGCAACTGCCGGACAGATTGCGGACCGTTTTGGCAAGGCCGGACTGATCCGCAAAATCAAGCTGGGTGAGATTGTCATCATGCTGCTGGCTGGGGCGGGATTCTATCTCGACAGCATTCCCCTATTGTTGCTGTGCCTGTTTCTCATGGGCACTCAGTCGTCCTTTTTTGGCCCGATCAAGTATTCCATCATTCCCGAGCACCTCAAGCAAAAGGAGCTTATCGGCGGAAATGCACTGGTAGAATCCGGCACTTTCATGGCCATCCTGCTGGGCACGATGCTGGGCGGGTTTTTGGTCGGCGTGGCTACTGATGCCCGGGCACTGGTGTCTGTGACCGTGATTGCACTGGCCGGGCTGGGCTATCTGAGTTCCCTGCAGATCCCCCCTACTCCGGCAGCGGTTCCCTCGCTCAAGGTACGTTGGAACCCTGCCGTCGAAACTGTCCGCAATGTGGTGGCCCTGAGAAAACATGGCGCGGTGTTCTTCTTTATCCTGGGTATTTCGTGGTTCTGGTTTCTGGGAGCCACCTATCTTACCCAGTTGCCGAACTTTACCCGGCTGGCACTTGGCGCCAATGCCCAGGTGGTCACATTTTTCCTGGCCTTGCTTTGCGTAGGTATCGGCGTGGGCTCGCTATTGTGTGAGCGACTCTCCAACCGGTCGATCGAACTAGGACTGGTCCCGGTTGGCTCGATCGGGCTGACCGTTTTCGGCATTGATCTATTTTTTGCCACCACAGCACATGTATCAAGTGAGCTCATCGGCCTTCCGGAATTTATCCGCAACCCGTCCAACTGGAGGCTGTGCTCGGATATCTTCCTGATCGGATTGTTTGGCGGAATTTACATCGTGCCGCTATATGCCACGGTGCAGGCACGTACACGGGCACAAGAGCGCGCGCGGGTTATCGCCGGGAACAATATCCTCAATGCCATTGCCATGATTGGATCCTCCCTGTTTGCCATCGCGCTCCTCGGAGCCGGCTTGAGCATCCCGGGGCTTTTCCTCACGGCCGCCTTGCTGAATGCCGCCGTCGCCCTGTTCATTTTCACACGCGTCCCCGAGTTTTTGGTTCGTCTGATCGTGTGGGTTTCAATGGCGGCCGTGTACCGAATCAAGAGCGTCGACCTGAAGAATCTGCCCACACAGGGACCCCTGATCCTGTCCGGCAGTCCCGCAGGTTTCCTCGACATCCTTATTCTGAACTCCTGTCTGGGGCGTCCGGCCCGTTTTTTCATATCCCCCGGGCATCTGGACTCTCCCTTTTCAGCCTTTCTGCTCAAGGCGGTCAACAATCTCGCCGGCTCCCCGAGCTCCCAGACGCCTGCCCGAGAGACTTCGGTGTACCAGCAAATCGTTTCGGACCTGAACGAGGGAAAGGCGGTGGGGATTTTTCCAGGTGAAGGTTTAAGGCTGGAAGATCTGGCCGAAGGCGTGCTGCAAGACGGCGGGCAAAAGCAAACTCAGGACCCGGTGACAGTCGTACATGTCTCCTTGAGGAGAAGGTGGCCCATGATTGAGATTATCGTGGACAAGCCGACCAGCTTGGGGCCCTGCAATGCAGAATGGTTGCAAAGGGCAATTCCGGGCACGCTGGTTTCACCCGGCTGCTGAACCTTTCAAGAAGTTTTGTCCTGATGCGGGGTGGAGCGGGAAACGAGGCTCGAACTCGCGACCTCAACCTTGGCAAGGTTGCGCTCTACCAACTGAGCTATTCCCGCAGACGATGGATACCCGCCAGCCAGTCAGAAGATGGGGCATGATCGCTGCCCCTATCCCCGATACGACCGAGCCGCACGGCTAATATAGATCATCATCGACCAAAGTGTAAGTACCACGGCTAGGTACAGCAACCACACCCCGATCTCGAATACGGGGATTCCGAGCACGGGATAGTAATAGAGCAGGAAGAACAGTGCCATCATTTGCGCGCCCGTCTTGAGCTTGCCCAGCATCGACACTGCGACGGAATCCCGCTTGCCGAGCTCGGACATCCATTCACGCAAGCCCGAAACCACCAGTTCCCTGGCAATGATGATCAGCGCCGGAACCAGTATGGACAGCTGTCCATGCCGGTCGACGATGACCACAAGGACCGTGACGATGATCAGCTTGTCGGCGATCGGGTCCAGAAAGGCCCCGAGTTTCGAGACCTGATTCAGTCTGCGCGCCAGATATCCGTCCAGCAAGTCCGTGACGGAGGCCACCCCGAACAGCGCTGCCGCCAGCGGCATGCCCCAGTGTTCGGGCAGGAAATAATACACACCGACCAGAAGTGGTGTAATCAGAATCCTGATAAATGTCAGTATGTTGGCGACACTATATATCATATCCGTTTACATTCAGTGACTGTGGACTTCCTGGTAAATCACCTGGGCAAGATGACGGCTTACCCCCGGTACCTTCGCGATCTCCTCAACGCCGGCACGCGAGACCCCGCGCATTCCCCCGAAATGTTTCAGCAGGTTTTGCCTGCGTTTCGGGCCCAACCCCGCAATGTTCTCCAGCGGCGATGATACCCGCGCACGCGCGCGCCGCTTGCGGTGACCGCCAATGGCAAACCGGTGTGCCTCATCCCGGATCTGCTGGATCAGCCGCAGGGCCAGCGAATGCGGCGCAAGCCGCACTGGACGCCCTGTATCTGCGATGATGAGTGTCTCCTGCCCGGCTTTCCTCTGCGGCCCTTTCGCAACCCCAACGATGCAGACCCCTTCGACCTGCAGTTCGGCCAGCGCGTCCCTGGCCTGGGTGACCTGTCCTTTGCCTCCGTCAATCAGCAGCATATCAGGCAACTTGCCCTCTCCCTTCTTGAGCCGCATGTAGCGGCGGGTCAGCGCCTGGTGCATGGCCGCATAGTCATCGCCGGCCTGAATCCCCTCGATATTGAAGTAGCGGTAATCCGTTTTGATCGGACCATCCTGCTCGAACACTACGCACGAGGCCACTGTCGCCTCGCCCCGGGTATGGCTGACATCGAAGCATTCGATGCGCTGGGGTACGAACTCAAGTCCGAGTTCGTCCTGAACGGCCTCGAAACGCTGCATGAGACCCGCTTTTGAGGCCAGTTTGCCCTGCAGGGCTCCGGTCGCGTTTTTTCTTGCAATGTCCAGCCACCGGGCGCGCCTGCTGCGCGGTGTGCAAACAATCGATACCTTCCTGCCCGCCTGGTTGCTCAGCATCTGCTGCAAGAGCCCGACTTCCTCCGGGCGGTGGCTGAGTATGATCTCCTCGGGAATCCCGTGAGTAAGGTAGTACTGCCCCAAAAATGCGGCGATGATCTTCTCTTTGCTTGCGACATCCGGAATTTTAGGGAAATAGCTCTTGTTGCCGAGGTTCACTCCTGCGCGGATATTGAATACCTGCACGCAGGCGACTTCCCCTTCCGATTCGATGGCGGCAATATCCACATCACCGCCCTCGGCACTGACGTACTGCTGCTCGGAAACCTTGCGCAGCATCTCGATCTTGTTGCGACAGCGCGCGGCCGTTTCATAATCCAGGTCCGCGGAAGCCTGGTCCATTTCGTTCACGTAGCGGGCAATGAGTGCCTGGCTGTTCCCTTCTAGGAACTCGATGGCCGCGTCGATTTCATTGCGATAGCTGTCCTCATCGACCAGGCCCACACAGGGCCCGCTGCAGCGGTTGATCTGGTATTGCAGGCAGGGCCGGCTGCGGTGGCTGAAAAAATAATCGTCGCACTGGCGAACCTTGAACACCTTTTGCAGCAGGCTCAGGGCGCTGCGGGCCGCACCGGGGCTGGCATAGGGGCCGAAGTACCGTCCCTTCCGTTCTCGCCTGCCCCGGTAAAAGGTAATCTGCGGGAACTTGTGCTCGGAAGAGATGAAGATGTAGGGATAGCTCTTATCGTCCCGCAACAGTATGTTGTAGCGTGGGCGATGCCGCTTGATGAGATTGTTCTCGAGCAGCAGGGCTTCGGCCTCCGTATTGGTGACCGTGGTCTCGATGGCCGCTGTTTGTGCGATCATCTTGGTCAGCCGTGGACCTCGTTTGCCGCGGTTAAAATAGGCTGCGACCCTTTTCTTGAGGTTTTTGGCCTTGCCGACATACAGCAGCTTCCCCTGTGCATCGAGCATGCGGTACACGCCCGGGTCCAGGCTGAGGGTCTGGATGAACTGCTTGGGATCAAATTCGTTCATGTCACCTCAAACCACCGTCAGCGGTTATTCATCACGGCAACGGCTCTCGAGAAAACCGCCTCGAACTGTTTCCGGGTCAGCCGGCCGGTCTGCGTGTTGTAGCGACTGCAATGGTATGAGTCCAGCAGGCACAGCCGGTTCTCGATGCGGTGCAGTTTGCCATGCGCGAATGAACAGTGGTTCAGCTTCATTCCCAGTGCGCGCAACACGGCATCGTGGGCGATTCTGCCCAGTGCAAGAATCACGCTTTCGGGTCGAAGCGCAAGCAGTTCGTTGCGCAAGTAGGCATTGCAGTTCCTGATTTCCCCGATCGTGGGCTTGTTTGCAGGCGGCAGGCATTTCACTGCGTTGGTGATCCGGCAATTTTTCAGCTGCAGGCGGTCACCTGTGTTTTCGGAGACAGGACGGGTAGAAAAGCCAAACTTGTGCAGCGTCCGGTACAGGAGGATGCCTGCATGATCCCCGGTGAAGGGGCGGCCGGTAGCGTTGGCGCCGTGCAGCCCCGGAGCCAGCCCGACGATCAGCAATTGAGCATCCGGATCACCGAAGGCTGCAACCGGCTTGCAGTGATATTCCGGGTGCAGGGTTTTTCTGAAAGCCAGATTTTTAGCAATGCGGGGGCATCGCCTGCAGTCTTCCCGGTACGTCAATGAGTGTACGGTAGGCACCTGACAGGCCGCACCGGGTCAAAATTGCAACAGTGCCGAACCCCATGTAAACCCGCTTCCAAAGGCTTCAAGCATCAGGGTCTCTCCCTTCTTGATCCGGCCATCCCGCACCGCCGTATCCAAGGCCAGCGGAACGGATGCCGCAGAAGTGTTGCCATGCTCGGACACCGTCAGGATAACCCGTTCCATGGACATCTTCAGCTTTCGTGCCGTGGCTTCAATGATCCTGCTGTTCGCCTGGTGCGGCACCAGCCAGTCCAGGTCGCCCTTGCTGACCTGGTTGGCCTCCAGCGCCTCATCCACGATCTCGCCCAGCTTGTTGACCGCCATCTTGAACACGGCATTGCCTTCCATATACACGTAGGCTTCCCCGGCCTTGAGTTGCTCGTAGCCACTGGAGATGCCGTGCGGTACGTGCAGCAAGTGCTCGTAGCTGCCATCGGCGTGCAGGTGCGTGGACAGGATCCCGGGTTCGGTCGATGCCTCAAGCACGACCGCACCGGCTCCGTCACCAAACAGCACACAGGTGCTGCGGTCATTCCAGTCCAGGATGCGGGACAGGGTCTCCGAGCCCACCACCAGCGCACACTTGGCCTCACCCGCCCGGATGAACTTGTCTGCGATTCCCAGCGCATACACAAAGCCCGTACATACCGCCTGCACATCGAATGCCGGACACCCGTGCACGCCCAGCCTCTTTTGCAAGAGACAGGCCGTGCCCGGGAAGATCTTGTCTGCAGTCGTGGTCGCCAAGATGACCAGATCGATATCGGAACTGGACTTGCCGGCCATCTCGATCGCCCGCAGCGCGGCATGGGCTGCAAGATCGCAGGTGGTCTCGTCCTCGGCCGCAATATGGCGCTGCCGGATGCCGGTCCTCTCCCGAATCCATTCATCTGTGGTGTCGACAAGTTTTTCCATGTCCTTGTTCGTCAGTATTTTCTCCGGCAAATAGCTTCCGGTACCGGTGATTTTCGAGTACGTCATGGTCAACGAGTGTGTTTCAGGTAGTCGGCGATGTGGGTGTCGATCATTTGAGGCACCTGCTTGACGGCTTCCAGGCGTGCTATATCGATTGCGTGCTGGAACGAATAGGCATCCGCCCCGCCGTGGCTTTTTACAACCACGCCCCGCAATCCCAGAAGGCTCGCGCCATTATAGCACCGCGGATCGATCCGCCGCCTGAAAGATTTCAGCACCGGCAAAGCCAGCAGCCCGCAGAGTTTGGTGAACAGATTCTTTTTAAATTCCTGCTGGATATAGTGGGAAATCGTTTTAGCCACCCCCTCGCTGGACTTCAGCGAGACATTGCCGGCAAACCCGTCACACACCACCACGTTGACGTCTCCGCAATAGACATCATCTCCCTCGACATAGCCGATGTAGTTCAGCCCGCTTTTCAACAAAATCTCGTGTGCGTGCTTCACCTGGTCATTCCCCTTGATCTCCTCTTCACCGATATTGAGCAGCCCAACCCTAGGGTTTTCGATCTCGTCGATGGCAGAGGCCAGAACCGTACCCATGACGGCAAACTGCAACAGATGCTCACTGCTGCAGCCTACATTGGCACCCAGATCCAGCATGTAGGTCTGGCCCTGGATGGATGGGATCGCACTGGTGATGGCCGGACGGTCAATCCCCGACAGCATCTTGAGCACATACCGGGCAGTGGCCACGAGTGCACCCGTGTTGCCAGCACTGACACAGGCATGTGCAGTGCCTTCCTTGACCAGGTTCACAGCCACCCGCATCGACGAGTCTTTTTTACCGCGCAACGCCCGTGAGGGCGATTCGTCCATCTCGATTCGCTGGCTCGCATGATGCACACGCAACCGGTCAGAGGGCCCAGCATGAATGCGGGTGAGTTCACCCAGAATCTCCTGTTCATCGCCGACCAGAATCAGGGACGTGTCCGAGTGGTCCTTCAGGTAGGCAACGGCGGCTTCAGCCACCACGGTCACCCCGAAGTCACCGCCCATGGCATCCAGGGATACTGTGTAGCTGGTCACGATACGTAAGACTGGGCCCCAAATGCCATATGCGGGTCAGGCAGACAGGCAATCAGGATTCGCAGATTTGGCTAGAAACCGGGCAGTGGCTATTCCTCGTCGTCCTCGTATTCTTCGGGTTTCACGATCACCTGGCGGCCCCGGTAGTAGCCGTCTTCAGTCACGTGATGGCGCCGATGCCGCTCGCCAGTCGTAGAGTCCACAGACAGGGTGGCAGCGGTGAGCCCGTCATGGGCGCGACGCATGTCTCTTTTTGAGCGTGTCTTCCTGTTCTTTTGTACCGCCATGGGATTCTCCTATCTTCACGTGCGTTTCAAAACTGCGAACGGGTTGCGGGCAGGGCCGCACGCCCTGTCCTTTGAACCCAGCCACGCTATCATACCTTGGTTGCATAGTGAAATATCCTCATGTTTAGGGACCAGAGGCAGCGCGAGCAGCAGTTCGTCCTCCACCAAGTGCGAAAGCTCCAGGCTGTCACCCTCATATTCATGAAGGTCGTAGCCTTCGGGCATCCCGGTGAAGCCTTCCAGGCTGGAGCGTACTATGAGCCTGACGTGCGGACTGACCCGGACATGGACCTCATCCAGGCAGCGCACACAGCGCAGACCCAGCGTGCACTCGATCTTTCCATCTACCCGGAATCCAGCCTGTTCACGAACCAGCTCAAGGTCGACGATCACGGCCGAGGCGATCGAGATGACCGCATCCTTCAGGCGCGACATCGAGTCCGCCGACATCTGACCGGCAACGGCCAGATCACGATTTGCAATGGCCTGGAGATTGAGGCGTTCGGATAGCTGACTGTGCGCCATCTTGGGCGTGGTCTTGTAGACGGTCGCCTGGGCTCAGCGAACCGTTGGCTGCATGAGGAGTTCGCGAACCGGCTTGACGAGCACGCTTCCCAGTTGCCTTGAAAACCGTTGCAAGACATCCTCGCGGTAGGTGTAATCCTGGATGCCCTCGACACCCACCACCTCGCGTGCCACGTAGCCGGCACTGCCAAAGCCGTCCACGAGTCCCATTTCAAATGCCTGTTCCCCGGTCCAGAACAGCCCGCTGAATACCTTGGCTTCATCAATAAGCCGGTCTCCCCTTCCCTGCCTGACCGCTTCAATGAACTGCTGGTGGATCTCATCGAGCAGTTTCTGCACGTGTGCCTTCTCGAACGGCTCTTCTGGCGAAAATGGGTCGAGCAGCCCCTTGTGCTCACCGGCGATCATGAGTCGGCGCTCGATGCCAAGCTTCTCCATCGCCTCGACAAACCCAAAGCCGTCCATCATCACACCGATGGAACCGACGATACTGGCCTTGTCCGCGTAAATCTCGTCTGCGGCCACTGCTGCAAATACTCCACCCGAAGCACAGATATCAGTGACCACCGCATACAGGGGCTTGTCGGGATAAAGCTCGCGCAAGCGCGTGATCTCGCGATTGATATAGCCGGCCTGCACGGGACTTCCTCCCGGGGAGTTGATCTTCAGGATCACGGCCGCTGAGCGGGGATTCTCGAAAGCTGCCTGCAACCCGGAAATTACATTGCGCGCGCTGGCAGTCTCGCCATCTGCAATTACGCCTGTCATCTCCACCATCGCCGTGTGCCGTGTGCCGTCAGGAAGCGTGGACAGGTTCCAGTCCATCATGCCGATGAGAAACAGGCCGAGGTAGGCAAAGCCAAGCGATTTGAAAAATATTCCCCAGCGGCGCGCCCGCTGCTGCTCCCTGAGACCCGCCGAGGCCAGCTTGACGATGGCATCCTGCTCCCAGGAGGAAACCGTGCGCGCAGGGCGCGAGCGTTCGCCCATTTCTTCCAGATTGATCTCAGGTTCCATACTCGGTATCCGGCTCGGGACCCCCGGTCCTTTCCGCGCGCATGAACGCGGGTGCGGTGAGGCATTCCAGGAAGTCGTTCAGTTCGGGACTCAACGGTGCTTTTATAGCATACTTCGCGCCGCTGCTTCGACACTGGAAGCTGACCTTCGAAGCATGCAGGAACATGCGTCTGAGCCCATCTTTTCGACAGGCGCGGTTGAATGCGAAGTCCCCGTGTTTCGGGTCCCCTGCCACCGGATGACCGACCTGCGCGGCATGAATGCGGATCTGGTGAGTACGCCCGGTACTGATCCTGATTTTCATCAGGGAGAGACCGGCATATACCTGCAGCGGGGAGAAGTGGCTGACGGCTGTCTGGTAGCGTTCACCCGCGGCTGCCCTGTCCGCCTTCTTTTTCAGCGGCACAAGGATTTTTTTCATACCTTGGTTCCAGGTCCCCTTGACCAGCGCCAGGTACTCCTTCTCGATTTTGCGGTCCCTGAGCAGTGCATGCAGCTCATCAAGCATGGTCTTGTCTTTTGCAATCAGCAGGCAGCCGCTCGTGTGGCGGTCCAGCCGGTGGGCGAGCTCCAGAAAAGGTGCCTTCGGACGAGCAGCCCGCAGCACCTCGATCACTCCAAACGGAGCGAGGTGACCCGGGTGCACGGCGATGCCAGCCGGTTTGTTGATGGCGAGAACCGATGCATCCTCATACAGGATGCAAGACTGGATCCTGGACTTGAGATCCTCGGGGATAACCGGGGCACGGACCGGTGCAGTGCGCAGTTGTGGAACCGTCACCGTGTCCTTGTCGACCAGCCGTCGGGTTTGCCGGATGCGCTTGCCGTTGATTCTGATTTTGCCGGTGCGCAGCAAACGGTAGATCAGGCTTTTGGGAACACCTTTGAGGTTGGCGAACAGGAAGTTGTCGATCCGCTGGCCTTCCCGGGTGGAGTCAATGACATAGGTGGTCGACTTCATAATGGAACCACAATGCCCCGGCGGCATTACGATGCGCCGGTTTTCGGGACATCATGTATTACAACAGTATATCTTGTTAATTATGGAATAGTTACGTACCATTGCTGTCACGGTGCCAACAATGAATTGCATGATTGATGCAGCACCGTTTAGGGTTAGATTTTCTGCTTCCACAGCGTTGGGTATTTCTACAACCGCTATGGAAGAAAGCTTGAGCCACGCCGACCGATGTATTCCGACGGAACCACACGCGGGGGCTCATAAGTAAAAGATGATTGGTTTACTAAGTTTCACAGTCCGCCTTTTCCACGGACCCCATTCCATCGTATCTGCAGGCCAGGCACATCAAGGTCGTGCCGGAATCATTATGGAGTGGCAACCAGCATACGCGTCGCGTGGAAAGCGGGCACTACACAGAGTTAGCAATGAAAAGAATTTTGATCAATGCCACACAACAGGAAGAGTTGCGGGTCGGGATGGTCGATGGACAGCGACTGTACGATCTCGACATAGAACTACCTTCACGAAACCAGAAAAAAGATAACATCTACAAGGGCACCATCACCCGAATCCAGCCGAGCCTGGAGGCAGCCTTTGTCAACTACGGCGCCGAGCGCCACGGGTTTCTTCCCTTCAAGGAAATCTCGCGAGATTTCCTGAGCGGTTCACCAAGCAACAACGGTGAGCGCGTGCCTATCCGCAACCTCATCTCCGAAGGCCAGGAAATCATCGTGCAGGTCGAGCGCGAAGAGCGCGGCAACAAGGGCGCTGCACTCACCACGTACATCAGCCTGGCCGGGCGCTATCTCGTTCTGATGCCGAACAACCCGCGCGCAAACGGGGTATCCCGGCGCATCGAGGGTGAAGATCGCGAAGAAATCCGAAGCGTGCTGTCCAAGCTCGAGGTTCCTAAAGGCATGGGAGTCATTGCGCGAACCGCCGGAGTGGGACATTCACCGGAAGACCTTCAATGGGATCTCGACTACCTGCAAAAGGTCTATGCTGCCATCAAGGCAGCAGCCGACTCCAAAAACAAACCGTTCCTGATCTACCAGGAAAGCAATGTCATCATTCGTGCACTGCGCGATCACCTGCGTGATGACATCAGCGAGATCATCATCGATGACCCGGACGTGTTTCATGAAGCCAAGAAGTTTGTCGAGCAGGTCATGCCGCACAACCTGAAAAAGCTGAAGCAATACGAAGACCATGTGCCCCTGTTCAACCGTTACCAGATTGAATCCCAGATCGAATCCGCATTCGAGCGTGAAGTCACCCTGCCCTCCGGCGGGTCAATGGTCATCGATCATACCGAGGCCATGATCTGTATCGACATCAACTCGGCCAGGGCGACCAAGGGCAGCGACATCGAGGAAACCGCGCTCAACACTAATCTTGAAGCTGCGGACGAGACCGCACGGCAGCTTCGGCTGCGCGACCTCGGCGGGCTGATCATCATCGACTTCATTGACATGACGCCCGAGAAGAACCGCCGCGAAGTGGAAAAGCGTTTGCGCGAGGCACTCAAGATCGACCGCGCACGCGTGCAGCTCGGGCACATCTCCCAGTTCGGGCTGCTGGAGATGTCACGCCAGCGGCTGCGGCCTTCTCTGGAGGAGTCGAGCCAGATCGTATGCCCGCGGTGCACCGGCCATGGAACCATTCGCAGCGTCGAGTCGCTGGCACTCGCAGTCCTTCGCCTGATTGAGGAAGAAGCCATAAAGGAAAGCACCGGCAAGGTCATCGCCAAGCTTCCTGTTGAGGTCACGAGCTTCCTGCTGAACGAAAAACGCATCGGCATCAGCGAGGTCGAGGCGCGCCATGCCGTGCAACTCGTGATTGTGCCGGACCCGAACCTGGAAACTCCGCACTTTTCCGTGGAAAGGGTTCGAAGCCAGGATGCCAAACCCGACCAGAAATCAAGCTACGAGCACATCCCCCAGGAAGAAACCGGACTCACGTCTTACCAGCGTGCCCCGGTAGTCGCGGAGCAACCGGCTGTGAAATCCATTCATGCGAGCACTCCGGCCCCCTCTTCGAAAACGCAATCCGGCCCCAAGACCGGGGCCCCTCGCCCACTGAAGACCCTTCTGGGGTGGCTTTCGGGCGGCAACAAGACATCCACGCAGGACGAAGAAGCAGCTACGTCCAAGAGTGCAGAACCTGCCCGCGAGCAAAGCACCCCGACGCGCGCGCGCAGCGGCCAGCGGCGACGTGGTTCGCGGAATCCCTCACGTGGCGGCCAGCGGCGAAGGGATGGCTCCAGAAAAACGGATGACCAGCGAAGGGCAGGCTCTGCACGAAAAGGCCCCGGCAACCGGGACCAGGCCAGCAGCAAGCCGACGAACCCGGGCAAGTCTCCGTCATCGGATTCGGGCAAAACTTCTTCGCAGTAGACTGCGAAACAGGCGGTATTCTCCTGGGGGAGCCTGCGTCCGGCTTATGCGGGGGTTTCAAGCGCGTGATGGGTCTGGATATGTTCCAGCAGTCCGCTGCATGCATCCTCGATCAGGTCCAGGACGGTCTCAAATCCGTTGAGCCCCCCATAATAGGGATCGGGGACTTCCTCGCGCTCGGTGCGCCGGGCAAAATCCAGCAGCAGGCGCACCTTGTCCTTCCGGGTTTTTGGGCAATGCGCCAACAGGTCCTCGTGATTCTGATGGTCCATGGCGAGGATGAGGTCGAACGCCATGAAATCCTGGGCTCTGACCTTTCGGGCTCGCAGATGCTCCAGGGAATAACCTCGCTGGGCCGCCACGGCCCGGGCTCGTGAATCCGGAGGCTCGCCGGTGTGGTAGGCATAGGTGCCCGCAGAATCCACGCCGATGACCTCCTGCAAGGAATGCTTTTCAACCAGGTTTTGGAAGACGCCATGGGCCATGGGGGAGCGGCAGATGTTTCCCATGCACACGAACAGTATGTTGATGTCCTTGCGCGTCGCCGGATTTTCGGGGAGTTTCAGTTCGATCTGCATCCTGTCAGCCCATTGCGATTGGTTTGAGTGTGCAGTTGTAGGCGATCACACACCTCGGCTAGCGATCGAATACCAGCGCCTCCCCAAGAAAAGGCGCCTCCGACAGCCGGCCTTCTTCGAACACTACCTGACCGTTGAGGATGGTGGTGTCGATCGTCGAGCGAAAGGTGTAGCCCGAAAACGGTGACCAGCCGCACTTGTATAAGACGCTTTCATCGGTGACGGTGCATGGCCTGGATGCATCGATCAATACCAGGTCGGCCCGGTACCCTTCCTCGATAAATCCCCGCTCGGTGACCGAGAACCGCCTGGCGACATTGTGGCTGGTCTTCTCCACAATTTTCTCCAGGCTCAGGACACCATCATGATAATGCTCCATCAGGCTCAGCAGGGCATGCTGGACCAGCGGCAGTCCTGCTGGCGACTCCAGGTAGTTGCCGCGCTTTTCCTCAAGCAGGTGCGGGGCGTGATCCGTGGCAATGATGTCGATACGGTCCTCCATCACCGCCCCGAGCAGCCCTTCCCGGTCACGGGCCGTCTTGATCGCCGGATTGCACTTGATCAGCGCACCACGGGTGGCGTAATCCGCGTCACTGAAGAACAGGTGGTGTACGCAGACCTCCGCTGTGATGGGTTTGCCCTGGACCTCGCCTTCGGTGAACAGCTCCAGTTCCCGTGCCGTCGAGAGATGCAGGACGTGCAGCTGGGTGCCGTGTTTTTTCGCCAGGCCGACGACCTTCACCGAGGACTTGTAGCAGGCTTCCTCAGAGCGGATCACAGGATGGTATTCCACGGGAATGTCGTCCCCGTATTCGCGCTGGAACTTGCGAAGATTCTCGTTGATCATCGGTGTATCCTCGCAATGCGTGATTACCGGTACGGGTGCAAATTCGAAGATCCCCTCCAAAGCCTCGTCACGATCGACCAACAGATTCCCGGTCGAGGCTCCCATGAAAACCTTGATGCCGCAGGCCAAGTCTTTGGGTAAACGTTTAATCTCTTCAAGGTTGTCATTGCTGGTGCCCATGTAGAAGGCGTAGTTCGCACGCGCGCATTTGGCTGCAATCCGGTACTTGTCCCGGAGCCTGTCCACAGTCAAGGTCGGAGGAGAGACATTGGGCATGTCCATGAAACTCGTGATGCCACCAGCAATGGCCGCACGTGATTCGGTTGCAATCTCCGCTTTATGGGTCAGGCCGGGTTCGCGAAAGTGAACCTGGTCATCGATCATCCCGGGGATCAGGAACTTTCCATCGGCATCGATGACGCGTTTTGCTGGTTTGTGCTGCAGGTCCGCATCGATATGCGCAATCCGCTTGTCCACAACCAGGACATCTTGTTCGGTGATAACGTGATTGTTGACCACGCGTGCATTGGTGATCAAAAGGTCGTGCATAAGACTACTTTTCCAACATCCATTAGAAACAAGCGAGCCGCGTGGCCGCGGTAAGATCCCTCACTCCAGCCGGTTCACCAGCCGGTACACGGCAATCAGAATTCCAAAGCCCACATACATTCCCAGCAGGCAGATCAGCATCAAAATCCCTAGGCCGGGCTCAATGACACCGGATCGAACCAGTGCGAACACCCCAATTGCTATGCCGATGAATGCAGAGACAGCACCTGCTGTAACAAGTATTTTTGTCATGAAATCCTGTGTGAATTTCTCGCACCCAAAGTATCAGTGCCACCTTACACGAAAATACCCCGGGATTCATGAATCTCCTGATTCGCTGTCTGCAGAATGAACCCCGCATGATTTCAGCTACAGATGGCAATCTCTGATTAGAGCTCAGCTGGCGGAGAGGGAGGGATTCGAACCCCCGGACCCTTTCGAGTCAACGGTTTTCAAGACCGCCGCATTCGACCACTCTGCCACCTCTCCGGTCAAGCTGGGAAGAATACCCGAATAGAGCCGGGAACTACCAGCACTGATGTTGTCTAAAAAGTAGTGAAGATGACTTGAATTCGTCTAGAAAACCATTATGTTAGAAACATCAAACATTTTTATTCTGGAGAACAAGCAAATATGAGCGATCCAAGACTGCAAATGGGTAGTGTAAGCCAGGCTAGTGTCTTAGCCACCAACAAGGTGCTGCGCAATACCTATGCACTTCTTTCAGCTACCCTGATTTTCAGTGCACTGATGGCTGCCTTGTCGACCGTATTGCATGTCGGTCACGGTACCAGTCTGATCTGTTCCTTTGCCGCCCTTGCGCTGATCTGGTTCGTGCTGCCCCGTACGGCTGAATCTGCGACCGGCATTGCCGTTGTATTTGCCTTCACGGGCCTGCTGGGCTTCGGGCTTGGACCAGTACTGAATTTCTACCTGAACATGACGCACGGCGCACAAGCAATTGCGACGTCCCTGGGGGGTACTGCAGTCGTGTTCATCGGACTTTCAGGCTATGCCCTGGCTACGCAACGTGACTTCAGCTTCCTGGGAGGATTCCTGTTTTCCGGGCTGATGGTGGTGTTGCTGGCTGCGCTGGCCGGAATTTTCCTCAACATGCCGGGCCTGTGGCTGGCCATCAATGCTGCGGTAATCCTGATATTCAGTGGTTTCATCCTGTTTGATACGAGCCGCATCATCAATGGCGGGGTCACCAACTATGTCATTGCCACAACCTCGATCTACCTGAGCATATACAACATATTCATTTCCCTGTTGCACTTGGTGGGTTTCGCAGGCAACGACTAGACCGGGTCGTCGATGGATTGGATGAAGTTTGCCTACGCGGCGCTGGTCGTCGCCCTGCTCATCTTCATTTTTCCTGCGGCAAAGTACTGGCTGAAAAACAGCCCGAAGGCCGAACGAGGTGACTGGCAGGCATTCCTGCTGCCGATCAGCCTGGTGGTACTGTTTGTCGCTGGCCTGATGTGGATCGTAAGCCAGTAGAGGCGGATTCCTGATTCACGAGGTTGCTGAGTCTTCGCGCTCGGCAGCCTCAATCCCTGAAATTATCGAACTGCACTGGGATGCCCAGCTTGGCGTCCCGGAGCATGCCCATGACCTTCTGCAGATCGTCGCGCTTTTTCCCGGAAACACGGACCTTGTCCCCCTGGATCGCGGTCTGGACTTTGATCTTGGAATCCTTGATGAGTTTGACCACCTTCTTGGCAGTGGCCTGGTCAATTCCCTGCCGTACCGCCAAAACCTGTCGCGCACGCATATTGGCCTCCTCCACTTCGCCCCTTTCCAGACAGCCCACGTCAATTCCTCGCTTGGCCATTTTCTGAATGAGAATGTCATAGATCTGGTCGATCTGGAATTCGGATTGCGCCTCGATGCGCAAGGCGGAGTCTACCTGATGGACCTTCGCATCCGATCCCCTGAAATCGTACCGGTTGGAGATTTCCCGGTTTGCCTGATCTAGTGCGTTGGTCAGCTCGTGAGCATCCACTTCGGATACCGCATCAAATGAAGGCATGGTTCAGTATCCTCCTGTTTGGACGGGTTGAAAGCAGATAGAATTATACAATGTCCCGACTGGCCATCCTCCTCGGTTCCGGCAATGCCGCGCTAGCGATTGCACTGAGCGCCTATGCGGCTCACGCACTGCGCCCTGCCTGGTCGGAGCACAGGTATTCGATTTTCCAGATCGCGGTGGATTATCACCTGTATCATGCGCTAGGTCTGGTGGTGGTTGGGACCCTGATTGCCCAGCATGCCGACCGGGGGCTGCTCAAGGCCGCCGCTGCAGTCATGCTGGCTGGAATGACTCTCTTTTGTGGAAGTCTCTACTTCCTCAGCCTGACTGAACTTGCCTGGTCAGGCAGGGTCACCCCGTTTGGCGGGGTGGCGTTCATCGTCTCATGGGGCCTGGTGATGATCGCCTATTTCAGGAAAAGCTGACTGAGAGTGAGACGGCAGGCTGAAGCTAGGCCGGCTTGGGGTTAGCAGCTGGCTCCCCCCAATACCCTGACCTCATCACCAACCGCGATTCTCCCGCCTGTCTGCACCGATGCTGTGACACCTCCATGGTTCCACATGGCATTGAACCCACCGTACCCCAGGGCCTTTTCCATTTTGGCGCAGGGCACGCAATCTCCCGTCACCTGGAGCACCGCATCGTTGATCCCGATCTCAAGATCCTTGCAGAGCCCGAGATTGATGCCCGATACCACGATGTTGCGTCTGAGCACTTCTGGGAAAACGGCTTCCTTGCCCAGCAAGGCGGCAACCACCGGAAGGTATTCAGCCTGAATCAGGGTTACCTGACGGTGGCTTCCTGTACGCTGGCCTGCCTTGTCCCCCTCGAGTCCATGGTCTTGAAGCAGCGTGGCGGCATCCACGACATCCATGGCCTCACCCGAAGCCTTTCTGAGTCCGATCCACTCGATCTTGCCGCTTTGGGGAAAGTGGTCCTTGAGTCCGGCAGTCATCGGTAGCGGTCCTTTGGCATCTTTATGGGGAAGCAATGATTTCAAGCCCGCCCATATAGGGCTGCAGAACGTCGGGAACACGGACACGTGCCTGGTCGTCCTGGTAGTTTTCCAGGATCGCGACCAGCGTTCGGCCTGCAGCCAGACCTGAACCGTTCAGCGTATGCAAGAGTTCGGTTTTCCCGGTCGCGGGGTTTTTCCAGCGGGCCTTGAGCCTTCTGGCTTGGAAATCCACAAAATTGCTGCAGGAGGAAATCTCGCGATAGCGGCCTTCGCCTGGCAGCCAGACTTCGATATCGTAGGTCTTGGCTGCAGCAAACCCCAGATCACCCGTGCACAGGGTCACAACCCGGTAGGGCAATCCGAGTTTTTGCAGGATGATTTCTGCATGCTGCGTGAGTTCTTCAAGCGCGCGCCAGGATGCTTCGGGCTTGACGAGCTGTACGAGTTCGACCTTTTCAAACTGATGCTGGCGGATCATGCCCCGCGTGTCCTTGCCATACGAGCCGGCTTCCGAGCGAAAGCAGGGTGTGTGGCAGACATATTTGACGGGTAGCTCACTTTCTTTGGCAATGTGATCGCGCCAAAGGTTGGTCACCGGCACTTCCGCGGTTGGAATCAGGTAATACGGATTGTCGGTGGCCAGCTTGAACAAATCAGCTTCGAATTTAGGCAACTGGCCGGTGCAGGTCAGGCTTTTGTCATTGACAATGTACGGGACGTACACTTCCTGGTAATCGTGTTCCGAGACATGGGTGTCCAGCATGAACTGGATCAGTGCGCGGTGCAGCCGGGCTACCTGGCCCTGCATGGTGACGAACCGGCTGCCGGTGATGCTAGCGGACTTTCCAAAATCAAGTCCTCCGATGCGCTCTCCAATCTCCACGTGACCGAGTACCGGGAAATCAAATTCCGGAGTCTCGCCCCACGTCCGCACCACTGCATTGTCCGCCTCGGTGTCACCATCCGGAACACTCTCGTGGGGAAGATTAGGCAGAGTCAGCATCCATGCATGAATTTCCGATTGCAGCTGCTCGAGTTCGGCTTTTCCTGCTTCAAGTTCCGCGTTGACCGTTTTCATCTCATCCATCAGGCCCGAGATGTCCTCACCCGAGGATTTGCCCTGCGCGATCCGCCTGGAATTCGTGTTGCGCTGGTTCTGCAGGCTTTCCGCATCCGTTTGCAACTGCTTGCGTTTTTGCTCCCGAGTGACAAACCAGTCCTGGTCAATCGTCAGTGTGCGACGCCCGAGCTGCCTGGCCACCTCATCCAGTTCGGTTCGCAACATCTTGGGATCCAGCATGAGTTATACCCCTGCCTTCAAAAGGCACGCGCCAAGGTCATGCCAAGATAGCAGGCTCCCAGGCACAAGACGATACTGGCCGTGACATTGACCGCTGCACCCAGCACACTGCCCTGCTGGAGCAGATGCAGGGTTTCTATCGAAAAGGCCGAGAAAGTGGTGAATCCCCCAAGAAGCCCCACCAAGAGCGCCAGCCGGATTTCGTCCACCACAACCCAGCGCTCCAGCAACACGATCGACAGCACACCGATCAGCAAGGACCCCGTGACATTGACAAGCAGCGTTCCAAAAGGGAATTTGCAGCCCCACCAGTGTGTGCACTGCACCTGAATCAGGTATCTCAGCACCGAGCCCAGCGCTCCTCCTACAGCAATGCTTGCCAGCGTCAAATCAGGTCTCCTTCTTACACCTAGCGGTCAATTACAAGCTGGTTTGATCAGTGGTATATTGGCTTGACGCCAATAATGGTACCGCAAGTTGGCGCATCCATGACGAAACTCTTGGCGATGGCGCCCTGGTGCAAGACAGGGATGGTCAGCAGCCGGTAAGCGCAAAGCTCTGTTGGTATGAAAATGCGAGCCAGTCTATCAGAATTGACAAAGCGATTTCACCAGGTCCTGCCGGAGGATGCGGTCCTGGTCAAACATGAACAGCTGGCTCCCTATGAATGCGATGGCCTGACGGCGTACCGCCAGATTCCCCGTGTGGCCCTGCTGCCTGCCACCAGCGAACAGGTCCAGGCTGCAGTGGCGCTCTGCAGGGAGCTGGAGCTTCCAATCGTGGCCCGGGGCGCCGGTACCAGCCTGTCCGGGGGTGCACTGCCACATCCGGAAGGAGTCTTGCTCAACTTTGCCCGGCTTAACCGGGTGCTGGAAATCGACCCGCACAACCGCACGGCCACCGTCGAGCCTGGAGTGCGTAACCTCGCGATCTCGGAAGCCGCCAGACCGTATGGTCTTTACTATGCTCCGGATCCCTCCTCGCAGATTGCGTGCACCATCGGCGGCAACATCGCGGAGAACTCAGGCGGCATCCATTGCCTGAAATACGGGCTCACCGTGCACAACATCCAGGCGTTGAAGGTCTTGACCGCCGACGGCGAGATCCTCGAGCTGGGTGGAAAACACCTGGAGTCCCCCGGCTTCGACCTGCTAGCGCTGATGAACGGCTCGGAAGGCATGCTGGGGGTGGTATTGCAGGCGACGGTGAAGCTGTTGCCCCAACCGCATGCGCGCAAGGTGCTGCTGGCAGCCTTCTCTGACGTGCGGGATGCGGGAAATGCCGTCGCTGCAGTCATTTCCCATGGAATCATCCCTGCCGGCCTTGAGATGATGGACCATTTCACCATCCAGGCCACGGAGCAGTACTGCAGTCCCGGGTACCCGAAAGATGCCGCAGCTATCCTGATCTGTGAGCTGGATGGCTATGAGGAAGAGCTGGCAAATCAAACAGAACGTGCCAGACAGCTACTCGAACAGCACAAGGCCACACAAGTGCGCCTAGCAAGCAACGAGCAGGAGGCGGAGGTACTGTGGCAAGGACGCAAGGCGGCCTTCCCTGCACTTGGCAACCTGACTCCCGACTACTATTGCATGGATGGCACCATCCCGCGCAAGCATCTGGCTGAAGTCCTTGAGGAAATTTATGCACTCTCAGGAAAGTTCGGACTTCGTGTCGCCAACGTATTCCACGCCGGGGACGGCAACCTGCACCCGCTCATTCTCTATGATGCCAACGAGCAAGGTCAGCTCGAGAAGGCAGAAGAATTCGGGAGCGAGATCCTGCAGCTGTGTGTCAGGATGGGAGGCACCATCACCGGTGAGCATGGCGTAGGCGTGGAAAAACTCAACCAGATGTGCGTGCAGTTCAACTCAAAGGAACTGCAGACCTTCTATGCCATCAAGTCCGCCTTTGACGAGCATGGGTTGCTAAACCCGGGCAAGGCCATCCCGACCCTGCACCGCTGTGCCGAGTTCGGTGCCATGCATGTACACGAGGGGAAGCTGCCCCATGCTGACCTGCCCCGTTTTTGACGACCGGCCCGGAATGTGACGGATACCAAGGAAACCATCGCAACCCGGATCCGGGATGCGGCCAGACACAAGACCGCCTTGCAACTTCTGGGCGGGAACACGAAGGCCTTCTACGGCCGAAGCATCCAAGCCACGCCCTTGTGTCTTGCCGACTACTCGGGAGTTGTCGAATACGAGCCCTCCGAACTCTATATCACCGCACGCTGCGGCACACCCCTGACCGCGATCGAGCAAGTCATCGAAGAAGAAAACCAGATGCTCCCGTTTGAGCCACCACACTTCGGGGCAGCAGCCACTCTGGGCGGTGCCATTGCCGCGGGACTGGCGGGTCCCGGGCGTGTAGGCAATGGGAGCGTACGCGACAGCATGCTTGGCGCAGAAATCATCAACGGAAAGGGTGAGTACCTGTGTTTTGGCGGCAAGGTCATGAAAAATGTCGCCGGCTATGATGTTTCGCGCCTGATGTGCGGCGCTTTGGGAACATTGGGCGTTCTGATGTCAGCCACGCTGCGCCTGCTGCCCAGGCCACCGTGCGAACAAACGCTGGTCATTGCAGATGCGCCCGCCGATGCGATCCACAAGATGAATGCATGGGCGCTCACACCGATGCCGATCACGGCAACCTTTCACGACGGAAAAAACCTCTATGTCCGCTTGACCGGCTCTTCATCCACGGTTGAAAAATGCCAGAATGAAATCGGCGGCGAGCGCATCGAGCAAAGCGAGCTCTTCTGGACCCGAGTCCGCGAACAAACCCATGAAGCATTTACGCCTGATGCACCCTTGTGGAGGATTCGAGTACCCCCCTCCACTGACCCTCTCGACATTACAGGCCCATGTGCAATGGAATGGAACGGCGCCCTTCGCTGGCATGCCACCCACACCGATGCCTCCACGATCCGTGAGGTCGCCCGTCGGGCTGGCGGGCAGGCCTGCCAGTTTCGAGGACCAGCCATCGAGCATGTGTTCAACCCCCTGCCATCCGCGCTGCTCAAAATCCATCAACGGCTCAAACATGCCTTCGATCCCGAGGGGATCCTCAATCCCGGCAGGATGTATCCGCAGTTCTGAGATCCATGCAAACCTCTCTCCCGGACAGTTTCCTGCAAACAGCAGAAGGCCACCAGGCAGACAAAATACTGCGCAAATGCGTACATTGTGGCCTTTGCAATGCGACCTGCCCGACCTATCAGTTGACCGGAAATGAACTGGATGGACCGCGGGGTCGAATCTATCTGATCAAGAACTACCTGGAGGGCAAAACCGACGGCAACGTTGGGCTCAGGCATCTGGACAGGTGCCTGACCTGCCTGTCCTGCGAGACAACCTGCCCTTCCAGTGTCCGGTTCGGTACTCTTCTCGACACCGGGCGCAAACACATGAATGAGACTGTAAACCGTTCACTGATCAGCACGATCAAGCGCTACCTGATCATTCGCATATTTTCCAAGCCGTACAGAGTCAGGATGGTTCTCGCGCTGGGACGTCTCGCAAAACCATTTTTGCCCAAAAAGCTGGCAAGCAAGATGCCTGTTCAGGCCACCGGTGGGTCAAAAGCGGCAAAGGCGAATCCAGCTCTGCCCAAAATGCTCACCATCCGGGGCTGCGTACAATCGGTGGTCGCCCCGCAAATCAACAGTGCGGCCGTGAAAGTGCTGGAGAGATCCGGTATTTGCCTTGAAGAGGCGAAAGGCGACTGCTGCGGCGCCCTTGCCTATCACCTGGGCGATCTCAAGAGCGCGGAGAAGACCATCGGCCAGAATATCGACAACTGGTACCAAGGTCTGAAAAATAAATACGAATTTTTAGTTGTTACATCAAGTGGTTGCAGCAGTTTCATAAAGCAATATGGGGAAGTAATGCAGGCCAGCCCGAACTATGCGGGTCGTGCAGAATTCATCAGCGAGCGGTGCAGGGATCTCTCCGAACTAGACATCGGGCCGAAGACACGCCCTGCCGGGGAGACCTGCACAGTGGCTTTCCACAGCCCATGCACACTACAGCATGGCCAAAAGGTGCATGGCAAAATCGAGGCGCAGTTGCAAAATCGGGGTTACAGACTTGTCCCGACCCTAGACCCGCATTTGTGCTGCGGCTCTGCAGGCAGCTACTCCCTGCTCGAAACCGAGCTGTCGGCAAAACTGCTGGAAAACAAGCTGGCTTGCCTTGAGCACGCCCGGCCCGATGTGATCAGTACAGCCAACATCGGTTGCCTGATGCACCTGCAGTCAGGCACCGAAAGGCCCGTCAAACACTGGATTGAGCTGCTCGTATAGCCGGATATCGGTCAACAACCCTGTAAAGCGGCAATTGCGATTCCTCGCCATTCCCTTCCTGCGGGAGTCTGGATGGAAAAATGCCCGTGGAATCGGGATCAGGGATCTCCAGGTTTCCAGATCCCGAACGCCTCGCCTTTTGGACGAATGCTGGCTTGTCTTTGCCGTGTGATGTCCTCATAGACATATTTTGCAAAGGCAACAATCTCATTCATGATCTCATTTTTTTCACCTGTCGGCAGATCATGATTCCCTATGACGAACCCTGTGATGGCAGCCAAGTATTGACCCGCCAGTATTGGATTGGCAGCACGCTCGTCTGCTTCAATGAGTACTTTCTGAATTTCCTCGATAAGTTCCCTTGACAGTTTCAGCTGGTCCATGTTGAGCGCCTCAATTTGTATTCAATTCTGGTTTTCGGTTTTATTCCGGAGCCTGCGCATACGCTCCCTGATCTTGATCTCAAGACCTCGATCTACGGGTTCGTAATAGCGTGTCCCTCGCAGTATTTCGGGAAAGTAGCATTCACCCTGCGCATAGGCATCAGGTTCATCATGAGCATAACGATAGTCCCGTCCGTAGCCAAGGTCTTTCATCAGCTTGGTGGGTGCGTTTCTCAGATGCATCGGTACTTCCTGGCTGCCATGGGTTTTGGCATCTTTCATTGCCAGGCCATATGCACGGTACGTGGCATTGCTCTTTGGCACGCAGGCCAGATACACGATGGCCTGTGCAATGGCCAGTTCACCTTCCGGTGAACCCAGGCGCTCATAGGTATCCCAGGCACTCACTGCGATCTGCAGGCCACGGGGATCTGCGTTTCCAATATCCTCAACGGCCATCCGCAGTACGCGACGCGCAACGTAATAGGGATCACAGCCTCCATCGATCATCCTGCAAAACCAGTACAGGGCGGCATCGGGATCGGATCCGCGCACGGACTTGTGCAACGCGGAAATCTGGTCATAGAAATACTCGCCTCTCTTATCAAAGCGCCGAATACCCTGCGCGGTGACTTCCTTGACGATTTCGCAAGTGATTGTATTTTCCGCTGCACTCTCGCCAATCCAGTCCGCGGCAATTTCCAGAAAGTTCAATGCACGCCGCGCATCACCGTCCGCTACAGATGCAAGCAGGTCCCTGGCTTCGGGATCGACCTCGATCTGCCGGTGGCCCAGACCACGCTCGCTATCCTGCAGGGCATTGTCGATGCACTGGCCGACATCCTGTTCAGTCAGCCTTTTCAGGACGTAAATCCGGGCCCTGGACAGCAGTGCATTGTTGAGTTCAAAAGAGGGATTTTCCGTCGTGGCACCAATAAAATAGAACGTGCCGTTCTCGATGTGCGGCAAAAATGCATCCTGCTGTGCCTTGTTGAATCGATGTACTTCATCAACAAACAGCACGGTACTAGAGGCGTGTTCCTGGCTGTGCAGCCTGGCCTGTTCGATTGCCTGGCGGATCTCCTTGACTCCGGACAGCACCGCGGACAAAGAAAGAAACTGTGCATGTGAAGTATTGGAGATGATGCGTGCCAGCGTAGTCTTGCCTGTACCTGGAGGCCCCCAGAAAACCATGGAATGCAGCCTGCCCTGCTCGATTGCCTGGCGTAATGGCTTGTCACCGGACAGCAGGTGCGCCTGACCCACGAACTCGGACAGGGTGACAGGACGCATGCGGTCTGCCAGTGGGCGATAGCCATCCGTGCGATCTAGCAGGTCGGTGTTCTGGTTGGCAGGTGCGCTCGAAATGACTGTCTCCTCACATGTGCAGATGTCGGCAACTCAAGTTGCCCGGGGCTGCCCGGCAGATACCAGGTGTGAGCAGCAAGCCCGTACGCTAGCCTTGCTCACTGCGCTGGGTAACCCACGACATCCACTCCTTGAGGTGCCTTGAACACAAAATATCCCGTCGGGAAGTTCACGTTCAGCTCGAGGTGCCTGAATTCAACAACGGTCTTTTGCGAAAACTGATCATGCAACTCCATTTTTCGGATCCCTTTTTCATCGAGACCGATCTGTACGCTGCGAAACTCGGTGTCCTGAACGTGAGGAACCAGCTCCACCCAGTTGAGATCATCTCGATCCGGAGCTGAAAAAATCTCAAAATCGTCCTGCAGGACGCGGGCATTCATCAGCAGCATGATTGGCGCACTGCCCAATGCCTCCATGATGGGCCTTGCAACAGCCTGCTGTAATTGCTCGTCGTAGACCCACAGGTACTTGCCATCCGCAAGGATGAGTTGCCTGTGGGGTTGTGCATATTGAAAGCGAAACTTGCCGGGTCGGCTCAGGGCGACGGACCCTCTTGCCGTCTGAACCAGCCTGCCATCTTCTCCCCAGACGGTTTGCAGAAAGCTTCCCTGAAAAGAGCGTACCTCCGCAAAAAATGTATTCAGCAAGCCCACAGCCTCACTGCCCGAACAGGCCAATGAAAACGACAGCAGCACGCTGCCCAAAAATGATTTCCAGATCCGTATCACTCGCTGCCCTATCCGAACTCTCTGGCTAGACAAATTTGATGGTGCCCGGCGATGCTCAATCTTGCATTACGCCGGTTCCGGCACAGTCTGTGTGATTATACCGGTGGCGGGGCAATGACTTCTCGACTGCCATTGGACAAAACAGCACTGACAACACCACTGTTTTCCATCTCTTCTATGATTCTTGCGGCGCGGTTGTAGCCAATTTTCAATCTTCGCTGCAAATAGGAAATCGAGGCTTTGCGGGTTTCTGTAACGATTGCAATCGCTTCATCATAAAGCGGATCGAGTTCGCCGTCTTGACCATCAATGGGTTCCAGTCCAGGTATTACATCCCTGCCATCCTCGGGATCCTGGGTGACCTCATCCAGGTAAGCCGGGGCCCCTTTTTGCTTCAGGAAGGCAACCACCTTGTGCACCTCTTCATCCGAGACAAACGCACCATGAATACGATCGGGAAGGGAGGTCCCCGGAGGCAGGTACAACATGTCGCCATGGCCCAGCAACTGCTCGGCACCCATTTGATCCAGGATGGTTCGCGAATCGACTTTCGAAGACACCTGGAAGGCAATCCTGGAAGGGATGTTCGCCTTGATAAGGCCAGTGATGACATCCACCGAGGGACGTTGGGTGGCCAGGATCAGGTGAATTCCGGCCGCCCTGGCCTTTTGCGCAATTCGTGCAATCAGCTCTTCGACCTTCTTGCCGACAACCATCATCATGTCCGCAAGCTCGTCTACTATGATGACGATGCTTGGCAATGGGTTCAGTGTTTCAACCGGGCTGCCCTCCAGCTCGCCACCCTCTTGCGGACTGGCAAAAGGATCAGGCAAGGGGCTGCCTTTGTCGATAGCCTGCTTCACCTTCGTGTTGTAGCTCTGGATACTGCGAACCCCGAGCGCCGACATCAACTGATACCGTCTTTCCATCTCGGCCACGCACCAGCGAAAGGCGTTGGCCGCCTCTCTCAAATCGGTGACGACCGGAGAAAGCAGGTGCGGAATCCCTTCATACACTGCAAATTCCAAAATCTTGGGATCGATCAGGATGATGCGCACCTGCTGTGGTGTGGCTTTATACAATATGCTCAGCAGCATTGCGTTCAAGGCTACCGACTTGCCGGATCCGGTGGTGCCTGCAACCAGCAGGTGGGGCATTTTTGCGAGATCCACCACGATCGGGCGCCCGCTGATATCCTTGCCCAAGGCCAGGGTCAGGATGGATGAGGACTCATCGTAGGTCTCAGAGCGCAGAATATCGCTGAGCACGACCAGCTCCCGGTACTCATTGGGAATTTCAAGCCCAACGTGGGATTTGCCTGGAATCACCTCGACAATCCGCACACTCACCACAGAAAGAGCGCGGGCAAGATCCTTGGCCAGGTTTGAGACCTTGCTCACCTTGATCCCTGCTGCAAGCTGTAATTCAAAGCGGGTGATCACAGGACCTGGATGGACTTCAACCACCGCGGCATCGATTCCGAAATCGAGCAATTTCAGTTCTACCTGGCGCGACATGGCCTCCAGCGCATCGTCCGAATATCCCTTGGTGTCATCGGCAACGTTGTCCAGCATGGAGGTCGGAGGCAAGGCGGTTTCCACTGAATCGAACAGCGGGATCTGGCGTTCCCGTTCCGCCCGCTTGCTTGGCGTGATCTCTTCCACGGTCGGCTCGATGCGGGGCGGGGATTTCTGGATCTTCACCTTTTTGGCCTTGACCACCTTTTCACGGGCAGTTCTCGCCTGTTTGCCCAGGTGCCTCTCTCTTAGCAGGCTGATCAGTCTCCAAAGCCATGAACTGATCTTCAGGATGTATTTCCCGGTTGTGTCCAAAAGCCATAACAATGAGAAATGCGAGAACACCGTGATACCGGCAAAAAACAGTGCCAGCAGCAGCAAAGTGGCACCGACAAAATTGAAGACGGCAAGGAAGCCCGTACCGACAATGTCGCCCAGAACACCGCCTGCCGTGTGCGGAAGAAAGCCTGGCTGAAAATGCAAAGCCGCCAGTCCACAGCCTGCCGCCAAAGTCAGCAAGAAGCCGGCCCAGCGTACTCCCAGTGTCCGGTAATCGACAGCTTGCGTATCCGTTCCACCCCGGTACAACAGCCATCCACTGTAGGCCACCATGATGGGGGCAAGGTAAGACAGGTAGCCAAATAGGAAAAAAAACAGGTCCGCAAACCAGGCGCCGGCCCTGCCGCCAAGATTGTTTGCAACCAGGTCATGGCCCGCCTGGGTCCAGCGGGGGTCCGACTGCTGATACGTAAGCAGCGCCAGCATCAGATAAGCACCCAGTGCAGCCAGTATCAGTAGAACGCTTTCACGCAGGCCCCTAGGCAAGGAAGCCCGATCACTGGATTTCGATGGCTTTTTCAAGACGGCTCAGCCAATCTGATCGCTTACTCTCAAATTATCTACTTAAGATATTGAATTAATTAAAACTATAATTCAATATTTCTGTATAACGTGATTTGCTCAAACCCCATCATCGGACTTCTATTGTACAGCAATACTGCCCCAACTCATGTAAAATTCGCCCCCATGAATCCTGCAGCAATGCTGCCGGATCAACTTCCGAGTATAGCAAGGGGATTATGTAGCAAAATCTACATTTGCCGGATGGATTGTTAGCAATTCATCCAGTCGCCAAATCACATACAGGAACGCCGAATGACCGAATCTCGACATTTCCGACTACTGATACTGGGGTCCGGACCTGCCGGGTATACAGCGGGCGTCTATGCCGCCCGGGCCAACCTGAACCCTGTGATCATCACCGGTCTGGAACAAGGTGGCCAGCTCACCACGACCACCGATGTAGACAATTGGCCAGGAGATGTCGAGGGACTGCAGGGCCCGGACCTGATGGACCGCATGCTGAAGCACGTCGAGCGCTACGGTACGGAAGTCATCTTTGATCATGTTCGTGTCGCGGACCTGTCGAAGCCTCCATTCACCTTGACCGGAGATATGGGGACCTACACCTGCGATGCCTTGATCATTGCAACAGGCGCATCAGCCAAGTACCTGGGGCTGCCTTCGGAGGAAACCTATAAAGGAAAGGGAGTCTCGGCATGTGCGACATGTGACGGGTTTTTCTATAAGGAGAAAAAGGTTGCAGTGATTGGCGGCGGCAATACTGCGGCTGAGGAAGCACTTTACTTGTCCAATATTGCAAGTGAGGTCATTCTGGTGCATCGACGAGATGCCTTGCGCAGCGAAAAGATCCTGCAGGACCAGCTGTTCGAAAGAGAGAAAAGTGGCAATGTCACGATAAAATGGAACTACACACTTGACGAAATCTTGGGGGATGATACCGGGGTCACCGGGATGCGGATCAAGAACACCCTGGACGCTTCTACACAGGACATCGACCTGAGCGGTGTATTTATCGCGGTTGGACATACCCCGAACACTGCAATTTTTGAAGACCAGCTCGATATGCAAGGTGGCTACATCCAGGTCAACAGCGGGCTACACGGTAATGCAACCGCTACTAGCGTCCCGGGCGTATTTGCCGCAGGAGATGTGATGGATCATGTGTACCGGCAAGCGGTAACTTCCGCAGGAACGGGCTGCATGGCGGCGCTTGATGCTGAAAAATACCTGGACAATCTCGCGAACGACTGAAGCCGCCCTTTACCACCCTTTGACTGTCCAGAACTCGATTCCTGAAAACACTCCATCGGCATACACCTGCAGCTTTCTGAGCTCACTCGGGGCGGTCGAAGGTGCGCACTGGAACCGTTTGCTGATAGACAACAGTCCGTTTTTGAAGCATGAGTTTCTATACGCCCTGGAACGCAATGATTGCCTTGGCGAGAAATATGGCTGGTATCCGCATCACCTTATCGTGCGCGACCAGAACCAGCAGGTCATCGCTGCCAGCCCACTGTATGTCAAAACCAACTCGTATGGAGAATTTGTATTTGACTGGTCATGGGCATCCGCATACGAGCAGGTCGGGCTGGCCTATTATCCCAAATTCGTTGCCTCGGTACCCTACACTCCCGTGGCAGGCTCCCGTCTTCTTATCATGCCGGAAATATCAGCCCAGCAAAAAAGCAAAATTGCAACGACCATGATCGATGCCACAATCAGGGAGGCAGAGAGACTAAACATGTCCAGCATGCATTGGTTATTCAATATTGACGAGGAATGCAAATTCTACAGGCAGAGCAACCTGATGTTGCGCCTTGGCTGCCAGTACCACTGGCACAATCAAAATTACGAATGCTTTGACCATTTTCTGGAAGGCCTAATTTCCAGAAAAAGAAAAAAGATCAGGCGTGAAAGGCGTTTCGTGAGAGATCAGCAAATTCACATCAAGCGCCTTCACGGCTCGGAACTGGACGACACCCTGTGGCAACAGGTGCACAGCTTTTATGTGAATACCTTTTACCGAAAAAGTAGCCTGCCCACCCTCAGCCTTGGATTTTTCAAAGAGCTGGGTGCCATGATGGGCTCCCAGGTCTTGCTGGTGCTCGCTTTCTACGACAAGAAGCTGATCGCATGTGCAATCAACTTTCTTGACGACAGCACACTTTATGGAAGATTTTGGGGATGCTTGGATAAATTTCATGGGCTGCACTTCGAGGCTTGTTATTACCAGGGCATCGAATACGCTATCGAACACCAGCTCTCTTCTTTTGAGCCCGGCGCTCAAGGCGAGCACAAAATCAGCCGTGGCTTCCTACCCACCAAAACCTGGTCTGCGCACTGGATTTCGGATTCACGCCTGAGGGCCGCGATCGAGGATTTCTGCCAGCGTGAAAAGCACTTCATGCAGCATGAATGCAAGGAACTTATGTCATTATCGCCCTACAGGGTTAACTAAAACGATTTTCATTGTGATGAAATGGATATTCACTGGCTAGACCCCTCCAATAGCAACGCCCCATTTCCTGACGTCGAGAAAGCCCTGCAAAACCCTGATGGCCTACTTGCGGCGGGAGGAGACCTGAGCGTTACACGACTGCTGAACGCATACCGTAAAGGGATCTTTCCCTGGTATGAAGATGGCCAACCGATTCTGTGGTGGTCTCCAAACCCGAGAGGCGTTTTGTATACGCAAAAATTCAGAATTTCTTCCAGCTTGAGAAAAACCTTGCGCAAGCATGAATGGACAGTCACATTTGATGGTGATTTCAAAAAAACGGTTACTGCATGCGCTGCACCTCGAAGTTACGCGAGGGGCACATGGATTACCAACGAAATGACAGAGGCCTATACAGCCTTGCATCAACTTGGCTGTGCACATTCGGTTGAATTGTGGGACTGCCAGGAACGTTTAATTGGTGGCGTGTACGGGGTCATGATTGGAAAAATGTTTTTTGGCGAATCCATGTTCAGCTTTCAGACGAACGCCTCCAAAATTGCCCTCACTTACATTGTCAGTCATTTATACAACTGGGGCTGCCCGTTGCTGGACTGCCAGCTGCCCTCGTCCCACTTGTTGAGCCTTGGTGCAGAGGCCATATCAAGAAGGGACTACATCAGCACAATGACACCTCTGTGTGATGAAAAACTGACCGACTTCACATGGGAACTGGATAACAGCATCGACATCGCCAACTGGAAGTCGTAGCAAGGAATCTTTCCGAAAAACATGGATATACGCCCAATGATCTCTATGACCCCGAGCATTCTTCGGTCTGCGTGCAAACATGTATCTGACAGCTAAAACGTACGCTGCTAGAATTACCCACAAAAATCATGCCGGTGGTCTGGGGAAACACTGGACGGGCCGCTGTATACAGCTTGCTGGTGTATTGACCGGAGAATCTTTGTGGTGAAAATGCAGCCATCGCCCTCGGCCTATACTGAAGGCTATGTCTCTGCACGTCTGCATGACCTTGCCACTGCTGACAACTACATCAAGCATACCTGCATAGGTGATCCTGAGTTGGACCCTGCGATGGAAGAGATCTCCTCTCTTCCCAGTGAAGAGCTGCACCGGTTCATCGCTGCCGGAATTGAACAACAGACGGACGTCTTGCGTACCGCACCACAAGCATTACGTGATGCTTTTGAGCGCATCAACGAACCCCCTTCCTGGCTTGACTACAAGGCCTTTGACCCAGCCATCCAGGCGTTCTACACCAAGGCAAACGACATACTGCTAGCACTGGTTACCGGAGTTCTGATCGAAGGCTTTTCGACGTTGATGAGTAAGCCGTTTGGCATTACGGGCCGTATGTTGCAAGAAACAGATGTGAGCATCCGGCAATTGAAGCAAGTCAACCGGCATCTGCTTGAAATATTTTTCCCCGGCGGCCTGCTGAGAAAAGGTGACGGATGGAAGTTGTCCGTGCGCATCCGCTTCATTCATGCACGGGTGAGACAGTTGATGAAAGCTGCGGACGAGTGGGACACAAAGGCTTGGGGTACACCGATAAGTGCGGCACACATGGGTTTTTCGACCGCCTTGTTTTCACATAGGCTGCTGGAACACTCGACGTCAGTAGGTGCCAACTATAACCGGGATGAGAAAGACAGCATCTTCGAGTTATGGCGCTACGTGGGTCATCTCATGGGTGTACCCGAAACAATCCTGTTCAACAGCCAGCAAGATGCGCGCAAGCTGTTCAAGATCGGCTTCCTGTGCGAGCCCGCTCCGGATGCCGACGCCGCAACCATATCCAATGCCCTGATACAGTCGATCCCCCTGGTTGCCGGATTGACAGACAGGGATGAGCAGGACTCCATGAGGAACCTGGCCTACCGTATTTCAAGAGCACTGGTCGGAAGCCAGCTTGCCAACCAGTTGAAGTTCCCGAAAGGCAGCAGCACGGGCGTCCTGCAGGTGTACCGCGCCAAGCAACTCAGCGAACGGCTGATCAAGGATGTGCAACTGATCAAATCGGAAAACTTCCTGCAGCTCCTGAATGCTTCCCAATACGACGAGGTCGGCGTGAGCTATAAGATGCCCGACCATGTACATGCATCAAAATCAAGCGAGTGGTGAAACCAGCCTACCTGATTGTGATATTTGACATCGCTATGCTACGGTTAATGAACATTTCGCGCTTCCCCGCACCCTGCAGGGCTGAAAATGATTGCCGCGCACACAATGTATCACTGACTGTGCTCTATTGGAGGAACTCATGACTGGCGTTCACCCTCACCTGCGATCAGTGTTGCGACTGGCTGTCCTCTACCTGGTCCTGTCCGCCTTTTACGGAACGCCTGTGTATTCGGAGTCCCTGACTCCGGAGGAAACAGGTTTGAAAATTGCGCGTGATACCCAAGCACGCGACCAGGGGTTTGGCAATCTAACGGCCCAGCAAACCATGACGCTTCGCAATAAGCAGGGGCAAGAGAGCCTGCGCCAACTCCGGGTAAAGGTCCTGGAAGTACCTGACGACGGGGACAAAAGCCTGTTTGTTTTTGATAACCCCCGCGACGTCCAAGGGACTGCACTGCTTATCCACGGTCACAAGGATACCCCGGACGACCAGTGGCTCTATTTACCTGCCTTGAAGCGGGTAAAACGCATCAGTTCTTCGAACCAATCCGGTTCTTTCATGGGGAGCGAGTTCGCCTATGAAGACATGAGCAGCCCGGAGGTAGAAAAATTCACGTACCGGTACCTGCGCGATGAGCCTTGTGGAGATTTGACCTGTACGGTCATGGAAAGGTACCCGGTCAATAAAAAATCGAGTTACAGTCGTCAAGTGATCTGGCAAGACAAAGACGCCTTGCGAGCACAGAAAATCGAGTACTACGATCGCAAAAACGCGCACCTGAAAACACTTACCCTGACAGGCTACGAGCTGCATCTGGATCATTACTGGCGTGCCAGCCAGATGACGATGGTGAATCATTTGACTGGGAAAAGTACAGTGATCACTTGGACAGATTATCAGTTTCAAACCGACCTCGATGATCGTGACTTTACGAAAACAGGGCTGAGACGAATACGTTGATGTCGTGCAGCGCAGTCCCCTGCAAGTCCTGACCCGCGCGGCCTGGCTTTTGGCCATGGCCTTGGGTGCACAAGTATGTGCAGGCAGTGAAATTGACTACGAGGTCTTCGGGCACGTCGGGGTCGAAAATCGCTGGTACCCTGAAAATGCTGCCTATCCAGGTCAACCAGACCTTGCCAGCGGAATCGTTCTGGAACCGGAATTCTATTTTGAGAGTGTCGAGGGCTGGAGTTTCACCCTAATCCCATTCTTGCGTCATGACAGCGCTGATCCGGATCGCAGCCACGCAGACTTGCGGGAAGCGTATTTCCTGCTGCTCGGTGAAATTGGAGATGGCGAGTGGGAATTGCGCCTCGGCATGGACCGGGTGTTCTGGGGAGTTGTTGAGTCACATCACCTGGTGGATATCATAAATCAGACCGATTTGATTGAGCACCCTGATGAAGAGGTCGAACTGGGCCAACTCATGGCACATGCCACCTGGTCCGGGAATTGGGGCGCAGCTGAGCTGTTTATCCTCCCACATCATCGGGAGCGTACCTTTCCAGGCCGCAAGGGTCGCCTGCGTTCATCACTTGTCGTGGAGGACGACGATCCTACCTACGAAAGTGGCGCGAAGGAATGGCACATGGATTTTGCGGTCCGGTACAGCCAGAACTTCGGGCCTTTTGATATAGGCGTGAGTTTTTTTAACGGCACCGGCAGGGACCCTCTTCTGCGACCTCAGGTCAGTGAACGACGCAACGGGGAACTGGTCTTAGTCCCGCATTATGAGCAAATACGCCAGTTTGGTATCGATGCACAGCTTACTACTGATGAGTGGCTGTTCAAGCTTGAAGCCATTCACCGCGCCGATTCCCAGAATTTGCGCTATGTGGAGGAGGACTATGCCGCATTTGTGATCGGTGCAGAGTACACGTTTTATTCTATACTCGGGACCGCTGCTGATTTTGGAGTCCTTGGCGAGTGGTGTTACGATGAGCGAGGCAAGGACGCAACGAACATTTTCGACGATGATCTACTCATCGGCATACGCGTAGCATTCAATGACATCCAGAATACAGAGATTTTCTCCAGCCTTCTGAAAGATCGGGACTATTCCACCAGTGCCTTTGTGATCGAGTTCAACCGCCGGATTTCTGACCGGTGGTCCGCAAATCTTGAACTTTTCTCACTGTTCAATGTAGAAAAAAAAGATACTCAGTTTGACCCTATCCGACGCGATAGCTTTTTGGAATTTCGCCTGAACTACAACTTTTAACCAGGCTTGCGGCCAAGGCTTGGAAGTGCAAAACCAAAGAACTGCCACGGTCCCGGATGGTCGCGACGAAACACCCAGATACCTGGTTATCCAGCCTGGATGACGTTCCGCAAGGAGGGTGGAAGGCCAAAGCGAACATTCTCGACAATACCATCCATATTCGAGATTTCCAGGTCAGCAAACTCCCTCAGCTTGCCAATCAACTCCTGCACCAGTTCTTCAGGCGTCGATGCACCTGCCGTGATTCCAACGGCCTCAACTCCCTGTAACAACAGAGGATCAATTTTTGCCGGGTCTTCGACCAGGTGACTCGGGGTGCCGCTGTCATTGCTGACTTCACATAAGCGATTTGAATTGGAGCTGTTATGGGCCCCTACCACCAGCATCAGATCAACCTGAGCGGCAAGAGCACGGACAGCGGCCTGTCGATTCTGGGTTGCATAGCAGATGTCCTTGGTATTTGGACCTGCAATGTTAGGAAACTTCTGCTTCAATGCCTTGATGATATCCCGTGTATCATCGACCGATAGGGTAGTCTGGGTCACATAGGCTACCTTGTCCGGGTCACCCACTTCCAACATCTCTACATCTTTTGTGTTGCTGACTAGATGGACAGGCCCTGGGATTTGACCCAGTGTGCCTTCAACCTCAGGATGATTCTCGTGACCTATCAAGATTACATCGTAGCCTTTTGCAGCATAACGCTGGCCTTCCTTGTGCACCTTGGAAACCAACGGGCATGTAGCATCAAGTGACTCAAGGCCGCGCTCCGATGCATCTTGCTGAACCTTTTTTGACACACCATGAGCGCTGAACACGGCAATTGCATTGTCTGGAATCTGGTGAATTTCTTCTACAAACCGCACGCCCTTCGCTTTCAGGTTTTCCACAACCCTTCGGTTGTGGACGATTTCGTGCCGTACGTATACGGGAGGCTCATAAAGTTTTAGTGCTCCTTCTGCAATTGCAATCGCACGGTCTACGCCAGCACAAAAGCCACGTGGCTGAGCCAAAATCACACGTATTTTCTGTCTCTCCCGATCTGGACTATCAGGGGAGTTCACTTGTGGTAATCCATCCATGAGTATGTTCTCAACTGGTTTTGCTCACAGTTCTGTAAAAATCGTGGCCAAAAATTTCATCACTGCCATGCATTTTAAGACCTTGCCTGCTCAAGGTGCCTTCCCTCAACTCGTGGAAGATTGTAAGTTAATATCCCGAATAGCAACTTCAAAGCCAGATTTGACCGCACCACGGCACTAGTCACGATAGTGACCATCCACACGCTGCGACGTGAAATCTTCACCTCTTGACCACTCTTGAATCCAGGTGTCGCATGGATACGACGCAGGGTCAATATGGCCATCCCCAGCGCCCACAGGCAATGAAGGCGAATGCCGGTTTCGCGAGGAGGGATAATCATTATAAATCGTAATGCATTCGAAAGATGATGCCGGGCGATGGCTACCAACTCAAACAGCCCCTTGGTAAAGCCAGGATCGCGCTGCGCGGTAGACAGGGAACTCAACTCGAAACCTGCTGCAAGAAAAATATCCTGTGGCAGCCAGCATGCTCCACGGCGTCGGTCATCCCATATATCTTTCAGTATATTTGTCATCTGTAGACCTTGGCCAAAAGAAACTGAAAGCGCAAGCAATTCCTCACGTCGCTCATTGATTTTTTCAGAATAATCGCAGAACAACTCGGTGAGCATCTCGCCTACGACCCCGGCAACGTAATAACAGTATTGATCAAGGTCAGGCAGGTCATTCAGGCCCTTTACTGTTGCCCTTTGCTGAAATTCTGCCATCCCTCGCGACATGATTTTCACGCAGCGCTCAAGTGCATTGCGCTGAGCATCACTAAATCCCCTCGTGATACGAATCACTCGAGCAGTATGTGCAATCAGATCATGTTCACTTTTTGTCGTTGACGAAGACAACAGCTCACCGAGATCGTGCGCAAAGGGATCAGGCTCCTGCCGACCTGCAACAATCTCGGCAAAGCGCTCAGAGAACTCACGTTTTTGTTCTGCAGAAAGTGCGGGTTCGTCTTCGATAGTATCCGTGATCCGGCATAAAAGATATGCGTTGCCTACGACATCACATAATCCATCCGGAAGCTGCGGAATGGTCAAGGCAAATGTGCGAGATACCCCTTGCAAAGCCTCTGCCTGATAGGCAAAGTCATCGTTCGTCAACCCACTCAAGGCGGACACCATTAGCTTAATCTCTATTTCGCTTCACAGTATGAGTTGCATTGTACACTCGCACTGGTTAATAGGAAATTGGGATAAACTTCAACGCAAAGTTTGAGTGAAAAATCTTCCAGGCATCCGGAATACGAATTACTCAGCAATCTTTCGGAAATCCTCGCAGAGCCGATCTGAATTTGAGCGTTTCCTGTTTCCTGAATCACAGAACTGCATGACCCGGATTCCAGAAGACTGACCCTGGAATTGGCTCTCTTTTCATGCGATTCATCATTATGCAGTCGCTTGATGCAAAGCATGGTTCACCCAAGCTTAGCCAAACAGGGATTAAGCCAGAAACAACATTCATGGGGTTTGGATAGGGCCTCCCTCGTCCCGGTATATCGCTACTTGACGTTTACTCAAAAGCCCTTGCCTGCCAGGTAGTTGAAGGGCACTAAAGGAAGCTGCCAGCCTTCTCCGGCCCGCATTTGACCTGATTCAGCCACGCCAAGAGTCTTGGCTCTCTGACCTCGGGTACTGGCACCTGTTTTGTAGCCGGGAGGGGACATTCAGACATAGTGAAAGTTTAGTAGATAAGGTACAATAAATTTTGTATAGTCTCTGCCAAACCAATCTCTCTGGAGAAGTACCATTCAAAATCATCAGGTAGAATTGCAGGTCGATCAGGTTGAGGGAACCGCACTGATCATAAGCGTGACAGGCCGTATCGACGGTGTGAATGCTCAGGAATTTTACAACAACCTCAACAAGGAAATTGATGGTTCTGACAATCCGGTAGTACTGGATCTTGAAAATCTGTCCTACATCAGTAGTGCAGGTTTGCGTTCGATCCTGCTTATTGCAAAAACCCTCAAGGGTAAAAATACAAAATTCATGCTCTGCTCCCTGCCCGAGCCGATAAAAGAAATTGTTGAGATAGCAGGTTTTGACAAGATTATCGATGTGCTTCAATCCCGAACTGCAGCAGTAGAAGCCATAAAGGGTTAACACACTTACAGAAAAGCCAGTGCGACGGCCCTGCAGTCATCCCCCTCCTGAATAGAACTACCAAGCTGCTGATAGCACACTAGGTTGAGAAGCCTCGTGAAGTATAAGCAGCACATGCCGGCATCACCAGTTCAGCCAAAGGCCTGTCTGGTGTTACAGGATTAAACTTCCCGCATCAGAGAAATTTTCGTTGTGGCCCAAGAACTGAACCTAACGGATGAAATGACTGATGGTGTCCTGGTCATCCATGTAGGCGGCCGTGTTGACGGTGTCAATGCACAGGAATTTCAGGGGGAACTTGACCTGAGAGTCCAGGGCACTGATGGGCCTGTTATTCTGGATTTCAAGAACCTTACCTACATCAGTAGTGCAGGTTTGCGTTCAATCTTGCTGGTTGCAAAAGTGTTCAGGGACAAAAATACGAAATTTGTGTTGTGTTCGCTGCCAGAAACAGCCCTGCAAGTCATACGGATTTCCGGCTTCGACAAAATCATCGAAATACAAGAGTCCCGCTCTTTGGCCATGGCTGCTGCCACAAATTGACTCCTCATGAAGGTGCAGCGGCTACACCCTCTCCATCAGCAGATTCTCCAGCAGTATCCTTTGTCTCATGGAAGACCGGTTCCACCGGTAACACGACAATCATGTCCGTGTACTCACCTTCCTTAGTATCCACACGGATCTCTCCACCATGCTCCCGCATGATGTCGTTGGACAGAGACAGACCCAGGCCTGTTCCCTTATCAGGCGGCTTCGTTGTATAGAATGGATTGAAAATACGTTCCAACGCCGATTCGGGAATACCGTTGCCATTGTCCCGGACATGAACCTCTACATGGTCCCCGACCTGCAGGGTGCTCAACTTGAGTATCGGTTGATATTCCTTCCCGGCATCACCGCCTTCCTCTAGCAGATTTTTTCTTTTCTCATCAGTGGCATAGCAGGCATTTGTCACCAAATTCAGGAACACACGACCGAGATCTTGTGGACGAACCATGATCTCCCGCAGCCCTTCCTCGTAGTCTTCCTGGATTTCCAGTTGAAATTCCGTGTCAGCAGCACGGGCACTATGGAATGCAAGCAGCGCATGATCGTTCAACAGTACGTTCAGATCGGTTTCCTGCCAGTCCCCGCCACCACGACCCATTTTCAGCATGTCCATCACAATCCTGTTTGCACGCTTACCATGCTCATGAATGCGTTGCAGATTTCCTGTAAGGTCGCCGGCCACCTCCTCGACGAATTCCGGATCGTATTCATCTTCTCCATTTCCTTCCCCAGCTCTGCTTTTGGCCACTTCTTCCAACAGCTCTTCCAGCAGTTCTTGCGAGACCTCCGAAAAGTTCATGATGAAGTTCATTGGATTCTTGATTTCATGGGCAACCCCTGCCGTTAACTGGCCAAGTGCAGCAAGCTTCTCGCGCATCACAATCTGATCCTGTGCACGCTCCAATTCCTCATTGGTTTTTGCCAGTTCCTCGTTTTTCCCTTTCAACTCTTCGGCGAGCGTTTCCACCAGGTTAAGACGTTGTACTTCAAGCGCATTATTCCTGAACACATCCAGTGCCTTGGCCAGCTGTGCAATCTCATCGCGGCCATCAACGTCAATGGCAACTTCCAGATCGCCGCCAGCCATTTGCTGCATCTGATTCGAAATTCTATCCAGACGCTTGATCAAGCGGCGCTGTACGAGCAGCCAGACAAACAGGAATGCGCCTGTGATACTCACGAGATTGACAATCAGCAGTACCGTTGTGCTGGTGGCCGTTGCCGTGGTTGCCTTGTCGGCCATCTCCCCTGCAGCCATGCTGGAGTCATCCACAAAGCTCTCTACCTGTGCAACAACGTCAATTCCCAGGATCTGGCTGTCATTGAGCAGATCAACCAGTTCCTCATCAACTGAGAGCTCCCTGAAACGCAAATCAAAGCCGTTGTTCTCCCTTCTGCCAACCGATAACAGCTCAACAAAAGCCGTAGATAACCGGCCGTGGACTGCTGTATTTTTAAGCGCATCAAGCGACCGTTCGGCAAGGCCGACGGTCGCTTCAAACTGTTCTCGCAAAGGCTCCAGCAACGCTTTATCGGTCACGGTAAACGCAGTTGCCAGCAACTGTGTGGCGATGGCAGCCGCTTCACGCAATTCAACCAGTCGGCGATACGTTTGAAATTCCTGTTCTGAAAAATGAACGGAAGCTGGTGACCGTGCCTCATCGAGAGATCTGTAGCCTGTCATCGTGTAGAACATCTGATCATCAATCTCTTCGATCAAAATCGCTGTCAATTTGCCTTGGACCACATGGAGTTCATCTCTGAGATCGATAATATGCTGGCGAACATCGAAGCGTTCCCTGACAAGCAGCTTGACCTCGCCAATATTTCGCACAATGCCAGCCCCGCCGGACTGAATCTGTTGTGCCCTTGCGTCTTTTCCCTGGTTTGCCAGCATGATTGAAAGCTGCGCCTCGAACTCATCTGCCTGCCAACCTGTTGTTGCGGCAATAGTTTCAAACTCTTCTGGTGTGGCTACTGTCGTAAGACGTGGCACTGCTGCAACAAGCGATGCTGTTTGCTGGGCAATCGCAAACGCGGACGTCATCTCCGGGACACTTTTCTCGCTGACGTTTTGCTGGATTTTTCCGATGTAGTCGAGAATGAAAAGAGCAAGCAGGCTAATTACGATGATCAGCGCAACGGCGCCACCGAAACCCACATAAAGCTGTGTAGAAATTCGACTCCAAAGTTTTGCAGGCATTGCGCTTCTCTCAAATTTATTGCGAATGCGAGGCCCCGGTCTGCGATACAACAGAGGTCAGGGATGTCACGGGTGAATACTCGCCATTGGCGCCAATTGCCGTCAGGAAAACGCTGTCCGACCCCTGGTTGTCGTCCTTTCCATAACGCAGTTTGAACCCATCCAGACTGATGCTGTCACCGGTTCGCAGCACTGAATCGATACAGCCGCGATTAATCCGCTTGTCACATTGAGAGACTACGTAAGCCGCCAGGCGTCCTGCCAAATACCCTTCGAACGATATAAAACCCGGTTCAATGGCTGGATCATATGCTTTAAGTGCCGAGCGGTACGAAGCCGATGCGTTTATCGTATCCCCTGTCGGAAAGGGTACAACCTGCGTCACCAAAACACCTGACCCCCCGGCACCCAGTTCCTTTGCCAGGGCATTGCTGCCCACGAAAGACAGGGTCATGAAAATTGGGTCCATCCCGAGACGTCGCGCCCACATGATAAAGGTTGCAGTCGGTTTATAGGGGCCCACAATGATCACGGCCTGTGGTTCAATCGCGCGCAGGTCGAGAAGTGCCGTCTTCACCGCAACCGTGTTCCTGGGAAACACACCCGTGCCAACAGCGGAAAGCTCCCGACGCTCAAGGGCCAGAAGAACACCCTGCAGTCCCGCAAGCCCGAAGGAGTCATCCTGGTAGAGGATGGCAATGCGATCGTAGCCCATGTCAGTGGTCAACCGCTCGACCATCTCCTCGGTTTCCTGATAGTACGAGGCCCGAAGGTTGATGACAGTGTGACGGGCATTGTCACGCAGGTATTCTGCACCTGTCATAGGCGCTATGTAAGGCACATCGTTTGTCTCAGTGACCGGGACAGCCGACTGGGAAGTAGGTGTGCCTACTGCACCTATAAGGGCAAAAACACCCTCTTCGATCAGCTGCTGCGTATTTGAGACGGCCGCCTCTGGCTCATACGCATCGTCCAGTGAGCGCAATTCCAGGCGGCGTCCATTAACGCCACCTTTGTCATTGACCTCTTTGAAGGCGGCAAGAATTCCTGCCCTCATGCTTTTACCAAGTTCACCTGCAGGGCCGCTGAAAGCAGCAGATTGCCCAAACAGAATGCGTTCGCTGTTTACACCAGGGGTAGTGATTATGCTGTCCTCAACCTCACTCACCGCAACACTTGCAAATATCGCAGCAAAAAGTGTGGTAAAGGCTTTTCCGAGAGATAGTCCGCGCAGAGCCTGCACTTTATTAGATCTTCTTAACCATGGTTAAATGGTTGCGCTCACTGTTGCGCTGGTAACGCAATTCCGTCATCAACTGCTTGGCCAGCCGGATACCGGCGCCACCAATGCTGCGTTCTTCAAGTGAACTTTCGATATCCAGGTCGGGTGCATCATGCAATGGATCAAAGGGGCACCCATCATCCATGATCTCGACGGTGATGGTTTCACCCTCCCTTGAGAGCTTGATCTCAACTTCATGCTCCAGATCATCGTCATGGGCATAACTGACTACATTCGTAAAGAGTTCCTCCAGAGCAAGCTGGATCTGAAGCAATGCATCCATGGGAAATCCGTGCTGCTCGCCAAATTCCTCCAGCGCGGCCTCGATCGTGCGGATCTCCTCCATTCGATTGACAACAGTCAGTGTGCGTGAAGCTTGCATCATTCTACTCCAGCTTTTTCAGGTGACCCGCAGAACAAGGCAAGTGATATCGTCGGATTGGGGGGTTTCTCCTGCAAACTCCCTGACCGACTGGAACACCGTATCGGTAACATCCTTGGCACTCCCGAATGAACTGTTTCGAAAAACCTCGAAAAACCTGTCCATCTCGAACAATTCACCATCGCCCTTCTCTGCTTCCGAAACCCCGTCTGTATAAAACACAATCATGGAGCCAGATTCCAGAGAAACTGTTTTTTCCTGATACTCCAAATCCGGCATAACGCCCAGCGCAGTTCCTTCCGTTGATTCCAGCAGCTCAATGGTCTTGTCCGGCTTGACTACCACAGGCAGGTTATGTCCGCCGTTCGAATACACAAGCTCTTTGGTCTGCGGATCATAAATACCGTATAACAGGGTTACAAAAGTCATGTCGGCATTATTATCTGCCAGCATCCCATTCACTTGCTTTAGGACATTGGCCGGGGAGCTGGAAGTCGCAGCACAGGCCTTCAACAGCGTACGGCTGGCCATCATGAACATTGCAGCCGGCACCCCCTTGTCAGACACATCTGCAATCACTACACCGATCCTGCCATCAGAGAATTCGTACACATCAAAAAAATCGCCGCCCACAGAGCGTGCCGGCACCATACTTGCGTAGAGATTGAATTCCTCAGAAGAGGGAAACGACATGGGGAGAATGCTCTGCTGCATCTTCCTGGCTACATCGAGCTCGTTTTGAAGTGCAACCAGCTTGTCGCGTGTGCTCAGCGCCTGTCGCCATAGCGTGAGATTTTCAATCGTGCGCTCGATGGTGACCTTCAGATCCGTGAAATCAATGGGTTTGGTGACAAAATCAAATGCACCCCGATTCATTGCAGTCCTGATATTCTCCATGTCTCCGTATGCAGAAACCATGACTGCACGTATATCAGGATCGACGTCCGGTATTTGTGCCAACAGGGTTAGCCCGTCCATGACAGGCATATTGATATCAGACAGCACGATGTCATACTTGCCATTTTCGCGCAGGAGCTTCAGGGCTTCAGCACCGTTGTGTGCAAACTCAAAAATGTAACGACCGCGGCGAACTTCCCGCCTCATTTTCTGCAGCATAAGCTGCTCTAAGTCCACCTCGTCATCGACAACGAGTATCCGGACATGATCATCGCTCACTTACTACCCCATTTCACAATTTGGATACCCAAGCTGGCATCAATCAGTTACACGCGCTGTTGATCCACCTGTATTGAAAAACCCTCAAGAAATCTTGCATGCATGACTTCCATCAAACCACGCGGATTATATCAGTAAAACCGACCACAGGGAGATAGAAACAGCCAATACCCGAGTTTGTTCGCAGTTTGATTTGCAATCCACTTTTTGTGCAGACACATACTTTTGATAACTTGCCCTGCCAAACAAGCCTTGCGAGGCTGTCCTGCCCACTCTTAATCCGCTTGCGTTTATCGCTTACCGCGGGTAATCATTAATCTACGGGAAGTCATTCCAGATATCCTATGTATTTTGTGCGGCTATGTATTTCATGCAGCCCATGAAGCATTTGCATGTACCGGAGAAATGTTATGGGAAACCGAACTCGGTTCTATATCGGTGGTGAGTGGGTCAAACCCTCGGCAAGTCAAACCTCAGACGTCATCAATCCTGCTACAGAAGAGGTCATTGGCTGTGTACCAATGGGCAGTCAAGAAGATCTGGACAAGGCAGTTGCCGCCGCCAAGGCGGCTTTCGTCTCCTATTCCCAAACAACACGGAAGGAAAAGGTTGAACTGCTGGAAGAAATTATCGAGCACTACAAACCCCGCATGACTGACATCGCGGCGACCATCAGCGAAGAAATGGGCGCCCCCAAGAATCTTGCACATTCGGAACAGGCCCCCATGGGGCTAGACCACCTCGTTACAACGCTCGATATCTTGCGGACGTTCAAGTTCGAGGAAGACATCGGTTCCTCTCGTGTCATACGTGAGCCTGTAGGCGTTTGTGGATTCATCACCCCCTGGAACTGGCCCATCAACCAGATCACATGCAAAGTTGCACCCGCCCTTGCCGCAGGTTGCACCATGGTTTTGAAACCTTCCGAAATCGCCCCGTTCAACGCAGTCCTGTTTGCCGAAGTTCTGGACACTGCAGGTGTGCCGGCAGGTGTATTCAATCTGGTACAGGGTGATGGGCCTACCGTAGGCACCGCACTTTCATCTCACCCCGATATTGACATGGTGTCGTTTACCGGCTCGACGCGGGCCGGAGTCGAGGTGGCCAGAAATGCTGCATCTACAGTAAAACGGGTTGCACAGGAATTGGGTGGCAAATCCGCCAATATCCTGCTTGACGATGCTGACTTTGAAAAAGTTGTAGCACGTGACGTCTCCCGGCTATGCACGAACTCAGGCCAGTCCTGCATTGCTCCGTCACGGATGCTGATACCCAGGCAACGCATGAATGAAGCCGCGTCAATCGCCAAAAAAGCTGCAGAAAAGATCAAGGTAGGTCATCCGGGTGCCGCTGGCACAAAGATAGGCCCCGTGGTTTCCAAATCGCAGTTTGAGCGGGTTCAAAACCTGATTCGCTCAGGCATCGATGAAGGTGCACGGCTGGTGACGGGCGGTCTCGGGCGTCCCGACGGCTTGAGCGTAGGCTTTTATGTAAAGCCCACGGTGTTTTCCCATGTCACCAATGACATGCAGATCGCACAACAGGAAATTTTCGGTCCAGTACTTTCCATGATCAGTTATGTTGACGAGGAAGATGCCGTGCAGATTGCCAATGACACGCCCTATGGGTTGTCCGGTTACATATCTTCGGGAGACCCTGCACGTGCGCGTACCGTTGCGCGCCACCTCCGGGCAGGAAGCATTTATCTCAATGGTGCACTACCGGACAACAGGGCACCATTCGGCGGGTACAAACAGTCCGGCAACGGCCGTGAATGGGGCCGGTACGGCCTTGAGGAATTTCTTGAGACAAAAGCGGTCGTGGGCTACGGCAGTTAGGATGAGATCACTGGAGATACTGCTCCGGCACTCGCATCCTGGATAAATTCCCAGGTATCTTCGCAGTGGACGACGGACACACTTCAAACAAGGCTGGATACTGCTGGAAGACTGTTGACTCTGTACGGCCGCCTGATCCCCAAGCACCGTGAGTACTGAACCTGTACAACAGTGACAGGTGGTACCTGACTTATAAATTTTCCAGGATCGCGCGCCTGACCGAATCCAGTTCAGCATCAATGTTGATGAGTTCAGTGCTGCTTTGCTGAATCGCAATATCCGGGTCCTTCAGGCCATGTCCTGTCAAGGTACATACCACAGTGCTGCCATCCGGTATGTTGCCGTGTTCAATGTCATGCAGAGCGCCCGTCACCGACGTTGCAGATGCGGGCTCACAAAAAATACCCTCATTGGCTGTCAAAAGTTTTTGTGTGGCCAGGATTTCCTCATCTGAAAATGCATTGAACCAGCCACTTGATTCTCTCACTGCGGCCTGCGCGAGGTCCCAGCTCTGGGGGTGCCCGATACGGATAGCCGTTGCGACCGTTTCCGGCTTCTCGACAGGCTTCCCTGCAATAAAAGGTGCAGCACCCGCCGCCTGATAGCCAAGCATCCGGGGTCTCGGAGTCAACCCGGATACGGTGAGAACCCGTGTACCCTGATTGTGAACATCTTCGGCAAGTTCGCTGTAGCCCATCCAGTACGCTGAAATATTACCGGCGTTGCCAACCGGTATACAGTGAAAGTCCGGGGCGCAGCCCAGCGCTTCAACAATTTCATAGGCGGCTGTTTTCTGGCCCTGCAGGCGGTACGGGTTGATGGAATTGACGATGTTCACCGGTGCATCTTCAGCGACTTCTTTCACCAGACGCATGCCGTCATCGAAATTACCGCGTATCTGCAAGATGATAGCGCCGTGCATCATGGCCTGTGCAAGCTTGCCCATGGCAATGTTGCCCTCCGGGATCAGCACGAATGCCCTGATCCCGGCCCTGGCCGCATAGGCCGCAGCAGATGCCGAGGTATTTCCGGTGGAGGCACAAATAATTGCCCGGCTGCCCTCGTGGACAGCCTGGGTGACCGCCACTGTCATACCGCGATCCTTGAATGAACCGGTGGGATTCAGACCCTCATACTTAAGGTACAGCTTGATCCCCTTGCGATTCGCCTGCTTGAGGTTATGGCACAGGACCAGCGGGGTATTTCCCTCGCAAAGACTGATTGCCTGGCTGTCCTCGGCAAGGGGCAAGACAGCGCGATACCGATCTATCAGCCCGGTGTAGTGTTCTTTATCCATATCACATCTGAAGTTCAGGAGAGTGTTTCCAGTCGAATGCGCATGACTTTGCCGGTCACGGTTTCCAGCTCTTCGATCTCGGAAATTGCGCACTTCATGTTCTGCTCATTTACCTGATGCGTGAGGATCACAACAGGCACACTGGCAAGATCAGATTGGGGCTCTTTCTGGATGATCGCCTCGATACTGATGGTGTGCACTGCAAATATCCGGGTAACATCTGCCAGCACGCCCGGTCGGTCCAGCACATGGATGCGCAGGTAGTAGGCTGTGGAAACATCATCCATGGAAAGTATCGGAATATCGGACAAGGCATCCGGTTGGAACGCCAAATGAGGTACACGATTCTCAGGGTCTGAAGTGAGCGCCCGGACAACATCCACCAGATCAGCCACGACAGCTGACCCGGTCGGCTCTGCTCCGGCACCCGGGCCATAGTACAGACTGGGGCCCAAGGCATCTGCCTTTACCACCACGGCATTCATCACGCCGTCCACGTTTGCGATCAAGCGCCGCTGCGGGATCAAGGCCGGGTGCACACGGAGCTCAAGGCCCTGGGCAGTGCGCTTGGCGATGCCCAAATGCTTGATTCGGTACCCGAGTTCTGCGGCATAGGAAACATCCTTGGCGGTAATCTCGGCAATGCCCTCGGTGTAGACCTTTTCCAGTTGCAGCGGGACACCGAAAGCCACCGAGGCGAGGATAGTCAGCTTGTGCGCAGCGTCAGTGCCCTGGATATCGAAAGTGGGATCTGCCTCCGCATAACCCAACTGTTGTGCATCCTTGAGTGCGGCATCAAAATCCCTGCCCCTGTCCCCCATTTCAGTAAGAATGAAATTGCCTGTGCCATTGATGATCCCGGCCAGCCATTCGATGGAATTGGCCGCAAGCCCCTCACGCAATGCCTTGATGATGGGAATACCGCCGGCAACCGCTGCTTCAAACGCTACCGATACTCCCTTTTCCTGTGCGCGCTGGAAAATCTCATTACCGTGGTATGCAATCAGCGCCTTGTTTGCCGTAACCACATGCTTGCCGTGATCAATCGCCTTGAGAACCAGTTCCCGGGCCTTTTCCGTGCCACCCATCAACTCCAGCACGATGTCAATATCCGTGTTGCAGACGACCTGGTTTGCATCTTCTGTCAGCGTTATACCGGAGATATCACAGGCACGCGGCTTTTTCGCATCACGCACGCACGCAACCGAGATTTGGATACCGCGGCCCGCCCGACGAGCAATCTCATCTGCATTGCGTGACAGAATGCTTGCCGCACCGCTGCCTACGGTCCCCAGACCCAGTACCCCTACTTTTACTGCTTCCAGCACGTTTTCACACTCAACTCTATGTAGTCTTCAGCATTTTACGAATGCTTCTCACAGCTTGCCGGGTCCGATGCTCGTTTTCAATCAGGCTAAAACGCACGTGAGAATCACCATACTGGCCAAACCCAATTCCCGGGGATACAGCCACCTGCGCCTCTTCCAGCATTTTTTTAGAGAACTCCAGCGAGCCTGATTCGCGATAGGGTTCGGGAATTTTTGCCCAGACGAACATCGTCGCCTGTGGCTTCTTGACCTCCCACCCTGCACTTTCCAGACCCTCGCACAACACGTCACGCCGACTCCTGTAGGTTGAACGAACCTGCTCGACTACTTCCTCCGGGCTGTCCAGGGCAGCAATTGATGCTACCTGTATCGGCGTGAAAATGCCGTAGTCCACATAGGACTTCAACCTCGACAGAGCTGCCACCAGGGTCGGATTCCCGCACATGAAACCAACCCGCCAGCCCGGCATGTTATACGTCTTGGACAAGGAATAAAATTCGACGGCAATGTCTTTCGCTCCCGGCACCTGCAGTACCGAGGGTGCCTGATAGCCGTCGAATGTAATTTCTGCGTACGCGATGTCGTTCACCAGCCACATGGAATGCTCTCTTGCAATGGCAACGACTTTCTCCAGAAAAGGCAAGTCCACGCACTGGGTGGTCGGATTGCACGGAAAATTAAGAATCAGCATTTTCGGGCGGGGCCAGGAGTCCTGTATGGCCTTCTCCAGTTCGCGAAAGAAATCCTCGTCTTCTGCCAGCCGTACATAAATGATATCTGCACCTGCAATGACACAGCCGTACGGATGGATCGGGTAGGCAGGATTAGGTACCAGTACGGCATCACCAGGCCCCAGAGTGGCCAGGGCCAGATGCGCCAGGCCCTCTTTCGAGCCAATCGTCACGATGGTTTCGGTTTCAGGGTCAATTTCGACATCGAATTTACGCCTGTACCAGTTGGAAATTGCATGGCGTAACTTGGGAATTCCACGGGAAAGCGAATACCGGTGCGTATCTTCTCGCAGTGCGACCTCCGCAAGCTTTTCCGGGATGTGGCGAGGCGGGGGCTGGTCCGGGTTACCCATGCCAAAATCCACAATGTCCACGCCACGAGACCTGGCATCCGATTTCAGTTCGTTTACGATCGTGAAAACGTAGGGAGGGAGACGGGAAATTCTTGCAAAGTCTTCCATAGACGAATCATCCTAGCCGGGACAGCGTATAATACGTGATTCAATATAGGCTGCCTATGCCCGAGCGCTTGACCAACAGATGGACCTCACCCAGGATTTCGCTGATTCAAGCTTTGTGATCACCGGCTACCAGGCCGGGCGTGTGCTGGTAAATGACAAGTCGTACTCCGAAAGCCTGATCGTCTCACCGGAACGACTGATCACCGCATGGGGGGTCACCAGCATCCGGCAACTGGACAAGGACTGCTTCTCGACCGTTCTCGATCTGCAGCCTGAAATCGTTCTGGTAGGCTCAGACGAGCAAGGAATATTCCCCGGGGGAGAAGTTCTTGCCTGGCTCGCCCAGCAAAAAATCGGCCTGGAGTGCATGAACTTGACTGCCGCCTGTAGGACCTACGGGATTCTGGTCGCGGAAGGCCGCAGGGTCGCTGCTGCCCTTATTTTCCCGGACTGACAGGCTCAGAGTTTGGGCAAGTAACGAAGCGGGTTGACAGGCTTGCCATGGCGACGGATCTCAAAATGCAACCTGGGAGATTGTGTACCTGTGCTGCCCATCTCGGCAATTTTCTGTCCACGGGTCACCGTCCGGCCCTCCCTCACCAGTAGCTTGCGATTGTGTGCATATGCACTCAGGTATTGCTCACTGTGCTTGACGATGATCAGGTTGCCGTAGCCCGGCAACCCGTCGCCGCTGTACACGACTTTTCCGGAAGATGCGGCAAGTATCGGCTGCCCGGGCTTGCCAGCAATATCAATCCCCTTGTTGCCCCTCCCCTTCGGTGAGTATTTCTGGATCACTTTCCCACGCGTCGGCCATACCCAGCCATGCTTCACCGGCTTGGACGCCTTGGACTTCTTGGATACAACCGTTTTTTTCCTCGTCGTCGAAGGCGACTGTTTTGCTCTGGACGGCTTTTTGGCAGAAGTAGTGGCCGTTGTAGCGGCCTTCAGGGGTACCCTGGGTCCCTTGAGTTGCAGCCGCTGACCCGGGTAAATCGTGTAGGGTTTGGAGATACGGTTCCAGGCTGCCAGCTCGCGATAATCCAGGCCGTGCAGATACGCGATTGAATACAGGGTCTCGCCCTTCAGTACCTTGTGATCATCCAGTACATACTTGTAGTAGGACGGTCTTTCCGGATACGAGACACACGCGGCCAGCGTGAAAAAAAAAATTCCTGCAGCGACTAATCGTACGAAAGCAGTCATCAGAAGTAGGTGAAGTAAACAAGAACGATCACAAGTGCGAAGACTGTAGCCCAACCGATCCGCTCTACGTATTTCCTGACCCAGGGCTCAAACCTGGGGCCCATGTACCTGAGCAGCCCGGCCACCAGAAAAAAACGGGCACCCCTGCCAATGAACGAGGCGAGCACAAACGGAAGTATCGCCATGGAAAGCAGCCCGGCCGTGATCGTGAACAGCTTGTAGGGGATAGGAGAAAACCCGGTCACAACGATGACCCATACTCCCCATTCGCCAAACCATGCCCTCGTGGTTTCAAATTCCGGCCAATAGGAAGACGCTTGCAGCCAGGGCTCAATATACCCAAAGGCGAACGCCCCGATAAAATAGCCCAGCACCCCTCCCGCCACGGAAGTGACTGTTGTGAGGAACGCAAACCACCACGCACGGGTGGGCCTTGCCACTGTCATTGGAATCAGCAACACATCCGGCGGGATCGGAAAAAAAGAGGACTCCGCAAAACTCAGCCCCCCCAGATAATAACCAGCACGGGGATGACCAGCCCAAGTCATCACGCTTGCATAGAACCGGGTGAACAATTTCATTGCAGACCGTTATGTATACACGCTTCCCTGTACAAGTGGCACAAAACTGACACTGCCAAGGTTTTCCTGCTCAACCTGGTTTCCGTTCTTGTGCAACAACAGGAGATCCTGTGCTCCCGATGGCTGACCCACCGGAATGACCAAGCGACCGCCATCGGCCAACTGGTCAATCAGAGCCGATGGAATTTCGTCCGGGGCCGCAGTAACTACCACGGCATCGTACGGTGCATAACTTTCCCAGCCCCACGAACCATCGGACAACTTGAACCGTATGTTGCGCAGGCCAAGTTGCATCGCCCGCTTGCGCGCTTGCTGGTAGAGAGCTTCAATACGCTCAACGGTATACACCTTTTCAACCAGCCCGGACAGTACCGCAGCCTGATACCCGGACCCGGTGCCAACCTCCAGCACCTTTTCCGGTATCCCACCCCGCAAAACAGCCTCCGTCATGCAAGCCACGACATAGGGCTGTGAAATTGTCTGCTTGTGACCAATGGGCAGGGCCATGTCTTCATAGGCGCGGGAAGCCAGCGCTTCATCGACAAACAGGTGTCTGGGTGTCACGCGCAGTGCCTGAAGGACCTGCCTGTTGCGGATACCGCGGTCGCGCAAGCGCGAGATCAGGCGGTCTCGCGTGCGTTGCGAAGTCATGCCAATGCCTTCGTGCTGTTCCGATCCCAGGGTCACTGCAGAAACTGCCGGCTCAGGTGAATTTGCATGTAGAAACCCACTGCTCTATCGGCTGCATGGCCTTGTAGTGCGTCAGGTCCAGGTGCAGGGGAGTTACGGAGACGCAGCCATTTCTGATGGCATGGAAGTCGGTGCCAGGCCCTGCATCCTGTTCAGGGCCTGCTGCACCTACCCAGTAGATCGTATCTCCGCGCGGGTCGGCGGACTCAATGACCGGTTCAGCCTTGTGCCGGCTGCCCAGGCGGGTGGTTTCCATGCCTTTTATCTGCTGCATCGACAAATCGGGTATGTTGACATTGATGATCAGATCCTGGGGCAATTGCTGCACGGTGAGCTTGGAGATTATTTCATGACTGACCCTGGCACAGGCCTGCAGATCACGCGGGCGGTGAGAATTTACCGAAATGGCCACCGCCGGCAGCCCCAGAAACCGGCCCTCCATGGCTGCGGCCACCGTACCCGAATAAATAACATCATCTCCAAGGTTGGCTCCCAGGTTGATGCCGGCAATCACGATATCCGGCTCATCCTTGATCAGGCCCGTGATGGCCAGATGCACGCAGTCGGTGGGCGTGCCGTCCACGCTGTACCAGTTTTCAGCAATGGAGTGTGCGCGGATCGGTGCATCCAGTGTCAGGGAGTTACTGGAAGCGCTGTGATCGCGGCTTGGCGCGACAACGGTAATTTTTCCCAGTGGAGAAAGTGCGTCGGCCAGCGCCTTGAGTCCTTCAGATCGAATTCCGTCATCGTTGCTGAGTAATAGATGCATCACTGCTACTGAAATCTGCCGCTGTGGGAAGTAGAATTGAGCAAACGCCCGGTCAGGAATCGTAGCAAAATAATACACCCAAATGGAATGTAAACATGTCCAAGCAAGGAAGTTGTTCAGGTAAGAAAACCCGCTTTGCAGACCTTGTAAAGGGCGTCCGACCCCTGCACTCGGACCACTCAAACCGCATAGAAGACAACACTCCAAAGCCAAGCGCCCTGCCCCTGGAAACCATGAAAGACCACGGGCGCGTCCTAGAAGAGTCGCTGGACACCAGTCTGGAGTTCGAAGACATGCAGCCCGGAGACAGCCTGTCGTTTCGCAACGACAGGGTCCGAAAAAATGCATTCAGAAAACTCAAAAAGGGGCAATACAGCATCGAGGCTGAGCTCGACCTGCATGGCTTGACCATTGCAGAAGCCAAGCCTGCACTTGTGGATTTCATCAAGGTCTCGCGTGAAAAAAACATACGGTGCGTCCGGATTATCCATGGCAAAGGCCACGGCTCGAGCAACCAGGGGCCAAAATTAAAGCCCATGGTCAACCGGTGGCTGCAAAAAAGAGAGGAAATACTGGCCTTTTGCTCAGCGCGACCCGTAGACGGAGGCACCGGGGCTGTGTACGTGCTGCTCAAATCCCTGAGCTGAAACCGTCCGGCGTTTGGCTTGTATCCGCCTTTTCAGCGTGGTTACCAGCACTTTCCTCTGCTTCGGCTCCTGGCCGTTGCGCCCCTTTGCCTGCTGGAAAGTCATCGACCGCGATTGCTGCCTGTGTTGCGGTGCGCGCCCGTTCGACAAGCTCAGCTTCATGTTGCGTGACAATGCCTTGTGCGACTGCATCGCCCAGCCAGTCCTTGGGCCGCCCCCTCTGCGGAGGGGAGATGCCTGCTCTCGCGAGCTTGCGTTCTGCCTCCTCTGCAGCGACAACGGCGGTCAGTGCATGTTGCACCCTCCCTGTGGCATCTTCGGGGTCAGTACTCTTGAAGATTCCCCCGGTGAGCCGATCTCGGGCCGCAGACGGCTCAATAAGGATCTCGGCAACACGCTGCCCCAGCGCATCATCAGGATAGTGCAGGCTTCTTCCGGTAGGAAACACGATGGCTCGCAGGAGTTGCCCGACGATTCGCGAGGGAAAATTCCGCATGATTTCATCCAATGCATGCTGGGCATGGTAGAGGCAGTACTTTGCACCCCACTCGACCAGCGGGAAATCCGTTGCAGGTCTGCCCGTCTCCTGGTAGTGCTTCAGAATCGCCGAGCATAGATACATGTAACCCAGCACATCCGCAAAGCGACCGGAAAGCTTTTCCCTGCGCTTGAGATTGCCTCCCAAGAACAACAGCGCAAAATCCGACACAAATGCATAGCTTGCACTGATCCTTGCCAGGCGCCTGAAGTAGCCCCGGGTGGACCCCTGCACCGGGCTTGGCGCAAACCGGCTCCGGGTCACACCGTACAGGAATGATCTCGCACCGTTGCGGACGGTATAGCCCAGGTGTTGGAACAGGATCTGGTCGAACTCCCTCAGTCCGGCCTCGTGGTCCGGGTCCGAAGCTGCATTGATCTCGGCCATCAGGTAAGGATGGCACCGCATGGCCCCCTGCCCGAAGATGATCAGGCTGCGGACCAGGATATTTGCACCCTCAACCGTGACACTCATCGGCATGGACTGGTAAATCTGTGCAAGATAGTTACTCGGCCCCAGGCAGATTCCGCGACCCCCGTGCACATCCATGGCATCGTTGATCACCCTGCGCACGCTCTCCGTATTGTGGTACTTGAGCATCGCCGTCGCTACGGACGGTTTCTCTCCATGGTCGATGGCCGAGGCGGTCAGCCTTCGCCCGGCTTCCATCATGTAGGTCAGTCCGCCGATCCTGCCCAGGGCTTCCTGCACGCCCTCGAACTTGCCGATCGGGATGCCGAATTGCCTTCGGGTCCGAGTATAGGCGCCGCTCATGTAGCTGATGAATTTTCCCGCACCCGCACTCAAGGCCGGCAGCGAGATACCGCGTCCTACAGAGAGGCACTCCACGATCATGCGCCAGCCCTTGCCAATCTGGTCCTGTCCTCCGATGACCCAGTCGATTGGAATGAATACATCCTCTCCCCAATTCGGACCATTCTGGATGGAAGCATTGAGCGGGTTATGCCGGGTGCCTATACGCACTCCCGGTGTATCGGTGGGAACCAGGGCACAGGTGATACCCAGATTCTCCCGTTCGCCGAGCAGGCCGTCCGGATCATAGGCCTTGAAGGCAAGCCCCAGCACGGTCGCAACCGGTCCCAATGTGATATAGCGTTTTGCCCAGTTCAGGCGCAAACCCAAAACTTCCCTTCCTTCAAACGTGCCTCGGCATACCACCCCGGTATCCGGCATCGCGCCGGCATCGGACCCGGCATCCGGTCCCGTCAGGGCGAAACAGGGAATCTCTTCCCCTGCGGCAAGCCTTGGCAAGTAATGACCTTTTTGTGCCTCCGTGCCGTAGTGCAACAAGAGTTCGGCGGGTCCCAGTGAATTCGGCACCATCACAGTGACAGCCGCACTGCTGCTGCGGCTCACAATTTTCATGACAACGGAAGAATGCGCAACGGCAGAAAACTCAAGACCTCCGTATTTCTTCGGTATGATCATTCCGAAAAACTTGTTTTTCTTGAGGAATTCCCAGACCTCGGGGGAAAGATCATTCAGTTCGCTGGTCATTTTCCAGTCATCGATCATCCGGCATAACTCGTCTACCGGGCCATCCAGGAAAGCCTGCTCCTCGTCGGAAAGCACCGAGGTCTTGTGCTCCAGCAGTTTTTGCCAATCAGGGTTGCCCTGAAACAATTCTGCTTCCCACCACGAGGTCCCCGCTTCAACCGCCTCGCGCTCCGTTTCCGACATTGGTGGCAGCACCTTGCGTATGTAGGCGAACATTGGCCTGCTCAAAAACGCGATGCGCAGATCAGGTGAGTTGAGCAGTGCCAGAAAAATGAACAGCGCCCACAGGACAAGGCCTCCCACTACCGACAAAAAACCGAACAGGGTCAGAAACAGCAGGCCCGCACCCAATATCAGGGTCCACACAGAATATGCCCACTTGGCCCTGCTTAGACCAAAAACCAGGCCACCCACGACCAGACACCAAACTATGAACGTCACCCAAAATCCTCCATCTCGGCCATCTCCAATGGCAAGGCATCACCTACCTGTATTGTACTCCAACAGAGACTGCACGCCGGGCTCCAGGAGTGCGGAGGCAGAACCTGCAGCCTGGCTTCATTCTGTAAACCCGCCCCGATTATAATAGTGCATCAGAGTTCCAGGGTACGCCGATGACTTCCACTGACCAACGCTATGATCCCAGTTGCATGGATGACTTTGACCCGGCATCCCTGGATGCCGAGCAGGCGCTAACGCAAATTATCAACACAGTAACCCAACCGCATGAAGTCGAGACCGTATCTGTCCGGGATTCGTTAGGGCGTGTGGTCGCTAGTGAGTCACGTTCAAGGATCAATGTGCCCGGCCATACGAACTCTGCGATGGATGGGTATGCGATTTGCGGTGAAGACATTCCTGCCCGCGGACAGGCCGTGCTGTCTGTGATTGGGACGTCTTGGGCAGGACGGCCGTTCCCCGGGTCCATTCAGTCCGGAGAATGTGTGCGTATCATGACAGGTGCTGCCATGCCAGACGGCTCCGATACGGTGGTGATGCAAGAGCGTGTCCAGAAAACCGGTGACACGATCAGTATCGACTGCAACAACGAGCCCGGGCAAAACGTTCGTCAGGCCGGTGAGGATATTCAGGCTGGCGAGATCGTTCTGGAAAGCGGCAAGCACATTCGCCCGTCGGAACTGGGGCTGCTGGCTTCGGTGGGTATCAACGAGATCACCGTGTACAAAAAGTTGCGGGTGGCTTTTTTCTCCACGGGTGACGAACTGAGACCCGTCGGCTCCAAACTGCAAAAAGGCCAGATCTATGACAGCAATCGCTACACCCTGTACGGCATGCTGTCTCGCCTGGGAGTTGAAATTGCCGACCTGGGCGTGATCAGGGATGAAAGAAGTGCGCTCAAGCAAGTCTTCTCGGACGCTGCTGCCAAGGCAGACGTTGTAATTACTTCCGGAGGTGTGTCCGTCGGTGAAGCCGATTTTGTAAAGGAAATACTCGAACAACAGGGCACAGTTCATTTCTGGAAAGTAGCCATGAAACCAGGAAGGCCCCTCGCATTCGGGAAAATTGGTGATGCATGGTTTTTCGGCCTGCCGGGGAATCCTGTCTCCGTTATGGTGACCTTCTATATGTTTGTGCTGCCTGCCCTGAGGAAAATGATGGGAAATCCCTATCGGGAGCCCCTGACAGTTACAGCCACCTGCTCCTCCAAACTGCGCAAGCGTGCTGGGCGCATCGAATATCAGCGAGGCATCTTAACCTGGGAAAAAAATGGCGGCCCGTTGGGCCATAGTTACAGGGTGTCCAAAACAGGCCCGCAGGGGTCCGGGGTACTGCGCTCCATGTCCGATGCAAACTGCTTCATCATACTGCCAATGGAATCCTCGGGTGTCGAGGCAGGCGATGAAGTCAGGGTGTTACCCTTTGAGACGATTGTCTAGACTGTCAGGCACGGACTTGGTCCTGGGTTTATCCCGGTGCGTGCCTTTGCAGGGAAAAGCTGCCCAGCCACCAGGAAATACCAAGCTCATGAACAGGATTTTTCCTCATCGCCTGTAAGCCAACGTTGCCGACCCGACAATTGCTCTTTTTTCCAGATCGGAGATTTGGACTTCAGGTCTTCCATAATGAAGCGGTTGGCCTCATAGGCTGCGGCACGATGTGCTGACCAGATGGCAATACATACAATCGGGTCGCCTGGAAACACCTGGCCTACGCGATGCAGCAGCAGTGCATCCAGTATTTCCCACCTGCGGGCGGCCTCCTGCGCAATCTGCTGCAGATGTCCCCGGGTCATCTCTGGATAATGTTCCAGGTGCATCGAATGCACCTGCTCACCGGCATTGAAATCTCGCATGGTGCCCACAAATACCGCTGTCGCACCATATTTTCCCGGCTTTGCCAGACACTGCTCCCGATAATCCTGGACTTCCTGCCAAGGATCGAATGCAGTATCACGAATCTCGATTTTCATGCCTGCCAGATTTTCCCGATAACCGTGTGTTTGACTGCATTATCCGTAAAATACTACTGTACATGACAGGTGATGACCATTGGCAGGATGCATGAATATGGGTGATGAAAAAAAGCGTGACTTCATTTCTCTGGAGATTGCCGTACTGACAATTTCCGATACCCGCACAGAAAACGACGACAAGTCCGGGAAAATCCTGTGCGATCGATTGCGATCCGCAGGGCACAGTGTTCATGAAAAAACCATTGTCCCGGATGACAAATACCGAATCAGGGCTGTCATATCCCCCTGGATCTCGGAACCCAAACCTGACGTCATACTCACAACCGGGGGCACAGGCGTCACCGGAAGGGACGGGACTCCTGAGGCAGTCAGGCCCTTGCTGGACAAGGAAATTTCAGGCTTTGGCGAAATGTTCCGGGTCCTGTCGTTTGAAACCATTAAAACCTCCACCCTGCAGTCCCGGGCGTTTGCAGGAGTCGCCAACCGGACATACGTTTTTTGTCTGCCCGGCTCAAGTGGAGCATGCGCTGAAGCGTGGGACAAGCTTATCTCGCACCAACTGGATTACCGGACCCGCCCATGCAACCTGGTAGAGCTGATGCCAAGGCTTTAAGCCAATCAAAAGTGCAGTACCCTGTGAACTGGCCGGCACCCAAAATCATCGAGTCACATCTGATACAACCCTGAATCGCCCATTGTGAGTGCAAGCAGATTGGCTCCCGAATGGGAGCGCCAGGATGCCATAGTGATCGTCTGGCCCCATCCATACTCGGACTGGGCTCCTATGCTGGAACAAATCGAACCCGTCTATCTGCAAATATGCAAATATGTCGGCAGACACCAGACCATCATCCTGATCGCCTACAACGATGCTCATGCACGGGACATCAGGGACAAGTTGAGCACGGCTGGCATCAGCTGTGGAAATGTGAGGTTTGCAATCATTTCCACGGACGATACCTGGATACGCGATTATGGTCCGGTATGCACGCAATCCGGACACAGAAAATTCTTGCTCGACTTTCGATTTGACGGGTGGGGACAAAAGTACAACTGGCAACTGGATAATGCCTTGAATGCAAATCTGGTCGAGGATTTAAGGTTCAGTGCCTCATACCAGAGCATCGACCAGATCTTGGAAGCTGGTAACATCGAAATCAACGCGCTAGGCGAGCTACTGTGTTCCAGAACCTGCTTCGAGCGCAGCCACCCGCTGCCGGATACGGGGTTTGCAAAACTTGAGAAACAGCTCAGGCACTGGCTGGGGTGCGGCAAAGTCCATTGGCTTGACCAGGTACAGCTTGCCGGAGATGACACTTGTGGACATGTAGATACCCTTGCGCGATTCTGCAGCAATGACATCATCGCCTACTCCACATCCCAAAACCCGAAAGACGTCAATCATGAAGCACTCGGCCGACTCTCGGTGCAGCTTTCAGAAATAAACAAACTAGGCTGCAACAGGTTTGAACTTGTACCGCTACCACTGCCTGACCCGATGTTCCTGAACGGACAGCAACTGCCCGCCGCCTATACCAACTTTCTGATCACAAACAGCTGTGTCCTGGTACCGGTCTTCCATGATCGGCGAGACGACTGTACCCTCAAGCTGATGGACGAGTTATTTCCGGATCGGGAGATCGTCGATATTGAAAGCAGCGCCTTGATTCGCCAGCGTGGCGGTCTGCATTGTGCCGCCATGCAAATACCCGAGGGCTTCATCGCGTGAGCAGCATCAACGTTGCACTGGTACAGCAGTGTATGCAGGCCGACTCCCAGGCCAATCTTGAAGTCAGCCTTGCACAAGTACAGAAGGCCACGCGCGAAGGAGCCGATCTGGTCGTGCTTTGCGAATTGCATACCAGCTTGTACTTTTGCCAGGAGAAATCTGCCCGGCATTTCAGGCTTGCCCAGGAGATACCGGGGCCTCTTACCCACCAGCTAGGCCTTGCTGCCCAAAAAAACCACGTCGTCATCGTGGGCTCGGTCTTTGAGAAGCGGGCCCGGCGGATGTATCACAACACGGCAGTAGTTGTGGAAAAGGACGGCACCCTGGCGGGGATTTATCGGAAAATGCATATCCCCGACGGCCCCGGTTACCATGAAAAATATTATTTCGCAGCCGGGGACACGGGCTTCGCTCCGATTCAGACAAGCCTGGGAAAACTTGGGGTCATGGTCTGCTGGGACCAGTGGTTTCCGGAAGCCGCTCGCCTGATGGCGCTTGGCGGCGCAGAGATCCTGATATTCCCGAGCGCAATCGGCTGGGATCCTGAAGACGATAACGAAGAAAAACGGCGCCAAATAGAGGCCTGGCAAATCATCCAGCAAAGCCATGCAATCTCGAACAACCTCCCGGTCATCTGCGTAAACCGTGCAGGGCACGAAAAGGATCTCTCCGGTGCGACCCGGGGAATTGATTTCTGGGGACGCTCATTCGTTACAGATGCGTTCGGCAAAATCACAGCCCAGGGACCAGCCGATGTTGCAGAGACCCTGCATGCCAGGATCGACCTCAGCGAGACGGAACGATGCCGACAGGTATGGCCTTATTTGCAGGACCGACGCATCGATGCTTACGGCGATATCAGCAAAGGGTCTGCGGACGTATTGCGTGATCCTACGCCAGCACCTGCATTGCCAGATAGGGGATCACGAAAAACGAGACGATAATCAGCTTGTACACACCCATCATGATGTAGTGGGACTTGTCAAACTCCTCTTTTGACATCGAGAACCATATGCAATGCAGCTTATACACTGCATCATGGGCCAGCGTGAAAACCAGAAACCAGACAAGGAACAAGCCGATGTTGACCAAAGCACACCAGCCCAGCACGCTGCGTGTTAACTCAACATCCACGACGGTACCCACGCACAGTCACTGATAAGTGCAGTTGCATGGTGCTGCCGTTTCCGGCTGGAGAGAAGCTGGGAAGTCAAGGTGCCACCTCGCTGATCACGATGTCCACTGGACTGGAACCGCTTGTCTTGACTGGCTGCACACTTCCGTAGAGGTCGCCTGCCTGCATCTTTGCCTGCCCGGATCTGGAGATCCTTGCAACGACCTCCACCTGTTCCATGCTTGACAGGGCCATTTCCGGAATCATCGCAACCGTGTCATCCAGGGTGACCCTGGCCGGGAGCGCTGCCGCATTCATTCTTACCAGCGCCAGCGGCATCGGTGGGCCCTGAAGGGCGCGCGCATACACAAACAGCGTGTCGGAGTCAGCAACACGACTCCGCAGTTCCGCACTGAGCGAAACTAGGACATCGATGGAAGCTGCAGTTTCCGGCTTTTTATCCGAAGCTACCGCTTTCCCGGTTTCTTGCTCAGCAATAGCAATGCCAGACCCCGCTTTTTGCCTAGCATCATCCAGATAAATCTGCAGTGCAGACCGTGCTTCCTGCTGGTCATCCGGAACCTGGCGCAACAGTCTCTCCCAGTACTTCACGGAACTCCGATAATCATGAAGATGGTACGCGGCATAGCCTGCATACCACAGAGCACGGTCATGATACGGATCAATGTGCACTGCCCGCACGAAAAACGCCATCGTGTCTTCGTTAAATTGCTGGCCTGCTGCGAGTGCTTGCGCTTCGGCATAGCCCACGAGTATGTCCGCGTCTGTACCCTTCGACAGGATATAAGCCCTTTCATAGGCATCGACAGCCCCGCCGAAGTTACCCAGCGCTAGGTAAGACCGTCCTAACATGGACCAGCCTGCCAAATCGTCCGGATCATCCCTCAGTTTCTGCTCAAGACTCCGGATCGCCCGCTCTACCGTAAGCATCCTGTCCTGAGCCGAGATTCCTGCCTGAAAATCATCAGACAATGAAGCCAGGCCGTTATCAACTTTCAGATACATGAACACGGAAATCACGGGCACCGCCAGCAGGACCGCAACGGCCATCGCCTTGCCACTTTTTTTGAAGACAGGTTGGCTGTAATCCGCAAGATCATCAATCAGGGTGCGCTTCAGATCAGCGCGGGCAGCCTCGAACTGTTCCCTGCCAATCAGGTCCCTCTTGAGGTCTTCGTCAAGCTCCTTGAGCTTTCGGTCAAATACAGCCCGATTCATGGCCTGGCGGCTGCCATCCGCACGTTCGTCTCTTGCAACTAGGGACGGCAATACAATGGCTAGTGCGACCACCACCAGGAATGCGCTTATGATCCAGAACGCAAGCACCGGGCTATTCCTCGGTGCGACTCAGGATCGAATCAACTTTTGCCTGCTCATCTTCCGTGAGTACCATGCTGCCTGCCTTTTTCTGTTTCCTCAGTAGCCGGGTCAGCACCGCCAGTGCGATCACAAGAAAAATGAGAGGACCAAACCACAGCAGCCATGTCCTGGGCTTGACCGGTGGCCTGTACAGCACGAAATCGCCATACCGGTCGACCATGAATTCCGTGATTTCGGAATCCGTGGCTCCTGCCTGCAACATTTTCCTGACCTCGCCGCGCAAGTCCTTGGCCAGGTCCGCATCGGATTCTGCAATGGTCTGGTTCTGACAAACCAGGCAACGCAGTTCGTCCAGCAGGGAGTAATAGCGTTTTTCGTGCTCTGGGGCCAAGGTGCCTGGCTGCGCCAGTGCGGTAAAACTAAGCAAAAATACGGTGACCATGTAGCAGGCTTTTCGCACCTACAGGACCTCGCTCTGCAACTGGCCTATCAGCGGCAACAACTTCTCCTCGACATCCTGCTGCGTGACCACACCGATGTGCTTGTAACGGATGATGCCCTTCTTGTCGACCACGAACGTTTCAGGAACCCCGTACACTCCCCACTCGATCCCGACCCGACCGGATGCATCCACTGCATGTGCCAAGTAGGGGTCTCCGTGCTCGACCAGCCACTGGCGCGCCTTGATGACATCGTCCTTGTAGTTCAATCCATATATGATGACCGCATTGCGGCGCGCCAGCTCGCTCAGCACAGGATGCTCCTCTAGGCATGCGACGCACCAACTAGCCCAGACATTAAGTAGGCTCACCTTGCCCAGAAATTCACTTTCTGAAAACAAAACCTCGCTGTTGTCAAGCCGTGGCAGCGAAAATTCAGGGACCGGCTTGCCGACCAACGGGGAAGAAACCTCAGTAGGATCCCTGTACAAGCCAACAAACAGAAAGCTTGCCAGTATGAAAAACGCGATGACGGGAACGAGATACTTGGACATGCCGACATCACGAAGTAGCAGTAGCTTGCCGCTCGTGAAAGCCCTGTGCCGCGGTCTTTCTGCGCCGTTTCAGTTTCAGGCGGTAACGGCGGTCCAATGCTGCGAGAATCCCGCCGGCCGCCATCAGCGTCGCTCCAAGCCAAATCCATTGCACAAAGGGTTTGTAGTACAGCCGCATGCCCCAGGTACGATCGTCGACCTGCTCGCCAAGTGCCACGTACACATCGCGTAAAAACCCGCTTTCAATACCTGCTTCTGTCATGGGATTTTGCTGGACGAGATAGGTGCGCTTTTCCGGCAAGAGCAACGCGACAGGCTCACCGTTTTTGAAAACCCGCACGGAGGCCTGCTTGGAAAAATAATTCGGACCCTGCACATCCCTGACTCCATCAAACCGGAACAGATAGCCCGACAGCTCTGCTTCTTGCCCGACTTGCATGGGTAGCTCGCGTACTTCTTCAAATGCGCTGACAAGTGTCACACCAAGCACGAATACTCCGACCCCAAGATGCGCCAGCGACATGCCCCAGATTGCATGCGGGATCTTCCGGATGCGATGGAGAATGTGCATGCCATGCTCCGTCAGGCGAATGTTCTTGGACAGGTAGTACACGGCAGAGGCGATAGACCACGCTCCCAGTGTAACGCCCAGTGTGACAAGGATGGTACTTCTCCCAGCAACCATCACGGGCAATACCAGCCCTATGACGAGCCCGATTGCAGCAATTTTGAACAAGCGCTTGAATACCTGATTTATGGGCGTGCTCTTCCAGCGCATGAAGGGCCCGATACCGACGACGAGCACCAGTGGCAAGGTCAAGGCTGAAAACACCAGGTCGAAATAGGGTTTACCAACAGACAGCGACGGTAAATTGAGGGCGCTGACGAACAAGGGGTACAGAGTGCCCACCAAGATCGTCAGCGTGGCCACCAGCAACAGCACGTTATTGATCAGCAGCGCGGTTTCCCTGGAGAAGACTTCAAATTGCCCTGTAGACTTGATGTAGGGCGCACGTATGGCATACAGGCTCAACGAGCCCCCGACAACCACCGCCAGGAACATGAGGATATACAGTCCGCGCGCGGGATCCGTAGCAAACGCATGCACCGACACCAGCACACCTGAACGCACTAGAAAGGTTCCAAGAAGGCTCAGTGAAAAGGCAAGAATGGCGAGCAGCACTGTCCAGTTTTTCAGGCTCGAGCGCTTGTCCGTCACCGCCAGGGAATGAACCAGTGCCGTGCCCACCAGCCAGGGCATGAACGAAGCATTCTCAACAGGATCCCAGAACCACCATCCACCCCAGCCCAGCTCATGGTATGCCCACCAGCTTCCTAAGGTGATGCCGATGGTCAGGGACACCCAAGCGTAGATCACCCAGGGCCGGGACCATCTCGCCCATATGGAATCCAGCTTGCCTCCCAGCAAGGCCGCAATGGCAAAGGCAAAGGCTACCGAAAACCCCACATACCCCATGTACAGCATGGGAGGGTGCATGACCAGACCCGGATCCTGCAACAGGGGGTTCAGGTCCCTGCCCTCGACCGGAGATGGAAAAATGCGCTCAAAGGGGTTTGAGGTCAGCAGCGTGAACAGCAAAAATCCGACACTTACAAAGCCCATGACCCCCAAAACACGGGCAACCATGTCCCTGGGCAGGCTGGTGCTAAAAACTGTCACCGCAACGGTCCAGAACCCTAGCATCAAAACCCAGAGCAACAAGGAGCCCTCATGCGCACCCCAAACCGCTGAAACCTTGTAATGAAGTGGCAATGCCGTATTGGAATTGTTTGCTACATACAATACGGAGAAATCGTCAATAATGAAGCTGTAGGTCAGGCAGGCATAGGAAATGGCAATGAATAAAAGCTGTCCACGGGCTGCAGGTTTGGCCACGGCCATCCACTGGGCCGTGTGTGTCTGAGCACCCAGCAGGGGCACCAGAGTCTGCACGAATGCCAGACAAAGGGCGATGATCAGGGCAAAATGGCCGATTTCAGGAATCACGGGGCTTCGCGGCCATACTCCGCCATGCTTCCCGGAAGTGAATCACGATACGCTTCCAGGCTGGCGGCCACTTCGGGTGGCATGTAATTTTCATCATGCTTGGCCAGCACTTCCTGCGCAACAAACACACCTTCTTCATTCAAGACCCCCTGCGCAACGATGCCCTGGCCTTCGCGGAACAGGTCGGGCAACAAACCCGTATAGCGTACCGTGATGGACTGGTTCAGGTCCGTCAGGCCAAAATCTGTAGTCAGCCCGTCGCCTGCCTTGATCACGCTGCCGGCGACCACGAGTCCACCGAGCCTGAACAGCCTGTTTCCTGGCACTTCACCTGCAACGACCTCGGACGGCGTGTGAAACAACATGATGTTCTGTCGCATTGCATACAGGGCAAGGGCCACGGCACAACTGAGACCTGCCAAAAGGATGACGATAAAAATCATACGTTGTTTTCTTTGCGCGCGCATACTGTCTTGAGCTACCGTTCCAGACTCTCTTCAATTTCCCTGCGAATCTTTTTCTTGCGCAGGCTGGCAAGTGCCAGGCCCAGGGCCAATGCAGCCAACGTGATGCCATAGGCCCCCCAGACGTAGAATGCCTTGCCATCCATGTAGAAGAATTCTTGCATAATCAATCTCTTGTCAAAATATCCTGAACCCAGCTAGTAAGACGTTCCCGGTACAAGATCGCATTTCGCATGCGAATGAACAACAGGCTCACAAAATACAGCTGGAAGGCAGTTGCCATGACCAGTAGCGGGTAAAGCATGCTCGGGTGTACAGACGGCGTCTTGGAAATCAGTTGCATATTGGGCTGATGTAGTGAACTCCACCATGTTACAGAATAGTGAATGATGGGTATATTGATTACCCCGATAATGGCCAGGATACTCGCCACGCGGGCTGCAGTGCGGGGTTCTTCGATGACGGAATGGACAGCGATAATCCCGAAATACAAAAACAGCAGAATCAGCTCCGAGGTCAATCTTGCGTCCCACTGCCAGTAGGTTCCCCAGGTCGGTTTACCCCACAACATGCCGGTAACCAATGCCAGTGCCGTGAACATCGCACCGATTACAGCGCACTCCGATACCACGATCTCCGACAGCTTCGTCCTCCACACAATGGCAATAAAGCCAGCACCCGCCATTACGACGTATACAAACATCGACATCCATGCAGACGGGACATGAACATATATGATCCGGTACGACTCACCCTGCTGGTAATCCGATGGTGCGACCACTAGTCCCCAGTAAAGTCCCACAAACATCAAAACTGCAGTACTGCCCAGCAGCCAGGGCACCCATCTCCCGGACCACTCGTAGTAATACTTCAGCGAAGACAGCCTATAAAGGAATTTCCACATCGCTTAATCCATACTTATTTTCAATGAAGCACTGATGGCAAGCGGTGCCAATACCAGTGCCAGGATCAAACCCGATCCCAGCATGGCCAGCTGTCCCGAAACAGCAAGCCCATCCGTAGCGGCACTGACCGCTGACGATGCGAATATCAAAACCGGTACATACAGTGGCAACACGAGAAGACCCAGCAATACACCGCCGCCACGGAAGCCTGCGGTAAGCGCGGCACCAATCGCACCGATCAGGCTCAGTATCGGGGTACCCAGCAAAATCGTGACCCACAGCACCGGGACTGCCTGTACAGGCATGTGCAAAAGCATCGCCATCAACGGCACAATCAGCAGCATGGGGACCCCTGTAATCAGCCAGTGCGCAACCACTTTCCCGAGTATCAGCAACGAGAAAGGATAGGGGTTCAAGAGCAACTGCTCAATGCTGCCATCTTCAAAATCCTGCCTGAAAATACTCTCCATGGAAATCAGGGCCGCCAGTAATGTGGTGACCCATACCAGTCCCGGTGCCAACCTTCCCAGAAATTCGGCATCTGGACTGACTCCCAAGGGGAAAAGGGTCGCCACGATCACGTAGAACAGAACCGGGTTCATCAAGTCTGCGCGCCTGCGGTAGGCCAGCAACAGGTCTCGTTGGATAATGGTAAAAAATACACCCAGCATGATTATGACAACTCGATTCGCTTTACCCGGTGTTCGGGAATCTTCAATTCGCGATGTGTTGTGACCACCAGGATTCCCCGGTTTTCGAGATGATCCTTCAATACCTGTTCGAAGCTACCGATAAACTCCTTGTCCAATGCCGTAAGGGGCTCATCGAGCACCCAGATCGCTCTTCGTTGCAACTGCAACTTGGCCAGTGCCAGGCGCCTCTTCTGCCCAGCAGAGAGCTTGCCTGTCATCATGTTTCGTTGCCCGAACAAGCCCGCGGTGCGGACAACTTCCTTGACTTCAGATTCTTTGCTGCTTTCGCCTGCCAAACGTTGCATAAATACAAGATTCTCCAGCACTGTCAGGTCCGGTTTGACACCGGATTGATGACCCACATAGGACACCTGTTGCCGGAAATTCTCATGCCCGTATATGGGTTCACTGCACCAGGTCACCCGGCCTTCGGCAGGCTGGCTGAACCCACATATAATCCTAAGCAAGCTCGTCTTACCACTGCCATTACTGCCTCTCACCACCAGAGTTTCTCCTGAGATGATTGAGAACCCCAAACCGGAAAACAGTTCCTTGCCCCCTCGTATACACTTCAGGTCATGTGCTTCGAGTACCCTTGGTGCTGGAATAGGCATCGCATCGAACTTGATCAGGTAAAATACAGAACTGGCACAGCTGACTTATCTAGCCGCAAAGAATCTTAACATGCAGAGCCTTGAAAAAACGAACCATTGGGTGTGTGCAAGAGGCATGCAGGTAACTCCTGCGCTATCTGGAAAGACATCAAATACGAAGATCAGCGACCGCTGCGATGCGCAAGTAACGGCCATGTTTCTCTCATACTCCAGCACTCCCTAGGTCATGGATATCTTCCATCCCCCACAGCCTGACACGATCTGTCCCCGGATCACCTGGGGCCAGACCTATGGCTGCAGCAAGAGCCTGGCACTGTCGAAAGCCATTGAAGGATATGAGGGCATGACCCTGATCATCACACCGGATATCCAGACCGCGGGCATTCTGAAAAGTGAACTGTCTTTTTTCTGTAGCTCTTCTGTCGAGATCTTTTTGTTTCCGGATTACGAGACCCTTCCATATGATGCACTCCCTCCCCACGAAGACATCATTTCGGACCGGCTGCTCACCTTGCGTTCACTTCTTGATGCTCGTTGTCGCACTCTGATTATCCCGGTCGCTACCTTCATGAGCCGGCTCTCGCCCGAATCGTTCATAAGGGACCAGATACTGAATCTCGCGACTGGAGACCAGCTTGATCCTGAAGATTTCAGGAAAACCCTGGTCAAGGCGGGCTACCAGTACGTATCCCAGGTCATGCTACACGGGGAGTTCGCCGTTCGCGGCTCCATTATCGACCTGTATCCCATGGGATGCCTGCAACCCTACCGGATCGACCTGTTCAATGACGAGATTGATACCATCCGTACCTTCAACCCTGACAACCAGATCTCGGCTCACAAGGTCGACGGGTTTCAAATCCTTCCTGCACGCGAATTCCCTACCGACGAAAGTGCCGTCAAACGATTTAGAAAAAACTACAGGGTCCAAATCGAAGGTGATCCGAACAACAGTGTAATTTACCGGGAAGTCAGCAACCACAATCTACCGCGTGGAGTGGAATACTACTTCCCGTTATTTTTTGAGCAAACCAGTACATTCTTCAACTACATCCCCGATGAATGCCGGCTGGTTTTATTTGAAAACAGCATCGAGGCCGCAGAGGATTTTGAGAGCGAGGTGTTTTCAAGGTACGAACAACGGAAATACGACCCGGAACGCCCACCATTAAATCCCGACCAACTATGGATTTCCACCGCAGACCTTGAGAACGGTCTGCAGAAATTCAACACCATCCAGATTCAGCAATTCAAGATCGAGCGCCCGCGCCAAGACCAGCACAACTTTCATACCCGGGCACTCCCTGCCCTTGCCATAAATTCAAGGGTAAACAATCCGGCTACGGAACTCGTTCAGTTTATAGAAACCAGCAACTGCAAAATACTGTTCCTTGCCGAGTCACCCGGCAGAAGGGAGTACCTGTGTGATGTATTGAAAGGGTTTGGCATACGCCCCAAGGTTATCAAGAGCTGGCAGGAATTCATCAACTCCGAGCTCTCCCTAGCAATCACAGTCGGGCCCTTGGAGGAAGGCCTGCTTCTACCTGAAAACGAAATTGCGATCGTCACTGAAAGCAACCTGTTTGGCGCGCGCGTAAAACAGAAAAGGAAATACAGACGGCACATACGGGATGCCGAGGCACTCATCCGGGATCTTTCTGAATTGGCCCAAGGAGCGCCCATGGTGCATGAAGACCATGGTGTAGGACGGTACCGGGGGCTGAAAACTTTGAATCTCAGTGGAGCAGAAACCGAATTCCTGGTGCTCGAGTATGCAAACCAGGACCTCCTGTATGTGCCTGTGTCTTCACTCCATCTTGTCAGTCGCTATACGGGAGCATCGGAAGACAACGCACCCCTTCACCGCCTGGGGGGCGAAGCCTGGAAAAATATAAAACGTCGTGCCGTGGCACGCACCCGCGATGTAGCTGCCGAACTGCTCGACATTTACTCGCGGCGTGAGGCCAAAAAGGGCTACCAGTATGTCATCAACCATCAGGAGTTGAATCTGTTCGGCTCCACTTTTTCCTATGAGGAGACTCCGGACCAGCAAAAGGCGATTGACGACGTCATAGACGACATGAAGTCGAAAAAGCCCATGGACCGTATCGTCTGCGGCGATGTCGGCTTTGGCAAGACTGAAGTCGCCATGCGTGCTGCCTTTGTTGCCGCTCTGGCAGGAAAACAGGTTGCCGTGCTGGTACCCACGACCCTGCTTGCCATGCAGCACTTCCAAAGCTTCAGTGACCGCTTTGCCGACTGGCCGGTACGCATTGAGCATGTCTCGCGGTTTGTATCAGGTAAAAGACAAAGTGCCGCCAAAACCGGTCTCTCTGACGGAAGCATTGACATCGTTATCGGTACGCACAAACTGTTGAGCACTGACATCAGATTCAAAAATCTTGGCTTGATTGTTGTTGATGAGGAACAGCGGTTTGGCGTCAGCCAGAAAGAGATTCTTAAAAAAATGCGCGCCGAGGTAGATGTCCTGACCCTGACAGCAACCCCCATTCCAAGAACACTGAACATGTCACTGAGTGGATTGCGTGACCTGTCCATTATTGCAACGCCACCCAGTCATCGCCATGCAATCAAGACTTTCGTCGGCACGTGGGACACACACACCATACGCGAAGCCTGTCTCCGTGAACTCAAGCGCGGTGGGCAAGTCTTTCTGCTGCACAACGAGGTCCGCAGTATCGAGAAAACCGCCAGAGAGATTCGGAAATTGTTGCCCAATACCGTTGTCGGGGTTGCACACGGTCAAATGCCCGAACAGGATTTGGAACAGATCATGGTTGATTTCTACCACCAGCGCTTCAATGTCCTGGTGTGCACTACGATCATAGAAAACGGGATCGACATCCCTTCGGCCAATACGATCATTGTCAATCGTGCGGATAAGCTGGGGCTGTCTCAGCTTCATCAAATCCGAGGAAGGGTTGGCCGGTCTAGTCACCGGGCCTATGCCTACCTGATCGCCCCGCCTAAATCTGCAATGTCGGAAAATGCTGTAAAACGGCTGGAAGCCATTGAAGCACTGGAAGAGCTAGGTGCCGGGTTTACGGTGGCTACCCATGACCTGGAGATCCGGGGTGCCGGCGAATTGCTGGGCGCAGAGCAAAGCGGTCAAATTCATGAAATCGGATTCAGCCTGTACAACCAGCTCCTCGCACGCACTGTAGCTGCACTCAAGGCAGGCGAAATCCCCTCCGCTGATCTGCCTTCTGATCATGGAACAGAGGTGGACCTGGGTGTACCAGCCCTGCTGCCGGAGGACTACGTACCTGACGTACACACACGGCTGATGCTCTATAAGCGAATCGCGAGCGCAAGAAACATGGATGACCTGAATGACCTTGAAGTTGAGTTGATCGATCGATTCGGTCTGCTGCCGGAATATGCAAAAAACCTTTTCAGTGTCACTCAGATCAAGCTAGTTGCAGAGCATTATGATGTAACCCGGATACGGGCTGGAAACGAATCTGCGCACCTGAGCTTTGCAAAATCACATAAGATAGATGTGAGCAAACTGCTGGCACTTGTTCAGGAAAACCCTTCCATGTATAAGCTGAGTAGTGCAGAGAAACTTACGATATATGCTGAAATGGAAGACGTGCAGCAACGAATTGAAACCATCGGCGGATTACTCAACGGCCTCCAACTCAAGCAGGCTGCCTGAATCTTGGGCTCTTGAACCATGAGAATTCCGACCCGAATAAACTGTATTTTGTTCCTCTCTCTGTTATGTGCCTGTCAGTCTGGTCTTGCGAAAGACTACATTGTCGAGATGATCTTCTTTGCCAATGTGCCCGCTCCTGAACAACCCTTGGCGCAGGTGGCCGATCCCTCGGCACTTCCCGATCTGCAGGATGCCATTTTGCTGGATGACAGTGCGCTCCTTCATGATTTTCTGCCCTTGTCCCAGGAAGCATTTGAACTGGCTGACCAGGCTTCTGCATTGACGGCTTCAGGAAAATATCAAATCCTGGAACATGTAGCCTGGCTGCAACCTGGTCTTGCAAAGAGACAGGCCATTCCGGTTCGTATCCAGGCAGGGCTGGACTACAGCGATGACTTTGGTGAACACGTGCCAGTCTATCTGGTCACCGAGGACCAGGGCATGCAGGAGGAGCATGCAATCAGTGAGCTAGATGGTACGGTCAAGGTGGTTCTCGAGCGTTACCTGCATGTATTCACGGACCTCGTCTATCGCAGGCCTGTCAACAAAAACATGAATGCTGAGTCAGTGGCAGATGTCTCAGAGCATGACCGTGTTCTGGCAGACTTTCCCCTGAAAATACACCGGAAAATGCGCAGCAAGGAACTGCATTACATTGATCACCCGTTATTTGGCATCCTGGTAGAAATACGCCCTGCACAGAGCGAAGACGAAACCTCTTGATTCTGCCCTTCCTGGCATTCGACATGATGCCCGACGGGCAAGCCACCTTCACGAACGACATCGACCTCGGGCCTGCACAGACTTCTTGACGTCACCGGATGCAGCACGGTCAATCAAAAAGAACGCTTCATCTCATGAGTTAAAGTGTCTTGCAGAAGCGGTCAAAAGCTGTCTGACGGCAAGAATTCCCTGTCCTACAGTCTTTTGTACCTCGGCCATGTCGATTTTTTCCTTGCTGTCTGCGCAACCTGCAGCCCAATTCACACAAAACGCACACGTTGTATAACAAATACCCAGTTCACTCGCCAGGGATGCTTCAGGCATCGCCGTCATCCCGACAATGTCACAGCCGTCGTTGGCCATACGCTTTACCTCGGCGGCCGTTTCCAACCGGGGGCCCTGGGTGACTCCATAAGTGGCACCATCCAGAAGGTCAAGATCAATGTCAGCAGAAGCACGAAGCACGATTTCACGGAGTTCACGACAAAATGGTTCGGTAAAATCGATGTGAGCCACCTGCTCGAGACCCTCTTCAAAAAAAGTATGTTTGCGGCCGTAGGTGTAATCAATGATCTGGTCGGGAAGGATAATCTTTTTCGGTGAAGCGGCTTGGTTGATGCCGCCAACCGCAGCAACGCCGATGATGTGCGTGGCGCCAGTCTCATGCAATGCCCAGATATTGGCACGATAATTTACCTGGTGTGGCGGGATATTGTGCAGAGGACCGTGTCGCAGTAGAAAAGTAACCTCCTCGCCTCCCAGCTCCACAGTTTTCAACGCACTGCTGCATGCCCCAAAGGGCGTATCCACTTGCTGTTCCCTGACAATCTTCAGATCGCCAAATGCAGCAAACCCTGTGCCTCCGATAATCGCGAGGCGCTTTACCGCCATTGCCTGCCCGCCATCTTAGACATTACACAGAAACCGGATGCTGACTCCACACCAGACACTTGAGAATCCCCAGCGACACACCTTGCTTTGCATGCCCAGGGCTAGGAGGCTCGCGGCGGAGAAGCTTCATTCTCGGTATGATCGAAGTGCAAAACTTGGGTCGGGTAGGCAATGCTTGCGTGATGCTTTTCAATGATCTCGGAAATCTTCAGCAAGACATCCTGCTTGACCTCGTGAAACCGGATCCAGTTTGTGGTTTTCGTGAACGTGTATACAAAAAAGTCTACCGATGAGTCACTGAACTGGTTGAAGTTCACGATCATTGTCTGCTTTTGATCGATCTCCTCATGCTGTCTCAGCATATCCTTGACTTCATGTACGATCATATCCATTGAATGGATATCGTCGTAACGAATCCCGATGGTCTCATAGATTCTTCGATGCGACATGCGGGAAGGGTTTTCTACGATGATGCTCGCGAAAACCGAGTTCGGGACATAGAGAGGTCGTTTGTCAAATGTCCGGATCCGGGTCTGGCGCCATCCGATTTCCTCAACGGTGCCTTCGATCTCTTTATCCGGAGAACAAATCCAGTCCCCAACCTTAAACGGGCGGTCAAGGTAAATCATCAGGCCGCCAAAGAAATTGGATAACAGGTCTTTGGCAGCAAAACCCACTGCAATACCGCCGATCCCTCCAAAAGCGAGAACTCCTGAAATGCTGAAGCCAAGAGTTTGCAGCATCACCAGGGCTGCAGTAATGAAAACAGATGCATTGACCAGTTTGACCAATGCATGGGTCGTGGTCACATCCACACTGCTCCCCTGCTGGGAGTGCTTGCGGATGAAGGCCTTCTCAAACTCTCGAACAAAGCGGATCAAAAACCAGGTGAGTATCGCGATCACCGAAATATCTCGTACCGGATCAATCGCCTTGAAAATTTCTGCCTCTGTTCTGCTGGCAACAATGTCAGCAGCAAACAAAATTCCGACCACCCAGATCAATACCTGCAAGGGTTTGCGAACGGCATAAACAAATGCATCATCCCAGGGGTTTGCCGAGCGCTGGACATTTTTTTCCAGCCTCCGCAAAAACAGGCTTACAAAAGAGTTAAACAAGAGGACAGCGAATACTACGACAAACACCTGGATTACCCAGGTGGGGGAAATGTCATGTGGCCACAGATTTCCGAAAATCCCTGAAAGATATGTGCTGTCCATACTGTCTTTATTGCTGTGGGATGTATGCCATTAAATCAGCAGATCACTGCTGGAGGAATCCAGATACGATTCTACTTGTAATACCGCAGATTGCCATGCCTTCCTGACGCGCAGATCTTTATTGGGAATTGCATGCTTCCCACCATGCATGCGAGCCAAGCGAATCTGGGATGCCGGATTGTCCTGATTCGTCAACTGTTCTGCAACCTGAACAGCCTGCTTATTCTCATTGCAGATCAGTACCATGTCGCAACCGGCTTGCAGAGCTTTTTGTGTGCGCACTAGATACTCTTCACTGCAAGCCGCAGCTTTCATGCTGAGATCATCACTGAACACCGCACCTTTGAAATCCAGCTCCTCACGCAATACTGCATGCAGCCACTTCCTGGAATAGGTTGCCACTTCCTTGTCTATCCTCTCGTATACAACATGCGCACTCATGATCCCCGCAATGCCCTGATTGATCAGGCGCCGAAATGGCAGGATATCCTGCATGACAAGATCCGGGTAGCTGCGGGTATCCACAGGCATGTCAATGTGCGAGTCCGCCGCAACACCGCCATGCCCTGGGAAGTGCTTGCCAACGGCTTGCATGCCTGCGCTGCGCATCCCGCGAACGTAGTGCATCGCCAGCAAAGCAACAATTTCCGGGTCCTTGTGAAAAGCACGCTCGCCAATCACCTGACTAATTCCAAGGTTCAGATCAAGGACCGGCGCAAAACTGAAATCGATCCCGACAGACCTGAGTTCTGTGGCCATGAGCCATCCTGTAACCTCAGCCAGTTCACACGCTCTGCGTGAGTCCGTGTCATGGATTCTTCCCAGTTCTTGAATCGCGGGTAATTGGGTGAATCCCTCGCGAAACCGCTGTACACACCCTCCCTCCTGATCCACGGCAACCAGCAATCTTGGATGGCGTAGGGCATGAATTTCACTGACCAGGCTTGTCAGGCTGTCAACTGATGTAAAATTCCTGCTGAAAAGAATCACACCGCCGACCTGGGGCGACAGCAAAAGTCTTTTTTCCTGTGCAGATAATGAATCTGCACGAAGATCGACCATGAGCGGACCTAGCGACATTTGCAAAATTATCCGCTGGTCAAACCGGAAGTTGGAGGTCAGGATCCTCCAAAATATGCGCCCTACCCCTTGAGGCCTGCGCCTGGAAAGACAAAATCATTACACTATCCTCACCATGCATCATCCAGACAGTCACACCGCCTTGAACTCATGCAGACACCTTCACCGGGTCGTTACGTGGCCAGACGGATTCCTTGCGGTATATAGTATGCACCCGAAAAAGGAATATCAGCCAAATTTGTGCAAGCGGGTTTTGGGTCCCACAAACAAGCCAGAATGATTCAATCAGCTTACCAGGAACTGCTTGAAACACAGCAGATCGTACAGGATTCGGATCAGGAAAAAACAGTCTTGGCACTCCAAGCCCTACATCACGGACTCAATCACCACGACTCGAAACCCGGACTGCTAAAGCGCATTACGAGCTTTCTGCCTAGCGGGCAAGACCCTGCAGATATCAAGGGGCTATACATATGGGGAGGGATTGGTCGTGGCAAGACGTTTCTGATGGACCTGTTTTTCTCCAATCTGCATATACAGCAAAAATTGCGCCTGCACTACCACCAGTTCATGGATGAGGCCCATGGCTTGCTGAAGCACTGCAGGGATGAGGCCGATCCTCTCAAACGAGTCGCCCGCAAATTTGCTGACAAGGCCAAGGTGCTCTGTCTCGATGAATTTTTTGTGCATGACATCGGAGATGCCATGATTATTTCAGGGTTACTGCAAGGGCTCTTTGAGCATAAAACCATCCTAGTCACAACTTCCAACACAAGGCCGGATCTGCTGTATACAAACGGATTGCAGCGTGAACGGTTTTTACCTGCTATTGAATTGTTGCAAACACACATGAAGGTAGTGCAGCTCGACGGTGAAACGGACTACCGCTTCGAGCTCATGCAAACAGAAGGGATCTACAACACCCCCATCGACGATGCCTCGCAAGACTGGCTTGAACATCACTTTCTGAGCTTGTGCGCAGAAAAAAATGATGGTTCCTGGGGGAAAATCCAGGTCAGGAACCGGAATCTGCAGAGCATACGCCACTCGGACACGATCGCATGGTTTGATTTCCGGGAATTATGCGCAGAGCCACGCGGTACCTCGGACTATATTGAACTAGCCAAGCGCTTCAACACCATTTTGATTTCGCATGTGCCTGTTTTCAGAAACAACGATGACCAGGCAAGGAGATTCATCAACCTTGTGGACGAGTTTTATGATCGTAATGTAAAGTTGATCCTCTCTGCCGAGGCTTGGCCAGATTCACTGTATCAAGGCACACGGCTCAGCGAAGAATTCAGACGCACGGTGAGCCGGCTGAATGAAATGCAATCGCTTGAATATTTGGAAAAACAATATCACCCGGAACGATAATTCTATAAGGAACACTACATGAAACCAGCAGTACGAATCGCTATCACAGGTGCCGCAGGAAATATTGGATATGCCGCCGCATTCCGAATTTCTGCAGGAGATATGCTGGGCGCTGACCAGCCTGTAATCCTCCAGCTGATTGAAATCGAGCCCGCGTTGCAGGCTTTGCGAGGTGTCGAGATGGAACTGCTGGATTGTGCCTTTCCATTGCTTGAGGATGTAATCGTTACAGCGGACCTCAGCGTTGGCTTCAAGGATGCAGATTATGTCCTGCTCATAGGCTCGAAACCACGAACCAAGGGCATGGAACGCAGTGACCTGTTAAGTGACAACGGAAAAATCTTCGGGCCGCAGGGCCGCGCCATCAATGACCATTGCTCCCGTGATGTAAAAGTACTTGTTATTGGAAACCCGGCGAACACCAATGGTCTGATTGCCGTGAACAATGCTCCTGACCTGTCTCCCACACAATTCACTTCCATGATGAGACTTGACCATAACCGTGCCCTCAATCAGCTCTCGCTGAAAACCGGGACGCCGGTCACCGGAATTAACCGCCTGACTGTATGGGGCAATCACTCGCTTACGCAGTATCCTGATATCAGCCACTGCTCCATTGGCGGTGAGAATGCCACCTCGCTGGTTGATATGGCCTGGTATAAGGAAACCTTTCTTTCCAGTGTGCAAAAACGCGGAGCAGAAATAATCGTTGCCCGTGGAGCATCCTCTGCAGCATCGGCCGCCTCGGCAGCAATCGACCATATGCGTGACTGGGTATTTGGAACCTCCAGCGAGGACTGGACGAGCATGAGTATCGTATCAAACGGAGACTACGGGATTACGGAAGGGCTGATGTTTTCATTTCCCGTACGTTGCAAGAATGGCGAATACGAGGTGGTTCGCGATCTGGAAATTGATGACTTCAGCCGGGAGATGGTCCAGGCGACAGAGAAAGAGCTGCTGGAAGAACGTGATGCGGTCAAGGATCTGCTTTGACTGATACAGCGAGCCATTCTACGGCTAGGCGGGATTCACTGCCCAAGTTGGTCTTCTTTGAATAAAAATATATTATTTAATTACTTATAGAATAAATATTACATATCTCATAGATATATCCCCGGCAGAGAAATGTAAAGCTATGGGGTTACGATATCTTCAGTGGACAATCTGTTTTGTCGCAACTGACCGTTTTTTACAAAAGAATGTCCTTGCCTGTCACAATACGACAGCCATTTGAATAAGAAACGATTCAGGTGCCACCTTTTCGGCAAAGAAGGGCTTGTCCTGGGTCTGTAAGAACGATTGTTTATGTTTTTGTTCCGGAAGGTCTGACTGATCACTTCAGCTTGCAATGCATCATAGTAGATTCGTAGTTTGAGATTTGGGTAGGCCAGCAAGCCGCTCTTTGCATCCGCGAAATAGTAGGTCAGCGCAATGGTCGAGGTGTACCGGGTCTTCTCCAGTACCTGAAGATACAAATCCATTCCCTGTGGAATCCGTGACACTGCAATGGCTGGCATGGTGTCCTTGGTACCACACAGTTTGCGCAGACGAATGTAATTCGCCTCGTACATCTCCATCAGCCCGGCAAAAGTGTTGGGTGACGGGTCCGCCAAAAACCGTTTTTGTAAAGACAGATTTCTCATCTTCAAACATGCATCGCGACGTCCGGTTATACTGGCATATAACCGGAAAACGCTGCAACAATTACAAAAAAGAAAGGGACAAGCATGCCCCGCAACCGGTTTCAGGCGCGCATGAACTCGATCACTTTGTTGATGTGATGATCATGTGATTCCTGCATCCCCGTCACTAAGGCATACAACTCAGGGTCCTGCATCTCCAGCATGTCTTCGAACGCATGCTTCAATGCAGGCTCAGCATTCCGGTAATGGTTCTCCAGAAATGTCATCATCAGGATATCCAGCTCCTTGGTGCCTCTCCGGCAGCGCCATAGCAGTTTTTGTGCCTTTTCCTGCATTTGCCTCAGCCTCCGGCACCAGCGGTAAGCTTCTTGATTTCCGCAATTGCCTTTGCTGGATTCAGTCCCTTGGGGCAGGTATTCGTGCAGTTCATGATGGTATGGCAACGATAAAGCTTGAAGGCATCCTTCAATTCCTCCAGGCGCTCGGCCGTGGCCTCATCCCGGCTGTCGGCAATCCACCGGTAAGCCTGCAGCAACACGGCAGGACCGAGATAGCGGTCACTGTTCCACCAGTAACTGGGGCAACTGGTCGAGCAGCACGCACACAGGATGCATTCCTCCAGGCCTTCCAGCTTTTCACGGTCATCCTTGGATTGCAGCCGTTCACGTCCTGACGGAGCTGGTGCCTCGGTTTTGATCCACGGCTTGACCGATGCGTACTGCGCATAAAACCTGCTCAGGTCCACCACGAGATCCTTGACGACCTGCATGTGGGGCAGAGGATAAACCTTGATGTCACCCTTGATCTCCTCGATGGCCTTGATGCATGCCAGTGTGTTTGAACCATTGATGTTCATCGAGCAAGAACCGCAGATGCCTTCCCGGCACGACCGGCGAAATGTCAGGGTGGAATCAATTTCATTCTTGATCTTGATCAGTGCATCCAGCACCATCGGCCCGCAGGTGTCCAGGTCGATTTCGTAGGTGTCCGTGCGTGGGTTCTCCTTATTGTCCGGATCATAACGATAGACAACCACTTTCTTCGTCTGACCGCCGCCGGTAGCAGCAGGATACGTTTTGCCCGGCTTGACTACGGAATTTGCTGGAAGATTGAACTGTGCCATTCATTAATCCTTTTCAATAAACCCTGGCCTTTGGCGGGATTACCTCAACCTCGTCGGTCTGGGTATACATGTGCACCGGCCTGTATCCAATGGCCACATCTCCATGCCCATCAATAGTGGCCAAGGTGTGCTTCATCCAGTTCTCATCATCACGTTCCGGATAGTCGTCACGAGCCTGCGCGCCACGGCTCTCGGTGCGGTTGAGTGCAGACTGTGCAGTGACAATTGCCTGGGGCATCAAATTCGTCAGTTCAATGGCCTCGACCAAATCTGTATTCCAGACCATGGAGCGATCGCTAAGTCTTAAATTGTCCATCTGGGAAAACAGTTCCCGAAGTCGGATCAACCCTTTCTCGATCAACTCGCCGGTTCTGAAAACAGCAGCATGGCTTTGCATAGTCTTTTGCATTTCAATGCGCAGATGGGCCACCGTAATTTCACCACTGGCATGTCTCAGTTTATCAAAACGGTTGAGTACAGCATCCACTACAGCACCATTCAATTTTTCATGGGGCTGGCCTGGTTTGACCAGTTCCACGGCACGAAGTGCTGCCGCCCTGCCAAATACAATCAGGTCCAGCAGGGAATTGGACCCCAGGCGGTTGGCGCCATGCACCGACACGCAAGCTGCCTCGCCAATGGCCATCAGCCCGGGAATCACATGATCCGGGTCATCGTCTTTCAGGGTCACCACCTCTCCCTGATAGTTCGTAGGGATACCGCCCATGTTGTAGTGCACGGTCGGCAAGACGGGGATTGGCTCTCGCGTGACATCGATACCTGCAAAAATCCTGGCAGATTCGGCAATCCCCGGAAGCTTCGAGTTGATCAGGTCCGCACCCAGGTGCTCCAGGTGAAGCTGTATGTGATCCTTTTCTTCCCCCACGCCACGCCCTTCATTGATTTCAATGGTCATGGAACGGCTGACCACATCACGTGAGGCCAGGTCCTTTGCGTTCGGGGCATATCGTTCCATGAAACGCTCGCCCTCCGAATTGGTCAGGTAGCCGCCTTCTCCTCGCACACCTTCTGTAATCAGGCATCCGGAGCCATAAATTCCGGTTGGATGAAACTGTACGAATTCCATGTCCTGCAGCGGCAACCCCGCGCGCAAGATCATCGCATTGCCGTCCCCGGTACAGGTATGTGCCGAAGTGCAGGAGAAATAAGTGCGCCCATAACCGCCTGTGGCAAGCAGCACCATGTGTGCCCGAAAAACGTGCAATTCCCCTGTAGCGAGATCCCAGGCCAGCACGCCTTTGCATGCCCCTTCATCATTCATCAGCAGATCGATTGCAAAGTACTCGATAAAGAACTCTGCGTTGTGCTTCAGGGACTGCTGATAGAGAGTGTGCAGAATTGCATGACCGGTTCTGTCCGCCGCGGCGCAGGTTCTTTGTGCAATTCCCTCGCCATATCGAGTGGTCATGCCCCCAAAGGGTCTCTGGTAAATACGCCCGTCGTCCGTGCGTGAGAAAGGAACTCCGTAGTGCTCAAGTTCCACAACGGCTGGAATCGCCTCGCGACACATGTATTCAATGGCATCCTGGTCACCCAGCCAGTCGGAGCCTTTGACCGTGTCATACATGTGCCAGCGCCAGTCATCCTCGCCCATATTGGCAAGGGCCGCGCTCATTCCACCCTGTGCCGCCACAGTATGGCTGCGGGTCGGGAACACCTTGGTGATACATGCCGTTGAAAGCCCGCTTGCCGTCATGCCCAGTGTGGCACGCAGTCCGGCGCCACCTGCGCCTACAACCACCACATCATAGGCATGCTCGGTCAATCTGTACGCCTTGCTCATTTCGATTTTCTACAAAGTGATTTTTAAAAGCGCAAGAATCCCGGCAACAGCCGACAGAATACATGTGGCATTCAACAGGATTAATGAGGCTGTTTTCAGCCACCCACCTACATAATCCTCGATGATGACCTGTACACCCAGCTTCGTATGGTAGAAGGTCAAGGCAATAAAAATTGCCAAAAAGCTTGTGACAAATGGCGCTTTCAACCAGCTTACCATTGTCTCGTAGCTTGCATTGCCCAGCATTGCCAGGGAAAAGGCAAGCCATATGACCAAGGGGACCAGTGCTGCCGCAGTAAGGCGCTGCATCCACCAATGCACCACAGCCTCCCTGCCAACACCGGGAAGCACGGACAACAGTGTACGTAACGACGTCATCTACGCCTGCATTCCGTGATGCAGCCAGACAACCAGCCAAACGGCCACCGTGAACACAACGGTTGCCAACAAGACCACGATTCCTGAGATTCGAGTGGCTTCAATTCCAAAACCCAGACCTGCGTCAAAAACCAGGTGGCGCACTCCGTTGAACAAATGCAGGAACAGCGCCAAAGTCCATAAAACCAGGAAAACCTGGCCAAGACCCGTCGAAATATAGGCCCGCAGGACATCATAGGCGCTCGGACCAGCAGCGATCGAAAGCAGCACCACCACCATCAACAAGGCTCCTGCAGCAAGCGCAGCTCCCGTGATGCGGTGCAGTATGGAGATGACCATCGCAAGCGGCCAGCGATAGATCTGCAAATGCGGTGATAATGGCCTACCCGGATTCACCAGAGACTCCCTTGGTTAAGTGCGGAAACATGGATTATGAAAACGGCCTCTATACGACCCGCCGCCGATGTACAGAGGTCATCCAATTGCTTTATTCTTGGTATCAGATACTACCTGATTAGCTGGCTATATTGAATATCCTTTGAGATAATATCAATAATTACAATCAGTTAAGAGTTTCACACAGGCCTGCTAAGCCCTCTGCAGGCATGGACCCACGGAAATCACAAGAGACAACAGTGATCGATCAATCCCCAGACAAGCCTGAAATGAGCAGCGCCTGGCAAGAGTTCCTAGAGGCGCACGATGCCGTAATCGAGAACGGCAAGGTGACTTCCTTTGGACCTTCCGCACAGCCCTACCCAAGCATACAAGACACTTGTGTATGTGAACTTACACCTCTGGGCCTGATTCGCGTAACTGGCGAAGAAGCCCGGACCTTTCTACACAGCCAGTTTACAAACGACCTGGAGCAGGTCACGGCACATACAGGCCAGTTGAACAGCTATTGCAGTCCCAAAGGTAGGGTGTTGTCCATCTTCCTGATTTTCAAACATGACGCCGACTATTTCCTGGTCCTGCCACAAGATGTTATCGAGATCACACTCCGGAGACTTGTCATGTACAAGCTGCGCACCCAGGTCGACCTGATCGATGCATCCGGACAATCTGTTTTATTCGGCGTAGCCGGGCCCGGGGTGGAGCCTGCATTCGAAAATCTGGGGATCACACTGCCGCAAAAAGTATATGGCTGCACCCAGGAAAACGGAGCCACACTGGTTCGCCTGCCAAGCGAGAACGTTAGGATTTTAATCATGGCCGATGCTGAAACAGCAGTTTCTCTTTGCAGCCAGTTGTCTGAAAAGTTACCGCTTGCAACATTTCGCCTGTGGGACTTGCACGACATCTCGTGTGGAATTCCTCAGGTTACCGCGCTTACAAGTGAAGCATTTACCCCGCAAATGACAAATCTGGAACTGATCGATGGAGTAAGTTTCAGCAAGGGATGCTACCCGGGCCAAGAAGTTGTTGCACGGACTCATTATCTCGGCAAACCCAACCGGCGCATGTACCGGGCTAACATTGCCACCGAGCGATTGCCCGAGCCAGGAACTAACGTTTTCTCCGCAGAAGAAGGCGATCAGCCCTTGGGGAAAGTTGTGGTTTCACAAATGGTATCTGCAAGACACGCCAGCGCACTCATCGTTTTGCGCACCCAAAAAGAAGAAGATCCATGTTTGCGCATCGGATCGGCGGACGGACCTGCAATTTCGCTTCAGGAGTTACCTTACTCTTTGCAGTCTGGGCCGGACTGAAAAATACAGCGCGACGGCTGTAGGGTGAGACAGCGCGTTTGCGCTTCGATACAGTCCTTAGCTATCCCCGTCTTGGTCGCCTGATTCCGGTTTCATCTGCGGAAACAGGATGACATCACGGATATTGGGTGAATTGGTCAGTAGCATGACAAGGCGATCTACTCCGATGCCCTCCCCTGCGGTGGGAGGCAGACCATATTCCAGCGCACGAATGTAGTCCGTATCGTAACTCATGGCCTCCTCATCGCCGCTTTTTTTCTCTGCCGCCTGCAATCTGAAGCGCTCAGCCTGATCCTCCGGATCGTTCAGTTCCGAAAACCCATTGGCTATTTCTCTTCCACCCACAAAAAACTCAAACCGGTCTGTCACGGATGGATCGTCATCATTTTTCCGGGCAAGTGGAGAAACATCGGTTGAGAATGCCGTGATGAACGTGGGCTCCCGAAGATGTGCTTCGACAGTTTTTTCAAAGATCTCGGTTTGTATTTTGCCGAGCCTGTAGTTCGGCTCTATTGGCACTTCCAGCTGGGCAGCTGCCTCTTTTGCACCAGCAAGCGTATCCAGTTGGCCTGCCTCCAGTGCAGAGTTGAAATGCAATATGGATTCTTTCACGGTCATACGGCGAAAAGGTTTGGAGAAATCGAAGGTCTCGTCCCCGTATTGCACGGAGAGACCATCAAGTACTTTGCTACAAACCTGGCGCATCATCTCCTCGGTGAGATCCATCAGGTCATGAAAATCGGCATACGCCTGATAAAACTCCAGCATGGTGAATTCAGGGTTATGCTGGGTGGACAATCCCTCATTGCGAAAATTGCGGTTGATTTCAAAAACCTGTTCCATGCCCCCGATGACCAGCCGCTTAAGATACAGCTCAGGTGCTACACGCATGTACAGGGGTCTACCAAGCGCATTGTGGTAGGTCTCGAACGGCCTTGCCGCAGCACCTCCTGCAATGGTTTGCATCATGGGTGTCTCGACTTCAACAAAATTGCGCTTGACCAGAAATTGCCGCAGGCACCGGATGATTTCGGTGCGTTTTTTCAAAACCTCACGCGAACTCCGGTTCATGATCAAGTCGACATAGCGTTGCCGATACCGCTGCTCCTGGTCAGTCAGCCCGTGGAATTTTTCAGGCAAGGGTCGCAGTGACTTGGTCAACAGCACAGCGGACTGGATCTTTACATACAGATCGCCCTTGCCGGATTTGTGCACGGGGCCGGTCACTCCCACAATATCCCCGATATCCCAGGTATCAACGTCTTGAATGAGCGATTCAGATGAACTCTTGCGATCAAGATAGGCTTGTATGCGGCCTGTCATATCCTGCAACACCAAAAAGGAACTTCGCTTCCCCATGATGCGTGCACCGATGGCCACACACTGGTTCAGCTCAATGAGCTCATCCTTTGATTTCCCCGAGAGCGTGTCTTGCAGGTCTTGGGCAAGAGCGTTTCTTCGAAAGTGGTTCGAAAAGGCGGCGCCCTTTTTTCTCTGCTCAGCCAGCTTTGCACGCCTTTGGGCAATCAGCCTGTTCTCGTTCTTGGCCTGATCTTCTTCCTGCATCCTGCCTAAACCCCGCTCTTGAGGCTTGCCTCGATAAAAGTGTCAAGATTACCGTCGAGCACAGCTTGTGTATTTCCGGTTTCAACAGAGGTGCGCAGGTCCTTGATACGTGACTGATCAAGCACGTATGAACGAATCTGGCTACCCCATCCTATATCTGCCTTGCTTTCTTCCAAGGCCTGTTTTTCGCTGTCACGTTTCTTGACTTCCATCTCGTACAGCTTGGCCCTGAGTTGTTTCATGGCAGTTTCCTTGTTCCTGTGCTTGGAGCGGTCATTCTGGCATTGTGTCACAACCCCGGTCGGCAGGTGTGTGATGCGCACGGCAGACTCAGTCTTGTTTACATGTTGGCCACCTGCGCCACTTGCGCGGTACACGTCGATGCGCAAATCGGCAGGATTGATTTCGATATCAATATCGTCATTCACCTCGGGGGATACAAATACTGCCGCAAAGGAAGTGTGTCTGCGGTTGCCGGAATCAAACGGTGATTTGCGCACCAGCCGGTGCACACCGGTTTCCGTGCGGAGCCACCCGAATGCATACTCGCCCTCGAACCTGACCGTCGCACTCTTGATACCGGCCACCTCCCCAGGGGAAACCTCGATCAACTCGGTTATAAAATCCTTTTGCTCGCCCCATCGAAGGTACATCCGCAATAACATTTCCGCCCAGTCCTGGGCTTCTGTACCTCCTGAGCCAGACTGTATATCCAGGAAGGCATTGCTGGCATCCATTTCACCCGAGAACATTCGGCTAAACTCGAGCCTGGCGACACTTGACTCCAGTTCCAACAGGTCTTCTTCCACGGCCTGTATGGCTTCCGGGTCTTCCTCCTCCATGGCCAGCTCAAGCAAACTGCCTGCATCAGCAAGCCCCTGTTCCACGTGCTCTATCGTGTGGACCACTGCCTCGAGCTCCGTGCGCTGCTTGCCAAGCTTTTGCACAACTTCAGGCTGATTCCAGATATCCGGGCTCTCTAACTCCTTGTTGAGCTCATGCAGGAGTTCGCACTTGTCATCGTAGTCAAAGATACCCCCTTAGGTTCATGGTGCGCGCACGCAGATCATCGATCAGATTTTGTAGTGCGTTGGTTTCCATCATGTTTTCCGGGTGGACTCAGGGCACGTATGATACCGTAATAAAGGGTACCAGCAATAGGCGTTGACACGCACCAGACCTGACAAACCCTAACCCTGTCCAAAGATCGTTGCTGCAGAATTCGATACCAGGTGTGGCTTATTCAGGCCCATCATTACAAGTGGGATATACTTGATCTCGGCAATTTGCACGGACCACCCTATCTTCATCACGGGCATGAGCGAACATATCCTATTTCTGACTGGCAAACTTGCCGAAAAAAGCTTGCGGCGCGTCCTGGATACCATGCAACCGACGGATTTTACCTATGAAGTGCGCCAGCTTGGGGTCAGCGTAGCTGCACTGATGACCACCAAGCTGATCGAAAAACGCCTCGGTGATACAGGGCAGGCAAACCGGATCATCATCCCTGGACGCTGCCGTGGTGAGATCGAGGCTCTTTCCAAGTCCCTGAAGACGCCGGTCGAACGCGGTCCCACAGAACTCAAGGATCTGCCCGCATACCTCGGTCAATCCATAAAAAAAACAGACCTGAGTGCCTACAGCGTGCAAATTTTTGCAGAAATCGTGGACGCTCCGAACATGTCCGTCGAGGAGATAGTAAGACGGGCACGAACCTATCAACAGGATGGCGCCAACGTCATCGACGTTGGTTGCCTGCCCGGTGTCACATTCCCGCACCTTGCAGAGTCCGTAGAGGCACTTAAAGGCGAAAATTTCAAGGTCAGCATCGACTCGCTGGAACCAGAAGATCTGATTTCAGGAGCCAATGCGGGAGCCGACTATCTCCTCAGCCTGAATGAAAAAAGCCTGTGGATCGCAGAAGAAGTGGACGCCATACCCATAGTGATCGGCAGTCCACCGAACAATGCCAGGTCCCTGTACCGGTCAATGCGCATTCTGTCAAAGCGTGGCAAGCCATTTATTGCCGACTCGATCCTTGATCCGATTCACTTCGGTTTTACCGAATCTATCGTACGCTATCGCAATTTGCGCAAGCTTTTCCCGAATGCCGAGATCATCATGGGTACCGGAAATTTGACAGAACTCACGCATGCAGACTCGGCAGGCACCAGTGCCCTTCTGTCCGGCATCATGTCAGAGCTTGAAATCCAGCACTTGCTGGTCACGGAGGTCAGTGAACACTGCCGACACGCAGTACGCGAGGCAGACCTTGCACGGCGCATCATGCATGCCGCGAAAATTGACAACGTTCCACCCAAGGGCTATGACAATGGCCTGATGGGCCTGCATGAATGTGAGCCCTTCCCCTATACTGTCGAGGAAATCGAGGAACTCGCCGAGCAGGTCAAGGACCCGAACTACCGCATACAGCTCAGCAGCAAAGGTATTCACACCTACAACCGCGACGGCATGCAAACCACCACGGACCCGTACGAAATTTACCCGCACCTGGACATAGAAAACGACAGCGGCCACGCCTTCTACCTCGGCGTCGAGCATGCGCGCGCACAGATTGCGTGGCAGCTTGGCAAAAGGTACGAGCAGGATGAAGAACTGAACTGGGGTGTGGCTACCCGCAAGGAGGCGGAAGATCTCAGCCGATACAAGGCAGCGGGTTCAACCATGCACACCCGAAGGGCCCGCAAGGCCAAACGGAAAAGCAGAGGGAAAAACTAGCATGCCATTCATCAGGGAATGCATCGTTACCACGCTCAGGGAAAACGACGATGTGCATATCGCCCCCATGGGGATTCATGAAGATGGAAAAAACCTGATCATCCTGCCATTCAAGCCGTCCACCACACTGGACAACCTGGAAAGACAAGGAACTGCAACGCTGAACTACACAGACGACGTGCGCATCTACGCCGGCTGTCTGACCGGCCGCAACGACTGGCCGACATGCAGCACTGAAATCATCCAGGGGGTACGCCTTGAAGATTGTCTGGCCCATACAGAACTGGAAGTGACTGGCAAGGTGGACGACCCGGTGCGGCCAAGGTATTCCTGCAAAACCGTGCATGAGGCGATTCATGCACCTTTCCATGGCTATAATCGTGCACAGTCCGCAGTGATTGAACTTGCTATCCTGGTCAGTCGACTGCACATGCTGCCCCAGGCAAGAATCCGCCAGGAAATCGAGTACCTGAGAACACCTGTAGATAAGACGGCAGGTCCGCGTGAGCAGGAGGCCTGGGACTGGCTGATGACGAAAGTGGACAGTTTTCAGACATCAAAGAAGGAGGGCCGGCAATGACCGGGATGCTTGCAAGCGTTCGAAACATGGAAGAGGCAGATTTGGCATGCCGGGAAGGCGTCGATATCGTCGACCTGAAGGAACCGCGCCAGGGTGCCCTGGGGGCCGTTCCCTTGGATACCATACACCGCATCGTTGACGAGTTGTGGGAAAAATGCCTGATCAGCGCCACCATCGGCGACATGCCTGCCAACCCTTTCGCAATCAAGGAGCAGGTCATGAAAACTGCAGAAGCCGGAGTCGATTACGTGAAAGTCGGCCTGTTCAGTCAACGCCATGTTGAAGATTGCCTGCCCGCTCTTGCATCCTGTTCACGCAAGGGCATCGCGATTATTGCAGTTCTGTTTGTGGATACAGAATTCGACACCGACCATATCATCCGCAGCGCGAGGCATGCCGGGCTGAAAGGCGTCATGCTGGACACTGCAGGCAAAGTCTCGGGCAGCCTGCTTCAGCACCGGAACATCTTCCAGCTTGAGTATTTCGTCAATCGTGCTCGTCAGTACGGCCTGCTTACAGGGCTGGCGGGCTCTTTGACAATAGAAAATATCCCGACACTGATACGCGTTGCCCCCGACTACATCGGGTTTCGCACCGCGCTTTGCTCGGACAAGGAGAGAGTCGGCTGCGTCGACAAGGAAGCCCTGCGGGAAGTCAGAAGAGCGATTCCGGTAGTTCCGGAACTCCCTTACAGGCGAACCAGTTCCTCATGAGAGCCCGCCGGGGCTGTGGTCTCAAGCAACAGGGGGATCACGCTGAAGGTTGCGAACAGGGAAATCAGCATGGCAATGCTGGTCAACATGCCGAAATAGATCGAAGGGAAAAAGCTGGACAGCACCAGTATAACGAATCCCAGTGAGATGGTGATCGAGGTGAAGTAAAGTGCCTTGCCGGCCGTAGTCTGTGCAGTGCGGATGGCATCGAGGTTGCTGTTTTTGCGCGCACGTTCCCTCTTGTAGCGATGAATATAGTGGATGGCATAGTCAACACCGACTCCAACGGTAATGGCAGCGGTCGTGATCGTCATGATATCGAGCGGAATCCCCGACATGCCAATCAGTCCCAGCACAAAAAGTACAGTGAACATGTTCGGCAGCGCACCGATCAGGGCCAGCTTCAAGCTGCGGAACAAGAATGCCAGCACGACCAGAATACAGGCAAACACTGTACCCAGAGTTAGGATTTGCGAGCGAAACAGGCTTTGCAGAACGTTGTTGTACAGCACGCTGATCCCGGTTAGCCTGAAGTCCTCATTGTCCTTGATATAACTGCCGGCAATGTCGGTGCGTATCTTGTTCAGCAGATCGTTCCTGACCAGGGAAGGGTCAGAGTCCCTGATGCGTGCAAGAATCCTGGCCTGGTTCCCATCTGTTGAGACGTAGGGGGCAATCATGGCCTGTTTGACGTTTTCCGGCACTTTCGAATAAATCATCGACAGGTGGAAGTCCTCGAGTTCTTCCCCATCGTTTACCAGCCGCATCACCTCTTCGATACTGGAAAGAGACAGTACCTTACCTATCTCAGGTAACCCCTCGAGATACTTATGGATTTTGTCGATCTTTCTGATCCCTATCCTGTTGTACCAGTAGCTTGTAGCGGTAAAATCATCCTGCGTGTCTTCAAGACCTGCAAGATAGTCATCAAACTCGGCGAATTCGTCGTCTTCCTCGCCTATGTCAATCTCCGGTGCGGTTTCCCGTGTAGCATCCAGAATGACCTCCAGCGGGGAAATGCCACCCAGCTCCTGGTCGATCACCGCCAGACCCTGATAGATGTCCGTGGACTTCTTGAAATAATCGATAAACCGGTTTTCCACCGTGAGCTGACCGATCCCCACTAGGCTGAACAGAAACATCGCTGTCAGCACAACGGCTGCAATCATCTTGTTTCCCAGAACCAAATTGAGTACCCGGTTAAGCAATACAGAGGAAGTGTCTTTCTGCACTTGCCTTGGTCTGGGCTCAAACAGCGTTATCAGTGCAGGCAACACCGTGAAGGTAAGCAAAAACGCGCAGAAAAGGCCCAGGATCATGATGTGACCGAAAGTGATGATCGGCCGTATGTCGCTGACCGTCAGCGAGAAAAAAGCTATCACGGTAGTCAGGACCATATACAGGCAGGGAGTAATTATCTGTGAAGCCGCCGTCCTGGTGTTTTCCTTGGTACTGGCATCTGGATTAAGGGACTGGATTTCCTGATAGCGAATGATCACGTGTATCGATAGAGCGATCGAGAAGATGAGCAGCAAGGCCACAAAGTTCGATGAGATCACGGTCAACTGATAATCCAGCAACCCGATTATCCCGGAAACAAGCAGAACGCTCAACACGGCACACACCAGTGCCAGGAATACCCAGGCCAGACTCCTGAAAAAGATGAGCAGCACAATCACCATGATTACGGCAATGGCTACACCGAAGGTGGCCAGGTCTTGGCGAACGAAATCCTTCATGTCGTTGTTCACCAGCGGGGCACCTGCCAGATAGAACTGGCCGGTATCCCTGAGGTCTGAGAGATCGGCACGCATGGAAGTGAGAACTTGTCTGTAATGGTCGTTGCTCAGATCCCTTTGCTCGCGGATATCGGCACGGATCGACTCCAGCTTGTCTTTTTCCGCCTCGGTAATGGATCCGTCGTCCTGCTTTTGCAAAAGCGCGTATCGCTGCTCCTGCAGGTCCCACAGCACCTCGTTCTTGTAAAAACCCACATGGACGGCCGTCAGGCCCAGGTTCCGGTTCACCAGGTTGTCCAGGTAGATAGAACTCGTAGTGAATTCCTCCCTTGCCTTGTCGATATCCACCTCAGGCGAAAGCAGGTTGGGATACTCGATGCTGCCGGTCTCTTCATCCTTGATCGGTTGCATCAGCAGCGGTACATTGGTAATCGAGGTAACCGCTTCAACACGGTCGAGATTTTCGAACTTCTGCACAAGCCCATCGATCAACAGGATCGTCTCCTGGCTTAGCATTTCGCCATGAGGCTTGTAGCCGACGATCAGAAATTCATCCGTGCTGTAGTGACGATGCACCTCCCGGTAATATTTGAGATCCGGATCGCTTTCGAGCATCAGCGAGTCCGCAGAGGAATCAATGTCCAGTTTCTTGATGTACGGACTTGTTGCCGCCACCAGTGCAAGCACGCAAAGAATCACGGGGTAGGGATAGTTCGTGACGATGCGAAAGAAAGCGCTTACCGAGGACTGCAACATCAGCTTATTTTATCCATTTGCATTTTTTATACACGGGTACACAAACCGGTGCAAAATCCCGGGTCAGGGAGTATCCATACCCAGCAGTTCCTCAAACTCACACGCCTTGGATTTGTGCAGGAAATGAGCCGTTATTCTAGTATCAGCCAGCAGCCTTGGCAAAGCCGGGTCGACACAGCCGTGCTCTTGCAATTGATCCACCGGCATCTCTGAAAGCGTCAGCGGAGAGGATTTTACAAACAGCAGTTTCGTCACGGACAAATACCCGGCCAGCCAAGCTGCAAGACTGTCCGAGGTGACATCCCAGGTCTTCGGCAGCTCACACTGCTGACTGACCAGGGGATATGGCTCCCATATTGCGGTCTTCCCATCATTCCAGCACGCCTGGATCTGTACCCTGTCACTGGCAAGACGGAGTCCCGGGCAAAGGGATGCCATCAGGCATCCGAACTGCTGCATGGCAAGTACCGCCATGTGATGGGCATGCGCAAGTTCCAGGCCGAACCGTTGGTCGGTGTTGCGGACGAGGTCCGCAAAAGGACCACCGCCCGGCACAATCACCATCTTATGGGAACCCAGGGCCTGCAATGTATTCAGCCATTCCTCCAAATGCTTGCTTCCGTACAGGCTGCCTCCTATCTTAATGACCCAGGGCATCGGCTCTGTTTCCCTCCAGTAAACGCATCATGGCCGTCGCCTTGTCCAGGGTCTCCTGGTACTCCGCATCCGCGCTGGAATCCTGGACAATCCCGCCACCTGCGAAAAAATACATTTGTTGTCGCCAGTGCAGGATCGTACGGATCGCAATATTCATGTCCATGTTTCCGTCAAAGCCCATGTACCCGATTGAGCCGCAGTAAACCCCCCGGCGATGAGGTTCCAGCTCTTCTATGATTTCCATTGAACGGATTTTAGGTGCGCCTGTAATGGAGCCTCCTGGAAAACAGCCGCGTAACAGATCGAGTGCAGATCGCCGATCCGGCAGTTTCCCCGTGATGGTACTCACCATGTGATGAACGTTTGGGAAACTTTCAATATCAAAAAGGGCTGGCACCTGCACCGAACCGAGCGCACAATTTTTACTGATATCGTTGCGCATCAGATCGACGATCATCAGGTTCTCAGCCTGATCCTTGAGGCTGTCAGCAAGCTCTTGAGCCATAACACGATCCTTGAGCGGGTCAGGAGAGCGCGGACGCGTACCCTTGATGGGTCTTGTCTTGACAGTTTTTCCCCTTACGGACAAAAACTGTTCCGGTGAGTTACTCAGTACCTGAAGGTCCGGGTAGTTCATGTAGGCACTGAAGGGAGACGGATTGATTTTTCTTAAAATGCGGTAGGCTGACCAGGGACTGCCTTCTACCCCTGCAGCAAACCGCTGCGCCAAATTCACCTGATAGCAGTCCCCCTGCAAGATGTACTCTTTTACCTTGCCAAATGCCTGCCTGTAATACTCCAGTGTCATGTTGGAAGTCACAGGGGTGTTAACCCGGAACTCCGGATACTCCTTGCCAGCATCATGGCTTGAAAAAAGCTTGATCAGCTCGTTCCAGTCCCGGTTGACCCTTGTGCGGGAACGATCCCCAACCAGTACGGACTTCCTTTTCTCATGATCAACAACCACTGCCCAGGAATAAATCCCCATGACCATTTCCGGCACGCTGACATCATTTTTCGCAATCGCAGGGATCTTCTCCATGTAGCGGCACAAGTCATAACTGAGAAATCCAATTGCACCTCCTGAAAAAGGCAGGTCCAGCATGTTTTTCCAAGGTTTTGAAAGCAGTTCCCTCAGCACGGCAAAGGGACTATCAAAGACCGTATAAGACTGGGAATACGTCTGAATCTTTGTCTTTTGGTCTTGTGTGGTGATGCATATCTCGGGCCTTGATACCAATATGTCGTAGCGCCCATGTGTGCTTGAAACCGGGCTGCTGTCTATAAAAACAGACCAGGGTTCATCTGCAATCCTGTCAAAAAGCGGTGCACTGTCTCCGAGGTACGGAAGATCAGCAAATGAAAGTCCGGTCACAGGCAGTACCTCTGGTAACCAAGACATGCAAGCGAGGCTGCCGGCACACAATCCCCGGCGTTCAGCCCATCCTTTGCGCCTTCATGTTCAAACAGGTCTGTTGCATCCACGTAGCGTCGATTGAGGCGCCTGGATATTTCGCGGACAAGAAATCGCCCTGCTCCGGCTCCAGCAACCGGTGCATCCAGACTTAGCCCGATCCTAAGCATCTGTTTGCGACAGGCATCGAGGATGACCTGAATCTGCTGCTCACGCACGTAGACGGCCACGGCCTTCCACATGTCCTGCTGTTCCGTTGCCGCATCGCAACCAAACATTCTCGCCAGCCGGACTGCACTCGAAACCTGGTCCTTGCCTCGTCCATCCGGTGTTCTGTCTGTGTCTGCGTAGGAGGGGAGCTCTCCGGTAAGCCTGTATACATCCGCAGAGTTTGCAAAATACTCACTTATGAGGGGAATCAGGCGCTCCCCCACCGGGGCCACACTGCAAAGAGCAAATACCGGTGTTCTTACGACTCCGCAATACACAAGTTCACGTGAATGAAGTCTTTCCGAATCCGTGTAACCCTCATTTACCACGCAGTGGTCCCGAATGCCGATGACATCCGTCGTTGTGCTGCCAATATCGATGACCAGCGCATCCTTCAGCCGGGTGGCGATGAAGCTTCCACTGGCCAGCCAGTTTGCAGAGGCCACCTGTGCAGACAGGCTACCAAGTTCGTTTAAATGTATTAGCCCTTCGGACCCTGCAAAATATACGATTTCGTTCTCCTCGAACCTTTGCCCGATCGTCTCTGCAATCCTGTCAATGCCCTCGTTGCGACTGCCAAAATGATCGACCAGTTCCCCTGTCATCGTGATGGCAAGCATGGAATGTGAGAAATCCAGTTGTTCCCGGACCCGATCAATCGAGTTATGCAACTGATCCAGTCCCTTCCACAATTGGCATGGTACCTGAACCACCCGTGATACCTGCACAGCTCCGGTGGCCTTGACCACCTTGAGATGGGCGCCCCCGACATCCCAACCTGTCATGCTCTCAGGCAACCTGTCTGTCCTCCAGGTTCACTTCGACAGGAACCCTGCGGGGAAGCACAACTGCAGGCAATGACCGGTCCGCAAAGCACTGCAAAATCCACTGCGCAGGGTTTGCGCCCAGAGCAGACCGAAGACCCACATAGGACGTGGTCAACCTTGGGTTGATCTCCGCCAGCAAAATCTCATTATCCGCAACGACTGCATCCACACCCACGTAGCCACGCAACCCCGGAAGTGCCTGGGCTATCCGGCTCGCAAAACCTGCAAATTTCTGGTTCTCGAATGCACCTACCGTGCATCCTGCCCATTGCAGAGACCCGCCCTCTTCCTGAACCTGCTGCCGATTGCAACTCAGCACGTGACACGTACCTTCCCAACACAACAAACTCAGGCTGGCATGGACCCCTTGTACGTAGGGCTGGAATATAAAGTGCTCACGGTCGCTGCCGGCAGCTGCGGTTTGCAACTCGGACCTGTTGTCCAACAAGGAGATATTTGCACAGCCCACCCCGTCCTCCGGCTTCATTACAAATCGATCACCCCGCAAGGACCCTATGTCAGGAGCCCTGCAGGTTGGAATTTGAGGAATTTCATGAGCAAGCAAATACCGATACGTTGCAAACTTGTGGCTGGCCAGCTTGATGGTTCGTGGCTCGGCATTCAATAATTCAAAAGATTGTCTCGAGTACCTTTTGCACAGTGAGAACAAAATCTCACCGTTTTCCGGCGCAATAAACAGCATTGAATGTACAGTACCGGCCAACGCTTCAAGCTTGGTGTCATATGACTCCTCTGGCCCGACAACTAACGTGTTGACTCCTGATATGTTATCGCTGAGGCGGTGGTCTCTGAGTACAAAGACATCGCAGCCAGGCAGTGCCTGGAAGTCGTTGACAGCTGCTGACAGCATCATATCGCCTTCTCTTGCAAGTGAGGAAGGCAGCGGCTGGCCGATCAAGCCTCCGCCAGTGATATACTCAAAAATCAGGACATTCATCGATATGTGATGCAGATCATCCCGGTACTGGACCTCTCCAAGGGGCAGGTCGTCCATGCAAAAAAAGGAAGCCGAAAGCATTATAGGCCAATACAATCCTCCCTATGCTCCTCTTCGCATCCAGTTGAAATCGTCCGCGGCTACCTCAGACTTTACCCCTTCCGCACACTTTATGTGGCAGACCTGGATGCCATAGAGCAGCAAGGGGATAACAGGGACATCATTCAAGATCTCTGCCTCGGGTATCCAGAACTTGAAATCTGGCTGGACAGCGGGCTCTCGCTGGTTGATCACTACCTCAAAAGACAGAACACCCTTTCATTGCGCATCATTTTATCTACCGAATCCATCCCGGCACCCACAGCCGCGTCCTTGATGAGAGACTACTGCGAGCATCCCTTCATACTTTCCGTGGACTACAGATCCGGTGGTTTCCTGGGCTCACCAGAGGGCATGCAGGCGCAAAGCCTGTGGCCCTCTGATGTCATTATTCTCAATCTTGATCAGGTTGGCACCAACAACGGCGTATCCCTGCCCGGCGGGTTGGGTTCTCGGGAGTTGTTTGATCAGTACAACATTTATTACGGCGGCGGGATCAACTCCCTGACCGACCTGATACAACTGAAAAAGCGGGGTGCCGCGGGTGCCCTGCTTGCAACGGCACTGCATGGAAAAACAGTCAACCGGGAAGATCTGCAGTGTCTCGGGCAGTGATTTTCATTTCGGCAGGATGGGCTGTGAATCCCTGCGCCGGAAAACCCCTGCAACACGCAAGGTGGGGCAAAAAAAATGCCCCGCGGGTGCGGGGCATTTTTACAGCTTGGCTGAGGAGCTAATCAGAATCCCTTGAACGGGTGTTCTGCGCTATCTTTCTGGGCTACTACCTCAGACGCTTTTGGCTCATCCTTGATCGCACGTTCCAAGGCCTCTTTCGTAGCCTTGTAGTTGTTTTCATAAATTGCTTCATCACTCTTGGCTTCCCAGTGGATGAAGACGCCAACACAGATAAAGAGATCATCCGCCTCATCTGCAGGTACAGTGCCGTCTGCAACACTGTCCGCAACGGCTTTCGCCACTGCTGCTTGGGCAGGCCCAAACATCTGAACCGCCTGGCCTGCACCCTTGATGGTCACTTTGTTGAACATCATGGTGTTGGGCTTACAAGGTAAATTTGGGGCAACCACGGCCAACAAGGTAGTAAAACCGTCCTTATTATTTACCAGGCCATTACAAAAGGCAGATTCCACAGCCGACCCGCGTGGCCCCACCAGCAAGTCAATATGTGCAATCTCTGCCATTGTGCCGGAAGGATCGTTATCATTAACAAGTGATTCCCCGACCATTACTTTGTTAATTAATGCCATTATATTTTTCTCCTGTTCTATTTTTAGTTGTCGACAAGCTACAGACAATCTGTTCGCCCGTATCCTTTTGGAATATGGAATTGTGCTAGCACGCCACTATACCACGCTTCACAGCATTTCCAGACCCTCTGCAAAAATGCTCGCTACCGTAAGGTCCGCGGTTGTTCCCGGATTAATTCGGTCGCGCTTGAGACAGCTGTCGATTTCCAACAACCTAGACTTGTACCTGACCGGCGAATCCAAACGGCAGAATTCCTTTTCAAACGGAGTGATCATATCACTTATTTCCTGCGCTTTTAACATGCCGTATTTTCGCCCGACGAGACTATCAGGAAAGCGGGCCAGAAAAGCCAGATACAGTCCTGACGCAGCCCAGCACTCATCATCCCAGCGCATCAGCAGGGATCGATACCGCGACCGGCCAAAATGAAAAATATCGCGAAAGTTGCTTGCGTACTGCAAGGCAACCCGGTCCTTGGAAGAAGAAATTTTCATTGTATTTAAAAGAGTTACCGTAGGCTCTTCATATATGTCCTGATCATCAGAATGCCCCAGCCCTCCTGGCTGTGCAATCCGTATGGCCCGGTACACATTTTTTGCATCCAGTACCGTTGACTGGTGCAGGGTTTCCTCCAGCGCAATCTCGAGTTTCCGGCCGGTCCGGCCCAGCCAGGCATGGATCAATGGTGCGATGAGCAAAATGATTCCGAGATTAGTGTTCGTATCTACAACCTGGCGGGTGGCCTGTACGGCCTGCAGGACCCGTTCACCCAAGGACAGTCCCGGGCAGGACAGAGGTGCTGCACTCGCCTTGGCACTCTCCAAAAACTCCTGAACTCCCGGTGCGGAGGCATTTGAATGGACACTGGTATTGCCAGGCTTCAAAGCCTGTACATCCAGCCAACACACATGCCTGTACAAATCGACCAGATTCGAATGGGAACTGAATTCCTGCATTGCAATCAAGTCACCGTGGGGCAAATGAGGGAGGTAATTTGAAGCGGGCTGGTCTTTCGTACTGAAAATACTGGCAAGACGGTGGTCACCGCTTAAATTTTATATTGCCTGCTCGACCCCGGAGTGATTCTGCAAACGATCCAGAAAATGTGCCACCAGTCTCTCTGCAACAGTAACTCCACTGACACTCTGAAGACCTCGCCAGGCCGGAATGCTGTTCACCTCCGTGGTCCACAACTTGCCATCATGATCACGTATGATGTCCACTCCTCCATAGTACATGCGTACAGCACGTACAGCAGCACGCGCAATCGCCGCAAACTCTTCATCCAGCACGGCTGGATAGCATTTTCCACCCGCAGCCACATTGGTGATCCAGCTACTGGACTGCCTTCTCATCGCAGCCACGACTTGACCACCAATAACGAACAGCCGCCAGTCATGAGCCTCTTTTGTGCCCGTATCGATGTATTTCTGCAGGTAGTAGATCTTGTTATACACCTCGAAGTTTGTCAGGTCACTGTGTCTGGTAATCAACTGCAAATTTTTGCCCTGTGAGCCAAACAGTGGCTTGATCACAACCTTGCAGCCAAGTTCGAGCTGCTTTCGTATGAAGGAGTAGGCCTGATGCACATGGTTTCCGACCCAGGTCGGCGGTGTCGCAAGACCCGACTGCTCAAGAAGGAAGCTGGTCATGCCCTTGTCTACACTGCGCTCAATGGCACGGGCACCATTGTAAACAAAGACATTCAGTTCACGTAATGCATGCAGGATATCGAGATAAAAGACAACCTCTTCCAGGGTCCCTCCCGGTACACCACGCACAAATACGCCTGTCGGCAGGGTTCCTTCGAAACCGGGGATAAACAGGCTGTCGCCCTCCGATCCCGTCCTCAAATAGCAGTCTGTCAGGGAAACATTCGTACAGTGATAGCCCCTTGCATTGAAAGCCTTGTGCAATTCTCTGCCGTGCCAGCCCGGGTCATCGGTGATGATTGCAATGCGCTGAGACATGATCAGGAAAAAGATGCGGCCAGCAGCTCGGGAGCCAGATTCCCTCCCCTGAATGTTTTACCACTCTCTACTGCAGTGATGACAACAGAGGCAGGGCTGAACAGCATGGGGTCAATCTTGAAAAAATCGTTGCTACAGTCCTCAAGGACCTGGGCAAACGGTTTTCCATATTCCGAAGATGCGCTGGAGGGAAGATCCCGGGACAGCTTTTCAGCGCTTGCATCATCACCTTGCACAAAAAGATGAACCCTTCCAGCAAATAGAATGGCCGTATTGGTGCGCTCCATGGCGGTCACAAAACTAGGGCTTGGCGGAGAAAGCGGGGCACTCGCCGAACCATCCAGGATGTTATCCAAGGGAAACTTCAACGTGTGAACCTTGTGCATTGCCACTTCCAGTACCCTGGAGACAATCTGTACCATGCCGGCGATCGAACGTGTTGGAGTCAGTATGAATGTCAGGGCATTCGCGGGCAGGTTGCATACCTCTGCCACACGGTCAATCAAGGCAACAGGAGGAATTTGATCCACTTCAAGTACAAACGTCGCGTGATCACAGCTGTCGCGATAACCCAGCTCTTCAAACAGTACTTCTCTCAATGCGATGGCCCGGCCCGGTCCCGACCCCAGAGCATGGAATTTTTCGTGTGACAGACTCCAGCCCGCATACTGGCTTGCAAGGCATGCGAGCACCGGGTTGGAAGTATGGACATGCAAGGACAGCGGCCAGTCACTTATCGCAGCCGCATGATAAAGTGTCACCCTTCCCAGACCTCCCATGCAGATCTCGCCAATCAGCCGGCCGGCCTCGAGGCCGCCCCTGCAATCGATGCCGGCATCGATGTATCTTGCACCGTTGGTGAACTCGCCTAGCCGTACTCTCAGTGCTGCATGCTTGTCGATGAGTTCCTGAACCAGTGGCTTTGCCAGTTGATTAACACTTACATTCTGCATCATTCATTCCCTTGTCCAAAAATTATGCACTCACTCTATGAGCACCCTGCACAATCCCATGCAAAATCTTTTGCATGCGAGCCCTGATCATCGCGTGTACCTGCCCCGTGTTCTTGCCACCTGCAAATACGCTGCATATGGGTTCGTGTTCCTGAATAACTTCACCAGGATGCGGCCTGTCCGCTGTCCACAAGGGCCAGTCAAAGCAAGCCGGCACCCGTACAGGTTCCGGGGCATAGACATGCGCATGCGCACGAAGCGGACGTTCACCGGGCATTCGGGCGAGTTTAGCATGTATGCAGGCATCCATATGTGCCCGGATCAGGTGACCTTGCCGGGTCTCGTACAGTTCATAGGTAGCCGGGATTCGCGGGTTGATCTCAAGCACATACACGCACTCATCCGAGAGGATGAAATCAATGCTGTTCAGGCCTACCAGATGGAATTCCCGGGTCAGTAGCAAAGCATAGTGAAGTACCGTGCCCTGCTGTTCTTGAGTGAGCTTGGCTCGATTGACAGCACCTTCGTACACGTAAGGCCTGTCTGGCCCACACGCCCTGTGCCACAGGGTATTAAATCCCAGCACCTCAATATTTGCGCCATCGGCCAGAAATGTCAGGGAGAAATTCAGACCCTCAGTTTTTCGTTGCAGGTAAACCGACGGATCATTGCCAGAGTTCCCCGTACAGGGCGCAATGCCCCTGCCCCCTGAACTCTTTGAATTTTTTCGAAGCCACAAATGACAATCCTTCCGAACCTGCGAAAAACACACTTCCGGATAGCGAATCGAATTCTCGTCCAGCGCCGGGAAAAATACTTGTGGATCCTTGCACCTGCGAAGCACCGCGCTGGTATTGCCGATGACTTTGCATGCACCGAGGTCTTCCAGCAAACCTGGGGCAGACTCCAGGGCCGCATCATAGAGCAGACCTCTCGGGCAATATTCCTCCCGCAACTGCCGTATGGCCCCAGCGGCTTCCTTCTCATTGAGCCCTAGTGCAGTGCGTGAGACTTTCCGGCTGACAACCGATGCCGCACAGGTGTCCATATCTGCAAAGCCATCGACGACTGCGACCGGGTGTCCGCTCGCGTTCAGAGCTTCCGCGATTGCCCGACCCGATGTGGCTACCACCAGATAAATACGCCTATCCCCGCTTGATCTCCCTGGCAATCTCGAATGCGTGCTCAAAGTGCAGGTATACCGGTTTATCTGCATCTCGCATTTCCTGCAGAAGCCTGTGCTGCGTCTGATATTTCACATTGCCTATAACCAGCGCCCCGATTCCAACCGCACCACTGTCCGAGCCTTCAACGGCCTTGCAATCGTCCATTACATCAAGCCCGGCTATGCCCGAAGGCGGCACCGCGTTCACATCGGCCACGACCTTTAAAGCCGATGCACTTTTTATGTGCTCCTCAGAAATTACCTGCACCCCTGCCGCAACTGCCGCCAGAACCACATCGGCATTTTTCACAACCTCGCCGATCATGTCGTTGGCTTCCCCCCGGATATCTGTACCACCATCGCCATACTCGCGGTTGCACAGTTCTGCCACCATCTCTGACTTTTCTTTCTGGCGTCCCATGATCAGCACACTGGCGCCCGCCTTGGCGGCGAGAAGAGCGGCCGCGGAGCCAACCGGCCCGGTGCCTCCCATGATCACAACATGTTTGCCTTCTAAACTAGTATCAAAATTTTCTTTCAGCCCATGTTCCACACAGGCCATCATGCCCGCAGCAGTCGTGAATGCACCGCTTGGGTCGGCAAAACAGGAAGTCTCGAAAGGAGGCACCATCGACACTTGGCAAGTTTTCAGCATGTCCATCACATGATGCATGTCGCGCCCACCCAGGAAAACTCCCGTGCGCTTGGCACCTGCCGGACCGCGAGAAAATATGGCATCCTGGATCAGGGCCTGCACCTCCTCCGTCTCGACGTCGGTATAACCAACCGCATGATCCCAGCCGGCATCCAGCGCCATGTTGACATCAAACGGACTCAGATTCTTGGCCGGTGTAATCATATGTAAGATATAAGGTCTTTCCATTTTTCCCTCTTGAGATCGAGATGTTTAGACAATCGAACCAACGCCGGGCAGCCTGCCTCAGCGCAATTCTGTGAATTAAACTTCAGGACTCAACCGCTTCGGTCACGGGTATCCTGTCTTGCTGCAGGACAACCGCCCCGGTGTTTTTCCCCGATACAATCTTGAATTGCAGGCCTTCGTTTGCTGCAAATCTTGTTCGCAGGTCGCGTAACAGCGCGTGTCCTTGTATTTCACTGTCCACAAAGGCAAATCCCATCGGCCCCCACGAACTCTGGCCGACCCCTTCGATTCCTAAGGATTCTGCGTATTCAATTGCCTCGCCGACAGCCTGGCTAGTATAACGCCCTCCCTGAGCCGATGCGAAGTGATCGCCGATACAGCGCTGCAACCCGCTGATACCTTTACTGAAGGCCTCCAAGTCGCGCTCGAAAACTGCCGGCAGAATCTGCATCAATACCAAATGGCATAGATAGGCGGCAGTTTCCGGTGAAAAGCTCGGCAACGATGCAAACGACGTACTTTCATCGTTTCCATGCAACCCCCTGAGCGTTGAGTCAATGAACAGTACTACGCGCCAGGCCGGCGGGAACCTTAGGCGTGAAACAATGGGGGGAACCGAATCCGGGACACCCCTGCCTGCATCCAGTAAAAACCCTCCCTGCTGGAATGCACCGATTCCGACGCCAGACCTTGCCCCGCGGCCCAGCGCTTCGGCAATGTCCTGGGGAGTGCACTCGAGCGAGCAGAGTCTGGAAATTGCTGTACCCACAGCCAGTGACAGCTGGGTCCCCGAGCCCAGTCCTGAATGCGCAGGAATCTGGTCGAGCACTTCGATCTGACAGCCTTCCGCCAGCCCCTTGGCAGCAAGAAATTTTTCTGCAATGCCTTGCACACGACCTGTTGTGTCGCCCAGTACCTCAACGCAATTGTTGCGCCGGGCGACGATCCGTGTGGCTATGCCTTCCAGAGTCAGGCCAAGGCTTCCAAACTGCCTGCCCAGACTGCCTTCAAGGTCAAGAAATCCAAGGTGCAAGCGAGCCGGTGCTTCCACATAGACGGGCAAACTGTCCATACCCAGCATTCTATTAGATTCCCTCAGCCCGAGTCTGGAATTTTTGTGCCCGGATGCGGGGGAGGATTTTCTGCACGAAGACACCTCCTGGCGGAATTACAGCCACTTCAGCAGATAGTAAATCAGCTGCCCTTCCGATGATTTTGAAGGTCCGACAACCTTTGCAGCAAATTTTTTGTTGCCCGGGTCTGCTGCAGCCTGCGCCTGTTCGGCATCACTTTTGATTTCCACGCAATTCGCAGCAAATCTTTTGCGGCTGCGCTTTGGCACATACACGACGGCGTACTGAATTTTGGATACGCCCCCTTCAGGGTCGGGTGGTACCAGACCTCTCAAGGTGTCACCTCAACAGGTCACTGCCCCAAGTCTGGCAGCTCTTGTGCGCATCATGACATCTCTCGCAACGGATCAAGCCTTCCTCCAGCTTGATGTCCCGTCGGGCCGATCCTGGATCTGCACGCCCATCGTGGTGAGCTGTTCCCGAATCTCATCGGCACGCTTGAAGTCCCTCTCCTTTTTCGCGTTTGCCCTGAGCTCCACCAGCCTGAGGATTTCCGCTTCATCGATTTCCGACGTCCCTCGAAACCACACTGCAGGATCCTGTTGCAAGATCCCCAGCATCCTGCCCGCTGCCAATAACTGTCTTTTGAGCATCTCCCTTGAATTCTGCCCCGAGGCCGTCTTCACCTGTTTTGCCAATCTGTGCAACTCGGCAATTGCTGCCGGGGTATTCAGGTCATCCTTCAGGGCGCCCAAAAATTCATCCGGGACATCGTCAGCAGACACGCTGACTTCAATATCCTGAAGACTTTGCAAAACCTCGTATAGCCGGTCCAGATTCCTGCACGACTGCTTGAGTGCTTCGTCCGTCCAGTCCAGCGGACTCCGGTAGTGCGTGGCAAGAAGTGTAAATCGGATGGCCTCACCGGGTGCCTGTCCAAGCAGGTCTTGCACCAGCAGGACATTGCCCTGGGACTTGGACATTTTTTCATGATCGACGTTGACGAAGCCATTATGCATCCAGTACCGACTGAAAAGCTGCCCGTCATGCACGCAGGTGCTCTGCGCCCTCTCGTTCTCATGGTGCGGGAAGACCAAGTCCTGCCCGCCCCCGTGTATGTCAATGGTCGTGCCCAGATGCTGCTCGATCATCGTCGAACACTCGATGTGCCAGCCCGGCCGTCCCGCACCCCATGGACTATCCCATGCAGGCTGGCTCTCGTCCGAAGGTTTCCACAGGACAAAATCCGTGTCATCCCGTTTGTAGGGAGCCACATCCACGCGCGCCCCGGCAATCAGTTCTCTGAGATTGCGCCCGGACAGTTCTCCATACCCCGAGTAGGAAGGCACGTGGAAGAGCACGTGGCCTTCGGCTTCATAGGCGTGACCGGCAGCAATCAGGCGCTCGATCATGTCAATGATGTGCTCCATGTGGTCCGTGACCCGGGGTTCAATGACCGGCGCAAGGACCCCAAGGTCTGCCATGTTCTGGTGATAGGTCCGGGTATAGCGCGCACTGATCTCTGCGATGGGCACCTTTTCCTTCAGGGCCGCTGCATTAATCTTGTCATCGACATCCGTGATGTTGCGCACATAGCGGACCTGTTCGTACTCCTGCATGAGCAGCCGGTAAAGCACATCGAATACCACGGCTGGACGCGCATTTCCGATGTGTGGAAAGCTGTACACGGTTGGGCCGCAGACGTACAGGCTGATGCACTTGGGGTCTGCCGGAACAAATTCCTCTTTTTTGCGTGAGGCTGTGTTGTAGATATGGAGAGTCATGACGGTTCCGGGAAAGTCTGCTTCGCACCGACGGTCAGTTATGGATCCTCAGTCCGGTCCCCCCTGCCACATCATCTTGTAGCCTATTTCGTAGGTTTCTGTGGCAAAGCCGCCCAAGGCCTCAAATTTCTCCCTGAAGACATCATCCGCATGCGATTCTTCATGCTGCTCAAAGGATTCCCAGTAGGTGACGATTGCAACATGCTCGCTGGTCTGCTCCTTTGAGGCAATGGAGCCTTCATCCGATACGAATCCGGCAAACTTGAATACCTGCCCGCCGAGGAACCCACCTTCGTCGTCACCGTAGGTGTTCTTGACGGTATTGCACATCTCTCCCACCGCCAACTCGATATCTTCCTCGGACACCCCTTTTTTCAATTTGACAACGTTGTACATCATCACGCAGCCGTACGGGACACTCAGCGCATCAAACATTGCAACTCCTCGGACTCACACAAGCCTCTCTTTACTCTTCAAATACATACTTTATTCGATTTCTCAAATATACGGAAACGGGTGCTTTGACACCCTGCTGACCCTGCGTCAGCACGAGAACAGGCAAGTGGAGGTGATCAGGCGCAGTCAGCTTTCAGCGACTGCCAGCATCTCGCTTTGCCGGGTGAACTTCTCGCGTGGCTTGCCCTTGGGCTCCCCTGCTGCCACTTCTGCAGCATCGATCTTTTCCCACTGGGCAAAATTGATGTGGCGCACGCCATTGTTGTCCAGAATCTTGTACAGGCCTTCGCGACCGGGCCTGTTCGTGTTGAGTTGACCAATGTCCTCCAGCAGCGCCTCTACAGATTCGACTGCACAGGCACGGTTGGTGCCAATGATCCCCGAAGGTCCGCGCTTGATCCATCCTGCCGTGTACAGGCCTGGTACAACGGGACCATCCTGTTCCGCGGTAATGCGGCCAGCTTCGTTGGGAATGGTACCCCAGCGCTCATAAAAAGGAACACCCGGGACAGGCACTCCGTTGTAGCCGATGCTGCGAAACAAAATCCCGCACTCAATTTCCATTGTTTGCCCGGTGCCCCGGGCGGATTGCCTGAAAGGCTCTCCTGTCAGCGCATTGGTTTCAAAGACGACTTTCTGCAACCGCGCCTCACCCTCGAGCCGTTGCGGGCTCTTCAAGAATGTCGCAATGCATATCCGCTGTTTCCCGGTGTCCTCAGAGTCTGCAAACCGGTGAAAGATCTCAACATTCTTTTTGTTTCCCCGACCCTCCTTGGAATCGATTTCCTCCTGACTTGCCGGGTTCAACTTGAGTTCCTCCGGTTCAATGTAGGGGCGGCAATTTTCAATCTCCAGGAATTCCTTGAGTTCCTTTGAAGCAAACTTTGCCTGTGCCGGACCGCGCCGGCCCACCACATAAATTGTACGGACCCTGCTTTCTGCAAGTACATCCAGGGCATGCTGTGCAATATCCGTATGCTTCAGCTCATCCACCGACTTGGCCAGTATCCTAGCTACATCGGCTGCCACATTCCCCTGCCCGATGACGACGGCTGTCTCATGGGACAAATCAAAGGTTCGGTCCCGGTAATCGGGGTGTCCGTTGTACCAGCCAACAAATTCCGTGGCGGTGTGGCTTCCGGACAGGTCCTCGCCGGGTATCCCCAGCCTGCGGTCCGTTTCCGCACCGCAGGTATACATCACCGCATGATGTGTTTGCTGCAGGTCTTCCGCCTTGATGTCGACCCCGACCGTGACATTGCCGACAAAGTTGAACTCGGGATTCTGGGCAACTTTTTTGTAAACCTCGATGGCCTGCTTGAGCTTGGGGTGATCAGGTGCAACGCCGTTGCGAACCAGACCGTACGGGGCAGGAAGCCTTTCGATCAGATCAATCTCTACATTCAGACCAGACTTGATCAGTGCTTCGGTTGCGTAAAATCCGCTGGGACCGCTTCCTACGATTGCCACACGAAGTGGACTTGATTCATCACCGAGACTGCTCATGGAATTTGCCCGAGCCGGACATCAGTATGGTTACAACCTTGTATACCAGGAAAGTACAGATCAGGATTGTCAGAATCATGGTTGACGGCATCAGACCCTAGAAACCCAAATCGGCCTTGCGTTCCTCGGCTTCAGGCAAGGGTTCCATCGGTTCTTCGATGAGTGGCAGATCCGGTGCCTTCTCGGCATTGATCTCGATCCATTGCTCCTGTCCTTCAGGTAGGTCGTCTTCCTCAAAAATTGCCTCTACAGGGCATTCCGGGATGCAGGCACTGCAGTCAATGCAGACATCCGGATCAATATAAAGCATCTCATCATCATAATGAAAGCAGGCTACCGGGCACACTGCTACACAGTCTGTAAACCGGCATCCCTTACAATTTTCTGTGACAACTGTAGTCATGTAATTAACTCCTCTACTGCAAACTGTATCAGACTATGCAGGCTGAAAGTGTAACGGTTTTCAAAAACCGACCCTCACTGACCTGAGAAAAGCAGAATTTCTCCGCGATTCAGCTCCACTGCGTCACCGCTGTACCGCTCATACTTTCCATTTATATGCTTGTCCGTGATTTTTTCTTCAAATCCATTTTCCTGCAACCGGATCAGGTAAAGGCGCAGGAACAGGGGTTGATACCTGCATGAATACTCAAAACTAGGCAATATCTCGGACTCTTCAAAGCTGACGACTGTGCCGCGCACCATGCCGGCACCCGTGCGCACACCCATTTTCCCCATCACGATAATCGTGCCTGCTCGCATGCTAACCGCAGTAAAGTCTCCGGCATCCCCGCCGATCGCGATCAACCCGCGACGCATGGAGTTACCAATCTCGTTCTTGGCACTGCCATGGATGAAGATTTCACCGCCTGTTATGCCGGTTGACTGGCCCCTGAAGGCGCTTCCTACCATGTGGCCTGCATCGCCAAGAACCGTGATCCGCCCGCCTGACATCTCCGGACCGACCCAGTCTGTGGCATCACCTTTGACCAAGATTTCACCGCCGGACATCCCGATTCCTACATGCATGCCCACATTTCCCTCAATAATTACACGGCCTTCAGACATGCAGGCACCAATCATTTTGACCTTGGAAAGATCGCCTTCTATGTGAATGTCAGGAGTCCCCTTTCCGGTGACCTTGAAAAAATCACCCACTTTGGCCTTTACATTCCCATGCATCACCTGCAGATGCTCGATCCCCAGTTCCGACAGCCCTGCAATCGAGGCAGGGCTCAAGGTCTCGGCTTCCAGAGGAACCTGCGGTTCCGTATGCAAATGTAACAACGTAGCACTCATGAATATTTACTTTAATTTTTTCTTATAACCAATTATTCTATTTAAGTAAATCGTGCAGGTAGAACTTGTACTTCCCGAGTTCCCCACCATAGTTACCCGCAGTGACGATCAGGGTCCCCTTGGCTGCTGCTGCATGGATACCTCGGCGCATGGCCTCCTTGACCACATACTCGTTCAGTCCGTCCACCACGATCTCGTAGCCTGCCGCCACGTTTGCCGGAAGTGTTGTCTGGCCTGAAATCGAGCGTAAGGTGGGACAGTAGCTGTCGTTGGTCGAAGCGATCATAGACTTGTAGCGCGAACCCACCTTGCTTCCAGACCCCACGACTCCCTGGGGGAACGGCAGGAATACACCAGCCACCTCACGCATTGCATTGCTGGCAGCAGTGGCTGCACGCAGCGCAATCCGCTGGCTCGTCCCCAGCAAGATGAGATTCCCGCCACCCACAGCAGGCCGGATTCCAAAGGATTCCTCGACAAGAAACTCACCTTCCATGATCGGGATCCGCCACATCCGGCGCCCGTCAATGAGTTTGCTGATCTGGTATCCGTCTCCGAAAAAACGCAGCTTTCCGCCTACAGAGACGGTCTTCTCGGATTCAAGGCCATTGTATGCGGCCGTTGTGGGACAAGTCATGACACATTGGCCGATCCGGTCAATCAACTGACCTGCAATGGCCTTGCTGCTCATGGTGAACAGCAACACGCTGACCCCTGGGCGTCGATCCGGCGTAGCCTCCGGGGGAACTTCACACTCGACAGCTGCTTCAAGCTTACAGCGAATTACCGATGTGGCAAATCCCGTCATGGATGCAGCTGCAGCACGTGCCCACTGCTTGGTGTCTGCAGTGATCACAACACGGGCACCCCACATCCCGAAAGCCTCTGCAAAGGTATCCGTGATTTCGGTTTTCTTGATCCGCATGATTTTCATGACTTCGGATTGGTCGGGACCTCCTCGTGATCATGAAGATAGTCTTCGCTGATCGCATAGTTGCTGAACTTGACCGAGTAGTAATCTTCAAAGAAAGGTTCAATTTCAGCTGCAATATCCTCGTTGTATCCCGGCCTGGAGTGCAGAACCTTGCCCTTGTGATCAGTTGCAAATTCGTGGTCCTTGATCACAACTGTGCCGTCCTTGATTACGTAGCGGGGGGCATTGAACATCTGCTCCCGATCTTCTTCTTCCGTATAGATCGTGATATCCGCATCCGCGCCCACACCCAGATGCCCCTTGTTCTTCAGGCCCAGGGCTCTGGCCGGTCCGGCCCTTGTAATGATTGCAATTTCACTCAGCGTGTATTCACGCTCGAGTTCCGGGAGTACCGTCTTGGCCACTGCCTTCTGGTTTACGTGCTGCAATGCCTCTTTCCGGTAGGCACTGTCCATGAGCAGCTTGATCAATTTTGGATAGTTCATGAAGGAGCCGCCGTTGGGGTGGTCCGTGGACAGCAGCACGCGCCACGGGTCTTTCGACATCAGGAACAGTTCCAGGCCCATTGCCCACTGCAGGGTATGGGTGTAGATGCTCTCCTGGTAGCTGAACGGGATGATGCCGCAACCACTTTCACACTCTGTATCTGCATTCACCCACTTGTCAAACTTGACGTTGCGCAGCATCCAGGCAAGTGGAGCATCGGCTGTCATGGCCGTTGCCTTGCCGAACATCACCTGTCCCACATCGGCAGTGATATTTTCATGATCATTGATGTAATCGATGATTTCCCGGGCGCCGGATACCGGATTCTTGTTTACCTCGCCACCGAAACTGTGAAACTGGATATGAGCCATATGGGCGCGTCGGCCCTGCGCCGCTTTCATGGTATCCAGGGTCGTGCTGATGTTGCCGCTATGTCCCAGGTTGTTGCAGTGTATGTGGGGCGGATGAGGCAGCCCCAGTTCATGTGCAGCTTCGATAAAGCTTTCCGTAACGAATGACGGCGTGATGTCATAGTGATCAATACGCTCGTTTACATCTGTGATATTGGCGTTCTTCCGGCCTTTCCAGAGTTCATCGCTGCCCGTGTTCACCAGCTTGACCGTGTAGGCATGTACTGAATTTACCCACCATGCAATGGCTTCCTTGAATTCCTTTTTCCGCCCTTCCTTCAGCAGTTTGTACAAAAATGCATTATTGCCAAGCAGTACATAAAAACCCTTGTCAACTACAGGGGTGTCATCAAGCTCTTCGAGTACATGTCTTGCAGTAATTGGCGGAACAGCCGCTTCCATTGCAGTGGTATAGCCCATGGTGGCATAGCGATAGCCTGTGGCGAAGGTCGAGGGTACGATGCCGCCAGTCCCGGAACGGGTCACGGCAGTTTTGGGATGAACATCTAGGCGATGATCTTCCGGCATCAGCTTGCGCGCAAGGTTGACCTTGGGTCCGGCGATATGGCAGTGAATGTCAATTGCACCGGGCATCACCACCATGCCACGTGCATCAATCCTGGAAGCAGATCTAGAAACGGAATCTACGATCTTCCCATCTCGTATGCACAGGTCCTGAACATTTCCATCAACATTGTTGACCGGATCGTACACACGTCCATTTGCGATTTTCAGTTCAGATGGCATGTCCTGACTATCCCCTGAATACAACCATTGCTGTCCGGCAAGATGGTTGTTGACAGAAATTTCGTTAAGCCGCGACCCTGGCCTTGCTTCCTGATAACATTTTTTTCACGCGCTGGCATATTCCCTCCAGGACTTCCTGGTCTGTAGGGAAAGGCGAATCAAATGCAGGACGCAGAGAAATCGGGACATCGTCCATTCTGTACACCGTTCCGCCGGTGTTGATCCCGTAGGTCGCTACTGCAAAACGCACCCTGGAAAGCCGGGTGGTATGGGTCTCTTTCACGTCCATGGAAATGACCGGTATTTTCTCCAGATGCTCGATGGCTTTCTTCGAGAAATTGGATGCCGGGTCAGAGGCAACAATCATTGCAGCATCAGCTTCCCCTCTGGCAAGCACATCACTGGTCGTAAATTCACCTGGATTAAACCTCGGGTATCCCCGGTTAAAATTGACGCCGAATGGATAGCCGGTCTGCCATGAAACGACATTGTCTGCACCGGTCACATTGCCATGGCCCCGAACGGGTTTGGCAACAAAGTGTGTAAACTCATTGAGATCAGAGGCCAGGGAATAGATGGCACCCGAATTGAAATGTCGTCCACGGGTCATGGTCAGACCCATACCCATGAACAGCACCCCAAACTGGCAGTTCTTCATGCGCTGCACCAAATCATCCAGCACTTCCCGCGACACGCCGGTCTGCTCTTCAATGTTCTCGCTGATTTTCTTTCCCTTGACAAGGGCACGTAACGCCCACAGCAGTTCAAAATCCTTGCCGGGCTTAACCTGTACAAAGATATCCGCCACAGGAGTACTGGGTGTTTTGCGTACATCAACCAGAACCACGGTGCGGTCTTTTTTGCCGTTCGGAATGAACATGCCTTTTGGAGTCACAGCATAACGCGTGAAATGGCGGGGATGGGATTCAGCCGGGTTGCCACCCCAATAAATGACTAGGTCAGCACGGTTTTTGATTTCGCCCAAAGTTGCCGTGCTTTCGCCCACGCCCTGAAACGCCATTCCCGACGGGCCGTGGCATACCGAGGTCGTCGTATCAATATTGCCATTGATAGTGTCCATGATGTCGACCGCTACACGCTGAGCCTCACATGGGCAATCGCTGAGTCCATAGGTAATGGGAAACTTCGCATCTACCAGAATTCGAGCGGCCTCATCCAGACCCTCATCCAAAGTAGCCTCCTTGCCATCGATCAGCACTACCGGTCGGTCTTCGAGTGTGTGCTCATAGAACCAAGCCCGCCCAAGCACACATGCCTTCTTGGCCTTGGTGATTCGGTGCGCATCAAGGTCGACTGTCAGTTCCATGTCGTCACAGACGCAACCGCAAAACGTGCAGGTCGCATCCTTTACGATCCTGATATTCTTGTTCTCCTTGGACTTAGGCTTGGCTGCTTCTGGCATAAAACATCCTCAACAAATATAAACCGGTAGCCTTGGATCAGCTTTTTACCTTAGTCACTTCAACTTGCATATGCTTTGACATCGGCATTCCAGAGGCTGCTGTATCGGACTCCATCAACTGGCTCGAAGATGGTCCATAGGGGATAAAAATCATTCCCGAGGGCAGATCTTCTTCTTTTTTGCCTATACACGTGACAACTGCCTGACCTATATCTGATTTTAGCCGAATCTTGTCGCCGTTACTAAGCTTCAGCCGTCGCATATCCTGCTCGTTCAACTCCGCTGTGGTCGTCACTTCCAGATATTCATCCTTGAGCTTGCCCTTGTTCAGCGATGTCCCCTGTTTTTGGGAGCGTCCGGGTACAAGTATCATCGTTTCCACTGCGCATGTATCCTCGAAAACCTGGCAAAAACTGATTTCAGGTGAAGAGAAAATGGAGAAGCAGTTCGGGACGTCGAGCCTGAATCTGCCGGTTGCCCGCCGGATAATTGATCCAGCGGTTGTGTGCTAACTCTGCAACTGTCGACTATCCCCATATTCTACTGTATTTCCCTAGAAGATACCTTCTTAAAGTTGATGCCTGTGCCTCTGATGACTTCCCCTGGAGAACGGGATTAGCGAGTCAGCGGGTTTGCTCAGGCTATCTGAAATCGACACCTAATGAAATCGTACTGAAATAGCCAAAAGCATCCGAATATACAATGCGGGCGGCAGAGTGCGGTTGCCCGCTGGCCAGGCTTTCACCGTGCCTTGCATAGCGTATTTCCGGGACCCGGGAGAGATACTCGCCGCCTGCTGCCCACCGCAAGACTAGACTCTCAGACAAATCTACGCTCAGGGACACTTCCACGCCCAGTGTTGCAGCCACTTCCGAATCACTGTCATCCCAGTCCGTCAACTCGTTCAGGGCAGGTTCTGCTGAAGACAGCCGTGTTCTCTGTGAGCCATCATACTCGGAGTCGAGGTAAAAAAGTCCCAGCTTGCCGTCAAGCGCCAGCTGCCAGCGCTGCTTGAACGGAACCTCAATGCGCCCACCCAGGTCAGCGCCATAATACGAAGCCTCCATATCTTCTTCCAAGGTCAGGTTGTTGACTGCCGGGTCCCGGTTGGATTCATAGGCGAAGGTTTCAGATTCCTGGTCCAGCTTCCTGAAGCTGGGCCCAAAATACAGCATCGACCGGGCCTGCCCTATCTGTGAAAACAAAGCCCCGGTCACAAGACCCAGGCCATAGTAATCGACCTCCCGCCGAGTTCTGATCTGGATAGGATCACCCCATGCAAAATTCGGGGCTCCGAAAGGGACTGCAGCACCGTCTATCCTGCCAATCCAGCCGACAGAACGAACATGCGGGTCATTTTTGATGAGCGATACGAGATGCGGCTCGGTCTCGGCTGTAATGCAAGCCCCAAGTTCGGTTCCCTGCGGGCAATACTGACTTTCAAACTGGGTCCGGACTTCGGTCCAAGCGGCAGTATCCTCACTGTATTCGTTGACATGTGTCGAACTGTACGAAGCGAGAAAACCACTTAACTCGGTGAACAGGTCCCGTCCGAAAGCGTGATACTTTCGCCCGGCGGTCAATTGGACCCGTGAGCCAGACCTGAATTCAGCATCATAGTGCTCAAGGAAGCCGACCACCTCTTCGCGTCCGTTTGTCCTAACAAACGGACTGAACTCGGGCAGATCAAGGAAATGCAAGCCTCCGCCTGCACGGAGGTAGAACGCCTCCTCGCTCGGGTCGCCTGGTGTAACGGCATTGACCTGCAGACAAAACAGGGTGAGCAAGATAACCGTGATACATTGTAGAGCAGATAAGGAAAGTGGTTTTTTCAGATGTAGTGCCATCATGGCAGTCTTCTATAATCCTTTTGGGTTGGCAGGTTTCACATAAATCCGCAGGATGACGGCATTGGGTACATGGCAATGTCTTTCGTGCGGTTGTTCACGACTATGTGAACAACCGTTGAATATGCCACATCACGCCTGCAGATACACTATTCCACGGATAAGCTGGTATAATCCTTACGTAAAATTTACAGGCTTGTGCTACGAGCAAGCCACTGCTGAAAAATAACATCTATCAGGAGAAGCTAACCATGCCAAGATATTTAATCGAACGTGAGATTCCTGGGGCCGGTGATCTGAGCGGTGATGACCTCAAAGGTATTTCTCAAAAATCGTGCAGCATTTTAAAGGAAATGGGCCCGCAGATTCAGTGGGTTGAAAGCTATGTGACCGACGACAAGGTCTACTGCACCTACATCGCACCGAATGAAGATGAAATACGAAAGCACGCCGAAGAAGGTGGGTTCCCGGCGAATAAGATTGTTGAAATCAAGAATGTGATCAGCCCAACGACCGCAGAATAGCGTATCTCCAAAATTTGTATACAAGCCAAGCGGCTGCTCTGTCCATAGGGTCTGAACCTGGACAGAGTCGCCTGTCTTGGTAGTCAGTTTGGAAGGAGTTCACCTTCCTTTTCCTTGCCAACATTCAGGCCCAAAAACTTTTTCAAGTTTTCCAGAAAAGGCGCAGTCTCAGAATCTGATGCATCTCCTCTCACCAGGCGTTGATGATCAGACATTGCCTTTCTGATGAATCGAATCATCCTGGCTGAATCCCACTCACGCTCCCCCACGGCCCTGTAGATAATTTTGCCTTCCGGACTGATCAGAAATGTCGTAGGCAGGCCCATAACACCCCAGTTTGCAAGTATCATATCCTGATCGATAACAATGGTGAATTCCACCGGCACCTGGTCCAGGAATCTTTTTATTTCATCAAGACTTGGACCGACATGTACACCGATGACGTCAAGGCCGGCATCGCTTAGTTCCTTATGTAAATTATCCAGGGCCGGCATCTCCTTGCGACAAGGTGCACACCATGTTGCCCAGAAGTTCAGCAACACAAACCTGTCCCGATAATCGTCTAAACTGACACTCGTTCCATCGACAGCCTCCAGCGTGAAATCCCCTGCTGCTGGTTCACCTGTGACAGGATCCATGAGTGTCCTCGCATGCGCTGCACACAGAAACAGGTACAGTACTACACACAGGCACCATCCGATTGTTCTCATCATTGCCGCAAAGGTCCCCTTATATGGTTTTGGAATACGGGATATGCCATCCCTGGATGAATCAGTATTTCAGCTTGTTTTTGTGCGTCCAGTCAGGATCATCCTTGCTGACGTCACCGATCGGCGCTGCAAATGCATCGGCCACCAGTGCAGGGACGTTGCCACCTGTCAGTGACCCCAGAAAGGCAAGCAAGTCGTCGATCTCGGATTCCGTCAGATTCAGTGGCCGGATCAGGGGGCTGAGCAACTCATTGGGGATCCCGCCCTGGTTATAAAAGTCCATGACTTCGCGCAGCGTGTGAAACGAGCCATTATGCATATAGGGTGCAGTCAGGGCCACATTTCTCAAGGATGGAGTGCGAAACTTCCAGCGGTCATTCGGGTCTTCGGTCACCTCATAGAGACCCAGATCATTCTCCTTGAACCTGGAAACCGATTCGATGACGCTGTTATCAAGTTCAGTGAATATCCCGGGTGCCAGTTGTACCCTCGTGGTTCCTGAATCGCGACTCATGGACACCTCGTACCCCAAACCGGTATTGTGCAGCCGATCGTCTGTGAACAGGGCATGCTCGTTCTGGACCAAATGGCAGGCACTGCATGACCCCTTACCGGTAAAGAGCTCGAAGCCACGTTTGGCCTGTTCACTGATCGCACCCTTTTCCTTGCCGTAGTACCAGCGGTCGAATGGGGAATTCGCGGCATTCAGTGTCCGCTGATAGCTGGCCAGGGCCATGCCTATCGTTTCCATGGTCGGTCCGCGGCCATTGAACGCCTCTTCGAACAAACCGTTATATTCATCAATGGCCCTGATTTTGTTAATCACATAGCCGATCGACGGATTGGCCATTTCGTTCCGTGCCAGGAATGGAGCCCAGACCTGCTGCTCCAGGGTGGATTCGCGCCCGTCATGAAAGATCCTGCTGAGATAAGCTGTATTGTAAACTGTTGGTGTGTTTCGCTTCCCGGAACGACCTTCGACACCGACGGCTGTCTCCATTTCATTGTTGGTGAAGCCCTGCTCCGGGACATGGCACATTGCACAGGAAAACGTATTGTTGATCGACAAACGACGATCAAAAAACAACTTTCTCCCCAGTAGAATTTTTTCCGTGGTGAGCGGATTGTCAGCAGGTACCGGCACCGGTGGAAGCCCTAATGGCGGCTGCCTGGCGAATTCGATCAGCTTGGCCTCCTTGCCAATGCGGTTTAGCAAATCCAGAGTATCGGTTGTGTAATCGGCAGACTCATAGCCGTGCTTGACGTCTCCCGGCCCGAATATTGCCCGATTCTGCAGCTCAGGCGTATCCGCCAAGCCTAGTGACGTTGTAATAAAAATGAGCGAAAGCGAAACGCTGAATGCGGCCAGTGCACTGATTACTGCCGAGGCCTTGTTCATGAAGCGCATCACGAACCTACTTGTGCAGTCAACACCCCGTCTTCAATGAGAAGCGTTTTTATGTCAATCGCAATCAATTGATCATGTAAGAATGAAACGCTGTATTCCTGTCGGATATTGCGGGATTTGTCGATCAGAAAAGCACGCAAAACGTGCGCCATGGTCCCGGTAAAATTCCCATCCTCGTCGTATTCCTGAATGACCATCTGTCCGTAGCGACGGAGAATGGGCTCCAGTTCCTCTTCTGAGGGAGTAGTCAAAAATAGCCACTCGGGATCCCCCTCACTGAGTCCTCCACCGTACAGTTTCATCGCCCCGGGCGTATCATGCCTGGGATCAAAACTGACGCTGATCAGGCGAATTTTATCGGCTAGTTCGGGCTTGCTCTTGAACCGCTCCTTGAGTTTGTAGAACACGGCCGTTGCCAAAGGACACCCGTTGATTTCTGAGCAACTGGTGTAGATGAAGGTAAGGAGAACCAGCTTATCACCCATCAGGTCGCTCAGCTCCCTCTGCTTTCCGTCCGTACCCAGTACAGTACCGCCACCGGCAGCACTGACTACGGGTAGGGTATAGGTACCCGGTCCGGGGGGATCGTAAGGGAGTTTCGGTTTCCATCCATCGGCAATAACCCGCACATCTGCCATGGCCGCATGTGATCCAGGAAGGGGAGCGTCCTCATCGGACGAACGGTCACAGCCCGACAATGCCAACAGCAGTAACAGGCAGAGTGTTAGATATACAAAACCCTTTTCCATCTGAAAATTGTAGCCCAAAAACAGCAAGGCCGCCTCACAGGCGGCCTTGCTCCAGATAAAATCTGGTTATGGTTACAGCTTTGTAGCTAAGCCGCGTTTTACTTCATCAATTGAGACAACAGTGTGTCTTTTGAGTCCGGCTTTTGTCCATACAGTGAATAGGCACCGAATCGCATTTGATGCGGTCGGCCCAGATTCTCTGCATAGAAATCAATCGCAAACTTTTCTACAAGCTTTTCACCATCCCACTCGAACAGCTTGAAGAACTGCTCATCCTGGTCACCGGTCTTGTCCCAGTTACCCAGCAGAGATGAAGTGAAGTACATGCGCTTTCCATCCCAGCTTTGCGAAGTCATGTTCACTTGAGAACCTACGACATGCTCATAGGTCTGCTTGGGATTGTGCGGATCAGAGACATCAAAGTAGCGGGTCTTGCCATCCATGAAGGTCTGCACCCAAAGGCCTTTGTCATCCGCAGTGATGGAAATGTCCACAGGCAATGGAACCTGTGAGGGATCACCGATATCACCAACTGCCGAAGCATGCCACTCGCCGGCATCGTCTTCGTGAATCAGCCAGATTTTCGAGGTCAGTGCGGTTGTGGTGAAGCAGTAGTTATTTTGGGAACCCCATGCACAACGGATTTCAAGAGGTGAACCCGGTACTTCAAACACTTTCTTGGGTTGGCGGGTATGCAGGTCCCAAACAACCACAGTGTTGCCAAATCGCTTCATGGCCTCAGGATCCGCAAGCATCTTGCCGAAGTCCATCATGTAGTTGGACCAGCCTGTGAAAGAGGATGTGACCATGACATTGCGGCGTGGCAATACACGGACGTCATAACCATAGCCGTCTGCAATATTCCCGACTTTCACAGCGCCACGCATGTCTTCATCAGTCGGCATCCAGTGCGCTGCTACAAACTCACCTTCGTTGGTGAACTCTGCAAGGCCTGTTCTGCCACCGTGGTCCTTGTTGTTGGACAGTGCACTGACCATGATCCTGCCCGGGAGCGCATACATGGTGTGCGGGCCAACCATACCACCGGTTTTCTCTACGAAATCGGTGATCACTTTATGCAGGGAAGGCTTGCTTGGATTGGAATGGACATCAAAGATAAAGATCTTGTTGGTGTCCAAGCCACCCGCAAACAGAT
>CAZTNC010000016.1:0-10006 GCA_964614915.1 uncultured Thiotrichales bacterium
CCATCCGGCTGTTTTCATCGCATATGGCGGATGCCATCCTCGAAGGCAAGGAAAGTGCGCAGGTGATGACCGGTGCCGAGGACGAGTTCGTCGAGGTGGATGCGACGGGCAAGGTGGCGAAGACGGAGGAAAAGGAAAAGCTAAAACCCAAGCAGAAGATCACGGTGAAACGAAAAGCCGGTGCTGAAACTGCATCGAAGGTGCCCGCCAAGGCAAAACCTGCCAAGAAAACCGCGGTGAAACCGGCAGCCGCAGACAAGGCCGATACCGAAAAGGCGGCTGAAGCTGAGGAAAAGGTCGAAGCTTCGAAAAAGACTGAAGCCGTAGCAAAGACCGAGGCTGCAGAGAAGGTCAAGCCCGAGACCAAGGCCAAGACCAAAACAAAGGCTGAACCCAAGACCAAAGCCAAGGCCAAGACCGAAACAGAGGCTGAGTCTGAAACCAAGACAAAGGCAGAGACCAAAACAAAGAGCAAGGCAAAAACCGAAACGAAAACCGAGGCGGAAAGTGAGCCTGCCGCAGACGAACCAAAGGCCAAGGCCGGCGATGCTGCAGATCAGGCCTCGGATGCAGACTGAATTGAAACCACATGGGCAATGACTGGAGAACGTAGGGAAGAACGATGCAGATAACGGCAACACTGGTAAAGGAACTGCGTGAGCGAACCGGCGCAGGCATGATGGAATGCAAAAAGGCACTGCAGGAGAGCAGTGGAGATATCGATGCGGCCATTGAACAAATGCGCAAGATCGGGCAGGCCAAGGCGGACAAGAAAGCGAGCCGGATTGCCGCAGACGGCATGGTGGCCATGGCCACTTCGGCCGATGGCAAGCAGGCTTCCCTCGTAGAGGTGAACTGTGAAACCGACTTCGTTGCCAAGGACAAGCAATTCCAGGCCTATTGCACGCAACTGGCTACTCTCGTGCTGGGCAGCGACATCGACACGGTGGAGGCCCTGGGTGTGGCCACGCTGGAGTCGGGCCTCAGTGTCGAGCAGGCACGACTTGAACTGGTGACCAAGATCGGTGAAAACATCCGTATCCGAAGGCTGCAGAACATGCGTAGCGAAAACACTATTGCGGGATATCTGCACGGCAACCGCATCGGAGTGCTGGTCGATTATTCCGGAGGTGATGCCACACTGGGCAAGGATGTGGCCATGCACATTGCGGCCAGCCGCCCGGCCTGTGTTTCAGATGAAGATGTGGATGAGGAGGTACTTGCCAAGGAACGCGGAATCTTTCAGGCTCAGGCCGAGGCCAGCGGTAAACCGGCAAACATCATCGAGAAGATTGTGGAAGGCCGGGTGAAAAAGTTCCTCAAGGAAATCACCCTGCTGGGGCAGCCCTTTGTGAAAGACCCGGATCAGTCGGTGGAGCAACTGCTGAAAAGTGCCGATGCCACCGTTGCCGGTTTTGTCCGCTTCGAAGTGGGCGAGGGACTCGAGAAGAGATCGGACAACTTTGTCGATGAGGTGATGGGACAGGTCAAGCAAAGCGAGGATCAGTCGGGAGAATAGGGTAGTGTGCGGTTCAGTGAAGGAGGCCTGGCCGGAATTCATCAGGATGTGCTGACAGGCAGCAGCCGGGGTGTGCAGTGATTGACGAGATACAACAGCATGCACGCGAGCGTATGCGCAAGAGTGTCGATTCGTTGACCCATGAATTGTCGAGGGTGCGTACCGGGCGCGCCAATGCAAACCTGCTGGACCATGTCATGGTGGAGTACTACGGCAGCGACGTGCCGATCAACCAGACGGCCACGGTCGCCGTGGAGGATGCGCGCACGATCTCGATCACACCCTGGGAAAATTCCCTCGTTCCAGTCATCGAGAAAGCCATCATGAGTTCGGACCTGGGGCTCAACCCCACTACGGCCGGCACTGTCATCCGGGTGATTGTTCCTCCGCTGACCGAGGAGCGGCGCAAGAGCCTGATACGCATGGTGGAGAGCGAAGCCGAGAAATCCCGTGTTGCCATCCGCAACATCCGCCGGGACGCGAACGCGGACTTCAAGGAACTGCTGAAAGAAAAAGAGATCACGGAAGATGAAAGCCATCATGCCCAGAACGAAATGCAGAAGCTTACGGACCAGTTCGTGCAGGAGATCGATTCGATACTGGAGCAAAAAGAAAAAGACCTGATGACTGTCTAGAGGCCCAGTCCTCCAGGCACTTTTCCCGATCACATGCCAGATACGCCCGCCTTAGCACACGTCGCCATCATCATGGATGGCAACGGAAGATGGGCCAAGCAGCGCAACCTGCCACGAACCGCCGGTCACCGCCAGGGCATCCATGCCACGCGGGGGATTATCGAGGCCTGCGTGCAGCATGAAATCAGGTACCTGACCCTGTTCGCCTTCAGCAGCGAGAACTGGAAAAGGCCAAAGACGGAAATCTCCGTGCTCATGGACCTGTTCGTGGAATCGTTGCAAAGCGAAGTGCAGTCCCTGAACGAGAAAGGGGTCTGCCTGCGGTTTCTGGGTCACCGTCCGGCCTTCTCGGACGGGCTCTGCCAGCAAATCCAGCAGGCGGAGGAGTTGACGCGCACCAACGACACCCTGTTTCTGAACATTGCCATGGGTTATGGGGGGCGCTGGGACATTCTCCAGGCGGTGGAAAACATCGTCGAGGATGTCGTGCACGAGCGCCTGGCAGTGGAGGACATCGATGAGGCGCTTCTGGAGGATCGTCTGGTCACCCATGGCATTCCGGCCCCGGATCTGTTCATCCGCACCGGCGGTGAGAAGCGCATCAGCAATTTTTTGTTGTGGCAGCTGGCCTACACGGAACTCTATTTCAGTGACACCCTGTGGCCGGACTTCGATCCGGACGAGCTGGCAAAGGCATTTGAGAATTACCGTGTAAGGCAGAGAAGGTTCGGCCTCATACAAGAACAACTCGCGTGACCGGGCCATGCTTCGGCAACGCGTAATCACTGGAATCGCCCTCGGGGCCGGCATCCTGGCCGGTGTCCTGTTTTTGCCCAACCTCTGGCTGGCCCTGGCCTTTGCTATGGTCTCCCTGCTGGCAGCCTGGGAGTGGGCCCGACTGATTGCCTTGCCGGGTGCCCTGTGGAGAGGGATGTATGTGCTTGCGATAGCTGTCCTGCTTGCAACGGCCTGGGTGTATCCGGAGCATGCCCGCACCGTTTTCCTGGTTGCGGTTCTCTGGTGGGCAGCCAGTTTGATCCTGCTGGCCGCCTATGAGCCCGGCTGGCTTCAAACCCGTTGGCTGTGGGGGTTGCTTGGGCTTTCCGGTTTTGTCGTACTGGTGCCCACCTGGCTCGCTGTGGTTCATCTGCATGCACAACACCCGGGCTTGCTGATCTTTTTGCTGGTGCTGGTCAGCATGTCGGATGTGTTTGCCTATTTTTCAGGCAGACGGTACGGCAAGAACAAGCTTGCACCGAGCCTGAGTCCCGGCAAGACACGCGAAGGATTGTGGGGTGCCCTGCTGGGCGCTTTGCCACTCGTACTGGTCGGCGTGTATGCACTCGGTCTGGACAGGGCCGCGTGGATCTATTTCCTGGGCCTGAGTCTGGTTTGCGTGCTGCTTTCAGTGGTTGGCGATCTTTATGAGAGTCTTCTCAAACGCAGGGCCGGGGCCAAGGACAGCGGGACGATTTTGCCGGGTCACGGGGGGGTGCTGGACCGGATTGACAGCCTCACCGCGGCCGCGCCCTGCTTCATGTTTGGGGTATACTGGCTGCATGGTTGAATCCCAGAAAAATGCTGCCCCAACGCCCCCGGAAGTGACCCGTGTCTCGATCCTCGGGGCCACCGGTTCGGTGGGTGTCAACACCCTGAATGTGATCGAGCAGCACGGGACGAAGTTCTCGGTCAGTGCACTGACGGCCAACAACAATATCGACCTTCTGTATGAGCAGTGCCAGAGGTTTCATCCCGAGGTGGCGGTGGTGGCCAATGAGCAGCTGGTAGACCAGTTCAGCGCCAAATTCAACAGTAACGGCTACAAGCCGGACATCCATGCGGGCAGCCAGGGCCTGGAGCTTGCGGCCAGCCTGGGCGAGGTGGACTTTGTCATGGCCGCGATCGTGGGAGCGGCCGGCTTGCCGGCGACCCTGGCGGCCGCGCAGGCGGGCAAGCGCACGCTGCTCGCCAACAAGGAGGCGCTGGTTATGTCGGGCGGCTTGCTGATGAATGCAGCGCGAACCCATGCTGCGGAACTGCTGCCCATCGACAGCGAGCACAACGCCGTGTTCCAGTGCATGTCCGGCAGCAACGCATGTGATGTCGAGAAAATCATCCTGACCGCTTCGGGCGGGCCTTTCCTGGAGTATCCCCTGGACGGGCTGGCCGATGTAACACCGGAACAGGCGGTTGCCCACCCCAACTGGGAAATGGGCAAAAAGATTTCCGTGGATTCGGCGACGATGATGAACAAGGGTCTTGAAATCATCGAGGCGTGCCTGCTGTTTGAGAAAGATGCAGGTGACATCGAGGTCATGATCCATCCGCAATCCATCATTCACTCGATGGTGGCCTATGTGGACGGCTCGCTGATTGCACATCTCGCGTACCCGGACATGCGAGTGCCGATCGCCCATGCACTGGCCTGGCCGCAACGTATCCGTTCGGGCGTGAGCGGCATTGATCTTGCCAAGCTGGGCCCGCTGGAATTTACCGAACCCGACCGCCTCCGGTTTCCCTGTCTGCAGCTGGCCTACCAGGTGCTGGAGTCCGGCGGCAGCGCCGCGATCGTGCTGAATGCCGCCAATGAAGTCGCGGTCTCGAGTTTCCTGAATTGCGAGATCCGCTTTACCGAGATCCCGCAGGTGATCGATGCTGCCTTGCAGCACATCGGGCATGAAGAGGTACGGGAACTGGAGACGATCCTGGAAAAGGATCAGCAGGCACGTGCCTATGCCCGAACATTCATTGAACAGTCGGTGAGGCCTTCATGATCCAGGCGCTGGGCTACATACTGGCCTTCGTGGCGGTGATTGGCATCATCGTCACGGTGCATGAATTCGGGCACTGCTGGGTGGCCAAGAGGTTCGGCGTAAAGGTTCTGCGTTTCTCCATTGGCCTGGGCAAGCCCGTCTGGACCCGGCGTTATGCCGAAACCGAATATGTGGTGGCCAGCATCCCGCTGGGCGGCTACGTGAAGATGCTCGATGAGCGCGAAGGCAAGGTGGCCGAACACGAGGTCCACCGCGCCTTCAACCGCCAGCCGGTCGGAACGCGGTTCGCAATTGTTGCCGCAGGCCCGCTGTTCAATTTCATCTTTGCAGTATTCGCCTACTGGCTGACCTTCATCGTGGGAGTCGAGGGGGCCAGGCCAACGGTCGGCGAGGTCGCGCCTCAAAGCATTGCCTGGCAGGCCGAGATTGAGGCCAGCGACACCTTCGTGTCGGTGGAAGGGGTCCCGGTGCACACCTGGCAGCAGACTTCGATCCAGCTGATTGATCGGGCGCTTGAACGCGGCCAGGTGCGCGTGGGCCTGCGAAACGAGGATTCCGGCACGAAGCTTGTGACACTGGATTTGAGTGATACGCGCCGGCTGCTGTCCGAAGGCAATCTGCTTGAAAAGCTGGGCATCACCCCCTGGCGGTATGCGCCTGAACCGGTGTTCGGCAAACTGATGTCCGGGGTCGCCAGGGAAGCCGGCATCCTGGAAGGCGATCGCGTGATCCGTGTGGACGGCATGCCTGCACAGAGCTGGGCCCAGCTCGTCGAGCACATCCAAGAGAGGCCCGGGGTGCCGGTTCACCTGCTGGTTGAGCGTGACTACCGCCAGCTGGAGTTCGAGCTGACCCCGAAAGCGGACCGCCGCGATGGCAGAACCGTCGGGCGCGTAGGGGCGTATCCCTACGTGGACGAGGAGCAGCTCAAGCAGCAACGCGTGGTGGTGCGCTACAATCCCCTGGAGGCCATCCCCCACAGTTTCGTAAAAACCTGGGACGTGTCCGTGCTGACCCTGAAGCTTCTGTGGAAGCTGGTGCAGGGCCAGGCTTCACTGAAAAACATCAGTGGCCCGGTGACCATCGCCGAGTACGCCGGGATTTCTGCGGCCATCGGCTTTTCCGCCTTTGTCAGCGCGCTTGCGATTATCAGCATCAGTATCGGTATACTGAACCTGCTGCCGATCCCGCTGCTGGATGGCGGCCACCTGTTCTACTACCTGATCGAGATCATCAAGGGCAGTGCGGTGTCAGAACAGGTGCAGGTCATGGGGCAGCGCTTGGGTATAATGATGCTCGCCGGATTGATGGGACTGGCTTTTTACAACGACATATACCGACTCCTTCAGTAAATAAAACCAATCAAAACAAGAAAAACAATGCGCTTCTTTAGAAGATCAGTCCTGATTTGCCTGTTCGCTATGCTGACCCTGCAGGTGCAGGGCGACAGCTTCCGGGTACAGGATATCCAGATCCAGGGCCTGGAGCGTATCGAAGCGGGCACGGTGTTCACCTACCTGCCTGTCAAGGTCGGCGACCTGGTCCATGAGGACCAGACGGCACAGATTGTCCGCGAGCTGTACAAGACCGGCCTGTTCAAAAGCATCGAATTGCACCGGGAAGAAGACGTGCTGGTGGTGGTCGTGCAGGAAAGGCCCGGCATTGCCAGCATTACCTTCGACGGCAACAAGATCCTCGACGACGAGCAGTTGACTGAAGTGCTGGACGACATCGGCATCGCAAGCGGCCGGGTATTCAACCGTACCGTACTTGAGCGCCTGGAAGGCGAGCTGCTCCAGCAGTACTACGCATTCGGCAAGTACAACGTCGAGATCGACACCACGGTCGATGAGCTGCCGCGCAACCGGGTGGCCGTCAGCATACTCATCGAGGAAGGCGATGTGGCCAAGATCAAGCAGGTCAAGATTGTCGGCAATGAAAGCTTCGACACCGAAACGCTGACGGAGAATTTCGAGTCCGGGCTGGCTCCCTGGTACAAGCTGTTCAGCACGCGTGACCGCTATGCCAAGCCCAAGCTGCAGGGAGACCTGGAGACCCTGCGCGCGCACTATCTGAACTACGGCTACCTGAAATTTGACATCAAGTCCACGCAAGTCTCGCTGAGCCCGGACAAGGAAGAGATTTTCATTACTATCAATATTGACGAAGGTGACCAGTACACGCTGGAGGACGTCAAGCTTGCAGGGAACCTGGTGTTGCCGGAAGAGCACATCCGGGCCTTGCTGTTTTTCAAGCCGGGGGAGACTTTCTCGCGCGCCAAGGTGATCGCGTCCACGGAAGCGATTCTCAACCGGCTCGGAGATGAAGGATACGCCTTCCCCAACGTCAACCCCGTCCCCGAACTGGACGAGGAAAACAAGACCGTCAAGGTCACGCTCTTTATCGATCCGGGCAAGCGCACCTACGTGCGCAGAATCAACTTCCGCGGTCACAAGATCACCCGCGACGAGGTCTACCGTCGGGAGTTGAGACAGATGGAAGGCGCCTGGTTCTCGCAAACCAGCATCGAGAACTCAAGGCGCAGGATCCTGCGGCTGTCCCACGTGGAAGAGGTGGAAGTGGAAACCCAGCGTGTGCCAGGGGTGGATGACCTGGTCGACCTGGAGTTCGAGATCAAGGAAAGACTGGCCGGAAGCTTTAACATCGGTGCCGGCTACTCCGACAGCCAGGGCGCCGTGTTCTCGACCAGTGTCAGCCAGGAAAACTTTCTGGGCACCGGCAAGACGGTTTCATTCTCGATCAATACCAGCAAGGTCAATACGATCTATGCCCTGAACTACGTGAACCCCTACTACACCATCGACGGCGTGAGCCGGGGGTTTGGTTTCAACTACGTGCAATCGGATGCGGAGGAAGCGGACATTTCGGACTTCAGCACCGACCAGTTCAGCCTCAGCACGAGCTACGGCATCCCGCTGACCGAAGTGGACCGCATCAGTGCCTTTGCGCAGGTCAGTCGCACCTCGGTGACCACCGGTGTCTACACCGCGCAGGAAATCCATGATTTCATCGAGGACAATGGCGACGACTACAACAATCTCACGGTGTCTACCAGTTTCGTGCACGATACGCGTGATCGCAGCCTGTTCCCGAGAACCGGAAACCGCCAGCAGGCGGGTGTGGAGGTTACGTTTCCGGGAAGCGACCTGGAGTTTTACAAGGTCAGTTACAGCAATGCCTTCTATTTCCCCCTGAACCAGACCTTCGTTTTGTCGCTGGGCAGCGAAATCGGATACGGGGACAGCTTTGGCAGCACGAATGAGCTGCCGTTTTTCGAGAAGTTCTACGCGGGCGGGATCCGTACGGTGCGGGGCTATGAGAGCAACAGCCTGGGACCCAGGGACTCGCGGGACCAGCCGTACGGCGGCAATTTCCTCACCACCCTGAGAGGACAAGTGCTGTTTCCGCCGCCGGACCTCCCCCTGTTTTCTCCCAGCAGCATGCGCCTGGCCCTGTTTGTCGATGCCGGCAATGTCTTCGAGGACGTGGATGATTTTGAAACCGGCGATCTGCGCGCTTCCTACGGGATCGGGATGAACCTGATCACGGGGTTCGGGGGCATCACGGCGGTACTGGCCTCACCTTTTAACACCCAGTCGGGAGACGATACCGAGTCCTTCCAGTTCAACCTGGGGACACGTTTTTAGCATTTTGGAGAGATTGGAAACCATGGAATCAAAACTGTTCAGGAACATCATCTGGATCGGCGCCTTGCTGCTGCCGATGGCCGCCCTCGCCGAAGTCAAGATCGGCTATCTCAACCTCAGCGAAATCATGGAGAAGTCCCCGCAGGCCGAGGCCGCAAGCAAGACGCTGGAGAAGGAATTTTCCTACCGCTACGAGAAACTCACGGCGGCCAGGGACGAGATCGTGAAGTTCGAGGAGACGCTGAAAAAGGACGGCGCCGTGATGACGGACACCCGGCGCGCGGAGCTGGAGAAGGAAATCCGCAGCAAGACAAGGGAATATGTCCGCCAGCAGGAAGAGCTCAAGGAAGATTTCAATATCCGTCGCAGCCAGGAGATGGGCAGCCTGCAGAAGAACATCAACGAGGTAGTCACGAGTCTTGCTGCAAGTGAAAAGTACGACCTGGTGGTCACGCAACCCGTGCTTTTTGCAAGCGAGCGCATCGACATCACCCCGCGCGTACTGGAGGAGCTGCAAAAACTCCAGCAATAACTGCCCGCAGTGTCGTTCACCCTTGCAAAATTATCCGAGTTGACTGCCACCACCGCAGTCGGTGATGCGGACTGTGAAATTGATCGCGTGGAAAGCCTTCAGCATGCCACGGGCGGTGCCATTACCTTTTTTGCCAACCCGAAACTGAAGCAGGACCTGAAGGACACCCGGGCTTCTGCCGTGATCCTGAAAGAGGAGCACCTGGAGAGCTGTCCGAGCAATGCGCTGCTGACGGACAACCCCTACCTGGTGTTTGCACGGGTGGCCGGTTTGCTGAACCCCCCGCCGGCACATGCACCCGGCATTCATCCGACGGCCGTGGTCTCAAAAAGTGCCACGGTGGGCGAGGGCTGCAGTATCGGCCCCGGCACCGTCATTGATGATGATTGTGTGATCGGGAATAATACCTACATCGGCCCGAACTGCTGTTTGCACGCCGCCTGTGTCATCGGCGAGCACTGCCGCCTCGTCAGCCACATTACGCTGTGCGAGAGAACGGCGTTGGGCCAGCGCGTGATCATTCATCCGGGGGTCGTGGTCGGCAGCGACGGCTTCGGACTTGCCAGCGAAGGTGACAAGTGGTTCAAGATTCCTCAACTGGGCCGGGTGCAGATCGGGGATGACGTGGAAATCGGTGCCAACACCACGATTGACTGCGGCGCCCTCGAGGACACCGTCCTGGAGGAAGGCGTCAAGCTCGACAACCAGATCCAGGTGGCACACAACGTCAGGATCGGAGCGCATACCGTCATCGCAGGATGTACGGGTATTTCGGGCAGCACGACGATCGGCAAGTTTTGCAAAATCGGGGGCGCCACGGCGATCGGGGGCCATCTGCGCATTGCCGATCACGTCACGCTGGGCGGCATGACCCGGGT
>CAZTNC010000017.1:0-7221 GCA_964614915.1 uncultured Thiotrichales bacterium
GCCATTGAGTTGTCGGGGATGACCACCCTGTCGCAGCTTCTTTCAAGCCGTTCGGCGTTCAACGTGTTCGGAATCAACGGCCTGTCTGCGGCGATCGGTGGCTCCTACTGGGTGGACGGGCGCCCGGTCACGGGACTCGACTTCGGGGTCTTTCCGCTCTCGAGCGTGGAGCGCATCGAACTGATCGAGGAAGGTGCGACACGCTTTCGCGGGCATATCGGCGATGGCACCATCAACATCGTGCGCCGTCGCGATTTCCAGGGCACCGAGATTTCGGCCGGCCTGGGCCGCCCGGATCAAGCCGGCATTGACTCCAATGCCGGTAGCGCCCTGTGGGGCGGGCCCGTGGGTCGCGGCCATGTCCTGGTCGGAATCGACCATGTATTCAGCGAGGAGGTGAAAGATTCCCAACGCAGCTACACCCGCACCCAGTTCACCGATTCCCTGGCCGGTGCGCGGAGTGTGTCGATTGCTGGCAACACGTTGCTTATCGGCAATGACAGCTATGTCCTCGGCGCCTGCGATCCCCAGGTCTACACGGGCCCTCTTGATGGCAGTTCGGGACAGGTCTGCGGGTACCCGTATGGCAATGTCGCGTGGTTCGCCGATTTTCCCAGAAGCCAGCGAGAGAGCGTGTTTTTGCATGCCGATCATCCCATCGGGGAGAGCGCTGAGGTCTATCTGGATGTGCTCGCTGCCCAGACGCGCACCAGCTATATCTGGGCGCCACCGCCCGGCACCTTTACCTTCGATGTCTCCCAGGCCAGCGCCGTCCGGGATGCGCTGGAGGCCGCAGTCCCGGGTCTTGTGATTCCTGCGGATGGCAGCGTGACCGTCGCCCACCGCTTCGTGGGGCACGGCACGCGGAGTTGGCGCTGGGACTGGAATGATCGCAATATCGTTGCCGGAATCCGCGGGACATTGGCCTCGGGTCTGGGCTATGACGCCCACATCCGACATTGGCGCGAACGTGGCGTGGAGGATGGCAAGACGTTCGTCAGCGAAGAAATGGCAACCGCCGAGATCCTGAGCGGGAACTACGACATCGTGAATCCTCTTTCCACGGATCCGGCTCACCTGGCTGCCATCCACAGGACTTCGTTGCACAGCCGCCAGAACCATGACCAGGAGATCACGGTTGTGCACGTTGCCCTCGATGGGTCTGCCCTGGCCCTGCCCGGCGGCCCCATCCGCTGGACGACCGCTTTCGAGTTCGAGGACTACTCGTTTCAGGATGTCGTCCATCACCGGGATTTCGAAAACCGGGTGTACGATGTCACAAAGATCCTCGGTAGCGGAGGCTCACTGGTTGATGCAGACCGTCACGTGATGACGGCCGAGGCGGCGGCAAGCCTGCCCGTGCTCCCGGACTGGGAGCTGGTGCTGACCGGGCGGCTTCGGGACTATGACGATGTTGGCGGGACACCGGCCTGGCGGGCATCCAGCCATTACCGGGTGAACGATGCATTCAGATTTCGTCTGCATTCCGATTACACGGAGTTATCACCCGGCATCCGGAGTCTGTACGAGTCCGACAGAAACGTTTTCCCGTACGTACGCGACTGCAAGGCCTACCTCGATGATCCGCAGGCATGTGTCGCTCAGGTACCCGTGCTTCAGATCAAGACCGAGGATGTCGGAAACCCGAACCTCGTCCCGGCCAAGGCCAAGTCGGTCGGCATCGGTGCCACCCTGCGGTTCGCATCGATGTTTCTCACGGCCGACTGGTATCGGCAAAAAATCTGGAACCAGGCTCCCCGACCGAGCGCCCAGCTTCTCGTGAACCTGGAAAACCGTGACCAGGACTTGCCGGAGGGTGCGCAAGTCTTGCGTGTCGGGGGCAGTGCGACCGGAACGATCGATAAGATCGTACGTCCGTTGATGAACGACAGGGACAATGACAGCCGCACGGAAGGTCTGGCCCTGCGCGCCGGAGCGGCCTGGGAGACCGCCTGGGCCTTGCTGGATCTGGATATCAACTACCTGCGCACCATCGACAGCCAGTCACGGGTGCAGGGCGTGAAACTGCCGGGCGATTATCCACGCCACCGCGCCCATGCCGTGCTGCGGGCCAGCCGGGGAGACCTGACGGCCAGCTGGAATGTGCATACGATCTCCAGCTATTACAATGCGACCGACACGGGCCGCTGGGACAGCTGGACGGGCCATGATCTGGCGTTGCAGTGGCAGGGCGCCTACGGTCTGCAAGGACTCAGGCTCAGCGCCGGGGCGCTCAATATCGACGATCGCAAGCCGGCCCTGAACCCGGCGAACCCGGACAACCCGGCGTTGAGCTACGATTCCGTGCGGGGCCGCACCTACTTTGTCAATGCCAGCCTGGGCTGGTAAGGCGAATCAGGAATTTGGGTTTAAATCAGCGCCTTAAGCCGGGTGGGTTTGCTTGCTTTTTTCTCAGGGGTTGCACTCGAACTGGCTTACGCCGATACCCCTTGGCTGATTGCAGTGTCCGCATAACCGAAGCATTCCAGAGTCTCAATCAGTCTGTTTGATTCACTGGGGATCTTGGCCCGCAGGTCCCGTTTCTGAAAACATTCCGTGACACGGGTCCTTCTTCATAACCTTGTCTATGAATCTTTGCCACAGGTTGTCAGAGGCGTTGCAGCGTCCCAGCCCTCAGGACAATCGGTGTTTTCGCTGAAAGCCCCTTGGTGTCTCTCAGGTAGCTGGCCAAGCGTTCACTTAACACCGTACTGGATGAGGTGCAGGTAGTCGATGGGTCAAATCTTCGTCGAGTTGCCATGCATGCATCGTGCACTGGTGCCGTGCACTTGGCGGACTCTCCCGATAATCCATTGAATTTATTAGAAATCCCCCTTATCTGAGGTGGATACAGCCCGCAGCTAAGTTTGTATATTTAACACCATCCATGGTCTCTGATGGCCCGGATAGTTTCCTAGGTCGGCAGCTTGGAGGATCAGGTTCCGTGTCCGAGGTGGTTCGAAATAATCCCGGTTCTCGGGAGTTAAAGGATCCCAAAACTAACAGGAAGTATACGTACATGCGGTTGCATACCCGGACCTATGGACGGGAATCCCACGCTATACACTTTCCTGCTAAACACCGATTGTCCTTAGGTACTGGCAGCAACCGTCTTCGTGTTCTTGCCACAATACTGGTGTTGTCGGGTTTCGTCTTTACGGCCCCGGCGTATGCTGATGCAGTGTGCAGCAATACCCCGGCTGCGGATGAGTGGATTTTATGCGAGGAAGATGCCACTTCGACCGATGACATCGACATCGATGTCAACGACGTAGTTATTTCTACGACAGATACAGGAGATGACACTATTGAGGCCGCACATTCGGGCACTGGTGACATCACAATCGATCTCACAGGCACCAACAACCTTACAACTGCAGGCAAGGGGACTCGAACGATCAAAGCAACTCATTTTGGCACTGGCAGCGGTAGCATCACAATCAAGCTTGACGGCATGAACACCCTCACGACGACGAATACAGATGATTCATCCGCAGCCCACGCCATCCAGGCGATCCAGACGGCTAACGGGCTCATAACAATCGATCTCAAGGGAACAAACACCATCACTACGAGTGGACCGGATTCTTATGGCATCCAGGCTTTTCTAACGGGCGAGGGCCCTATGAACATCAATATAGGCGGCACTACAAATATAACTACACATGGGGAAGAATCCCGCGGCGTCAGCGGTAACCATGCAGGTGCAGGTGCCTTGGACATCAACTTGGAAAGCGGTAGTACGATTACGACAGTCGGAGCATTTGCTAATGGCGTTCGGGCGAGGCATTCAGGAAGTGAGAGCGTACATAACGCCACAATAACCGCTAATGGGGGGAGCGTCACCACGCATAACCATGGCTCATATGGAGTCCGTGTTGAGCATACGGGCACAGGAGATGCTGTCCTTGATCTAACAAACCTCACTGTCTTAACAGAAGGCACGACAGAGGCTTGGCCTGGACTGACTTTTTCCCACGGTCTGTATGGCGTCCACGAGGGCACAGGGGACATAGACATGGACGTTACAGGCGGCTCTATTATGACAAAAGGCAAATTTTCTTACGGTATCTATGGTCTTCACGGGTCAAGCAGCATTCAAGACACCGTTGGGGATGTGGACATAGTTACCGGTGGTAACACCATCACCACGACTGGTGATAACGGTCACGGCATCGTGGGCTATCATTTCGGCACAGGGGACATAGACATGGACGTTGCAGGCGGCTCTATTACGACGGAAGGCAAATTTTCTTACGGTATCTATGGTCTTCACGGGTCAAGCAGCGTTCAAGACACCGTTGGGGATGTGGACATAGTTACGGGTGATGGCAACACCATCACCACGACTGGTGATAACAGCCACGCCATCGTGGGCTATCATTTCGGCACAGAGGCGACGCGCACGATATCCGTCGACATGGGGGGCAGCCTCAATGTTACCGGTGCGAATGCCCAGGGCGTACGGATAGGCGTGGTCAGTGATCACGATAGCGATCCCGGTACACCAGCGATACCCGAACGCGTGGCGGCCCTGGGTGATGATGGTTATCGCCGCCAGACGGTGACGGTGAACGGCCCAATTACGAGTGCGGGCGAGGGTGTGTACATAGCAAATGGTGGCCGAGTGATCATCGGCCCCCGCGGCAGCATTGATTCCACCAGGGGGATTGCGATCCTGGCCACGGGCACGGTGGCGGAAGACAATACTGACCCGAACAACGTGATCGAGGCGATCCCGCCCAAGCTGCGCGTCGACCTGAACCTGGGTGGACGCAGGGTTGCGCAGGTCCTAAACGATGGCTGGATCATCAACGACGGTGGCGAGACCACGATCGCAGTCAACAACACGGTGCTGCACGACGGGGCCACAGGCGTCACCGGAAACATTGCCCGGAACGGGGTCTGGGATGTCACGATGCTGGCCGACGGGGTCAACGTGTTGGATTACTCGAACGCGGACCCTTCGTTGTGGACCATCACGGATCGGGCTGCGAACGTGATTGCCGGTCGGGATTTCTCGGCGTCCGACTTTACGGAGGCGTGTCCTCAAGGAGAGGTCGGGTTCCCAAACTGCATGCAACCGCCACCATCTTCACTACCATCTTCGCCACCACCGGAGGACGTGGTGTACCGGGTGGACACCCGGCTGTCGGCTGGGCCGGAGAGGATGGCCGGTGTGCACATCGAGGGTAACGGCGAGGTGTATATTGGACCCCAGGGAAGCATTGAAGCCGCTTCCGGCATTGCGATCCTGGCCGATGGCGATGCCCCGGAACTGCTCGTGGACCTGCAGCTTGACGGGCGTCGGGTGGCAGAGGTTTTGGGCGATGACTGGATCATCAACGACGACGGCGAGACCACCATCGTGGTCAACAATGTGAAGCTGCACGATGGACAAACGGGCGTGGTCCCCGGAGTCTCGGTCGCGAATGGCGCCTGGGATGTCACGATGCTGGCCGACGGGGTCGACGTGGCGGACTACTCGGTGGCTGACCCTGCGATGTGGACCATGACGGATCGGGCTTCAGGACTCATTACTGACCGCGACTTCTCGGCGGCGGATTTTATCGAGACCCAGAGGGACCTCATGGAACCGGATGCACCGATGCTGGTCGAGGAGTATGCCCCGCGTGCGGCCATCTATGAGGCCCTGCCCAATGTCCTGCTGGACCTGCAGACCGGCGCCCTGTCGGTGGCGCACTGGCAAGGCCCCACAACCCCGACTTGGATTCGCCTGTACGGCCGTCATGCCTCGCAGGACTTCGAGCGCTCCACGGTCGGTGCCAGCTACGATGCGGACAGCCTCACCTTCGAGGCCGGCGCCACCGTGTGGCACAGCGATGTCCTGCACCTGCGGGCCTCACTGCACCACCTCACGGGCTCTGCGGACGTGTCTTCGCCGAACCGGGGCGGAGACATCGATGTCCGGGGCAAGGGCCTGTCTGTCGATGCGCACTGGATGAACCCGGGGAAGGCCTACCTCACCGGGCGCATCTCGTGGACCGACTACAACCTCGACCTGTCCTCGGACACCGTGGGCGGGCTCGTATCCTCGCTGGATGCTGATGGCTATGCCGTACACGTCGAGGCCGGTCACCGCAGGTCCTGGGGCACACATCGGCACTGGACGCCGCGGGTCTGGCTTGAGCATGCCCGGGTCTTCATCGACGGCTTTACGGATACGGTCGATGCCCGGGCCTCATTCCCGCAGGAGGAGCGCACCACTATGGGCATCGGAGTGCTGGCCGAGACGGTACGCGGTCTCTCAGGGGGCGAGTGGTGGCTGCACGGCTCCGTGGATGTTGAGCACACTCTCAGCGGTGCGCGCACGCGCACGACCGTCTCCGGGGAGCGCCTCGGGGCCGAGCCGGAGGAAAACAATGTACGCATCGGGCTGGGCAGTGTCTGGCAGCGCGGAGCCTGGCACTACCGTGCGAGCCTGTCGGCCCGCGAGGTTATGGGTGCCGGCGGCAATGACTATGCCGGGGCCATCCAGGTTGGCATGGTGTTCTAGTACACGTGTCTACGACAGTACAAGCCCCCCTGCAGTTCAGGATTCATTCCCAAGGAGAAATACCACTGCCCCGGCTCCGAATACAACTGACCGACATGATGCAGGGGCGCACCCGCGCTGCGCATGGGTGGACTTCGTATCACTTGAAAAACCGAGATAACCCGATAGCTGTCCTCCTGACGGATTAGCTTCAGGGGGATGCTCGGCTAGGTGTGGTCGAGGATCTGGCTCAGGAACAGCTTGGTTCGATCGTGCTGCGGGTTGTCGAAGAATTCCTGCGGGCTGTTCTGCTCGATGATCTCGCCGCCGTCCATGAAGATCACGCGGTCGGCCACGGTTTTCGCAAAACCCATCTCGTGGGTCACGCACAGCATGGTGATGCCTTCACCGGCAAGCTCAACCATGACGTCCAGCACCTCCTTGATCATCTCCGGGTCCAATGCCGAGGTGGGTTCGTCAAACAGCATGATCCGCGGGCGCTTGCACAGGCTTCTGGCGATCGCGACGCGCTGCTGCTGACCGCCTGAGAGCTGCCCGGGATACTTGTGGGCCTGCTCCGGGATCTTGACCCGCTCCAGGTACTTCATGGCGATTTCCTCGGCCTCGTCCTTGGGCATCTTCTTGACCCAGATCGGGGCCAGCGTGCAGTTCTCGAGTACGGTCAGGTGCGGGAACAGGTTGAAGTGCTGGAACACCATGCCGAC
>CAZTNC010000018.1:0-5029 GCA_964614915.1 uncultured Thiotrichales bacterium
TATCTTGGGATCTGCCTGGGCATGCAGGTTGCCGTGATCGATTATGCACGCAACGTCGCCAAGCTCGAGGATGCGCACAGTACCGAGTTCAAGCCGGATACGCCTCACCCGGTGATTGCGCTGATTACCGAGTGGCAGGACCGGGCCGGACAGATCCAGCGGCGCAGCAAGGTGTCCGACTTGGGCGGTTCCATGCGCCTTGGAGAACAGGATTGCAAGCTGCAGCCGGGCTCCCTGGTGCACAAGTTGTACAACCGGGACGTCATCGCGGAACGACACCGTCACCGCTACGAGTTCAACAGTACCTTCATGGCCGACTTGCAGGAGGCCGGGCTCTCGTTCACGGGCACATCGACCGACGAGGCATTGGCGGAAGTCATCGAGATTGCCTCCCATCCTTGGTTTGTGGGATGCCAGTTTCATCCGGAGTTCACCTCGACGCCGCGCAACGGCCATCCGTTGTTTGCGGGGTTTGTGCAGGCGGCGCGCAAGTACCACAGCCAGCAACTGGATCACCGGAAAAAGGATTCGATCCAGGAACAGACCGCATTTGCCGATTTCTCGGTCCAGTCCGGCTGACGGCGAAAGCCTGCACCCATGAAACTCTGCGGTGTTGAAATAGGGCTCCACAGCCCCTTTTTCCTGATTGCCGGGCCCTGCGTGGTGGAAAGTCTGGAACTTGCACGCGAGACCGCGGGGAGGCTCAAGGAAACCACCGACAAGCTGGGCATCCCGTTTATCTACAAGTCTTCTTTCGACAAGGCCAACCGCTCATCCGCGGACAGCTTCCGCGGTCTCGGGCTGGACAAGGGCCTGCAGATCCTCGCGCAGGTCAAGGATGAGCTCGGTGTGCCTGTGCTGACCGATGTACACGAGGACACGCCCTTGCAGGAGGTGGCCGATGTGGTCGATGTCCTGCAAACGCCCGCCTTTTTGTGCCGCCAGACGAATTTCATCCAGCGGGTTGCCGCATGCGGGCGGCCGGTGAACATCAAGAAGGGCCAGTTCCTGTCGCCGGGCGAGATGCAGTATGTGGTCGACAAGGCCCGTGCGCAGGGCAATGAGGACATCCTCGTGTGTGAACGTGGCGTATCTTTCGGCTATAACAACCTGGTGTCGGACATGCGTTCGCTGGCGATCCTGCGAAAAACGGGCTGCCCGGTGGTGTTCGATGCGACCCACTCGGTACAGCTTCCGGGTGCAGGTGCGGGCCGCTCGGACGGGCAGCGCGAGTTTGTGCCGGTACTTGCCCGCGCCGCAGTTGCCAGTGGAGTTTCAGGGCTGTTCATGGAAACCCATCCCGACCCGGAGGCCGCCAAGAGTGACGGGCCGAATTCGTGGCCACTGGACCGGATGGAGGCACTGTTGGGTGCGCTCCAGGCCATCGACCAGGTCGTCAAGCAAAGCGGCTTTGCCGAGATGGATGTCGAAGGGAAATAAGAAATTGACAAGGAGAAGTTCTGATGTCCGAGATTGAGTCTGTACATGCGAGAGAGGTGATCGACTCGCGCGGCAACCCGACCGTGGAAGCGGATGTTCTGCTGGCCTCGGGGGTGCTTGGGCGTGCAGCCGTGCCTTCCGGAGCCTCAACCGGCACGCTTGAAGCGGTCGAGCTGAGAGACGGGGACCCGAAGCGCTATGCGGGCAAGGGTGTGCAACAGGCCGTCGGTAACGTCAATTCCGAAATCCGCCCGCTGCTCGTGGGCATGTCCTGCTTTGAGCAGGCTGCCATTGACCAGCGCATGCTTGAGCTGGACGGTACGGACAACAAGCAACGCCTGGGTGCGAATGCCTTGCTGTCGGTCTCACTGGCCGTGGCCAAGGCCGCGGCACTCGAAAAGCCCATGCCCCTGTACCGCTATCTGCACACCGGGGGGGATTTCCGTATGCCCGTGCCGATGATGAACATTCTCAATGGCGGCGAGCACGCGGACAACAGCGTGGACATGCAGGAATTCATGGTGATTCCCACGGGAGCCTCCTCGCTCGGTGAGGCGGTGCGCATGGGTGCGGAAATCTTTCATGCCCTCAAGGCCACCTTGCATTCCCAGGGGCTCAACACGGCCGTTGGGGACGAGGGCGGGTTTGCCCCGGACCTTCGCTCGAATCTTGAGGCGATCGAGGTCATCCTGAAGGCGATCGAACAGGCGGGGTTTGCGGTGGGCAGCGATGTACACCTGGGTCTGGATGTCGCCAGCACGGAGTTCTACAAGGACGGCGCGTACGTATTGCAGTCCGAAGGCAAGTCTTTTGATTCTGCGCAGTTCGTAGAGTACCTGGTCGACTGGATCGACCAGTATCCGATCATCTCCATCGAGGACGGGGTGGCGGAAGATGACTGGGACGGCTGGAAACTGCTTACCGAGGCGGCGGGCCACCGGACACAACTGGTGGGCGATGATCTGTTTGTCACCAATGCGAAGATCCTGGAGAAGGGAATCGAGGCAGGCATCGCCAACTCCATTCTCGTCAAGGTCAACCAGATCGGCACCCTGAGTGAAACACTGAATGCGGTACGGGTCGCACACGATGCGGGCTATACTGCCGTCATGTCGCACCGTTCGGGGGAGACCGAGGATGTTACGATTGCAGACCTTGCGGTGGCTACCGGTTGCGGGCAGATCAAGACGGGTTCACTGTCGAGATCGGACCGCACGGCGAAATACAATCAACTGATGCGCATCGAGGAGGAACTGGGAGCCGAATGCCATTATCCGGGCCTTGGGGCATTCACCTTCCATACGAGTTGACCCATTGAAAATACTGATCGCACTGCTGGCTGTCCTTTTTGTGCTGATGCAGTACAAGCTCTGGTTCGGCGAGGGCAGCGTGCGCGAAGGGCTGGAACTGGGTCGCTCGACCGAAGCCCAGCAGTTGAAAAATGATCAGGCCCGACAGCGAAACGAGGTGCTGGCTGCGGAAGTTGCAGAACTCAAGACAGGGCTTGAGTCCGTGGAAGAGCGTGCCAGGAATGAACTGGGCATGGTCAAGAAAGATGAAACCTTCATCCATATCCTAGAGGGTCATACCGGCGAAATTGTCGAACAGTAATCACCAACGTTGCTGGGCCATCGTGTGTGCGGCCGGTTCGGGCCGGCGCATGGAGATGGACATTCCCAAGCAATACCTGCCCCTTAAAAACTCGACGGTGCTGGAAGAAAGCCTGTCCTGCTTCCTGCATCACCCGCTGATCGCAGGAGTAGTGGTTGCCCTGCATGCCAACGACCACCGCTGGCCCTCGCTGAAAATATCCACGGACCCGCGTGTACAGAACGTCGTGGGGGGCGACACCCGGGCGCGCTCGGTCGTGAATGCGCTGGAGCGGGTCCGAAGTCTTGCCGCGAAAGAGGATTTTGTCCTGGTGCACGATGCCGCACGCCCGTGTCTAGGCTACGAGGATCTGGACCGCCTGATCACCGAGGGGCTTGACGGCGAGGACGGGGTCATCCTGGCGAGCCCTGTCCATGACACGGTCAAGCAGGTGCGAACATCGGATGGCGCGCAGGAAGTGGAGCGTACCCTGGACCGCAGCCTTTTGTGGAAGGCCCTGACTCCACAGATGTTCCGAGTCGATGTGCTGCACAAGGCCTTGCAGTTTTGCATTGAAAATGACCGGGAGGTGACCGATGATGCTTCGGCAGTCGAGGCCATCGGGCAGCCTGTGAGAATGATCCGGGGTCGCAGCGACAACATCAAGGTGACCCGGCCTGAGGATATACAGCTTGCAGAATCGATTCTGCTTCATGTAAGCAAGTCTTCGCATAACTGATCGGGCATGGAGCAGGACGGCAGCGAAAAGCAATGACGGAGATCGATCCGGTGCAGATCAGGGAACAGGATAGGAGACGGTGATGAATCCGAAAGTAGGGTTTGGCTATGATGTGCACCGCTTCTGTGAAGGGGATCACATCATGCTGGGCGGCGAAAGAATTGCGCACAGTCAGGGGATCGATGCCCACTCGGATGGGGATGTCCTGCTGCATGCGATTTGTGATGCCATTCTCGGTGCGTCTGGCGCCGGGGACATCGGCCAGCATTTTTCGGATCAGGACAGCCAGTACGAGAATATCGACAGCAGGATCTTGCTGCAGAATGTGATGCGAAAGGTGGATGGCGGTTTTGGGGTGGGCAACGTGGACTGTACGGTGGTACTGGAGCGCCCCAAGCTCGGTGCACATGTCCGCGCCATGGAGGCCAATATCGCCGAGTTGCTGAAGATTCCTGCGGGTCACGTCAATGTCAAGGCAACGACCAATGAGGGCATGGGCTATGTGGGCCGCGGTGAAGGGATCGCAGCCTACGCGGTGGTTCTGCTGGTCCCGCGCACGCCTTCTGATCATAACTAGAAGGTCGCAGGTTCAAATCCTGCCCCCAAACCAAAACAAGCCCTTGAAAAAATTGATGTTTTTCAAGAGTTTTTCGATTCCGGGTTTCGGCCAAAAACGGCTCCGTCAACACATGGTCAACACGTGCATGACGCGGTGGATGGGAATTATCGCCGGGATCTCTGTTGCGGGAGTCACCGACAGTTGACCGATCAGTCACGTTTCCATGTGGAGGGCCGTCTGAAAACGGTTGAGTTCGTTCTGCCCGAGCCCACCGCAACCCTTGATCTCACGATGGACGACGGCGCGCCGATATCTGTCGTGCGCCACGGCAACCCGTCCGGGCCACGCGTGGTGCTGAGCCACGGCAACGGCTTCGCCAGCGATTCCTACTTCCCGTTCTGGCAGTTGATGCTGGAGCGGTTTGACCTCGCCTTGTTTGATCTTCGCAACTGCGGGCGCAACCCGTTCCATGCAGCTGAGCCGCATGACTACCCGCGCTTCGCGCGCGACAATGTGGTGGTGCATGACGCAATCGCAAAGGAATGGGGTGGGAAGACCACGATCGGTGTTTTCCACTCCATGTCGGCGATCGCGGCGCTGCTCGCGGCGGTCGAGGGCGAGTGGCACTGGGATGCGCTGGTGCTGTTCGATCCGCCGGCGGGACCACCGGCGGATCGAACAGCACCAGCGCATCCCAGTGC
>CAZTNC010000019.1:0-317239 GCA_964614915.1 uncultured Thiotrichales bacterium
AATAAGGAACACTACAGACCAATTAGTCAATGTTAGAAATCACGATTTATCAAAACACGAAATAGATCATACAAAATCTTCACTAGAAGACGTTCTGCAAATTATTATCAAGATGCGAAATTGGGATCTGGCAAGTGAGAATGCTGCAAACGACCGCTTGAAATATATCAATGAGCTAAAGCAATATGAGCGTTATTTAAAGCAGTCACTCCAAGGGTGGTTTCCATTGTGGGCAAGCCTTCAGGTAGAAAAAAAGAAGGATGAGGCAGAGCAAACAGAACAAAGAGCCCAGCATGCTCAGGCTGAAGCAAGCGGTGAGGCAGCAAATGTCATTGGGGATGCATACAAGAGACAAGCCGATCGTGACAAGGCTAGCAGATATTGGTGGACAGCCTTAGCTCTTTCATCAGCGGTAGCAATAGTTTGCGTAAATACGTGGATTTTAAATGGCGTAGAAATGATTGGAGCTGATGTTTGGGGGCCTGAGCGGGTAGATTCAATTATTACGAGATTGCTGTGTACGAGTGTTCTGGGAGGTATAGCATACTGGGCAGGACGCATTGCTACGATCAAGCTCGGCCATGAAACCGATCACCTGCATAAAGCGGTAATTGCACGAACACTGGGTGGCATGAAGGAAGGAGTCGAAACTACAGAGTCCAGAGAAAGATTGGGCCTGATGACACATGCAAGGTTGTTAGGCCAAACTAGACAGCCACAGAGTGAACAATCCGGTCCTGTTGCAGGAGATCCGGGCCCACATATTCGCGAGGGAGTGGAAGAAGCAATTGAATCCAACAAGAACTCTTGACTTGACTTCATAATCGAGGAGCCAGCTCCGCCAGAGTCTTGTCTCCCCGTACCGCAACCAAGGCCGCCTTCGCCATGGATATACTGCCATGACATCGGTACAAAACTGATAAGTGCAGTATAGGTGCCGGCACCTAGTCTGTCACGAAGAAAATGTGTATCACGGTGCCAAAGCCATGCTCACCGAAAAACAGCCATAGCCATCTGATCTATCAGAAGTTGTCGACTGCTAGATAATCCAGTTGCCCCCTCCCGATATGCTGCGGGACAGCCGGACTCAAATCCTTAAAAAGCTGCCCTATAGATATTATTGTTTTCAATTTTAATCGTAATGTTGCCCCAGATCCTGGTCCGAACTTCTCATCACCGGTTTGGGACAGAAGCCTTTGCCCGTCATGCTGTCGGCGAGAGCTGCCTCACCTTGATGCGGTTGGCTTTTTTCATGGCCTGAGACAACTCGTATGCAGACTGAAGCCGATACCAGGTTTCCGCACCACCCCCAAAAGCCTTGTCCAGCCGAATCGCCATCTCGGGTGAAATCCCCGAGCGGCAATTTACGATATCCGAGAGTTGTTTACGGCTGACTCCAAGTTCATGCGCAGCTTCGGTCACACTGAGTCCTAACGGCACCAGACAGTCGTGGCGCACGGACAGGCCAGGATGAGGTGGATTTTTCATAGCCATGCTGAAATCTTCCTAGTGGTAGTCGATCAAGTCTACATCCTCGACGTCCTGTCCCTTGAAGCAAAATATGATGCGCCAGTTCCCGGATATCCTTACTGACCAATACCCTGCCCGATCACCCTTCAACCGATGCAGGCCAAAGCCTGGCAGGTTCATATCATTGGGTTCCCTAGCCTCTTCAAGACGTGCAAGAACACGCTCGACTTTCGCGATCAACACGGGCGAGACCTGCCTGCGATCCCCTTTCGCGAACAAGCGCTCAAGCCCTTTGTGGCGAAAGCCAAGAATCATGGAAGAATTGTAACCTATCACTTATCACTTAACAAAGCCCTTGCGGGAGTCTGGAAACAGCTCTATATTCAGAACTGAGGTTGTCAGTCTCGTTTCCAGCCCGGTCCGGCTTTCGGGTCAAATCCCCGTAAGCCTTGGCCGGGGACTCCTCTTAGACGCCCGTGTCACGGGAGAAACCGCAGGGGTAACAGCCGCTGCGGTACAGGAATCGTCCAGTTCCTGCGATACATTTATCCCTTGAACCGGAAAATTCCGAGTTGCCCACCATCGCAGTACCCCATCCAATTTTTTGTGGTTCTGGTCAAAAGGCGTTACCCCTGCCATGCAAGCCGGATTGAGTGATTTACTTCTCTCCTGCATTCGCTTGGTGATGCTTAAGTTACAGGCCAGTAGGAAGAGGCGTGGTTCACCATCTTGCCTGCTACAGGTGACTAACGAATCCAGATATCCCTTGCCGTATTCCTGCAGATAGGGCTGTTGAAATTTGGCCTACTTGGCAAGCACCGCGACATTACCACATTCAATTCGACACTACCAAACTTGATTGTCCAGCAAGGGATACAATGGCCCTGTTTTATGCATAAGCTGAAACTACGCATTCAATAGATCAATAATTTCCGAACATGACAAACGTCTACCACCTGTAAAGGTTCTCTTCATGGGCTCATAAATTTGCCACATCCTTCTGTAGTCCCCTATGGAGGGATCGTGAGAATTAAGGTCATGCTTTTTAAACTCTTGGAACCGATCCAGATGATTGATCAAAAACCAGGCGACACTGTGATGTTCGGGTTCTTCGTTTCCGTCGAATCCAGGAAATTTCACAGGCTGTCCACTTGGCCCAGCCTTTATCCCGACTTCTTTTTTATCTTTATCTGAAAGTTTGGAGTAACTAAATTCAATCCTGGACCACATCTCCAACACATCACAAACTTCTCTGACTACATGTTCCTGGTCCACATGGCTGTGAAACAAGCCAGAGTACTCCCATTCGAATCCCCAATAGTGCCCTCCCCCAAGTGCCTCGCTGACGAAATCTGGGTCTATCTCCCCCTCAACTTTGTGGTGTTTGTAGAGATCTCGAAGCATCATCAGGACCAGCTTTTCGCCGTCAGTGATACGAACGTCATCACGACCAAAGGCAGTCAATCCGGCATCTACAAGCCTTCGTACAGCTTCTGCGCGCGAAGGTTGATTCGGCTGTTCAAATCGCCATGCATCTATCCGTTGCAAGGTATGCACATCCAGTCGCATCTCAAATCGCTCTGCTTTCATCTTGGCCTCGCCCCTAAATTATTACGGTGTATAGACGGAAAACCGTTATATAATACGTATTATACGGCATATATACGTACTTTCAAGGAAAGACGGATAACAGAAAGCATCGCCATTTGTGAAATATCTTTGTCGGGGGGGATCTACTCTCAGACTGGCCTGCTAGGAATGTAACTTTGCCAGATCACATAACCTAGATTGAAAACCCTGAAACGAAGTTGGCCTACTCCCTTTTTGATGCGTTCTCCAAAAGTGACTTCATTCTGAAGAGAGCAAACCCTTTTTGTGCTAGAGAGGCTTTTGAACGGGGATAAGCATCCGCATAGGTCACTGCAGCATGAACAAGCCCTTCCGTCGGCATCGGGTGTGCAGCCAGGATAGCCGGGACACTGTCGCCATTGGCCATCATCTCGCAATATCATGGACAGCCACCCGGGTGCCTCTAAGACAAGGCGTGCCATTGAGAACATCCCCGTCAACTGTAACCATCCTCTTCGCTTTCTCCAGTGCTGTCAGTCTGCGCCGTACATTGCTTTTCATCGGGCGGACATCGATTGAAACAGCATCTTCACGGACTGCCCTGGTTTCGGGATCATCGAACAGACGGCGGATAAAGCCCATCCTTCCCTTGAGGGTCAACATATCCGTCGTTTCATGTGCGAACTTCAGACTCACAAGTGCCTTGCCCAGAATGACCCGGCTGCCCTTTTCGCGCCTTACGGCATCCCCCAGCAGGCCCGCATCGATGATGCGATGCACTTGTTTCAAGGACACACCCGTTACCTTGGCTGCCTCATTTACAGACAGAACACGCTCGTCGAATTTCATGTTCATAATCTTTCCTTCAACGTGGAAAGATCTATGAGCGATCAAGGCAAAATATCAACTTTGAAAAGTTGCTGTAGCAGCCGCAAAATCGGGCCGTACTTGCCATGTAATAGCCAAATATTGCCCAGCACACGTTTTCGGCCCCCTTATGAAAGGGTAACTGACTACGTGGCCGGGACAAAAAGGCTATTGGGAAGCGCAACATGCTACATTTATGAAATTGAATGGATTGGCTTGACGTCCGCTGGACCAGAGCTTTCAAGTGCTGGCCTTCGCGTTGGTATTTTTAGCGTTACACGATTTTCAACTGGCATTGGAACCCTCAAGGAACCCGAAATGAAGAAGCCCGGCGTACCGGGCTTCTCAATTTTGTGACTCAGGTCTTGTTAACAGATTGACTTCAAATCTCAACAACCCTAGGCACGGATAAACCATAACACAAGAAGTGGTTCAGGCACCAAATGATCAAGCCATGAACTGGCGACTGGGAGTCAGCCTCGGGACCCACGCACTGGGGTGGTGGGCATTCCAGGTAAAGAAGACCGGTAAGCGCTGGCAGCCCCGGGCCTCCCTGAGGGGCGGGGTCTATATTTTCCCAAGCGGGCGCGAGCCTGCACGTCGGGGGCGCGTGGGGGACAGTCATGCGGTGAGGCGACGGCTGACCCGCAACGCACGTCGCAACCGCGACCGCAGGAAGACCCGGTTGCAAGCCTTCATGCGTGAACTGGTGGATCTGGGGCTGATGCCGGAGTCCATCGAGCAGCGAAGAGGGCTGTTTCAAACGTTGCCGGGATCGGCAGATCCCCATCAGTTCAATCCCTATTTTCTGCGCGCCGAAGCCGTACACAGGACGCTGGCGCCCTACGAGCTGGGCCGAGCCCTGTTTCACCTTGGGCTTCGACGCGGCTACAAATCGAACCAGATCGGGGAACAGGAGGAGAATGGCGGGGATTTCAAGGAACGGATCGTCAACCTCAAGCACGCGCTGGACGGGCAAACCCTTGGGCAATTCCAATGGAAGCGGATTAGGCAGGACCTGAAGCGGCAGCAGGTCGGTGAACCCCCTGTAGGGATTCGTTTTCGGGACCCAGGTAGTTTTTTCCCGGACCGCTCAATGTACGAGGCCGAGTTCGAAGCCATTCGGCAAAGACAGGCCCCCGAGCACGACCTGACGCAGGAAGACTGGGAGCGGCTGAGGGACCGCTACGTGCTGTTTCAGTGGCCGCTCAGGCCGATGTCTCGGGGGCCCTGCCGGTATTTTTCAAACGAGATAAGGCACTGGAAGGACACGCCGATCGCCCATGACTTTCGCATCTACCGGGAACTGAACTTGCTCAAGTGGTTCGACCATGAATACCAAGGGCACGATCTGGATGCCGAGCAATACACTACGGTTCGCAATCTGTTGCTGAGCCGCAAGTCGGAAGTCAAATTTGATGCCCTGCGCAAGCTGAAAAAGGCCGACCAATCCCTGCTGTTTCCTGACTGCTCCCACTTCAATCTGGAATCGGAGGACCGTAGCCGCAGGGGCATCGAGCCGCACGGCATGGTCAACATCCTTGGAAACCATCCCGTGCTGACCCCATTTTGGGCGCAGCGGTCCACGGACACCGGGGGGGGGGCTTGCTGGATGACATCTTCGCTGCATTGCTGGAGGAAACGGAACAGGAGGCGCTCAACGCCCGCCTGCTGGGAGAGTCCAACCTGGAAGAGGAAGCCATCGAGACATTCAGGTCATTGAAGCTTTCCCGGGACACTGTCGGCGAATCACGCAAATTCCTGGAGAAGATCGTTCCCATCCTGCGCGATCAGCACCTGACGGTTTGGGAAGCCATCCGGGAAGTCAGGGATGACCGGGGCAAGCCCCTGCATCCTGGGCACGGGCCGAACCGCCATGATTACGAGGAGCTTCCCTACTATGGGGAGATCCTGCGCGACTCGATGGCCGGCATGAATCCCGAAGCCGATCCTGCAATCGAACCCGAACTTCATTTTGGCAGGATCGGTAACCCGACCGTGCATGTGGCACTGAACAACCTACGCCGGGTCGTGAATGCCCTTATCTCAAGATTTGGCACCTTGCCGGTCGAGATCTACATCGAGCTGTCCCGCGACCTGAAAAACAGCCGAAAGAAACGCAACATCGCATCCACGATCCAAGCCCGCAACAAGAAAGCCGACGACAAATATTGCGAGGAACTCAGGGAGTACGGGATACACAACCCTTCCGGGCGCGACCTCAAAAAATATAGGCTGTGGAAGGAGTTGGGCGAGGGAGATGCGGCCCGATGCTGTCCGTTTACGGGCGAACACATCTCTGTTGCGCAGCTGCTCAGCGGCGAGGCCGAAATCGAGCATATCCTGCCCTTCAAGCGCACCCTCGATGATTCAATGGCGAACCTTACCGTAGCCATGTGCCGGGCAAATCGGATCAAGGGCAACCGGACACCCTTCGAGGCGTTTGCCGAAGGTGTCCATTCGAAAGACGGCATCCACTGGGAAACCATCACCGAACGGGTGGCAAACCTGCCCCACCACAAGAAGTGGCGATTTGGCAAGAATGCCATGCAGATCTTCGAGCGCGAGTATGACTTCATTGCGCGCCAGTTGACGGACGATGCCTATATTGCACGAAGTGCAGCCCGCTACCTCGGATGCCTGAAAGGCGTTGAGCAAGTCGTTTCGAGCCGGGGCAGTCTGACAGCACTTGTGCGTGGCAAATGGCACCTGAACGAGATTCTTTGCGAAGACAGCCGGAAAAGCCGCGACGATCACCGCCGCCATGCGATCGATGCGGCGGTCACAGCCCTGGTGGACCAATCCCTTCTGAAAAGCGTTTCAAAACGAACCGCACGCGGGACCGACGGCAGGATTCACATCATGGTGCCCAAGCTGGATGACCGTATGAAAACTTCGATTCACCAGCAGGTGCACGAGATGGTCGTGGCGTTCAAGCCGGACCATGGACTGCAGGGCCAGATGTTCAATGAAACGGCGTACGGGCACATTGAACCTGACCGACGCGATCCGGACTTTCCGCAGCACACCCTTGTGACCCGCAAGTCGATCACAGCCCTGACGCCGAAAGAATGTGAATACATCCGGGACCCCGGCATCAGGAAAGCTGTATCTTCATGCTTGGGCAATGCCAGAAAAGCAGGTGAGGCGCATAAGAAGGCACTGCTTCGCTTTTCCCAAGAACAAGGTATCCGCAGGGTTCGCATCCTCATCAAGGACCAGGTCGCCATACAAATCGAATCAGCACCCTACAAGCGGTATACGACCAGTGCGTATGCGTGTTGCGATATCTGGCGAGTACCCAAGGGCAAGGCCGGCCAGTATGTGCCGGGTGAATTTACTTGGCAGGGTGTTTTCTGGTCGTATGTGGATGTTTCTGGCGAACATTCCAGCCCAGGGGAACGAAAGCCCCATCCCGGGGCCAGGTTCATCTGCCGGCTATACAAGAACGACATGATCGCCTGCAGGAAGAACGGGGAGATGCACATCCTGCGGGTGGTCGGCTTCAGCACAACCAACAACAAGCTGAGCATCGCTCGCCATTATGCTGCGGACCCTGAACAGCGGTATGTCAGCATCAATCAACTTGGGATCAATCAGCTTCAAAAGCTGCATGTTACCCCTGATGGGACAGTAAAAGGCCTTACAAAGTGACTCGAGGTCTTGTTGGAATCGCCTGTGAGGGTCGGCGTCCCTGCGTGGATCGGGGATTTAACGAGGTGCTGGATAGCAATAAACTCTTGGCCGTGCCAAAAGAGCAGGCCACTGAGATTTGAAGTCAATCTGCAACTTGCAGTATGTCATTACTCGTGGGCTTGAGTATACACTCGCAATCTTCATAAAGCCCTAAAATCATGTCCAGACGTGTACTCCAGATAATCAGTAAATGGCCTGTACTGATGAGAAAAGCGCAGAAATTTAGCTTATTTGGGGTGCAGGACGAAATCGATATCTCACGGGCCCCTGCGTTCTGGAGACGAATATCAGCAGAACATCCAGATAACATTCACAGCGATTACGAATCTACGCACCCCTCGACTGCCGGGAGATTTGTGCGAATGGAAAACGTGACCAAGGAGATTCGTACAAAGGAAGAGGCAGGAAACCCACTGCCTCCAAACATGAAATCCGACAAGTAAGAGAATTTATACCGCGCCCTCCACAGAGTGGACCGGGATCATTCCCTTTGTTAGCATTCCCGGCAGTAATGGCCCGAATCTGGACCTTGCCGCTTGGTTAGTGTGATTCCCAATGCGGACCATGATTCGGTCATTGCCTTCTCGGGGCAGCGTTACGTATCACAGTTGGATATGGCGCACATCGGTTGCCCTCACCTGACACGGAGACATCGGAAATGAAGAGTTTTTTCGAAGCAAACGCAACCTTGGTTCTTGTGGTAGCTGCGGTCACTTTTGCAATCCTGACTGCTGTACTGGTTCAGTAGTACCGCGCCCTGCCATCAAGCCAGTACTTTTACTTGATCTCCCGTAAGCGCACCGCGATCTCTCGACTTTTGTCCAGCAGACACCATAGGGTGCTCAGCACCATAGCCTTCTGATGGTCATGCTCCAGATGGCAGGGCCACCGCAATAGAGGTTGAAGATTTTACTTATAGCGGAACCTCTCCAAAGAACTCATACATCCTGCCATAACTGCTTACTCTAATTCTTACTTTCAATTCTAGGCTAAGAGGGTTACCCCTTAATTCTGTTGCATAGATTACCCAAAAACTTTGTTTTCCTCGGTACACTACCGGTACACTCCCCAGTTTCGGCTACTCGCACTAAACTAACCTAACATGCTGAATTAGCAAGATTCATACTAGCTCTACCGAGCATTACTTGTTTCAATATAATCAATGGCTTATCGATCATTTTGGCACTGTTAATCACTAGGTCGGCGGTTCGAGCCCGTCCCGGGGAGCCAATAAAAACAAAGACTCATGTAAATTCTGAAAAACCATAAAACATCGCATAACTACTATTTAACCAAAGAGTCAGGTTGGCTCCCAAATTAGACAGACTATAACGATGAGTACACAATTGATCACAGAGATACGTACGCACCGGGACAACTGTAAAGAGTCTTTGCGTAGTTTCAAAATAGCTGAACACCCAGGAAAATTCGGGCAAGAGCAAGAGTACACAGCTCAGAAGATTCTCGAAAATATAAATTTAATATTAGTTGGCGTTACATCGCTCACAAAAAAACCAATTAAATTTATTCAGAATTCAACGTGGAGTGAGCGAAGAGATTTAGCCGGATGGCTAAACGAGTTGAATGCCCATATCGTTAGTAAAGATTTACCTGCAATCATTAATACTCTTGAGAGCATTAAGCCATTTTTACGGAGCATAGGCATTTATTTTACGAATGAACGAGTCGAAGCCCATGAAGAATATATTAGAAGATTACTGGTAAATGCTTCCGGCCTTTCCCAACACATCATTAAAGCAGAAGCAATTGAATCAAAGACAAAAGAAATAGAGCAGGAAATCAGCGAATCACATCAACAGCTTACAGAGATATATGGAGAACAATTACTACGCATAGAGACATTAGGAGAGACTATAAACTCAACTGAAAGAGAACGTGAGAAATTAGCTGGTATTGTCGAGCAAGACTCTGCTAGATCCCAAGAAGTAGAGAGAATTTTAACTGAAGCCAAAAGTCATAAAGGAGTTATAGATGGCTTTGTCCAGAGAATTTCACAAAGAGAGTCTCAGTTGGAAGATCAAGAGGAAATGACAAGGGAGTACATTGAAAAACTAGAAGCCTTTAAGGCTGGTCATGAACGCTACAATTCAGAGGCTGATGAGCTAATAAAGCAATCAAAAAGTGCCTTGGAATTATCAACTTCAGTAGGACTCAGCAAAGCATTTTCTGCACAATACGATAAAGCTAATAAAAGATTTCCTAAATTCTTTTGGATTACTACAGCTGGAATTTTGGGTGGGCTAGCAGTGTATCTAGGTTGGCTGGCATTGGACGAAACCAACAGCGTGGCAGCAGTTATGGGCAGGATATCACTACTACCAATATTGATTGCTGGGGCATGGTTCTGTGCTGGGCAATATGTGAAGCAAAAAAATATTGCAGAAGACTACGCATATAAAGCAGTTCTTGCCAAGTCAATCGTGGGTTTTTCTGACCAACTTTCGACAGAAAGTCAAAAAGGTGATGATCACTCAATCTTTATGAGGTTGGCTCTCTACGAAATGATTAAAAATCCTCTTCGGAAACATCCACGGGAAGCTTCTAGTATGTCTGAACTCCTTAACAAACTTTCAGGCCTATTTAAAATTAATACTCCCGAATGAATCGTAGGAATTGCACAGTCATCACGATACCAATCTAGAAGGCTAGTGTTTGATAATGATTGATGGCAAGCAAACAGCATAGCTAGTCCAACATTTTCTCTAGCTCTGTCAGGATATTCTCAACATCACGATTCTCACCTGTCTTGCAGGAGTCTTTTATAATGTACTATCTTCATTTTGAGAATGTGACAACTATCGTGAGAACAGCCCTGTTCTACCCGTTCCGATATTTCATCGCAATATTTGGTTTGTGTGTTCTTGTCCTGACAGGAGCAGTACATGCAGAAGATGACCAAAGAAGGCACAGCGGCGTATATGTAGGTCTTGAGTTGGGATTTGTGAATGCCGAGGGGCTGTCGTCTGACTTGTCGGGAATCAACCACCCTACGCAGTGTGACCAACTGCTCAAGGATGACGATCCGGCAACGGATGACAGGGTGGTAGACCTGTCGAATCCGGCATGTAATGTTGGTGACATACCCCAAACCTTGTCCGCCAATTCTTTTGATCTGGGCAATGAGCTACTGGGTGGTATCAGCGTGGGCTACGTGCGGGACAGGGTTCGCATCGAGCTTGAATACTCACACCGGGTTTACGATGGCAGCGATTCCTCGCCCTGGAGAATCCCCGGCTCAAACACCCCTCTTGCAAGCAAAAACAACGAAGTCAGCGAACTTGATCCACCGTCCGAACGGATATCGAATTTCGACGCCCACCAGCTTTTCGTGAACGCCTACTACGATTTTCCGAACTCCTCACGCTGGACTCCCTATCTGGGTGCGGGTTTCGGCTGGGCTCGGACCCGGTTTGACTACATTGCCCGCTTTTTGCGCAAAACACACGCACAGGGATACCCGCCAGACAAACCACCGGCGGCTGCCGGTACGCTCGGCTACTGGGATACGAGGATCTCCGAGACGCTTTTCGGCTTCCAACTCCTGGGCGGTCTGGACTACGCGCTGAGTGAAAACCTCTCAATGGGCATCAAGGCACGCTGGGCCGAGTTCGAGGATTTCAGCCACAGCGGCACTTGGGATCTCATCCGCAGTCATGAGCCCGTGCAGGCCGATGGCGTGACCCCATGGAGGAGCACACTTGAGTTTGACGATGTCGAATACTGGGCCGTGAGCTACGTGGTCAAGTATCGATTCTAGTCAAGAAACCTCAGCTCACGGTGGTGTATCCGTTTGAAAAATTGTTTAGGATTTAGCTAAAAGACTTAGGTCAATTGCCAATTGAATAAGGCATTGCTGTATTGGCTCTTTTCCCATTTCCCTACTCCACCAGGCCTGTTTGCAGGATAGAGGATAGACCATAGCCTATGGTTTAATAACATGCTCCTGCGCATATAGCAGATTATAGGAGCTAGTTATGAGCGATTCAAAAGGATGGGTATCTGCCAGAGCAAATTGTACAGTTGAAGTTGCTGCGCGTGCTATTCATGCGGCTATAAAATCAGATATTGAAGAATTCAACGATCTACCAACTGAAAAAAGAGGATGTCGCACTTTTAAAATTGATGATAGAGATTACACAAACGTAGGTATTGGGTTTAATGTAGACAATAGGCATATAGCAGGTGCGCCAAGAACCTATTGGGCACTTACTTTTAAGGTTAATAAAAATAATATAAACGTATTTATTAACGATGCTAAGGAACAAAAAGAAAGTCTTTTATTTCCTATTGAAATTCAGTGGTGCGAAGAAACATCCCTATGCCAATACCTAGCGGACGAACAACCTGTAACACCAGAAGAAATTTCACGAAAAGCATTATATCCGGTATTTTTTAAATAAAACTATTCATCACTGTTTAATGCTACTAGACAGGCACTAATCATAATTAGTGCCTGTCTAGTATAATCAAGCTGTTCTTTAATTTGATTTATCTCGGATTCACAAACTCCAGGCTTACTATAATCTTTTGTAACATCAATACCTGTGTACATTTTTAGCTTTTTAATATCTGCCAATAAAGCATTTATGTTCTCGTCTATGCTTTCTTTTTTAGTTTTTGACATAAGATTCTCCTAATCGTTAAATATCAATGCGACAATAATGTATTCGAAACCTCTAAGTGAATTAACACCTTTTACGTGGCGTATACTTGTTCAAAGAGTGTCTGATGAGCATGTTAATTTCTATAGAAATAACAACATAACTATCACGTATGGTGATCTAGCTTACATCCTAGGGATTCATGCCTTAAGCGTAAGCTATAACTTGAATCAAATTCATAGATTCTGTAATCGTAATAATTTACCTAGGTTAAATATAATTGTCGTACGTAAAGACACTAATAAACCTGGTAAAGGCATGCCTTCTGATGTAGTTGATTTTAACAAGGAGATAAGTCAAGTTAGAGAGCATGATTGGTACCAATACAAAATACCTACTAGTAACGATTTCTTATCAAATACCAGTCGTGTAGAAATTAAAAAATAATATTAGGTATCACATACCGTACCAAGACCGCGGCCATCGATCAGTCCAGTCCCGGGACCACGGGAATCACCGTACCCCAGTAATGACAACTCGGACACTGCCAGTAGAGCCTCCTGCAATGAAACCCGCACTGCGTGCACTGGTGCGAGTTGTGCTGGCTGACGAAGTTCTCAATGCTCATCTGGATGCGATCGGAAATCTGCTCGCGGAAAGACTCGTTTTGCAGCGGCACGTTCTTCAGGAACGCGTTCACTTCCAGCAGTGACAGCTCGGGCTTTTCCAGCAGCAGTTCCAGGATTTCATTTTTCCCAACCTCCCCGTCCGCCAGATCCGTCAGCAGGGAGGACATCACGATTCCGCTCAGTTTCGAGTCCTTGACCTTGAGCAGGAACTGTCGGAACCCTTCGGCATCGTCCTGGCTCAGGAAGGCTTCGTGCAGCTTTGCAAAAATTTCCGGCAGGTACTCCGGGGTCTGCTTGGCCACGTTTTTGTAATGCCGGGTGGCGGCCTTGTAGTTTTTCTCGTGCATGGCGTAATTGCCAAGCAGCACGTTGGCCCGCGCACAATGCCTGTCGTACGACAGTGCCTTTTTAGCAAGCTTCCCGGCCGCCTCACCTCCATCGCTTTCCTCGTCGAACGCCTGCTCGCTCAGCTCACAGCAATAGTGTGCAATCATCGGACTCATGTCCTCATTGTTGACCTGCTCCAGCGCCTTGGCGGTCTCAATCGCCTTGCGCCACTCCTTTTCCTGCTCATACAGGCCAAGCAGCAGGGGGTAGGCTTCCAGTTTTTGCAAGCCAATCCGGATCACGTCGGAAAACAGGGATTCGGCCCGGTCCAGCAGCCCGGCCTTGAGATAGTCCTTGCCCAGCTCCAGCAGTGCGGTTGAGCGATGGGTGGAAGACAGCGCCGGGCGCTCGATCAGGTTCTGGTGGATGCGGATGGCCCGGTCCACCTCACCGCGGCGCCGAAACATGTTGCCGATCGCGAGATGGGTCTCGACGGTCTCGGTGTCCACATCCACCAACTCAATAAAGACTTCCAGCGCCTTGTCCGGCTGCTCATTCAGCAGGTAATTCAGGCCCTTGAGGTACTCACCCGGGATTTTCGGCTTGGACTTCTGATGATAGACGATATAGGCCAGGTACCAGCCCGCAAGGCCTGCCAGCAACAGCAGCAGCCAGTAGAGTTCCGGCATCAGTCAGGCCTCTTGTTCAGTAATGGATGAAGGTATGCGATTCATGTCGGCCCAAGTCATGCCTGAGACAACCCATCCTGCACGGCTTTTCTGGGATCAGGAATGAAGCGCTTTTCTGCCGCGGCGTTATTTGTCGGTCTGCGACCGGTTCACGCGTTCTCGCAGTTCCTTGCCTGGCTTGAAGTGGGGCACATGCTTGCCCGGCAGTGAGACGGCCTCCCCAGTCTTGGGGTTGCGCCCGATGCGGGGCGGTCGAAAATGCAATGAGAAACTTCCGAAACCGCGCACCTCGATGCGCTCGCCTCTGGCAAGCGAAGTGCTCATCTGTTCCAGGAGGCTTTTGATCGAGAGCTCGATATCCTTGTAGGCAAGATGATTTTGCTGTGAAGCAATATTTTCGATCAGCTCCGATTTCGTGATCATGCTTTTCTGATCTCCAGTTCCCATGACACTCTCCTGCTTGATTATTATTCTGATTCCTTGGAACTGTCCTTATTTTCCTCGATCGATTCCTTCAATATGTCCCCCAGGTTGGTCGCAGCCGACTCGTTGCTGCTATAGTCCTGAACCGCTTCCGCCTCTTCCTGGGACTCCTTGGCCTTGATCGAAAGCGTGACCATCCTGGACTTCTTGTCCACCCCGGTAAACTTGGCCTCGATCTCCTGGCCTTCCTTGAGCACCGTGTGAATGTCCTCGATGCGGTCTCGGGCAATCTCCGAGGCCTTCAGCATGCCTTCGACCCCTTCCGCCAGCGAGATGGTGGCCGCCTTGGCATCCAGCTTGCTGACCGTGCCCTTGACGATGCTGCCCTTGGGGTTTTCCGCGATCCATGCAGAAAACGGATTCTGCACCAGTTGCTTGACGCCCAGCGAAATACGTTCGCGCTCGGCATCCACCGACAGCACCATGGCGCGGAGCTCATCGCCTTTCTTGTAGGCGCGCACCGCTTCTTCGCCGGGCTGGTTCCACGACAGGTCCGACAGGTGCACGAGTCCGTCGATACCACCTTCCAGGCCCACGAAGATTCCAAAATCCGTGATCGACTTGATCATCCCGGTGGCCTCGCTGCCGCGGCTGTGCTTGCTGGCAAAGTCCTCCCAGGGGTTAGGCTGGCACTGCTTCATGCCAAGTGAAATCCTGCGGCGCTCCTTGTCGATGTCGAGGATCATGACCTCGACCTCATCGCCAAGCGAGGCAATCTTCGACGGGCTCACGTTCTTGTTGGTCCAGTCCATCTCGGAGACATGGGCCAGACCCTCGATGCCCTCCTCAATTTCTACGAAGCAGCCGTAATCGGCAATATTGGTGACCTTGCCAAATACCCGGGTGCCCTCCGGATAACGGCGCTCAATGCCGCCCCAGGGGTCGTCGTTGAGCTGCTTCAGGCCCAGCGACACACGGGTCTTTTCCTTGTCGAACTTCAGCACCCGCACATTGATCTCATCACCGATCGATACGATCTCGCTGGGGTGCTTGACCCGCTTCCAGGCCATGTCGGTGATGTGCAGCAAACCGTCCACGCCGCCGAGGTCCAGGAAGGCCCCGTAGTCGGTCAGGTTCTTGACGATGCCCTTGACCACCGCACCCTCTTTCAGGGTGTTGATCAGTTCTTCGCGCTCGACGCTGTATTCCGACTCCACCACGGCACGGCGCGAGACCACGATGTTGTTGCGCTTGGTGTCGATCTTGACGAGCTTGAATTCCAGTTCCCGGCCTTCGAGGTAGGTGGTGTCACGCACCGGGCGTATGTCGACCAGCGAGCTTGGCAGGAATGCGCGAAGATCACGAAGCTCCACGGTGAATCCGCCCTTGACCTTGCCGGTGATGATGCCGGTGACCGTCTCACCCGCCTCGTGGATGCGTTCGAGCTCGGTCCAGGCCCTCGCCCGCCGCGCCTTCTCGCGCGACAGCTTGGTCTCCCCGTAGCCGTCTTCCAGGGCATCCAGGGCGACCTCGACTTCGTCGCCGACTTCCACTTCCAGCTGGCCGTTGTCCATCTGGAACTGCTCGATTGGAATCATGCCCTCGGACTTGAGTCCGGCGTTGACGACCACGGCATCTTTGCCGATGTCGACGACCGTACCGTTGATGATGGTCCCGGGCTGGGTATTGATGTTGTCTTCGCTCTCTTCCAGAAGCTGGGCAAAACTCTCGGCCATAAAACTACTGTCGTTTCCTTGTATGCAAATTTATCCTTGCTGTACCAGTGCGGCGATACGCGCCACTACCTGCAGGATCGATAAATCGGTTGAATCCACCCTGACCGCATCAGCGGCCGGTCTCAGTGGCGAGATGGGACGCTGCTTATCAAGGGTATCGCGCGTCTTGATCTCTGCCAAAAGACGGTCAAGGCTAGCACTAATCCCTTGTTTCATCAACTGTTTTTGTCGCCTGTGTGCACGCTCTTCGGCACTGGCCGTCAGGTAAATCTTGTGCGGTGCATCCGGGAAGACCACCGTGCCCATATCACGGCCTTCGGCGACCAGCCCGGGCACCTTGCGAAAGCTGAGCTGCTTTTTCAGCAGCGCCTCGCGCACCTCTGGGCGCACCGCAAGCCGGGAGGCTTCCCCGCCACATTCTTCGGTACGCAGCTCATCGGATACGTCGACCTCATTGACCAGCACCTGCACGTCCCCCTCATCGCCCTGGGGCTGGAAAACGATCTGCAGGGTTTCACAGTGCTTGAGCAATTCCTGAAGGTCGTCCGTCCCAGTCAGGTGGTGCAGCCGGTAGTGGGCCAAGATGCGGTACAGGCTGCCACTGCCGAGATAATGGTAGCCCAGTTGTTGTGCCAGCTTAACGGCGATGGTCCCCTTACCCGAGCCTGCAGGCCCGTCAATGGTCACCACTGGAACATTGGTCTCTGGCATCACCTGTACACTCATTCAAACAAAAGGCCCAGCTGTGAAGCCGAGTCCACGAAGCCGGGGAAGGATGTAGCCACGGCGTCTGTATCCGTGACCGTGACTGTGCCCGAGGCCGCCAGGGAAGCCATGGCAAAGGCCATCGCGACACGATGATCGCCGCCACTGTCCACCGTCCCGCCACGAAGTTCACCTCCGGTGATTATCACCCCGTCCGGTCTTTCCTCGGCACCGATGCCGAGGGTTTGCAGGCCCGACACCATGGTACGGATCCGGTCGGATTCCTTGGTGCGCAACTCCTCTGCACCACCCAGTTGCGTGGTGCCCTTCGCGCAGGCTGCGGCAATGAACAGGATGGGAAATTCGTCAATGGCATCGACCACCAGGTTCTGCGGGATGTCGATGCCGTGCAAGGAACTGCTGGTTACCACGAGATCGGCCACGGGCTCCTCACCATAGTTTCTTTCATTTCGGATATCAATTTTCGCACCCATCTGCCGCAGTATTTCCAGCGCCCCGGTGCGGGTTGGATTGATGCCGACATTCTTGACTGTCAGTTGTGCATCCTGCGAGATCAGGGCACCGACGATAAAAAAAGCTGCCGAGGACAGGTCCCCGGGAATATCGATTTCCGTGGCCGCAAGTTCCCCACCCCCCTGCAGGCACACGCGGTGGTCTGCACGCTCGATCGCACAGGAGAAGGTGCGCAGCATGTTCTCGGTATGGTCACGGCAACGCACCGGCTCGGAGATGCAGGTACGACCCTTTGCATAGAGCCCCGCCAGCAGCAGGCACGACTTCACCTGGGCACTGGCCACCGGCAAGACATAATCGATGGCGTCCAGAGTCTCGCACGGGCGGATCTCCAGGGGCGCGGTACCTGCCGCACTCAGGGTGATGTCCGCGCCCATGGCCTGTAACGGCTCAGCAATGCGCTGCATGGGGCGGGCATTGAGCGAGGCATCCCCGCTCAGGGTGCTGGAAAACGTCTGCGCACACAGGATACCGGCCAGAAGCCGCATCGCCGTGCCAGAATTTCCCATGTCCAGTACGCCGCCCGGCGCCTGCAGGCCATGCAGTCCGACGCCTTGTACCCGGAGCCTGTCCGGTGCCAGCCAGTGCACCTGTACCCCCATGTTACGGAATGCCTCCAGGGTGGCCAGGCTGTCTCCGGAGGGCAAAAGCCCCCGGATCTCGCTGGTGCCCTGCGCCAGGGACGCCAGCATGATGGCGCGGTGCGAAATCGACTTGTCGCCAGGCGGATCCAGCTGGCCGGTGCACCGGCCCTGCGGGGCGAGTCGGAAACGGGTGCTTTCCATGGACACGGCGTGTAAAGGCGGCCCTACTTCTTTTTAGAGTTGTGATCGCGCAGGTGCTTGGCCTGCTCCAGGAAGGCATACAGGGCCTCTTCCTTGCCATCAGAGATCAGCGAGTGCAACTCCTTCAAAAGCTGTCCGAAGCCCTCGATGGAGACCAGCAACTGCTCGCGGTTGGCCAAGCAGATATCCGTCCACATGGCCGGACTGCTGGAGGCAATGCGCGTGAAATCATAAAAGCCAGCGGCCGCATAGTCGAAAATCTGTTCGGCCTCGGGCTTGGCTTCCAGGTAGTTCACCAGGGTATAGGCCACCATGTGAGGAAGATGGCTGGTAGCCGACAGGATGAGGTCATGACGATCTGCGCTCAGTTCATCCACCTTAGCGCCCACTGCCTGCCACATGGCCTGGATGCGTTGCAGCGCCTGGGCGTCGGTGTCTTCGGTCGGGGTCAGGATCACCCTGCACCCATCGAACAGGCGTTCTTTCGCATGCTCGTAGCCGATCCGTTCGCTGCCTGCAATCGGGTGACCAGGAACGAATTGCGCCGGCAACTCGCCAAATACCTGTTGGGCCGCCTGGATCACGCTGCACTTGGTGCTGCCAACGTCGGTCAGCAGGGTCGCTGAGCCCAAGCTCGGCCGGATCGCCTCTAGCGCCTCCGCGGTTTTCGCTACCGGCACGCCGAGGATCACCAGGTCCGCATCTGCCACATCCGCATCTGCCAGCAGGGCGTAGTCATCGATCAGGCCCACAGACTGTGCACCAGCCAGGCGCGCGCGGTCTCGCCCAAGTCCTGTGATGGCCCGGGCCAGATCCAGGCGTTTCAGGTCTTTCGCAAGCGAGCCGTTGATCAGGCCCACGCCGACCAGGCAGACTTTACCGAACATCGATGCGTTTCGCCGGCGGCCTCAAAGCACGGCCTTGGGGTAGGATCCAAGGATCTTGAGCAGGCCGGCTTCGGCCTGCAGGGCTTCGAGCGAGTGCTTGACTGAAGGGTCTTCCCTGTGGCCGTCGAGGTCCAAGAAAAACACGTACTCCCAGTTCACGAAATGTGAGGGTCTGGATTCGATCCGCGTCATGCTGACGTTGTTGTCTGCCAGTGGCTTGAGCAGGCTGTAGAGGGCGCCGGGCTTGTTTTTTGCCGAGACCAGCAAGGTGGTCTTGTCGGTCCCGGTCGGCCCGATTTCCTGCTTGCCGATGATCAAAAAGCGCGTGGTATTGTCCGCGGCATCCTGGATGCTTTTTTTCAGGACCGTCAACTGGTAGGTGCGCGCCGCCTCGATGCCTGCAATCGCCGCAGCATCCGACTCCTCAGCCGCACGCCGGGCAGCCTCGGCGTTGCTGTACACCGGCACCTGCGCAACCTCCGGCAGGTTGGCCCCCAGCCAGCGCTTGCACTGTGCCATGGACTGCTGGTGGGCATACAGTGTCTTGACTTCGGACAAGTCTGCGGCCTTGCTCATCAGGTGCTGGCGCACATGCAGCTCGACTTCTCCGACGATCTTGAGCACCGACTCAAGAAACATGTCCAGTGTGCTGTTGACGATGCCCTGCGTTGAATTCTCAATCGGCACGACCCCGTAATCGGCGTGGTCCGACTCCACCTCTCGAAACACATCGTCGATGGAATCTGCGGCCTGGGTGCGGATGGAATTTCCGAAATGCTTGTGTGCGGCCTCTTCGGTAAAGGTCCCGGACGGCCCGAGAAACGCCACCAGCAGCGGCTGCTGCAGGGCCAGGCAGGCGGACATGGTCTCGCGAATCAGGCGCGCCATTTCCTTGTCGGACAGCGGCCCCTGGTTGTGCTTGATCGTGTTCTTGACGACCAGGGCCTCGCGTTCCGGGTGATAGTAGCTCTGGTTCTTGCAGGTATCGGTTTTCACCTGCGCGATCTGCAATGCCAATTTCGCCCGCTCATTGATCAGTTCCACCAGGGAGCGGTCTACAGAGTCGATCTTGCGGCGCAGGTTTTCTAGTTCATTACTCATGGGAAACAGCGTCGGGGACGTAAACGAAGTGGCTTCAAGGCTGGAAAACGATGTTAATTAATGTGCAAACCGCAAGAGCGTAGGATATTAACAAGAATCGATCAACCAAACCCGGAAAATCGGATCCGGACTCCATGCGCAAAGGACGGCCGGGACAATCCCCCCTATAATGGGCCTGCGCATCCGTAAAGCCATGATCAATGCACGGGGATGAAACCACAGGCAAGGACATCCGGGCCTTGCAACATAAATTCAGGGACGGCGGCATCAGCCGTCGCGATTTCCTTGCAGCCCTCGGCGCACTCGGTATCTCTGCTGCAGGAGCCCGATCCCATCTGGCCAATGCCAGTGCCCTGGCACTGAGCCCGCGCAAGGGCGGCACCGCCATCTATGCCAACAACCTGCACGGACCGGACGACCAGCTGGACCCGATCGTGTTCACGTCGGGCATCGACTACACGCGCGGGCGCGCCTGCTACAACAACCTGACCCAGATTCTTGACCACCTGGCGCTGCACCCGGAGCTTGCAGAGGAGTGGAGCGCCAACCGCGATGGCACCGAATACACCTTCAAGATCCGAAAGGGCGTGGAATTCCATGACGGCTCGCCGCTGACCGCAGACGACGTCGTCTGGAGCATGAACCGTCATCTCGGGGCAGATTCACCTTCGGTGATCAAGGCCTACTTCGCCTCGGTCACTGAATGGCGCAAGCTCGACAAACACACGGTCAGGGCCCGGCTCAGCACGCCAGACCGGGACCTGCCAATGAAGCTGGGTGAAAAACAGGCCAAGATCGTCAAGAAGGACACCACTGACTTTCGCAAGGGCATTGGCACCGGCCCGTATGTGCTCGAATCCTTTGAGCCCGGGGTGCGCTCGCTGCATACGCGAAATCCCAACTACTGGCGGGACGGACCGAACTTCGACGCCCTGGTGCTGACCGCGATCACTGACCCGATCGCGCGGGTCAATGCGCTGATTGCAGGAGACGTACACCTCATCGCTTCGGTCAACTCCCGAAGTGTCCGGCTGATCGAAAACACCGAAGGCGTGCACGTGAACTCGACGCCGTCCGGGCGCTACGGCGGGATCTGCTGCCTCAAGAACACCCCGCCCGGTGAGAACGACCACTTTGTCAAGGGAATGCAGTACATCCAGGACCGCGAGCGCATTGTCCGCTCCATCCTCAAGGGACATGGCCAGGTCGGCAACGATCATCCGATCTCGCCTGCCTATGGGGCCGATCATTGTGCTGACCTGCCGCAGCGACCGTATGATCCGGACAAGGCCAAGTGGCACCTGAAACAGGCGGGAATCTCGTCGGCCGAACTCTTTGTTGCCCCGGTGGCCGCCGGCATCGTGGAAACCAGTCTGCTGATGCAGGCCAACCTGAAGAAGATCGGTTTCGATCTGGCCATTCGGCAGGTCCCGACTGACGGCTACTGGGGGGCTGTCTGGATGAAGGAGCCTATGAACGTGGTCTCCTGGAACATGCGCCCGACGGCCAATTCCATGCTTGCCATCCAGTTTGCACCGGGTGCGGCGTGGAACGACACGTACTGGAACAACCCACGGTTCGGGGAACTGCTGCAGATGCAACTGGCTGAAACCGACTCGGTTAGGCGTTACGAGATGCTCTGCGAAATGCAGCGCCTCGTGCACGAGGGCAGTGGCATGGTCATCCCTTGCCACATCAACATCCTCGATGGCATCAGTGACAAGATTCATGGCATTCCCGTGGTCCCGCTGGGTGCGATGGGGGCCTACGAGTGGGTTGAATTTGCCTGGATGAGCGAGTGAGCCCGAACTGCGGGCCGATACGCCCATGCTGATGCGCGCCGTCCTGCACCGGATAGCCACCGGCCTGGTCACCCTAGTCGTGGTGTCGGTACTGATTTTTCTTGGTACCAGCGTTCTGCCGGGGGATGTCGCGAGCATCATCCTGGGACAGATGGCCACACCGGAATCCCTGGCAGCCCTTCGCAGCACACTCGGTCTCGACCAGCCCGCCTACGTACGCTACTTCCTTTGGCTGGGCGATCTTTTGAGCGGGGATCTCGGTATTTCCAAGGCCGGCGCGGGCGCCGGGACCGGCGGCACACCGATCTCCGAGATGATCGCGCCGCGCCTGATCAACACCGTACAGCTTGCCGGTGCGGTTGCCCTGATCGCCGTACCACTTTCCCTGGGGCTGGGACTCGTGGCAGCCACATACCCTGGAACCCGCCTGGATCGCAGCATCACGTTGAGCACCCTGGGCCTAGTATCCGTTCCGGAGTTCCTGGTGGCTACCGCCCTGGTGCTAGTCGTTGCCGTGTACCTGGGCTGGCTTCCGGCGACCGCCTACGTCAGCGGGACGGAAACCGGGATGGCCCTGCTCAAGACGCTGGCCCTGCCGACCCTGACCCTGGTGATCGTGGCATCCTCACAGATCATACGCATGACCCGGGCCAGCGTTCTCAACGTCATGAGTTCACCCTACATCGAGATGGCCGTCCTCAAGGGACTGCCGCGCAGGAGGATTGTCCTGCACCATGCACTTCCCAATGCCGTGGGGCCCATCGTCAACGTGATTGCACTGAACCTGGCCTACCTGGTCAGCGGGGTGGTGATCGTTGAAACCATCTTCGCCTACCCGGGCCTTGCGAAATTGATGGTCGATGCGGTCCAGACCCGCGACCTGCCCCTCGTGCAGGCCTGCGCCATGATTTTCTGCAGCGCGTACATCCTGCTGGTTTTCATTGCCGACCTGGCCTCGATCCTGTCCAACCCCAGGCTTCGGTATCCCCGATGAGCACCCCTGCGAACAGTCCGTCGGACCTCGACAGGCACGCCGGGCCCAAGGGGTTGCCGACACGCACTCTGCAGTTCTCTGGCGCCGGCAAGACCGGAATCGTCGTAATCCTGTTCTGGATCACCATGGTCTTCATCGGCCCCTGGGTGGCCCCCTTCCACGAGGCGGAATTCCTGGACGAAGCCCTTTTCATCGTGCCTGGTCTGGATGACCCCTATCCCGCCACCGACTTCCTGCCCCCGGGGGATGTTGCCTACCTGGGTACAGACTACTTGGGTCGCGATACCCTTTCGCGGCTGCTTTTTGGGGCCCGTACGACGATTGGAATCTCGCTGATCTCCACCCTGCTGGCCTACCTCATCGGTATAACACTGGGCATCGCGGCGGCAGCAGGCGGCCGGGTCCTGGACAGTTCGCTCAGCCGGCTCAACGATGCCGTACTGTCCATGCCGACCATCATGCTGGGCATGGTCGTGATCTCCGCATACGGCAGTTCCCTCCCTGTGCTGATCGTCCTCACCAGCCTGATTTATGCATCCAGCGTGTTCCGGATCGCACGCGCCTTCGGCCTGGACATCATGGTCAGCGATTTCGTGGATGCTGCACGGGTGCGCGGTGAGGGACTGGGATGGATCATCCGGCGCGAGGTTCTGCCCGGCATGATTCTTCCCATGGCAAGCGATTTTGGCCTGCGGTTCGTCTACATCATCCTGTTTCTCTCTGGCCTGAGCTTTCTTGGGCTGGGCGTACAGCCGCCTCAATCCGACTGGGGCAGCATGGTCAGGGAAAACCTGGCCGGGCTGCCCTACGGGGCCATCGCACCCCTGATCCCGGCCCTTGCGATTGCCACCCTGACCGTTGCCATCAATCTGGTCGTCGACGACATTTCCGCCCACCACGGCGGCAAGCTTGCGGAGAAAATCATCTGATGCCCGCGCTGCTGGAAATCGAGAACCTGGTCATCGAGGCTGCAGGCGGTGGGGACAGCCTGACGCCGGTTATCAGTGGCGTAAACCTGCAGCTCGGTGCGGGTGAAGTCCTGGCATTGATCGGCGAGTCCGGTTCCGGCAAGACCACGCTCGCATTATCGACCTTGGGGTATGCCAAGCCGGGCCTGGATTTCCGGGCAGGCAAAGTCCGACTTAACGGAGACGACATCCTTGCCATGGCGGCGGATGAAAAACGAAGACTTCGCGGACAACGGGTTGCCTACCTTGCACAAAGTGCCGCCGCAGCCTTCAATCCCGCGCTCAGGATCGGGGCACAGGTGACCGAAGCATCCGTGCTCCACGGACAGCTCTCCCAGGCCGAGGCGGACCGGCGCGCGACCGACCTCTACCGTGCCCTGGGCCTGCCGGATCCGGATCACCTCGGCAGGCGCTACCCGCACCAGGTCTCAGGCGGTCAGCTGCAACGGCTCATGGCCGCGATGGCCCTGTGCGGCAGGCCTGACCTGCTGGTCCTGGATGAGCCCACCACGGCACTGGATGTGACCACGCAGATCGAGGTCCTCAAGGCATTCAAGGACGTCATCCGCCAGGAAGGTGCTGCCGCACTGTACGTGACCCATGACCTTTCCATCGTGGCACAGATCGCAGATCGCATCGTCGTACTCTATGCCGGTGAGGTTGTGGAATACGGCACCGTCGATGACATCCTCAACCGACCCCAGCAGCGCTATACGCGCGAGCTGATCAGCGCCGTGCGCCCGCCTCCGGACAGCACCGTGGTACCGGGCGCCCCGAAAGAAACAAGACGAGACGTACCCGCACTGGAGGTGAAAAACCTCACCGCAGGTTACGGCAGAAAACATGCGAGCGGACACACGCTCAAGGTGCTTCGCGATGTTCACATCACCGTCGAACGCGGTCACTCGCTGGGCGTGATCGGCGAGTCCGGGTGCGGCAAATCGACGCTTGCCCGGGTAATTTCGGGACTGCTCCCCGCCATGCAAGGCGATCTACTGCTCAAGGGCCAGCCATTGAAGCCCAGCCTCAGGCAGCGCGAACGCTGGCAATTACAGAAAATCCAGTTTGTGTTCCAGATGGCCGATAACGCTCTCAACCCGCACCAGAGGGTCGACCAGCTTTTGGGCCGCCCACTCGAGTTCTACTTCGGACTCTCGGGCGAGGAGAAAAAACAACGCATCACCGAGTTGCTGCACATGGTTGAACTGCCCCCGGAATTTTCCCATCGCTACCCCGAAGAATTGTCCGGTGGCCAGAAGCAGCGCATCAACCTGGCACGAGCACTCGCCGCGTCCCCCGAGATCCTGTTGTGTGACGAGGTGATCTCAGCCCTGGACACCATTATTGGTGCCAGCATCATCGAGCTTCTCAAGCGCCTTCGCCAGCAAACCGATGTTTCCTTCATTTTCATCAGTCATGACCTGTCCGCGATTGCCTCCTTTGCCGATGACATCGCCGTGCTCTATGCCGGCCTGGTGGTGGAACAAGGCCCCGCAAACCGTGTGCTTGCACCGCCCTATCACCCGTACACCCGCTTACTGATCGCCTCGGTTCCGGAGCTGAGCCAGGGCTGGCTGGAGAGAACCCTCGAGATGCGTGAGACCCAGGCCGGCATCGACCAGGCCGTTGAGATCGCTGACCGGGGCTGCCCGTTTTATCGCCGCTGCCCGCTGGCCATTGCTGGAACATGCAACCACGAGCCACCCCCCTTGCACAATCTAGGTCATGGCCATTCGATCGCATGCCACCGAAGTGAGGCAGAGCTTCGGCTTGGTTCGCCTACCTGATCCTGGCCGGAAACCCCAGCATCGGATGCCCTGGCGTCCTCAGGTGATGCCGCCCATGCACAAGTATTTGATTTCCAGGAATTCCTCGATCCCGTACTTGGATCCCTCGCGGCCGATGCCGGATTCCTTCACGCCTCCAAAGGGCGCCACCTCGGTTGAGATCAATCCGGTATTGATGCCGACGATGCCGTATTCCAAGGCTTCTGCGATCTTCCAGACACGAACGATATCGCGGGTGTAGAAGTAGGCCGCAAGACCGTACTCCGTATCGTTGGCCATCCTGATCGCATCCTCTTCGGTCTTGAAGCGGTATACCGGAGCAAGCGGCCCGAAGGTTTCTTCCCGGCTCAATGCCATGTCGGCAGTTGCATCCACCAGCACCGTGGGCGAGTAGAAATTTCCCTGCAGGTCGTGGCGCTGTCCGCCGGTGAGCACTCGCGCACCCTTGGCGTGGGCATCCCTGACATGGTGTTCGACCTTTTCGACCGCGTGCTGGTCAATCAGCGGCCCGATCTCGGTCGCTTCATCCAAACCGTTGCCAACGTTCATGGCGCTGACCGCTGCAGCCAGTTTCTCGTTGAAGCGGTCATAGATGCCGTCCTGCACGAATATACGGTTCGCACAGACGCAGGTCTGCCCGGCGTTTCGAAACTTCGACTGTATTGCACCCTCAACGGCAGACTCGATGTCGGCATCGTCAAAAACGATGAACGGTGCATTGCCCCCCAACTCCATCGTTACCTTCTTCATAGTGCCGGCACATTGCTCCGTCAGCCGCTTGCCGACCTCAGATGAACCGGTAAAGCTGAGCTTGCGCACGGCCGGGTTGGATGTGATCTCGTCACCGATCTCGGAGCTGATGCCACACAGGACATTCAGCACACCTGCGGGAATGCCTGCCTGCTCGGCGAGCCTGGCCGCGGCAAGTGCTGTGTGGGGTGTCTGGGATGCAGGTTTGGCGATGACCGTGCATCCGGCGGCCAGTGCCGGTGCAACTTTGCGCGTCATCATGGCGAGCGGGAAATTCCAGGGGGTGATCGAGGCCACGACACCCACCGGCTCCTTGATCACCACGATGCGCTTGTCCTGCTGGTGACCGGGGATGGTGTCGCCGTAGATGCGCTTGCCCTCTTCTGCAAACCATTCGACGAAGGAAGCTCCATACCCGACTTCAGCCCGCGATTCCACCAGCGGTTTTCCCTGCTCGCTCGTCATGAGAACGGCAAGGTCCTCCTGGTTTTCCATGATCAGCTCAAACCAGTTGCGCAGGATACCCGCCCGCTCTTTTGCAGTGAGTGCCCGCCATTTCGGGAATGCTGCGCTCGCAGCCTGGATGGCGCGCCGGGTCTCAGCGGCACCCATCCTGGGCACCGAGCCGATGATCGTGCCATCGGCCGGATTGTCGGTTTCGATCCTGCCGCCATCGTCCGCATCCACCCAGGTGCCATCGATGTAACACTGCTCGCAAAACAGCGAGGGATTGCTGAGATTCATGGAAAACTCCCCGTCAAGCTTCGGATGTGGGCCAGTTCGGGCCCATGTTAATTGATCCTGCCACCAAGATCACTGACAGGGGCCTAGCCTGATCACATGGTGGACCCGACAGCATCTTGTCTTGAACAAGATTTCGGGAATAGACTGTGCCCATGTCCTTGCCACTCCACTCGCTCTTGCCAGCGCAGGCTCGGGAACGGCCTGACAAGGTTGCACTCGAATACCGTGAAAAAAAGGTGTCCTATCACAGCCTGAATCTGGCATGTGAACAGTTCGCATGCGGCTGCCAGCGAGTCGGGCTATCGCAAGGAGCCCGCATCGGCGTGTATCTGCCACGATGTATCGAGACGGTAGTCGCCTTTTTCGGAGCCCTGCGGGCGGGCGCCTGTCTCGTGCCGGTCAACCCGGCCCTGAAATCCCAACAAGCGAGCCATATCCTGGAGGACTGCGGCGTAGAACTGCTGGTGACGACCTCAAGCCGGCTCGACACACTGCACGAGGCGCTCATGCACGACTCCCATTTACACACGGTGGTCGTGATCGACCAAGAGGCAATGCCCTCCAGCGACCCCGACCAGGCGGTTCGCATCGAAGGCTGGCGGGAATTTTGCGTACAGTCCACACCGGCCAGCACGGACCTGCAGGATACGGATCTTGCGGCTATTTTCTACACTTCCGGCAGCACCGGCCTGCCCAAGGGGGTCATGCTTACCCACAAGAACCTGTGCGCGGGCGCGGAAAGCGTGACCACGTACCTGGAAAATACATCGAAGGACCGGATCCTCGCCGTGCTGCCCTTCAGTTTTGACTACGGGTTCAGCCAGCTGAGTACGGCATTCAGTGTGGGGGCTACGGTGGTGATCCTCGACTACCTTCTGCCGCAGGATATTCTCAAGGCCATCGAGCGCGAGCGGATCACGGGTCTGGCCGGCGTCCCTGCCCTGTGGCAACAGCTTGGTCGGCTTGAATGGCCAAAGGCTGCCGGCGAGACGCTTCGCTACATCACCAGTTCCGGGGATGTCCTGCCTGAGACCACCGTCAGGATGCTCACCGAGAAGCTTCCTGCGACTGACATGTACCTGATGTACGGCTTCACGGAGGCCTTCCGGTCCACCTACCTGCCGCCGCAGGAGATCCATCACCGGCCCACATCGATCGGCAAGGCCATCCCAGGCGCCTGGGTCGGGGTCGTGCGCCCGGACGGCTCCCCCTGTAACCCGGATGAGGTCGGGGAACTGGTGCATGGCGGACCCCTGGTAGCCCAGGGATACTGGAACCACTCCGTGGAAACCGGGGAACGGTTCAGGCCGCTTGCTACGGGCCCAGCCGACTCTCTGGAGGCCGGTGAGATCGTGGCCTGGTCCGGGGACCTTGTCCGTCAGGACCGGGACGGATACTTTTACTTCGTCGGGCGCAAGAACGACATGATCAAGACCTCGGGTTATCGCGTCAGTCCAGCCGAGATCGAGGGACCGGCAAGCCAGCACGATGCCGTTCGCGAAGCCGTGGCCTTTGGCGTGGACCATCCGCAACGCGGCCAGTCCATCGTTCTGACCTGCACTACCGACCATGAACCTGAACAGGCAGAAGCGGAGCTTGACCGGTACCTGAAAGATGTCCTGCCGCTGTACATGGTACCGGAGCACTACGTCTGGACGGACGCGATCCCCTGCAACGACAATGGCAAGTTCGACCGCAAGCGTCTGGCAAGCCAGTACCAGGCGAGCGTAACAGGAACGTGATGGCATGAGTCACTCTCCACCACAGCACTACAGCCCGCAGGAGCTCTTCGAGCGGGAAGGACCACACCTAGTGGTCGCCGGTCAAACCTTGATGGATCTAGCCGGACAATGCGGGTCCACGCCGCTGTATGTCTACAGTAAACAAGCGATTAACGATCGTATCGCAGCCCTGAAAGCCGCACTGCCTGCACGCGTTCGCCTGCACTATGCCGTCAAGGCCAACCCGATGCAGGAGGTAATCGACTGTGTGGCCGAACAGGTGCATGGACTGGATGTCTCCTCCGGAAATGAACTCAAGGCGGCGCTGCAAAGCGGTATCCGGGCAGAAAACATCAGCTTTGCCGGCCCCGGAAAGTCCTTGCAGGAACTAAAGGCCGGGATTGCCGCCGGCATTACCCTGAATGTCGAATCGGAAGTTGAGTTCACGCGTATCCTAAGTCTTTGTGATGAAACCGGGCAGGTGGCCCGCGTGGCCCTGCGCATCAACCCGGATTTCGAACTCAGGGCTTCCGGCATCAAGACCTCGGGCGGGCCCCAGCCGTTTGGCGTGGATGCGGAGGCCGCGCCGGAGTTGCTGGAGAAGATGTCCGCATCCGCCGTCGAGTTCACAGGCTTTCATATTTTCAGTGGTTCACAGGTCCTGCAGACCCGGACGCTCATCGAGGTCCACGAGAAAACCTTTGCGCTCGCCAGACAGCTTGCAGACCATGCCCGAGTGCCCGTACAGACCCTGAACATCGGTGGCGGCTTCGGCATCCCCTATTTCCCTGGCGATGCTCCGCTTGAGGTGGCCCCGGTGATGGAAAACCTGGAGGGGTTGCTCGCTGAATACCGGGAAACCTTTGCCGAGACACAAATCATTCTCGAACTCGGCCGCTACCTGGTGGGCGAGGCCGGGCTGTACCTGACCCGTATCACGGACCGCAAGGTTTCCAGGGGCACTACCTACCTGGTGACCGACGGCGGGCTGCATCATCACCTCGCCGCGAGCGGCAACTTCGGTCAGGCGCTTCGCAGGAACTACCCGATCACCATTGGCAATCGGCTGGGAGAATCTACCGAGACGGTAACCGTCGTCGGACCACTGTGCACCCCCCTGGATGTACTGGCCAAGGACATGGATTTGCCGAAAGCCGAAATCGGTGACCTGCTCGTGGTGTTCCAGTCCGGAGCGTACGGTTACAGTGCCAGCCCACTGGAATTCCTGAGCCATCCCAGACCCCAGGAAATTCTGGTGTAAGTTACAGGTACGTGGATTACAGAATCGAAGGCGGGGCCGACAAGCCTCAGAGCCGGTTTTCCATTTTCGATGCAATCAGGTCGCGTAATGTGCCGACGGTCTGGAATGCCTTGGCATCCAGGTCGTCGTCATCAAAGACGATGTCAAAGCTTTTCTCCAGTCCGGCGATGATGCCGGTGATGGCCATCGAGTCCAGTTCCGGGATGGTGCCCAGAAGAGGTGCCTGTTCTCCCATTTCGTAGGTGGTTTCCGGCAGGGGCAAGGATTCCGCCAGCACTTCCAGCACCTGTTCAATTGCAATCATCGAATTATCCTACACCTCGTCCCTGATTTACCGGTACATGAAACAGGCCCGCTCCTGACTGCCCGGGAGTGCCTGGCGGGGGATATGGTACAACAAGCGACAAAGTTGTAAACGTTCAAGTGTGCTACTGCGCGGCTTCAAACTCAGACATGAATTCTGTCAGGCGATCAACGCCGGCATCGGGCATCGCATTGTACAGGCTTACCCGGACGCCACCCGCACTCCGATGGCCCTGCAATCCGAGCAACTGGCGCTGCTCCGCCTGGTGCAAAAAGTCTTCCAGGGTCCCGGCATCGTGAATCGCAAAGGGGATGTTGATGCTTGAGCGAAACTCGGGGGCGACCCGGTTTTCATACAGTCGGCTTTCATCGAGCACCCGGTACAATTGCGCCGATCGCGCCAGGCTTCTTTGGTGCAGGGCGGGTAGACCGCCCTGCTCCCGCACCCAGTCCAGCACCTCGCGCAGTACATAGATGGCAAACACCGGGAGGGTGTTCACCACAGAGTCCTCCCGGACATAGCGCCGGTAATCGTACAGGCGCGGGAGCGGCTCGTTCGCCCGCTCAAGCAGGTCCTTTCGGATGATCACAACGCAAAGCCCGGCAATGCCCAGGTTTTTCTGGGTACTGGCATAGATGAGCGAAAATTTTGGAATCTCGACGGGGTGCATGAGCAGGGATGAGGTCATGTCGCACACCAGTGCCCCCCGGGGCGCCTCCGGAGCCCCGGGAAATGCAATCCCCTGGATGGTCTCGTTGTCACAGAAATGCAGGTAGGCGGCTTGCGGGTCCAGGTCCCATTCATGCCTGGGTGCGATGCTCAGCGACTCGCCCTCGCACAAGGCCTGGACCTTGCGCACCTCGGCAAAACGTGCGGCCTCAGCACAGGCCCGCGAAGACCAAAAGCCCGTGCACAGGTAGTCAGCGAAGCGCCCGGGCCCGAGGAAATTCATGGGTAACATGGAGAACTGGCTGGTGGCCCCGCCGTGCATGAACAGCACCGCGAACTCCTCCGGGATCTGCAGCAGTTCGCGCAGCCCCTGCACGGCCTGGTCGCGGATCTCGAAAAACGCATCGCTGCGGTGTGGCAGTTCGAGCACGGAAAGTCCAGTGCCCCTGTAGTCCAGCAACTCGTTGCGGATTTTTTCCAGGACCGACCGGGGCAAGGCCGCAGGACCGGAACCAAAATAAAAAACTTCCTGCATGGAATGTGTTCAGGCCCGTGGATGGGCCGTCAGTCCGGATCGTCGAGTTTTTCGATCCTTTCGACCTCGACCAGCTTTTCCTCTTCTGACAGGCGAATCAGGCGCACCCCCTGGGTGTTGCGGCCGGTCTTGGACACACCCTCGACCGGGGTGCGGACCAGCGTGCCGTTGTCGGTGATCAGCATGATTTCATCTTCGCTGGAGACCGGCATGGCTCCGACTACCTTTCCATTGCGCTCTCCAGTCTGGATGGTGATCACGCCCTTGCCGGCGCGGCTTCGCACTGGATAGTCCTCGATCCGGGTGCGTTTGCCAAAGCCGTTTTCGGTGGCCACCAGGATGTCCGTGGCTTCCATGTCCGGGCGAACCACCAGCAGGCTGATGACCTTCTGCCCTTCGTCCAAGCGCATGCCACGCACTCCCCGGCTGGTGCGCCCGGTGGCCGTGACATTCTTTTCATTGAAGCGAATCGCCTTGCCCGCATCACTGACCATCAAGAGGTCGGTGTCGCCGTGCGTCATGACCACGCCGATCAGGTAATCCTCATCCCGCAAGTTAACTGCGATGATGCCGCCTGCACGGGGTCTGGAAAATGCTGTCAGGCGGGTCTTCTTGATCGTGCCGCTGCTTGCAGCCATCACCACGTAGGCATCCTCACTGTATTCCTTGACGGGCAGTACGGCATTGATCCGCTCGCCTTCTCCAAGCGGCAGGAGATTGACGATCGGTTTGCCGCGCGCCGTACGACCGGCCTGCGGCAACTCGTAGACCTTGAGCCAGTAGACCTTGCCGTGGCTGGAAAAGCACAGGATGGTGTCGTGGGTGTTGGCGACGAACAGCTGGTCGACGAAATCCTCGGCTTTCACCGAGGTGGCGGCCTTGCCCTTGCCTCCACGGTGCTGGGGATTGTAGGTATCCAGCGGCTGGGACTTGGCGTAGCCGCCGTGGGACAGTGTCACCACCACGCCCTCGTCCTGAATCAGGTCTTCCAGGGTGAGGTCGACCCGCTCCTCGGAGATTTCCGTGCGCCGTGCATCCCCGTACTGTTTGCGGACGGTCTCGAGCTCTTCGCGGATGACCTGCATGAGCCGCTCCGGGTCGCGCAGGATGTCCAGCAGGTTGCTGATCTTGTCAAGCAGGTCGCCGTAGTCCTTGACGATCTTGTCCTGCTCCAGGCTGGTGAGGCGGTGCAGACGCAAATCCAGGATGGCCTGGGCCTGGGCTGGTGACAGGCGGTACTCTTCGCCCTGCATCCCGTATTCTTCTTCCAGGCCCTCCGGGCGCGAAACATCGGCTCCGGAGCGCTCCAGCATGCGGGTGACCTCGCCGGGTTTCCAGGCCCTGGCGATCAGCTCGTCCTTGGCGATGGCCGGGCTGGCTGAGCCCTTGATGAGCGCGATGATCTCGTCGATGTTGGTCAGGGCCACGGCCAGGCCTTCGAGTATGTGGGCCCGTTCGCGTGCCTTGCGCAGTTCGAATATGGTACGACGGGTGACGACATCGCGGCGGTGGCGGATGAACACCTGCAGGATCTGCCTGAGGTTGAGCAACCGGGGCTGGCCGTCCACCAGGGCCACCATGTTCATGCTGAACACGCTTTGCATAGGCGTGTGCTTGAACAGGTTGTTGAGGATAACCCCGCTGACCTCGTCGCGGCGCAGCTCGATGACGATGCGCATGCCGTCCTTGTCCGATTCATCCCGAAGGCCGTTGGCGGCGATACCTTCCAGGCGCTTCTCCTTGACCAAGTCGGCGATCTTGACGATCAGGTTGGCCTTGTTCACCTGGTACGGAAGCTCGGTGACCACGATGCGCTCGCGACCGCTCTTGGCATCCTGCTCGATGTGAGTGCGGGCACGCATGTGCACGCGGCCGCGCCCCGTGCTGTAGGCCTCATGGATGCCTTCCCGGCCGTTGATGATGGCCGCCGTCGGGAAATCCGGCCCGGGCAGGTGCTGCATCAGTTCCAAGACGTCCATGGCAGGGTTCTCGATCATGGCGATGCAGGCGTTGATGACTTCGGTCAGGTTGTGTGGCGGGATGTTGGTCGCCATCCCCACAGCGATCCCCGAGGAGCCGTTGACCAGCAGGTTGGGAATCCGGGTGGGCAAAACCGTCGGCTCGGTTTCGGAGTTGTCATAGTTGGATGCGAAATCGACCGTCTCCTTGTCCAGGTCGGCCAGGATCTCGTGGGTGATTCTCGCCATGCGCACCTCGGTGTAGCGCATGGCAGCCGGTGCATCGCCGTCCACCGAACCGAAATTGCCCTGCCCATCGATCAGCATGTAGCGCATGGAAAACGGCTGCGCCATGCGCACTAGGGTGTCGTACACGGCAGACTCCCCGTGCGGGTGGTATTTACCGATGACATCACCTACGACCCGCGCAGATTTCTTGTATGGCTTGTTCCAGTCGTTGCCAAGTTCATTCATGGCGTGCAGTGCCCGGCGGTGCACCGGCTTGAGGCCATCTCGCACATCCGGCAGGGCACGCCCGACGATCACGCTCATGGCGTAATCGAGATACGACTGGCGCATCTCGTCCTCAAGATTGACGGAAAGGACTTCTTTGGCGATGACAGCCATTAGCGAAACGCGGGGAGGGGCTTAATACTCATTTTCAGGCCCTAAAGTATAACACACGCCCCCGAATAGTAGCGTTGAAAAAAAGGCATCCAAAACGAAATAAAAATGCCCTGAAAGCAAAATTCAGAATTTTTCGAGCGTGTTATTTTCCGTGGCCAGGAGAAAAAAGAGATTTTTGGCTCAATCCTGCAGCAGGGCCAGGATTTTCTCCTCGCAGGGCGCGTGCACCACCCCTTTTTCCGTGACCAGCGCTGTCACCAGCCCGGCAGGCGTGATATCGAATACCGGGTTCCAGACCCCGGCCTCGGCCGGGGCCAGCGCTACCTCGTGATACTCCGTGAGCTCGCTCTGCGAGCGCTCCTCGATCTCGATCGCAGCCCCGGATTCGGCTTCCAGATCAATGCTGCTGGTGGGGGCAGCCACCATGAAGCCCACATTGTGCTCACGGGCCATCACGGCCAGGGCATAGGTGCCGATCTTGTTGGCCACATCCCCGTTTCGTGCCACACGATCCGCGCCCACGATGACCCAGGAGGGCTGTTGCTCGCGCATCAGGCTGGCGGCGGCGCTGTCACAGATCACCGTAACCGGGATGTCATCCTGCAGCAGCTCCCAGGCCGTCAACCGGGTCCCCTGGAACCAGGGCCGGGTTTCATCGGCGTACACGGCCTTGATCTTGTGTTGTGCATGCGCGCTGCGAATGACACCCAGTGCAGTGCCATAACCTCCGGTGGCCAGGGCGCCTGCATTGCAGTGCGTCAGCACTACCGCATCGTCCTTGAGCAGCGAAGCGCCGTGCTCGCCCAGTGTGCGGTTCACCTGCACGTCTTCGAGGTGCAGCTTGCGGGCTGCCTCCAGCAATACGGGTTCAGGATCCCCCGGACCTGTGCGTTGCATGACATTGCGCATGCGCGTGATGGCCCATTTCAGGTTGACGGCCGTGGGGCGCGCCTGCGCCAGCGCTTGCAGGTCCACCTCCGTGCGTTCGACCCAGTCGTCGGGTGAGGTTGTGAAATGTTCGCGTACTGCAAGCACTACCGCGTAGGCCGCACACACGCCAATGGCCGGAGCCCCGCGCACCGCCATCTCGCGGATGGCATCCACCGCCTCGCCGACGCGGGTGCATTCAACGAAGCGGACCTGATTTGGCAGCGCCCTCTGATCCAGCAGCACCAGACGGCCCTCGTGCCAGCGGATGGCCTGATCGGCTAAGGAAGCCATACGGTTTGATGATCACTGCGGCACGGGTGCGCAGGCCGTATTGCCTGTGCGAAGCATGCCATAGCATAATGCGTGGGCCGTTCCCCGATGAAGCCACACCCCAACCCGCAGGACGCGCAATGAAACACGTAGACACCCTGATTCATGGAAAGCATGTCATCCCCGTCGATGACCATGGGCAGACGCTGGACGACACCGCCATTGCGGTGCATGAAGGGGGCATCGTCGACATCCTGCCGAGCGCTGCCGCAAAGAGCCGATACTCATCCGATGCATCATATACGTACGATCATCACCTTGTCATACCCGGGCTCATCAACGCGCACACCCACGCCGGCATGTCCCTGTTCCGCGGCATGGCCAGCGACCTGCCGCTGATGGAATGGCTCAACGACCACATCTGGCCAGCCGAGAAAAAATGGGTCAATGAAGATTTTGTCCGGCTGGGCACGCGGCTTGCCATTGCCGAGATGATTCGCGGCGGCGTCACCTGCTTCAACGACATGTACTTCTTTGCCGAGATTGCAGCAGAAGAAGTAATGCAGTCCGGTATGCGCGCGCATCTGGGCATGATCGTGCTGGACTTTCCCACCGCCTATGCGAAAGATGCCGACGAGTACCTCGACAGGGGGCTGGAGCTGTATCACCGTTACCGCGACCCGTCCCGGGTGCAGTGCACGCTGGCCCCGCACGCCCCCTACACGGTCTCTGATGACCCGCTGAAACGCGTCGCCGAACTGGCACACGAACACGGCTTGCCGGTTCACATCCACGTGCATGAAACCGAAAACGAGATCTCGATGAGCCTGGAGCAGCACCGGTGCCGACCCCTGCAGCGCTTGAATGATCTCGGGCTGGTCAACGACCGACTGGTGGCCGTGCACATGACACAGCTGCAGGACGAGGAAATCGCCTTGCTGGCCGAGGTCGGGGCCAGCATCGTGCACTGCCCGCAGTCGAACCTGAAACTGGCCAGCGGCTTCTGCCCGGTGCAAAAACTGCTGGATGCCCGGGTGAACGTCACCGTTGGCACCGACAGCTGCTCGAGCAATGACGACCTGGACCTTCTGGGTGAAATGCAAACCGCGGCCCTGCTGGCCAAGGGTGTGGCAGGCGATGCCGAAGCCCTGCCGGCCCACACTGCCCTGCGGTGCGCCACGATCAATGCCGCCAAAGCCCTGGGGATTGACGACAGGACCGGCTCACTGGAAGTCGGCAAGGCCGCGGACGTCACGGTCATCGACATCGAACGGATCGAGGCCCAGCCGCTGTATGACCCGGTGGCGCATGCGGTCTATGCCACGCAACGGGCGCAGGTATGTGATGTCTGGGTGGAAGGCGGACTGCTGCTGCACGACCAACAGCTGCAGACCCTGGATGCCGAGCGCATCCTGGCCGAAACCCGGGACTGGAACAAAAAAATCTCGAACGGCAAAAACATCCACTGATGTATCGCGTTACACTATAGGCAACCACAACCCGATGCCTTCCACGCGGAGGATCCCCGAGCATAAAAGCATGCTGTCCACACCCTCGAATCTTGACGAAAGCGAACTGGCGAAATTCGAAGCGCTTGCACAGCGCTGGTGGGACAGGGACGGGGCGTTCAAGGCCCTGCACGACATCAATCCCCTGCGCCTGGACTTTATCGAGGATCGCGCGGAACTAACTGGCAAGAAGGTGCTGGACATCGGTTGCGGCGGCGGCATCCTGGCAGAAGGCCTGGCCCGGCGAGGGGCCGAGGTCAAGGCCATCGACCTGGGCGATGCCTCCCTGGCCGTAGCCCGCGCGCATGCAAGCGAACAGGGGCTTGAGATCGAATACCAGTCGATCGCAGCCGAAACATTGGCCGAGCAGGAGCCCGCATCGTTTGACGTGGTCACCTGCCTGGAGATGCTCGAGCACGTGCCGGACCCGTCAGCCATCGTTGAGGCCAGTGCACGACTGGTCAAACCGGGTGGCGACGTGTTCTTCTCCACGATCAACCGCAACCTCAGGGCCCTGCTGGTCATGATCGTGGGCGGCGAGTACGTCATGCAGATGGTGCCCCGGGGCACGCACGAATACGAGAAACTGATCCGCCCGGGTGAACTCGACCGCTGGATTCGCCGTGCAGGCATGCATGCGCAGGAGATCCGGGGGATGAGTTACAACCTGCTGAACCAGACCTATCGCCTGTCCGACGACCTGGGCACCAACTACCTGGTGCATGCCTGCAGGCCCGCCTAGCCCTTCCACATGCCCAGTCCATCCCAGGTGCGTGCGGTCCTTTTCGATCTTGACGGGACCCTGGCCGATACGGCCCCGGACATGAGCGATTCCCTGAATGAATTGCTGATGCGCCACGGCCGGCAAACGCTGGACTACCAGGAGGTGCGAAAACACACCTCGCGGGGAGGCCTCGCGCTGATCAAGCTCGGCTACAACGGTACCCTGGACGCCGACGAGACGTTGCAGCTTCGCGATGAATTCCTGCAGATCTATGCCCGACGCCTGCATGACAAGACGCGCCTGTTCCCGGGCGTGCTGGCACTGCTCGACCACCTGGACGAGGCCGGGCTGCCCTGGGGCATCGTGACCAACAAGCCGGGCTGGCTGACCGAGCCGCTGGTCGAGAAACTGGAGCTCGCCCCGCGTGCAAGCTGCACCATCAGCGGGGACTCGCTGCCGGAGAGAAAACCCCGCCCCGAGCCGCTCTCAAGAGCTGCGGACCTGATGAACGTGGACCCGGCCGAGTGCCTCTACATGGGGGATGACCCACGCGACATCCAGGCCGGCAAGGCGGCCAGCATGAAAACGGCGGTGGCGGCCTACGGCTACATCCAGGATCACCAGGACCCGCATGCCTGGGGGGCGGACGTGGTGCTCGAGGCGGCCCTGGAACTGAAGGACTGGCTGAGTCTGCACGGCTGAGCCGGCTGCCATCATGCCCGTTGCAGACCTCCAACATCCCGGCTTGCTGACCCTGCTCGGTGCCTGTCTGTTCGTGCTCGGCGCAGGACTCGGCGCATGGATGGCACACCTTCGAAAACGCAGGGCCCTTGATGCCCTCGAAGCCGAGGTCCAGCGCCTTCGCATGCAGCTCGAACTTGAAAAAGAGCGCCATGCCGAGAAGCTGCAGAGTATCGAGGCGGTCAGCCTGCAACTGCAGCAAACCTTCACGAGCCTGTCACAGCAGGCCCTGCAGTCCAACAACGAGAATTTTCTTCGGCTGGCCAAGGAGAAGCTTTCGCAATACCAGATCCAGGCGGAAGCCAGCCTTGAGAAGAAGGAAAAGGCCATTGAAACCCTGCTGCAGCCCATCAACGAGGCCCTGAAACAGACGGAATCCCAGATCAGGGCGATCGAAAAGGAACGCAAGGAGTCGTACGGTTCGCTGACAGAGCATCTCAAGCTGATCAACGAATCCCAGAGCGAGCTGCGCACAGAGACCCAGAACCTGGTGCAGGCCCTGCGACGTCCCGAGGTGCGCGGACAGTGGGGTGAGCTGACGCTCAGGCGCATTGCCGAGCTCGCGGGCATGGTGAGCTACTGTGACTTCTACGAACAGCAGTCAGGCGAGGAGGATGACCGCCGCATGCGCCCGGACATGGTGGTTCGAATGCCGGACCAAAGGGAGTTGATCGTGGATGCGAAAACACCGCTGGACGCCTACCTGAGCGCGGTCCAGACCCGGGACAGCAAAGAGCGAGAGGAGTTGCTGCACCGGCATGCGCGCCATGTTCGAGAACGCATGCGAGAGCTGGCCAGCAAGGCCTACTGGAACCAGTTCAGCCATTCCCCGGACTTTATCGTGCTGTTCATCCCCGGGGAGCAGTTCCTAGCCGCAGCCCTCGAACTGGACCCGCAACTGCTGGAAGATGCACTGGCCAACAAGGTGATCCTCGCCACCCCCACCAGCATCATCGCCCTGCTTCGCGCGGTGGCCTTCGGATGGCGCCAGCAGTCGGTTGCGAAAAACGCCGAGGAGATTCGGAAACTGGGCGAGGAATTGTATAAACGCCTGGCCACTTTCGTTGAACACCTGCAGAAACTGGGCAAGAGCCTGGATGCCAGTGTGGATCAGTTCAACAAGGCGACCGGCTCGCTGGACCGTCAGGTGCTGCCGGGTGCACGAAAGTTCGATGAGCTTGGAATCGAGAAGAAAAAAGAGATTCCCGAGCTGAAAATGGTCGAATCGTCCGCACGCATAAAAGACAAGGCCGACCATGCCTAGGGGCCACCTGGACTTCACCACTCTTGATTCAGCAGCTTAACGATTACCGCATGGACGCGGGCGGCCTTGAAGGTCGCATGGTGCTCATTACCGGGGCCACCGGCGGCATCGGCCAGGCGCTCGCATCGTCTTGCGCTGAACACGGGGCCCGGCTTGTGCTGATGTCCAGAAATGAGCGCAAACTGGAGAAGCTGTGCCAGCAGCTGACCCGGGACTCCGGCCCGGTCCACCTGCACTATGCGATGGACCACGCGCGCTCAGGTGAGATCGATTATCTGCGCTTCGCCGAATTCCTGGAAAAGCAGGACTGTCCGCTGGATTCGCTGGTGATCAATGCAGGCTACATTGCAGCCCTGCAGGGGGTGAGAAATTATCCACTGGATACCTGGCTTCGCACCGTGACCATCAACCAGCATGCTGCATATTTGCTGGCTCGCTCCTGCATTCCGCAGCTCGAGGCCTCGACAGACCCCAGTATCGTGTTTTCCAACCACGCCTGCACCAGTGCGTACTGGGGGGCCTATGCCGTGGCCAAGTCTGCATTGCAGGGGCTGATGGAGGTGCTGGCGGACGAGCTCGACGGCGACAAGCCCATTCGCGTGAACGGCGTGGACCCGGCTCCGGTGTCCACCAAGCTCAGAATCGCGCATTTTCCTGGGGTTGACCCGAAATCCTACGCGCAGCCGCAAGACATCATTGCCCCTTACCTGTACTTCATCGGACCCGACAGCCGGGGCACAACAGGTGCCAACTACAAGGTGAATCCCGACTACACCGGTTGATGCCGGTGCCTGTAAAACCGGCACGCCGAATTCAAACGACAGGCCCCGCACCTCGGTGCTGGCCAGCAGACTTCCTTGCCATGTCGCACAATCAGGGCGTGGAACTGTGCAAAGATGCCAGCGCGTCCGGCCAACTGCTGTTCGAAGACTGCGCGAAGCTCCTCGTACGCCTCATTCCCCTGGATGGCCCCCAGACGGGCAAAGATTCTACGCGTGTAGGCATCGATCACGAACACCGGCCGGTGAAAGGCATACAGCAGTATGTCATCGGCGGTCTCCGGACCCACCCCGTGCACGCCCAGCAGGGCCTTTCGCAAACGCTGCGTGGGCCAGTAACGCAGCTTCCGGTACCCGCCTGCGTTCACGTACCAGTCACAGAAACATCCAAGCCGCCTGGCCTTCACATTGAAGTAGCCGGACGGGCGAATCAGCTGGGCCAGCAGGCCGGGGTCGGCACCCACGATGGCATCGGCGCACAGCATGTCCGCCGCCTTCAGGTTTGCGATGGCCTTCTCGACATTCGTCCAGGCCGTATTTTGCGTGAGGATGGCCCCGACCATGACCTCAAACCGGTCCTCGGCCGGCCACCAGTCCTGCGGGCCGTGCTGCTCAAGCAACATCGCATGGGCCCGCATTGCCCATGGCCTGCGTGCATGCCGGTCGGGATCGATGGCCTTGCACACGGTCCGGGCTTCAGCCGATGGCACGATACAGCTGCCCGACCTGGGTGGCCGACAACTCAAGCGATGTACCGGCTCGCAACGTGTCCGGCAAACTAAGCGGCCCAAATCGAATCCGGACCAGGCGGCTGACTTCCAGCCCCTGTGACTCCCACAGCCTGCGCACGATGCGGTTTCGCCCTTCCCGCAGCACGGCCCGACACCAGGTATTGGTTCCCGTGGATGCCTGCACATCCAGCACGTCCATTCGGGCTGTGCCGTCCTCGAGCCGCACGCCGGAGCGCAGCCTGGACACCATTTCCTCCGTGATCGTTCCGCGGACACGCACGCGGTATTCACGCTCCAGGCCGCTTCCGGGGTGCATCAATGCATGCGCCAGTGCACCGTCGGTGGTCAGCAGCAACAGGCCCGAGGTATTGAGGTCAAGTCGGCCCACCGCGACCCAGCGGCCCGAATCCAGGGATGGCAGTCGCTCGAACACCGTGGTGCGCTGCTGCGTGTCGCGGCGGGTGACGATCTCACCGACCGGCTTGTGATACAGGAGGACCCGGGTGGGGACCTGCGCATGCAGGTCCACCGGGGTACCGCACACCGAAATACGTTCATCACCCTGGATATGCTGCCCCGGCTCGCAGCGCCTGCCATTGACCAGTACATCGCCCGATGCAATCCAGCTTTCAATCTGACGGCGTGAGGCAATCCCCAGGTGGGCCAGTCGCTTTTGAATCCGTTGTGACACCTGCGGTACTTTGGGTGAGGCCACCGGGGCATGCCGGGTGCGGGAAGTGGCACCCGGGGTGCGAAGTCAATGACGGGTTTCGTGGGCCTCCACCAGCTCCCCGGAGTCCGCCACCACGCGCAAGGGGGATTTTTCATCTGTTTGCGGGCTCGGCAAATCCAGTTCCGGATGCGCCAGGTCCAGATCCTTCAGCTCGGCGAGGCTCGGCATCTCTTCCAGCGACTTCAGGTTGAAGTAATCGAGGAACTGCTGGGTACTGCCGTACAAGGCCGGGCGCCCGGGAACTTCCTTGTGACCCACCACGCGTACCCATTCTCGCTCGAGCAGGGTCTTGATGATATTGCTGCTGACGCTGACCCCGCGCACCTCCTCGATTTCTCCGCGCGTGATCGGCTGGCGGTACACGATCAGCGACAGGGTCTCGAGCAGGGCCCGTGAATAGCGCGGAGGCTTTTCCTGCCACAGGCGCGCCACCCAGGGCTGCACGTCGGCACGGGTCTGGTAACGCCAGCCGCTGGCGACCTTGCGAAGCTCAACGCCCCGGCCCTCGCATTCGCTCTGCAGGCTGGCAATGGCGGCCCTCACCTGCGCCCGGCCCGGCTGGTCGGCATCCTGCTCGAACAGGCGCATCAGCCGGTCGATGGTCAGTGCGCTATCCGCGGCCATCAGGGCCGCCTCAACGACGCGTTTGACTTCGGTATCATTCATCGGTGTGCTCCTCCACGGGGCCCTTGACCGCCGGCTTGACATAGATGGGTGCAAAAGGCTTGGACTGGACCAGTTCAATGGCATGGTTTTTCAGCAGTTCCAGCAAGGCCAGGAATGTCACGATGACGGCACCGCGTCCTTCCTGTGGATCGAACAGCCTGGGAAACTCGACAAAATCCTCAACGCCCAGCATGCTCAGTATGCTGGTCATGCGCTCCCTGACCGACAGGCGCTCGCGCTCGATGTGGTGACTGGCAAACATCTGCGCGCGCTGCATGACTTCCTGGAAAGCGAACAGCAATTCCTTGAAATCCACGTCCGGGCGGGGACGCTCAAGGTGGTGTTCGGTCTGGATAACGGACACCCCGAACGTATCCCGGTGCATGCGCGGCAGCGCATCGATCTGCTCCGAGGCCTGCTTGAACCTCTCGTATTCCTGCAGCCTGCGGATCAGTTCAGAACGCGGGTCCTCCTCCTCTTCCTCGACCGAAGGCTGGGGCAGCAGCATGCGTGACTTGATCTCCGCCAGCATGGCGGCCATGACCAGGTACTCGGCGGCAAGCTCCAGGCGCATTTCCTTCATGAGGCCGATGTATTCCATGTACTGCTGCGTGATCTGGAGGATGGGCAGGGCCACGATGTCCAGGTTCTGGCGCTTGATCAGGTACAGCAACAGGTCCAGCGGGCCCTCGAAGGCGTCCAGGAAGATTTCCAGGGCATCGGGAGGAATGTACAGGTCTTCGGGGGGAACCGTGATCGGCTCGCCCTTGACGACGGCAAACGGCAGCTCCGCCTGCGGATGATCCGGTGACTGGGAATCGGCTTTTCTCATGGCGGCTACCCGTAGGCCATCCCGATGGCCTCGCGGACATCGTCCAAGGTAGCACGCGCCACCTCGCGCGCCTTGTCACAGCCTTCCCGGATGATACCGCGCACGGTGGACGCATCCTGCTGGTACTCGTGGGCGCGCTCACGGATCGGCTTGAGCTCGGACTCGACGGCATCAATGACAGGCTGCTTGCATTCGATGCAGCCGATGCCGGCACTGCGACAGCCTTCCTGTACCCAGTGCTGGACCTCGTCGGAGGAATAGATCTTGTGCAGTTGCCAGACCGGGCACTTTTGCGGCTCACCCGGGTCGGTGCGCTTGATCCGGGACGGGTCGGTCGGCATGGTGCGTATTTTCTTTTCGGTAACGGCCGCCTCTTCGCGCAGGGAAATGGTGTTCTGGTAGGACTTGGACATCTTCTGCCCGTCCAGGCCGGTCATCTTCAGGGTCTTGGCCAGCAGCGGCTGGGGTTCGGGCAGGATGGTTTTCCCTTCGCCCCGCAGGTAGCCGAACAGGCACTCGCGGTCACGGATCGAGATATTCTGCTGGCTCTGCAGCAAGGCGTGCGCTATCTCCAAGGATTCCTGGTCTCCCTGTTCCTGGTACCGTTTGCGGTACTGGCGGTACAGCTTGGCATTCTTCTTGCCGATCTTGGCAATGGCAAGCTTTGCCTTCTCCTCGAAATCCGGTGCCTTCCCATACAGGAAATTGAACCTCCGTGCCACCTCGCGAGTCAGCTCGACATGCGCCACCTGGTCTTCACCGACGGGCACATGACTCGCTTTGTATACCAGAATATCCGCACTCTGTAAAAGCGGGTAGCCCAGAAACCCGTAGGTCGCCAGGTCCTTCTCCTTGAGTTTCTCCTGCTGGTCCTTGTAGGTCGGCACGCGCTCCAGCCAGCCCAGCGGCGTGATCATCGACAACAGCAGGTGCAATTCCGCATGTTCCGGGATGTGCGACTGAACGAACAGCGTGGCCGCATTCGGATTGACGCCCACCGCGAGCCAGTCGACCACCATGTCCATCACGCTCTGGGAGATGACCCGGGAATTATCGTACTCGGTGGTCAGGGCATGCCAGTCGGCAACGAAGAAAAAGCACTCGTGCGTGTGCTGCAGCTTGAGCCAGTTGTACAGCACGCCGTGCAGGTGTCCGAGGTGCAGTGCCCCGGTCGGGCGCATGCCTGAAAGCACGCGCTGGTTTTGTGAAGAGTCCGGGTTCATCGGCTTCAGACAGGGATTCCGAACAGTCTGCCGATGACAGAAGAGAAAAACTGCAGCAGCGGATGCAGGATAAACGTCAGGCCCCCGAGGGCCAGCAGCGCGAACACGATCAACATCCCCAGGGGTTCCACTTTTTCGAGCACCGGCAGAAAACGCATAGGTGCCAGCCCCGCCAGGATCCGCCCGCCATCCAGTGGCGGGATGGGGATCAGGTTGACCAGACAGAGCACCAGGTTGATGACGATCCCTGCCTGCCCGGCCAGGATCAGCGGCATAGCGACCCACTGCGACTCATCCAGCAACAGGAAGCCCAGCTTCATGACCAGGGCCCAGCCCAGGGCCATCACCACGTTGGCGGCAGGGCCTGCCGCCGCCACCCAGATCATGTCCCGCTTGGGGTTTCGCAACTGCGCGAAATTCACCGGCACGGGCTTGGCCCAGCCGAAGCCAAAGCCCACCAGCACGACCAGAATGATCGGCACCAGGACAGTGCCCAAAGGATCAATGTGTCGTAGAGGGTTCAGGCTCAGCCTACCGAGGATGGCCGCCGTGGGATCACCGTACTGCTTGGCGACCCAGCCATGCGCGACTTCATGTAGCGTGATAGCCAGCAGGACCGGGATGGCCCAGATGGCAATGGTTTGCATGACATTCATCGGCGAGCTTTTATTATACGCCGCATCGCAGGCAAGTTGCATTAAGCGGCATCCACCAGCCAGCCCGTATCCCCTTTCCCCTGCCGTTCAATGGTGGGGCTTTCCGTCGTCAGGTTGATGACGGTCGTGGCCTTCACCCCGCAATAGCCACCATCGATCACCAGGTCCACCTCATGCTCCAGGCGCTCGCGCATGGTCTGCGGGTCCGACATCGGTTCGGCATCGCCGGGCAGGATCAGCGTGCTGCTCATCAGGGGTCCGCCGAGCTCTTCGCACAGCTGCAGGGCCACCGCATGGTCGGGCACCCTCAGCCCGATGGTCCGGCGCTTCGGAGACAGCAGGCGTCGCGGCACCTCGTGGGTTGCCTTAAGCAAAAAGGTGTAGGGTCCCGGGGTACAGCGCTTCATGAGCCGGTACGCGCTGTTGTCCACCATAGCGTAGGTGGACAGCTCGGACAGGTCCCGGCATACCAGGGTGAAGTGATGTTTCTCATTGACCTGGCGAATCCTGCGAATCCTCTGCATGGCATGCTTGTCACCGATGTGGCAGCCGAGCGCATAGCAGGAGTCGGTCGGATACACGATCAGCCCGCCCTGATCGATGATCTGCACGGCACGCTGGATCAGGCGTTTTTGTGCCGTTTTCGGATGGATGACGAAATACTGGGACATTATTGAGAAGAAACGATGGCTCGAGAAGGATTATACGCGCATGAACACTGTCCGGGTACGTAATGAGCCGTTATCTGCTATGGGAATTATATACTTGAGTGCCGCACGCTAATGTGGCACTTCCGTACCCATTTGACGCTTCGCAGGCCAGCTGATGCTGCCACCTCCACGTCCAGTAGCCCCATTCCCGAAGGCCAATATATTCCGTGCAGCATTTATGTCTGCATGGTCCCAATACCCGCAGGCCACACATTCATGGTAGGTCCGGGTCTTTCTGTTCTTCCTGTCCGTGTGTCCGCACGCATGGCAGGTCTGGCTGGTGTACGCAGGATGTACCTTCATCACGCGGGCCTTGTACCCGAGGCACTGCTCCAGTTTGTACCAGCCGGAACCGAGGATCTCTCGATTCAATCCCGCTTTCTGTTTCACATGCTTGCCGGGATGCTCTTGGGTTCCTTTGGCAGATTTCGTCATCGCCTGGATGTTCAAATCCTCAAGATAGACAAGGTCGTACTTTGACGCTATTTCTTTGCTGACCTGGTGGCACCAGTCGGTGCGCGCCTGTACGATCTTACGGTGGACTCTGGCGTGGAGTCGTTTCGCCTTCAGGTAGCGGTGGCTTGGTTTAATACCCTGCTTCCAGTTACCACACTGTCTCCTTGCCATCATGCGCTGATAGCGCCTTTTGCGGGCTTCCAGTGTGCCAACATCGGGGGTGTAGTGGATGGTGCCATCCGAGAGGGCGACCTGACCAACGTTGCGGTCGATGCCTACAGGCTTAAGGCTTTCAGCTTGCGTTGTAACCACGACTTCATACACGATATACGCATACCATTTGCCGCACTCGTACTTGATCGTGCCGCTCTTGGCAATGCCGTCGGGATAGGGATTGTTCCCTATCAGCTTGAGTTGGCCGATGCGCTGCACGTGCAACCAGTCGCCCTGAATCCTGAACAGCCCAGTCCCCAGCGGAATAGAAGGCACATGCGTGTGCTTGCCGTGGAACTTCGGAAGACCGCCTTCACCCTTCCAGAACTGCTTGTAGGTGTTTTCAATAGGTTTCAGGGACAATTTGACGATGTTGGCCGAGTAGTCCTGCAGCCACGGGATTTGCTTCCTGAGATGGGTAAATCTCAGACCCAGTGAATACCAGCAAGTATCACATTTTCCGTATGCCTCATATTCGTCCCTGAGTACTTCAACAAAGTGGTTCCAGACATATCTGCATGCGCCCGCCAGTTCATGCAGCCTGTGAGCCTTAGCCTGCGTGTTCGGATGCAGGCGATAGCGGATGGTACGGTGCGCTTCCATTGCGGCCTTAAAGTATATAATTCCCTTTGCTATCCTTTGCGCAATAAAATTATGTATATGTGGTCCGGGTCCTTCAGGACACCAAGCGGCCAGTATCCCTGAGTGAGCCATCATGCTTTATGCCATTATCAGCCAAGATGTAGCAGACAGTCTAGCCAAGCGAAAGTCGGTCCGAGACCAGCACATCGCGCGTCTTGACGAGTTGAAAGACCAGGGCCGCCTGGTGCTGGCGGGCCCTCACCCGGCCGTCGACAGCCCCGACCCGGGAGAAGCCGGGTTCACGGGCAGCCTGATCGTAGCTGAATTCGAGTCCCTGCAGGCGGCGCAAGCGTGGGCCGATGCCGATCCCTACATTGCAGCCGGGGTCTATGAACAGGTGGTGGTCAAGCCTTTCAAGCGGGTCCTGCCGTAACCCACTACAGGTTTGCAGGATCACGGACCTGCAAGTTCGCGGTACTACCGGATCAGTTCCATGAATTCGGCACGCGAGCGGGAATCGTCGCGGAAGGCTCCGAGCATGGAGCTGGTCACCGTCTTGCTGTTCTGCTTCTGCACGCCGCGCATGATCATGCAAAAATGACTGGCCTCAAGCACCACGGCCACGCCGTGTGCATCGAGCACGTCCAGCAGGCCGCTTGCGATCTGCGTGGTCAGTCTTTCCTGCACCTGCAGGCGTCTTGCAAACACGTCCACGACGCGTGCAATCTTGCTCAGGCCGATGACGCGCCCCTTGGGCAGGTAGCCAATGTGCGCACGGCCATAGAACGGCAGGATGTGGTGCTCACACAGGGAATAGAATTCCACGTCCTTGACGATCACCATCTCCTCGCATTGCTCTTCGAACAGGGCATCGCTGACCACGTCTGAGACGCTGAGTTCATAGCCACTGGTCAAGAAATGCAGGGCTCTTGAGACGCGCTTGGGGGTATCGAGCAGGCCGTCACGCCCGGGATTCTCACCAAGCAGTTGCAACACCTTGCGCACCCCGGCCTCGAGCTCGGGGTCTCGATCGTCGTTGTCCGCAACCACATCTTCCTGCAGATAGCGACCACCGGCCAGTATTTCAAGCGCTTTTCTGTTCATGCGCAAACTCCAGAGTTCGGTGTGTCCATGGCACCACCGCCGTGATCATAGCAGCTTGCGGTGCAACAGTTAAAACCCGCGCAACCCGGCACTATTCGTCATCCAGCTCTTCGTAGAGATCGTCGTCCAGAGGGACCTGGCCATCGCGGACCAGAAACTCGCGGTTGTCCAGGTAGGCGTCGCGGATGAAAACGTAACGCTCATGCCCGAGTTCATCGGTTCTGGCTTCCAGTTTCAGGTACTGGCTGCGTTCGTTGATGACATTGAGCGAAACCAGCGCGGTTTCCTCCGAGGCCGAAAGTTCCGGGAAGGTATTCATCCAAAAGGTGATGTCGGCCAGCCGGCCCGGGGCATCCCGCAGGTTGCTGGGACCGAGAAACGGCAGCACCACGTAGGGTCCTGTGCCGATCCCCCAGTACCCCAGGGTCTGCCCGAAATCCTCGTCGTGCTTGGTCAGGCCGAGTTGACTGGCTACATCAAACCACCCTGCCAGACCGAGCGTTGTGTTGACCAGCACACGGCCGGTGTCCGAACCCGCCTCGGCAAACTTGAGCTGCAACAGGTTGTTGATGGCCACCCCGATGTCGCCAAGGTTCGAGAAGAAGTTTGCGACGCCGGTTTCGACTGCATCCGGTGCCACCGCCTGGTAGCCCCGGGTCACCGGGGTCAGCACGAGCCGGTCCACGGTTTCGTTGAAGTCGAATACCATGCGGTTCAGCCCTTCCCAGGGGTCTCCAGGATGCTGAACCGGGTCTTCTGCCACAGCGCTCAGGCACAGCAGCATGCCCACGAAAATGGCCCAGGCGCGCCACGGTACTGTCTTCATCCCTGTCTTAACCCGTGTATCCAATGTTTCAGCTTTGTGAAGCCTTGGATTTTGCCATAATTCGCATCCGCAGGGCATTCAATTTTATGAAGCCGTCCGCATCCTGTTGATCATAGGCGCCTTTATCGTCCTCGAACGTGGCGATGCCCGGATCGAACAAGCTGTGGCTTTCCGATTTTCGCCCGACGATCTGCACGCTGCCCTTGTAGAGTTTGGCACGCACCGTACCGTTCACCTCGGCCTGCGTGGCATCGATCAGCTTCTGCATGGCGCCTCGCTCCGGACTCCACCAGTAGCCGTTGTAGACCAGGGCGGCATAGCGGGGCATCAGCTCGTCCTTGAGGTGTGCAACTTCCCGGTCCAGGGTCACGGACTCCATGGCCCGGTGGGCCTTGTGCAAAATCGTCCCCCCCGGGGTCTCGTAACAGCCGCGGGATTTCATGCCGACATAGCGGTTCTCCACGATATCCAGGCGGCCGATGCCGTGCATGCCGGCGATGGCATTCAGTTCGCGCAGCAGGTGCGACGGGCTGTGGCGCTCGCCGTCCAGGCTGACCGCATCGCCCTGCTCGAAGCCGATTTCAACGTAGCGGGGCTCGTCCGGGGCCTTGGCAGGGGAGCAGGTCAGCTGCCACATGTCCTCCTCGGGCTCCGCCCAGGGATCCTCCAGCCCACCTCCCTCGTACGAGACGTGCAGCAAATTGGCATCCATGGAATACGGCGAGGCCTGGCCCTGCTTGTGTTCAATGGGGATGTCGTGTCGGGCGGCGTACTCCAGCAGTTTCTCGCGCGAGTTCAGGTCCCATTCACGCCAGGGTGCGATAACCTTGATCTCCGGGTCGAGCGCGTAGGCGCCGAGTTCAAAGCGCACCTGGTCGTTGCCCTTTCCCGTGGCCCCGTGTGCAATAGCATCGCCGCCCACCTCCCGGGCAATTTCCACGAGGCGCTTGGCTATCAGGGGGCGGGCAATCGAGGTGCCCAGCAGGTACTCACCTTCGTAGACGGCATTGGCCCGCATCATGGGGAAGACGAAATCGCGCACGAATTCCTCGCACAGATCCTCGATGTAGATCTCGCGGACACCGAGGGCCTCGGCCTTGGCCCGTGCGGATTCAATCTCCTTGCCCTGGCCGATATCCGCGGTAAATGTTACGACCTCGCACTGGTACGACTCGGCCAGCCACTTGAGGATGACCGAGGTGTCCAGACCGCCCGAATAGGCAAGTACAACTTTTCGAACTGATGACATACTATGCGCTTGAACAGTAGATGAAATGACCGGGTGAACTCACCCTGCGAAGTATAGCCTAAAGGCGCAACCCGCTTTGACAAATCACCGATGAGTGACACACCCTCCCAGGATTGCGTTCCTATTGGCAATCGCTTTCGCGGCTTTTGCCCGGTGGTAGTGGACGTGGAAACCGGCGGCTTCAATGCCAGCACCGATGCCCTGCTTGAGGTCGCCGCCGTGCTGGTCGGCATGGACCAGAAGCGGCAGTTTTATTGCCAGCGCACGATTGCAGCCCACGTGCGGCCCTTCGAAGGCGCCAACCTGGACCCCGCCTCGCTGGAGGTAAACGGCATCGACCCCTTTCACCCGCTGAGAATCGCGCTGCCCGAAGAGGAGGCCCTGCAGAAAATCTTCGTGCCGGTCCACAGGCACGTCCAGGAAAACCGGTGCACCCGCGCCATCCTGGTCGGCCACAATGCCTTTTTCGACCTGGGATTCATCAAGGCCGCCGTGGAGCGCACCGGCATCAAGAACAATCCCTTTCACCCGTTCAGCAACCTCGACACGGTCACGCTGGGCGCGCTGGCCTATGGCCAGACCGTGCTCTCAAGGATTGCCGTGGCAGCCAATCTCGACTGGGAATCCAGCAGCGCGCACTCGGCCGTCTACGATGCCGAAAAGACTGCTGCGATATTCTGCGAAGTGATGAACCGGTGGGAGATGCAGATCTAAAAGTGCCGCAGGCGCCTGCGCACCCCGTCTAGTCGCTGTCAGCGGCCGCACTCACCATCTTCTGCAGCTCACCGCGCTCATGCAGGTCCAGGGTGATGTCGCACCCGCCCACCAGTTCGCCCTGGATGTAGAGTTGCGGGAACGTGGGCCAATCGGCAAAACGCGGCAGGTTTTCGAATATCTCCGGGTCCATCAGGACATTCACGTAGGCAAACTCGTGACCGCAGGCCTTGAGCGCCTCGGCGGTACGGCTCGAAAAACCGCATTGAGGCATCTGCGGCGTACCTTTCATATACAGGATGACAGGATTTGACTCCACCTGCTCCTTGATCCGGTCCAATACATCCATGACCACGCTCTCCTGAAACATTTTGCTTGTGGACTTCTATTGTACTGCGGGGCGGCTAGCTGGCAAGCGCTGTATCCACATTGCGCTGCAGCCAAAGCTCAAGCAGGGCCAGATGCCATAACTTGCTGCCCTGGAGCGGGGTCATGTGCTGTTCCGGTTCGGCCAGCAGACGCTCGACATGGGACGGCTGGAACAACCCGCGCTGGCGGCAGGCCCGAGAATGCAGCACTGCGCGCATGAATTCCACGAACTCACCGCGGATGTATTTCAGGGCGGGCACCGGGAAGTACCCCTTTTCGCGGTCGATGACCTGCGCCGGCAAAAAGTCCCGGGCAATCTGCTTCAGGACATGCTTGCCGCCTTGCGCCAGCTTGTGCTGCACGGGCATCTGCATGGCCAGTTCCACCAGTTCGTGATCCAGGAACGGCACCCGGGCCTCGAGCCCATGGGCCATGGTCATGTTGTCGACCCGTTTCACGGGGTCATCTACCACAAGGGTGGTGACATCCATGTGCAGCACGGCACGCACAAATTCCCGCGTGCCTGCCCGCCGCAGCAATCGCTGCACGGTCTGCGAGGTGAAATCCTCGCTGACCAGATCCGGGGGCAGCACCTCACGCATCTCGGCGTGGCTGCGGTCAAAATAGTGCTTGGCAAAACTCTCCGTGCTGAACGAGGCCTCGGCCTGCATTCTGGGATACCAGAAGTAGCCGCCGAAGACTTCATCGGCGCCCTGGCCGGACTGCACCACCGAGATGTGCTGGCTGACCTGCTCGGCCAGCAGGTAGAAGGCGATCGCATCCTGGCCCACCATGGGCTCGGCCATGTGTTCCACTGCCTCCGGCAGGCGCTCTAGCACTTCGTGGTTGTCGATGTGGATCTTGTGGTGGCGCGTGCCAAAGTGCTCGGCAACCGCATCCGAATATTCAAACTCGTTGCCGCGCTCCTCGGGCTGGTCCTCAAACCCCACGGAATAGGTGCGCAGCTCGGGTACTCCGGACTCGGCCAAAAGACCCACCAGCAGGCTGGAGTCCAGGCCTCCTGACAACAGCACGCCCACCGGTACATCGGCCACGTGCAGGCGCTTTTCCACGGCTTCGCGCAGTGCGGCCTGAATGGCATGCTGCCATTCGCGCTCGGTTCTATGGGCTCCGGCGGAATCGGCCCGCAGCTGCCAGTAGGATTCCATCTCGGGTCTCCCGTGGGCTGGGATGCGCAGGGTGTGTCCTGGCGGCAGCTTTTTCAGCCCGCGCAGGATCGTACCGGGAGCCGGCACCACACCGTGCAGGCTCAGGTGGTGGTGCAGGCCGGGTGCATCGAGGCCGGTGTCCACCCCATGGGTGCGCAGCAGCGCCTGCGAGTTCGAGGCAAAGCGGAAAAAGCCCTTGCCCTGCGTGAAGTAGAGCGGCTTGACGCCCAGCCGGTCGCGAGCCAGGAACAGCTCCTCGGCCTGCACGTCCCAGATGGCAAAGGCAAACATCCCGGCCAGCTTTTCGACGCTGGATGGCCCCCACTGCGCATACGCCTTGAGGATAACCTCGGTATCTCCATGGGAGCGGAACGTGTGGCCCTGCGCGATCAGCTGCTCACGCAGCTGCGGGTAGTTGTAAATCGCGCCGTTGAAGACGATCGCACGCTGCGTGTCGGCATCGAACATCGGCTGGTTGGCCTTCGCCGAGAGGTCGATGACGGACAGGCGCCGATGGCCGAGACCGATCACCCCGGAAAAATAGTGGCCCTCGTGATCGGGCCCGCGACGCTGCAGGGTCTGCAACATGACATCGATCGTGCCCGGGTCCGGCGCGGTGCCGTCAAGGCGTAACTCGCCGCAAATTCCGCACATCAGGATTCAGCTGGCAGGACCCCAGCCGCCACCGCCGGGCGACTCGATGCGAAGGCAGTCTCCGGCATGTACATCACGCCAGACCTTGCCCGGCATCGGTTTGCCATTCAGGAAATTCGCACCGGGTAGGGCCGCAGCCCCACCATGCAGCCCCCAGGGGCTGCGGGTGCGGCGCTCCGACAGGATCGTGAGCGTCGCGGGCTCAAGAAATTCGAGTTCCCGGACCAGCCCATCCCCGCCTGGGTGCCGGCCCGGGCCCCCCGAGCCTTTGCGGATGGCGTAACGCCGGATTCGCAACGGAAAATTGATCTCCAGTACTTCCACCGGGGTGTTTTGCGTGTTGGTCATGTGGGTCTGCACGGCCGACAGGCCGGGCGCATGTTTCGAGCCGCCCATGCCTCCGGCAATGGTTTCATAGTATCCCCAGGGCGTATCGCTCGAGCTGCCGAGGGCCAGATTGTTCATCGTGCCCTGGCTACAGGCCGGAATGGCATCGGGCAGTGCCTGGCCCAGAGCGCCGAGCACCGCATCGACGATGCGCGAACTAGTCTCCACGTTGCCAGCCGCCACCGCGGCCGGGCGCTTCGCATTCAGCAGGGAACCGGCAGGCGCCCTGAGCGTGAACGGAGCGAAACTGCCGGCGCATGCCGGGGTCTCATCCGGCATCAGGCACCGGAATACGTAAAACACTGCAGCCGCCGTTACCGACAGGGGGCAGTTGATGTTGCCCGCAACCTGCGCAGCCGTGCCGGTAAAGTCCACCTCGATGCAGTCATCGCCGACCTGCAGGGAAACACAAATGGCGAGATCGGTGCCGCCCTGCCCGTCATCGTCCATGTAGTCCGTGAACGTGTAGCTGCCGTTCGGAATCTTGGCAATCATGGAACAGGCGATCTGCCGGCCGTAGTCGTTGAGTTCGCCCAGTGCCTGCAGGAACTGCACCTCGCCGGTTTTCTCGACCAGTTCCTCGAGGCGCGCGATGCCGCGCCGGTTTGCGCTGCACTGCGCGGCCATGTCCCCCAGCGTGTCACGCAGGTTCCTGGCGTCCCTGAACAGCTCGGTGATCGCCTGCTGGTCGATTTCACCGCGGCGGCCGATCGCGGTCGGGGGGATCACCACACCCTCTTGCGAAAGGTCCGTGGACACGGGCATCGAGCCCGGGGTTTCCGCGCCGATGTCCGCATGGTGTGCCCGGTTGGCGACGAATCCCATCAGCCTTTCCCGGATGAACACCGGGCAGACCACCGTCACGTCGGGCAAATGGGTGCCACCAAGATAGGGGTCATTCAGAGCCACGAAGTCGCCTGGTGCCCAGTTCCTTTGCGTGACAATCTGCTGCATGGCATAGGCCATGCTGCCGAGATGCACTGGAATATGTGCGGCCTGTGCACACAGCCCGCCCTGTGCATCAAACACGGCGCAGGAGAAATCGAGGCGATCCCGGATATTCGGGGAGAAGGCCGCAAACCGCAGTTGTGCGCCCATCTCTTCGCACACCGCATCAATCCTGCGGGCGAAAATACTGAGCTCGATCGGGTTCATGTGGCAGCTATAAATGGTTAAGTTTAGCGGGTGGATTCGTTATAATACCCATGCACAACAAGTCAAAACAGCAGTTTCGAACAGACAGTGGAAAGCTTTTGAATAGGAGTATGGCATGAACCCCCTGAATTCAATTACGGGCACGATCGTTGCGGGTGTCGTCCTTTCGATTTTGATCGGTCTTGGTTTTTCGCCTGCGATTGATCTGGTGGCATGGTCCCTGGCAGTCTGGCTACACGTCCTCGCCGGAATCGTCTGGATCGGTCTGCTGTACTACTTCAATTTCGTACAGGTCCCGGCCATGGGCGAGGCGACGGCGGACCAGTCCGGACCGGGTCCGGCCGCGATCGGAAAGTATGTGGCACCCCGTGCACTGCTGTGGTTTCGCTGGGCTGCGGTCGTCACCTGGCTGACAGGGGCCTGGGCTCTCGAGTATGTCGGTGGCTTTAACCAGAACTTCTTTGCAACCGAGGGAGTCACGACGATCGGTGTCGGTGCCTGGCTGGGCACCATCATGATCTTCAATGTCTGGGTGCTGATCTGGCCCAACCAGAAAAAAGTGCTTGGCATGGTGCAGGCCAGCGATGACGAAAAAGCCAAGGCCAAGCAGGTCGCCTTCATGGCCTCGCGAACCAATACCCTCCTTTCGATCCCCATGCTGGCATGCATGGTTGCAGCCGGTCATGGTTTCTTTATCTAAGATAAGGCGAACTTCAGGTCGCGCCTGACCTGCAAGTTCGCACCCGGCCTTTACTGATCGCCAGACAAAAAGTGTGAACATGCATTCCGGCGGCCCAGGTGGCTGCCGTTTTTATTTATATATTTGAAAGACAGTGTGACAGATCGTGATGGACAGTAAACATTTGATGAGCACCTATGCGCGCAAGCCGGTGGCGTTTGAGCGCGGAGACGGAGCTTGGCTGTATGCCGCAGACGGCGAGGACGAGCGCTATCTCGATGCACTGTCGGGGCTTGCAGTCTGTGGCCTGGGCCACGCGCACCCGGCCGTGAGCGCGGCCATTGCCGAGCAAAGTGCCAAGCTCATGCATACCTCCAATATCTACACCATCCCGTTGCAGGAAGAGCTGGCGGCACGGCTTTGCCGGGTATCGGGGCTGGATGCAGCCTTTTTCTGCAATTCCGGTGCCGAGGCCATCGAGGCCGCGATCAAGCTGGCCCGCCTGCATGCACATGCCAAAAGCCAACCGGACGCGCGAATTATTGTCACCGAAAACAGCTTCCACGGGCGCACCCTGGCGGCACTGACGGCGACCGGCAACCCGGCGTTCCAGTCCGGATTCGAACCTTTGGTACCCGGTTTTGCACGTGTGCCCTTCAACGACCTGGAGGCCGTGCAGGCCGCTCTCGAGGAAAATCCGGGAGGTGCGGCCGTGCTGGTGGAGCCGATCCAGTGCGAGGGTGGAATCAACATCCCGGCCCCGGGCTACCTGTCCGGGTTGCGCGCCCTATGTGACCGCCACGGGGCCCTGCTGATCCTGGATGAAGTACAGACCGGCAACGGGCGCACCGGAAAGTGGTTCTGCTACCAGCACGAAGCCGTGCTCCCGGACATCACGGTCATGGCCAAGGGACTGGCAAATGGGGTGCCGATAGGGGCTTGCCTGGCTCGCCAGCCGGTGGCGGAATTGTTCTCGCCCGGAGCCCACGGCTCCACGTTTGGGGGAAATCCACTGGCCTGCCGGGCTGCGATCGCAACACTGGACACAATCGAGCAAAAGGACCTGTGTTCGCACGCGAGCGAACTGGGAGGCTACCTGCTTGACGCGCTTAAGACCCGGCTTTCGGACTGCTCCTGTGTCCGGGAAATTCGTGGCAAGGGCCTGATCCTCGCAATTGAATTAACGCAACCCTGCGCCTCGCTGGTCGACATGTGCCTAGAGCAGAAGCTGCTGATCAACGTGACCGCAGAGCGCGTCATCCGATTGCTGCCGCCCCTGATCCTGGAGCAGGACCAGGCCGATCGCCTCGTCGAGATCCTGGCCGGCTGCATCCTGCGTTTTGCCGAATCCGAGAAACCGGGCAACGGAGACCGAGCATGAGCACGCGCCACTTTCTCAGCCTCCTGGATCTTGCGCCGCAGACGTTGCAGGATCTGCTGGTGCGCGCGGTCGAGCTGAAGAAATGGCTGAGAGCCGGCAAGACCCATATCCCGCTGGCGCAAAAAACGCTGGCCATGGTCTTCGACAAGTCCTCCACCCGCACCCGCGTGTCGTTCGAGACGGGCATGATTCAACTGGGCGGACAGGCGATGTTCCTGTCGCCCCGCGACACCCAGTTCGGCCGCGGCGAGCCCATCGAGGACAGTGCGCGGGTGCTGTCCCGAATGGTGGATGCGGTGCTGATCCGCACCTATGAACATGCCAACGTCGAGACGTTCGCCGCACATTCCTCGGTGCCTGTCATCAATGGCCTCACCGACCGTTACCATCCGTGCCAGCTGCTGGCCGACATGCAGACCTGGCTAGAACACCGGGGCAGCATCCGTGGGGCCACGGTCGCCTGGGTGGGAGACGGCAACAACATGTGCCATTCCTACATCAATGCGGCGCGCCAGTTCGACTTCCAGCTGAACATTGCCTGCCCTGAAAAGTATTCTCCCAAGGCCTCCGTGCTGGAGCCCGCCGGAGATCGCATCCGTCTGATGGACGAGGCTGCGGCTGCGGTAGAGGGATCTGACCTCGTCGTCACCGACGTGTGGGCCAGCATGGGACAGGAGCAGGAAGCCGATGAACGCCTCGACGTGTTCAAGGCCTACCAGGTGAACGAGTCCCTGATGGCACTGGCAAGCAAGGATGCGCTGTTCATGCACTGTCTGCCTGCACATCGGGATGAAGAGGTCACCGAAGGCGTCCTGAACGGCCCGCAAAGTGTGGTCTGGGACGAGGCGGAAAACCGCCTCCATGCGCAAAAGGCCCTGCTGGAAATGCTGATGGGCTGATGCACCGGGCGCATCCGCCGCCTGGGATCAGCGTTTTCTTGCAAGCACCAGCGAAAAATACTCGTCGCCGGGTGCAAAATGCATGTCTTCGGTGAGGGCACTCCCTTCGAGCAGGTGGCGAATGGAGGCACGGGTGTACTTTCGGCTGATTTCGGTCAGGATCGTCTCACCCGCCGCAATGTCCAGGGTCTCGTCGAGGCCTGCCAGCAGGACCTGCTGGGCCTGCCGGGCCACGAGGTACATCTCGATCTGTTCCCGGGCCTCCTGATAGACGGCGCGGTGTGAGAAGTTCTCGAGCCTGAAATTTCCTCCCAGGCGGGTGTTCAGCACCTGCAGCACGTTCAGGTTGAACTGGGCCGTGATGCCTTCGTCATCATCATAGGCCTGCTCGAGGACCTTCCTGTCCTTGACCCGGTCCAGGCCCAGCAAAAAGGCATCCCCGGGGCTCATGATCCCGGACACACCGGCGAGAAGCTCCATTGCCTCGGCTTCAGTGAAATTGCCGATCGAACTGCCGATGAAGACAAACAGTATCGGCCCGTCGAGCTTTGGCAGGGCTTGAAGGGCACCCAGATACTCGCCTGTCAGGGCTTCGATCTGCAATCGGGGATAGTGGTACAGCAGGCGTGCGGCGGACTCGATCAGCACCTCCTCGCAAACATCGATTGGCACATAGGTGAAGGGTTGTGAGTCGGCGGCAAGTTTGGAGAGCAGGATTTCTGTTTTCACCGAGGTTCCTGCACCCAGTTCCACGCAGGCCCGTGGTTGCACGGCCGCAATGATCTCGCCCGCATGCTGTTCGAGCAGCCCGGACTCGGTGCGGGTCAGGTAGTAGTGCCGGGTCTTGCAGATGGCATCGAACAGCCTTGAGCCGGCCTCGTCATAGAAGTACTTGGGCGGCAGGCTGCGCGGTGTGCACAGCATGCCCTTCAGCACGTCGTGCTTTAGGGTTTTCAGTTCATCCTGAGGGGATAACGCCTTGATCCGGAAGCGCTCACGGGGCAGGTCCATGTCCATTCGATATACTCTCGGTTTCAGGGTAGCATTGCAAGCGGGAGCTGTCTGACCGGAGTGGACAGGCGGTGCCTGCAATGGGATACATGACCGGCCCCCGCCACCCGGTCCGTTCATGAGGAATCCACACGTTGCCGAGCATAAACGAAAGCCAGTAACGAACGTATCGCAGGGAGCCGCTATGAAATTAAGGTGTGGAAATGAAACCTGCCGCCCATAACGAGGATGCGCTGAAAGATATTTGGCACACCGTGCGGGCTGCCCTGAAAGAGGACATCGGACAGGGCGATGCGACGGCGTCGCTGTTCAACACCGGGGAGCAGGCCCGGGCTGCGGTGATCTGCCGGGAGGAGGCGGTCCTGTGCGGTCAGGACTGGTTCAACGAGACCCTGCACCAGCTGGATACCGAGCTGCAGGTCGACTGGAAAATGCGGGACGGCGATGCCATCGAAAAAGATGCGACCGTGTGCACCATGGAAGGCTCGGCAAAGGTGATCCTCAGTGGGGAACGCACTGCGCTGAACTTCCTAGCGACCCTGTCGGCGACGGCCACCTGCACCCGAAAATTCGTGGAGCGCATCTCGGGAACTTCCGCACAAATTCTGGACACCCGCAAAACCCTGCCGGGGATGCGCTATGCACAGAAATACGCCGTCCAGTGCGGTGGTGGCATGAACCACCGGATGGGATTGTACGACGCCATCCTCATCAAGGAGAATCACATCGCCACTGCAGGCTCGATTGGCAAGGCGGCGGGGCTGGCCAAAAAGCATTTCCCGGCGCTGAAAATTGAAATCGAGGTCGAGAACTGCGAGGAGCTTGAAGAGGCCCTGGAAACAGAGGTGGATACGATTTTGCTGGACAACTTCTCCCTGTCCGAACTGCAGGCGGCCGTGGCCCTGAACAAGGACCGCAAAAAACTGGAGGCTTCGGGGAGCATCAACCTGGACAATGTCCGCGAGGTGGCCAAGACCGGGGTGCAGTACATTTCCGTCGGAGCCATCACCAAGAACATTCAGGCAGTGGATTTCTCCATGCGCTTCGAGTGATGCTGCGGGACTGCCGGGTTATTTGAGTTTGGCGGCTTGCCAGGCCTGTTCCATTTCTTCCATCGAGCAGTTCGCCAGACTCTTCCCCTGTTGCGCCATCTGCTGTTCGATGCTGCGGAAACGGTGCCGGAATTTCTCGTTGCTTTTGCGAAGCGCCTCCTCTGCGCTGATATTCAGGTGCCGGCCCAGATTGACTACTGAGAACAGCAGGTCTCCGAGCTCCTCTGTGAGACGGCCTTGCTCATCCTCCGCTGCAAGTACTTCCTCGAGTTCGGCGAGTTCCTCGGCAATTTTCGAGAGCACTGGCCGGGCTTCCTGCCAGTCAAAACCGACTGAAGCCGCGCGTTCTTGAATTTTCCAGGCGCGCAGCAGCTGCGGCAACGCATCCGGGATATCGTCCAGCAAGGTGCCCGAGCCCGGTTTCGCCCTGCGCTCCGCCTCCTTGATGTCATCCCAGGTCGCCCCATCAGGCGCGCCCTGCTCTTCAAAAATGTTGGGATGACGGCGAACCAGCTTGTCACTGATACTTCTTGCCACATCGTCGAGATCAAACAAATCCTGCTCCCTTGCCATTTGCGCATAGAAAACGATTTGCAGCAGCAAGTCCCCCAACTCCTCCCTGAGCAGCGGGAAATCCTGCTTGTCGATCGCCGCGGCCACCTCGTAGACCTCCTCGATGGTATAGGGGAGCAGCGAGGCGAAGGTCTGGCGGTTGTCCCAGGGGCAGCCACGCTCCGGATCGCGCAGCAGTTGCATGAGGTTGACCAGTCGGTACAAGTTGTCCATGGCAATATCGTCTATCGGCTTGTCGGCATGGCAGTGTGTTCCATTCTTCGCACGGTTTCCAATAAAAATACAGAACCGTCCGCCAGTTTTGCGGTTACACGGTGAAATCCGGCATTCCTGCACAACAAACGCGCAATTCCCGATGTATGCATGTCTCTTTAGGGATAGGAATACGGCAAACGCGCGGATAAAAAATTTTTAAGACTTATATATTTACATTCACGATGTATAATTAGCGGTTCTGACTTTTGTTTTCGGTGACCCTCACCAGTATCACCGGACTCTATACACATTTACTGAATTTACAGGGAAATTTGAGATGACAACAACGAATGATGCCCTCGCAAAGTGGGTAGACGAGGTGGCAGCACGAACCCGGCCGGACGAGATCGTCTGGTGTGACGGCAGTGACGCCGAGTTCGACAGGATGGTAGACCAGATGCTTGAAAGCGGCACGCTGATGAGACTGAACGAGGAGACGCATCCCAACTGCTATCTGCACCGTTCAGACCCCTCTGACGTGGCACGTGTGGAGCATCTTACCTACGTCTGCACCCGGGACGAGGAAGATGCTGGCCCCAACAACCACTGGATGGACCCGGATGAGGCGCACACCATGGTGGACGGCCTGTTTGAAGGCTGCATGGAAGGCCGGACCATGTACGTCATCCCCTATTGCATGGGACCGATCGACTCCCCCCTGTCCCGAAACGGGGTGGAAATTACTGACAGCCCGTACGTAGTGGCCAATATGAAGATCATGGCGCGTATCGGGACCCCGGCACTGGAACGGATTGAACGGGACGGAACATTCGTCAGGGGGCTGCATTCCATTGGCGACCTGGATCCAGAGAAACGTTTCATCCTGCACTTCCCTGAAGAGTTGTATATCAAGAGCATCGGCTCGGGCTACGGCGGCAATGCGCTGCTGGGCAAGAAGTGCCATGCATTGCGTATCGCGAGCTGGCAGGCCCGCACGGAAGGCTGGCTGGCCGAGCACATGCTGATTGTCGGGCTGGAAAGCCCGCAGGGTGAGACCCACTATATTGCATGTGCCTTCCCGTCCGCGTGCGGGAAAACCAATCTCGCCATGCTGATTCCGCCGGAACAGTACAAGGGATGGAAAGTGACCACGGTGGGAGATGACATCTGCTGGATGCATTTGCGTGACGACGGGCGGCTTTGGGCGATCAATCCCGAATCCGGTTATTTCGGAGTCGTGCCTGGCACCAACGAGTGGTCCAACAAAAACGCGTACGACACCCTGAAAAGTGATGCGATCTTTACAAACGTCGGGGTCACGGCCAACAACGAACCCTGGTGGGAAGAAAAGGATGACGGCAAGGAGCCGGTGCTGGACTGGAAAGGCAACCCGTATGATGCCGAGGTGGGTCCTGCAGCCCACCCCAACTCACGGTTTACCGTATCCGCAAAGAACAATCCCGTCTACTCTCCCATGGCGGACCACCCGGATGGCGTACCGATTTCAGCCGTGGTATTCGGCGGACGCCGCAAAGACGTGGCGCCGCTGGTATACGAAGCGAAGGACTGGGATCATGGGGTGCTGGTCGGTGCTTCCTGCGCCTCGGAGATGACGGCTGCCGCGATTGGCGGGGCAGGACAGACCCGGCGTGATCCCATGGCCATGAAGCCATTCTGCGGGTATAACTTTGGAGATTACTTTGCACACTGGCTCAGCTTCGGGGGCAAATCAGACAAGTTGCCCAAGATCTTCTGTGTAAACTGGTTCCGACGTGATCAGGACGGCAAGTTCCTGTGGCCGGGCTTTGGGGAAAACATGAGGGTCCTGGCCTGGATTGTGGAACGCTGCCAAGGCCAGCGTGATGCCCGGGAGACCCCGATCGGGTTCTTGCCCAAGGTCGAGGATATCGATATCGATGGTATCGATGTCTCCAGTGAGACGATGCAGGCATTGTTGTCGGTGGATCCGGAGTTGTGGAAACAGGAAACGGTGGCTATCAGTGAATACTTCGCCGAGTTTGGCGACCGTATACCACAGACCCTGATGACCGAGCTGGACAAGATAACCTCTGCCTTGCAGAGCAAGGCTGCCTGACGCAAATCACTTGTGTATCGAGCCCCATGACAGGATGTTCATGGGGCTTTCTTCTGTGCCCTGGCTGCGTGCTGTCTACCGACCCTGTATCGGATGACTTCACGCCGCACGTATCCTCTTGAGAAAATCATTTCAGGCGGTCAGACCGGTGTCGATCGGGCTGCGCTGGATGCCGCACTGCATCACCGGTTCCCATGTGGTGGCTACTGTCCGAAAGGCCGCAAGGCTGAGGATGGGGTCATACACGACCGCTATCCGCTCACAGAACACGCCAGTGCGGATTATGCAAAACGCACGCTTGCCAACATCGTTCACAGTCACGGCACATTGATCATCTACGCACAGACAATGAAAGGCGGCACAGCCCTCACGGCGGACTATTGCAGCCAATGTGAAAGGCCCTTTTTTCTGGTCGATGCCCACCGCCAAGACAGTGTGCAGGCCGCTGGTCTGGCTTTGGAATTTTTCCGCAAATTTGATGTCAGATGTCTGAACGTCGCGGGTCCCCGTCACAGCCAGTGGGATGCAGGCTACCGCTATACGTACCGTTGCATGGACCATATCCTCAAGACGTGCATGCAACCAAACGGGCGTCTTTCAAGTTAGACCCGGACTAGGATTCTGCTACACTAACCGCACACACCCAATGCCAGAGGACAGCATGCTAAGACACACCCTGATTCGCCTGATTTTCGCAGGTTTGTTTTCCATTCTCAGCTTGCAGAACGCACATGCCAGGGACATCGACACCGTGGCACTGGTGGATGCCGCTGCAACCTCGGTGGAAACGTTTTCCATTGATCCGGACATGGAGTGGTTGCGTCACAACATGCACAAGGCTCGGGGCATTCTGATTGTTCCCCAGTTGATCAAGGGCGGGTTCTTCTTTGGCGGGTCAGGAGGCAGCGGCGTGCTGCTTACCAAAGGAGAGGACAATATCTGGAGCTATCCCGCGTTTTACACGATGGGTTCCGGCACCATCGGGTTCCAGATGGGGGTTGAGGTCGCAGAACTGATCCTGATCATCATGACGGATCGGGGCGTGGACGGACTGCTCACCTCTTCATTCAAGCTGGGAGGCGACATCAGCATTGCAACCGGGCCCATTGGCGCTGGTGCAAAAGCCCAGTCCGTGGATATCAAGGGCAAGTCTGCCGATATCCTGGCATTCTCAAGGACGAAGGGGTTTTACGGTGGTGTGAGTGCGGAAGGTGCGGTGCTCAAGGTTCGCGAGGATCTCAACCATGCCTATTATGGCGACGACACCAAGAGTCCCCGCGCCATACTCATCGAGCACACTGTCAGTAACCCACATGCCGATTCGCTGCGCTTAGCCGTCGCCCGGCTTGCAGAAATAAGCGGCCCGTAAACCTGGTCGGGGTCCAAGCGGATGACCCCACAGTTTGATACTTTGATTCCCGTCTCACCCGGCAATATCAGGCTTTCCTGACTCAAGAAACGCCACTCTGTAAGGCTTCTAGGGTGAATCCAGTTGTTCAGCCTCGGTGCGCTTTGCCTGCACCTTGCGCATACGTTCCGACCAGGTCGATTTGATGAATGCCAGGATATCCCAGATCTCCTGGTCGCTCAGCACCTGGCCGAACCCCGGCATGCCACTTTTAATGCCCTTGAGTCCCCGCGCGACGAATGTCGCCTCACCGCCATACTTGGTGTAGGCAAACAGCAGTCCGTCCCCATGATGCCAGGTATGGCCTGTTTCATCATGAGGAGGGGCCGGGAACACCCCTTCTGCAGCCTGTTTGCGCCAGTCCTGCTGACCCTCCAAGCGTGCCCCATGGCAGGATGCGCAATGTTGTGCATACAGAATCTCGCCAGTTCTGATGTCCACGACTTCCGGCTGTACCGTCTCCCCCGGAGATGCGGCCAAAAGGTTACTGATTCCGAATGCAAGAGCAGTTAAAACTACACCCCTGGCGAGCAGGATAGCTGGTTTCATGCCTGCATCCCGGTCCGCACCTTCATGCCCGAATCCTGATGGCGTAACGTGTGGCAGCGAAATGGCATGTAACCAAGGCAGTTTCTGCAGGCCTTGTCAGCCCGGTGAAGCAGCTCGCACGAGCGGTTCTCCCCGTTCATCGAAGTACTTCCTTGTGACCCGGAACACCATCGGTGCAAGCAGCAGCAGCCCGATGAGGTTCGGCACCGCCATCAGCCCGTTAAGGGTGTCCGACAGGTTCCAGACGAAATCCACCTTCACGTTCGCGAAGGACAGTGCTGCCAGCACCCACAGCGCGCGATAGATCACGAGGCTTCGCTCGCTGAACAGGTACTGCCAGCAGCGCTCGCCGTAGTAGCTCCACCCGAGGATAGTGGTGAAAGCGAACACCGCAAGGGCGATCGTGACAATGTACTGGCCCCCGGCGATCGACTCCTGGAAGCCGGTCGATGTGAGCACCGCCCCGGTCAGCCCGCCGCCGTCAGCGCCGGTCATGGTCCAGGCACCGGAGGTGAGAATGACCAGTGCGGTCATGGTGCAGACGATGAGCGTGTCGATGAACGTGCCGAGCATGGCGATGATGCCCTGCCGGACCGGGCTGTTGGTCTGCGCGGCCGCGTGGGCGATGGCCGCTGATCCAAGGCCGGACTCGTTCGAGAACACGCCGCGGGCCACCCCGAATCGGATGGCTGCGGCTACGGCTGCTCCGGCGAACCCGCCCGTTGCTGCAGCAGGCGTGAAGGCGTAGGTGAAGATGAGCCCGATCGCTTCGGGGACTTTGGTGATGTTGATGGCAATGATGAGCAGCGCCGCCCCGAGGTACAGCACGATCATGGCGGGTACCAGTTTCCCGGCGACTTCACCGATCCTGCGGATACCCCCGATGATGACCACGCCGACGAGTCCAGCAACGACGACTCCGGTCACCCACTGGGGCACGCTGAAACTGTTCCCAAGTGCCACGGCCATCGAGTTCACCTGAACCGCGTTGCCGATGCCGAACGCAGCGACCGCGCCGAAGATGGCAAATGCAAGCCCAAGGTACTTGCCGAGTTCCGGAGCAAATTCCCCGACGCCGTTGCTCAGGTAGTACATCGGGCCGCCGACATACTTGCCGTTGGCGTCGACTTCCCGGTAGGTGACCGCGCAGACGGCTTCCGCGTATTTCGTCGCCATCCCGAACAAGGCGATGAGCCACATGTAGAAGATGGCCCCGGGGCCGCCGAGGGCAATCGCGGTCGCCACGCCGGCGATGTTACCGGTTCCCACCGTGGCGGACAGCGCGGTCATCAGTGCGTTGAAAGGCTTGACTTCACCTTCGCCCGTCACCTGGTCCTTGTCGAACAACAGCCGGAACCCGTAACCAACCTTGCGCCACGGCATGAACACGAGCCCAAGCGTCAGCAACAACCCGGTCACTCCGAGAATGCCCAGCATGGGCGGTCCCCATGCGAACGAATTGATGGAATTGATGATTGAGTTCAGTTGGTCCATGATGGCCCTCCTCCCGCACGCACCCCGTGATAGAAACCAGGCTCGGGTAATAATTGTCGTTGTCGCGCCCCTAGGGGAACTTATACTCCAATATCCATACAGGCGCCAACTCCCCCCATCTGCGAGGGGGACTTCGGCCCGTAGCATTGAAAAATGGACCGCAGCTTAACTACAAGTGCGTGATAATTATGGGGAGATGAAGACGTTACAGGACGTCGTTGGATTTTGAAATGGTGGCTATGGTTGGACTTGAACCAACGACCCCAGCATTATGAATGCTGTGCTCTAACCAACTGAGCTACATAGCCACGTTTAGGAAGGGTCATGAACGGTACAGAAACGCCCGGGGGAATGTCAACAACCCTAGACGTTGAAGCGGAAATGCACGACGTCGCCTTCCCGGATCAGGTAATGCTTTCCCTCAAGCCGCCACTTCCCCTGCTCTTTCGCACCTGATTCACCGTTTGCATCCACATAGTCCTGGTAACCGATGACTTCTGCACGGATGAAGCCCTTTTCAAAATCCGTATGGATTTTTCCGGCCGCCTGCGGAGCCGTCGCACCCTGTTGCACCGTCCAGGCCCGGACCTCCTTGGGGCCCGCCGTGAAAAAAGTCTGCAACTCCAGCAACTCGTAGCCGGTGCGGATGATCCGGTTCAGGCCGGGCTCCTCCAGGTTGAGTTCGCTCAGGTAGGCCCGCCGGTCGTCATCATCCAGTTGCGCCAGCTCGGCTTCAATTTTCGCACACACCGCAATGACCGGCACGGATTTCCGTACTGCGGATTCCTGCAAACGGTCCAGGTGCGAATTCCCCTCGAATCCGTCTTCCGAGACATTGGCGATATAGAATGCAGGCTTGGCAGTCAGCAAGTGCAGGGTTCTGAGCACATGCATGTGCTCATGTTCCACGGTGAACCTGTGTGCCGGCTGTTCCTCCTCCAGGTGCTCCTTCAGGCGTTCGTACAACTCCAGTCGCGCAACCGCTTCCTTGTCCCCTGACTTGGCAACACGTTCTGTCTTGCCGATGGCCTTTTGCACCGTCTCCAGGTCCGCCAGAATCAACTCGGTTGAAATCGTTTCAAGATCCGAGAGCGGGTCGACCTTCTCGGCTACGTGAATGACATTCTCATCGTCAAAGCAGCGGATCACGTGAGCAATCGCGTCCGTTTCGCGGATGTGTCCGAGGAACTGGTTCCCCAGACCCTCTCCTTTCGAGGCACCGGCCACCAGGCCGGCGATGTCCACGAATTCGATCGTCGTTGGAATGATTTTTTCAGGATCCGCAATCCGGGCAAGCGTAGCCAGTCTCGCATCGGGTACGGGCACGACGCCGACATTCGGGTCGATGGTGCAGAACGGATAGTTCTCGGCCGCGATCCGGGCTGCGGTTAGCGCATTGAACAAGGTGGACTTGCCGACATTGGGCAAGCCGACGATGCCACACCTAAATCCCATCTGATGCCTGGGTATGAAGTTGTCTCATTGCCGCTTCCGCATCGCCTTTTAGGATCTCATCCAGCGTGCCTGAAGCCCGGTCGATTGCAGCATCGATTTCCAGGCGTTCCTGGACGCCCGGCCTCTTCAGCACATAGTCCGTCACATCATCCTTGTGACCCGGATGCCCGATCCCCAGCCGCAGGCGCAGAAAGTCCGGTCCCAGGTGGTCGAAGGTGCTTCGCAGCCCGTTATGGCCGCCATGCCCGCCCGCGCGCTTGATCCTTGCAGCACCGTTGGGCAAATCGATCTCGTCGTGGACGACCAGCAACTGCTGGATGGGAATCTTGTAGAACTGCACAAACGCATACAGCGACAGCCCGCTCCTGTTCATGTACGTCAGCGGCTTGAGCAGCCAGACCTTTTCATCCTTGAAAAGGAAATGCGCGACCTCGCCCTTGAATCTTTCCTGGTAGTGGAATACCGCACCCCGTTGCTTCGCCACTGCATCCGCAAACCAAAACCCGGCATTGTGCCGGGTCGGTGCGTATTTCTCTTCGGGATTGCCTAAACCGGCTATCAGCCGTATGCGGTGTTGGGCGGGCACGGTGAACTAGAGATCATGAGGCATCATCTTGTTCAGCGTCACCCTCTTCTCCAGCCTGCTCCTGATCGTCAGTCTCCTCCTGCTCGACTTCCTCCTCGACCTCGAGCTTTTCTTCGGCTCGCTTGGCATGCACGGACACCACGGTATGATCATGCCCTTCACCGTGTGTCAGTTCCATGATGGTGACCCCCTTGGGCACTTGCACACCGCTGAGGTGGATGGATTCGTTCAGCTTGAGATCCTGAACGTCCACTTCGATGAATTCCGGCAGGTCTTTCGGCAGGCATGAGACTTCCACCTCGACCATGTTGTGGCTGATGGCCCCGCCGTCCAGCTTGACACCATGACAGGTGTCTTCATTGATGAAATGAATCGGGACGTGCACATTGATGCGCGTGTCTTCTCGCACGCGCAGCAAGTCCAGATGCAGCACGGTCGGTTTGTGCGGGTGGCGCTGCAGCTCGCGCAGGATGGCCTTCTGGGACGTACCACCCACATCTACTGTCAGGATATGGGAATAGAACGCCTCGTTTTCGAGGTTGTGCATCAGGGTGTCATGCTCGAAAGTCACCGCTTCGGCGGGCTCTCCGCCTCCATAGATGATGCCCGGTACCTTGCCTGCTGCACGCAGCCTCCTGCTTGCATTTTTGCCGCGTTCCTCGCGGGCATGGGCGGTTAACTTGAAATCGATACTCATGCTTTTCTCCGACTGTTTCGAGGTGCCATCCGCTCCGGCTGCAATCCCCGTTAATCCATGTAAAGGGTGCTGACCGACTCTTCCTGGTTGATCCTGCGCATGGACTCGGCAATCAGCGCTGAAACCTCCAGTTGACGTATCCGGGAACATGCCCGGGCGTCTTCGCGCAGAGCGATTGTATCAGTTACCACCAACTCATCCAGTTCAGAGTTCTCGATGTTTTTGATGGCATTGCCGGAAAGCACCGGATGGGTGGCATACGCCCGGACCGCACTGGCACCGTGCTCTTTCAGTGCGCTGGCGGCCTGACATAAGGTGCCCGCAGTATCTACCAGATCGTCGATGATACAACAATCCTTGCCCTCCACCTCTCCGATGATGTGCATGACCTTGGTCTGGTTGGCACGGGGCCGGCGCTTGTCGATGATGGCCAGGTCGGCGTCATCCAGTCGCTTGGCCAGAGCCCTGGCGCGCACCACGCCGCCCACATCGGGGGACACGACAATCAGATTGGGGTGCTTGCGCTTGTAGATGTCTCCCAGCAGCACGGGCGAGGCATACACATTGTCCACGGGGATATCGAAAAAGCCCTGGATCTGATCGGCGTGCAGGTCAACGGTGAGCACCCGGTTTGCCCCTACGCTTGACAGCAGGTTGGCCACGACCTTGGCAGATATGGGAACCCGTATCGAACGAACGCGGCGGTCCTGGCGCGAATAGCCGAAATAGGGAATCACCGTGGTAATGCGTTCGGCCGAGGCGCGTCTCAAGGCATCCACAATGATCAGCAATTCCATGATGTGGTCATTGGTCGGCATGCTGGTCGGCTGGACGATGAAGACATCCTTGCCGCGCACGTTCTCCTGAATCTCCACCTGCACTTCCCCGTCGCTGAAGCGGCTGATCAATGCCTTTCCCAGCGGAATGTTCAGGTAGTCGACTATATTCTGCGAGAGCGTTGGGTGTGCGTTGCCGGAAAACACCATCAGGCTGTTGTCGACCGGCAATTCTCGTTCACGAATCATGTTGGTGTAGCGCCTCGCTTGTGCAAATAGTACGTTGGCTGGGCCGGCAGGATTCGAACCTGCGAATGCCGGGATCAAAACCCGGTGCCTTACCACTTGGCGACGGCCCAAATATTCAGGTGCGCAACTATACTCGATTATACCCGCATAGCGAATACACGGGTGAACGATTCATGCCCTTCGCCACAAAAGCTGTAAACTCCGCCGGGCAATCCGCTGCGATGATCTCTGCCTGGTCCCGGGACTCGCAGGATGCGAACAGACCGCTTCCCGAGCCGGTGAGCCGGACACCCGAATACTGGCTCAGCCATTGCCAGGCACGTTCCACGTCGGCATGTCGACGGGCGATCGGCTCGAACACATTCCGTGTGCGTGCCGGTGTAAAGTCGAGCGCTGCGATCGGCGCACAGTCCCGTGTCAGATCCTGCTCGGAAAACATTTTCCGGGTGTCGAGATGCACGTGGGGAAATACCACAACGTACCAGGGCTCGGGGAAATCCATCGCCTGCAGACGCTCGCCTATACCTTCCACCCAACAGGCCGCGCCGCGCACAAACACCGGAACATCGGCGCCGAGTTGCACAGCGATTGCTTCCAGGGCCGGGATATCGAGGCCACACTCCCAGAGACGGTTGAGCGCCAGCAACACCGTGGCCGCATCGGAACTGCCGCCCCCAAACCCTGCACCGCTCGGTATGACCTTCCTGAGGCGGATGTCCACGCCCTTTTGCATGCGGCATTCGCGCTGCAAGAGCCGGGCGGCACGCACCGTCAGGTCGTCGTCTCGAGGCATGCTGTCATCGGCACCGACACACCGGACACCACCATCCTCATTGACAGTGAGGCTCAGCTTATCGCAGACGTCGATAAACTGGATGGCCGTTTGCAGCAGGTGATAGCCGTCATCCCGGCGACCCACGATATGCAGGAACAGGTTGAGCTTTGCAGGGGCCGGCCATGTGCCGCCCGCCCGGTCACCGGGTGTTTCGGTGTTCAATGTCGATCCTTCAATCCGTGGCAGACCCCGCTGCCTGATCCGATGCCACACTCAAAACCATCGGTCCACGATGATTTTCGCATCCAGGCCGGTGCTTGAAATTTCAATCAACGCCGGCAATGCCGGCGCCCCCTCGTGGTAGCGATTATAGTCAATGTTCCATCCTGCCTGGCTGAGGTGCTTGAGACGACCCTGCGCATCGAGCTCCAGCGACAGGACCGCCCGGCCGGGGTCAGGAACGCCACGCACCCAGTACCGCAACCCGGTCACGGGCAATGCATAACCGAACAAGTCCCGCATCAGGGTTTCCGGGTCTTGTGCAAGGTAATGTTCTCCCTTGGCGGTCTGGATTTCCACCTTTCCCGCCATTCCCGAGATGGCCGCGGTCTTGCGCCCCAACGGGCCATGCAGGTCGATACTGAATGTCTGCGGGCGCTGCTCCCAGTGCACGCCGGCCTGGAACCCTTCGTGATCCGATTTCCCGGCCACCCGGCCCTTCAGGCCCCATGTCTGCAGCTTTCCAAGGTGCGCATGGTGGGTCTCCCACGCCTGCTGGCGGGCGGAATCCGGAAGGGATGGAGCGGGCGGGTCGCGAACGGTCGCACAGGCGGACAGCACCAGCAGGACCGCACAAAAAATACCGGATCGGCGCATCGGACCATGCACCTTACTGCTGGAATTTTCTTTGCAGTTCCAGCAGGTATTCCTCGTCGGGAAAGTGCTCCAGCACTTCCTGCATCATTTCTCTTGCACCCTGATGATCCCCCTGTGCCCAGAACAATTCCACGAGGTGCCCGCCGATTTCGGCATCCTTGAGCAGCCGGTAGGCCTTGCGCAGGTACTGCTCCGCCTGCTCGTAATTTCCGAGGCGAAACTGGACCCAGCCCATGCTGTCGATGACGGCCGGATCATCCGGGCGGATCTCAAGGGCACGCTGGATGTATGCCAGCGCTTCGCCAATACGGAAGTTATGATCGGCCAGGGTATACCCCAGCGCGTTCAGTGCCGAGGCATTGTCCGGATCCTCGGACAGGATGGCTTTCAGGTCGGATTCAAGCAAATCAATCCGGTCGATTTCTTCTGCCATCAGGGCGCGCGCGTACAGCAGGTCACTGTGGCCTGGAAACTTTTGCAGCCCTTCGCTGTACAAGTCGATGGCCACCACATAGAGCTTGTGCTCGTGCAGCAGCTGTCCCTCGATCAGGTACACCTGAACCACATCGTCTGTCGAGTCCAACTGGGCGCGAAGCTCGGCCAAGTACTGCTGGGCTCTTTCCAGACCCTTGAGATCTGCATAAATGGAAGCAATCCGGGCTCTGGAATCCAGGTAATACTGCCTTTTCCCCACTTTCCCGAATTCTGCGATGGCTGTCTGGAAGTCGTCTTGCTCCTCGGCGATGCGTCCTAGGTAATAATGTCCTTCATCCTTGCGCTTGCCCTGCTGGATCAAGCGGGTGAAATCCTCCCGGGCGGCTTCAAACTGCTCTTGCTGTAAATGCAGCAGTCCGAGAGTGTAGATCAGTTCGCTATCCTCGGGACTTTCCGAATACAGTAACTCGAACTCGTCTTCGGCCTCCTCGTACCGTTTTGCAGTCAGCAGCATGCGCGCATACGACATGCGCAGTTCGCGGTTTTGCGGGGCTTCCTCAACCAGAGTCTTCATGTTCATGAGGGCATCATCGGTTTCCTCAAGCCCCAGCAAGACCTGCACGTGCAGGATGCGTGCTTCTGTCAGGTCCGGCTTAAAGCCGATGGCCAATTCGCTTTCATCCAGTGCACGCAGGTAATCCCCGGCCTGCAGGGCAAGGCCCGCGAGCGTGAGATGCCCATAGGGGTTTTCAAAATGCTCGTTGACCAGCTTCTCAAGCAGCCGCATGGCCGCCTCGGAATCAGACTCGCGGCTCAGTATGGCACCGATGATGCCAAAGCCCTTTTGCGGAGCATCCGCGGATGCCTGGATGATTTTCTCAAATTGCACCAGCGCCTGATCGACGTTGCCATTTCGCAGTTCAAGCACACCAAGAATCTGGGGTAACTTCGGATCGTCACCCGCCAGTTCCGACCAGCGATGCGCTGCGCGCAGCCCCACTTCCCAGTTCCTTGCCACCATGGCGATGCGTGTAGCACGTTCGGCCACCTGTGGGTCGTCGCTGAGTTCAGTGGCACGCACGTAATGCTCCAGTGCCTGCTGGACGTCATTGAACTGTCCGGATAGCTCACCCAGGAGAATTTCATACAACAGGTCTGAGTGGGTGCTGTACTCTGAGGCGGGCTCCTGGCTTATCTCAAGCGGCGGACCCTGGTCCGGCATGCGTTCGTCTTTGGCGGTTTCTACAGGCGGAGTGGTGCAACCAGGTAGCCCAAGTACAGCCAGAAGCAGGATTGGACACCCAAAAACCTGCCAGATAGAGAACTTGATTGCCAAAATAATATGTTGAGTCGATAACTCGATTAGACTATATGCGATATTACTTCAGTTAGGGAATCATATACTTAAGTTCACAATGAACGATCAGTATCCGTTTGACGTTTCACAGGCCAGCTGATGCTGCCACCTCCACGTCCAGAAGCCCCATTCCCGAAGGCCAAGATATTCATTGCGGCATTCACGTCCGCATGGTCCCGATACCCGCAGGCCACACATTCATGGTAGGCCCGGGTCTTCCTGTTGTGTTTGTCTGTGTGTCCGCACGCATGGCAGGTCTGGCTGGTGTAGTGCGGTGCAACTTTTTCGACATTCGACTTGTACGACAGGCACTGCTCCAGCTTGCCCCAGCCCGAGTTCAGGATGAAATGATTGAGGCCGGCTTTCTGCTTCACGTGCTTGCCTGGATCCTCCTGCGTTCCTTTTGCGCTCGCTGTCATGCCTTTCGTATCCAGGTCTTCCATGTACACCACGTTATACTCGTTGGCGATCTCTCTCGATACCTGATGGCACCAGTCGGTGCGCGCCTGTACGATCTTTTGCTGGGCCCTAGCGTGGAGCCGTTTCGCCTTCAGGTAGCGATTCGAAGGCTTGATGCCCTGTTTCCGGCTACCCCGTTGCCTCCTTGCCATCATGCGCTGATACCTTCGCTTGCGGGCTTCGAGCAGGGACACGTCGGGCGTGTAGTGGATGATGCCATCTGAGCAGGTGATCTGGCCGACGTTACGGTCCAAGCCTACAGAATTGATCTTCTCAGGTTGTTTCGTGACATGTACTTCGTACACGATGTAGGCATACCACTTGCCGCACTCGTACTTGATCGTGCCGCTCTTCGCGATGCCGTCTGAATAGGGGTTGTTTCCCGAAAGTTTCAGCTGGCCGATGCGCTGCACGTGCAGCCAGTCACCCTGAATCCTGAACAGCCCTGCCCCCAGCGGGATGGACGGCGCATGCGTGTGCTTGCCATGGAACTTTGGAAGGCCACCTTCCCCTTTCCAGAATTGCTTGTAGGCGGCTTCGATGGGTTTCAGGGATAATCTGACAATATTGGCGGAGTAGTCCTGCAGCCACGGGAGTTGCTTGCGGAGACTTGTGAATCTTGTGTTTAGCGAGTACCAGCGAGGATCGCACTTCCCATAGGCTACATACTCATCCCTAAGCACCCCGACAAAGTGATTCCACACGAAACGGCATGCGCCCACCAGTTCATGCAGCCTGCGGGCCTTGGCCCGTGTATTCGGGTGCAGGCGATAGCGGATGGTGCGGTGCACTTTCATATTGCAATTATATGAGTCTTGATACACGAATTCACTTCGGCACTCTGGTATATAATTCTCTTAGTTATCTGTGCTTTACATATGCAATTTGGCAGAATCAACAGTGACTAGGACCGACCATGTCATGCCCGTATCCCAACCTGCACGATCCCCGTTTGCAGTGAACATTTCCTGTTCCAATGTCCTTACTCACGCTCGGCATTAACCACACGACCGCACCGGTTCATGTGCGTGAGCTTGTTGCCATTAGCGAGCAAAACCTGCGCGCTGCACTGCGAAAACTGATCGAGGTTCCCCAGGTCAAGGAGGCCCTGATCGTTTCGACCTGCAACAGAACCGAGTTGTACTGCAAGGTGACGCAGATGCATGAAGGCAAAAAGGGCATCCTGAACTGGTTGAACGCCTTCCACAACCTGAAATCCGATCACACGGCACCGTACCTGTATGACTACCAGGATCGTTCCACGGTTCACCACATCTTTCGCGTAGCCTGCGGGCTGGACTCGATGGTGATCGGAGAACCGCAAATCCTGGGACAACTGAAGACGGCCTACCAGGACGCCTCGAAGGCGGGTACTGTCGGGCGCGACCTCAACCAGCTTTTCCAGCACGCCTTCAGCGTGGCCAAGGAAGTGCGAACGAGCACGGAGATCGGCGCGAACCCCGTGTCGGTGGCCTCCGCAGCGGTTTCGCTGTCGAAAAAGATATTCGGGGAACTGCAGCATCACTCAGCCTTGCTGATCGGCGCGGGCGAGACCATCGAACTTGCAGCCGAACATCTGAAAGCTGCCGGGATCCGCAAGATCGTGATTGCCAACCGCAGTGTCGAACGCGCAGAGAACATCGCCGAGCGGGTCGGCGGGCACGGCGTGGGCCTGAGCTTTGTCAACGACGCCCTGCCTGAGTCCGAAATCGTGATCACGGCGACGGCCAGCACGCTGCCGATTCTCGGCAAGGGACTGGTCGAACGCGCCCTGAAAAAACGCAAGCACAAGCCCATCTTCATGGTGGATCTTGCCGTCCCCAGGGACATCGAACCCGAGGTTGCCGGGCTTTCCGACATCTACCTGTACACGGTGGACGACCTGCAGGGTGTCATCCAGCACAACCTACAGTCCCGCCAGAAAGCGGCCAGGGCGGCCGAAGAAATTATTGCCAGGGAGGTCGAGAAATTTTTCCTGCGACAGCGCGGACAGGGGGTTGTCGATACAGTGCGGGCCTTTCGGGACAAGACCGAATCACAGCGCGATGATGTGCTCGAGAAAGCCAGGAAAATGCTCGAGCAGGGAAAATCAGTCGAAGAAACCCTGCACTACCTCGCCTATACCCTGAGTAACAAGTTCATGCACGACCCCAGCGAAGCGCTGAACCTGGCTGCCAAGCAGGGCAAAAACGAGTTGATCGATGCCGCACGGATACTGTTAAATATCCCGCCCGAAGGCCCCAATGAGTACTAGTCCCATCTGCCGTACTCCGGCATGACAGGTCAGGCAGCCGGGAGACTCCGTACGCTGCAGCCGGCTCGTGTTTCCGCATCACAGTTCGCACCATGAAAGATTCAATTCTCCACAAGCTTGAGACCCTCAAGGAGCGACATGAGGAAATATCCGTCGCGCTTTCGGATGCGGAAGTTGTCAAGGACCAAGCCCAGTTTGCAGCGCTTTCCAGGGAATACGCGCAACTGGAGCCTATCGTGAAAAAATTCGATGAGCACCGACGCCTCGTGGAAGACCTTGCCTATGCGCAGGAACTGCTGGGCGATCAGGATGAAAGCCTGAAAAAAATGGCCCAGGAGGAAGCCAAGGCCACTGCACGGCACATCGATCAGCTCGAGGGTGAATTGCAGGTACTGCTGCTGCCCAGGGACCCGCATGACCAGGGCAATGTGTTCCTGGAAATCCGGGCAGGCACTGGCGGAGATGAGGCCGCCATTTTTGCCGGGGACCTGTTTCGCATGTATTCCCGTTATGCAGAAAACAAAAAATGGAAAATGGAAGTCCTCAACAAGAGCGAAGGCGATCATGGAGGGTACAAGGAAGTCATTGCCAAGATTTCCGGTACGGACGTGTATTCGAATCTGAAGTTTGAGTCCGGGGCACACCGGGTACAGCGCGTGCCAGTCACCGAATCCCAGGGACGCATCCACACCTCTGCGGCCACGATTGCAATCATGCCGGAGGTCAGTGAAATCGACGATGTCGAGATTGACAATGCCGACTTGCGTATCGACATATTCCGGGCTTCCGGTGCGGGCGGCCAGCATGTCAACAAGACGGACTCCGCCATACGCATCACGCATCTTCCCAGCGGCATCGTGGTGGAATGCCAGGATGAAAGATCGCAGCACAAGAATCGTGCGCGTGCCATGTCACTGCTCAGTGCACGGCTTCTGGACCAGGAACGAAAAAAGCAGTTCGAACAACAGGCCGAAACCCGTCGCAGCCTGGTCGGCAGCGGCGACCGTTCTGAACGCATCCGCACGTACAATTTTCCGCAGGGCCGTATCACGGACCACCGGATTGGCCTGACCCTGTACAAGCTGGATGAAATGATGCAGGGCGACATGGACCCAGTGATCCAGCCATTGCGAAACGAGTATCAGGCCGACCAGCTTGCGACCCTGGGCGAAGCGTAACGCGTTTTGGCGATGACGCGTCAGCAGGCGGTAGAGTTTGCAGCGGGCCGGCTGACCCGCGTCAGCGACAACCCGCGCCTTGATGCGCAACTCCTGGTTTGCCATGCATGTGATATTGAACACGCCGGGCTGTTCGCCCATCCCGAGACCCCGCTGTCGCGCAGCGAAGAAAGCCGCTTCAGTTCCTGCTGTTCAAGCCGGCTGCGAGGTACGCCCCTTGCCCATATTTCGGGTAAAAAGGAATTCTGGTCGCTGGAGTTCGTCGTCAATGAACACGTACTGATTCCCCGGCCCGAAACGGAGTTGCTCGTTGAGACCGCGCTGCAGTGCATCGCGGACAAGGAGGGTGCGAAAATCCTTGATCTGGGCACCGGCTGCGGGGCCATTGCCGTCGCCATTGCCAAGGAACGCAGCGACTGCACGGTGGTAGCTGCAGATATTTCCACGTCGGCCCTGAAGGTGGCCCGCGAAAATGCGAAACGCCATGGTACCGACATCCTCTTCATCCACAGCGACTGGTATGAAAACGTGGAGCGCCACCGATTTGACGTGATCGTATCCAACCCGCCCTACATCGCAGAGGGTGACCCGGACCTGGATACTCACGTAGCGCAGTTTGAACCGGCACTGGCCCTCATCAGCGGGGCTTCCGGACTGGAGGCTATTGAGCAGATCATCGGCCAAGCGGGCCAGTATCTGGTCCAGCGGGGACACATCGTGCTCGAACATGGCTTCAGGCAGGGTCAAAAAACCCGCCAACTGCTCCAGCAACAGGGTTTCGTGCAGGTCCGGACCTGTCAGGACCTCGCGGGGCAGGATCGGGTCAGTTGCGCACGTCTTGGCGGTAGCCAAACGCAGCGAAGCGCCTGAAACTAGCCCAGCTTTTTCCTCAGCAGGCCATTGACCTGTTTCGGATTGGCCTTTCCCTGGGACAACTTCATGACTCGGCCCACAAAAAAACCGAACACCTTGTCCTTGCCCGAGCGGAACTGTTCCACCTGTTTCGGGTTGTCCTGCAGGACCTGATCCACCAGCTTCTCTATTTCCGAGTCATCGGTGATCTGCCTGAGGCCACGGGATTCGATGATCGCGTCTGCATCCCCCTCCCCCGTCCACATTGACCGGAAAACATCCTTGGCAATCTTGCCGGAGATGGTGCCGTCTTCGATGCGGTTCAGAAGGCCTGCAAGCATTGTGCTTGAGACCGGGCTTTCGGGGATTTCAAGATGGTCCTGGTTCAGGGCCGCACTGAGTTCGCCGGTGATCCAGTTGACCACCAGCTTGGCCCCGGCATCCGTATGCCGTGCGGTGTGCTCGAAGTACTCGGCCAGCTCGCGGCTCATCGCCACGGTCTCTGCGTCATGGGCATTGAGCCCGTATTCCGAGCAAAAGCGCGAAGCTTTTTCCGACGGCAACTCGGGCAACTGCTCCCGGATGGCTTCTACCATGTCCGGCGGGATGACGACGGGCAACAGGTCGGGGTCGGGAAAATAACGATAGTCGTTGGCCTCTTCCTTGCTTCTCATCGGGCGTGTCTCCCCGGTGCCGGCATCATATAGTCGCGTCTCCTGCACGATCTCGCCGCCATCCTCGAGTACCGTAGTCTGGCGCTCTATTTCAAAATCGATGGCCCGCTCCACAAACCGGAACGAGTTCAGGTTCTTGATCTCCGTGCGTGTGCCGTAGTCCTCATCCCCTGCTTCTCGAATGGACACGTTGGCATCGCATCGAAACGAGCCCTCCTGCATGTTGCCGTCGGAAATCCCCAGGTAACGCACGATCGAATGAATCTTTTTCATGTACAGGATGGCCTCTTTCGCAGAGCGCATGTCGGGCTCCGATACCACCTCGATCAGGGGGGTGCCGGCCCGGTTGAGGTCGACTGCGGTAAAATCATCGAACTCCTCGTGCAGCGATTTCCCGGCATCCTCTTCGAGGTGCGCACGTGTGATCCCGACAACCTTCTGCACCCCGTCTTCCGGGGTGATTTCCAGTCGGCCGTGCTCCACGATGGGCAGCTCGTACTGGCTGATCTGGTAACCCTTCGGCAGGTCGGGGTAAAAATAGTTTTTCCGAGCGAAGACGCTGCGTTGTGCAATCGTGGCATCGATGGCAAGGCCGAACATGACGGCCATGCGTACCGCTTCGAGATTCAGCACGGGCAACACGCCGGGCAGGCCCAGGTCCACTGCACACGCCTGGGTATTCGGCTCGGCCCCGAACGCCGTGGAGGCCGCGGAGAAAATCTTGCTCTGCGTAGCCAGCTGCACGTGAAGCTCCAGCCCGATTACCGCTTCCCACCGGGTCATTCGTCGCTGCCCTCCTGCGCAAACCCGGGAGGACACTGCAGGTGCCAGTCTGTTGCCAGCTGGTACTGGTGCGCAAAATTCAGCAACCTGTCTTCTGTGAGGTAGTCGCCGATCAGCTGCATGCCAACGGGCAGCCCTTCGTGCATGCCGCATGGCACCGAGATGGCCGGCAGGCCGGCCAGGTTGACCGAGATGGTATAGATGTCCGACAGGTACATGGTCACCGGGTCGTTTGTCTTTTCGCCGATCCTGAAAGCGGGCTCCGGCGCCGTCGGCCCCAGGATGAAATCGACCGTCTCGAATGCCTTGCTGAAATCCGTGCTGATCAGGCGACGAATCTGCTGCGCCTTCAGGTAGTAGGCATCGTAATAGCCCTTGGACAATGCATAGGTTCCGATCATGATGCGGCGTTTGACTTCCGTGCCGAACCCCTCGCTTCGACTGCGGCGGTACAGGTCATGCAGATCCTCTGGCGCCTCGCAGCGGTGTCCGAACCGGACGCCGTCAAAACGGGACAGGTTCGAGGAACATTCTGCTGTGGCAATCACGTAATAGGCAGGAATGGCCAGCTCCGTGTTCGGCAAACGGATGGGCTGGATGATGCATCCCTGCCCTTCGGCCCAGTCGATGGCCCGGGTCATGATGTCCTGCACCTCGGGCTTCAGACCAGCGCCGAAATATTCATCGGGGATGCCGATCACCCGCCCATCAAGCGGCTGGTCCAGCCCTTGCGCGTAGGCCGGTACGGGCTCATCCATACTGGTGGAATCCCTGGTGTCGAAGCCGGCCATTGCCTGCAGCAGGTAGGCGCAGTCCTGCGCGGACTTCGCCAACGGGCCACCCTGGTCCAAGCTCGATGCATAGGCAATCATGCCGTAACGCGATACGCGGCCGTAGGTGGGCTTCAGCCCCGTGATTCCACAAAATGCCGCCGGCTGGCGGATCGACCCGCCGGTATCCGTGCCGGTTGCCAAGGGGACCAGGCGTGCCGCCACAGCCGCCGCAGAACCGCCGGATGAGCCTCCCGGCACGTGCCCGGGATTCCAGGGGTTTTTCACCGGCCCGAAGTAGCTGTTCTCATTGGATGAGCCCATCGCAAACTCGTCCATGTTGGTCTTGCCCAGCACCACACATCCGGCTTGCTCGAGCTTTTGCACCACGGTCGCATCGTAGGGCGCGACAAAGTCATCCAGCATTCTGGAGCCGCACGATGTTCTGGTCCCATCCATGCAGAAGATATCCTTGTGTGCCAGGGGGATGCCGGTCAGCGGGCCATGTTTTTTTTCCTTGATCCGCTGGTCAGCCCGGCGCGCCTGCAAAATCGCGGACTCGTCCATTTCCGTGATGAAGGCATTGAGTTCCCTGTGAGCCTGCATGCGGTGCAAAAAATGCCGGGTGAGTTCCACGCTGGAGAATTCCCCGCGGTCCAAGCCTGCTGCAAGCTGTGAAACGGAAAGGTTTTCCATCGGTACGGCTGTGGGTTCCTGTATTAACCCGGACCAAAACTATTCGATTACCTTGGGCACCAGGTACAGACCCTTGTCGGTACGGGGTGCGATGGTCTGGAATTTTTCACGCTGGTTGGTTTCGGTGACCTGGTCTTCGCGCAGGCGCTGGACGACATCAAGGGGATGCGCCATGGGCACGACTCCCCGGGTGTCCACCTGATTCATCTGCTGCACCCAGGCCAGAATTTTTGACAAGTCCGCGGCATAGTGCCCGGCCTGTTCTTCATCGACATGCAGTCTGGCCAGGTCGCTGATGTTGAGAACTTCCTCGAGTGATATGGACATAGCAGGGTCTTAGTTTGACTGGACCGGTTGATGGGCAAGCGTTCGCCCTGTGGAGACGGATGCTAGCAGAACAAACTACCATACTTGCATATGGCCTTGCTCAAAATTTTGGCCACTGCTAGAGTAGCGCCACACTCCAACCGATATACGCCTGCAGTCTAGTTCATGTTCAAACGCGTTCTGAGTCTCTTCTCCAAAGACCTGTCGATCGATCTGGGCACGGCCAACACCCTGATTTACATGCACGGCAAGGGCATCGTGCTGAACGAACCCTCGGTGGTCGCGATTCGCAACAACCCGGAGGGGGGGCCGCGGGCCATTGAGGCGGTCGGTGCAGCGGCCAAGGGCATGCTGGGCCGCACGCCCGCCAACATTGAGGTCATCCGGCCGTTGAAGGATGGCGTGATCGCGGATTTCACCACCACGGAAAAAATGCTGCAGTACTTCATCCGCAAGGTGCACAGAAGCCACCTGCTAAGGCCCAGTCCGCGAGTGCTGGTGTGCGTGCCTTGTGGTGCGACCCAGGTGGAGCGCCGCGCCATACGTGAATCTGCACTGAGTGCGGGAGCGCTCAAGACCTACCTGATCGAAGAACCCCTGGCTGCCGCCATGGGTGCCAACCTGCCGATCAAGGAAGCCTTCGGTTCGATGGTGCTGGACATTGGCGGGGGCACCTCCGAGGTGGCCGTGATCTCCCTGAACGGTATCGTCTATTCAGCCTCTGCACGGATTGGAGGCGACCGGCTCAACGAGGCCATCATCAATTACATCCGGCGCAACTACGGTGTGCTGATCGGTGAATCCACAGCTGAGCGCATCAAGCATGAGATCGGCTCGGCATACCCTGGCAAGGAGATGCTGGAAATCGAGGTCAAGGGCAGAAACCTGTCTGAGGGCATCCCCAAAAGCTTTTCCTTGAACAGCAATGAAATTCTCGAGGCATTGCAGGAACCGCTGCAGGGAATCGTCAGTGCCGTGCGAACGGCCCTGGAGCAAACCCCGCCTGAACTCGGTGCAGACGTGGCAGACCGGGGAATCGTGATCACCGGCGGCGGAGCATTGTTGCGTGACCTGGACCGCCTGATCATGGAAGAAACCGGGGTGCCGGTAGTCATTGCGGACGACCCCCTCACCTCCGTGGCTCGTGGGGGCGGACGAGTCCTTGAACTGATGGAGGAATCCGGTACCGAATTGCTGGCCAGTGACTAGCGCAACACTCCGCTGAAGCCTGGCAACATGCGGCGGACAACACTGATGTCTGCTATCATCAGGCTCTGAAAGCCTGGGGTACTGGCCTGTCGCTCAGGGGAGGTTGCCATCAAGCCGCTGTTTGTCCTTAGCCCGTCCGCATCTGCAAAACTGATCCTCCTGGCCATGCTGTCTGTCGGCATGATGGTCACTGACTACCACTACAATCATCTAGGTATCCTGCGCTCGGGCATCAGCGTGGTGGTGTATCCCATCAAGTACGTAGCCTCCCTGCCAGCAAAAATCTACAACGTGGGCTCGGAATCCCTGTCCAGCCGCAAAAAACTGCTGGACGAAAACAACCGCTTGCGCACGAACCAGATCCTGCTTGGGCTGGAACTGCAGAAACTTGCCGTTCTGGAGCAGGAAAACGTGCGCCTGCGCGAGCTTTTGTCTTCCGCCAGGCAGCTCCAGGAAGAGCAGATACTGATTGCAGAGTTACTGTCGATCGATCTTGACCCGTACCGTCACCGTATTGTCCTGAACAAGGGAACACAAGACGGTGTGTACGAGGGTCAACCCCTGCTGGGAGCCAAGGGGATCATTGGCCAGGTAGACAAGGCAGGCCTCGTCAGTTCGATTGCGATTCTGATATCGGACCCCAACCATGCCCTGCTGGGCGTCATCGCCCGCAGTGGTCAGCGCAGCCTGGTGGTGGGCACGGGAAACAATGACAGGCTGGAACTTCGACATCTTGTAAACACCACGGACATACAGGTCGGCGACCTGATCACGACTTCCGGCCTGGACGGGCGTTATCCCCCCAATTACCCGGTCGCAGAGATTACAAGCATCGAGTCGGTTGCCGGTGAGGCCTTCGTGAGAGTCGAAGCGCGACCCCTGACGAACCTCAGTACCATTCGGGAAACCCTGTTGCTGCGCAACAGTGAAGAACAATTCCCGAAAACGGCTGATACCCATACAGAAGGCCGATGACCCGCCTGGTTTCACCCATATTCTATGCCATCGGCGGCACCCTGCTGGCCGCCTTGATACTGATGCTGATACCGCTGCCGGACTGGGCCGGTCCCTGGCGTCCGGACTGGCTGGCCATCACACTGATTTACTGGGCCATGGCCCGGCCTGAGCACCTGGGCGTGGGAATCGCGTGGCTGCTGGGTCTTCTTGTCGACGTCGTGTACGGCACGCTGCTGGGACAATATGCCCTGGGCTTTGCCATCCTTGCCTTTATCACAATCCGGTTTCACACCCGGGCCAGGAATTACCCGATCCACCAGCAAGCCATGTTTGTAGGCGTCACCCTGCTGCCGTACATGAGCATACTGCTTTGGATCCAGGGCATTCAGGGAGAAGATCCCAAATCATGGACGTACTGGGCGCCGCTGCTCACCAGCATGCTGATGTGGCCGGTAGTCTTCAAGGTATTGCGCGCAGTCAGAAAAGCCAGCTGAGTCGAACAGCTGCAGTCCCAGGCCCCGGCGCACATGCTGCGGTGGGTGCGCCTTGGCCTTTATTCGACGCCTTGCCCGCGCAGGTTCTGCAACTGCTGCTTGAACTTCTCACAAGGGTCCTCGCGTGTATGGCTGGGCGTGAAATACAAAATGTCGTACGCATTGCGTGAGCCTTGCAGGTAATCCTCGGGCCTGGGTGCATCGGGATGCACCGGAAGCAGCGCGATCGACAGCACGGAATCGCAGCGGCAGGCATTTCGCAACTGCACCGGTACGGCATAGTCGTTGCGTACATGGCCACGGCCTGCGACCAGCACTGCGGGGGCCGGGCTGTTCACCAGGGCCGAGGTCATGGCATGGTCCCTCAGCAATTGTGCCTCGACCATGAACGGCAGGTGCCCAGTATCCACATAGCCGCAATGGGACTCGGCGATTTCCTGCTCCAGTAGCCCAAGGCCGTGCATCGGTATCGAGTATCGTGTGCCCAGCTCCTGGTGCCAGTCCGGTCCGTTCGCCTGGACCCGGGTGTGCAGGGTCTTGCGTTTCACATTGCCTGCCACAAGCTCCAGACCGTGATCCACCACGCTCTGCAAGAGCGGCGTGTAGAGGTCCCATGGCCAGCGTTGGTCCTGTGCCGCAGCCTGCTGTTGCAACAGCTTGAGGTCCGTCCAGAAGGCTGGCTGGTCCTGCCAGGTTTCCCGCGCCAGCATTTCCATGACGACTGCAGGCTTTTGACCAGCGCCCGCCAGCCCGTTCAGTACCTCTGCCTGCACATGGTGGTGATCGGGGTTATCGTGGGTTTCTCCCAGTAAAATGAACCTGTGCTCCAGCACGGCGGCATGCAGTTGCTGTTCCGTGATCCAGCGGCTTTTCCGCGTGTCCCAGATTTTTCCCACCAGCGCGTGATCCTGGTAAAAGGCAGACTGCCAGTCCCGGGCATTGACAGGATTTGCAGATAACACCAGGCAACATGCGGGCAGCAGGCAGCAGCACATCCGATATGCCCGACGGCGAGTTGCCGTTACACTGTCGGGAATGGAAATAGAAATCATCGACAATCCGGATCAGTTGGAAGCCTTTTGCGCGCATGCAGTCAGCCAGGACTGGGTTTGCACCGATACCGAATTCATGCGAGAAGACACCTACTACCCCAAGCTATGTTTGATACAAATCGCAACGCAAACCCGGATCGTTTGTATCGATGCGCTCATCATAAATGACTTGTCGGTGCTGAATAAGCTTTTTACCTCGAAAACCATCACGAAAGTTTTTCACGCGGCCCGCCAGGATCTCGAAATCCTGTTCATGGTCAACGGGAAAATCCCGCATCCCGTCTTCGACACACAGATTGCCGCCAGCGCACTAGGCTATGGCGACCAGATCAGCTATGCGCAACTGGTCGAGAGATTGTGTGGCGTACCTCTGGACAAATCCCTGTCCCGCACGGTCTGGACCAAGCGCCCCCTGCCCGAGAAGGCGCTCCAGTACGCTGCCAATGATGTGCGGTACTTGTCGCAGGCCTACACGTTGCTTAAAAAGGAACTCGATGACAAGGCACGGGCCCACTGGGTGGAAAGCGAATGCCAACAGCTGAATGACATGAACAAGTACCAGCCGGACACCCAGAATTTGTGGAAATCGGTGAAGGGAGCAAGAAAGCTGTCATCGAAACAGTCCAATGTCCTCAAGTGGCTTGCACGCTGGCGCGACCACGAGGCCATGCAGCAAAACAGGCCAAGACAATGGATTCTGCGCGATGAAACATTGCATGAGCTTGCAGTCAAACAACCCACCAGCGCCGCATCCCTGGCAAAGGTAGAGCTGCTGACCCGAAAACAACGGGGACGGTATGGCGAAAAGCTGCTCGATTGCATGGACAAGGCCATGCAAACACGCAAAGAGGACTGGCCGGAGGCACTCGCAAAACCCGGCCTGTCACGCCAACAGCGCAAACTGCTCAAGCAGGCAAAGGCCTTCGTGCGCGAACGTGCCGAACAACTCGGCATTACTCCCAACTTCCTGGCCACGCGCAGCATGCTGGAAACGCTGATCTGCGAACCGCAAGAATTGTCCAATCTGCCGGGCTGGCGCATGGACCTGATCGGCAACGATCTGAAGCATCTGCTCGGAGAAGAGTGATGAAAATCAGGTGTGCAACCGGGTATACTTCCGGGTCGGCACAGGTTTTTCCAAAACCTGGCTGAATACCGCAGGAGGCCCGTTATCTTATGCACGCAGAAGAAATCAAGACCCTGATTGAAAAGGGTGTGCCTGACTCGCAGGCCATTGTCAGTGGCACCGAGGGCAAGTATGAGGCGACCGTGATCAGCGAATGCTTTGAAGGCATGAGCATGGTCAAGGAGCACCAGCTCGTCTACTCGACCGTCAAGTCACAAATTGCCAGTGGCGCGCTGCATGCGCTGAGTATCAAGACCTTTACCCCATCGGAATGGGAGCAGCAGACGGCCAACTGATCAAAGTAGGTATCTCCCTCCTAGGCCACATGCCCGCTATGCCCGGACTCTTTCAATCAGGATATGGAGCTTGCCACATTTTTCACGTTAGATTGACAAGGACCGGTGACTGCTATAACTATATCCCCCCACGAATTTTCAGGATCCAGAGCTGTTCTTGTCCAGATCAGAGCATCGCAGGTGTCTTGTCTTTTTTAAGGAAACCCGTTCATGAAAATTGAAACTCTTGCCATACACAGTGGCTACTCGCCCGAAGCAACCACCAAGGCGGTGGCTGTACCAATCTACCAAACCTCGTCTTATGCGTTTGACAACACCCAGCATGGTGCTGACCTGTTTGATTTGAAGGTCGAGGGAAACATCTACACGCGCATCATGAATCCGACCACCGCGGTACTGGAACAGCGCATTGCGGCGATGGAGGGGGGTATCGGCGCGCTGGCCCTGTCATCTGGAATGGCGGCCATTTCCCTGGCAATTTTTGCTATCGCGGAACGCGGTGACAATATCGTTTCGGTAACCACCTTATACGGGGGCACGTATAACCTGTTTGCGCATACCTTGCCAAAACTCGGGATTGATGTCCGGTTTGTAGATTACCGCGACATGGACGCCATCGCGGCCGCCATCGATGAGAACACAAAAGTCGTTTTCTGCGAATCCCTTGGGAACCCGGCAGGCAACATCATAGACCTGGAAAAAACAGTCGAGGTTGCCCACGCGCAGGGGGTCCCGGTCATGGTGGACAACACCGTACCCAGCCCGTACCTGTGTCGGCCCTTTGAATTCGGAGCGGATATCGTCATTCATTCGCTGACCAAGTACATGACCGGACATGGCACAACGATCGGAGGCATCGTCGTGGACTCGGGAAACTTCCCGTGGGCCGATCACAAGGAACGCTTCCCCATGCTGAACGAACCGGATCCCTCTTATCACGGGGTGGTCTATACCGAAGCGCTGGGCAAGGCCGCATACATTGGCCGGGTCCGGGTCGTACCGCTACGCAACATCGGGCCCGCAATCTCACCCATGAACAGCTTCCTGGTATTGCAGGGGGTGGAAAGCCTCCCGGTGCGCATGGACCGCCACTGCGAAAATGCACTGGCCGTGGCCGAGCATCTGGAAAAACATCCAAATGTCACCTGGGTGAATTACGCCGGACTGCCTACGCACGAAGACCACCCCCTGGTGGAGAAATACTGCAGCGGCAAAGCCTCCGGAATCCTGAGTTTCGGAATCAAGGGAGGACTTGATGCGGGAGTGAAGTTCATCGATGCCCTGAACCTGATCGTCCGGCTGGTCAACATCGGCGATGCCAAGTCGCTGGCCTGCCATCCGGCCACCACCACGCATCGGCAATTATCCAAGGAAGAACAGAAAGTTGCCGGCGTGAGTGACGACCTGGTGAGGCTGTCGATCGGGATCGAGCATATCGATGACATCCTTGAGGACATCGACCAGGCCCTTGAAAAATCCGGCTAAACTGTAGCGAGAACCGGCTTAACCGGGCCGGTTCTTCCTCTCCTCGGGACCGGGGTAAAACGCGTACGTCTTCGAGGCAACAATTCTTATTCCGGCCTGATCTGCTCCCAGCCGCTTAGGTCCTGAGGAGCGCTGTGTTCTTCCAGTTGGTCCCAGACGATGTAACCAGAATCCTGTTCGTATACGGCCTTGGCGGCATCTTCGGGGGTTGGAAAGGTCAGCGTCGGCATACCATCGATCCACAAATCCCACAGACCCAGGGGTTCTTGCCGGATCACAAATTCAGAAACATCTGTTTGTAATCTATACTCCATGGACTCGATTGTAGCGTACCCCTGTTTTGCATGGCTCAAGCAACCTTCTTTTTCCACGGCTTGTTTCCCGACCATATGGAAGCCGACAGGCAGGGGGGCCGGCCAACCTGCAAGGTGCTCTTCGATGTGGAATTTGAAGGGAGTTTCCACTCTCACCTGCTGGCAGACCTGAAGAGCAGTGTGGGAGAAGACCAGGCGCTGGTTTTTGAAGTGCGCCATGCCCTGCCCTTTGAGTGCCCCGAGTTTCCGCAGGCTGCGGTCCGCTACTACCGTCAGGTCATGGGACCCCAGTCGACAACCATCAGTCCAAGCGGGCCCAAGGGTCCCAGCCCCGGCCAAAGCGTCTATCAGGTGCAGTGGGAGATTTCCCTGGAAGCCCGCCGCAAAATCACCGACCCGCAGGTTTCGGGGTAGAAACTGCCAGTGCGGCCTTGCCCGGGCGCATGACGAGGGATCGACTGACCAAAAAAAGTTGCGCGCGGACCGGCATTTTTGATAAAAATCCCCGGCTGATACAAGTGTTGTGCAGCCGTCCCGTATCGATACCCATTTGCCAGAATTTGGCGCTAGGAACAGGAACGATTATGAGTACAGAAAACTTGGTGCGTCAGGTCGATGATCCCGGCTACATCATTGCGTGGAAATACAAATACGAATTTGAAACAGGCAGGTTCACAGACGAGACGATGACTTTTGGAGAGGCGCGCGAGAAATGCGAAGCGCTGAACCTGGAAAATCCGGACAAGACATACTGGCCTGAAAAACAGAAACCGGACCCCGAGTGGCATCTGGTCTATGAATGAAACCTGAGGGCAAGGCCGATACGACTCAGGGCGACAGTCTTTCGAGCTTCCACTCTCCTGTTGCGGTCTGTGTGTAACGCAGACGATCGTGCAGCCGGTTCGGGCGTCCTTGCCAGAACTCGTACTGGCCTGGGATGACCCGATAACCTCCCCAGTGTTCCGGACAGGGGATTTCCTGGTCATGGTAGCGCTGCTGCAAATACTGGTACGCCTTTTCCAGTACCGAATAGTCCTCGATCACCTGGCTTTGCTGCGAGGCCAGTGTGCCAAGCTGGCTCCCTCTGGGACGTGAACGAAAATATTCGGCGGAATCCGCAGCCGATATTTTTTCAACCCGGCCCGAAATTCGTACCTGCCGATACAGCTTGTCCCACCAGAAACAAAGTGCAGCCGTTCGCGTGGCGTGCAAATCCTGGGCCTTGCTGCTGTTGTAATTGGTAAAGAAAACAAATCCCGCTTCATCGAATTCCTTCAGCAGGACCATGCGCGAGGATACTTCGCCCGTGCGACTGACCGTCGCCAGATTCATCGCATGGGGCTCTGCGAACCCTGAGCCAAGCATCTCGTCAAACCATTGCCGGAACTGGTCAAGGGGATTTCTTTCTGCAGTCTGCTCCTCCAGCGTTGCTATATTGTTCTCTCTCTGCATCAGGCTTTCCCGCTGCGATCACGTCAATGCAACCCCGGTCCCGCCCAGCCCGCAGTAGCCATTCGGGTTCTTGGCCAGATATTGCTGGTGGTAATCCTCTGCATAGTAATATTCCGAGACTTCGACGATTTCGGTGGTGATGGACGAATAGCCTTGCCGGGCCAAGGCCTGCTGGTATTGCTGCCGGGTCTGCTCGGCAATGACTTTCTGTGCCTCGTCATACACATAGATGGCCGAGCGATACTGGGTGCCCACATCGTTTCCCTGGCGCATCCCCTGGGTAGGATCGTGCGACTCCCAGAACAGCTTGACCAGACTTGCATAGCTGACAAGATCAGGCGAGTACACGACACGTACGACCTCGTTATGTCCCGTCCTGCCGGTACAGACTTCCCGATAGGTCGGGTTTGGAGTGAATCCTCCTGAATAGCCCACAGAAGTCGAGTACACCTTCGGGAACTCCCAGAACTTTTTCTCAGCCCCCCAGAAACAGCCCAGCCCAAACATGGCCAGGGCCATGCCGTCAGGGAAAGGCGGGGTCAACGGATTGCCGTTCACATAGTGCCGGTTTGCCACCGTCATGACCTCCTGTCGGCCAGCCAGTGCCTGATCGCCTGTCACAAGCTGCAATTTGCGAAACACCGAAACATTCTCCCGAGATACCCGGATATCCCGGCTAGCCCTCCTGCTGTGCCTTAGCCTCAGCCTTCCTGAATTCGCGGGCCTTGTCCTGCAAACCTTTTTCGATCGCAAGCGGTATGTCTTCAATACCCTGCTTGGCCGCGTAGTCGCGGACATCCTGGGTGATCTTCATGGAGCAGAAATGCGGGCCGCACATGGAGCAGAAATGTGCAACCTTTGCTGCATCCCTGGGCAGGGTTTCATCGTGCAGCGAACGTGCATGCTGCGGGTCAAGGCTCAGATTGAACTGGTCTTCCCAGCGAAACTCAAAGCGCGCCTTGGACAATGCATTGTCGCGAATCTGGGCACCTGGATGCCCCTTGCCAAGATCAGCCGCATGTGCAGCAATCTTGTAGGCAATGATGCCGTCTCTGACATCCTGCTTGTCGGGCAGCCCCAGGTGTTCCTTGGGTGTGACATAGCAAAGCATCGCTGTGCCGTACCAGCCGATGTTCGCTGCCCCGATGGCGGAGGTAATATGATCGTAGCCGGGTGCGATATCCGTCACCAGCGGACCCAGCGTGTAGAAGGGCGCTTCCAGGCATTCCTTGATTTCCCGGTCTACATTTTCCCGCACCATCTGCAGCGGAATGTGACCCGGCCCCTCGATCATGACCTGGACGTCATGATCCCATGCAATCCCGGTCAGCTCGCCCAGCGTCGTCAACTCTGCAAACTGCGCCTCGTCATTGGCATCGGCAATGGAGCCCGGGCGCAGACCATCACCCAAGGAGAATGCCACGTCATAGGCCTGCATGATTTCGCAAATTTCCTCGAAGTGGGTGTAGAGGAAGTTTTCCTGGTGATGGGCCAGGCACCATTTCGCCATGATCGAGCCTCCGCGGGACACGATGCCTGTCACACGCTTTACCGTCATGGGTACATAGGCCAGGCGCACACCGGCATGGATCGTAAAGTAGTCCACGCCTTGCTCGGCCTGCTCGATCAGCGTATCCCGGTACATCTCCCAGGTCAGTTCCTCCGCCTTGCCACCCACCTTTTCAAGTGCCTGGTAGATGGGCACGGTACCGATGGGCACGGGTGAGTTGCGCACGATCCATTCGCGGGTCTCGTGGATGTGTTTGCCGGTCGAAAGATCCATGACCGTATCGCTGCCCCAGCGCACCGCCCACACCATTTTCTCCACTTCCTCCTCGATCGAGGAGGCCACGGAGGAATTGCCCAGATTGGTGTTGATCTTTACCAGGAAATTGCGACCGATGATCATCGGCTCCGATTCGGGATGGTTGATGTTGCTCGGAATGATGGCGCGCCCACTTGCCAGTTCCGTGCGTACAAACTCCGGGGTGATTTCATCGGGCAGGTTCGCACCGAAGCCCCGCCCTGCGTGCTGCTGCAGGAGTTTTTTGTAGCGACTGTCCTTGCGATGTTCCTGCAGTCGCATGTCCTCGCGCAACGCAACGTATTCCATCTCGGGGGTGATGATACCCCGGCGTGCATAGTGCATCTGCGTGACTGCACGGCCCGGCCTTGCGCGGCGCGGCGGGTGGTAATGGGCAAAACGCAAATGTGCCGTACGTGGATCGCTTTGCCGGGCTGAGCCGTATTGTGAAGAGGGCCCGTCAAGCAGCAGGGTGTCATTGCGCCGTTCAATCCACTCCTTTCGAACCGCAGGCAGGCCCTGCAGCAAATCCACCTCCATGTCCGGGTCGGAATACGGTCCCGAGGTGTCGTAAATGGTGATGGGCGGGTTTGCCTCTTCACCGAAACTGGCCGCAGTTGCCGAGCACTGCACTTCGCGCATCCCGACTTTCAGGTCTTCACGGGACCCCTGGACATAGATTTTTTGCGAACCCGGAAGCGGCTGCTGGACATCTGATGACAGCTGTGCGGATTTTTCCCGTATGGAACTGGCAGTGGCGCTCATAAAGTCAACCTCGTGCTAGGGCAATCGTATCGCAGCAGAGCAAAAGCGCATGCCAAGGAATTTCTGCATTCAAGCTTCCCTCCGCCAGCATGATCTGGTTCAGGTTCCAAGGGTCACTCTCAGCCCGTAGACAATAGCAGGGCACCCCTAGCCTCAACGTCTGTAATACTAAAGGATCAGGCCGGTTTTGTGTATACGCAATGCGCCTTCGCCGAGGCTTGCTCCAACCGGTCACTGTCAGTAGGCTGTTATCCGGTAACCGGACTGCAATGGACACAATGCCCTTCAAAATTGCCGTGGTGGGACCCGCTCGAAGCCGACAGGGCACAGGCCCCTACGTTGCAAGAGCCTTTCACCAGCTGGGCTGCGACATCCGCGCCGTGATCAGCAGTTCCCTTTCGTCCGCCACCCGTGCTGCAACCCATCTGGAAAAAGGGTACGACATCAGCTGCCGGGCTTTTGCGGGGATGGAGGAGGCTTTGAAGGCCGTGCCAATTGACATTGTAGCGATCTGCTCACCACCCTCCACGCATTATCGATACCTGGAAGCGGCAACGAATGCCGGCTGCCACGTTTTCTGTGAAAAACCGCTCTGGTGGCCGGATGAGGAAATGCAAACAGCTAGGTGTGCGCAGCGCCTTGGCAACGATACCCTGCACCTGGTCAAGCGTGCCCGCAAAAACAACCTCACCCTGCAGCTGAACACCCAATGGGTTTTCACATTGCCTGGCTTTTATGCACTGCATCCGCAGCCAAACCCGGGACCCCAGACCATCGAAACATTTTCCATGTGGCTTTCCCCGCAAAGTACGGGGAAGGACATGATCATCGATGCCGTACCTCACGCACTCAGCATGCTGTATGCACTATTCGGTGCCGGGCGCATCCAGGATGTCCGCTGCGACTCCCCAAGCAACGACCCGGATCGGGATCTGCAGATTGTCTTTGACTACCTGCATGCCACAGGTGACTGCACGGTTTCCCTGGGGCTGAACTCGACGGATGCCCAGCCGAAACCAGCCGCCTATGCCATCAATCAGCAACGCGTTGACAGACATGTCGAACTCCCGGATTACCTGATATCATTGCGGTCTTCCGACAAACAGGTACCGATCGTGGATCCGCTGATGTGCTCGGTTAAGAACTTCTTGGGCTCCATCTATTCCGGATGCGGTGTGGACGAGACCGCCCTGATCGACGGGATGGAACACTTGGTGCAAATTTATCAGGCTATAGACCCGTAACCCGGCCCATGGAAAAAATACACTCCGAAAGCGGCGAGGTACTGATCAAGGTTTCACCGTTGATCAACTACAGCAAGTTCGGCCTGCGATCGAACCCGGACACGGTTTCGCAGCCCCTGCACGTGAAAGCCACGGAACACCCGGTGGAGAAACAAACCGAGTTATCCCCTCTGCATGACTTCATGGGTAAGCTCCGCCAGCCCGATGTGCTGGAAAACCTGAAGGAGTATGTGCGCTGGCAGGCGCAGTGGAGAGAGGGCTATGCGGCGGATGCCATGACCTTCGAGCAGGCACTGGAAAACGCACCCCGACATGCCCCGGTATCCATCAACCTGGATGTGACTACCGCCTGCAATTACCGCTGCGATCATTGCGTGGACATGGACATCCTGAACAAGAACATCAATTACGAGCATGAGTTACTCAAGGATTCACTGACCCATCTGGTGGAAAATGGGCTGCGTTCCGTGATTATCATCGGCGGCGGTGAGCCCACAGCCTACCAGGGATTCGAAGACGTCGTGCGTCACCTGAAGGCCATGGACGTGCAGATCGGTGTAGTCACCAATGGCAGCATGATGAGAAAAATTGAAGCCGTTGCCGACGTACTGCAAAAACGTGACTGGGTACGCCTGTCCCTGGATTCCGGCACCAATGAAACCTTTCGTGCCATGCACAAGCCCGGCAGCAAGAAATGCACGCTGGAGTGGATCTGCGAACACATCCCGCCCATCAAGCGGCTGAACCCAGAGCTCATGATCGGTTTCAGCTACATCATCGTCTGGAAAGACTGTGAAACCAACGACACGGGGATCATCGAGAATATCGATGAAATGGTGACCGCGGCACGACTGGCCAAGCAGCACCGGTTCGACTACATCTCCTACAAGCCGTTCCTGACCCGTTCCGAGCTGAACAATGCAGAAATCGTCGGCATAGAAAAGCAGCAGGAACACGTGGCCTCGACCATGACCAAGATCCGCAATGCCATCCGCGAGGCCCAACAACTGGAAGATGAAAACTTTGCCGTGGTGGAAAGCACCAACCTGAGGGTGCTGGAAAACGGCACCTACATGAACTACAGCCAGCAACCCCACAACTGCCACATGCAGTATTTCAGGCAGGTGGTCAGCCCGCTGGGCATCTTCAACTGCCCCGTGTACCGTCATGTCCCCCAAGCCTTGCTTGGAGGAAAACATGGCTACGCTACAGCTGACAGCTTTCAAGCCACACAAAGAAACACCCTGCGGCTGATCGAGACGTTCGATGCCACCGAGGAGTGCAAGGACGTGACGTGCCTGTACAACCACGCCAACTGGTTTATCGAGGACTTGATCAACCACCCGGAAAAACTGGACCAGCTGGATTCCAGTTTTGACCGTGCCGACTATTTTCTCTAGGCGGACTCGGTTCCCAGCAATTCCCTGGCACTTTCGTAGACCTGCTGTACAGCCATGTTACGCAGGCAATTGTAATGCCCGTAAGGACACTGCTTTTGCCAGCAGGGACTGCACTCCAGGTTCAGGTACTGGGTCCTTGCGACACTGGACAACGGCGGCGTGTATTCGGGCGTGATCGAGCCGTAGATTGCCACGACCGGGCAGCCGACTGCGCTGGCAATATGCATCAGTCCCGAATCGTTGGTGACGGCAACGCTTGCCAGTGAAAGCAGGTCGACCACCTCTTCCAGGCTGGTCTGTCCGCATAGATTCTTGGCGCTCCCGTTCGATGCGCTGACCACCTGCTGCCCGATCTCGCGGTCCTTGGAAGAACCAAACACGTAGATCTCGAAACCCTCCTGCCTGAACAGTTCGGCAAGCCTGCCAAAGTACTCGGCCGGCCAGCGTTTGGAGGGTCCGAATTCTGCCCCGGGCATCAGTGCAACACTGGGTGTCGCCTCGCTGACCCCGAGCCGGGCGGCCGCCTTGCGGCGCTTGTCTTCATGCACCTGCAGTTTGGGAAAACGGATCTCGGGGGGCTGCGGCGGCTGTGACGGGTCAGCCCCCAAATTTACATACCGTTCCACAGCCTTGTAGGTGACATCCGTATCGAGGACCCGCATGTCGTTGACGACCCCGTAGCGCATCTCTCCCCGGTAGGCAGTCCGCTGCGGGATGCCGGCAAAGTATGGGATCAGCGCAGACTTGAAGGAGCGGGGCAAAACGATGGACTGGTCGTATCGGCCACGCAAGGTCCGGCCGATACGCCTGCGCTTGAGCAAGCCCAGTTCTCCGTGGCTCAAGTCCACTTCAACGATATCTCTGACTTCCGGCATGCGGGCAAGCACAGGCGCCGACCAGGCCGGTGCAGCCACATCGATGACATTGCCCGGGTTTTGGTGTTTCAGAGCCATGAACAAGCTCTGTACCATCACCATGTCACCCACCCAGGCAGGGCCGATTATCAGTATTTTCCTCGCGTTCAAAGGTATTTGCTGTACAGCAGCGGGTTCATGAAACCTGCTTGTTTTTCCAGTATATTGCCGTGCATCGGCGAGGCCTGTGGCTCACGCACGGATGATGTTGATATAGTTTATAAACGCCTGCACGAAGAGTATACGGATTCGAGTATAAATAGCCCCGTGGATATCGAACAAGCCAGATTTAACATGATTGAACAGCAGATACGCCCCTGGGACGTTCTGGATACGGGTGTGCTGGAAGTGATCCGGCAGACACCGCGTGAATTGTTCGTTCCTGAACAGCATCACAACCTGGCATTTTCCGACCTGGAGATTCCCCTTTCACACGGGCAATACATGATGGCTCCGAAACTTGAGGCACGCATGCTTCAGGCTCTACAGGTCAAGCCCAAAGACAGGGTTCTTGAAATCGGGACAGGCAGCGGATTCGTGACTGCCTGTCTTGCCAGACTGGGCCGTCACGTGGACACCGTCGAATGCTTTGAAGATCTCTCGGTGCGGGCACAAAGCATCTTGGAAAAACTGGAAATTGAAAATGCCGGCTTTTTCCGAGGGGACGCCCTGAGTGAATGCGCGGACAGGCAATACGATGTAATCGCCGTTACCGCCTCCATGCCCGTATACCGGGACGTCTTTGAAAGTCGGCTGGCTGAAGGTGGGCGAATGTTTGTGGTAACGGGCCATGCCCCGGCCATGCAGGCACAACTGCTGACCCGGGTAGACCCAAAGGGACTGCATTGCACAACCTTGTTCGAAACCAGCCTGCCCCCTCTGGTCGGTCTCGAACAACCCAGATCCTTCCAGCTGTGATGTTTGCGGAATACAGCCCACGTGAACTGAAGGACCATCTGGAGCTTGCCGACACCGAGCCGGTGCTTCTCGATGTCCGGGAACCGTGGGAATATGAACGCTGCCATCTTCCCAAAACGACGCTGGTGCCCATGAGACAGGTCCCGGGCCTGCTGCCTAACCTTGACCCTGATCAGGAAATCGTCGTCATCTGTCACCATGGCATACGCAGTCGTGCGGTTGCCGGTTTTCTGGCAAGGCACAATTTTACCAGGGTGATCAACCTTTCCACTGGAATGGATGGATGGGCAAAGGAAGTGGACCCATCCATGCCAGTCTACTGATCCGGCAGCCCGGAGCTTGGCAAACGTTGTGCATCTGAGCACCCCACCCCGCTTTTTCATGTTGCTGCTTGCCACACTGTGGATGGCTATCCCTGTGCCTGCAGCCGCCAAGGGCTTGATGGACGTGTATGCCCTGGCCAAGCAGCATGATGCCGACATCCAAATCGCAGAATCCAGGTACCGGGCGGAAATCCAGAAAAAGCCGATTGCCCGTGCCAACTTTTTGCCCCAGGTCGGCCTCGAGGCGAATACGGCCGATGTCCGCCAGGAGACCCGGGGACAAACCTTTGGGGTCCCTGGCAGAACCGTGAACTTCAATACTCACGGCTATGGACTGAACCTCAGCCAGGCACTGTATCACCGGGACTTCTATGTGCAGTTTCGCCAGGCACAAAACTCGGTCGACAAGGCCAGGGTAGACCTGGATGCCGCACACCAGAATCTGATCGTGCGCACGGCAGACGCCTACTTCAATGTGCTGGCCGCACAGGATGCGGTCACATTTCAAGAAGCAGAGAAAAAGGCCATCGGCCGTCAGCTTAAGCAGGCCAAACAACATTTTGATGTGGGCATCATTGCAATTACGGACGTGCACGAAGCCCAGGCTTCCTATGATCTTGCCGTGGTCAAGGAAATCGAGGCGCTGAATGCGCTGGAAATCTCCAAGGCTGCACTGGAGGTGATCGTCACGCAACGACTGGACAATCTGTTCCCCCTGTCCAACCGCATGGAACTTATTGCACCGAGTCCGAACAATACCGAGGACTGGGTCGCCAAGGGTCTGCAGCAAAACCTGGCGTTGCTGTCGAGCGAACATGCAAGCAAGATTGCCCGACAGGAAATCAAGTTACAGCAATCACGCCACCACCCTACACTCGATCTTGTCGGTTCGTACTCCCATCTTGACACCAGCGGGGTATCCGGCCCCCGGGAAATAGAAGACACCCAGCTGGGTCTCGAGTTCAGTATGCCGATCTTCCAGGGCGGCAAGACGCATTACGGAACAAAACAGGCTCGCCACAATGCAGCGCTTGCACAAAACGAGTATGAGAAGGTACGGCGCCAGACCATTCAGGATGTGCGCGATGCCTACCTGAACGTGATTTCCGGGATCAGCCGTGTCGAAGCCCTGGCCACTGCCGTGGAATCCAATGAATCAGCCGCCCGAGCAGCGGAGGCCGGATTCCAGGCTGGTACACGTACTTCGGTCGATGTGCTGCTCGCCGTGCAGGAGACTTTTCGTGCCAAGCGGGATCATGCGCGCGCACGGTACGACTACCTGCTGCATACGCTGAAGCTCAAGCAGGCCACGGGAACCCTTTCGGTTGATGATTTACTAAAGATTGATGATTGGCTAGATTAGCCTGCATGTCGAAACCGCTTCATCGCACCACCCTGCGATACAGGGCGCTGATACTCCTCCTGGGTCCTGTCGCGATCATCTACACGGTGTACCGGGCTGTGAAAGATGGAGGCTGGCGTTACTTCCTGCAACGTTTCGGCTTTGGCTACCCGCCTGTACAAGGCCCCTCTGTCCTGATCCATTGCGCCTCGGTGGGCGAGTTCAACGCTGCAAAACCCTTGATCTTCAGGCTGCGTAAGCAATATCCGGACTACCGCCTGATGATTTCGACCAACACACCCACCGCCGCAAAACTGGTATCCGCACAGACGGATGAAAGAATCACACATGTGTACATGCCACTTGATTACTCGTTTGCAGTCAACCGGCTGTTGATGCGCATACGCCCGATCAGCGTACTGATCCTGGAAACCGAAATCTGGCCGACTTTGTTTTTTCAGACGGCGAAAAAAGGTATCGGCATTGCCATTATTAATGGGAGATTGTCGGAAAAGACGCTGCGGGCCAACAGGTTTTTCAAGAACGAACAGCAGGCTTCGCTGAGAAACCTGAGCCTGGTTCTGGCACGTTCCGAGGAAGACCATCTGAGATTTCTGGATCTCGGAGCCGAGCCCCGTACGACGCATGTTGTCGGCAACCTGAAATATGCTGTGGCACGGACCAGCAAGGCCACCTGTCGCACTGCCTTCAAATGCCCTTTCCTTCTGGCGGTCTCTACACACGAAAACGAGGAACTGCAGCTGGCACAACACCTGCCGCTCCTGCGAAAGAAAAATCATCTGCTGGTGATCGCGCCAAGATACCCGGAGCGAAGCAAAACCCTGTGCCATCAACTGCAGCAGGAAAACTGGACGGTAGCTTTGCACAGCCAAGGGGATAGCGTTACAGAGCAGACCGACATTTACATCATCGATGCTCTGGGCCAGCTGGACGGATTTTTCAGTGAAGCCAGCCTGGTATTCGTAGGTGGCTCTTTGATCTCCCGTGGAGGGCATAACCCCCTGGAACCTGCAGGCTTTGGCAAGTGTACGATCGTGGGACCGCACACCGATAACTTCGCACTGGAGACAAAAGAACTGAAAGATGCAAAGGCGGTTGTCCAGGTTTCTGACAACCAAGACCTGGGGCTTCAACTTACGCAGCTGCTGGACAATGTGGAAGTACGAAACCTGTATGGGGAAAATGCCCAGCAGTTTGTCCGGCGCAGGGCCAGTGTACTGGACAGCTACCTCAGGCATCTGCAGCCGATGCTTCAGCTGCGCTAGTTCGTGTTGTAGCCTTCCATCAAGGATTGAAAATCCTCTCCGGAATAATGAAATGAAAGCTCCCTTTTTTTGAGTTTGAGCAAGGAGCGCTGCAGTCTGGCCAAATTCCTTCGCCCGGTAGTGCCGGTGTTTTTGCCAACCACTGCCCGGTCAAAATCGACCAGAAACACGGACTCTTTCTCGTCGAGCAAGATATTGTGTGCATTCAGGTCAGCATGATTGCAGTTGTTGTCGTGAAACTGCCTGATCACAGCCCCAATCCTGCGCCAGGTATCGGCCGAGAGAGAATTTTTTGCCAGCCTGGAACTCAGTGACTGTGTCTCTGGGATAAGCCGGGTCACGATATCTGCACGGTAGGTACAACCCTCTTTTCGCACATGGGCGGCAACCGGAGTCGGTACAGGCAGGTTTAACTGCCGCAGGGTACATAGGGTCTGCAGTTCACCAATTGCCCGGGTCCTGTGCAGTCCAAGCCAGAGATAGCTGTCCCTGATGAAGCTGGCTACCGCACCGCCGCGGTAATAGTGCCGCAATACCAGATCCTTCTGGTGGTAGGTAAACAGGTGCAGTCCCTGCCGGCCCTTGATATCGGCAGGCAACAGCCGCCTGTAATGCAGGGCCGGGTCAGAAGAAAGGAATTCGGGACGAAACAAATCAACCCGGAATTCGGAATACAGGCTTTTGTTGTAGGCAACAATGTCGTTACCATAGCGGTTGAATTCAAGCGAATCCATGGATACTGCTTTTGCGGTTGTTCCTCGGCTTCAACTCACTCGATATGGGCAGCTCACCAACATCCATTTGTATCCTGCGACTCTCCGCGATCGGAGATGTCACGCATATGGTACCGGTTGTACGCACGATCCAGAAATACTGGCCTGATACTGAACTTACCTGGATCATCGGAAATCATGAGGCCAAACTGGTTGGTGACATTCCCGGAATTGAGTTTATCAAGTTTGACAAGACAAAGGGGCTGGGCAGCTATCGTTCCATTGCCCGGCAAACCCGGCACCGGAAGTTTGACGTACTGCTCTGTGCCCAAGTCTCACTGAGAGCCAACCTCCTCAGCACACTTATAAATGCGGACCTGAAACTCGGGTACGACAGGGAGCGCTCCAAGGACCTGCATTCTTTTTTTGTTCATCACCATATCAAGCCGGTACAGCAACAGCACGTCCTTGACAGCTTCTTCAGCTTCATCGAACACATCGGTTTACCAGACCGCGACATGCGCTGGGAGTACAACATCCCGGACAGTGCCTATCAATTTGCACAAGAGCATCTTGAAGATGGTCGCTTCAAGGTGATTATCAGTCCCTGCTCAAGCCACCCGCTCAGAAACTGGCGAGCAGAGCGATATGCAGCAGCTGCCGACCATGCCATCCGCTCGCTCAACGCCCAGGTCATACTCTGCGGCGGGAGATCCCCGACAGAGCTCCAGATGGGGCAGGAAATTGAAGCCTGCATGCAAATGAAGGCCTTGAACCTGATTGGCAAAGACACTTTGAAGAAATTTCTTGCCCTGCTGCAGGGTGCAAATGTCATCATCTCGCCGGACTCCGGTCCTGCACACCTGGCAACCGGCTTGGGCACGCCGGTCATCGGACTCTATGCGGCTAGCAACCCCAAGCGCAGCGGCCCTTATTTCAGCCAGCAGTGGTGTGTAGACAAGTATGGAGCCGCAGCACAGGCTTTCAAAAACAAATCTGGAAATGAATTAAAATGGGGCACAAAGCTGGAATATCCCGGGGTCATGGACCTGATCACCGTGGACGAGGTAACTTCCAGGCTGGACACCCTCAGCAACCATCAATAAACCACCAATACTGAATTCGTGTTATGGAAAATATCTGCGTACCCATATCGCCAGGCGAGTTACTGGACAAAATTACCATACTGGAAATCAAGACCGAGCAGATTTCCGACAGTGAAAAATTACACAACGTTAAAACAGAACTGGATTTGCTCGGCCGGGTCTGGGATCAGTCTTCCATGGACAGTGATGCCGTGCGTACGCTCAAGCGATCCCTCAAGACGACAAACATGGATCTTTGGACGATAGAAGACAGGATCCGCATCAAGGAAGCACGGAAAGAATTTGATCAGGAATTCGTAGATCTGGCGCGTTCCGTGTACGTGCAAAACGACAAGCGTGCAGCTACCAAGAAAGAGATCAACGTTCTGCTCGGCTCGGACATCATGGAAGAGAAATCATATGAGGATTACTGACAGACACGCTGTAGAACCTGTGGTTATGTCTTCCAGAAAGACAAGAACAGGTTTGTAGGTGGCTGTACCAAGATGAGCATGGTTGAATGCGAAACATAAGATGAAGATCAAAAATGTGTTTCAGTTTCTAGGTTTCCGTGGAAGGTCCAAACATTACACCTATGAAATCCACGATGTTGACTTGGGTGGCAACACCGTTCATTTTGCTTGCTGGTCGCACCCACACCGCGCTGAAGCAAAGAAAACTGTCACGGCTCAAATGGTAGATGCGTACCGCGAGATTTTGAAGGAAGGCGATTTTTGTATTGACATCGGCGCACAAACAGGAGACACGACCCTGCCCATGGCAGTAGCTGCAGGGGTTGAAGGTTGCACACTGGCACTTGAACCCAACCCGTACGTCTATCATGTCTTGGAAAAAAATGCCCGGGCAAACAGTCACGTCGCCAATATAAAAACCATGATGGCTGCTGCTGGTACCTATGAAGGGTTTATGGAATTCGAATACTCAGATGCCGGCTTTTGCAATGGAGGACGCCACGAAAATATCCCTGCTATCAAACATGGACACCCCTTCACGCTGGAAGTATTTTGTGTCGACCTGGAAAAAGAACTGCACGAAGATTATGCGGAGCATTTGCCACGATTAAAATTTATCAAGGTGGATGCCGAGGGTTACGATTTGTATATTCTGCGGTCGGTACGTAACATCATCAAAACCTGCAAACCAGTCATCAAGGCTGAAGTATTCAAAAGAACGGATACGAGATACCGCAAAGAACTGCTGTCTTTTTTTCTGGAGCTTGGCTATCTTGTGTACAAGATAGTAGACGAGCCGATCGGAGCCGGGCCGCTGCTGACCGAGAATAACCTCAATGAGTGGCAACATTACGATATCCTATGCAAGCCTGAAGAATCTGTCTTTCCTGCTGTAGGACCAAGAGATTGAGTAGATAGAAATCGGCGAATTGTAGCCGTTCCGTTTGTTTGGGTTCTGTCATCATACCGATTCAAAGAACCAGCAGGAGAATCACCACACGGCCGTGTGGCAATATCTGACTTATGTATGATTTCACACGGAAAGCTTATAAAGTGCTGTTTAACCGGCACCTGATTAATCTTCTGCGCACACACCATATTGACACAGTCCTTGATGTTGGAGCTAACAGAGGACAGTTTGGATCCTTGCTTAGGAAACTCGGATTTAAGGGGAAAATCCTGTCGTTTGAACCGCTTGCAGACACCTTCAACCTTCTTAAAAAATGTTCAAAACATGATGCAAATTGGCACATATACAACTTTGCTCTGGGAGATAGTCCAGGCTCGCATGCTTTGAATGTCCTGCACGGCCGGGGCCTTTCATCCTTCCTTGAACCGAGTGAATACTGCAGGAATTTTCTCCAAAAGAAGTCCAGTATCGACGAGTCATTGTCCGTTAGTGTCAAGACGCTGGACGCCATATTCGCCGATCTGCCGTGTGACGGTACGAGCAGGATTCACCTGAAAATGGATACCCAGGGATATGACCTGAGAGTATTTGCCGGGGCCAGAGAGACCTTGAAGGTAGTCCAGACTATGCAGGCGGAACTGTCGATTCACGCACTTTACGAGGGCATGCCCGATTATCTGACTGCATTGACGGCATATGCTGAGGCAGGGTTTTACCCCAGTGGATGGTTCCCTATTTTGAGGGATGAGGCTTCCCTGATCGAATGCGACGTGCTAATGGCCAGAAATCCCTGAAGACATTTCGCAAACCTTAGCCCTGTACTAGCTGAGAACCCAGCGACTGGGTTTTTTCGGGAAGTGTTGCTCCTAGCTGTCCTGCTGCAACAAATTCCGGCTTCTGTACCAAATCGACATCACGTAAACCATGATGAACAGCGCCAAAAAGCATTCCTTTACCTCCCCTGCACGCACGTCCAGCACAACGGGTATCTCGACATCCAGGATTCTGTACATTTTCTCATGCCAAGATACCAGTATCGAAAACAAAGCAGCAGGTGCACATTCATACGTGGGCCAAAGCCAGAAGTGCAGTGATTCCTTGCCTGGATATCGTTTTGTAAGGAAAAAATACAATGGCACCAAAACTCCTCCAACCAGTGCTGCAACTGACAGGAGCGTTCTTGGCACCTGGTCAAACAAAGGACCGGTATTATGCAAATTGGTTTCGCCTTGATCATTAAGGCTTTGCCAGTATTCGGAGGCTTCCCATCCAAAGATATGCTGCCCCCAGCTTACCTCTTCCCCCGCGAAATATATGGAACCAAGTACCATCATCACCATCCACCACAATACCCAGCCATGGCCAGGCACCCTGCGCAGCAACAAAAACATCGTGCCGAAGAGAATTGCAATGAGAAGAAAGACTACAGTCAGAATTTCTATCCAGCCATCTTCTCCGTATAGATATAAATCGGCACCCTCGCCACCCATGCGTGACAGATAGGGTACAAGTAAAACAACTACTGGAAGTACCAACCAAACCAGCTTGTGCAGATTTTTCTCCATGCACTTCAACCTTTGCTAGCCGAGCGCTGTTGTTCGCCTGACCGTTTCCAGTTTCTCAAATTCCTGTAGTCCCTGCGCGACTTCCTGCTCAATCCCATCTTGATGCCCAATGCGACGAACATGTTGGGTGGGCTTATGTGCTGCGGCAACATATTGAAATCATATAATTTCGGTATCCAGATTCCTGCACTTTGGATTGCCAAAACATTTTCTTCAAAGATGTCCATATCATGGATTCCGCACGCCTCGGCAGCTCTGACAATTTTGTAGCCAGCTTTCAGCACTTCATCAGGAAGACACCCGGATTGGGCAATCAACTGCCTGAGCGTGATGCCATCAATGTATTCCTGTACGAATGAATGCGTGAAACCACTGTGGCGTGAGAAAACCCGGTACGGTGTTGCAATGTAGGGCTTAATTTCATCAACGTTATACAGGGTTGCGTTGCGCTCGAATTCAAACTCTGCGATGTCAACGCTGCATTTTTGTTGATACTTTTCAATGAACTCTTTCCTGTACACCTTGATGACGACATCCTTGTCCTCGTACACACCTCTGTAGGAAAAAGAGCGCCGGCCCCTGCCAAGGAAGTCTCCCACCTGTATCTCGTCCGGCAAGGTTATGGCTTGCTGCACCTCCACCTCGCGCGCCCTCAAAGTACTTGTTCTTTTCGACTTGATCATGACGAAGCTGGCATCTTTTGATCTTGTTTAGGCGGGATTGTAAAATTCGGGATGCGCTCGCCCGTAGCCTATCAAGCCATTATAACGCACCCATAAAACCGCTCCAGCATGAAGAGGCAGTCCTATCCGCATGGCAAATTCGTGATTAACAAAGCTGTGCCATCCTGCAGTCTGACGGAGAAATGGATACAGGAAAAACAGTTTTTAGAGTATGAGATTGCCCAGCTCCGGCTTGACAATAAAGGCAGGAAAAGAAACCAGCTGTATTGCTTTGACTACGAGCCTGCCAACTGTCGTGTAATCATGAAGGTTTCTCAGATCAGCCGGAACTACAAACTTGCCAGGAGAGTGAACCTGTTTTTAACAAGCCTGTTCAAAGACTATAACTACAGAGGTTATATTGGCAGCTTGCGACTCCAGCAGGCCGGTGTTGATACCATAAAACCTATAGCGCACTGGACTTTCAAATCATCCTGGCTGAACCGCAAAAGTTATTTGCTATACCAAAAAGTCGAAAGTGAACTCACTGTATCGGAGTTGTGCAGGCATATCCTGCAGTCGGGGGGCCAGGACAAAGATGCTCTGGTAGAAGCGATTGCAAACCGATGCGTTGAAATCGTCAAAAAGATTCATGCGGGTAACATACGCCATGACGATCCGCATGATCGCAACATACTTACAGACCTAACCCATCAGGACATCGCCGAACTCAGTGTCGAAGACATCATGAAAGCCAGATTTACCCTGATTGATAATGATCGCTGTACGCTCTCGCGCACGATGACTCCCGTACTAAAGCGATTTTTCGACATCAAGTGCCTGGCAAGATTCAGCATCTGCGAAATTCCAAAGCAGGAGTTATTGCGTTTATACCTGAAGGAAGACTACCGGACCTACTGGTGGCATGTATTGAGCTTCTGGAATTCCGGTGGATTCAACTTTCACAAAAAGATCAATTTCCTGAAATTGGCTAAATAGTTACAGGCAAGATTTCTGTATTGCTAGACAGCAAATAACACTGGAACATTCGTGTGGCCTGCCACGGGGTAGCAGGAAAAAGCCAGAAAAATCAGGCGTTTGAAATCGAATCGATGATCGAGGTCGTCGAGCAACCCTCCACATAGGGCGAGATAACAACTTCCCCTCCGTAGCTGCTGACCAGTTCGTACTCGGCCAGTTTCTCCTTTTCATAATCACCTCCCTTGACGTAAACATCGGGCTTCAGTTCCTCGATCAGCGTCAGAGGTGTGTCTTCGGAGAAAGGTATGAGCCAGTCAATGCAGCTTAACTCCTCCAGCACCTCAATGCGGTTTTGCAAACTGCACACAGGGCGGCCGTTCCCTTTGATGCTTTTTACCGAGGTATCGTCGTTGATTGCCACGATCAAATGGTCACCCCTGGACTTCGCATCGCGCAGGCAAGCGATATGGCCACGATGAATCAGATCGAAACACCCGTTGGTAAACACGATTTTTTCATTGTTGCGTCTTTTGGCAGCCACTGCCCGTTTCAGTTCGTCAAGGTCAGTGACCCGCTTGCCTCTGGTGAGTGTGGCCTGCAAACTGAAACTTAAGTCCTCTGCGGTCACAGCCACGGTACCCAGCCTGCTAACCGCAACCCCGGCCCCTAGATTTGCGATTTTCACGGCATCCGCAATTGGATAGTCGGCTGATAGGGCTGAGGCAAACAAGCCCACCACGGTGTCTCCGGCTCCTGTGACATCGTAGACTTCCCTGGCCTGCGTAGGGAAATGCCTAGCCGGCTGGTCTTGTGCAAACAAGGACATGCCATGCTCACTGCGCGTGATGAGCAGGGCATCAAGATTCAGTTCCTTGCACATCCTGAGCGCCTTGTTCTCAAGCTCTTCCTCGTCCCTGCATTCACCGGCAACTTGCCTGAATTCCTGGTAGTTCGGGGTGATGATGCTTGCATTTTTGTACTTGTCGAAGCTGGCTCCTTTCGGATCTACGACGGTTCGCTTGCCAGCCTTGCGTGCGGCTTCGATGATGCGTTCAATCCCCGCAACGGCTCCCTTGTCATAATCCGAGATCACAATGGTTCCGTGCTTGGAAATCTGCTGCTCGCAGATTTCCAGAACCTCGGTGTTGTCAGTTTCCTCACGGCTGTTTTCATGGTCCAGCCTGAGCAGCTGCTGGTTGCGGCTGACGACACGCAACTTGGTGGATGTCCTGTAATTCTCCTTGCGTGTGATTCGTGTATCGATGTCCGTGGCATCCAGCAACTCCAGCAATCTTTTACCATTTTCGTCGTGCCCGACCATCCCGACCAAGGTCACGGCGGCCCCCACGCTGATGGCATTGGCTGCCACATTGGCCGCTCCACCCAAGCGGTTTTCCATGTCTTCAATATTGATCACCGGTACAGGTGCTTCAGGGGATATGCGGCTGGTCTCACCCAGCCAGTACTGATCGAGCATGACATCCCCGATGACCAGGACCTTGGCCTTTGCAAGATTGCCCAGGTTCATGAGGATTGACTCAGATGCACGCAGCAGCAGACTGCATCGACGACAGGCTGGCTGGCTTGGTGCGCCGCTCCAAGGCCTGTCTACACGTAGGCAAGCCAGTCACTGGAAAACTCGCTTTTGCCGTGCACCAGATCGAAAAACATGGCTTGCAGTTTCTGGGTCATCGGACCCGGCTTGCCTTCCCCGATCGTGCGATTATCGAGCTCCCGTATCGGTGTGACCTCGGCCGCGCTACCCGTGAAAAAGGCCTCATCGGCAATGTACACCTCATCACGCGTGATGCGTTTTTCCACCAGAGGAATGTCAATCGACTGGGCCAGTGCAATTACGGTATTGCGGGTGATGCCATCGAGCACCGAGGTCAGCTCCGGAGTAAAAAGCGTGCCTGCCTTGACGATAAAAAGGTTCTCGCCGCTACCCTCTGCCACGAAACCGTCCACATCCAGCAGGAGTGCCTCGTCATAGCCATCCTGCAGCGCCTCATTCAGGGCCATCATGGAGTTGATGTAGTAGCCATTCACCTTGGCCCGGCACATGGCCACGTTGACATGATGGCGAGTGTAGGACGAAGTCTTGACTCGAATTCCGTTTTTCATCTTCTCCTGACCAAAATAGGCATCCCATTCCCAAGCGGCAACGATACAGTGGACTTTCAGATTTTCAGCCCTCAAACCCATGTCCTCGGGGCCGTAAAAACACATGGGCCGGATATAGCCGTAACGAAGGTTGTTTTTTCGAACGGTGTCCAGTTGAGCCTGACTGATCTCCTCGGGACTGTACGGCAGCGTCATGCTGATGATTTTCGCGGAATTGAACAGTCTGCTGGTGTGCTCATGAAGGCGAAAGATGGCCGTTCCCTGGTCGGTCTGGTAAGCACGTACTCCTTCGAATACTCCGCCGCCATAGTGAAGTGTGTGAGTCAGTACATGGGTGTTGGCTTCCTGCCACGGTACAAACTCGCCGTTGTACCAGATGAACCCCTCCCTATCAGCCATTGACATTTCTACTGGACTCCCTCAGATCAAATGGCCGTTTAGTGTAACAGACTTGTCCAATAGTTTTGTATGACGGACCGCTCTTCGGCAAACATGTCGACCGCGACAGTTTCCGGCAACAACTGCAGACTCAACTGGTGAAGATGCTTGCGGTATGCGATGTAAATCGCCTTGAGTTCCTCGACAGATTCATGCTTGATCAGACCGGCTTTCGCACATGCATCCAGAATCCTGACATTGTCCGTATGCACACAAATGTCGTTGTGCTGGTTTGCATAGCTCAGCACATAGAACTGCACGATAAACTCGATATCAATAATCCCGCCCCGGTCTTTCTTGAGACTGAACTGTGCCCCGTTCCTGGGGGAATGGCCCGCCACTATTTTTTCGCGCATTTCAATGACCGAACTTCGCACCTCGTCGATGTCGCGTGCCTGGCAAAGCAAATCTTTTCTCAACTTCTGGAAGGTATCGGCCAAGCTCTTGCTTGCGGTAACCGGCCTTGCACGAATCAGGGCCTGGTGCTCCCACAACCAGGCCTTGTCCCTCAGGTAGTCCGCATAGGTTGCCAGGGAACAGACCATAGCTCCGGATTGACCGTATGGCCGAAGCCTTGTATCGATATCGAAAACCTTGCCGGATGCCGTGGTCGTCGTCAGCAGATGTATGGTGCGCTGCACCACCCGGGTGAAGAAAACCGTATTTTTCAGCTTGCGCTCGCCATCGGTTTCACCTGACTCGTCGACGCCGTCATGTACGAAAACCACATCGAGATCAGAGCCGTAGCCGAGTTCCAGGCCGCCCAGCTTGCCATATTCGATGATCAACAGCTCCGGTTTCACGGCTCGACCGTCCACGATGCATGTCGGCTCACCATACTTGTCTGCCAAATCCTGATACGCCTTGCGGGTCGCGCTCTTGAGGCAGGTATCCGCAAGCCAGGACAGGTGGTCACTGACCCGCATGATGGGGTAGTCCGTTACGATATCTGCCGCAGCGATCCGCAAGACCTGGGCATGCTTGAACTCACGCAGGCGTTCCATGTAGGCCTCGAGATTGGTCCCGGAGGCATCCATCAGCATCTGCAGCTGCTCAAGCACCTGCATCTGGTACTGCATCTCCTCGAGGTCCGGGGGATCGTAGTTGTCCGTATGCAGCAACTCATCCAGCAGCAGCGGATGCGCGGCAATGTACTGAGCTACCCATTGACTGGCCTCAATCAGTTTGAGCAACTTGCTCAGCTTGTCCTGGTTCTCGGTCAGCAGGGCGATATAGGTAGAACGCTGCACAATCTTGGTGAGGATTCTCAGAAAACGAGTCAGGATTAAAGTTGCCTGGGAGTGGCTGGAAAGATCTCTCAAGAAAACAGGGAAGAATCGTTCCAGTCTTTGTTCCGCCACAGGCTCTATCTGGCGTACCGATTCCTCGAACCCTCGCAAGCGGCGGTAGATGTCCTTGGCATCCTCATCGAAGTGTCTCGTCAGGATTTCCATGCACAAGGACTCATCCTGGATTTGGGACCACACCAATGCCAGATCGCCAAAATCCTTGCCAAGATCTTCAGGGTCTGCATGCTCGGTCAGCAGCAAGGCATGGAATATCCTGCTGACCTTTGCCGTGCGGTCCAGGTACTCGCCGTACAATGCATCCCAGGATTCAAAGCCCATGGCATAGGCGTACTGCTGGCGCTCCGGATCCTTGGCCGGCAGGCTGTACACCTGCTGGTCCTCGCGCATCTGCAGACAGTTTTCCGCTTTTCTCAAGAACAGGTAGGCATTGCGCAACTCGGTCACATTTTCATCGGACAGCTTGCCGCTCCCACCCAGATAGGCGAGTGCCTCAAGGGTTGAGCGCATCCGAAGGTCGGGGTCCCGGCCCCCGTATATCAACTGGAACATCTGGGCGACGAATTCGATTTCACGGATGCCCCCCTGCCCGATTTTCAGGTTGTCCCGGTTCGCCGCCTGACCCGCCTTGCGGTCGACCATGACCTTCATCTCGCGCAGCGACTGCATCACGCCATAATCATGGTAGCGGCGGTACATGAAGGGACTGACGTCCTTGAGAAACTGTTCACCGGTGTTCGTGTCACCGGCAATTGCACGTGCCCTGATCCAGGCATACCGTTCCCAGTCACGCCCGGTGGTTTGAAAATACTGGTCGATCCCTGCAAGGCTTGGCACCAGTGCACCGGAATTGCCGAATGGCCTGAGCCTCGTGTCAACCCGAAAGACGAACCCGTCCTGGGTTTGCTGCGAGAGCACCTTGATCAGTAATTGAACAAGCTTCAAATAGAAGCTGCCGGCTTTGGCACGCTCATCCTGCGAATAAGCAGACTCGTCCACATAGGCGAACACGAGATCCACGTCCGATGAAAAATTGAGTTCGCCGCCACCGAGCTTGCCCAATGCAAAGACCACAATGTTATTGGACATGGACTGCTCGAACTGACCGGCATGGGGACGTGACTTCAGCCACTCAAAGCACCACGAAAGTGCCCGGTCTATACAGACTTGCGCATAGGCACTGAGCTCGGACAGGGTCTGCTGCTCTGTGGCGTACTGCTGCAGGTCCCGCCATGCGATGCGTGCATAGGCACGGCTTCTGGAACCGCGCAGGATTTGCTGCAAGTGCTCGATACCCGTGGCCTCGCTGAGCTCGGATTCCAGTTGCTCGGCAAACTGTGCGAAATCGCAATCCGTGTGCAGCTGTCCCTGGGAGAGCAACTCCTCCAGCCACTGCGGCTGTGCGCCACAGACCCGCCGAATGAAGGGACTCGCATGCCACATGGACAGGATCTCATCGCGGTATTTTTCGATGGACGCCCCCCCTGTTTTGGCAGTCAGTGTCTCGAAATCCTGCTCGAATCGAGAGGAGAGCGGTTTGGGCAAGGGTGTCAGCATAGTTGCGGAATATATATCAAAGCCTCGGGGAAGAAAGGTGAAATGCTGTCCATGGCTATACAATCGGGATATCTTGAATGCTAATGAGAATAGCTATTATTATTGTATACTTGTACAACATATTCATAGTTCAAGAAGGACCCCCATGAAAAGCCGAAGCCTGCCCGGAGTGCGGTTCGTACTCGGCGTCGGACTGTGCCTGTTGGGCTCACTGCTCAGCGCGGCTGAAGTGAACGTGTACTCGGCCAGGAAAGAAAACCTGATCAAACCCCTGCTGCTTCAGTTTGCAGAACAAACGGATATCCAGGTCAACCTGATCACGGGAAAGGCTGACGCACTTCTACAACGCATTGTCAGCGAGGGCAAGCATTCTCCGGCAGATCTTTTAATCACGGTTGATGCGGGTCGCCTGCACCGTGCCCAACAGGCACAGGCCTTGCAGCCCGTAGACTCAAAGATCCTGAATGATTCCATTCCTGAGCAATACCGGGACCCTGCAGGATACTGGTACGCACTGTCACTGCGAACACGCCCGATCATGTATGCGCTCGACCGTGTCAGTCCCGAGGATTTGTCAACCTACGAGGCGCTGGTGGACACGACCTGGAAGCAGAGGATTTGCATTCGCTCCTCGAACAACATCTACAACCAGTCGCTGGTCGCATCCCTGCTCGCCCACCACGGCGAAAGTGAGACACTGGGCTGGGTACAGGGCCTGGTCAGCAATTTTGCACGCTCTCCTCAGGGTGGGGACCGCGACCAGATCCGGGCAGTCGCTGCGGGGCAATGCGACCTTGCAATTGCAAACAGCTACTATCTGGGAAAAATGCTCGCTTCCAAGGACGCGGCTCAACGCAGCGCAGCACAGAAAGTCAGGATTTTCTGGCCCAATCAGGAAGGCCGGGGTGTGCATGTCAATATCAGCGGGGCAGCCGTTGCCAGGCACTCAAAGAACAGGGCATCCGCCATTAAATTGCTGGAATTCCTGGTCAGCGATGATGCGCAGCGCTGGTACGCAAAAACCAATTTCGAATACCCGGTCAAGGCCGGCATACGGCCTAGCGAAATGTTGGAAAACTGGGGCGAGTTCAAAGCGGACATCCTGAGTCTTCACCAGCTGGGTGAACTCAACGCACAAGCCGTGATGGTCATGGACCGTGCCCACTGGAAATAGGCATTGGCAATCCCGGCGATGGGCACACAAAATGAAGCGCTAGCCCTACCGGGCGTTTTCCAGCGGTTTCGGCAACAAAAAAGCAATCTTGGCTGGCTTTTTTTTGCGGTTTGTACCGCCTTGTTGCTGAGCATCCCTGTTGTTACTGTCCTCTACTCGGTCACATTGCCAGCCAGCAACATCTGGTCACACCTGAGGTCTACCGTCCTTGCAGACTATGCCCTGAATTCCCTGGTGCTGGCGGTCGGTGTCTGCATCGGAACGTCCCTGATCGGCATCACCACCGCCTGGTTGTGCAGCGCCTACAGCTTCCCCGGCAGAAAGCTTTTTGGCTGGACATTGCTATTGCCGCTTGCATTTCCTCCGTACATCATTGCCTACACCTATACCGGCATGCTCGATTTTGCCGGCCCCGTGCAGACTTCACTGCGCACCATCTTTGACTGGGAGTATGGAGACTACTGGTTCCCTGAGATCCGCTCCATTGTTGGTGCCACCATCATGATCTCCCTGGTTTTGTACCCCTACGTCTATCTGCTTCTGAGAACCGCATTTTCCGAGCAATCCTCCAGTCTGCGTGAGGCCAGCCACATGTTTGGTGTGGGCTCCTATAAGACCCTTTTCACGATTATCTTGCCCATGGCACGTCCTGCCCTTGTTGCAGGGCTGACCCTGGTGGTCATGGAAACGCTGGCCGACTACGGAACCGTTCACTATTTTGGCGTGCCGACTTTCACTACAGGTATTCTTCGCACCTGGTTTGGTCTTGGTGACCGGGTTGCGGCCACTCAATTGGCCAGTCTGTTGCTGCTTTGCGTGTTCGCCGTAATCCTGGCAGAGCGCTACTCGCGAAAAGCGGTTCGCTACCAGAACCCTGCCAGGGTGCAAAAAAGCTGGCGCTACCCGCTGACGGGAATCAAGGCCATTGCGGCAGTAGTCATCTGCAGCCTCCCCGTTCTCCTCGGCTTCGTGGTTCCCGCACTGCAGCTAGGTACATGGACGCTCAGGACCGCTCCCGAAATCATCGACTATTCTTTCTTGACACTGGTCATCAACACGGTGCAGCTTGCCGTCATCGTGACCCTCATAATCATCACAGCATCCGCTGTACTGGCTTATGGAAAGCGTGTCGGCACACATTTTTCCATCCCCTACACCGTGAACCTCAGCTCGATGGGCTACGCGGTGCCCGGGGTCATCATCGCGGTGGGCGTGCTGTTGCCCTTTGCATGGCTGGACAATGCACTGGATGCATGGCTGCAGCAAAACCTCGGCATCTCCTCCGGCCTGATCCTGACCGGTACCCTGATATCCTTGGCATTTGCACACGTGGTACGCTTCATGGCCATCGGACTGAACTCGGTGGACGCCAGCCTGGCAAAAATACATCGCAGCATTGACGATGCTGCACAACTGTTGGGACGCAAAACCTTCGAGCGCTTTACCAGCATTCATCTTCCCATGATCAGGGGCGGGATACTCACTGCGGCATTGCTGGTGTTCGTCGAGGTCACCAAAGAGCTGCCGGCCACCCTCGTATTACGCCCGTTCGACTTCAACACCCTTGCGGTGCGGACGTACGAACTGGCTTCCGACGAACGCCTGGCAGATGCCTCAAGCAGCGCATTGCTGATCGTAGCCATCAGTGTCTTGCCCATCTTGGTACTGAACCGCTCGATCATACAAAGTGGAGTCGTACATGGCGCCCAGACTTGAAGTACGCAACGTCAGCCTGAAGCTGCATAACAAGAGCACCTTGCAAAACGTTTCCCTGCAGCTTGAGCCGGGATGCATCGCTTCCGTACTGGGACCCAGCGGCTGCGGTAAAACCACGCTGCTGCGTGCGCTTGCAGGATTCCAGCCCGTCGCCAGCGGCGAGATCTACGTGCATGAAAGGCTTTTCAGCAAGGCACAGTTCACCCTCGCTCCGGAAAAAAGGCATATCAGCATGATGTTCCAGGATCTTGCATTATTTCCCCATCTGACTGTTCGGCAGAACATATGCTTTGGCCTCAAGTCACTGAACGAAAGTGACCAGATGGCGCGTGCGCGAGCGGTGCTCGAACTGATCGAGCTGGAGCACAAGGGAGAAAAGTATCCGCACCAGCTGTCCACCGGACAACAGCAAAGGGTCGCATTGGCACGGGCACTGGCCCCCAGGCCTGAGATCCTGTTGCTCGATGAGCCCTTCTCCAACCTCGATCCTGACCTGCGCGAACAGGTCGCAACGGGAGTGCGAAAGATTCTCAAACATGAGAACGTCACCGCGATACTTGTGACGCATGACCAGAACGAAGCCTTCGCCATGGCCGATGAGATCGGTGTCATGGCTGGAGGTCGAATCGAGCAATGGGACAGTGCCTACAACGTCTATCACAGGCCCAAAACCCGTTTTGTCGCCGATTTCATCGGCCTCGGCAGCATGCTTCCCGCCACGGTGCTTGACGCGCATACGCTGGACACCGAGTTTGGCCAGCTGCAGGGCAATCTGGATTCGTCTTTTGCTCGCGGTGAGGAAGTGGACTTGCTGGTACGCCCGGATGATATCCCCCATGATGACAGCAGTCCCATAACTGCATTGGTAGAAGAAAAGCGTTTTCGCGGTGCCGAGTTTTTGTACAAGCTTCGCTTGCAGAGCGGGAATTCCGTGCTGTGCTATGCCTCCAGCCACCACGACCACCAGATCGGTGAGCCGATCGGCATCAAGGTCGACATCGAACATCTGGTCATCTTTGCCCGCCAGTCTCCCCTGCCATCAAGCAAATCATCCTAGGGCCGGCTTTCAGTTAACCCATACCTCCCGAAGGGGACCGGGCAAGTTCACACGATCTCGTGAAACTTTGCATTCCAGACGCGTAACCGCTATAAAAAGCCAAAAATACAGCGCGCATCGATCGGCCAAGACTGCAGATCGAACGCGCGTAACAGGACTTCTTTTGATGCCATCCTGCCTGGATGGCTGCATGTAGCAGGTAACCGGCTTTGGGCAAACGCAAACCGTCACGAAACCATTCTTCCATCATCGTGGATGGTGTGGAGCGCGCACCAAGCCGCGCCATGCTGCGGGCGGTCGGCTTCAAGGACGGTGATTTTTCAAAAGAGCAGATCGGCATTGCATCCACATGGAGCATGGTGACGCCCTGCAACATGCACATCAATACACTGGCCGATGAGGCAGCCAGAGGTGCCGACCGGGCCGGCGGCAAGGCCGTGATCTTCAACACCATCACGGTATCTGACGGCATTTCCATGGGCACCGAGGGCATGAAGTATTCCCTGGTTTCCCGGGAAGTCATCGCCGACTCCATTGAGACGGTTGTAGGCTGCGAGGGATTTGACGGCGTGGTGGCCATCGGCGGCTGCGACAAAAACATGCCCGGCTGCCTGATCGCCATGGCGCGCCTCAACCGCCCGTCGATATTCGTCTACGGGGGCACAATCCAGCCGGGGCACTACAAGAACACGAAGGTCGATGTAGTTTCGGTATTCGAGGCTGTGGGACAGCACGCAAAAAACCAGTTGTCGGACCGCGAACTCAAGCAGGTTGAATGCGCGGCGATCCCGGGCGCGGGTTCCTGCGGCGGGATGTACACGGCCAACACCATGGCCAGTGCCATCGAGGCACTGGGCATGAGCCTGCCGAACAGTTCGGCACAAAATGCAATCTCGAAAGACAAGCAACTCGACTGCATGGCCGCGGGCAAGGCCGTCGTGCAGCTGGTGCAAAAAAATATCTGTCCCAAAGACATCATGACCCGGAAGGCCTTTCTGAATGCGATCACCATGGTGACCGCACTGGGAGGATCGACCAATGCGGTGCTGCACCTGCTGGCGATGGCACATGCCATCGGTGTGAAGCTGAACCTCGATGATTTCACTCAGGTTGGCAAGAAAGTGCCGGTACTGGCCGATCTGCGACCGAGTGGTCGGTACATGATGTCCGAATTGATCGAGATCGGCGGTATACAACCCTTGATGCGCATGCTGCTGGACAAGGGACTGCTGCACGGGGACTGCCTGACGGTCACGGGCAAAACCTTGCGACAGAATCTGCGCGGCATCAGGCCATACCCGAAATCCCAGGACATCGTGCGCAGTTTTGCTGACCCGATCAAAAAAGACGGCCACCTCGTGATCCTGTATGGAAATCTTGCACCTGAAGGAGCCGTGGCAAAGATTTCTGGGAAAGAGGGTCTGCACTTTACCGGCAAAGCACGCATTTTCCCCTCGGAGGAGAAGGCGCTGGCAAGGATCCTGGACGGTGGTGTCAAAAAAGGGGATGTGGTGGTGATCCGTTATGAAGGACCGAAAGGAGGTCCGGGCATGCGCGAGATGCTGTCCCCGACCTCGGCCATCATGGGCAAGGGGCTGGGCAAGGACGTGGCCCTGATCACAGATGGCCGCTTCTCTGGAGGCAGTCATGGCTTCGTAGTCGGCCACATCACCCCGGAAGCTGCAGTTGGCGGGCCTTTGGCACTGCTGAAAAATGGTGACCTGATCACCATCGATGCCCGAAAGCGCGAGATCAACGTCAGTCTTTCCAAGAAGGAGCTGGGGCAGAGAAAACGGCAATGGCGGCCTCCCAAGCCCCGTTATTCAAAAGGGGTTTTGGCCAAATATGCCAAGCAGGTGCGCTCGGCCTCAAACGGAGCGACCACGGACTGAAAAACCGAAATTGTCAGGCAGCCCGCAAATCCTTTAGGATTGTCCCTGCCGGTTGCCAATGACCCGTCCGAAATAACGAGAACGATAACTCAGGAGTTGTGATGGCTACATTACTGTCCCCCGAAGAACTAGAAGCTGTAATGGAACGCAAGAACAAGATGCGCCGCCAAGCCTATGATCGACGCAATGCACAAGAAAACAAGGATGAGATCAGTGCCCGGGCCTGTCAGAAATTTATGGCCCTGCCCGAATACCAGCGAGCAAAAACCGCAATGTGGTATATCGACTGTCGCTCCGAAACCCGGACCAAGCCGGAGTTGCTCGAAGAGGTGGCCAAGGGAGAGAAAAAGATCATCGTGCCCTATTGCACCGAGGATGAAAATGGCGAAAACAAGCTCGGGCTCTGGTGGATGGAAAGCCTGGAAGAGATGGTCGTGGGCAAGTGGAATATCCTGGAGCCCCCGAGGGAACTGTGGGGAAATCCTGAAAAAGAGGTAGAACCCGAAGACCTCGATATCATCATGGTGCCCGGCGTGGGTTTTGACCAAAAGGGAGGACGCATGGGGAACGGGCAAGGCTACTATGACCGCCTGCTGGAAAAGGCTCGGCCGGACTGTCCGCTGGTTGCACTGTGTTACGAGTCACAGCTGTTTGACGAGGTTCTGGTCGCCCCGCACGACGTCTACATGGACATGGTAATCACCGAGGATGCCGTTTATGAAGGGATAGGACGGGGGTAGTCGTGGCAGCAATTATCGATGACACCTACGCTGAGGCGTTCAGGAGCCTGTACACCGAATTCCTGATTACTGCACGTGATCGAAAATGGCTGGATCACGCAGTGCATGCAGTGACCGGCAATGCCTCAAGCTCGATCTTGTGTGACTGCGAGGCAGGCATGGACCGCTATGTGGGGCCTGGCGGGGATGAGGATTTCACGACACCGGATGGCCGCCCGGGCGCTATTGTACAGTTGCATATCCCGCGTTTTCGAAAGGACCGGGTCGAGGCCCTGGAACGTTCGGCCCTGGTTCGGATCAGCCAGAATGTCCTCACCTGCCCGACCGCTTCGTGCTTCAACCTGATTGACTCGGAAGAGTACTACCACATGGGCCGCAAGGTGGCCTACTTTGGCAACGGTTACCAAAGACGCATTGAACGGTACGGGCGCAAAATGTGGTGGATCCCGATCCTGGGAGGTGAGTTCGTCCTGGACCGCAGGCTCGGCTATGCCGATGGCCTGATGGGTGGCAATCTGTGGTTTTTCGGGGACAGTGTCGATTCCGCGCTGGAGGCGGCGGAAAAAGGGGTTGAGGCGATTCTACCCATGCCCGGTGTCATTACGACGTTCCCGGGCGGCATTGCCGGCAGCGGTTCCAAAGCCGGCAGCAACTACGACTTCACCATTGCCAGCACCTATGAGAAGTTCTGCCCGCTGCTGCAGGAGAATCCTGAGGTCGAGGCGGGACTCCCCGAGGGTGTGCAATCCGTGATGGAGATCATCATGAACGGTCAGGGCATGCAGCCGATCATCGATGCCACACAGGCAGCGATCAAGGCTTCTGTGGACACGCCGGGCCTGAAGATGATTTCTGCCGGCAACTACGGTGGGCGCCTGGGCAAAAGCTTTATTTTCCTGCACCCCGAAAAGCAGCCGCAATAAGGGGCGCTGGCTCCCCGTACGCCCGCGAAACCCCGGATTTCACGCCCGAAGGTTTCTGCAGGCCCGGGACCATCCTGGATATCCCCTTTTCGATGACCAAATTGCTTGAGTCAAGTGCAGTGCTTGTGGCAGGATGCCTAGTTTTTCGGACAAAAGCTTCCTGTATGCAGAAATGGCTGCCCTGACTGTAGCGACAACCACCGAGGCGTTTGCGTTTTTTACCAAATTTTACAATTAAGGATTCCTGACCATGCCTAGCGAAAAACTATCATTTCCCGGACGAAATTATCTGTTTGCCCCGGGTCCGACCCACATCCCGCAGGCTGTACAAAATGCCATGATTGTTCCGCAAGAGGATCATCGGGCCCCAGACTTCCCAGAACTCGTCAAACCCCTGCTTCGCGACTGCAAAAAAATATTCAAAACAACCAAGGGAACCTGCTTTCTCTTTCCCGCCACAGGTACCGCAGGCTGGGAGGTAGCACTCGCCAATACCATGTCCCCCGGGGACAAGATTCTCACTACGCGCTTCGGTCAGTTCAGTCACTTGTGGTATGACCTTGCATGCCGGATCGGCCTGGAGGTCGACCTGGTAGAAACCCCTTGGGGGGAAGGTGTTCCGATCGCCAAGTTCAAGCGCATCCTCGCTGCGGACAAAGAGCACAGGATCCGGGCCGTGGTGGTTTGCCATAACGAAACGGCCACCGGGGTCACCAGTGATATTGCCGGCTTGCGCAAGGCGATGGATGCCGTCAAGCACCCGGCAATGCTGATGGTCGACGGGGTCAGCTCTATTGCAAGCATTGATTTTCGCATGGACCAGTGGGGCGTGGACGTTGCCGTCAGCGGATCACAAAAAGGTTTCATGCTGCCGGCGGGCATGGCCATCGTGGCGTTCAGCCCGAAGGCCCTCAGGGCACGCAAACAAGCCCGCTGCGCACGTTGCTTCCTGGACATTCAGGATCATATCAATACCAACAAGGACGGATTTTTTCCCTATACCCCCTCGGTGCCCATGTTGCGTGGACTGCGTGCATCCATCGACCTGCTCATGGATGAGGGTCTGGAAAATGTATTCAAGCGCCACCATCGATTGGCCGAAGGGGTGCGAAAAGCCATCAAGGCCTGGGGACTGAAACCCTGTGCCAAGGCGCCCAAGTGGTACTCCGACACCGTGACCGCGATTGAGGTGCCCCCGAGTGTCAATGCTGCCGAAGTCATTCACATCGCCTATCACCGCTACAATATCTCCCTGGGTGCCGGGCTGTCCAAAGTGGCCGGCAAGGTGTTCAGGATTGGACATCTCGGGGACAATAACGAGGCACGAATGATGGCCGTCCTAGGCACTGTGGAAATGGCGATGCGGGATGCGGGAATGAATGTGAAAGCTGGCAGCGGGGTTGCCGCAGCCGGAGAGTACTACCGTAAAACCGCCAAGAAGATAAAGAAGTTCGGCTCAGTCAAGGCACCGCGTGAGGCCAGAGCCGCAAAGAAAAAATCAACAAGGAAATCAAGATGAGCTTTACCCAATACAAACCGGCCAGACAGCGATTGCAACGTTGTGAACTAGCTGTACCTGGCTCCAACCCCAGGATGCTGGAAAAGGCAGTGACCTGTGCCGCAGATTATGTGTTTCTGGACCTCGAAGATGCCGTGGCACCTGATGACAAGGTTCAGGCACGAAAGAACGTCATTGCTGCGCTCAACGAGTTCGATTGGAAAGGTAATGGGAAAACGGTCTCTGTGCGCATCAATGGGCTGGACACCCATTACATGTATCGCGATGTAGTGGACGTGGTGGAACAGGCGGGCAGCAAACTGGACACCATACTCATTCCCAAAGTGGGAACCACCGGTGATGTATACATGGTTGACGCCATGGTGACCCAGATAGAAGAGGCCAAGGGACTGGAAAACCGAATCGGGCTGGAAGCTCTGATCGAGACGGCTTTGGGTATGGCCAACGTTGAAGCCATCGCTACTTCCAGTACACGCATGGAAGCCATGCATTTTGGTGTGGCGGATTATGCCGCAAGCAATCGTGCCCGGACGGTCAACATCGGCGGCTTGAATCCGGATTATCCGGGTGATCAGTGGCATGCAGCAATTTCGCGTATGACGGTAGCCTGCCGGGCGTATGGGCTGCGCCCGATTGATGGCCCATTCGGGGATTTTGACGACCCGGACGGGTATCTGTTGGCTGCACGCCGTGCTGCTGCTTTGGGGTGTGAAGGAAAATGGGCGATTCATCCCAAGCAAATTGAACTGGCAAACGAAGTCTTTACGCCGCCTGAAGCCGAGATCAACCGGGCGAAAAGGATTCTGGAAGAGCTGGAAAAGGCTGCCAAAGAGGGTAAGGGCGCTGCCTCACTCGATGGTAAAATGATTGACGCGGCCTCAGCACGCATGGCTGAGAACGTTGTGCGCGCTGCTGAGGCCATTGCTGCCAGGTCCTAGTATCTCAGCAGTTTTCCGTTCGTCTATTGTAGGCTCCCGGTAGGTGTCTGGATTTTGAGCATCTACCCATCCGGTAGGATATGTTGAAGAGCAACGAATAGGCGATAGAAACGAATTATTTCTCGGGAGGGAATGCAAGTGGATATTCATGAGTATCAAGCGAAAGAATTGCTATCGGAGTTCGGTGTCGGGATTTCCCCCGGGGGCCTAGCGTACAGCCCCGAACAGGCGGTTTACCGCGCCAAGGAGATCGGCGGACACCAGTGGGCTGTCAAGGCACAGATTCATTCCGGTGCACGAGGCAAGGCCGGCGGAATCAAAATCTGCTCAAGCGACGAGGAAATCTGGAATGCAGCCGAGGAACTGCTCGGCAAACGCCTGGTTACCCATCAGACCGGTCCTGGCGGGAAGGTCGTTTACCGACTCTACATCGAACAGGTTGCAGACATAGATCGCGAGATTTATCTCGCTCTGGTGCTGGACCGGAACAAGCAGCGGGTCACGATCATCACCTCAACCGAAGGCGGCATGGATATCGAAGAAGTGGCTGCAACCAAGCCGGAGAGCATCCACAGGCTGGAAGTCGAACCTGCTGTGGGTTTACGGGATTTCCAGGCGCGGGAACTCGGATTTGCCTTGAACATCCATCCCGAGATGATCAGCCAGGCAGTACATTGCATCGAAGGCGCGTATCAGGCCTTTCGTGAACTTGACGCTACCCTGGTAGAAATCAATCCCCTGGTGGTCACCAAGGACAACCACATCCTGGCACTGGACGCCAAGATGAGTTTTGATGATAACGCCCTGTTTCGAAGACCGAAGATTTCCGAGTTGCGTGACAAGTCCCAGGAGGACTCGCGTGAAACTGCAGCATCGGACAGGGGCCTGAGTTACGTAGGCCTGGACGGTGACATCGGCTGCATGATCAATGGTGCAGGACTGGCGATGGCAACCATGGACATGATCAAACACAAAGGCGGTGAACCGGCCAACTTTCTGGACATCGGCGGTGGCGCCTCCCCGGACCGGGTGACCAAGGCCTTCAGGCTGGTGCTGGATGACGAAAACGTCAAGGCAATGCTGGTCAACATTTTCGCCGGCATCAACCGCTGCGACTGGATTGCAGAGGGCGTGATACAGGCATTCGACAAGCTGAATGTAAGAACTCCCGTCGTTGTACGTCTTTCCGGAACAAATGTGGAAAAAGGCATGCAGATGCTCAAAGACAGTGGCCATCCGGTCATTACTGCGGATACGTTGTCTGAGGCTGCAGAGAAAGTTGTGGCAGAACGCAACCGCGCGATTGAAGCCTCATAAAGCGTTAGGAGACACCCATGAGCATAATGATTGATAGCAATACCAAGGTACTTATCCAAGGCTTCACAGGTAAAATTGGCACGTTCCACGCCAAGGAAATGCTTGAATATGGCACTCAGGTGGTCGGCGGCGTAACGCCTGGCAAGGGCGGACAGACCCATCTCGACCTGCCTGTGTTCAACACCATGAAGGATGCGGTTGAGGAAACCGGGGCCGATGCCAGCATCGTGTTCGTTCCCGCTTCATTTGCTGCTGACTCAATCATGGAAGCAGCCGATGCGGGCATCAAAACCTGTGTCGCAATCACCGACGGTATCCCCGCACAGGACATGATGCTTGTAAAGCGTTACATGTACCGCTACAAGAAAGAAGATCGCATGCGCCTGACCGGCCCCAACTGCGCCGGAACGATCAGCCCGGATAGATGCCTGCTAGGCATCATGCCAGGACATATCTATATCCCCGGAAACGTTGGCATCGTTGCACGCTCGGGCACACTTGGTTACGAAGCCGCATCCCAGATGAAGGCATCTGGAATTGGAATCAGCACCAGTGTCGGAATCGGTGGTGACCCCATCAACGGCTGCTCTCACCGCGATATTCTTGAACTGTTCGAAGCAGACCCGGAGACCAAGGCCGTCATGCTGATCGGCGAAATCGGGGGCCCCCAGGAAGCCGATGCTGCGGAGTATTTTAAAAATCATATGACCAAACCGCTGGTTGCCTACATTGCAGGACTGACGGCGCCCAAGGGCCGTCGCATGGGTCATGCGGGTGCCATCGTATCCGGCAAGGGTGAAAGTGCCGCCGAGAAGGTGGAACTGTTGAGGGATGCAGGTGTCACTGTCGCGCCGGACCCGTCTGAGCTCGGATCGACCATGGAACGCGTTCTGAAAGAACTTGCCTAGGAGAAAAATAAAATGAGCAAATTGAAAGTCATCGTCTCGCGCGCCTGGCCTGCGGAAGTGGAAGCTACTCTGAAAGAGAAATATGACGTGCAGCTGAATGAGACCGACGTTGCCATGAGCAAGGATGAAATGAAGCAGGCACTGGGTAACTGTGATGCATTCCTGCCGACCGTGACGGACCCTGTCGATGCGGAGGTATTGAGCGCCGAACCGCTGCGTGCGCGGTTTATCGGCAATTTCGGTGTGGGGTTCAACCATATTGATCTGGATGCAGCGAAAGCCCGTGGGCTGACCGTAACCAATACACCTGAAGTGCTCACCGACTGCACAGCGGACATTGCCATGACGTTGCTGTTGACCGCAGCCAGGCGTACAAGCGAGGGGGAACGCCACCTGCGTGCCAATGCCTGGACGGGTTGGCGACCCACGCACCTGCTGGCTACCAAGGTGACAGGCAAGACCCTGGGCATGATCGGCATGGGGCGGATTGCACAGGCCATGGCAAAGCGTGCGCACCATGGCTTTGGAATGAAAATTATCTTTGTAGACCCCTACCCTCCCTCCGATGATGTGATACAGCAATTCAACGCCACACAGTGCGAATCGATCGATGAAGTTCTTGCAAACTCGGATTTCGTATCAATCCACTGTCCAGGCGGCAAGGAAACCTATCATCTCCTAAACAAAGAAAACCTTTCCAAAATGAAGTCCAGCGCATTCCTGATCAATTCAGCGCGTGGCGATGTCGTGGACAATGATGCGCTGATAGAGGCATTGAAAAATGACACGATTGCAGGTGCAGGCCTGGACGTATTTGAAGGCGAGCCCAACCTGGATAAGCGTTTTCTTGAGCTGGAAAATGCCGTACTACTTCCTCATCTGGGCAGTGCCTCGACTGAAACACGTATTGCGATGGGTAACCGTGTATTGGAAAACCTGGCTGCATTCGAAGCAGGTGACACACCCAAAGACAAGCTGGTTTAAGTTTATATTACCCCTGCCCAAGCACGGATTCGGTGCATACCTTCCCGAAGCGGGAGGGAGTATTTTGCACCCTTGCTGTATATTGCATGTATCGATTTGATCTTATACATGCAGCATGAGTGACACCCCTCCTCTTTCCTGGACACAGCTGACGCGGGTTGCCAGTGGCCGTGCCATCATTGATCCAGCCGCAAGTTATGAGAACAAACTTGTAGACCTGCTGTACGAACAGCTGCTCAGTGTACTGCGCACGCGGCAACCTGACATAGAAGCCTTCATAGAGGGTCACAGAGACATTCGTGAAGGTACGGATACACAAATCCTGTACATACTGGAAGCCTATGGCATCTGGTTCCAGCTACTTAGCATTGCCGAGCAAAATGCAAACGTACAGCAACGCCGCCAGATTGAAAAAGAGTACGGACGCCGCCGTGTGCCGGGAACTTTTGCCCATACGTTTTCCATGGCAGCCCAGCACGATATCCCCGCAGAAGAAATCCAGAAAGTCCTGAACAGGAGTTTTTTCTGTCCGGTCATCACTGCACATCCCACAGAAGCCAAGCGTGTAACTGTGCTGGAAATTCACCGGCGCATATACATTCTTCTGAAACAAGTGGAACTAACCCGCTGGACGCCGCGGGAGCGTGACGAGCTGATCCATGAACTGCGCAACGAGATCGACCTGCTTTGGTTAACGGGCGAGATCCGCCTGGAAAAACCTACCGTGGCCCAAGAGGTTACGTGGGGGCTGCACTTTTTTACGGAATCCCTGTTTGACAGCGCAATGAAATTCTACGCTGAATTGGACCGTGCCTTGAGAAAAGTGTATCCGCACATTGAATTTGAGGTGCCGCCGGTATTTCGTTTCGGCTCCTGGATCGGCGGTGACCGGGATGGAAACCCGAATGTGGATACTGAAGTCACTGCCTACGCTCTTCGTGAAAACGCTAGGGCCAGCCTGAGGCGGTATCGCCAGGATTTACGTGAGCTTTGTGCCAAACTCAGTATTGCCAGCCACTCTTTGAGAGTTCCTGAGCACTTTCTCAATGCCCTCGAACAAAAACTTGAAATGCTGGGGGAAACAGAATCCTTTTCGAAACGAAATCCAGGCGAGGTATTCCGGCAGTACCTGAGCTGCATGCTGCTCAGTATAGACGCGACACTGGAGCATATTGATGAACCCAGAAAATCCGATATCGCTTACCACAGCGCAGCTGATCTGGCGTTTGATCTGCGGACACTTGAGCGCGGACTCAATGATGCCCGATGTGAGCACTTGAGCAGGTCGAATGTAGTTGCCTTGCGCCATATGGTAGACACCTTCGGTTTTCGAACTGCCAGTCTGGACCTGCGTGAGAACACAACCGTTACAAATAGTGTTCTCGCAGAAATCTGGCAAGCACTGCATCAGAAAACCCACTTCGATGTTCCAGATTTCAAATCAGATAAGTGGAAAGAATGGGTTGTCAGTGAACTCATGCAGCCTCTGCGTGTAATCCCGAACACTGATTTTCTATCTGATCAGGCGCAAGCCACGCTGGCCATGCTGGAACAGGTCAAGCACCACCAACGCAAGCTGGATCCAAAGGCGTTTGGCGTCTTTGTCCTCAGCATGACGCAAACCTCAACCGACGTGCTGGGAGTTTACCTTTTAGCGAAGTATGTGGGGCTGTTCACGGATGTTGACGGTCTGGAGGCCTGTCGAATTCTGGTAGTACCTTTATTGGAGACGATCGAGGCCCTGGAGCAGGGACCTTCCATATTGAATGATCTGCTCGAATATGGATTTGTCAGGCGCACAATTCGCAGAAACAGCGACTCACAAGAGGTCATGGTTGGGTACTCGGACTCAAACAAAGACGGCGGGTTCCTGACTTCAAACTGGATCATCAGCAAGGCACAGACCCTCATCAAAAAAGCAGGGGAAAAACACAAAATACCTGCCTCATTCTTTCACGGGCGCGGGGGCTCGGTGAGTCGAGGTGGCGCACCCAGCGGACGCGCCATTGCAGCCCAGCCTGCCGGTACGATAGACGGGCGCATGCGGGTCACGGAGCAAGGCGAAGTCGTATCGTACAAGTATGCAAACCATGGCTTTGCTGAAGAGCAGATGGAGATCCTTGCCGCGAGTGCACTTGTGCACACGCTCATGTCAGGTAGGGATCCGGCCTTCCGGATCAATGCTGAACTGGATGAAGTCATGGAAGCACTTTCAGGTACCGCATATGTCACCTACCGCAAGTTCATTCAACTTCCGGGTCTGGTAGAGTTCTATCAGCAGGCAAGTCCCGTTGAGGAGTTGACGCTGATGAAAATCGGATCAAGGCCTGCACGCAGATTTGGAGCGGCCACCCTTGACGACCTGCGTGCAATTCCCTGGGTTTTTGCCTGGACACAAAACCGCATCATGGTTCCGGGATGGTATGGGGTCGGAAGCAGCCTTGAACAGCTGATCAGCATCCGCGGGGATCTGGGAAAAGAATTGCTGCAGGAACTATATAATACGCATTCATTGTTTCGCCTGATATTGGACAGTGTTGAAAAGACATTGTTGCTGGTCGACATGGAAGTTGCTGAAAAATTTTCCGAACTTGTGGTCAACACGCTGTACAGGGAAACAATTTTTTCAGATATCAAGGCCGAGTATGAACGTACGACCCAGATGGTTTTGCAGGTCACCGGGGAGGATCATCTGTGCGATCGCTTCCCGAATTTCAAGAGGCACTTCAGCAGGCGCCTGAAATCCCTGAACCAGGTCGGCATTGAACAAGCCGAGTTGGTCAAAAAGTTTCGCAATGAACAGCACTATACTGCGGACAAGCAAAATGTGCTGGTCCCCCTGCTTCTGTCGATCAACTGTGTGGCAGCGGGAATCGGCAGCACAGGCTAGTGCTCCTGTGGAGATACGCTGACATCCCGATACCATGAAAAAGCTTTTATACCACTTCGACACGGATCCCATCCCCAGTGTGTTTGACTCTGTGGTCGCCTACGATGGAGGGGCTGACCGGGTTACCCAACTTGGGGGCATCGATGAAAATAATTGCGCAAGCCTTGTTGAAGGTGCGATCTATACACGAGCCCCCAAACACAAGAGGAACACTGCAATTTTTATAGGCGGCAGCAACCTCGTCAGCGGCCAGTCCTTGTTCAAGGCCGTGCAAAGTCATTTTTTTCAAGATTTCCGTGTATCCGTGATGCTGGACAGCAACGGCTGCAATACCACTGCCGCAGCCGGTGTCACCTTGTTGAAACAAGCAACTTCGTTGGCAGGCAAGACTGCTGTGGTCCTGGCCGGTACGGGGCCAGTGGGACAACGTGCTGCTGTCATGCTCGCGCAAAGCGGTGCCCAGGTGCGCCTGACCTCGCGGAAAAGGAGTCGTTCGGAGCAGGCGTGCGATGACATGGGAAGACAATTTGGAGTCCGGCTCGTACCTGTAGAGGCCAGCGATGACGACTCGACCTGCGCTGCACTCGAAGGGGCACAAATTGTATTCGGCGCAGGCAAGGCAGGTGTCCGTTTACTGGATGCGAGCCAATGGCAACAGCATGACAGCATTGAAATTCTGGCCGATGTCAGTACGGCAGAACCCCTAGGCTTTGAGGGCATCAGCATGAACGACAGGGGCACCGAAAGATTTGGCAAGAGAATTTTTGGTGGCTTGGGTATAGGGGCGTTGAAATTGAAGCTGCACCGTGCCTGCATTGACAGGCTGTTTACATCCAACGACCAAGTACTGGATGCGGATGCAATCTATGAAATTGCGCAGCAAATGACAGGATCCCAGTAGTATGAAGTCCCCACCCCCGCTACTTGAAATGATCGGGCAACTAATTGCAATCCCTTCTGTCAGCAGTACCCAGGCACAATTTGATACCAGCAACAAGCCTATCATCGACTGCCTAGCCAACTGGCTGAACGACCTGGGTTTCCAGACGGAGATTGTCCCTTCCTCAGAAGAAAAATATAACCTGCTGGCATGGATCGGAGAAGGGGAAGATGGCCTTGTGCTGTCAGGCCATACCGATACCGTGAATTATGACCAAACAGGTTGGAATACTGATCCGTTCCAAGCCCAGCAAGTCGATAACCGTCTTTATGGCCTGGGCACGGCAGACATGAAATCGTTCTTGGCCATTGCCATTGAAGCAGCAAAAGATTTTGTCGACAAGAACCTTGAACAGCGTCTTACGATCATTGCAACGGCTGATGAGGAAAGCACAATGCAGGGTGTGCGTACACTTGCAGAAAAAAACAGAAAGCTGGGGCGCTTCTGTGTGATTGGCGAGCCGACAGACCTCACCCCTGTACGCCAGCACAAGGGAGTGTTCATGGAGTCAATTACGCTCTATGGAAAGGCCGGTCATTCGAGCAATCCGGCGCTGGGCAACAATGCATTGGAAGGCATGCGTGTGGTGCTGAATGAACTGGACAAATTCAAACGGGAACTTGCTGACAAGTACACCAACGATGACTTCATCGTACCGATTCCAACCTTGAATCTTGGCCATATCCACGGTGGCGACAACCCCAACCGGATCTGTGCAGAATGCGAGCTACACGTTGATTTGCGCCTGTTACCCGGCATGCAGATCGACACCCTGAGAGATGAACTCCACGAGAGAATTACCAAAAAAACAGACCCGCTTGGCCTTACCTGCAAGTTCAAGGCATTGTTTGACGGAGTTCCCGCATTCGAAACTGCTGGTGACTCAAGGATCGTCGAATTGACAAGTTCGTATACCGGTAAGAAACCGAAATCCGTGACCTTTGCCACAGAGGCCCCATTCTTCAATTCCATGGGAATGGAAACGGTGGTGCTGGGACCCGGTTCGATAGACCAGGCTCACCAGCCCAATGAATTCATAGCACTCTCCACGCTTGAGCCGACCATTGAATTGCTGCAGAAAATCATCGGCTCGATATGCGTGCGAAAATAGCTAAGCAACCAAGACGAACCTCTTTCACGAAATCTCGGATGTAAATCCGAGACATTGCCCGCTCTCAGGAGAAGACCGGTTGATGCCCTGACCCGACATGGATCAGAGAACACGGATAACGCAGTTTTTAGATTGCCCGAATGCGCTTACCGTTTGGCGGCTTCGTCCTTGGTGAAACGCCCAAAACGCAGCTTGTAGATATTTCCCTGAGACACCGAATCTGCTTCCATCGGGCTAGGAGCTGATCTGTATTCTTGGGCGGGGGAAGTCAGTGCACGTGCAGCTGCAGCATCCTGACAAGCAACAGGGCCAAAATCATGGTCATGATAGTCCTGTGACGTGCACGGTCGAAATCCAGGAAAAAATCTCGATTCGTAGATGGTGACATTTTCCGTTTGCGTCGTGTGTGGTTCAGAATCCGGCTTGGCAGCAGGTGGTGCATCCGTAACCATCTCCGGTGGCCCGCTAACCTCTCCGCCCATTTCCGCAAGCAGTGGTACCGCCCAGAGCATCATCCCTAAAAACACGCAAACTTGCTTGACCATGACCCAGCTTGCCCCGTCTATAATTCCGTGTGGTCGCGCCTGGAGATTTCTTCACTGATAAGAGCAATCGCATCTTCGAGTTCATGAACGGAATAGATGTTCTGAATGCGATATTTCTCATGAAGTACTGCGGCATAGGACTCATCCAGTTCCTTCAGGTACCTGCCCATTGATGTATTGGGGTTTCGCATGTCCGCAGCCATGCGTTTGCGGAATTCGGGGCTCTCATTGAACTTGAGCATCATCGACATGTAGACGGCGGAAAATCTGAAATCATATGATTTATAGTCATCCAGCGTGTGTACATGCTTGCGGGCATTTCTGATTTCCTGATCAAACGTATTGCTGTAGCCGATCAACTCGTCACGAAATTTTCCTTCTATCTGATACTCGTCGATGAGCTTGTGGATGACCTTGACAATCTGCAATCGCTTGTCATCGTGCTCAAAAACGGTCTCGAGAAATTTCTGTCTGGCAACCTCAGGAGCATCACTGACCTGTTGGATGGCCGCAAGTTCCTTCGCAAGTACGGCCTTTTCCGCATGCAGCTGCTCCAGAGTCAAGTTTTCCAGATCGGCAGGTGCCGAATAGAGCACCTTCACGCGATCGAGGATGGGTGATTTCAGCACCTCACCACTGGCCAGGACCGCAGGACCGGCCAACGCCAGCAGCAGGCAAAACAAGCTCTTCCCACTCGATAAAACTCTTAGCATTCTTTGTTCCTTATGTATAAAATGTGATCCGCCAGCTTGACGGCATTACCTACGGCAGCGCTCAAGTGATCTATTATAAGGGGCGAGCCAAGCCTCGGACAGCACAAAAACCGGTTACGAAGAATCCGTATCATTTCATAGACTTACCCTAGACTGACCGCGTTATCCTGTCCCTACATCTGATCGCAGTGTGAACATGAATAGCACTTCCCTGTTTCAGACCGGGAGTTTTCGCCAAGCCGCCCATTACATTCATACTCATCGCGGCAAGACTTTCGTGGTCTATATCAACAGCCGTGTTTTGTTGGCAGGTACCCGCCTGACTGCACTCATTCGTGACCTTGCACTGATGCACACGCTGGGTGCCAAGCTCGTGCTGGTACTCGGGGATGGAGCATTGATTTCCCGGCAAACAATTGCATCGGAGCAAAGCCGACCGCACTGCACCTTACATGTCACCGACCACGACTCCATCGATGAGATCAAGAACGCTGCAAGTGACATGTGTGAGAATGTCAAAGCCTTTTTTTCTGCCAGCCTCGCCAATACACCACTGGCAGGTGCCAAGCTGGATGTCGCCTGTGGCGATTACCTAGAGGCTGGTTCTGACGCAGTCAAGCAAGGTCAAGTGGATTCCCAGCATGAGGATAACTGCAGCATCAACCAAACTGCACTGCAACTGCAGCTAGACAAGGGAAACATCGTAGCGATTACCCCCATGACCAGTTCGACGGCGGATGATCTGCTCCTTTTACCGGGTGCGGAACTTGCAATGCACACTGCATGTGTACTGCAAAGTGAGAAACTGATACTGGTACTGGACCAATTCAGGCTTCAAAGCCAGCACGAACAAGGTGAAGATCACTACAGCATCGAGGAAGCCCAGGAACTTGTAGAGAAGCTTCCCGAGCACAAACAGGAGGCCAAACGCTATTTGAGTGTCGCAATTCAGGCATGCTCGAAAAATGTCAAGAACACACATCTAGTCGATACAGAGAAGCCGGGCACGCTGCTTGAAGAACTTTATAGTCTGGACGGTGCCGCGACGCTGGTAACAGCTCAAGCCTATGAGGAAATCAGGCCTGCCACACTGGATGATCTGGACGGTATTGCCGAACTCATACAGCCCTTTATGGAAAAAGGAATCTTGGTAGCACGGTCCCGCAAACAATTGGAGCTTGAGATTGACCGCTTTGATGTCATAGAACGAGACGGTGTACTCCTGACCTGCGGCGTTTTGCACACTTTCCCGGAAGAAAATGCTGCCGAAGTCGGTTGTCTTGCAGTACACCCGGAATTCCAGTCCATCGGTCGCGGCAGCAAAATGTTGATGCACCTGGAAAAGAAAGCCTCCGAGGCTGGCTTCAGCAAGCTTTTCGTACTGACGACGCAAGCCGAGCATTGGTTCCAAGAACATGGTTTTGAATCCGCAAAAATCGAAGACCTACCAATGCAAAAACAGGTGCTCTATGACGACATGCGCAAGTCAAAAATCTACAGCAAAACTATTCAATGAACATCACGGCAGGTATCATGCGCAATACGGGCCGCCGCTTTCGGCAGCCAATGCTTGACCCAAACAGCTAAGCCCAGGAGAAAAACACGCGTCATGAAAATCAATCCCACCATATTGATCAGTCTGGGCGTTATGGTAGGTATAGCACTTGCTATCCTCATTGACGGTGACACTGCCAAATTATTGATTTCCGGGGGACTGGTCATTGTATTTATCATCATCGTGCCTGTTTTGATTAACCTGGCCCGCAACATTGGGACAAGAACCCGGGGAAGCGCAAAGACCACATCCAGGCAGGCCAGAGGTACTGTCAAGTGGTTTAATTACAAGAAAGGTTTTGGATTTATCGAGCAGGAAAACGGTGAAGACGTTTTTGTGCACCACAAGTCTATAGTCAGCAGTGGTCGCAGATCACTGCGTGAAGGTCAGAAAGTGTCCATGGATGTAGTCCAAGGTGATAAAGGGCCCCAGGCTGAAAATGTAAGCCTGCTGTAACAGCTGCATGCACTAAACACTGCAGCAGGCCCTGCCAAACCAGAGCCTTTGGAATTGACCTCAGGCCACCCCACTTCCACTTGAAGCTATACCCCCGGCCCGGACACGTAAAATGGATTCTGACCCACGTCTTGCCCAACTGCACAAATGGATCAAGGAGATATTCGGAGATCTCTCGTACACACTTGAGCCGGCCTCTGAAGATGCGAGCTTCAGGCGTTACTTCAGGCTCCTGTCTGAACAGGGACAATATATTGCTGTCGATAGCCCACCCGAAAAAGAATCGAATGAGGCCTTTGCAAAGGTAACACACCTGCTGGAAGCGGAAGGCCTGCCCGTGCCGCATATCCACTACAGTTTTTTGGATTCCGGCTATTTCCTTCTGGACGACTTCGGCAACACATTGCTTCTGGACATTCTGGATGCAGAAAATGCTGACAGCCTGTACGACAATGCGCTTGAAGCACTGACCGTTATTCAGCAGATTCCTGCAGACAGCCTGCCCGAATACAGCCAGGAACTTTTGTTGCAGGAAATGGAGCTATTCCAGCAATGGTTTTTGGTCCAGCTTCTGGACATCAAGCTGTCAGATTCCAGTTTGCAGATTTTGAGCAGTGCCTTTACACACCTGAAAAACAATGCACTGGATCAACCACAGGTTTTTGTTCATCGGGATTATCATTCGCGCAATCTGATGAAGATTGATACGGACTGGCCAGGCATTATCGATTACCAAGATGCCGTTTGTGGACCACTTACCTACGATGCAGTCTCATTGCTGCGCGACTGTTATATTCAATGGCCTCCCGATCGTGTGCAGGCCTGGGCACTTGACTACAGGGACAGGCTGATGAAAAAAAACATCGTTTCCCGCATCAGTGACGAAACCTTTCTGAAGTGGTTTGATCTGATGGGGATCCAGCGACACCTGAAGGCCATTGGAATCTTTGCACGCCTGAATCTGCGTGACAAAAAGCCGGGCTACCTCGAGGATATCCCACGTACCCTGGGATACATAAAATCCGTTGCTCCAAAATATCCTGAGACCCATGAATTGGCTGATTTCATAGACAGGAAGGTTTTTTTCCGATCATGATGAAGTGCATGTTGTTGGCTGCGGGTTTGGGGGAACGAATGAGGCCTCTCACCCGACAAATCCCGAAGCCCCTGATCAAGCTTGCAGGCCAATCTCTGATCGAACATCACCTCATGAGGCTCAAATCTGCAGGTTACAGGGAAATTGTCATCAACCTTTCCTATCTGGGAAGCACGATCAGGCAAAAGCTCGGTGACGGCAGGCACTACGGGGTACACATAGAGTATTCCCCTGAAGGGGAAAACCCGTTAGGAACAGTAGGAGGAATTGTTCATGCCCTGCCACTTCTGGGAGACAGGCCATTTCTGGTAATAAGCAGTGATATCTGGTGCGACCACCCTCTTTCGTTTCCCGGCCTTGGGCATGACATTGCACATCTGGTGCTTGTAGATAATCCGGCACACCACCCAAACGGTGACTTTTGCTACGAGTCTGGCAAGGCCTGTAGTTCGGGGGGGAGTTTTTTGACCTTCAGTGGTATTGGCATCTACATGCCGGAGCTGTTCAAAGAACACGCAGTCGGACAAAAGGCCCTAGCGCCTGTCCTGCATTCTGCCATCGCCCAAGAAAAAGTAAGTGCCGAACACTATGAGGGCACATGGTTTGACATTGGCACACCTGAACGGCTTCGCGAGGCCGAGCGGCACTTGCAGAATCGAAACACAAGCTAACATCGGCGGATGAATCCCCGACCGCTTCGGCACAAGTTCAAACCCTGATCGCTTTGCAGCCCGGCAAACCGGCCGGATACGGTTCAGTGCCCATATGCCTGGATATCCGCATGATAAGAAGAACGGACCAATGGGCCGCTTGCCACATGATAGAAGCCCAGGTCCTCTCCAACACGACGTAACCGATCGAACTCCGCTGGGTCAAGATAGCGTTGCACGGGCAAGTGATGGCGGCTTGGCTGCAGATATTGCCCCAAGGTAAGCCGGTCTACTTCATGTGTACGCAGATCCTTCATCACCTGAACTACCTCCTCCGTATGCTCACCAAGACCCAGCATCAAGCCTGATTTTGTAGGGGTATGCGGATGTCGTTTTTTGTATTCGTGCAGCAATTTCAGTGAATGCCGGTAATCAGCACCGGGCCGGGCATGAGGATACAGGCGCGGGACAGTTTCCAGGTTATGGTTGAACACATCTGCAGGTTGCTGGGACAAAATTTGCAGTGCTCGATCCAGTCGCCCGCGAAAGTCAGGGACGAGAATTTCTACTTTCGTTGCTGTACAACACTCGCGTATACGTTGTATGCACTTCACAAAATGGCCTGCTCCACCGTCATGCAAATCGTCGCGATCAACTGATGTAATGACCACATATCGAAGCCCCATGCGCCCAATGGCTACGGCGAGATGTTCCGACTCTTGCTCATCCAGTGGCAATGGCCTGCCATGTGCCACATCACAAAAAGGACAGCGACGGGTGCAGATATCGCCCATGATCATGAATGTAGCCGTGCCGTGACTGAAACACTCGGTCAAGTTTGGACATGAGGCTTCCTCACATACCGTGTGCAGTTGCTGCTCTCTCAGCAGTTTCTTTAAGGCTTTTACCTTTGCAGTCGGCGCGCGTACGCGAAGCCACGCTGGCTTTGGAAGGTGTTGCAAAGACCCCTCCAGCTTGATCGGAATGCGAATGACCTTTTCGCTTCCGCGCCGTTTCACGCCAAGTTTTGCGAGGTGCGACTTACTGGCCAATGGTTTCTATATCCGTCTTTTTATAATCAAGGTGTTCACATAACTGCATTGTCAATTCCGCATGGATCTGCCGGCAGCTGGACTCAATTCCATGGTCTTTCAACTGCGTGACAGGCTGCCCAGGGAACCCGCATGGATCCATGCTGGAAAACGGACCCAGGTCCATATCGACATTGAGCGCTACACCATGGTAACTACAGCCGCCGCTGACTCTCAAACCAAGTGCGGCAACTTTTGCATCCCCTATGTATACGCCATGGGCATCGGTTCGGGCAAATGCAGAAACCTGGTAGCAACCCAAAAGATCAACTACAGCCTGCTCTATGTGGTGTACAAACTTCCGGATACCAAGGGCCTTCCGGCGAAGGTCTACCAACAGATAGACAATGGCCTGCCCCGGTGCATGGTAGGTGACCTGTCCACCCCGGTCCGTGCGCACGACAGGCACACTCATTCCTGAATGAATGTGCCTGTGACTGGAATTCGCCCCTAGCGTAACGACAGGTGCATGCTGCAGACACCAGAATTCATCGGCAGTGGCTGCACTGCGTCTGGCATTGAACAGGCGCATACTTTCATATACGGGAAGATATTCCCGTATCCCCAAATCACGAACCCTGAGTGTGCTTTCTCCTGGATTCTTCACAGCGCGTAACCGTACAAAGCCAGGCCGTGGGGACTCACATCAACCTGCAAGCCTGCAAGTCGCCAGCAAAATGAGCCCTATACTTTCCTTTTCTGATACAGCGCATAAACATCCCTCCAAAGCTCACCCGGAACTCCTTTTCCTACAACATGCTGGTCAATTTTTGTAGCTGCCAGGACTTCTCTTGCAGAACTCGTGACCCAAATCTCATCTGCCGAGTACAGCCATTCTTCAGGAATCGCCTGTTCACGGAATTCCAGCCCCAGCTCAGTTAGCAGTTCCAGAATGAAATCGCGTGTTACGCCTGGCAGGATCAGATTGTCCTCTGGATGTGTGTAGACTATGCCTTCACGCACAACAAACAGATTGCTGGCGCTTCCTTCCAAGGCAAAACCATCGCGAATCAGGATGGCCTCTGCGGCTGAGGACTGCGATGCATCCTGCTTGGCCAAAATGTTGGCTATCAATCCTGTCACCTTGATGTCGCAGCGTTGCCAGCGAATGTCCTTGACCGTGATCAGCGCAACCCCGTTTTGCAGTACCTCATCTGCGATACTGGCTAGCGGATTTGCCATGGCAAACACCGTTGGAGTCACGTTTTCAGGGAATGGGTGATCTCGTTTGGCCACCCCCCGGGTTACCTGGATGTACACAGCCAGATCCGCACTCTCTGATTGCTGTATAAGGTTTTCAACGATGGCTTCCCATTGTGTCCGCGTATAGGGGTCCGGAATACGAACCTGTTCCAGGCTGCGTGCAAGCCGTGCCAGATGCTGTTGCAGGCAAAAGGCCCTACGAGCATAAGCGGGGATCAACTCATACACCGCATCACCGAACACAAAACCACGGTCCAGAGGTGAGATACGGCATGCCTCAAGAGGCATGTGCTCTCCATTCAAAAAAGCGGGTACTTGAATCACGTCTGAAGCAGGAAGTTTCAAGATCTTGCAAAAAAATCCACGACGCGCCGCCAAAAGTTCCCGCGCGGGTTCGCGTCCAGGGCGATGAGCGGCCTTTCGGCAATGGCTTCGCCCCTGAAGCTGATCTTGACAGTTCCGAGCCGATCTCCCTTCGCAATCGGTGCAACTATGTCTTGCGGAATCTGAGAGACAGCTTTCAGATCCCCGAATTGACCACGAGGTATGGCCACGAAAAGATCCTGATTCAGTCCCAGCGGGGTCAACTTTGACTCCCCTTTCCATATACGCTGTTCTGAAAGGACCTGGCCTGCCTGATACAGCTTGTGTGACTCGTAGTGCCTGAACCCGTAATTCAGCAGCGCCTGGCTGTTCACCATGCGAGAACGGGGACTGTCTGCACCCATGACTACTGAAATCAGGCGCATGTCCCTGCGTGCAGCTGAGGCGGCCAGACAATAACGCGCTGCTTGGGTAAACCCAGTTTTAATGCCGTCTACAGCATCGTCACGCCAAAGCAAACGGTTCCGGTTGTATTGCTTTATGTCGTTGTAGGTGAATTCCTTTTGTGCATAGCGTTGATATTCCTGTGGGAATTCTTTGATCATCGCGCGAGACAGCAAGGCAATGTCATAAGCAGTTGTGTAATGCCCGGGAGCCGGCAGGCCCGTCGCATTGATAAAGCTGGTGTCCTCAAGACCCAGCTGTTTTGCATGAGCATTCATCATGCTCGTAAAACTGTCTTCAGTACCGGCTACATGTTCAGCCAGCGCAATGCTGGCGTCGTTGCCCGACTGTACGACCATGCCCAGCAGCAAGTCTTCGAGGGAAACCCGGCTTCCCACTTCAACAAAGGTCCGGGAACCTATGCTGCGCCAGGCTTTCTCACTCACCAAGACCTGATCATCGAGGCCTACATCACCTCTTTTCAGGGCGTGGTAAACGACATATGCGGTCATTATTTTTGTGATGCTTGCAGGCTCTACATGCTCTTTCGAATTGTGATCCACCAAAACACTTCCGCTTGCAAAATCCATCAGTATGTAGCTGGATGCCCCAAATTTTGGAGCTGCAGGTATCGGGATCGGTTCTGCATGTACAGATGTACAAACAAATAGCAGGGCCAGAATTGAGATCGCTGTCTTAAGCTTCATCAAACCTTAAACCTTCTGTTCTCCAATAACTGTTCGCATGCAGTAGTCACTCAATCACGATCCGGTGTTCTCTCATGCCCATATCAGTGAGCCTGGCAAAGGTACTGTCGGCAGACTGAACAGTAGGCAATGGACCGATTCGTACCCGATGGAGCTTCCCTGTGCTCCCCGCGATTGAGGACACGGATACAGCCCCGAGATTGAGATTACGAAGTTGGTTTGACAGCTGATCCGCACTCGTGCGTTTGCTGAAGGCACCCACTTGTACAAATACTTTAGGCCTTCCATGGATGACCCGCTGGCCCGTTTCCTGGGTCCAGATCGCTGTACTTTCGGTCTTTTCAGTATCGGTATTTTGTGTGGCTTTTGTTCCGGATTTTTGTGCCAGCGGGTAGTGTAATGGATCGAGTGCACGAATTTCCACTAGGCCGGTCCCCTTGGTGACAATATCGAGCTTTGTGGCCGCTGAATACGACAAATCAATCACCCTGTTTTGATGAAAAGGTCCACGGTCGTTTACCCGCACGATCACCTGTTTGCCGTTTTCAAGGTTGGTAACCTGGACATAGGTCGGCAATGGCAAGCGGGTGTGGGCGGCCGTCATCGCGTGCATGTCATAGGTCTCACCGCTGGAAGTGCGTCGGCCGTGGAATTTTTTGCCATACCAGGAGGCAATGCCACGTTCAGTAAAGCCACGGCTCGTGGACAGCGTATGGTAACGCTTGCCAAGCACCGTATAGGACGGTGGATTGCCGTAGCGACTGCGCGGCTCAGCCTGGGGAATCGGGTCAGGCGGTAACCCGCGTGAAGGCGCTTTTGACACAGGCGGAATCACGGAAACCACCGCCGTATGTTTTTTTGATGTACAGGCTACCTGTCCCGAGACCAGCAGAACAAAAATCCATGCATTGACGAAACAGACTGCAAACCTAAGAGATTCAGTTCTGAGCAACGTAGTCTTTAAAATCCTGTTTGACCTGTTGGCTTAGTTGATACACAGCCATTGCGTACATGGAACTGTGGTTGTAGCGGGTGATAACATAAAAGTTGTTCAGCCCGACCCAGTATTCAGTGGAATTGTCCTTTTTAAACTCCAGCAGCGCGACTTCACCTTCCTTTACGGGCAAATCGTCGTGCGGCTTGATGCCATATTGTGACAACTCGAAAATCGGAGCAGCAGGCTTGAGTCCCTTCTTCAAAAGCGCCTTGTACCGATCCCCCTTTACGGTGACCGGGAAAGTGACAGGCTGGCCCATCTGCCACCCATGTTCCTTCAGGTAGTTGGCCACACTGCCGATGGCATCCGCATTGCTCCCCCACAAATCCCGCGTGCCGTTTCCGTCAAAGTCAACCGCGTATCTCCGGTAACTGCTGGAAATAAACTGACTCTTACCCATGGCCCCTGCGTATGAGCCCTTGATCTCGGAAGGGTCCAGTGCCTCTTCTTTTGTCAGCAGGAGAAAATGCTCCAGCTCGCTGCGGAAAAACTTCTTCCGTGGCTCATATTCAAATCCCAGCGTGACGAGCGAATCAAGAACCGGATACCTGCCCTTGTATCGTCCATAGAATGTCTCGACTCCGATGATGGCAACGATGATTTCGGGGGGAATGCCAAACTGCCTCTCCGCAGCCTCCAGGATGACGGCATTCTCGGCCCAGAATTGCAAACCTTCATCGATGCGCTTTGTGGTGATGAATATCTCCCTGTATTCGCGCCAGTTCTTTTTCTTTTCTGCCGGGCGTTGGATCGCATCCAGCACCTGAACCTGTTTTTTCACATTCCCGATCAGGGCAGTCAGGGAGGATTTCGGGTATTGATACCGTTCTGAAAAGTCGTCTATGAAGCTCCTGACCTCTGCAAGGTCCAGATAGTTTTCGCTTGCAGACCCCTGGTTGACCGCGAAAATGCACAGGGCAAACACAACTGCCGATAATTTTTTCATGGCTCAGGACGTAAACATGTTTTGACTTGAATGGATGGACATCAGTATTCCAAAGGCTGCCAAAATGGTGACCATCGAGGTCCCTCCGTAGCTGATCAATGGCAAGGGAACTCCCACGATCGGCAACAAGCCGCTTACCATACCGATATTCACCACAAAATAAACGAAAAAGGATAGGCTCAAGCTGCCAGCAAGCAGCCTAGAGTAAGTATCCTCTGCATAAGATGCAATACTCAGACCGCGCATCACGATAAACCCGTAGACGAATAACAGCAGTACAGTCCCCAAGAAGCCAAATTCCTCACCAAACACGGCAAACACAAAATCAGTGGAGCGCTCCGGCAGGAAATCAAGCTGGGACTGTGTTCCATTCAGCCAGCCCTTGCCGTACAGGCCACCGGAGCCCAGTGCTATCTTGGATTGAATAATATGGTATCCGGCACCCAGCGGGTCACTTTCAGGACTCAATAGGGTAATAATCCGCTGCTGCTGATAATCGTGCAGATAAAACCAAAAAACCGGCACACTGGCCAGAATCAGGCTCCCCGAAACTGCCAGCAGCCGCCACGTAATCCCGGCCAGGAAAATGACAAAAAAACCAAGACTCAATACCAGGACTGCAGTGCCCAGGTCGGGCTGCAGGAAAATAAGCCAAACAGGGGCTGCAATCATGAGTAGTGCCACAACGATATACCGCAGGGAGGGTGGCACATGCTTGTCGCTGAGATACCAGGCGAGCATCATGGGGAGAAATATCTTCATTAGTTCGGATGGCTGGAAACGGACAACGCCCAGGTCCAGCCAGCGTTGCGCTCCCTTGCCGCTGTAGCCCACGAACAACACCATGACCAGCAATACCAAGCCTCCCAGAAACAGCCATGGTGACCATTTGAACAGTTGCTTGCTCGGGATTTGTGCCAAGAAAACCAACACCACAAGACCGATTATGAAATGGACAAGCTGGTGCAGGACAACACCTCCGTCATGGTCTGCGGCACTGTAGAGCACGGCCAAGCCTGCCCCGCAAAGCACGATCAAGCCACCCATCAAAACGGGGTCAAGATTGAGCAATGGTCGTGCTTCGTGTTTTGTTATCGGGCTGAGTGTGGCCATGTTATGCGTCTGCGAATAGAAATCATGAGGCATCCTGTTGCGCGTACTCATTTCCTAGCAGGTAGTGATCCAAGACGGCTTTTGCTACCGGAGCCGCGGCAGTGCCGCCACCACCGCCATTTTCCACGACCACTGCAATTGCGATTTTTGGCTTGTCTGCGGGGGCAAATGCAATAAACAGGGCGTGATCGCGAAGTTTCTCGTCAATCTCTTCCTCAATGTACTCCCGGTACTCTCCGTCTTTTTTCAGGCTGAATACCTGTGCGGTTCCAGTCTTGCCGGCAATCCTGTAGCCGGCATCCTTTCCTACTGCATATGCAGTCCCGTTCGGCTCGTGCACGGAATCCTCCATCGCTTCGACAATCCGGTCCCAATAAATTGAATTGGCGAGGTCGACGGAATGCGGGGTAGAGACTTGGCTCCTGCCATTTTCATCCTCAGATGGGCGGTCCGCAGGTAAGAATTTCCGTAAAAATTTTGGCTGTACCCCTTGCCCGCGCGTGGCCAAGACACTGGTTGCAAGGGCAAGCTGGAGCGGAGTGGCAGACAAGTAGCCCTGGCCTATGCCCATGATGACCGTTTCACCGGGATACCAAGGCTGCCCGTGTGCTTTGCGCTTCCATTCCTGTGAAGGCAGGATGCCTTTTGCCTCACCCCAAGTGTCAAGCCCTGTCCTGCTTCCGAAATTGAACTGGGCAAGGAACTCGGCCATGCGGTCGATCCCGAGCTCGTAAGCCAGCGTATAGAAATAGACATCGCTGGACTGGACGATGGCCTTTGGCATGTCCACCATGCCATGGCCTTCCTTTTTCCAGTCTCTGTACTTGTGCTGGCTGCCGGGCAGCTGATAGAACGGGCCTGCCCACATGGTGTCGTCTGCCCGGGCTACCCCGTAGTGCAAGCCGGCCAGAGCGACCATCGGCTTGATGGTTGAACCAGGCGGGTACAGGCCGGACAAGGCCCGGTTGAACAGCGGCTGATCCGGGTTATCGCGCAACTGGGCATACTGCATGCTGCTGATACCGTTCACGAACTGGTTGGGGTCGTACGTGGGCGTGCTGACAAAAGCCAGTATTTCACCCGTTTCCGGCTCTATGGCCACGACAGAACCCTTTCGCTCTCCAAGGGCCCGCAGCGCAACTTCCTGTAGCCGTGCGTCCAGCGTCAGCATGACGTCTTTACCCGGCTCGGGGGGGATGCTCTCCAATACCCGCAGCCTGCGGCCCTGCGCATTGATTTCGATATGCTGGTAGCCCACGGTGCCATGCAGGGCCTGTTCATAGAATTTCTCCACACCCACCTTGCCGATATAGGTGGTCCCGCTGTAGTCCTTTTTATCCAGCTTTTGTATCTCGTCGGCGTTGATTCGTCCCACATATCCCAAGGCATGAGCATTCACTCCAGCCATCGGGTAGTAGCGGCTAGCCTGCGCGGTTATCTCAATGCCCGGAAATCGATGACGGTTGACCGAAAAACGTGCCACTTCGTCTTCGCTCAGATTGACCTTGAGAGGGATGGACTCGAATGACTGCTTGCGATCCAGGTCCCCATAAAATTTCTTGAGGTGATGCTCCTTGAGATCAATAAGTCGTCCAAGCTGCAAGATCACCTGTTCCATGTCATCCACTTCTACCGGTGTAACCCTGATCTGGTAGCTGGGCTTGTTGGCGGCCAGCAAGTTCATATTCCGGTCATAGACAAGCCCTCTCGTGGGAGGCACCGGCACGATTTTCATCCGGTTTTCCTGGGACAAGGTTGCATAGTAGTCATGACTGCTGACCTGCAGATAAAACAAACGCAGGGCCAGTATCAGCATGCACAGGAGGACGAGCAGGGCCACGAGATAGATCCGTGTCCTGAAATAGCGTTTTTCCAGCCTTATATCTTTAAAAAAATCGCGGGCAGCCAATTTCGACTATACAATCCAGTGTGCGACTCGGTGATGGTAGCAAATATACACCCCGTATCTGTGCGGATACACTTTTTCCATGCGGTTTCCTGCGGACTGCCTCGGCATTTACCAGAAACCATGGGTGCCCGAATGAAGGAATTGTGCACGGTTGCATGTTGGCGAACACCAGTATTCAAGTACAATACCCCGTTTTCGGTCTGTGAGGACTGATATTCATTTATCTGGATACCGTCTACTTCTTCGGCCACAGGCAACAATTTTGGCATCTCGATAGGGAGAAAATTTTCATGACCATTCACCACCTGCCCGTCACCTTGGGTATCCTGGGCCTTATCGTCTCGTTATGGATTTACAGGTCGGTACTACGCTATCCCCAGGGCAGCAGCACTGTTGTCGAAATTTCAGATGCCATTCACACCGGTGCCATGGCCTTCATGCGTCGCGAGTATTCGATCCTGTTTGTCTTTGCCGCACTGGTCGCCGTCCTTATCTGGTTTTCCGATCTGGGTTCGAATACCGCGATCTCGTTTGTGGTGGGTGCACTGTGTTCATCGGCGGCCGGCTATATCGGTATGTACACGGCGACCCGAGCCAATGTTCGAACTACCGTGGCGGCACATGAAAAAGGACGTGATGCTGCACTGAATGTTGCCTTTATGGGAGGCTCCATCATGGGACTCACCGTGGCAGCGATGGGCCTGCTGGGACTCGGTGGCCTGTATCTGGCGTTTGGACGCGATCCCGCAACAGCAAATGTCATCCATGGCTTTGGCATGGGTGCATCGGTTGTAGCCCTTTTCTCCCGGGTCGGTGGAGGCATCTACACCAAGAGTGCGGACGTGGGCGCAGACCTGGTCGGCAAGATCGAGGCGGGGATCCCCGAAGATGATCCACGCAACCCGGGGGTCATTGCAGACAATGTGGGGGACAACGTGGGAGATGTGGCCGGTATGGGGTCGGATATCTTCGAGTCCTACTGCGGCTCGATCATTGCCACTGTGGCAATCTCTGCAACCCTGGCGCCAGCCGTAATTGAACGCTTGGGCGAAAGACAGGCCCTGATGTTCTTGCCTTTGGGCTTGGCTTCGACCGGTATTATCTGTTCAATCCTGGGAATTTTCCTGGTCAAAATAGCGGCCCGCAAATCTCCTGCAACGGCTCTTCGGATCGGGACCTTTTCTGCAGCAGTGATCTTTATTGTCGCAGCCTTTTGGGTTGTACAGGCACTAGGAGTTGATGTTGGCGTGTGGGCTTCCGTACTCGCCGGGGCCGTCGGCGGGATCATTATTGGCCTGATCACCGAATATTACACCGGGGGTGCACCCGTGCGAAAGATTGCCACGGGCGGTGAAACCGGCCCTGCAACGGTGATTATTGGGGGTTTAGCGACAGGCACGCAATCTGTGGTTGTGCCTGTACTGAGCCTTGCCGCAATCATATTCTTTGCAAATCAATTTGCAGACTTGTACGGGGTCGGCATTGCTGCAGTGGGCATGCTGGCAACAGTAGGCATCACGATGGCCATAGACGCCTATGGACCCGTCGCCGACAACGCCGGTGGCATCGCAGAGATGGCTGAGCTTGGGGATGATGTACGAAAAATCACCGACGAACTGGACGAGGTGGGCAACACCACCGCAGCCATAGGCAAAGGTTTTGCGATCGGTGCAGCCACGCTGGCGGCCCTAGCAATCATCACCGCCTTCCTGGCAGAAGTCAGCCACGGGAAAGAGTCCATATCCCTGGATCTGAGCGATCCCCAGGTCTTGATCGGACTGTTCATTGGCGGGGTGTTTCCCTTCATTGTGGCATCCCTGACTATCACGGCTGTCGGCGATGCTGCTTTCGACATGATCAAGGAAATTCGTCGGCAATTTCGTGAGATTCCTGGACTGCTGGATGGCAAAGCCAAGCCTGACACGGTTCGCTGCGTGGATATCGCAACCACGGCAGCGCTAAAACGTATGGTTACCCCGGGCTTGCTGGCCGTGATCGCGCCAGTGGTCGTCGGCTTCGGCTTTGGTGCAAAGACGCTTGGCGGGATGCTTGGGGGCGCACTGCTGGGCTGTGTCCTGCTTGCACTGACCATGACCACTGCCGGGGGCGCCTGGGATAATGCGAAAAAGTATGTCGAAAAGGGAAATCTTGGCGGCAAGGGGTCCGATGTCCACAAGGCCCTAGTAGTGGGTGATACGGTAGGTGATCCGCTGAAGGATACTTCCGGCCCATCGATGAACATTCTGATCAATGTGATGGCCATCGTGAGCCTCGTCATTGCACCACTCCTGCGGTAGTTTTGGCACGCACCATCCCGGCCAACAAGCTGTACTCACACCCGGGGATATACTGTTGTGCATCAGCTGGCCGTTTCCTGCAGGCCTGGGCCGCGGCTGCGAAAACTGTATCCGCGGCGGGGCTTGACCGGGGTGGCGCATCCTTCGGTCACCTGAAAATCCTGTGCCGCCCGTGCTACCATCACACGCTTGTTTTGCACATCCGCCACCCATGTCGAAAACCATCAATAACAAGCTAGGTGTGGCCATCCTGGCAAGCCTATTCCTTGTAGTGCAGGCTGCCGGGCAAGCCTCTGCCGAGCGTGCAGACCAAAACACAGGCCAGGAAAACCAGAATCCCACACATCCGGTTTGCCAAGTGGCCCCGGAGCCTGAAACCGCTGGCCCGCCGGATTCCGACGCACCCGTTCAGTTGAGTGCCGATCACATCGAGCGCGATGGAAAAGGCACAGTCACCTTGCAGGGGGCAGTGCAGATCAGGCGGGGAACCCAAGTGCTGAATGCAGACCTGTTGCACTATCAAGAACACGACCAAACAGTACAGGCCCATGGCGATGTGCGCATCGAAGATGGGGAGTGGATCATGGAAGGTGCGGAGGCCCAGCTCAACCTTGATACGGGCTACTTTCAGTCGAATTCCATCGCCTACCGGTACAAGCCGTTGCTTGCGCGTGGTCAAGCAGACCACATCGAGCGGACTTCCAGAGATTTTGCCTACCTGGAAAATACAACCTACACAACCTGTGCCGAGGGAGACAACTCGTGGGAGCTTGCAGCCAGCACACTTGAACTGGACAAAACTTCCGGTGACGGAACCGGGAAAAACGTCACCGCACGATTCATGGGCATACCTGTTTTTTACACACCGTGGATACGATTTCCTATTGACGATGCCCGAAAATCAGGATTTCTGGCTCCCACCTTCGGCAACTCCAGTGATTCTGGCCCAACGCTCGAACTCCCCTGGTACTGGAATATTGCTGCCAACCAAGATGCAATCCTTGCGCCCCGCCTGCTCGCAGACCGTGGATTACAGTTGAAATCCAGCTACCGCTACCTGAATCGCGCAGGGCTGGCGCAGGTCGGCGTGGAGTATCTGGATGATAGTGAGTTCGATGACGATCGGTATCTAGCATCCGTCGAGTACCGGGGAGCCCTGACTCCGGGAATCGAACTGGAGCTTTTGTACAACCGGGCTTCCGACAAGATGTATTTCGAGGACCTTGGGGACGGTCTTGGCCTCAGCAGTACCCAATATATCGAGCAATTTGGACGCATGAGCTATCAGGGGCAACACTGGGAACTCGCGGCCTTCATGCAGGGTTTCCAGGTGGTAGATTCCAGCTTGAGCAATGAAGAAGAGCCGTTCAAACGTCTTCCACAGCTCGAAATGAAGGGGAATTACCTGTCTGCGCTGGGCGGGTTTGACTTTTTCATCGAGAACGAATGGGTGCGCTTCCAGCATGATGACAAAATCGATGGTGAGCGGTTTCACTCGCAACTTGCCGTTGAACGACCTTTTGAGAGTACAGCCTATTTTGTCCGCCCCGGCATCCGCCTGACTCATACCCGGTATGACCTGCATCGCAAAGATGGATTGGATGACAAGCCCAGGCGTAGCGTACCTAGTGTTTACCTGGATACCGGACTGAAATTTGAAAGAGACCTGAAAAATTCTGCGGCTATTCAAAGCCTCGAGCCCCGAATCTATTACCTTCATACCCCGTTTCGCAACCAGACCGAAATCCCGCTTTTCGATACCAAGGAGTATGAATTCGGGTTTGAACAGCTTTTTCGCAGCCGGCGTTTCAGTGGCCACGACCGTATTGGGGAAGCAGATCATTTGAGCCTAGGCGTGACTTCGCGAATCCTGAATACGGTCAATGGCAAGGAGAAGTTGCGAGCCAGTGTCGGGCGCATCTTCTATTTCAGGGATCGGAAAACATGGGGGCCGGGTGTACCAGAGGAGCGTAGCCCGTCCTCGGAAGTGGCTGCGGAACTGAAGCTTGGGCTCAGTGAACGTTGGGAGGCAATCGGCTCGATCTTGCTGGATACCCGTAATGATCGTACGCAGAGAAACTCTGTACGCTTTCACTACCGCGACGAAAACGACCGGTTACTGAATCTAGCCTACCGTTACCGGCACAAAAGCACAGAACCGCTCGATCCGGTTACAAACCGGCAACAAAGCCTGGAACAATCCGATGTTTCCATGGTGCTGCCCTTGAATAATCACTGGCGTACCGTCACGCGCTGGAATTATGACCTGCAGAACAAGCGCAACCTGGAATTGCTTGCCGGGCTGGAGTACGAGACCTGCTGCTGGAAACTCCGTTTGGCAGGAAGACGCTATAGTCAAAATATAAACGAGGACTATAATAACAGCATAGAATTCCAGCTCGTTCTGAAAGGTCTGGGACAGATCGGTTCACCCCTGGGTGAATTGCTGAAACGCGGAGTGCGCGGGTACGATGACCAAGACGATCGAGATATTTACTAGAAATTATCCATCCCCTCACTGCTGAAACCTGCGAAACCAGAATGAAGCTCATCCTGTACATGCTTGGTGCCATGCTGTTGATTACTGGCGCCAGCGCAAAGGCACTTGACCAAATTGTGGCCGTCGTGGAAGACGATGTCGTCATGGAAAGCGAGCTTCGGCAACGCATACAGGTCCTGATACGCCAGTTCAACCAAAACCGCAGCGCACTTCCACCCAGAGATGTCCTCGTTGAGCAAGTGCTGCAGCGTTTGATTGTAGAGCGCTTGCAGTTGCAGCTTGCAGAACGCCGCGGCATACAGATTGACGTGCTGACCCTGGATCAGGCAATGCGCAGACTGGCAAGACGCAACAACATGAATCTCGAACAGTTTCGCGATACGCTGCTGCAACAGGGATTGGACTATGCCGTGTTCAGGAACCAGATCAGGGATGAGATGATCATCGAGCAGTTGCGCCAGCGCATCATCGATCAAAATATCCAGGTATCAGAAACCGAAATTGAAGAGTTGCTCACCCGATCGGAGGGCGAACTGTTGCGAAAAGAGCATGAGTATCATGTTGCACATATCCTGATTGCAGTCCCGGAGGGCCCGAAACCGGAACAAATCAAAAATGCCGCAAACCGTGCTTCTTCAGTATACGAGCGTGCCGTATCCGGAAACAATTTCACCCAGCTTGCCATTGCTGCTTCTGATGCCCAAGATGCACTTCAGGGTGGTGATTTGGGTTGGCGGGACAGGGCTCAACTGCCGCAGATTTTCTTGCAGCAAATCGACCAGATGAGCCCGGGCGAGATCAGTAAAATCATGCAGAGCCCTTCAGGATTCCATATTTTCAAGCTTTTAGGGCAACGGGAAATACAAAAAGAAACCATGGTTGACCAGGTGCTGGCGCGCCATATCCTGATCCGTACCAATGCCCTGTTGTCCGACGAGGCTGCCGAGACAAAACTGAAAGACATCAAGTCAAGGGTAGAGACGGGTGCGGATTTTGGCGAGCTTGCCAAGGAACACTCCGAGGATTTGAGCAGCGCTTTCAACGGTGGCCAATTGGGATGGTCCGTGTCAGGCACTTTTGTGCCTGAATTCAAGCAAGTTGTTGACAATCTGGAGCCCAAGCAGGTCAGCGAACCGTTTCGCACCCAGTATGGCTGGCACATTGTGCAATTGCTGGATGTGCGCAAACATGACAATACTCAGGAAGCAATCCGTGCCAAAGCCCTGGCACAAATCAGGCAAAGGAAAATCGAGGAAGAAACCGAGCTGTGGCTAAGACGTCTTCGTGATGAGAGTTATATAGAAAATCGGTTGCACTCCTCCAACTGACCCTGGCTTCCCGGCCACCTGCATCTGTCGACTGCTGCTATGCAACCCATCCCTCGTATTGCTGTAACGCCTGGCGAGCCTGCCGGCATCGGACCGGAAATCGTGCTCAAGCTCGCCCAGCAAACGCTTGCATTTGAGATCGTAGCTGTTGCCAGCAAAGCGCTGTTGGAAAGTCTTGCCAGGCAACTGCACATCGACGTGTCCATAAACATCTTCAACCCGGAGGGTATGCCAGCAGCCCATGATCCAGGTCAGCTCAAGGTTGTCGATATCCCGGTCCCAAATCAGGTTGTCCCAGGAGAGCTGGATGTCGAAAATTCAAACTACGTCATCGAGACCCTGAACACGGCAATCGAACTTGTCCGGACTGATGCCTGCCAAGCAGTGGCAACGGGCCCTGTACAAAAAAGCATTATCAACGAAGCAGGAATTTTTTTCTCAGGGCATACAGAATTTTTCGCCGAGAAAACGGGGGGCTGTCCGGTCATGCTGCTGAGCAATGAGATGGGCAACACAGAAACAGCACAAACACTTCGTGTGGCACTCATGACCACCCATTTGGCAGTTGCTGATGTGCCTGCCCGGATAACGGCGCAGCGCATTGAAGAGGTGCTGAGAGTCTTGCATCATGACTTGGTTAACCGGTTCGGCATCGAAGACCCGCTTATCTGCGTATGCGGATTAAACCCTCATGCAGGCGAGAACGGGCATCTGGGATCAGAGGAAAAGGAAATTATCAGCCCGGCGCTTGACAGACTTCGCAAACAGGGCTTGCAGCTAGAAGGCCCAATACCCGCCGACACAGCCTTTGCCCGGCACAAACCCCGCACCAGAGACGTGATCGTCGTGATGTACCACGATCAGGGCTTGCCCGTGATAAAGTACGGCGACTTCGGAAATATCGTCAACGTGACACTGGGCCTGCCCTTGATTCGTACTTCTGTGGATCATGGCACTGCACTGGATATCGCAGGACAGGGGATTGCAGATGCTGGTAGCATCCGCATAGCGGCAGAGATGGCCGCGAAACTGGCAGCAACTGTCCCCGGCAAATCAAAATAAAAATGCAGCTTAATCACTTTTACCCCGACAAGGACAGATGAGCCACTCAAAAAAACCTGCACTGCTCGCGGTGTTGCTGATTTGTTGCTGCATCCCTGCCGCATATGCCGTGGATCTGGGTCGCTTCATTACTATTTCCAGCACCGAAGAGTTTGAACTCCTTCAGGGTGGCGAGATTGCATTCAAATTCAAACCCCTCTCCAGTAAAGCACGGGCTCTGCAAATCACAGAAGATGCTTCCTCCCTTGGCGTTACCCACCTGGGGCAGCTTGTGCTTAGAGAAAACTCTACTGCATTGGCTGCCTTGCGCAGCATTGCGAATCAGATCGGCAAAAGTCTGGGGTTGCGGTTTGGTGTAATCACGGATTCAGCAACATCGAACGTCTTAAAGGAGAGCAAACAACTCCTGCTTTACCATCCGGATATCACTATTACTCTCACCCTGGTAAAACCGATCGAGCAGGAACATTACGAAATTATCTGTACATACGCTGTCCGAGAAACGGAAGCCCGGGTCCCCGACCCTATTGAGGACACGAAACCTGTACAAGCAGCGGCAAGCACGGATGTTGCCTCTCCTGCGGCGCCTGCCGAAAAACCGACGCAGTAGTATTGACTTGCTGCTTTAGGGTATACCATGCCCAGCAGGCTACAGCCTTTCCTCCAAGTAGCCATTAAGGGTGATTTCAGGCCAAACGAAGGAAGCCAGAACCTTGGGGAATTCACCAGGGAGCCAGCAGTGACTATGAAACTCAACAAACGCCTGGGACAACACCTGCTGACAGACAAAACCACGATCTCCGCGATAACACAGGCGATAGCCCCTGCCCCAAAGCAGAACATTTGTGAAATTGGCCCCGGACTCGGTGCCATCACCCTGCCCGTACTGAAGGCGGCAGGTGCCATGCATGCGATTGAAGTTGATCAGGCCCTGTCCGAAGAACTACTCAAGCAATGCCGGGGAGCCGGAGCATTAACCCTGCACCAGGGCGATGTTCTGAAGTTCGACTTCCATCGCCTTGCCAAGGAAGACCAGGCGATCCGGCTGATTGGCAATCTGCCTTACAATATTTCAACCCCCCTGCTATTTCACCTGTTGAAATTTTCCGAAATAATTTCCGACATGCATTTCATGCTTCAGAAAGAAGTTGCCGAAAGAATCACGGCAGCACCAAAAGCCTCGGAATACAGTCGGCTTAGTGTGATCATGCAGAGCTATCATGAAGTGGAGAGCCTGTTTGATATCGCATCTCATATGTTCTCCCCGCCACCCAAAGTAACCTCATGCTTCATACGCATACGGCCGGACCCAGCCACTTCGAGAAAGATTCGTAACCGGGTGCTGTTCAATCAACTGGTGAAGACTGCCTTCCAGCAACGGCGTAAAACAATCAAGAACAGCCTGGCAAAAGATGTGACGGAAAAGGAACTTCGACGGGCTGACATCGACCCCCGCCACCGCCCACAGGAAATATCTGTGCAACAGTATATAAATCTTGCCAACCTGCTCTCGGGGTGATATGTTTTTTTTGAAACACGATCGTGTAGATGCATAAAAAAAGCACTGTGGAAAAATCAGAAATTCATAGTATTGATGTAAGTGTGGACAGTGCATTTATTGAAGCTGATGAAAGGCAAAATAGATTTGTTTTTGCCTACACAGTGACTATACATAACACAGGACTTGTGCCAGCCCGGCTCATGACACGCCACTGGATCATCACGGATTCCAATGGCAAGACTCAGGAAGTAAAGGGTGAAGGGGTAGTAGGAGAACAGCCCTATTTACGTCCTGGCGAAGCCTTTCAATACACCAGCGGTACGATGCTCGAAACACCTGTAGGCACCATGCAAGGGAGCTATCAGATGGTGACTGATGACGGCACAGAATTTGATGCAGAAATCAACCCGTTCACCTTGGCCGCACCTCGTGTTTTGCACTAGCACATTACCCTTTGCCTTCTAAATCCTTAATGCTCGGGAAACACATCTGAATTCTGTGTCGTGATCGGCTGGTGGAGTTTCTACCCTCTGGGTTGCCTTGACTCAAATTGCAAACTTCACCGTTTTTCAATGCTGCAAAGCTGAAGTTCTGTTATGGCTATCTACGTTATCGGGGATGTGCAGGGCTGCTTTGATGAGCTGACTGCACTTGTTGAAAAAATTCAATTTGATCCGAAGTCTGATGAACTGTGGTTTGTCGGTGACCTGGTTAATCGGGGCCCAAAATCACTTGAAACACTACGCTGGGTCAAGTCGTTGGGCAAGTTGGCTACCACTGTGCTGGGCAACCACGATTTTCACCTGCTAGCGGCCCATGCAAAGATAAAACCAACCACAGAATCCAGCACCCTCAATGCAATTCTTGATGCCAGTGATGCAGACGAACTTATTGACTGGCTGAGACACCGCCCTTTGATACATTTTGATAGCCGGCTCAATATCGCCATGGTGCATGCAGGAGTTGTTCCCCAATGGAGTATTGAGAGTGCGATCACACACGCGCACGAGGTAGAAGGAGTTCTTCGTTCCGAAAATTACACGGACTTTTTAAAGAACATGTATGGGGACCTGCCCAAGCAATGGGACGAAAGCCTGAGCGGGTGGGAACGTTTACGCATGATCACTAACTCGTTCACACGGCTGCGCTACTGCGACCCTCAAGGTGTGATGAACCTGGCAGAAAAAGGGCCACCGGGCACACAAGGTCCCGGAGTGCAGCCTTGGTATGAGGTTGATTCACGAAAAAGCAAAGATACCACCATCGTGTTTGGACACTGGTCCACACTGGGTTATCGGGATAGAAATAACGTCATCGCCACCGACACGGGGTGCCTTTGGGGCGGGGCTCTGACAGCTGTAAATATCAGTGGGAACGAAAACAGGAAATACCAGATTGCATGTGAAGCCAAGCGGGCCATTCCAGCTGCCCCATCCTAGCGCCACGGCTCTTCCGTTACCCAGGGCTAACCTGGACTTCGGCAAATAGGCAGGCTAATACCGGTCAGTCCCGTATGCTGCTGCCGATTCGCAGGTACTCAGCATATTCCATGTCATAGCAGTTCTTCTCGTCCTTGGGGCGAAATTCACGGTATACCTCCTGCCAGTGACTTTTATCCCATGGCGGGAAATATGTATCTCCTTCCAGATCTGCATGTACGAATGTAAGGCACAGTTGCTGGGCGAAGGGCAGCACAAGTGCATGAACTTCAGCACCGCCAATCACGAAAATTTTTTCCGACTCTGCCAACAGGGCCTCGGCCTCTTCCCAGCAGGCCACAACATCACAACCCTTTGCAAGGTACTCCCTGTTTCGGGTCAGTACCACATGGCGTCGACCCGGCAATACACCCGGCAGCGATTCAAAGGTTTTTCGGCCCATCACCATGGGGTGGCCCATGGTGATCTTTTTGAAGCGTTGCAAATCTGCAGGTAAATGCCAGGGCATCGCATTGTTTTTCCCAATGACACCCTGATGAGTCATGGCGGCAATCACAATAACCTGCGCATCCGGCACTAGACTGCTACCGGGGCGGATATATGGTCATGACATTGATAATTTCGTAGCTCAAAATCTTCATACGCAAAATCAAAAATTGATTGTACTTTCGGATTAATGTGCATCTTCGGCAAATCGTAAGGAGTTCGTTTTAGTTGTTCACGTGCCTGTTCAAAATGGTTGTTGTAGAGGTGCACGTCGCCAAAGGTGTGCACGAATTCACCGGCTTGATAGCCCGTCACCTGGGCGACCATCAGCAACAGCAGCGCATAGGAGGCAATGTTAAACGGCACGCCCAGAAAAACATCTGCGCTGCGTTGGTAGAGCTGACACGAAAGCCTGTCCTGAGCGACATAGAATTGAAAAAAAGCATGGCAGGGCGGTAGCGCCATGTCATCCAGTGCACCGACATTCCAGGCACTGATGATATGTCTCCTTGATGACGGGTTTTCCTTCAGGTTCTCGATCAGTGTACTGATCTGATCAACTGTGCTGCCGTCTGCACACGACCAGCTGCGCCACTGCGCACCATAAACCGGCCCCAAATCTCCATTTTCATCTGCCCACTGATCCCAGATTGAAACGCCATTTCTTTGCAGGTAGGAAATATTGGTCTCGCCCTTCAAAAACCAGAGCAATTCATGAATGATCGACTTCAGGTGAAGCTTTTTGGTTGTCAGAAGGGGAAAGCCATCGGCTAAATCGAACCTCATCTGGTAGCCAAATACAGACACCGTGCCGGTACCGGTGCGATCTCCCTTTTCCACGCCTTGCTCCATGACATGTTTCAACAATTCGAGGTATTGCTGCATGGCTCACTGCGCCTGGCGCGCCGCTCCGGATTTTCTGTATGCCTGATACATCAGAGCTAAGCCTATCAAGATCATGGGCACCGTCAAAAGCTGCCCCATCGTCATCCAGTCAAACGCGATAAACCCCAGGTTCATGTCCGGCTCCCGCACGAACTCCACCATGAATCGGAATACCCCGTACAGAAGCATGAACAAACCGGCTACAGAACCCACCGGGCGAGGCTTTTGCACAAAGAGCCAAAGCACCACGAACAGTACGAGACCCTCCAGGAAAGCCTGATAAAGCTGCGAGGGATGTCTGGCTAGGGCATCCGCGCCCGGGAATACCATGCCCCATGGCAGATCGGTTGCACGCCCCCATAGCTCTCCATTGATAAAATTTCCGATCCGACCCGCCCCCAGACCTACCGGGACGGCGGGCGCAACGAAGTCGCACAAATGCAAAAAACTGCACTCTTTTTTCCGGTGAAAGACCCACAACACCGTGATGACGCCCAGCAACCCTCCATGAAAGCTCATCCCCCCTTCCCAAATCCTGAACAAGTAAAGCGGGTCCTCAAGGAAGTAGGAAAAATTATAGAACAGTACCGAGCCCAGGCGACCGCCGATCACTACTCCCAACATGCCATAAAAAAAAAGATCGTCAACATCATCAGGCTGTACTACTGTATGCTCTTTTTTTGCAAGCACATGGGCTAGGCCCCAGAATGCCAGAAACCCGATTGCATACATCAGGCCGTACCAGTGGAGCTTCAGCGGGCCAAGGGAAAAGATGACGGGGTCGATATCCGGGAAATTCAACATGTCACATCAGTATACATTTAAGTTTCCGGTCGCACGCCAGGGATGCTGCAATGTCCGTGTACGAGACACGTGGAAAACAGTGAGCGCATCATAAACATGATTCAAGCCAAAAACCATCTGGCTGGGCAGACCAGCCCCTACTTGCTCCAACATGCTGACAACCCCGTAGAGTGGTACCCATGGGGTAACGAAGCCCTTGAGCGGGCCAGACTAGAAAACAAGCCAATTCTATTGTCGGTCGGGTATTCCGCCTGCCACTGGTGCCATGTCATGGCACACGAATCTTTTGAGGATGAGGCCACGGCAAAAATAATGAATGAATTATTCATTAACATCAAAATCGATCGCGAAGAACGCCCGGACATCGACAAAATTTACCAGACTGCCCAATACGTACTCACGCAACGTACGGGGGGCTGGCCACTTACCATGTTCCTGACCCCGGATGACCAGGTACCATTTTTCGGAGGCACATACTTCCCCAACGAGGCACGTCATGGGCTGCCGGCATTCAAGGACCTGTTGCAGCATATCTCAGGTGTTTATCAACAGCGGCGCGAAGAAATCAAGGCGCAAAATGAGTCCATACAAGATGTACTGCAACAAATTCATGAACCGAACTACACGAAGACAGAGCTCTCTCCCGATCTCTTCAAGGCCTGCAACCAGCAGATAGAGCAGGCCTTTGATGCGAAGGATGGCGGCTTTGGAGATGCGCCCAAGTTTCCACACCCTACCCATATTGACCGGCTGTTGCGCTACTACTCGCAATCAGGGAAGGACAGCCCCCGCTCATTGCACGCAGCACTCTACACCTTGGAAAAAATGGCAGCAGGCGGTCTATTTGACCAGATTGGTGGGGGTTTTTGCCGGTACTCGGTGGATTCCCGCTGGATGATTCCCCACTTTGAAAAAATGTTGTACGACAATGGTCCTTTACTGGCTTTATACGCGCAGGGATTTGCCTTGACGGGTACGGAACAGTTCAAGAACGTGTGCGAGGCCACTGCACAATGGACAATGCGCGAGATGCAATCGCCCGAGGGAGGATACTATTCCTCCCTGGACGCAGATTCTGAGGGCAGCGAAGGCAAGTACTATGTCTGGGACCGTGGACAGGTCGAGCAGATACTCAGCAGTGAGGAGTATGCCGTATTTGCACCACACTACGGTTTGGACCGGGATGCCAATTTTGAAGGCAGGTATCATCTGCATACCTTTGTAAGCAGGGATGAGGTATGTCAACGGACTTCCGTGACCGAAGAGAAGTTTGATGCCCTGATCAGCCAGTCCAAACAGAAACTTCTTTCCCAGCGCGAGCAGCGCGTACCTCCTGGCCGTGACGAAAAGATCCTGAGCAGCTGGAACGCCCTGATGATTCGCGGCATGGCCATTGCCGGTCGAGTGCTGGGAAAGTCCGAATATATCCAATCGGCACAGCGTGCTTTGGATTTTTTGCGAGACACAATGTGGACCCGTCAGCACTTGGCTGCAACGTACAAAGACGGTACTGCTCATCTTGACGCATACCTGGATGACTACTCGTTCTTGCTGGATGCCATTTTAGAAATGCTGCAGGTGCGCTGGTGCAGCCAGGATTTGAGTTGGGCCTGCGATATTGCCAGCGTATTGCTGGAGAAATTTGAGGATAATGCTCGAGGTGGCTTCTACTTCACTTCCATAGATCATGAGCGGCTTATCCAGCGGTCCAAAACACTGAGCGACGAGGCGATGCCTTCCGGCAACGGAATTGCTGCCGCAGCCCTGGCCCGTCTGGGGTACTTGCTGGGGAAGACAGAGTATCTGGGTGCTACCGAACGTGTGTTGCAGTTTGCAGGTCAGGCTGTCACGCATGCACCTATGGGACATGCCAGCCTGATCACTGCCTATGAAGAGCAATACTATCCTCTGCAAATCATCATTTTGCGGGGAGAAAAGAGCTACCTCGAAAAATGGCAACAGCAATGCACGCCGGGTTATGATCCCCAGCGACTGGTATTTGCCATCGATGCAGACGAAAGAAATTTGCCGGCTGCACTGGCAGAGAAGAAATTTATTGAGCCGAGCCCGGAAGGTGTCGTTGCATATGTTTGTGAAGGCATGCAGTGCAGATCTCCGATTACGAGTCTAGCTGAATTGCAAAGCGCCATATCGGATACCGGGACTCCGCAATAAAACCGCAGGACGTCATCGCGTTTGATTCGATGAACATATTCAGAGGGACATTTCGGTTACTCCGCCTGCTTGTCCATCTCCTCAAAGGCATTCACATATGCTACACCGCGTTGGGTGATGCACAGAGATTTGACCTGAGCGAAAAACAGCACAGGATCATCCAGGACTGGCTGTCCAAGGTGGCAAAAATCATTGGCATTGATCTTACCGTGCATGGCACACCACAAAAATCACCGGCGTTTGTGGTGGCAAATCATGTGTCCTGGTTGGATATTGTGATCGTTGCTTCCGTATTGCCCGTTTCGTTTTTATCCAAGGTGGAGGTTCGCAAATGGCCGGTGGTAGGCACCCTTGCCGCCAAATCCGGCACCCTTTTCATTCACCGAGGATCCAAAACCGGCGCACTGGAAGCGATACACCTGATGCGGGAAAGACTCCACGCAGGGCATAGTGTTGCTTCCTTCCCCGAAGCCAAAACTACAGACGGGACTCGTGTGCATGCGTTTCATCCCCGCCTATTCGCTGCTGCCATAGAAACGAAGTCTATGATTCAACCAGTAGCAATTCGTTATCCGCATGCCAGCGGCGTCAACCCGATTGTACCGTTCGTTGACAACCGTAACCTGGTGAAACACGCTTTTCGGATCATGTCTGCCAAGCGCACAGCAGTTGAACTGACTTTGTGTGAGCCCATATCGAGTGAAGGCCAGCCGAGAAAACAGCTGGCCCAATTGGCAAGAAATTCGGTTGCTGATGTGTTTGAAAACTCGAGTTAAGACACGCTGCCGAGTGCCTGTATGGCAGCCTTATAATCCGGTTCGTGCGCAATCTCACCAACAAGCTCTGTGTGGACAACCTGATTTTTCGGGTCCAGTACCACGATTGCACGCGCTGTAATTCCCGAGAGCGGCCCATCTTCTATAAGTACGCCGTAATCCCTGGAGAAATCCTGGGAGCGCATGACAGAAAGTGAAGTGACGTGCTCCAGATTCTCGGAAACACAAAACCGGGACATTGCAAATGGCAGGTCAGCAGAAATAATCAGAATCGCTGTGTCATCATGCTCTTTTGCAAAATCATCGAATTTCTTTGTTGATATGGCACAAACCGGCGTATCAAGGCTGGGAACAATGCTCAGTATTTTCCTTTTGCCCGGAAACGAGGAAAGAGAGACATTTTCCAGATCCTTGTTCACCAGTACAAAGTCTGGCGCGCTTGAACCAACGTTTGGCAGGCTCCCGTTGGTGTGCATCTCATTTCCTTGCAGAGTAATTTTTGCCATTTTTATCTCTCCTGTTACGGGCGCATTCGTATTGGCTTGGCAACATTCCAAGTGAGGTTGTCAGCTTCTATCCGGTTCACAGAGTGTGACCATGCCCCGTAGGATAAGTTTTGTATTTCGGTTATAAAGCTATGTGATCTTCATATTGGCTTGCATCAAGCAGGCTGTCAATTGTCGTATCGCCCAGCAACTCTATCTTGCAAAGCCAGCCTTCCCCGTAGGGCAATTCATTCATCATTTCCGGTGAATCCAGCAAATCTTCATTGATTTCAATTACTTTCCCATCTACAGGCATGTGCACCTCGCTTGCAGTTTTTACCGATTCCACTACCGCACAGGCCTCATCAGCTCGATACTCACTGTCTAGGTCGGGAAACTCAACGAAGACGATGTCCCCCAGTTCTGACTGGGCAAATTCTGTAATACCTATCATCGCCGTCCCGTCATCCTGCATCTTCAACCACACATGCTGAGACGAATAAACACGGTCATCGGGCGCACCATCCATTAGTGACCCCCCGGGACAGCGGCTTTTTTCATTGCTGAATTATCGTTTGACATGGTTTTAGAACCGGGTATTGTACACTTCGTATAACTGCCTACAAAGCAATCACTCTTATGTACAGATTTGCGGACATTCCGGCTTTTTTGCCGGTCATTTCCTGTACACAGGAGCAGCGAAAGCCAATCACAACACGCAAGAGGACTATGCACTTACCTGTGCAAGACAGGTTACACCACTATTGTTAGGGGACCTTGACCATTCCCTGCTCGGACAGTACAGGCTGATACATGCAGCGGCGATACCAGGGACCCTGAACAGATCAGTCGGAATCACTCCGTAACCAGTACGGCAATGCAGCATTCATTTTGAACGATTTCTCACAAGCTTTTCTAAAAGCCATCCAACTGATCATACAACTTGACCCGGACCTGATAGAGATCGTCGGGCTGTCTTTACAGGTAAGCCTGACTGCAGTATTTATTGCCGGACTGATCGGGCTCCCACTGGGTGCAGCACTTGCCTTGTACAAGTTTTTTGGACGTGGCCTGCTTGTCGCCTTGCTGAATACATTCATGGGTCTTCCGCCCGTCGTTGTGGGCTTGGTGGTCTACTTGATCCTTTCGCGCTCCGGCCCACTGGGAGCACTGGGCTTGCTGTTTACACCGACGGCCATGATCATTGCGCAGGTGTTTCTGGTCACGCCAATCATTGCTGCATTGACACGTCAAACCGTAATGGATGCCAATGATGAATTCCATGCGCAACTGCGTGCACTGGGTGCCAAATCCCCAAACATGATGAACACCCTCTTATGGGAAACTCGGTATAGCTTGGTGACCAATGTGTTTGCGGGATTCGGCAGGGCGATTGCCGAAGTGGGTGCGGTGTTGATTGTAGGTGGCAATATCAATCACAACACCCGTGTGATGACCACCTCCATAGCGCTTGAGACCAGCAAGGGAAACATCGAACTGGCACTGGCACTGGGTGTAATCCTGATCTCCCTTTCCTTGATCGTTACCTCGACCGTCATGAGTGCGCGGCATGCTGCTCACAAAATGTATACCTAGCCTTATGTTGTCTGCATCACCCCTGCCACTGAAAATTCAACACCTGAGCGTGTCCAGACAGGGCAAGCAGTTGCTGGACAATGTGAATGCCACGGTCGACTCTGCGGGGATCACCATCATTCTTGGCCCGAATGGGGCAGGAAAAAGTTTACTGCTCCATATTGCGCATGGTCTGGAAGAACCAGATCGTGGCACTTTGACGTGGAATCAACACACCCCAAAGCCTCAGGAACCCTGGCGCGCGTTTGTATTCCAGAAACCAGTTTTTTTGCAGCGTAGCGTGCAGGCAAATCTTGAATATGTGCTTTCCCTGCACAAGGTGATCAAGACCAAGCAAAACCTGCTCATCCAGCAAGCTTTGCAGCATACAGGACTTATGCAACTTTCAGAACAAAGTGCACGCACCTTGTCCGGTGGCGAGCAACAACGCCTGAATGTTGCCCGTGCCTGGGTACTTGAGCCGAAAGTGATGCTGCTAGACGAGCCTACCGCGGAACTGGATCCTTCAGGCGTTGCGACCATAGAAATGCTGATCAGAAAAATTGCGCAACAGAACACCAAGGTCATCATGACCACTCACAGCCTTGATCAAGCAAGAAGACTGGCACACGATATTTTGTTCCTGCACCGGGGCAAGTTGATTGAACACACCCCGGCAAAAGTGTATTTTGCCCAGCCTAAAACCAGCCTCGCTGCAGATTTCCTTGCTGGCAAGTTACTCGACAGGGACTGAAAAAATCATGAGATATTTTCTGGCCAAAGCCATCGCATTCATGACACTTGGCGTGGTACTGAGCTCCGGGCTGGCGGAAAAATCACCTTTTATCACCTTGTCCTCGACCACATCGATAGAAAATTCCGGTTTACTGGATTACCTGATTCCGAGATTTAGAGACCGTACCGGCATTGACGTGCGGGTGGTATCAGTTGGTACGGGCCGTGCATTAAAACTAGGCGAGACGGGCGACACTGATCTGATACTCGTACACCACAGACCCTCAGAGGAAGAATTCGTGTCCAAAGGCTTTGGGGTCAAGCGTCGAGAAGTCATGTACAACGACTTTATCATTGCCGGGCCCCGTGAAGATCCCCTGAATCTAAGAAAGGAAGACAGCGTAGCTGGTGCACTTACTCTTATTTACAAACATAGAATGCCATTTGTTTCGCGCGCCGACGAAAGTGGCACACACAAAAAGGAAATGGAGTTATGGGCCCTGATTGGCGTTGATGTTCAGCAGTACAGCGGTAGCTGGTACCACGAAACCGGTGCAGGCATGGGCACTACACTGAACATTGCCAATGGAATGGGCGCGTACGTACTTGCAGATAGGGGGACTTGGCTCTCATTTAAAAATCGCAACGGACTGACTCTGCTTTTTGAGAATGACCCTCTTCTGCACAACCAGTACAGCATAATTGAGATCAATCCCGAGCGTCATCCGCATACAAAATTCAGGGAAGCCGAACTGTTCACAAACTGGCTGGCTTCCAGTGAAGGTCAGCAGATGATTGCCAGCTTCACATTGGACGGTCAGCAACTGTTTTTCCCCAATGCCCTGCCGTAGTAACCCCGGTCTTGCAGCAATTTTGAATCTTTGCCGCTGGCACAAGGTGTTTTTATCTGGCAAAAACCGGCCGGTCCCTGTTTAACCCCATAGCATGTTCCATAAAAAACCTTTTCATGGAAGGTGTGTGTTCCGCCATGTTCAATGCGATACCACGTGCTGTGGCAACATGCTTGGAAGAAGAGCCAAATACGGCCACAAATGCATCCATTGCGAACTGCATGACCTGAATCTCTCCTGTCCTGGCACGTTCGTATTTCCGCAATACCCGAATACCGCCTATATCCCGCTCTGTGCTTTCCAAGACATCGGCCAGCACCGCCACATCAGTCAACCCCAGATTGGCCCCCTGACCCGCTAACGGGTGCAATGTGTGTGCAGCGTCACCGACCAATGCTATCCGAGGCTTGACCAGATCCTTGGCCTGACCCGAAACCAAAGGGAAACTGGCGCGCTCCGAGATCAGCCCAATATTGCCAAGCCGTGAATTGCTCGCCCTTGTAATTTCCCGGGAAAATTCTTCTTTTCCCATTTGCATCAGTTGCTCCGCATAGCCATGGTCGGCTGACCAGACGATGGAGCATTCGCGATTCTCCTCATCAGTTCCAATGGGTAGCAGGGCCAGTGGGCCTGTTTTGAGAAATCGCTGCCATGCGGTACGCTGATGAGAAAATTCTGTTTGTACATTTGCCACGATGCCCTGCTGTCGGTACGGCTTTTCAGCATAAGGAATTTCTGCGAGATCCCGTACACCCGATTGGCTGCCATCCGCTCCCACAAGCAGTTTTGCCCTGAGCACTTGCTTGTCTTTTAAAATTACCTCAATCACATCGTCACGGTGGACTATGCCGGTCACACTCGCTGGCACACACCAGTGAATGCTGGAAACACCACGGAGAGGTTCATACAGGCTTGACTGGATCGCCCTGTTTTCCACAATGTAACCTAGGACAGGCTGGCGAGCCTCTCTGGCATCGAAGTGAATTTTTGCGCTACTGGCCTCGTCCCAAACAACCATTGCGTCAAATGCACTTGTCCGTTTCGCCTGCACATCCGGCCAGATCCCGATGTGCTCGAAAATTGCCCTGGAGCCAGGGCTAACGGCGGTTACCCTAACATCGTAGGGTTTTTCACAATCAAACTCCGGTGGCAGTACACGGTCAACGATGGCCAATGACTTGCCTTGCTTTGCCAGCAGATTGGCCAATGTGAGGCCAGCTATGCCGGCCCCTACAACAATGACATCAACCTGTGTTGCTTTGGCAGTCATGCAGACTGCAGGGGTTTGCCTTGGAGAAGATTTGCCACAGAACTGGGAACCCCTGAGCTTTGCCGCAGAATAATGTTTTCCAAAACCGGGATGGCACCCAGAAGTGCAAGACCGATCCCTCTTGAACGAGACAACACTGGATCATTTGTAGTGAACAAAAAATTGAAAATGTCTGTAAGACGTATGGTGCGTTTAATATCTGACTGGCGTCCTGATGCGTACGCACGAAGTTTCTCGTTGATTCCTTCAAGTCCATCGTGGCTCGCGTGCAGTATTTCGCTAAGTTCTGCAACGTCACGCAATGCAAGATTCAAGCTTTGTGCACCTATTGGATGCAATGTTTGAGCTGCATTGCCGATTAACACTACACGCCCCTGTACACGTCGCTGACTCACCAGTAATGACAAGGGATAGGCAAAACGTTTACCGATTCCGGAAAAATAGCCCAGGCGGTAGCCGAAGGCTTGCTGCAGCTGAAGCAGGAAGTCCTCATCGGAATGCATCATGAGTTCTCGTGCGATGTTGTCCGGGACCACCCATATAAACCCGCAGTTATTGCCGGCATGAGGCAGTAGTGTCAGCGGACCCTGCCGGGTAAACCGCTCATAGGCTGTAAACTGATGGTCATCATCCACTCCTACATTGCCGACAATTGCCGTTTGATGATATTTCTTCTCGTTGGCAGGTATGCCCATCTTGTTGCGAATGAAAGAATTTGTCCCATCAGCTGCAATTAACAAATCAGTCTGTATGGGTTCACCCTCTCCATGCAAAATGACCTGATCCGCACGACTTTCAACATCCGACACCTTGTAGGGCCGGATGCAGTGGATATTTTCATGGTGCCGAAGATGTTCTTGCAAAGACAGTATGAGCTTTTCAGCAGGAACCATATAGCCGAAACCCTCTGATTCATGGTTTTGGCAGTCCATGCGCATGGCACCAAATCGCCCCCGATCTGAAATATGAATTTTCCTGATCGCGATGGAATGTAAGCCAATCTGATCCCATACACCCAAGGCATCAAACATTTTTTTTGAAGCCAGGGCTAATGCGATGCTGCGCTCATCCCTGTTGCGGCCTGTACCGTTTACTGAAGAAACGGGTTTACTTTCTATCAAAGCGATACGGCTAGGCGTAGCAGCCAAGGCGCAAGCCAAGGTGCCACCAACGAAACCGCCGCCTACGATCGCAATATCATAATGACGCGACATAATGTACGGGGAAACTCAATGCACGGATCCAGCCATCAGGGCTTCAATTCCGTCCGGATCACGAGCGAGTTTTTCGGTGAGAACTTGATTGCCATCTTTGGTGACCAGCACATCGTCCTCAATGCGGACACCGATATTCCAGAAATATTTTGGCACGCCTTTTGTCCGGGTGATGTACAAACCCGGCTCTACGGTCAATGTCATGCCCGGCTCAAGCAGTCGCCATTCTTCATCAAAGCGGTAGTCGCCCACATCATGTACATCCAAACCCAGCCAATGACCGGTACGATGCATATAGAACTGTCTGTATTTCTCGTCTTTGATCAGTTTGGCAGGCTTACCTTTCAGTAAACCCAGTCCCACCAAACCTTTGGTAAGCACTTTTACAGCTTCATGATGCGGGTCGTTCCAGTGGTTACCGGGCTTTACCTTCCGGATTGCAGCCGTTTGGGCTTCCAGCACCAACTCGTACACTTCCCGCTGGATATTTGAAAAAGTCCCGTTTACGGGAAAGGTGCGTGTGATATCACTGGCATAACCCTGGTACTCGGCGCCTGCGTCGATGAGCAACAAATCGCCATCGTTGAGTACTTGGCTATTTTCGATGTAATGCAAAATACAAGCGTTACCTCCACCGCCTACAATGGAGGGATAGGCCGGGACGCAGCCTGCTTTCTTGAATTCATAAAGCAACTCGGCTTCAACCTCATACTCGTGCTTTCCCGGCTCACAAGCCTGCATGGCCCGTGTATGGGCTGCAATGGAAATTTTTGCCGCCTTTCTCATCAGACCCACCTCACTGCGCGACTTGTACAAGCGCATGTCGTGCAAAAGGTAGTCCAGCGAGAGCAGTTCCTGGAGGATATGTTTTGTAGCCCGATAAGAACCTCGGGACTGGTTCACCCAACTGATGACCTTGTGGTCAAAGCTTGCATCGCGACCCATCGGATAAAAAATTCTTTCACGATCTGAAAGAAGCCGTGGCAGTATTTCGTCAAGTTGACCGATTGCATAGGCCTTGTCTGCGAGATAATCCTTTTCTGCGCCTTCCAGACCGGCCCTGCACCCGTTCCATATCTCCTGGTCAGCGTTGCGCTCTCGACAAAACAATATGTACTGGTCACCCTCCTTGTCCGGCATCAGCAATGCCAGGGCATTGGGCTCATCGAAACCTGTCAGGTACAGAAAGTCACTGTCTTGGCGAAACACATGATCCACGTCCCGATTTCTCGGGACCGGATTTGCAGAAGGCACAATGGCGATCCCTTTTTGGCCCACCATGCGCATCAGCATTTTGCGCCGCTTGATCAATTCTTTCATGTTCATGACATGTTCAGGTCAGATTACCTAGGCTATCCGCCAGTTAACTATTCAGTATATACAGCGATTGCTAAATAAGTCTTTCAAAATTTGCTTGATACGCCCACCGCCGAGACCTGCCGCAGCTGACCCCTGCCAGGATGCGGTCCACCACGAAATATCTCTAGATTTTTCAGCATATCAAGACATATTTCTTAAATTTGAGTTGACGATAAAGTTCCATCATCCTACCATTTTGCAATGGGGAAGACAGAGTCAGGACTGCTCGATGAACAGGAGCTAAAGCGACTTGAGCGTCGTGTCAACAGCCTTATCCAAGCATTCGAAGATCTCAAGAAAGAGAACAGCCTTTTAAAGGCGCAGCAGGACTCATACACTGCCGAGAGGGCCAGCCTGATTGATAAAAACGAACAGGCACGCAAACGGGTCGAGGCCATGATCACCCGGCTTAAGTCAATGGAAGTAAGCATATGAGCAACTCAGATTCTCCCATAGTGCTCAGTATCCTCGACAAGGAATATCGTGTGGTATGCGGGGAGGGTGAAGAAGAGTCGCTGCAAACATCTGCAGAGCTGCTGAATTCGCACATAGAGGAAGTGCGAAGTGGCGGGAAGGTCATAGGTGCAGACCGCATAACAGTGATGGCAGCATTGAACCTAGCCCATACCCTACTTTCGCAAACGGATGAACAGGATCGAGTAAGCAAAAGTTTCTACACCCGTATTCGTGATCTTCAGGATCAAATTGACACCGCCTTAGAAAATACCCGACAGCTTGAGCTTTGAGAATCTGCTAAACTCAACACTGAAACCGGATACCTCTGCGGTACCGGTGAGTTGCTAGATACATACCTTGAGCCTATTTTTTTACTCAGGGACAAAGCTGTAAAAAGTGTTGTTGTGCAACCCCAGAAAATGGGAAGCCTGATACATTTTTCAGTTCTCCCACTTGAACCTCTGGTTCAAGGGCAATAGCAACCACAGTATTCGTGGAGTGTATCCGCGTACTACGCTTCCGGTTCTTTACTAAACTTCTGTATACAAGTAAATCGTAGGATGGACCGCCATGCAGTATTGGCTAATGAAAAGCGAACCAGGTGAATACAGTATCGATGACCTGAAACGGGACAAAGTGGAGCCTTGGGACGGTGTACGAAACTACCAGGCACGCAACATGATGCGCGATGACATGAAAAAAGGCGATTTAGCCTTCATGTACCACTCGAATTGCGATGAAATTGGGATCGTGGGCATCATGACTATTGCACGCGAGTCTTATCCGGACCACACCGCCTTCGACCGAGAAGACAAACATTACGATCCAAAAAGTGATCCTGAAAATCCGCGTTGGTTCATGGTAGATGTGCGCTATAAACGAAAGCTAAAACGCACAATCACGCTGTCAGAACTCAGGCAACAAAAAAAACTAGACGGGCTGCAACTCTTAAAACCTGGCAATCGACTTTCAGTCATGCCAGTAAGCAAAAAGCACTGGGATCATATCTTGTCATTGGAATGAATTGATGCGTAGTGACTCTAGTTTTTGCACATGACTTTAAATTAAAAACATCGCAAAAAAACTAGTATTTATATATCAAACGTATATACTTTAGCGCGACTACAACTCATCGTTTATTGTTTGGAGGGGAGTATTGATGGCCATCAAGAAACGAAAGACCGCCGCCAAGCGCAAGACCGCCAAAAAAGCTGTTAAGCGTAAGACTGCTGCAACTGCCAAGCGTAAGACTGCTAAAAAGGCTGTCAAACGAAAGACCGCCGCCAAGCGCAAGACCGCCAAAAAAGCTGTTAAGCGTAAGACTGCTAAGAAAGCCGTTAAGCGCAAGACCGCTAAACGTAAAACTGCCAAAAAGGCTGTCAAGCGTAAGACCACCAAACGCAAGACCGCTAAGAAAGCCGTTAAGCGCAAGACTGCTAAACGTAAAACCGCCAAAAGAGCTGTTAGACGTAAGTCCCGCTAACGCAAAGTCGTCTACACCACAAAAAAAGGCCCTTTTTAGGGCCTTTTTTTGTAATAGAACCCCCTCTCTAGGATTCGTTTCGCACACGCTTCAAATACGGGAGCTGAATGCCCCGAAACAATCTTAAATTTCTAGCCCAGAAACAATTTATAGACCGGGTTGCTGGTTTCCTCCCAGCACCTGTATCCCAGTTCAGCCAAGAACCGGTCAAAGCGCTTTCGGTGTTCTGCAGGCACCTGAATCCCGGCCAACACACGCCCATAAGCTGCGCCGTGGTTGCGGTAGTGAAACAGACTGATGTTCCATTCCTGCCCAATCATTTCCAGGAAGTCTAGCAATGCACCAGGCCGCTCCGGAAATTCAAACCGAAACAAGATTTCATTCTCCAGTGTCGGACTTCGGCCACCCACCATGTGCCGCAAATGAAGAATTGCGACTTCATTTTCAGAAATATCAAGTGCAGGATACCCAGACGCTTCCAATGTTTGTAGCAGCTGATTTTTTTCAGTTTCAGCATCCTCGACGTTCACACCCAAAAATATTTGGGCTTCCTCAGTATCTGCATAACGGTAGTTAAACTCCGTAACTCCTCGGGACCCGAGCAGCCGGCAGAACGCTAAAAAGCTGCCTCGCCTCTCGGGAATTGTTACCGCAAATAAGCACTCCCTTCGTTCTCCAAGTTCTGCACGCTCTGCTACATGGCGCAAACGATCAAAATTCATATTCGCGCCGGTATTTACTGCGACCAGCAACTTGTCTACGGCTTTTTCCCGGTCGACATATTGTTTGATCCCCGCCAAAGCCAAAGCCCCTGCAGGTTCGAACAACGTGCGTGTCTCATCAAAGAGGTCCTTGATGGCGGCACAGATCTCATCTGTACTTACCAGCAACACCTCATCGACAAATCGTTTTGCTATTTCGAAAGTTTTTTCACCAACACATCGAACGGCAACCCCATCCGCAAAAATCCCGACTGTATCGAGTTGCACTCTCTTTTTTGCCAGTAACGCGGAATGCATGGTCGGTGCATCCTGAGGCTCAACCCCGATCACCTTTATGTCAGGCCGATAGTGCTTGATATAGGCTGCCATGCCGGCAATAAGTCCACCGCCTCCAATCGGAACAAAAATTGCGTCTATGCCAGATGGAATTTGCTGCAGTATCTCCAGTGCGACAGTCCCCTGTCCCGCGATAACATCCTCATCATCGTAGGGATGCACATAAGACAGCCCCTGACTTTCTGCAAGTTCATAGGAATGCAGAAAGGCTTCGTCATAGGTATCACCATGCAAAATGGCAGTTGCTCCCATGCTGGTGACCGATTGCACCTTGATGGATGGGGTAGTACATGGCATCACGATAGTAGCGTGAATGGCTAATTTCTTTGCAGCAAGGGCTACACCTTGGGCATGATTTCCAGCCGATGCAGCAATTACTCCTCTCTTCCTCTCAGATTCCGACAAGCGCGCAATTTTGTTGTAGGCGCCCCTAAGTTTGAAAGAAAAAACGCTTTGTTGATCCTCTCTCTTCAGGTAAATCTGATTAGAAAACCGTTCAGAAAGGGTATATGCAAAATCAAGTGCAGACTTGACCGCAACGTCATACACCTTGGCATTTTCTATCTTGTTTACAAGTTCTTCGTTCGCCATATCATAAAATCACAATAGATCATGCTTTCCGTATCTGGTACCGGTATCATTTATAAAACTCAAACTGCTTTCATGCAATGTCACTTGAAAAAAAGAAACTAGCTGCTGCCGAGGGTGCTCTGGATTATATACAAGCTGGCGATGTAATCGGTGTTGGCACAGGGTCTACCGCAAATTATTTTATTGATGCACTCGCAGGCATAAAAGGAAAAATTGATGGAACCGTGGCAAGCTCAGAGGCCACGGCACGGAGACTGAAGGAGCACGGCATACAGGTGCTGGACCTGAATAGCGTATCCGGCCTGCCGGTATACATCGATGGTGCCGATGAAGCGACATGCCACAAACATCTGATCAAAGGGGGTGGCGGCGCACTAACGCGTGAAAAAATCATTGCAGGAGCCAGTGAAAAATTCGTATGCATTGCCGATGACACCAAGTTGGTAGATACGCTAGGGGCTTTCCCCTTGCCAGTTGAGGTTATCCCTATGGCAAGAAGCCATGTAGCAAGACAGCTTGTCAAGCATGGCGGTATCCCCGAGTTGAGAGAAGGGTTTAAAACCGATAACGGCAATTTTGTTCTCGATGTGCACAATTTGGAAATTCTGAATCCTGTAGACAAGGAACGCGAACTGAACAATATCGCAGGTGTCGTTACTGTCGGAATTTTTGCATTAAGGCCCGCCGATGTGCTGATTTTAGGTGAGGAATCAGGCCTTCGAATTATCTGACAGGACCCGCTGACAACAAGCCTGGCATGGACTCTTCAGGGTGCACCGAGAGATTAAGACACCATGCCCTAGGCAAAGGGCCTGCCCTGAAAGAATTCTTGATCTACAAACGGATTGCGGGCCCTGGCATACCTTGTGAATACCAGGGGGTATAAAGCAACGTCAAGCTGTACATGTACAGCGCTCCAGGAAACTGCACGCAAAAAGATGCAGATCAGCGCTTGGAATATTGTTCTTTCTTGCGGGCTTTGCGCAGGCCAACTTTTTTGCGTTCCACTTCACGCGCATCACGGGTGAGAAATCCGTTTTGTCGCAAAGGTGCTCGAAGATTCTGATCATATTCCAGCAGAGCCCGTGCGATGCCCAGCTGGACCGCACCAGCTTGGCCGTTCGAGCCCCCGCCCTTGACCTTGACATCAATATCAAATTTGTCCGTTAACTCAGTAAGCTCAAGTGGCTGGCGAATTATCATGCATGATGTTTCCCTGCCAAAATATTTATCAAAGGCACGCATGTTGACCGTGATCTGGCCTGAACCGGGACGCAGGTAAACGCGCGCAGTCGAGCTTTTTCTTCGCCCGGTCCCATAAAACTGTTCTTGTGGCATAGGTAGTTAAAACTCTAGCGGTTGGGGTTGCTGTGCAGAATGCTTGTGTTCTGAGCCTGCATAGACTTTCAGTTTTCGAAACATCGCCCGTCCCAATGGATTCTTTGGCAACATGCCTCTCACTGCATTCTCGATAACACGCTCGGGGTGTTTCGCATGCATTTCTTTGAGCTTAGTGGATTTGAGACCACCAACATAGCCCGTGTAGCGATGATAGGTCTTGTCTTCCATTTTATTGCCTGTGACGCGCACCTTCTCGGCGTTGATGACAACAATAAAGTCACCGGTGTCCACATGCGGCGTGTAAATCGGTTTGTGCTTACCTTTTAACCTTGTGGCGATTTCACTTGCCATGCGCCCCAAAGTTTTATCAGTAGCATCCACCAGATACCAACTGCGCTGTACTTGTGCAGGCTTAGCACTGACTGTGGCCATCAAATTCACCTTGGATTTTGTTCCGCAAAGCGGGGGATATTAACGGACATCATAGTATGCTGACAAGCGATCCCCTGTTTTGGGGCAAAAAAAAGCGTAGGCTTTTGCGGCCTACGCTTAGCTAACTACCAGAGAGGTAGATGGAGGAGCTCTTAAGTTTGCATTCAAACTATCAGAATATGCGCATTTTCTAATATTTCTATATTATAGTCAACTAATTTTTAAGGAATTTCGCCATACACCCCTATATGGGTATATAGAAGGGGTCAGATTCTTAGACGATCAACGATGTTGCCGTCAACGAGGTGCTTGGTAATAATTTCATCGAGATCACTCTCATTCCTGTAGGTGTACCAAACAGCATCAGGATAAACCACGGCGATGGGGCCCTCATCACAGCGGTCCAGACAACCTGCACGATTCACACGCACCCCACCCTGTTTTGCAATGCCCAGCTCTTTTGTCCTGTTTTTGGCATACGTACGTAACTCTGCGGCCCCATGATCCTGGCAGCAGGGTTTGTCCTCCCGATGATTCACGCACATAAAGAGATGACGTTTATAAAAAGACATGGCTGATCTCTGTCATGGATTATCCATAACCACTTTTTAATTATACACTGGTATCAATACCAAACTGTCACCTGTTTCTCGTTCAGGTACAGCACAATGACGTAAAACAGCGAGTGAACATGTATTTTCGAAGTGCCCTACGGCTGCATGCATAAAATCAGTCTTCGGCAATCTATACATATGCACGCCTTACTCCCCTGAGACCTCCAAGTTTTTACAAGTGGCACCATGCTAGCAACCGGGTTCGACAACAAAGACATCATTGCCGCAGCAGACAAGTGTGTGATGTGCGGACTGTGCTTGCCCCACTGCCCAACGTACTCTGTTACAAAAAATGAAGCGGAATCGCCACGTGGTCGTATAGCCCTAGTGCGGGCTTTGCACGAAGAAAAATTGTCCCCTAGCCCTGCATCGATAAACCACCTTGATCAATGCCTGGCATGCATGAACTGCATGGCCGTTTGCCCGGTGAAAGTGGACTACGCAAAAATTCTGGATGCCGGCCGTGATATCACAAGCCGGCAGCATACGTTGCCTTACAGGATGGCGCGATCCCTGCTGCTGGTCACATTAAGCAAACCTGGGACCCGAAAATTCATGAAGAGCATGCTCCGTATCTATCATGCTCTGAGAATAGACCGTCTACTGAAAAAAGTTGCTGTGCGGTTTCCGCGCCTGCTTCGCGTGATTACCTTGATTCCCCAACCATGCAGGACCCCTTTCACCGTACCGTCCGCACCTGCTCAGGTACGGGGAAAAAGGGTGGCATTGATAGAGTCATGTGCCGGTGATATTTTTTCCGACACTGCACTACCGGCTGCTGAAGCAGTTTTGCAGGCACTGCAATTTGAAACGGTCCGTCTCCCGCAGACTCAGTGCTGCGGAGCCTTGCACCAACACAACGGGGACCCGCGCACCGCAAGAAAACTCATCCAGGAATTCTGCAACACGTTCAAGGACCAAAATGTTGATGCCTTGGTCTCCCTGGCTACTGGCTGTGCCTCCCAGATAGATCGATACCCAGAGCTGCTGAATGACCCGCTCGCTAGCGAACTCGCAAGCCGTCATAAGGATGTCTGTTCGTTTGCTGTTGAGCACCTCGAAAGGCAGGCCCTTGATTTCCAGCCGCTGCCGGAAAAAGTGTTTGTCCACACACCCTGCACACAAAGACAGATCGGCAGTGATGCCAAGGTCGTGGAAAAGCTGCTCGGCGCGATACCAGGAATCCGGCTTGAAAAGCTTCAAGATAATTCAGCATGTTGCGGGGCAGGAGGCCTGAATGTGCTTTTTCAGACCGAACATGCAGACCGCCTGGGCCAGAACATCATTACAGAAGTCATAAATAGCGAAGCTGCCTATTTGGTAACGCCCAACATCGGCTGTGCTTTGCACTTCCAGGCACAACTCTCAAAAATGAATGTACCTGTTGTGGTTTGTCACCCAATGCAACTTCTTGCCAGGCAATTGATATACTCAGGACATGCGCGACCACAGCACACTTGACCATCTTTTGTCTCATACTGAAAGCGGTATCCGGGCCATGTTCAGCATGCTTGGAATGGGTCCCAACGCCAATTCTGACGATCATGTACTCATAGAAGATGACTTGCAGGCACATGACAAAAAGGTGTCTGCCCGCCTTATGCGTGTGAACCACGCCGGAGAAGTAGCTGCACAAGGCCTTTATCATGGACAGGCATCCACTGCGCGAGACGAAAAAGTCAAACAGCACATGCAAGACTGTGCTCGAGAAGAGCAGGCCCACCTTGACTGGTGCAAGAAAAGACTCACCGAACTCAACGACCGTCCAAGCGTGCTGGCACCGGCATGGTACCTTGGCTCGTATACCATCGGTGCAACGGTCGGATTGCTTGGCGATCAATGGAGCCTGGGTTTTGTCTCAGAAACGGAAAAACAGGTCGTACGGCATCTTGACAAACACCTTTCCCGCCTGCCGGAAAATGACAAAAAGAGTCAGGACATTTTGCGCAGAATACGCGAGGATGAGGCAAGGCACGATGCAAATGCACAGGATGCCGGAGTTCACAAAATACCCAAATTTGCCCGCCATATGATGCAGGCCGCCTCCAAGGTCATGACCAAAACCGCCTACTGGGCCTGATTACTCGAGATGGTTTGCTCCGAAGTAAATTTCATCCATCTCTTTTTTCAGCCGCAACTCCAGGGCATTCAACTCATCCATTTGGAATCTGTGTTTACAGTTGCCAAAGAAATAATCGTCTAGCCTGAAATCAAGCCGCTTCATTCTCGTGTGGAATGTATTTGTCTGCGTGACATTCATGTCGGACATCAAGTACTGGTGTTTTGTTTTCTCAGACAAAAAGTCCTGTATGGATGCAATCCCATGGTCAGTGTAGTGTTTTTGCCCCAAGGTATCCCGAGTAAAGCCACGAATCCGGTAATCCAGAGTAACAACGTCTTCGTTGAAGGCGCCAATGAGATAATCCAGTGCGTCAAGTGGTGACACTTCACCGCAAGTGGATATGTCCATGTCGACACGAATTGTATTGATACCATCATCCGGATGACTTTCAGGATACGTGTGTGCCGTCACATGGCTCTTGTCCAGGTGCGCGACCGTGGACTGCTGCACGGCTTTTCCAGGATTATCCGCATGCAAGCCAGACACGATTGCACCAGGCAACACAGGCTCTTCCGCGATCAGGCAGGCAACACTGGAGCCGCGAGGCTCATAGTCGTAGGCCGACATATGTAAAATATCCGCACCAATAATATCCACAACCTCACAAAGTACTTGCTGCAGACGTTTTGAGCTGTAGCCCTCATCGATGTGGCGCAGATAGTCCTGCTGGTCTGCCAGGGTGTGTGCATAACAGATATTGTAAAAATTAATACTCAGGGTTTTAGTGAGGTTGTTAAAGCCGTGAAGCTTGATTTTTGTATGATCAGTGCTCATGTGTGACGTTCGTAACACAGTGGACAAGAAGCTGATTCGCTACACCCCGGCATCTTGCTCAAGGACTTCACAGTCGTAGGTGATATCGACGCTGTCGCGTAGCATCACGATCACCGAGCAGTACTTCTCAACGGACAGTGCCACGGCCCGGTCGACGCGCCGGCGATCAAGGCCCGCCCCGGCTACAAAAAAGCGCAGGTGTATCTTGGTAAAGACTGCAGGGATCGCATCTGCCCGCTCTGCATGCAACTCGACTTCACAGTTCTCTACAGGCTGTCTTGCTTTCTTGAGCATGTGCACCACATCAAAAGCACTGCATCCGCCCATGCCCACGAGAATCATCTCCATCGGGCGCGCCGCCAGATTTTGACCGCCATGATCAGGGGGGCCGTCCATGGGCACCGAATGTCCGCTGCCCGTTTCGGCCTCAAATCTCATGTGATCAGTCCATCTTACTCGCACCTTCACTTTTTCTACCTCCCATTCATTCACAAGACATGAAAACTACCTGCTTGCACTTGTCGCATGGTCGATCTTGCCAAAAAGAGACTGATGCCGTGCAATCAGCAATTCTCTACCGGTTCATGATCTGTGCAAATAACCTCTGGTAGGATTCGTGGACGTCCTTTCCAAATAGCGGGTCTTCGACCTTGGCTATGACACTATCAATTTGCTTCCAGTCCTCTTCATTGAATCTGGAATTTATCATGGGGTATACGTAGACCTCTTCACGGTCCATATGCTTTCTTTGTATGGAAATGTATTCTCCCAAGATTGCGCAAAGCTCTTCCCTTTCCTGGGGAAATCCTGCCATGGCATTCTGTAAAGCTTCAAAAAGCCTGTCCGTGAACTGGGGCATGTCGTCATGCTCAGCAAGCAGGTCATGTATGTGCTCGTTCGCCTGCTCGTAATGTGTCTGGAAATACTCGAAAATCGTGTTTTCCATCGGGTGATGAACATAATCAGGGTATTCTTTCATATACCTGACCGCATCCAAGGTTGTATCAAGATCAGACGTCTCACAGTCTTCCAACAAACGCAGCTGTCCTTCCAAAGTGCTCAGAAGCCTGTCGAAATTGATATGATCGTTATGCAGTTTTTCAAGTATCGCTTGCATGGCAGGTATGCATCGTCATCGCGAAAGTGCTTGTTTCATGAGCTTAACCCGAGATAGTACACAAAAGAAGCAAGCCACTGCCTTTTGTGTCCCGAACGTGCTTCTGTCCATCAACATGTAGAGCCTTTCTCAGGCATTTCCAATGCCACAGGCCCCGGTGCTGCACCTGACTTTACCAAAATCAAGGGGATGAGCTGCAAGACTACACACCGTTTTCTTGAACAAGCAATACGGCAGCGCCGTTCAGTTTTCCGTAACGCAAATCCTCCAGCGCCTGATTGGCCTCGGTCAGGGGATAGGGATGGACATGCGTGCGCATCGGCATTTGCCTGACAGTCTCGAAAAACTCTATCCCATCCCGTCTCGTCAGGTTTGCAACCGAGCTGATTTGCCGCTCGCCCCAAAGCGCTGTATACGGAAAGGACGGGACATCACTCATATGGATCCCGCCACACACCACTGCACCGCCTTTGCGCAGGCTGAGCAAGGCCTGCGGCACCAGATTTCCGACGGGCGCAAAAATAATGGCGCTATCCAGCACATCCGGCAGGGTCTGGTCCGAGTCTCCTGTCCAAGCTGCACCCAGTTGGTCTGCAAACTGCTGTGCATCCAGATCGCCCGGTCGTGTGAATGCATAGAAATTGCTGCCCCGGTTAACAATCACCTGGGCGAGGATATGTGCGGCTGCACCAAAACCGAATAGGCCGATTTTCTGGTTCTGCCGGCACAATGCATCCGCAATCTTCAAACACCGGTAACCGATCAACCCGGCACACAATAACGGTGCGATCTCGGCCGCGCTGCTTTCACGGGCGATGGGAATACAGTACCGGTAATCTGCAAGCGTGTACTCACAATACCCGCCATCCAGCTGGTACCCGGTAAATCGTGCCTGATCGCACAAATTTTCCCGGTCAATTTGACAAAACCTGCAATCCCCGCATGTCCATCCAAGCCACGGGATACCGACCAGGCTGCCTACCAATTCCGACGCCGCCTCAGTCCCGGCACTGACAACTTCTCCAACGATCTCATGTCCGGGAATGATGGGCGTGCGCACATCCGGCAACTCACCATCCACCAAGTGCAGGTCCGTTCTGCAAACACCACATGCCAGAACCTTGACCAGCACTTCCTTTGCCTTGGGTTGGGGTGCTGGCAATTCAACCTGTTCAAGGGGTTGCCCAACAGCATTCAGTACCATAGCCCGCATATGCGCCCTGTATCCGATATGAGCCTGGGCATCATTTTACCAACTCGGAGCCGGCTTAAATCATGTGTAATCGGTACTTCCTCCCAAAAGGCCGGAAAGACCAGGGGCAAGTACGGTATCTGGAACGGTCGAGCACTTCCTGAGAACAGGAAAACGAATCGTCAAAGGATAAAGTTTACCGGTTTCGCCGGTGCAGCCGGCTTCAATGACAACGTCCGGCAGGTTTCGAAAAATGCCGCAGTTCTAGAAAAACAGCTCTCTCAGTTTGGCACCCGGGACCTCGGCAACCATCAGGGCTTCACCCACGAGAAAAGAATTGACGCCCTTTTCTGTCAGGACAGCAACGTCTTCTTTTGTATGAATGCCGCTTTCGGTCACCACGTGGCAGGAATCCGGGATTTCAGGCAGCAACTCCAGGGTGGTGCCCAGGGCGGTCTCAAAACTGTGCAGGTTGCGGTTGTTGATTCCCAGCAGGCTTGGCTCCATTGCAAGCGCGCGCTCAAGCTCTTCCCTGTCGTGCACCTCAATCAACACATCAAGTCCCAGTTCTTTGGCCAAGGCATTCAGCTCCGCCATTTTTTCATCTTCCAATGCCGCAGCAATCAACAGCAAGCAGTCCGCATTGACAGCGCGGGTCTCATACACCTGGTAGCTGTCGATAATGAAGTCCTTGCGCAGGATGGGCAAAAAACATGCCTTGCGGGCCAGCTCCAGTATTGCGCAAGAGCCCTTGAAGAAGTGGCCGTCCGTCAACACGGAAATGCAGGTGGCACCATTCATCTGGTAACCGGCTGCAATCTGCATGGGATCGAAATCCTCTCTCAGGATGCCGCGGCTTGGTGAAGCCCGTTTGATCTCTGCAATGACGCCCGGGCGCTTTGCCAGTTCGGCATTTCGCAGGGCAGACTCAAACCCTCTTGATGCCGGAGCCTCCCTGGCCCACTCCCGCATCTTTTCCTCGGGCATGTGCCGTTTGCGCTCCGTCAGTTCGCCTTTCTTGTGCTCGATGATTTTTGCGAGAATTTCAGGCTGCTCGGACATTTTCAGATGGCGTTTGTATATTCCACGTACTGCTGGAATTTTTCCTTCGCCGCTCCGCTGGACAAGACCGAGGTGGCCATCTCCACGCCTTCTGTCAAGGTTGGAGCCTTATCGCATGCATACAGGGCCGCTCCGGCATTGAGCCGGACGATTTCAGCCGCAGCGTTCGTCTTGCCACTGAGAGCAGCCTGTACCATCGACAGGCTTTGCTGCGGATCCTGGACTGCAAGATCGTCCAGGCCGTAGGGCTGGATGCCGAATTGCTGGGGAGAAATTGTGTAGCAGCTGATTTCTCCCTCCTTCAATTCAGCAACTTCCGTGCTGCTGCCAATACTTATCTCATCCAGCCCGTCTTCGGCATGCACAACCAGCACATGCCGGCTTCCGAGCCGTTTCAGCACCTGCGCAAGGGGCTCGACCCAGTGACTGTCAAAGACCCCCAGTACCTGATTTGGCGCTCCCGCAGGATTCGTCAAGGGACCCAGCAGGTTGAACATCGTGCGCACGCCCAGCTCCTTGCGCACACCCGCAGCGTGCTTCATGGCACTGTGGTGTGCCGGTGCGAACAAGAACCCGATCCCGAACTCCTCGATGCACTGCGCTACCTGTTCGGGCGTCAGCATCAGGTTGGCGCCTGCAGTCTCCAGTACGTCCGCGCTGCCGCTTTCGCTCGATACCGAGCGGTTGCCATGCTTGGCCACCGAGCCGCCCGCCGCAGCCACGACAAACGCAGCTGCAGTGGATATGTTGAAGGTTCCCTTGGTATCTCCCCCCGTGCCGCAGGTATCCACCAGGAAGTCTGCGGATGCCTGTACCTTGGTCGAAAGCTCACGCATCACGGAGGCTGCGGCTGCAAGCTCCGTAACCGTCTCGCCTTTCATGCGCAATGCCGCCAGAAGTGCAGCAATCTGTGCAGGAGTTGTATTGCCGGACATGACCGCACGCATGGTCGCGGTCATCTGCTCTTCGCTGAGATCCTGCCCTTCAATGACGGTTTGCAGGACCTGCTGAATACCCAGGTTTTGTTCGCTCATGTTATCTGTTCTGGTGAATGAAATTCGTTAACAAGTGATGTCCAAAGTCGGTCAGAATCGATTCCGGATGAAACTGTACCCCTTCTACGGCATGCCTTTTGTGACGGACTCCCATGATCTCATCCACGTCACCGGAATCGGTCTGTGTCCAGGCGGTGACTTCCAGGCATTCTGGCATGCTCGCTTTTTCAATCACCAGGGAATGGTAGCGTGTCGCGGTGAAGGGGTTGTCACACTGTTCAAAAATGTGCGAGTTGTGATGGAAGATCTCGGAGGTCTTGCCATGCATCACTTCATTTGCCCTGACTATCTTCCCGCCATAGACCTGACCAATGCTTTGGTGCCCGAGGCAGACCCCCAGGATCGGGATCTTCTCACCCAACGTGGAAATAACCTCCATGGAAATCCCCGCCTCATTGGGAGTGCACGGACCCGGAGAGATCACGATATGGTCGGGGCACATCGTCTTGATGCCCTCGATGTCGATCTGGTCATTGCGCACGACCTTGACCTCTTCACCAATTTCCCCCAGATACTGCACCAGGTTGTAGGTGAAGGAATCATAGTTGTCGATCATCAGTATCATGGCAGTTCCGGATTATAATCAATGGCAGGGTTCAGACTATCGATTTCGCAATTTGCGCGGCCTTCATCAAGGCGCCTGCCTTGTTGTTCGTTTCATCCCACTCGTTGTCAGGCACTGAGTCATGTACGATTCCCGCCCCGGCCTGAATGTAAAGTTTCCGGTCCTTGATCACTGCGGTGCGAATCGCGATCGCCGTATCCATATTCCCGTCCCAGGAAATGTAGCCAACCGCTCCGGAGTAGACGCCTCTTTTCACGGGCTCAAACTCGTTGACGATTTCCATGGCGCGGATCTTGGGCGCACCGCTCACCGTGCCCGCAGGGAATACCGCCCGGATGACATCGATGGCATCAAACGGCTCTTTCAGTTTCCCGGTGACATTCGAAACGATGTGCATTACATGCGAGTAGCGTTCGATGATCATCTTGTCCGTCAGGGTGACCGAGCCGGTATCTGCAACCTTGCCAACATCATTGCGCCCGAGGTCGATCAGCATCAGGTGTTCGGCGAGTTCCTTGGGGTCCTGCAATAACTCCTGTTCGATCTCCCTGTCATGATCGTGGTCTTTGCCCCTGGGCCGTGTCCCGGCAATGGGCCGCACCGTGATCTCGCGGTCTTCAAGGCGCACCAGGACCTCGGGGGAGGAGCCGACGATGTGGAAATCGCCCATGTCCAGATAGTACATGTAGGGCGAGGGATTGAGGCTGCGCAATCCCCGGTACAGATTGATCGGCGGATCTTCAAACACGGCGCTTTGCCGTTGCGACAGCACGACCTGCATGACGTCTCCCGCGCGGATGTACTCGCGCGTACGCTCCACCGCCTGCTTGAAGGCATCTTCTGAAAATTCGGAAACAAAATTGATCGGCTCCCCCTGGGTGCAGGTACCTGCCGGGACGGGCGCGGGCTCTCGCAGGATCCGCATCAGGTCGTCCAGGCGCCTCTGGCCATTTTCAAAGGCCTGCTCGTCCTCCGGGTCGACATGCACAATCAAAAACACCTTGCCGCTCAGATTGTCAAAGACAACCACCTCCCTTGACAGCATCAGGAAAATATCCGGGGTTTCCAGGGTATCCGTCTTGGTGATGCCCGCCAGCCTCGGCTCGATGTACTTCACCGTGTCGTAGCCAAAGTACCCGACCAGGCCGCCGGTAAACCGGGGCAACTCGGGAATGTCGGGCACGCGAAACTGCCGCTTGAACTCGCGTATCCAGGCGAGTGGGTCGCTGCTCCGTACTGATTCTTCCGTCATGTCGCCCCGCTCATGCAGGATCTCTTCACCAAAAATCTTGACCCGCTCTTCGCACGACAGGCCGATGACGGAATACCGCCCCCAGTTTTCTCCACCCTGGACAGATTCAAACAGGTAGGTGAACGGGCGGTTGGCCAGCTTCAGGTATGCCCTTAAGGGTGTATAGAGATCGGCCAGGACTTCCCTCAACAGCGGGATATGGGTATACCCCTGCTCCTTTAGCGCCTCAAACTCGGTGAGTTGCACGTCATCTCCAAGGTGTCAGTTGAGGGTATCTGGAAGTGAGGCAGGCTTATCCCGCAGCGGCCAGCTGCTTGCGCATTTCCGAAATGGTATGCGCATAATCAGGCGCGCCGAAAATCGCAGAGCCCGCCACAAAGGTATCGGCTCCCGCCGACTTGATGTCTGCGATGTTGTCCACTTTCACGCCCCCATCCACTTCCAGGCGAATCGAGCGACCCGAACGATCAAGCAATTCCCTGGCTGCCCTGATTTTGTCCATGACTGACGGGATGAATTTCTGGCCCCCGAACCCCGGGTTGACCGACATCAGCAGGACCATGTCGATTTTCTCCATGACATACTCGAGCATGTCCAAAGGAGTGGCAGGATTGAACACAAGGCCCGACTTGCAGCCCAGGTCCCGGACCAGCTGCAGGCTGCGGTCGATATGCTCGGATGCCTCGGGATGAAACGTAATGTAACTTGCTCCGGCATCGGCAAAGCTGGTGATGATCTGGTCCACCGGCTTGACCATCAGGTGAACATCGATCGGTGCCTGAATGCCATAGCTGCGCAGGGCCTCGCACACCACCGGGCCAAACGTGAGATTGGGCACATAATGGTTGTCCATCACGTCCAGATGTATGATATCCGCCCCGGCATCCAGCACACTCGCAACATCCTCACCAAGACGCGCAAGGTCAGCCGATAGTATCGAGGGTGCAATCCAGTCAGTCTGCATGGTTTCCAAACGCTCGTTTCAGGGAACAGCACTTTAGCCTATAACCATGTAATTTGCAGCCCGGTTCCAGTAAACTCAGCCTGTTCGCCGTCTGCCGCTTCCCATGCGGGTAAGCTACAGCAAAGAGAACGCGAAAAATGGATTTGCCGGCATACTACCGACCTGCTGCCCCCCACCCCGCCTTCCGCATGGCTGGCAAAGCAGGCCCAAGCCCAGGCCTTTACCGTGCTTAATCTCATCTGGCTCAGCTTCTTTATCGCTGGGTTTCTCAGCTGCATCTACCAGGCCCTCGTACGAGATAACGGCGCGATATTTGCGCAAGTGATCCAGGCCACTTTTGACATGGCGGCCTTGAGTGTCGAGATTGCACTTGGTCTCATCGGCGTCCTCTGCCTGTGGCTGGGATTTTTCACCATCGCAGAACGTGCCGGTTTCGTGGACCTTCTGGCCAGGCTGTTTCGCCCCCTGTTCAGGCATCTCATGCCCGAGGTGCCAAGCAACCATCCCGCCATCGGCTCCATCACCATGAACATGGCAGCCAACATGCTGGGCCTTGACAATGCGGCCACCCCGCTGGGGCTGAAAGCCATGCAGGATTTGCAGCAACTCAATCCGAGCAAAACCATTGCAAGCAATGCACAGATCCTGTTTCTCGTGCTCAACACCTCGTCTGTGACCCTGCTGCCAGTAACGATATTTCTGTTTCGTGCACAGCAGGGGTCCGAGGATCCGGCGGCCGTTTTTATTCCGATCCTGCTCGCAACATCCGCATCGACCCTGGCCGGTCTGCTGCTGGTTGCCTACATCCAGGGCTTGCACCTGCTCAACAAGACCGTGCTGGCGTACCTGGCCGGACTGGGATTTTTGATCCTGTTGCTGCTGGGTTTCCTGCTGAATGGTCCTGCCGACGGCCTGACCGCACGTTCAAGCCTGCTGGGCAACCTCCTGCTGTTGCTGGTCATTATTTCATTCCTGGTATTGGGCTATGCGCGCAAGGTCAATGTGTACGATGCCTTTATCGATGGGGCCAAACAGGGGTTTGATGTTGCCGTGAAAATCATCCCCTATCTCGTGGCGATGCTGGTTGCGATCGGGGTGTTGCGTGCCAGCCTGGTTTTGGATCATGTGCTGGCAATCATTGCGAGCGTGCTGGGAGTTTTCGGACTGAACACGGACTTTGTCGCAGCCCTGCCCACGGCTCTGATGCGGCCTTTCTCGGGCAGCGGGGCCCGTGCCATGATGCTGGAAACCATGAATACCTATGGGGTCGATTCATTCGCCGCCAACCTTGCCGCGACCATCCAGGGCAGTACGGAAACAACGTTTTATGTGCTGGCTGTCTACTTTGGCAGCGTAGGCATACAACGTGTGCGACACGCCATAGGCTGTGGCCTGTTTGCGGATCTGGCGGGCGTTACTGCCGCGATTGCCGTCGGGTACTGGTTCTTTGCTTGAGGCTGCAGCCCAAGCACCGGGCGTCCTAATCCTTCAATAGCCGCACCAGGACCCGGCCGCGGATCTCGTTGTTCAAAAGCTTCTCGAACACCTCCGGCAGATCCTCAAGGCCCGCGGTTTGCGCATGAATCCTGGAAATATGCTCAGGGTAAAGGTCGCTGCCCAACCGCTGCCAGATCTGCTTTCGCAAGTCCTGCGGACAATTGGAAGAGCTGACGCCGAGCAGGTTCACCCCACGGATGATGAACGGCATCGTCGACAAGTGAAACCCGGTTCCTCCCGCAATGCCCACGCTCACTACGTTGCCCCAGGGCTTGGTTGCACGAACCAGGCAGCTTAAGGTTTTCCCACCGACATTGTCGATGGCACCGGCCCAGCGGGCCTTCTCCAACATGGCCTCTCCGGACTCCACCCAGTCGCGGTCCACGACCTTGTCTGCCCCCAACTCATGCAGGTAGTCATGTGCTTGCGGGGATCCCGTGACTGCGGTGACTTCGTGACCGAGTTTGTGCAGGAGATCGACCGCAAAACTCCCGACTCCGCCGCTGGCACCGGTCACGACCACGGGCCCATCGACCGCCTGCTGGTGATTTTGCTGCATCAGATGGATACACAATGCGGCTGTAAAGCCTGCCGTTCCGATCACCATGGCCTGGTCGAGGTGCAATCGGGCCGGCAGCGGTACGATCCAGTCTGCAGGAACCCGTGCGTATTCCGCATAGCCTCCATCGTGGACCTCACTCAGGCCGCTGCCGTTTACGATGACCGGATCACCTTGCGAAAACAGGGGGCTTGAGGATTGCACCACCTCGCCCGCCAGGTCGATTCCTCCGACCAAGGGCGATTTTCGAAGAATTCTTGATTGGCCGGTTGCCGCCAGTGCATCCTTGTAGTTTACGCTGGAGTAATGGACGCGAATCACGACATCCCCTTCGGACAACTGCTCCAGCGCCAGGGACTCTGTCGCTGCACGGGTTCCGCTTTTGTCTGCGTGAATGCGGAATGCGGAAAACTTTTCCATGGAATGTGCCGGACTCAATGCAGGCTACAGCCCTGAAAACAATTGCTCTGCCCGGGCCCGGGTGTCCTCGCCCGGTGGTGCGAGCACACAAAAGTGTCCCATTTTTCGACCTGGGCGTGCCTGCTTTTTGCCATACAGGTGCAGCTTGACGCAGGTGTCCTCCATGAGATCGTTCCAGCGAGGTTCGCCCCCTTGCCAAAGCTCCCCCAGCAGGTTCACCATGGTCACGGCACTGTGCGCGACGGAGCTGCCAAGTGGCAGGCCACAGACCGCGCGTACTTGCTGCTCGAACTGCGACGTGTAACAGGCGTCAATCGTGTAGTGCCCGCTGTTGTGCGTGCGCGGTGCCATCTCATTGAAAAACAGGTTGTTGCTCTTGTCGACAAAATACTCGATCGCCAGCACACCGCAATAGTCCAGATCCTCCGCGATCTTCCTTGCGTGGGACCGGGCCAGGTCCTGGGTCGCTTCGTCTACGCTTGCCGGGACCGTGCTGGTAAACAGTATGCCGCTGCGGTGGATGTTCTCGGCAATCTCGAAAAAACTTATTTCACCTGTAGAAGAGCGTGCCAGCACACTGGAAATCTCTGTCTGCAGATCAATCCTTTTCTCCAGGATGCACTCGGCCTTGTCCAGGCCCCCCCACGCTTTAATGGCCTGATCGATGCTGCCCACAGAGACTTGACCCTTGCCGTCGTACCCGAAACGGGCTGTCTTGAGAATCAGGTCAGAACCGATTTTCTCGAAGGCCTGCCTGATATCCTGCTCGCTGTCCACCGGCTGAAAAGCTGTACAGGGAATACCAAGGGACTGGACATACTGTTTCTCCCGGATCCGGCTTTGCGCGACGCTTACCGCATCCGGGCTCGGATAGACGCGGCACTCATCCTGCAGGTACTGCAAGGCCCGTGCCGGCACATTTTCGAATTCCGTGGTGACGACAGAGCATTCCCGTGCCAGCTCGTCGAGGGCCCGCTTGTCGTCATAGTCCGCCTGCAGGTGCGCCTGGGCAATGTCTCCGGCCGGGCTGGCGGGGCTGGGATCCAGCACGATCACGCGGTAGCCCATGGCCGTTGCGGCATGGACAAACATGCGTCCAAGCTGGCCACCCCCCAGCATACCAAGTGTGGCACCTGGCAAAACCATTTCAGTCGGGCAACCGGGCAGCTAGTACCTTGGAGGTCTGCTCAGCGCGAAACTCATCAAGCCTTGCTTTCAGGTCCGTGTCGCCACTGGCCAAAATGGAAACCGCAAAGAGCCCGGCATTTGCCGCACCGGCCTCGCCGATGGCGAATGTCGCAACCGGTATGCCCTTGGGCATCTGTACGATGGAATACAACGAGTCCTGTCCGGAGAGGTGCTTGCCTGGAACAGGGACTCCGAGAACCGGGACGGGAGTCATCGCGGCCACCATCCCGGGCAGATGGGCGGCACCGCCCGCACCGGCAATAATGCACCGGATGCCGCGCGAGGATGCAGACTGCGAGAACTCGGCCATCAAGTCCGGGGTTCGGTGTGCAGAAATCACGCGCTTCTCGTACAATATGCCAAACTGGTCCAGAATGTCTGCAGCTGCTTGCATGACCGACCAGTCACTACTGCTCCCCATGATCAGGCTTACTGTTGGATTGGCCATTACGTCTGTTCCCCCCGTACGGATTGTGGAAACAAACGCGCATTTTGGCTGAGACAGGTGAATAAAACCAGTGTGCACTAGACAATTGGCTGCCGAAACCCCGAAATGCTGCTAGAACCCGGGTTGAAATCCCTGAAAAAGATCTATCAGGGCAAGGTCCGGGACATCTACGAGGTCGATGACAGGCACTGGCTGATCGTAGCCAGCGACCGCATCTCTGCCTTTGATGTGGTTTTACCCGACCTGATTCCCGATAAAGGCATCGCGCTTACCACGGTATCCAACTTCTGGTTTCAGCGATTTGAAAACCTGGTGGCCAACCACCTCAGCGACATCCCCCTGCAAGCCGTCATCCAGGACGAGCAGGAACTGAAGACCCTTGCAGGGCGAAGCGTTGTCGTGCAAAAGCTCAAGGCACTGCCATTCGAAGCCATCGTACGGGGCTACGTCATCGGCTCAGGCTGGAAGGAATACCAGCAGACCGGCATGATCTGCGGAGTACACCTGCCCGAAAATCTGAAACTGGCGCAAGCCCTTGAGGAACCCGTCTTCACACCCTCTACCAAGGCCAAGGTCGGGGAGCACGACATCAACGTGCATTTCGATGAAATCGTCAACTTGGTCGGCAGGGACATTGCCGAGCGCGTGCGCGATATCAGCATACGGATTTACGAGCGGGCGGCCGAATATGCCTGGCAGCGTGGCATCATCGTTGCGGACACGAAATTTGAATTTGGCCTGGACAGCGAGGAGAACATCGTCCTGATGGACGAGTTGCTGACTTCGGACTCGTCACGGTTCTGGCCAAAGGATTCCTATGTTCCAGGCGAAAACCCGAAAAGCCTCGACAAGCAATATGTGCGCGACTACCTTGAGACGCTGGACTGGAACAAGCAGAAACCAGGACCAAGATTGCCCGAGGAAGTGATCGAGAACACCCGCAAGAAATACCGGGAAGCCTGCGAACAGTTGACCGGGATCAGGATCTGATCATTTCTTCATCATGACCCTGCGCAAAGGAATATTCATCACGGGCACAGACACCGACGCCGGCAAGACCTATGTCGGCACACAGATCGTGGCCTTGCTGCACCAGGACAAGGTCAATGCCGTACCCCGAAAACCCATCGAATCCGGATGCAAGCGGGCAGGCGATGAACTGGTACCGCAGGATGCAGTTCAGTACTACGAGGCGGCCAGCCGGAAATTCGTGCTTTCGGAGGTCTGTCCATTTCGCTTTGAGCCCGCGATCTCGCCGCAGCGCGCAGCACGCCTGGTCCACCAGCCCGTTTACACGGAAGAAGCGTATGCAAAGTGCATCCAAGGCACAGGCAGCGAGGATTTCCTGGTCGTCGAGGGTGCGGGGGGATTTTATTCGCCGCTTTGCGAAGACGGCATGAACTCAAGCCTGGCGAAAAGACTCGGCCTACCCGTTTTGCTGGTAGCCAACGACAAGCTTGGCTGCATCAACCATGTCCTGCTGACTGTCGAGGCGATTCATTCCCACGGGCTGTCGGTATGTGCAGTGATCCTGAGCCAGACGAGTGCATGTGACACTCCTGAAATGAACAACGGCGAAGATCTGGACGGGCTGCTCGAGGCACCGGTTTTCACCGTTTCCCACCAGGAAGTGCTGCAGGAAGCCACCCACAAGGCTGCCCGGATCCTGCTGGCAATCAGGCCCAATTAAAAAAGGGGTCGCGGACCATCGCCCGTGACCCCTTTGGTCCTTGATGCAGCCTTGCTGCAAGACTACATGTTGTAGCCGGCTTCCTCGTGCTGGGTGATGTCCAGGCCTTCCGTTTCCTGCTGGTCATCCACGCGCAGCCCGACGACTACCTTGATGATCTGCAGGATCACAAAGGTAGCAATGATGGTCCATACCAGCACGGCAAGAATGCCCTGGGTCTGGACCCACACCTGCTGACCCATGGTCACACCTTCGGCCAGGCCAGCGCCACCAAACTGTTCGGCCACCAGGATGCCGCAGAGAAACGTACCCAGTATCCCGCCGATTCCATGCACCGGGAACACATCCAGTGAGTCATCGATCTGCAACACCCGTTTGAGGTAGTTGGTTGCGGTAAAGCAGATGAGACCGGCAGCGGCACCAATGATAAGCGCCCCCAGCGGCCCGACAAAACCGGAGGCCGGCGTGATGCTGCCAAGACCGGCCACCATGCCCGTCACGATTCCGAGCACGCTGGGCTTGCCGTAGCGGACCCACTCCGCAAACATCCAGACCAGTGATGCCGTAGCGGCACTGAGATGCGTGACCAGCATGGCCATTCCCGCATCCTGGTTGGCGGCGACTGCACTCCCGGCATTGAAACCGAACCATCCTACCCAGAGCATCCCGGCCCCAGTCACGGACATCGTCAGGTTATGCGGCGGCATGGCCGTCCTCGGAAACCCCTTGCGCTTGCCAAGCACCATGGCGGCAACAATTGCACCCGTTCCTGCCGTCAAGTGAACCACCAGGCCGCCGGCAAAATCCATTATGCCTTTCTCGCCGAGCCAGCCGCCGCCCCATACCCAGTGACAGACCGGCAGATAGACCAAGAGCAGCCACAGTGCCGTGAACCACAACATGGCAGAAAACTTCATGCGCTCTGCAAAACCACCGACGACCAGCGCGGGGGTGATGATGGCAAAGGTCAACTGGAACATGACGAACACGGTTTCAGGGATCGTTCCGCTCATCGAGTCTCGGGTGACCTCGGACAAAAATGCGTTGGACAGTCCGCCCAGCCAGTTGTTCAGGACGCCGCCGTCACTGAACGCCAGGCTGTACCCGAACACCAGCCACAAAAGGGAAACCAGACAGGTAATCGAAAAGCATTGCATCAGCACCGACAGCACATTCTTGCTGCGCACCAGGCCTGCATAAAACAGCGACAGTCCGGGAATGGTCATGAACAGCACCAGTGCAGTGGAGGTCAGTATCCAGGCTGTATCCCCGGTATCCAGGGCAGACTCAGCCAGCACGACAGACGGCAGCGCACAGGCAAATATGGCAAAAAGGCATAGGCTCTTGTGTAGTGTTCTCATTGGTTGTCCCCGTGGCTCCTAGAGTGCATCGATGCCGGTTTCACCGGTACGGATCCGTGTGACCTGTTCGACGCTGGTCACAAAAATTTTCCCGTCTCCGATTTTCCCGGTGTTGGCAGTCCTGATGATTGCCTCAACCACCGATTCCACACGATCCTCCGGGACTCCAATTTCAATTTTTATCTTGGGGAGAAAGTCCACGACATATTCGGCTCCGCGATAAAGCTCGGCATGTCCTTTCTGGCGGCCATAGCCTTTGACTTCAGTCACGGTAAGTCCCTGGATGTCAATTTCTGACAGGGCCTCCCGTACATCATCAAGTTTGAACGGCTTAATGATGGCCGTGATCATCTTCATGGCAATACTCCTTCACGTATGTGATTTCTGCAATACACGTATAAATCGTTGCTGCATTCAGTGTACGGTTGAACTGGCTGGCGCTCCTGGTCACAGAAAATTATAAGCAAATTGGTACACGGGTGCATGACGCACTTTCACGGCATGGCATGAACTTGTCGCTGGCAGGCCGTACATCCATCCCCTCTAGGCCGCCTGGCTTTCCACGGCGTCCGTGTACTTTCCAAGGGCCGCCGAGCCGTTGCACCGGGCCCGCCAGAGCAAGGCCTGCTGGGCCTTCTCCACATTGGCGCTGTCGCCGTTCCAGACTTGCATCGCCGTCTGCTGCAAGGCACGCCCATAGGAAAACGTCAGCGCCCAGGGCTTGGTGCGCTCCGACAGATTAATCGCATTGAGATGCTGGCTGGCTTCCTGGTCGGTTTGACCTCCCGACAAAAAAGCGATGCCGGGCACCGCCGCAGGCACCGTGTTCTGCAAGCAGCGTACCGTCTGGTCTGCAACGGTTTTCACATCCGCACGGGCACTGTTCGAAGCACCCGAGATCACCATGCTGGGCTTGAGCACAATTCCTTCCAGCGCAACCCCCTGGTTTTTGAGTTGGTAGAAGACGACCCGCTGGGTGAGTTCCGTCACTTCATAGCAGCGTTCGATGGAATGGTCTCCATCCATGAGTACTTCCGGCTCGACAATGGGAACCAGCCCTGCCTCCTGGCTGATGCATGCGTAGCGGGCCAGGGCATGAGCGTTCGCCTCGATGCAGGCCCAACCGGGCATCCCCTGTCCGATCGTGATGACCGCGCGCCACTTGGAAAATCGTGCGCCCAGTTCATAGTACTCGGCACAGCGCTCGGCCAGCCCGTCCAGTCCATGGGTCACCTTCTCGTTCTCGGACCCCGCCAAGGGCTTTGCACCCGCATCTACCTTGATCCCCGGAATGATGCCCTGATCCGACAGGTGTTCAGCAAACGGTGTTCCGCCCAGGGTTTTCTGACGGATGGTCTCGTCGAATAAAATCGCACCACTGACATAGTCGGACAGCCCGGGTGCGGTGACCAGCATGTCCCGGTAGGCCTGGCGCATGGGTTCCGTGGTGGGGATGCCGAGCTTTTCGAAGCGCTTGTTGCAGGTTGGATGGCTTTCATCCATGGCAAGAACCCCGCGCCCTGGCGCCACCATGGCACGTGCGATCTTGTTCAGTTCCTCAATATTCATACGGTTTCTCCTAATACGGATAACAAATCTTGCAACCGGCAGGGCGGTTCGCGTGCCCTCCAATGGCCACAGTCATTCCGGTTCTATCAAATGCCCGACACGAACGATTTTCAGCGCATTCGTACCCCCGTCTACCCCGATCAAATCGCCTTTGGTAATGATCACCAGGTCATTTTCTTGTACAACGCCGCAGCGGAGCAATACGTCGATTGCATCCTTGTTGACCTCCGCATGGGAGCGGCTGTGGATTTCCATCGGGGCCGGATAGACCCCTTTGTACAAGGTCACCCTGCGCAGGGTTTTCTCATGCTGTGTCAATGCATAAATGGGGATTTCCGAACTGATTCGGGACATCCACAGGGCCGTGGAGCCCGATTCCGTCAAAGCGGCAATCGCTGTCACGTTCAGATAATCTGCCGTGAACATCGTCGCCATGGCAATGGCCTCGTCAACTCTTCCGAATCTCGAGTACAAGCGATGATCCGATGCCGTGTTCAGAATCCGCCGTTCCGAGGCCAGGCAGGTGCGATGCATGGCCTTGACCGACTGAACAGGATATTTTCCCACTGCGGTTTCGCCCGAAAGCATCACCGCATCGGTTCCATCCAGCACGGCATTGGCGACATCCGAGACTTCCGCACGCGTCGGTATCGGGCTGTATGTCATGGACTCCATCATTTGCGTTGCCGTGATCGCAATGCAGTTCTTGTCGTGTGCCCGGTCTATCAGCAGCTTCTGGACGCCCGGTACTTCAGCATCACCGATTTCAACACCGAGATCCCCGCGGCCAATCATGATCGCGTCGCACTCATCCAGGATTTCGTCGATTGCATCCAGGGCTTCGGTGCGCTCGATCTTTGCAATGATTCCCCCGCGGCCACCGGCTTTTACGAACAACTCCCTGGCCTGCCTGACATCCTCGGCCGAGCGGGGAAACGAAACGGCCAGGTAGTCAATGTCCAGCTTCACGGCATCGCGAATGTCCTGGCGGTCCTTGTCCGTCAGCGTCGCAACGGCCAGCCCTCCCCCTTGACGATTGATCCCCTTGCTGCTGAGGAGCTCTCCCCCCGTGACGACTTCGTTGTGGATCTTGCCCTCGGCAACCTGCGTGACCTTCAGTACGATCCTGCCGTCATCGATCAACAGGTGGTCCCCTGCGCCCACGTCATCCGCCAAGCCCTTGTACGTCGCTCCAACGACCGTCTCGTCCCCCTGATCGAGAGGCAGGTTCGTATCAATGCAGAATGCCTCGCCGGCATCCAGATGAACCCGCTTGTCCCTGAAGGCGCCGATCCTGATCTTTGCACCCTGCAGATCCCCCAGCACACCCACCTCGTGATGTTTTTCCTTGCTCAGCCTGCGCAAGGTTTCAATGCGCCATGCATTCTCCTCGTAGGTGCTGTGTGAAAAATTAAGACGCACAAGATCGATGCCGACATCGATTAGGCCGGCCATGATCTGCTCACTGTCCGTGGCAGGCCCAAGGGTCGCAATGATTTTGGTATGCCGGAAAATCGTATTCCTGTTGCGGGCTTGTGTACTTGACTCCATGTCAGCTTCCAGCATCGGCTTGCGCAGCACGGGGCCACGCGAATGGACGGTTCTGGTCGATGGGCATGCTGCGGGTCATTCTACGCACTAGCGACTTGCTCTTTGCTCCAAAATACCAACGGCGGGCAGGACCTTGCCTTCCAGATACTCAAGAAATGCACCGCCTCCGGTGGAGATGTATGAAATTTGCTCTCCCAGATCAAACAACTCGATTGCAGCCAGCGTGTCCCCGCCCCCGGCGATCGAGAACGCCTGGCTCTCGGCAACGGCCCTGGCAATGACCTCCGTACCCCGCGAAAAGGCCTCAAGCTCAAACACTCCAACCGGTCCATTCCATATGATTGTACCCGCATTGGACAGACAGGATGCCAGTCTTTTCGACGAGTCGGGCCCAAAGTCGAGAATCATGTCCTCCGGACCCACCTCGTCCACAGGCTTCGTGGTGGCCGTGGCTGCCTCGGAAACCTCAGTGGCGCAAACGACGTCCACCGGCAGCGGGATCTCCTTCTTCCGGAGAGTGCCTTCCTCGAGCAAATCCCGGGCGATGCCCAGCTGGTCTTTCTCGTACAGGGAATTTCCGACCGGCTTGCCTGCGGCCGCCAGAAAGGTGTTGGCGATGCCCCCGCCCACAATCAGCTGGTCCACCTTGTCCAGCAGCGATTCCAGAATCTTCAGCTTGGTTGAAACTTTCGAGCCCCCCACGATCCCGACCAGTGGCCTGTCCGGCATGGCCAGGGACTTGTCGAGCGCGTGCAGCTCCTTCTCCAGCAGCGGGCCCGCACATGCAACTGGAGCGTACTTGGCCACGCCGTGGGTTGAAGCCTGGGCACGATGGGCGGTCCCGAACGCATCCATCACGTAGACATCGCACAGGCCCGCGATCTTTCGCGCAAGCTGTTCATCGTTGCCGAGTTCGCCAACCTGGAAACGCACGTTTTCACACAGGGTGACCTGGCCCGCCTCGGCATCGACGCCGTCCAGCCAGTTTTTCTCGAAGCGAACGTCTAGGCCGCAGTGGTCTTCAAGATATTGCGCAACCGGCAAAAGGGAGAACTTCTCGTCCCAGTGCCCTTCGTCGGGACGCCCCCGGTGGGAAAGCAGCATGACCCGGGCACCCTGCTCCATGGCCAGGCGAATCGTCGGCAGGGCGGCTTCGATGCGCTTGGCGCTGGCCACCCGCCCGTCTTTCACGGGCACGTTCAGGTCCTCGCGGATCAGCACACGGCGGTCCGCGAGATCGAGGTCCGTCATGCTTAACACTGACAGGGTCCGGCGATCAAGCTGTGTGTTGCCGAGTTGCGGGCACCGGCTGACGTGTCACTTGGCATTCATCAGTGCAAGTGTCGTGTCCAGCATGCGGTTGGAAAATCCCCACTCGTTGTCGTACCAGGAACAGACCTTCACATTGCGACCGCCCATCACCTTGGTCAGGGAGGCATCAAAGTTGGAGGAGTGGGAGTCATGGTTGAAGTCCACCGATACCAGGGGCGAGTCCACATACTCGAGCACCTGTCCGTCCGCAGCTTCACGCATGACGGAATTGACTTCATCCACGCTGGTTTCACGGGCCGCCAGGAAGGTCAGGTCCACCAGTGAAACATTGATGGTCGGAACGCGGATGGCGAAGCCGTCCAGCTTGCCGTTCAGCTCGGGCAACACCAGGCCCACCGCAGAAGCCGCGCCGGTCTGGGTCGGGATCATCGACATGGTGGCCGAACGTGCGCGGCGCAAATCGGTATGGTAGAGATCCGTCAGCACCTGGTCATTGGTGTAGGCGTGCACCGTGGTCATGACGCCGTTTTCAACGCCGATTTTCTCATGCAGCGGCTTCACCATCGGTGCCAGGCAGTTGGTAGTGCACGAAGCGTTGGAAATCACCGTGTGCTCGGCGCTCAGGATGTCGTGATTGACGCCGTACACAACCGTGGCATCCACATCCTTGCCGCCCGGTGCAGAAATGATGACCTTTTTGGCGCCTGCACGCAGGTGTCCCGAGGCCTTTTCCTTGCTGGCAAAAAAGCCCGTGCTCTCATGCACGACATCGATGTCCAGCTCACCCCAGGGGAGTTTGCCCGGATCCCGTTCGGCATACACGCGGATACGGTCTCCATTGATGACCATGTACTCGCCGTCGACCTCGACCGTGCCGTTGAACCTCCCGTGCGCGGTATCAAAGCGGGTCAGGTGTGCGTTGGTGTTCGCATCGCCCAGGTCGTTGATTGCAACCACCTGGATTTCCGTATTGCGGCCCGACTCGTACAGTGCCCGCATGATGTTCCTGCCGATCCGGCCGTACCCATTAATTGCAAGTCTTATAGTCATCACTTTCTCCGTTCTTATCTCGAAAACAAAGCATCTACCGGTCGAGCATTGCCACCGCGTGCTCGACGATACGATCGCTGGTAAAGCCAAAATGCTGCATGACGGTCTGGCCGGGTGCGGAGGCCCCGAAAGTGGAGATCCCGATGGCATCCCCCTCAAGGCCCACGTATTTCAGCCAGTAGTCCGGCACGCCCGCCTCGATGGCCAGGCGGGTCCGAACGGCAGCGGGTAACACGGATTCCCTGTACGCCTCGTCCTGGGTATCAAATACATCCGTACTCGGCATGGAAACCAGACGCACCTGCCGGCCCTGGCCGCTCAACGTTTCTGCAGCCTGCAGCGCGATTCCAAGCTCGGACCCGGTCGCGATCAGTATGATCTCCGGGACCGCATCGCAGTCGAACAGCACATAGCCGCCCTGGGCGATGCAGGCGACCTGTTCCTGGCTTCGCTGTATGAAGGGCAGGTTCTGGCGTGAAAAAACCAGGCTGGTCGGCCCGCTGTCACGTTCGATAGCATATTTCCATGCGACCGCGGTCTCGACCGTATCGGCGGTACGCCACACCGACATGTTCGGAATGTACCGAAGCGTGGCAAGCTGTTCGACGGCCTGGTGCGTCGGGCCGTCTTCCCCGAGTCCGATGGAATCGTGGGTGTATACGAAAATGTTTCTCTGCCCCATCAGGGCCGCCATGCGCAGGGCATTGCGCGCATACTCCGAAAATACGAGAAAGGTGGCGCTGTAGGGGATGAACCCTCCATGCAGGGCAATGCCGGTGTTGATCGCCGACATGCCAAACTCCCGCACCCCGTAATAGATGTAGTTTCCCGGCGCATGTGCGGCGCTCACGGCCACTGAACCGGACCACCAGGTATTGTTCGAGCCGGTCAGGTCCGCCGAGCCTCCGATGATCTCGGGGAGCAGGTTCGCGTAGCCTTCCAGAGCAAGTTCCGAGGCCTTGCGCGTGGCCACGGTCTGTTCTTCAGCAACCGCCTTTTTGACCACCTTTTCCGATTCCGTATCCCAGTCCGGCGGCAAGACTCCCTGCATCCTTCTTGAGAATTGGGCGGCCAGCTGCGGGTGCTGCTGCTGGTACTGTGCAAATTTTTCTTCCCACAGGGACTGCCGTGCCCGGCCCCTTTCCGTGGCATCCCATTGACCGTACACGGACTCGGGAATATGGAAGGGCGGGTGCACCCAGCCGATGCGGGTGCGCGCCTGTTCGATCTCCTGCTCACCCAGCGGCGCGCCATGGGTGGCGGCCGTTCCCTGCTTGTTCGGTGCTCCCCAGCCGATCACCGTCTTGCAGCAGATCAGGGTGGGACGGGTCAGCGCATCCCTGGCATTCTCGATGGCGTTCGTGATCTGGGTGCTGTCGTGACCATCGACGTCTGCAATGACATGCCATCCATAGGACTGGAACCGCTTCGGAGTATCGTCGGTGAACCAGCCTGCAACCTCGCCGTCAATGGAAATGCCGTTGTCATCGTAAAACACGATCAGCTTGCCGAGCCCGAGTGTGCCCGCAAGGGAGCACGCTTCATGCGAGATGCCCTCCATCAGGCAGCCATCGCCTGCAAACACGTAGGTGTAGTGGTCCACGATGTCCAGGCCGTCCCGGTTGAAGGTCGCGGCCAGAACCTTTTCCGCCAGCGCCATGCCGACCGCATTTGCAAGCCCCTGTCCCAACGGGCCAGTCGTGGTTTCCACGCCGGGGGTATCGCCGTACTCCGGGTGCCCCGGAGTCCTCGAATGCAGTTGCCTGAAGTTCCGGATCTCCTCCATGGAGACCTCGTACCCGGTCAGGTGCAGCAATGAATACAGCAGCATGGAACCGTGGCCGTTGGACAACACGAAACGGTCACGATCCGGCCACTGGGGATCGTTCGGATTGTGCTTCAGATAATCATTCCAGAGCACCTCTGCAATATCGGCCATGCCCATCGGCATGCCGGGATGTCCGGAGTTTGCGCACTGCACGGCATCCATGCTCAGGGCACGGATCGCATTGGCAAGCTCCAGTCGATTCTCCATTAGAAGATTCCCGCCGGCCTGTGCAGCCAGGTGTCCATCAAAACCGTTCTTGTGATCGTCAATGTCCCAAATAGAAAAGGTCCTGCTTGCCACAGGACCCTGTCATCCCGCTTCCGGGGGCGCTATTGTGAAATACTTGTCCAGACGGGGCAATAGCCGCCGGGGCGGCCCGCTGCAGAAAATCAGTCTGCAGAATCATCAAACAGCGCTACAACTTCCCTCACGGCGGCATAAAGCCAGATGTCCGATTTAAAGTAAATATCCCGTATGAAGATGGCGGCAAGCGCTTCCGACGCATCAGGGGGCATCCGTGTCGAAATGACCTGCGACTTACCAATGATGTAGTATATTGGTAGGATTGGACAGCTGTCGGTCAATAGCTGACTGCATTTTGGGCACCTTGCTAGGAAGAAAACCGTGCGGCTGATTGAAGAACTGCTCCTTTTGATGCTTGATGAGCAAAGCGGCTACCTCGAAATGGTGCCAGGCTGGGACTTCTCGTGCGTCATCGCGGGTGCGGTAATCGCCGACCTTGCCCTGGAATTCCGGATTGACACCGATCTGGACTCCTTGTACTTGATCGATGCCAACCCGACCGGCGACCCCATGCTTGATCCCACACTGAAGGAGATCAGCGAATCGAAAGATACCTTCGGTACCCAGTACTGGATAGAAAAAAATACCCCGCTTTCCGAAGATATCGTCGAGATTGCACTGGACCGCCTGGTTGAAAAAGGGATCCTGGAACATGAATCGGGCGGGTTCTGGGCATTATCGCGGTCCGTCTCCCGTACCAAGACCTACCCGAAAGTCGATGGTTCATCTAGGGAAGAGGCCAAGTCAAGAATCCTGAACGTCATCCTGAACGACGAAATACCGGATCCCCGTGATGTCATCCTCATCTGCCTCATGCATACATGCGGGGGGTTCAAACTCATTCTCAGCGAGGAAGACTACCAGGAGAAACTTGAGCGCATCGAAATGCTTGTCTCGATGGACCTGGTCGGCCAGTCGATTTCCAAGGCCGTCAAGCTAAGCACCATCCAGCCGAAGACAAAACACAGCATCCGGACCAAACCCATTCCCAAGATGAAGGTATCCGACATTCTGGGGAACTCGGATTTCCGCAGAGGCTTCATCCCTAGGGCCATCTGCCAGATTTATGACAAGTACGGGCCGGTCGTTGAAGCACCCATGAAGATGGAGGGGCAGAAGCTGCTCCTGCTGATCGGCCTGAATACCAATCAGTGGGTTCAAAAAAAGGGAAGGTTTTATCTTCGCTCAAAAGATTACATCAGGAATCTGGAAGGCGAATTCGGCGCATCGCGCACGTTGCCGGGCATGGACGGTGCGGAGCACTACCGGTTGAGAAAATCCTTGCGCTACGTGTATTCGAGGGCCAATCTTTCCCATAAGCTCCCGCAACTTATCCAGCTGTGCCGGAAATCCCTCAGCGGGTGGCAACCGGGCTCATTGCTGAGTGCGGCCAAAGCCTGCCAGAACCACGTCAGCAGCCAGATTTCCCATCTCATGATCAGTGTGGACTGTGCCGACTATGTTGACGACCTTCTGGCCTATGAGCACCGTGCGCTGAATGCCCACGTGTCCGGGATGACACCGAAAATCCTGCTGCACACACCACGCATGAATCGAGCCAAGAAGGCGGTTCGAAAGCTTGTCGAATCCATACACGCCACGCATACGCCGGCACAACGGGAAGGGCAACAGCCAGACCTCGCCGATGCCGTTCTTGAACTTCACAGAAGCGATCCTCAGTTCCTGCCTGAAACCGATATCATTTTTCCGTTTGTAGCCTCGATGGTCGCCAGCATCTATCTCGGCAGCGGACTGGCTTTCGCGCTGTACTGCATGGTGAGTAACCCCGACTTATACGACCAGGTGCGCCAGGAAGCGGATGCATTGTTTGGCAACGGAAGGGAACCGGATCCCAAGGATTTCGAGCCGTCAAATATCGATGTCGCCCACCGGGTGTTTCTTGAGACCGAACGCATGTTCCCCGTGATCCCCTGGCAGCTGCGAACCGCGATGAACAACTGCATCATCGATGAATACGAGGTGCCCTCCAGAACCCGCCTGCTGGTATGCCAGACAGCCACGCACTACATGGAGGACGTGTTCAGGGATCCGATGAAGTTCGATATCGAGCGCTACAATAAAGAGCGCCAGGAACACCTGACCCCGTGTGCCTATGCACCCTACGGGCTGGGTACACATGCCTGTCTGGGACATCGCTGGGTCAATTTGCAGATGATGGTCAATCTCCTGCTCATCGCCCATCACTTCAGGCTGGAACTGAAGCCCGACGACTACACGCTGCGCATCAATCCCTTCCCGACCTCGGCACCGAACAAGAAAATGAAATTTCACGTTGCCGAAGCCAGGAATCCCATAAGCCTCCATTAAAGATAGCGGCGTGTCCCACAAGGGACTCACCTGTTTGTACAATCGGCGTCTTTGGGATCGTTATGACTGGATAGACTGCAGTTCGTACAGGCCTTCGCCGCTCCCCTCGCGATCCGGATAGAACTGCTCGCAATAGCGCCGATACACCGCGACCTCGCCATCCGAGCGACACAACCGCGGATTGGGCCGGTACCGTTTCCGGCTCCAGACCGTAACATCCTGAAGGACGTCGCGCTTTTGCACCGAGGCAAGTATTTTCGCCATGAGCCGGCTGCGCAGGCCCACCGGCATGAAACGCATGCCAATGATGGGCCGTTTTGGCTTGCGCAACTCACGCAACTGTCCCACCAGCACCAGCTCGATGAGCTTGCCATCCATCGGGGTTGCGAGCACCCACAACCTTGAGTCCATGCCCAGGGTATGTTCACGGATCTCCACGAACGAATACCCTACCCCGAAGACGTGGGCGACGGCGGAAACATCGAAGTCAAACTTAAAGATTCCTGCAATGGACTGGGTTCGCCTGAAATCAAAGCAGCTTTCCAGATACGCGCCCTGCACGGACACAGATGCCGTCCGGCACACATTGCTGTAGCCATGTACATAACGCAGGTGGGCCATGTCCACGGCATTCTCGGTGGTCTCCTGGGGATGGCCGGGAAACTGCAGGGTTCGAAATTCCAGTTCTCCCCAGTCGGCCCCGGTCGGAGGATCTTCGGGAAGGCTCCACTGGGAGGGTCTTCCGTGGCTCCCCCACCAGGCAAAAACAAGGCCAAGGAGTTCCCGTGTCTCGAATACCCTGAGCCTGGCCGATTTGGGCGGCGGAGCAAACGGGGTGGCCACACACTGGCCGGTAACGTCGTACTCGAACCCGTGAAACGGGCAGACGATACAACCGTTGCGCACCTGCCCGCCCGCTGCGGGCCCCAGTTCAGAACCCATGTGCGGACACACGGATTCGGCCACGCAAATGCACCCTTCCTGATCGCTCCAGACGACGATCTCCTTTCCCATCCAGGTCTTCTGAATCAGCTTCTCCTTGAGGATGGACTGACGGCTGGCGATGAAATACCAGCCCTCGGGAAAGGGATCCAGCAAGGAGACGTCACTTTCGGCTTGACTGGCTTGCATAATTCACCTGGATTCTGCGTGTAGTTGATACGGTTCCCTTCCCGGATTGGAGGTCTGCATAAAATACCATGCCCCAGCGATATTTGCAGTCCAGGAGAGTCAATCACTGAGTGATTCTATACGGTACAACCATCTGATATTAAAAAGAAAATAGTCCAGACAGGGCATGGGCTGCGAAGCATGGGTCGTTTGCCGCAACGATGCACCTCTTCAAACACTGGAAACTGCAAGGCACTTGCTGATTGCGGAGAACAACCGGTACACCGCCTGTTGGCGATAGCGCAGCGTTCAGTCTACAGGGTTGACGGTGGCTGGTGAAACAAGGTCAGCGCCTGCTTCGGTTTGCCGGATTCTCCTGTGAAGATACATCGCCATCAGCGCGGGTATGAGCATCATCAATATGGCCGTGGTAATCATAATCCCGAAACCGAGTGATGCGGCAAATGGAACCAGGAACTGTGCCTGGATTGCGCGCTCAAGAATCAGGGGTGTGAACCCGAGGAAAGTAGTCACGGAAGTGAGCAAAATTGGACGAAAGCGTCCCTTTGCGCCCTCTATGATCGCAGTCCGCGCAGGAACCCCCTCGTCGAGTTTCTGGTCGATGAAATCGATCATCACCAACGAATCATTTACGACCACACCGCTCAGGCCAAATATGCCCATGAAGGATGCAGCACTCATGGCGATTCCCAGTGCCAGGTGACCCCAGATCGCACCAATGAGGCCGAACGGGATGATGGCCATGATGATGAACGGCTTGACATAGGAGCGTAGGGGAATGGCCAGCAGTGCAAATATCATGAGCATTGCAACCGCAAAGCCGCGTTTCAGTGCGCCCAGGGATTCAATTTGCTCCTGTTGTTCTCCTCCAAACGTATAGGTCAGGTCCGGATGTGCCTCTTTGAGTCCTGCAAGAATTGAGTCAGCCAGAATGGCATTGGCTTCCCCACCGGTAATTACGGTCTGGTCCACGTCCGCCGTGACGGTAACAACGCGCTGGTCGTCCTTTCTCCGAATCGCAGGTGGCGAAATGCCCGATTTGAACGTCGCTACCTGACTTAATGGAACCTCAGCCCCTGTGGGAGTGCGGATCAGGTACCCTTCAACATCGGTAATGGCATCGCGCTCATCTTTGGGCAAGCGCACATACACCCGTACCTCTTCGCGGCCGCGCTGCACCCGCAAGGCCTCTGCACCAAAGAATGCAGCGCGCGCCTGCTGTGCCATGTCTTCAAGCGTGAGCCCAAGGGTACGGGCCTCGGGCCGCAGCTCTAGCTGGATTTCCCGCACTCCCGGCGTATGATCAGACCGTACATCAAAGACACCTTCCACTTCGCGCAAGCCATGTACGACAGACCCTGCGATCTGGTTGAGATGTTGCGGTTCCGGGTGCGACAGTACCACTTCAATGGGATTGCCCAAATCAAAGACCTTGCCACTGAAAGTAACACCACGAACGTAGGGCAGGATACCCACCTCATCGCGCCATGCCTGGGCAATCGCCCCGGTGGAAATCTCCCGCTGCTGTGCACTCAGCAACTTGAATTCGATCGTAGCGATATTCGGTTCCGGATTCAGCGAAAGTTTTGGTGCAAGACCTCCTCCCTCGACTCGCGGCCCCTGGCCTACGGTCACGGTAACTCCGGAAAGCAGCGGCGCCGCGCCTTCCGGCCGCTCGGCCGAGATTCGTTCGATCACCCGGTGTCCGGCAGCTTCAAGTTCCTGGGCCACCTCGTACGTCCTTTGCGCCGTGGTGCCATCCGGCATCTCGAGCGTGGCTGTTACAAAATCACCCTCCACGACATCTGCAAAGGATGTAGCGACAATGCCTGCCGGTAGAAATGAAACACTGAGAATCAGCAGGCCGATGGCACCCGCCAGCGTCACGACAGGCTGGGCAGTCGCAAAGTGCAGCCCTCGGTCCAGGGGACCCTTCACGAATCGGCTCAGCAACTCGTCAACCGCGCCCTGGACCCGGGCAAAAAACCGGTTGACTGGCCCGGTAGGTGTCCATTCCGGTCCATGTAGATTGGACAGATGGTTGGGCAAGATCAACATTGATTCCATCAGGGAAATCAGCAGCATTGCAATGATGATCACCGGCAGGGCCTTCCATACCTGTCCGATACCCCCGGGGATGAAGAACAGCGGCGTGAATGCCGCGACGGAAGTCAGCACGGCAAACATCAGAGGCACTTTGATCCGTCGTGTACCGCGGATCGCCGCAGCCAGGCCAGGCGTACCTCGGCTTCGTTCAAGGTGGATGTGCTCGGCAACCACAATTGCATCGTCAACCACAATGCCAATCGCTAAAACAAACGCGAACAGGGAAACCGTATTGATCGAAATATCAGCCGCCAACATCACGGCCAGGGCGCCGATGCCCGAGATGGCCAAGCCTGCAGCAACCCACACAGCCAGCCGAATCTCGAGAAACAGGGCCAACGCAATCAGAACAAGCATTAAACCCAGAATTCCATTCTTGAGTAGAAGGTTCACGCGTTCCTTGTAGTCCTGAGAGTCATCATTCCAGATCGTGATTCCGACACCGTCAGGAAGGGACGGACGGATCACGTTGACAACGTGTTCCCGCACCGCCGTGGTAACATCCATCACCCGCTCCCCTTCAGCCCGGTAGACTTCAACAAAGGCCGCAGGCTGGTTCCGATGATGTACGATCAGATCGGAGTCCTGAAAGCCATCGCGTACCTTGGCGATGTCTCCCAGTCGTACGACCGTGCCGTCATTTCTGCTGAGGACAACGATTTCCTCAAAATCCTGCTGAACATAGCGCTGACCCAGCGTGCGGACACGCACCTCGGTTTCCTGGGTTTCGATCCTGCCTGCAGACAGGTCGAGGGAGCCGTGGCGTATCGTATTTGCAATGTCCGCCAGGGTAATGCCCAAGGCACGCAGGCGCGCCTGCGAGACCTCGATGGAAATCTCATAATCCCGTACCGCGCTGGTCTCGACCGATGACACTGTTGGAAGCGAAGTCAGCTCATCCTCGATCTGGTGTGCCAGTTCTTTGAGGGAGCGCTCGGAGATTTCTCCATAGACAAGGATGCGAACCACGCTCTGATGGTTGGTCATTTCCCTGAATTCCGGGCGCTCGGCTGCAGCGGGGAAAGACTGGATACGACCCACTACAGTTTTGATTTCATCCAGCGCACGACCTATGTCCGTGCCCAACTTCAGTTCAGCACGCACTGATGCCATCCCTGGAGCGGCCACGGACTTCACTCGCTTGACATCACCCAGCGAGTTGACCTGCTCCTCGATCTTGACCACGATCGACTCTTCCACCTCATCCGGTGTTGCGCCGGGGTAGGCCACGGAGACTTCGATGGTATTGAATTCCACCGTCGACCATGATTCCCGCTCCAGACCGGTCAATGCCACAAGGCCTGCAGCCAGTATGACGAACATGAACAGGTTGGCCGCGACGCTGTTGCTCGCCATGTAGGCGATCGGGCCGCCCGGCTCTCCCAGTTGACTTCCTTTGCTGCTCATTGTTGTCCCGTGTTCAGACTGCGTACCCTCATGCCTTCGGTGGCGAACTGTATGCCACCCGTGACAACGGCCTGTCCCTCTTCAAGGGCACCGGTCACGAAGATCTCGTCATTGCCGCGCTGCAAAACCTGTAGCGGGACAATAGCGACTCTTTGCTCATCGCCAATGACCCAGACCTCATTCCCCGGCTGCAGCGCCGAACGCGGAATGCGGAAATAGCGCTCCGGCGTAAGCCCCTCGATTTCAACCTCGACAAACTTGCCCACCAGAAGCGGCGGGGCCTGGCGGATGTCGTCTTGCGAGCCGACCGGGGTGCCTTCAGAAAAGGGCTCGGGGACACGCACAATCACGTCAATGGTGCGTGTCTGCTTGTCGAGTGATGCCTCGGCGCGATCCACATAGCCGTCCCAGACGTAGTGCGCATCTGCATATCTCGCAATGACACGCGCATTCACCCGCTGCTTGGCATCCCCCGCCTGAAGCTCCCACAGTCCGGGAATCAATGCAGTGTTGGCATCGGACAGGGGCAGGACTACCTCGACCGCATCGGCGGCAAATAGCCGCCCGACGACCTGCCCCACCGTCAGAAACTGGCCGATGTCCACGGACTCCTCGCGCACATAGCCATCAAAAGGTGCCTTCACACTGGTTCGGGCCAACGCCAGCTTGGCTTCTGCGACCTTGGCTTCCTCACGTTTCAGTGCCGCCTGCGCCGCCTTCAACTGGGGTTCTCGCAACACCAGGGGACTCGCCTCGGGGACCGTGGAGCCGGACTCGCGTTGGCGCCCGGAGAACTGCTCGAATTCGGTACGGGCAACGGCCGCCAGCTCGCGGGCCTCGAGCAGCGCCACTTTCCGGTCTTCGAGATCGGCCATGGCCTCGCGCAGGCGATACTGGTAGTCCTCCTGTTCAATGCGGAAGATCGTGTCGCCCGCCTTGATCCGCCCGCCGCTGTGGAAACTCGGATTCATGCTGTCGACCCTGCCGCTGACTTGAGAGGTGATGTCAATTTCTGCGCTGGGCCGCACGGTTCCTGCACCATACACGGGGATGGCTCCAGCCCCGGCCACCACCTGGGCGGACTGCACGAACGGAATTTGAGGTGGCTGCTCAACACGTTCCGGCTCGGGAGCCAGCGACACCAGGATGGATGCCAGCACCACCGCACCCGCCAGGATCCCTGCGGCAACCAGGTAGCTTTTCAGTCTGTCCTTCAGTCTATTCATGCCGGTTTACTCCGTGGCTAGGGATGCGGCCCGAAGGCCCGCAACCTGTGGAGAATCGTCAGTTCGTGCAGCCCCGGGGTCTGCCACCGTCCACACGCCTCCCAGCGCGCGATGCAGTGCGAGGTGCATGTACCCCAGATCACGTTCTGCGGCCACCAGCGAGGACTTCATGCTGGTGAGCGTTTCCGAGGCTGCCAGAAAGGCATCGTAGTCGCCGACTCCGGACCAGTAGCGACGTTCCTGAAAGGCCGCCTCTGCCCGGGCTTCCTCAACGGACGAACTCAGCAGGGCATGGCGTTGCTGGCTGGTCTCCAGCTGGGTCAGCACAGCCTCCACCTCATTGACCGCGGTGACCACCGAGTGCCTGTACGCGGAGGCTGCCTCTTTCAGTCGGGTCTCCGCGAGGGTCACATTGTGACGCAGCCGCTTGCCCTGGAATACCGGCCCGACCAGATTCAGGCTCAGATTCTTGAACCACTGGGCTGCATCCAGCCACTGGCGGGTGTCCGAGCCCTGCAAGCCGATGGTTCCAGACAAGGACAGGGATGGCAGCAGTTCGGCACGCCGTGCTCCGACGGCATGGCGGGCTGCCTGCATTCGCTGCTGGGCCGCGCCCACATCGGGGCGTTGAGTGAGGAGGTCCGCCGGGATGCCTACGGGAATGCGGTCGTATGTCGCAGAGGGCGACAGGGAATCAGGCAAGAGGCTGGCCAGGTCCGCACGGTATCCACCCAGAAGGGTCCACAGACGTCCCTCTGCATCGGCCAGCCGCCCCCTGACGGCCGGCAGTTCAGCCTGCGAGTTCCACAGTTGCAACCGCGCGGTATAGAGTTCACGTGCCGTATTGAGGCCGCGCTGGTAGCGGGCCGTGGTGAGCTTCTCGCGCTCCTGCAAAATCCCCACGATCTCGTCTGACAGCCCGAGTTGGCGGCGCAGCCAGGCGATCTCGATGTACGTGCGCACGGTTTCTGCAACGACTCCGATCCGGGCGGCACGGTAGTCCCACTCCGAAGCCAGGTGTTCGGCACGGGCCGCCTGTGCATCATTGCGGTTGCGGCCCCAGAAATCGGCCTCGTAGGAGAAATTCGCATTCAGGGAGTACGTGGTCACCGCCAGGCGGTCCGGCACGGAAATGCCGAACTCCTGCTTGAGTTCCGGGCTCAGCCCGATCTCTTCAATCTGCTCACCCACGCCCGCATTGGTTGGTGTATCCGTGTCCTCGCCAGACGCCGATGGCTGCAGTGAAGGATATCTGGCGGCATTCGCAATGCCCGCCCGGGCTCGGGCCTGCTCAACCCGCGCCACGGCTTCGGCCAAGTCGAAGTTCGACACCAGTACGGCTTCAACGACCCGGTCCAGTCCCGGGTCGTTGAATGTTTTCCACCATTGCAACGGCGCGTAGGCCTGGCCGACATCCTCGCCGGTGAATTTTTCGGGCAATTGCAGCGCAAACTTTTGGGCCGGAGGCATCAATTTTTGTGAACACGCGGCCATGAGAAATCCAGCGACGACCACAAACAGCACCCCTGGGGCGGAAGGCCGCCGGTGCGCTGTCAGTCTTTCTGAAACAGTTGCCATTACCATGCAGCATATCGCACCACGGGTGCGATGCAGAAATTCCTGATCCGCACGACCGGCCACATCAACCGGTCTGCTTCAGCCAGCGGATGCTCCCTCTTGGCTTATCCCCGGCAAGACGTCATGCCTTCCACTTGATGTTGCACCCTACACTGGGTTTTTGTACGGGGTCGACAATCTGGCCGGCCAGCAGGGCATCGAGGGCAGAACGCAGGTCCTCGCCGTTCACCGGGATGCCATTGCCAGGCCGCGAGCCGTCCAGTTGCCCCCGGTATGCGCATTCCAGGGCCTCGTCAAAAACAAAGATATCGGGCGTGCAGGCCGCATCGTACCGCTTGGCCACCTGCTGGGTCTCGTCGTACAGGTAAGGAAAGGAGTACCCAAGGGACACCGCCAGGGCCTTCATGTTATCCGGTGAGTCCTCGGGATACTGGTCGGCATCGTTGGAACTGATAGCCACCAGCGAGACGCCCTGGGCCGGGTAGTCCTGGCCGAGGCGTACCAGCTCGTCCTGGATATGCTTCACGAAGGGGCAATGGTTGCATATGAACATGACTACGGTCGCCACCTCGCCGCGCACCTCCGACAGGCACACTTCCTTCCCGGAAACCGTATCCGGCAGGCAAAAATCCGGGGCCGGGGTCCCCAGGGGCATCATGTTGGAAGGTGTGCGTGCCATTGAATCAGGGGTGCATTTTTTAATTGTGCTCGAATTGCGTAGAATAGCGCGATTCAAGACGCCTGTTAACCGTTGACAGGCCATACCAGACCCGAAGAGGCTCATGCCGGCGACACGCGTTTTCACCTCCGAGTCCGTTTCCGAGGGGCATCCGGACAAGATGGCCGACCAGATCTCCGATGCGGTGCTCGATGCCTTGCTCGAACAGGACCCCGGGGCACGCGTCGCCTGCGAGACGCTCGTCAAGACCGGCATGGTCGTGCTGGCCGGAGAGGTCACAACCACGGCCCACACGGACCTTGAGTCCGTAGTCCGGCGCACGGTCAACGGGATCGGATATGACCACTCCCGGATCGGCTTCGACGGGCATACCTGTGCCGTGATCAACGCACTGGGCAAGCAGTCGCCCGACATTGCCCGCGGGGTCGACCGCGAGAGCAAGGAGGATCAGGGCGCGGGGGACCAGGGCATGATGTTCGGCTATGCTTGCAATGAAACCGATGTACTCATGCCGGCGCCGATCACCTACGCTCACCGCCTCGTACAACAACAGTCCGCGATCCGGCGCTCGGGCAAGCTGCCCTGGTTGCGCCCGGATGCCAAAAGCCAGGTCACCTTCGTCTACGAGGACGGCACGCCGAGCCGCATCGATGCGGTGGTGCTTTCCACCCAGCATGACCCGGAGGTCAGCCAGAAAGACCTGCATGAAGCGGTCCGCGAGCTGATCATCCAGCCGGTGCTGCCACAAAAGTGGCTGACGGCGGACACGAAGATCCACATCAACCCCACCGGGCGCTTCGAGACGGGCGGCCCGGTCGGGGATTGCGGGCTGACCGGGCGCAAGATCATCGTCGATACCTACGGGGGCATGGCACGTCACGGCGGCGGCGCCTTCTCGGGCAAGGACCCCTCCAAGGTCGATCGCTCGGCCGCGTACGCGGGGCGCTATGTCGCCAAGAACGTGGTGGCCGCCGGGCTGGCGGAACGCTGCGAAATCCAGATCTCGTACGCCATCGGCCTGGCACAGCCGACCTCCGTCTCGATCGATACCTTCGGCACGGGGGTCGCGTCCGATGACAGGATCGAGGCGATGGTGCGGGACCTGTTCGACCTGTCTCCCTATGGAATCCTGTCCATGCTGGACCTGCTTCACCCGATCTACCAGGCCACAGCCAGCTACGGGCATTTTGGCCGCAACGAGGACAGTTTTCGCTGGGAACGTACCGACCGGGTGGATGAACTGAAGGAACGGGCCGGGCCGGGTGCGGTGGTATAATGCCGCGAACCGACTGAAGGACACGACAGGATCATGAGTATTCAATCTGTGCACAAAGAGGCAGCGGATTTCAAGGTGGCGGACCTCGCCCTGGCCGACTGGGGGCGCAAGGAGATTGCCATTGCCGAAACCGAAATGCCGGGCCTGATGGCCCTGCGCGAAAAGTACGGCGAGGAGAAACCGCTGGCGGGTGCGCGCATTGCGGGCTGCCTGCACATGACAGTGCAGACCGCCGTGCTGATCGAAACCCTGACGGCACTGGGCGCACAGGTACGCTGGTCGTCCTGCAACATATTTTCCACCCAGGATCATGCCGCAGCAGCCATGGCGGCCAGCGGGATCCCCGTATTCGCCTGGAAAGGCGAGACCGAGGAGGACTACATTTGGTGCATCGAGCAGACCATCCACGGGCCCGGCGGCTGGCATCCGAACATGCTGCTCGACGATGGCGGCGACCTGACCAAGATCATGCATGAAAATTTTCCCGAGCTGCTGGAGCAGGTGAAAGGACTGTCCGAAGAGACCACCACCGGGGTCCATCGCCTGATGGAAATGGAAAAAAGGAACGAGCTGAAAGTCCCGGCATTCAATGTGAACGATTCGGTGACCAAGTCCAAGTTCGACAACCTGTACGGCTGTCGCGAATCGCTGGTCGACGGAATCAAGCGTGCAACGGATGTCATGATCGCGGCCAAAACCGCGGTTGTCTTTGGTTTCGGCGATGTCGGCAAGGGCTGTGCACAGTCCCTGCGCAGCCTCGGCGCGAATGTCCTGATCACGGAAATCGATCCCATCTGCGCATTGCAGGCCGCCATGGCGGGGTTTCGTGTCGTCGCCCTGGAGGACGTGGTCTCAAGCGCAGACATCTTTGTCACCGCGACCGGAAACTACCATGTCATCAGCCACGATCATATGTGCGCCATGAAGGACCAGGCCATTGTTTGCAACATCGGGCACTTTGACAATGAAATCGATGTCGCAAGCCTCAGGCAGTACCCGTGGGAAAACATCAAGCCGCAGGTGGACCATGTGTGCTTTCCGAACGGCAAGCGCATCATCCTTCTGGCGGAAGGCCGCCTGGTGAACCTGGGCTGCGCCACCGGCCATCCGAGCTTTGTAATGTCGAACTCCTTCACCAACCAGGTCCTTGCACAAGTGGAATTGTGGAAGAATCCGGACCGCTACGAAAACAAGGTGTATGTACTGCCCAAGACGCTGGACGAGGAAGTCGCACGGCTGCATCTGGACAAGATCGGTGCAAAACTCACACGGCTGACTCCGGAACAGGCGGAATACATCGGGGTAGACCTGGACGGGCCCTACAAACCTGACTACTACCGGTACTGAACCCGGCGCTCACCCGCCTTCGGCACCATGCAGGCCATCCGTCTGTACACCCGCCAAAAGCTGACGGTACACGACGAAGTCAGTCTGGAGGACAGCGCCCGTCATCATGCGACCCGCGTGCTTCGCATCCACAGGCACTCACCGCTGGTGCTGTTCAACGGAGACGGCTATGACTACCCTAGCCAGCCGGTAAGCCTGCAAAAGCAAGTGGTGACCGTGCGGGTCACTGACCGGACCCCTGCCAGGAAAGAATCCGATCTGCAAACCCACCTGGTGCTCGGCGTGTCGAAAGGCACGCACATGGATTTCGCTATCCAGAAAACGGTCGAGGCCGGCGTGACCGAAATCCATCCGGTCGTCACCGAACGGACCGTGACCCGGTTCTCGGAGCAGACCCGGGTCAACCGGCAGCGACACTGGCAAAACATCATCATCAGCACCTGCGAACAGTGCGGACGTGCAGTCCTTCCCGTCCTGCACGAGGCCCAGGACCTGGGCAGCCTGCCGTCGCTCACAGAGAGTGCACGTGGATTCGTTCTCGACATGGGTGCAAGCGACCGGCTGGCACATGCTGCCCGTGACCCCGTGGAAAAAGTCTGGTTTGTGATCGGCCCGGAAGGGGGTCTCACCGATGCAGAGACGGACCAGGTCATTGCCAAGGGGTTTGAGGCGGTGAGCCTGGGCCCACGGGTATTGCGTACCGAAACGGCCGCTTTGGCTGCACTGGTCAGCGCACAGCTGCTGTGGGGAGACTTGTCCGGGCATGCCGACAGCTAGCCCAAGCTGTATTCCTGTGCGCTCGAGCCTGCGCACACAGCACGGAAGGACACGCCGCGGCGTCCACGTCGGGCACCCGCATCCGAGATGCTATCCTGTAGGCAGCCGGTACCGACAAGGCAGTATTTTTCGATGAGCATAAAACTAGGTGTAGTCATGGATCCCGTAGGGGACATCAATGTCCGCAAGGACAGCACGTTTGCCATGCTGCGCGAGGCACAGCACCGGGGCTGGCTCACCCACTACCTGCAGCCTTGCGACATCTTTTTTCAGGACGGCGCGGTGATGGGCCGTACAGCCCGCATCACGGTGCAGGACGACCCCGGCGACTGGGTCCGGCTGGAAGCGAGCACCGTCCAGGACCTGAGCGAACTCGACGTGATCCTGATGCGCAAGGATCCGCCGTTCGACATGGAGTACATTTACACGACCTTTTTGCTGGAGCACGTGCAGCGAAGCGGGGTACGGGTGATCAACCATCCTGCCAGCTTGCGCAATACCAATGAGAAACTGTTCGCTACCTGCTTCGCCGAATGCACCGTGCCCTATGTGATCAGCCGCAACCGGCGGGCACTCGAGCAGTTCGTCGATACCCACCGGGAAGCCGTGGTCAAACCTCTGGATGGCATGGCAGGCGACCTGGTCTTTCGCCTGCGACACGATGACCCGAACCGCGGTGTCATCCTGGAAACCGCAACCCAGCACAGCAAACGCACGGTGATGGCCCAGAAACTGATCGCCGAGTACCGGGAGGGGGACAAACGGATCCTGCTCATCGGCGGCGAACCCGTTCCGCATGCCCTGGTACGGGTTCCTGCTGAAGGGGAACTGCGCGCCAACCTGGCCAAGGGAGGCACCCCGAAAGCCGCCGCCCTGAGCGAACGGGATCGATGGATTTGCGAGCAGATCCGGCCGGAGCTGAACGCCAGGCAGCTTGACTTCGTGGGCATCGACGTGATCGGCGATTACTTGACGGAAATCAACGTGACCAGCCCGACGGGTATCCGGGAACTGGACGAGATGTGCGGCCTCAACATTGCCGCGACCCTGTTCGATACGATCGAGAAAAGGCTCGGGTAGGCGCCAGGGACCAACTGAGCCGGGATGGGCCATGAGATGGTGCGAGGGCCCCATTCTCCATCATTTTCTGAAAAATGGGCGGCATCTGCGGTATATTGATAGTATCCGCGTCCGGATGTTTTTGAAAACATCCCGTTGCATGCCCGGTCAAACATGTCAGAGAGCCTTACTAAACAACTGCTCGTGGCGATGCCCGCCCTGCATGACCCAAATTTTTCACGCACGGTAACCCTCATTTGTGAACACAACGAGCACGGTGCGATGGGCATTGTCGTGAACCAGCCGATCACCCTGTGTGTCGATGAACTGATCCGCTACCTGGACGTGGACACGGATGACCAGGACGCGGCATCGGTACACAATCCGGTGTATGCGGGCGGTCCGGTACATGCCAACCGGGGATTCGTGCTGCACGATTCAGACCGCAAATGGACGTCCACCTACACGATTGACGACGACCTGAAACTGACTACTTCCGAGGACATCCTTGTGGATATCGGCCGGGGTACCGGGCCCGAGAATGCGATTGTTGCCCTGGGGTATGCGGGATGGGGCCCGGGGCAACTGGAACAGGAACTGGTGGACAACGCCTGGCTGACGGTCCCGTACCAGGCCAAAATCGTATTTGACACGCCGGTTGAAAAACGCTGGCAGAGTGCAGCCAGCAAGCTGGGCATCGATTTGAACCTGATCTCGAGCGAGGCCGGACATGCCTGAGGGTGCACCTGCAAACCTGTCCATGGTCCCAGGCTACACGTCTGATAACTGCCCATGTCCAGCGTGATCGGGTTTGATTATGGAGAATGCAGGATCGGGGTTGCTATTGGCGTTCCCAGTGCCGGGACTGCCAATCCCCTGACGACGCTGGTCGTGCCGAGTTCAGGCACGCCCTGGGACAAGATCGATGAGATCATCGGGCAATGGCATCCTGACGCCCTGGTGGTGGGCAGGGTCGAGCATCACACCCAGGACCAGGATCGGATCAAGCACCGCGTGCAAAATTTCTGCAAGGCCCTGCAACGCCGCTACCACCTGCCGGTGAAAACTGTGGATGAGTCATTCTCCTCGGCGCGCGCGTACGCGCTGCTGAAGGACATGCGCGCCCGTGGGCAGCGCAAGAAAATCCGCAAGACCGACATCGACAAGGCCGCGGCAGCCATCATCCTGCAGACCTGGTTTGCATGCCAGGACGGCCTGCATGCGGAAGGGGGTACTTCGTGAGCGACCTGGACGGCGCGCAACTGATTGACAAGCTGGGGCATGACCTCGGCGTGTTCATGCGCGCGCGAAACATCACCGATCCCTTGCTCGTGGGGATCCGCACCGGCGGGGTCTGGGTTGCGGAACGCATCCAGTCGATGCTTGAAATCAAGGATGAACTGGGGGTGCTCGACATCACCTTTTACCGGGATGACTTCAGCCGTGCGGGAATCCAGCCGACCGTAAAACCTTCCCACCTGCCCCTGAACGTAACCGACCGGCACATCATCCTGATTGACGATGTGCTGTATACCGGGCGCACGGTACGCGCGGCCCTCAACGAGATTTTTGACTATGGCCGGCCCGCATCGGTCAGTCTCGCCATCCTCGTGGAGAGGAATGGCCGGGAGTTGCCCATCCAGGCGGATGTCGTGGGCACCAGGCTCAGCCTGGAGGCCAGGCAGCAGGTACAACTCAGCGGCCCGCAGCCGATCGCCCTGGAGATCGTGGGCTGAGCCTTTTCGCATGAGACATTTTCTGGACATCAGCAGACTGGACCGCAAGGCCCTGACCCATATTCTCGATACCGCCAAATCGTTCACCAGCGTCGATGGCCGGGCCGTGAAGAAGGTACCGCTGCTGCGTGGCAAAACCATCGTGAACCTCTTCTTCGAGCCCAGCACCCGGACCCGTACGACGTTCGAGCTGGCGGCCAAACGGCTGTCTGCGGATGTCCTCAACATCAGTATCGCCACCTCGGCGACCGTCAAGGGCGAAAGCCTGCTGGACACCCTGTTCAGCCTCGAGGCCATGAACACGGACATCTTCATTGTCCGCCACCCGGAAAGCGGCGCGGCGGATTTCATTGCCAAGCACGTAGCCCCCCACGTCAGCATCATCAATGCCGGTGACGGGCGCCATGCCCATCCGACCCAGGCCCTGCTCGACGTGTACACGATTCGCGAACACCACCAGGATTTTTCCAAGCTGAGCGTTGCGATCGTAGGCGATATCCTGCATTCACGCGTCGCCCGCTCCCAGATCGAGGCACTCAACATCCTAGGCACCCGCGAGATCCGGGTGATCGCACCGCGCACGCTGCTGCCTGCAAACATCGAACAGCTCGGCGTACAGGTGTTCCAGAACTGCTGGCAGGGGTTGCGCGATGTCGACGTGATCATCATGCTGCGGCTGCAAAAAGAGCGCATGCAGGGGGCATTCATACCGAGTGAACACGAGTACTTTCAGCTGTACGGCCTGACCCCGGAAAGACTGGCGCTGGCCCGCCCGGATGCCATCGTCATGCACCCCGGCCCCATCAACCGCGGCGTGGAAATCAGCTCCGAAGTTGCAGACGGTCCCCAGTCCGTCATCCTGCAGCAGGTGGAGTACGGCATTGCCGTTCGCATGGCCATCCTGTCGATCGCGATCAGTACCGGCGATCCCGGAGACGGCAATGAAACTTGAAATCCTGAACGGCCACCTGGTCGATCCCGCGAACGGCATTGACGAGGCTGCGGATCTCTTTATTGTCGATGGAAAGGTGGCGGCCGTTCACAAGCCCCCTTCCGCCTGGGAGGCAGACCACACGATCAATGCGGCCAACAAGCTGATCCTGCCCGGGCTGGTTGAACTTTCGGCCAGCCTGCGCCAACCGGGACAGGAGCACAAGGCGACCATCCGCACGGAGACCAAGGCCGCGGCCGCGGCAGGCATTACCAGCCTGGCGTGCCTCCCCACGACCAACCCGGTCGTCGATTCGCCTGCAGAGGTCGAGCTGATCGAGCAACTTTCACAGGACAGCGGCCACTGCAAGGTGCACGTGATCGGCGCATTGACGAGGGGCCTGAAAGGAGAAAACCTGAGTGAAATGGCAGCGCTCAAGGCGACCGGATGCGTCGGGGTCACCAACGTCCTGCATCCCCTGAAAAGTCCGCTCGTGCTGAGGCGCGCGATGGAATACGCATCCAGCCAGAGCCTGACCGTGTTCACGCACCCGCTCGACCACCATCTGGCCAATCACGGCTGTGTGCACGAAGGTCTCACCGGCTTGCGGCTGGGTCTTCCCGGCATACCCGCGGCCGCGGAAACGGCGGCACTGGCCTTTCACCTGGCGCTGATCGAGGAACTCAATGTCCGTACTCATTTCTGCCGCCTCTCGACGTGGCGCGCAGTGAACATGATTGCACGGGCCCGCGAGGACGATCTGCCGGTCACCGCCGATGCCAGTATCCTGCACCTGTTCCTGACTGACCATGATATCCGGGATTTTGACGGGCTGTGTCACAACCTCCCTCCTTACCGCACGCAGCAGGACCGTGACGGCCTTCGAAAAGGCCTGCAAGACGGCACACTGTCCGCCGTTTGCGCCGATCACCAGCCGCATGAAATCGAGGCCAAGCTGGCACCCTTCCAGTCCACGGAGCCCGGCAGCTCCACACTGGAATCCCTGCTGCCCCTGATCCTGCAACTGGTGGACGAGGGCGTACTCGATCTGAAGGAAGCGGTGTGCAGGGTCACCCAGCAACCCGCTGAAATCCTCGGCATTGCTGCAGGCAACCTGTCCGTGGGCAGCGAGGCCGATGTATGCGTTGTCGATCCCGGGCTGGACTGGACCCTGAGCAGCGAAACCCTGCTCAGCCGGGGCAAGAACACGCCCCTGCTGGGACAGCAACTCAAGGGCCGTGCGACGCACACGATCCTGGGCGGCAAGCTGGTCTTCCAGCTTGAACCGGAGTAAGCCCGTCTTCACCAGGCAATCCAGGGCATGAGAACAGAGCCTGACCCGGTCTTCGAGGAATACGCCCGTGTGACCCGTCATGATGTGCTGGCGGCACAGCAGTTCGTTCTGGAGCTGAGCGCGCCCGAATGTGCCCGCCACGCCAGGGCCGGCAACTTCCTGCACCTGCAGTGTGACCCCCAAAGGGCCCTGCGCCGGCCTTTCTCCATCATGCGCAGCGACCCCGATACGGGTTGCGTTGAGATCCTCTACAAGATCGTCGGGCAAGGCAGTGCTGAGCTGGCTGCACGCAGACCCGGCGATGTGCTGCAGTGCCTGGGCCCCATCGGCAACACCTTCAGGGTGCATGAAAATACCACGCATCCCCTGCTGCTTGGCGGGGGCGTGGGCATCCCTCCGATGATTTTCCTGGCGGAAACCCTGCGCGAAAATACGGGACTGCATCCGCTCGCCATCCTGGGCTCGGAGATCCCCTTTCCTTTCCCCACCCGGCCTTCGAAAATCTTGACCGCAGGCCTGCCGGAGGGGGTCATCGCCGCCATGCCGCTGCTCGACGACTGGAGCATTGCATCCAGGCTCACCAGCCTGCAGGGGTACCCGGGCTGTTTCCACGGCTACGTGCACGAACTGGCTGAACACTGGTTCCTGAACCTGGACCGCACCGCGCAACAGGGCGTGCAGGTGTTTGCCTGCGGACCGAACCGGATGCTGGATGCGGTATCACAATTCTGTCGCCGCCATGCCCTGCCCTGCCAGGTATGCCTGGAAGAATACATGGCGTGCGCCATCGGGGGCTGCGCCGGCTGCGTCGTGCCGTACCGGGAAGACGACCGGATCGTGGCCATGAAACGGGTGTGCGTGGACGGCCCGGTGTTCGATGCAGCCAACATTTTCTGAGCAGACCCCGGCAACACGCCTGCAGGCAGTCAGGGAAACGATCAGCCGCCTGGAAAACCGGTACCGGCGAGCCCCAGGCAGTGTGCGCCTGCTAGCAGTCAGCAAAAAAAAGAGCGCCGAGGAAATCCTCGCTGCCGCGAGCGTCGGGCAGCGTGATTTCGGTGAGAGCTACCTGCAGGAAGCTCTGAAAAAGATTACCGAACTCAAGGACCACGAACTCTGCTGGCACTTTGTGGGCCCGATACAAAAAAACAAGACCCGGCAAATTGCGGCGCACTTCAGCTGGGTACACGGCATCGAGCGCCTGATCGTTGCCGAGCGCCTGAGCACACAGCGCCCGGATCATCTGCCGCCGCTGCAGGTCTGCCTGCAGGTCAACATCGATCGTGAACATTCCAAATCCGGGCTGCCATGCGAACAGGTGCAGGACATTGCAAGTGCCTTGCAGGAGCTTCCCAATCTGGAATTGCGCGGCCTGATGGCCATCCCGCGACAAACTAGTGATACTATTCATCGACGCCTGCGCTTTGCGCAACTGCGGGCGCTGCTGGAGCAACTGAACCAGTCCGGTTTCGGACTTGATACGTTATCGATGGGCATGAGTGGCGATCTCGAGGACGCGGTGGCCGAAGGGGCAACCATTGTTCGAATCGGTACGGCAATTTTTGGTGCGCGAACAGCCGAATGAAATGAACCAGCCTTCAGAAAAACAGGAAATCGTTATTTTCGGCGGCGGAAACATGGGGCAGGCACTCATCGGTGGACTGCTGGACAGCGGCTGGCCGCCCGATGAAATTACCGTCGTCGACACCGACCCATCGATGTGTTCAGCGCTGGAAGAAAACTTCCCGCAGTGCCATGTCCACGCGCAGGCAGACTCCGCCCCGGTATCAGCGCAGGTTGTGGTACTGGCGGTAAAGCCCCAGGTGGTCCGCCTCGCCTGCGAACAGATTTCCGCACGGTACGGAGCCGTGCGGCCGCTGGTTGTTTCCATTGCAGCGGGCACGGTCACCCGGGACATCGAGACCTGGCTGGGAGGTGGATTCCCGGTCGTGCGCTGCATGCCGAACCTGCCGGTCCTGGTGCGTTGCGGGACCACGGGCCTGTTTGCCGGACCGCAGGTGTCCAAGAGTCAACGGGCGCTGGCGGAACGTATCCTGGCCGGGGTTGGCTTTACCCTGTGGCTGGAGCAGGAAGCCCTGCTGGATGCAGTCACGGCGGTGTCCGGAAGTGGTCCCGCCTATTTTTTCTACCTGATCGAAGCCATCCTGGAAGCCGGCCAGTCACTGGGCCTGGATGCAGACCAGGCGCGTCAATTGACCGTGCACACCGCCCTCGGTGCAGCCAAGCTGGTGGAGCAAGGCGAGCAGGACCCGTATGCCCTGCGCCGTGCGGTGACCTCCAAGGGAGGCACCACGGAAGCCGCCCTTGAAATTCTCGAGCAACGGGGCACGAAGGAAATCTTCGCGGCCGCAATTCGCCGGGCGGCACAAAAAGCCGAACTGCTTTCCCGGTCCGATACGACATCCTCGAACACCCCTCCTGGCGGCCCGGACAAGTAAAACATGAACCCCTTGCTTGGCATCGCCGACTTTCTGCTTCACGTCCTGCTCACCCTGTACGTGTACGCGCTCATGATCCGCACGCTGCTGGGACTGACCCGCGCGGATTTCTACAACCCCTTCTCCCAATCCATCCTGACCGTGACAAACCCGGCGTTGCGCCCCCTGCACAAGTGGATCCCCCATACCGGGCGCCTGGATACCGCCGCTCTGTTGCTGATGGTCGGCGTCAAGTTCGCCGAGCTGGCGCTGCGCGGACTTCTCGTGGGAAGGGCCGCGGAGACCGGGACGCTGCTACTTGCAGCAATATTCGGGGTCATTGACATGGCACTGAGCCTCTACATTTTCGCCATCTTTGCACTGGTTGCAATCAGCTGGCTTGCCCCCCACCTGCATGCCCAAAGCAATCCGTTCGTATCGATACTGCATTCCATCACGGCACCCCTCCTGCATCCGGTCCGAAGGATGATTCCACGGGTCGGCGTGTTTGATTTTTCAACCGCGGCCGTACTGCTGGCACTGTTCAGCGCAAAGATATTCCTGCATTCACTGTGAGCGGCAAGGACACCTCTCCCTGCCGCGTCATTGTGCGCCGCACAGGCTCTGATTACACTTACCGAACCTGAACAACCAATCCCAGCAAAGTGCCTGACTCAATTCCTGCGAATTCCGTCGGTCTGGTCGAAACCCAGTCCGTGACCATCAAGCAGCCGCTCGATCTGGATTGCGGTCGCACGCTGCCGGAGTTCACGCTGGCCTACGAGACGTACGGCAAGTTAAACGCCGAGCGCAGCAATGCCCTGCTGATCTGCCATGCGCTCTCAGGCGATCAGCACGCGGCCGGGTATCACAGCACCGAAGACCGCAAGCCGGGCTGGTGGGACAACTGCATCGGACCCGGCAAGCCCTTCGACACGGACCGCTTTTTCGTCGTCTCTCCGAACAATCTGGGAGGCTGCAAGGGCAGCAGCGGCCCCACCAGCGTCAACCCCGACACCGGCAAGCCCTTCGGACCGGATTTTCCGCTGGTCACCGTCCACGACTGGGTTGTCAGCCAAAGCCATCTGGCAGATGCCCTCGGCATCGAGCAGTGGGCAGCCGTGATCGGGGGCAGCCTGGGGGGCATGCAGGTCATGCAATGGGCAATCGACTATCCGGACCGCCTGCGCCAGGCCATCGTGATTGCCGCGGCGCCGAAGCTGACCGCTCAGAACATCGCGTTTAACGAAGTGGCGCGCCAGGCCATCTTTTCCGATCCCGACTTCCACCAGGGCCACTACTATGAGCGCGACACCCAGCCGCGCCAGGGGCTCATGCTGGCGCGCATGCTGGGGCACATCACGTACCTCTCCGACCACGCCATGCGGGAAAAATTTGGGCGTGACCTGCGCAAGGGAACGCTCAACTTCGGTTTCGATGTGGAATTCCAGGTCGAGAGCTATTTGCGCTACCAGGGAAAATCCTTTGTCGACCGGTTCGATGCCAACACCTATCTGATCATGACCAAGGCACTGGATTACTTTGATCCCGGGCTGGATTATGACGATGACCTGTCGCGGGCCTTCGAGCTGACCGGCGCAGACTTCCTGGTGGTTTCCTTTACCGGCGACTGGAGGTTTTCACCCGCCCGTTCACGCGAGATCGTGCGCGCGCTGATCGCGGCAAAAAAGAAGGTCAGTTACGTGGAAATCGAAGCCGAACTCGGCCACGACGCATTCCTGACGCCGATTCCCGAGTACCACAATGTCTTGCGCAGCTACATCAACGGCCTTCAGATATGAGCACGATCCTGCGACCTGACCTGGAAATCATCTGCGAGTGGATCGCGCCCGGCGCCCACATCCTGGACCTCGGCTGCGGGGACGGCACCTTGCTCACGCACCTGCGGCAAACCCGCGATGTGACGGGCTACGGCCTGGAAATCGATATCGAAAACGTGCAGCAGTGCATAGACAGGGGAATCCCCGTCATCCAGACCAACCTGGACAAGGGCATCACCGAGTTCTTCGAGGAACACTCCTTCAACTATGTGGTCATGACGCACACGCTGCAGGCCATCCATCACCCCGGTGAACTGCTGGATGAGATGCTGCGCATCGGGCAGGAAGGGATTGTGACTTTTCCCAACTTCGCCCACTGGAAAAGCCGCGTACAGCTCGGACTGGGCGGGTATATGCCCGTCACCCGGGCCCTGCCCCACGAATGGTACGACACCCCCAACATCCACCTGTGCTCAATCCAGGATTTTGAGGACCTGTGCGAGAAAAGGGGCATCAGGATTCTTCAGCGGGCCGCGGTCACCCATGCTAGCCACTCCGGGCAAAAAACTCGCCTGTGGCCCAACCTGTTCGGTGAAAGCGCGATCTACCGATTCTGCAAATCCGGCGCCTAGGCCCCGGGGAGAACTCCTCCCGGCAGCGTTGCATCCCCCATCGATGCCGCTCCCTGGTCGGCACGTCGCCGTGCAAAAACATGCGCTCCGACCAGATGATAAGCCGCCGGTTTTTCATTACAATGCAACAAAAAGCTAACTGTTCTACATTGCATTCATGGTCGCCGCCGGTTGTTCGATGCCTGATTGTGGAACTGTGCCCGATCCCACTTACTGAATGATTAAGGATGACACTACATGGCCACTTCCAGACCCGATAAGAAACCCCCCACAAAAACAGCAATCTTAAACGGCATTGCGAAAGAGACGGACCTTTCCCGCAAACAGGTCGCCTCCGTACTCGAGTCACTTGAAGGCATGATCGCAAAAGAATTGAGGCCGCGCGGCGCCGGGTGTTTCAACCTCCCCGGCCTGCTGAAAATCAAGGTCGTCAAGAAGCCGGCCAAACGGGCGCGCAAGGGCACCAATCCCTTCACCGGCGAGGAGATGACCTTCAAGGCCAAGCCGGCCAGCAAGTCGGTGCGGGTCCTGCCCCTGAAGAAGCTCAAAAGCATGGTGTGACGGGATGGACACGAGGGTGTCCGTCTGCGGTTCTTACTTCTGGGCTTCCAGTACTTCCAGCTTGGTCTGGATGAAGGTGCTGTGCGGCAGGTACAGCAGCTCGGCAATCTTTCGAATCTGATACTCCTCGTACTTGTCGAGCCTGCGGTCGGCATAGGCCGTTTTCCACAAGTCCAGCAGCAGTCTTTTTTTCTCCTCCAGCGTACAGCCGTCGTTGATGACCTTGACGAACGGATAGATCGAGACATGGTGCTCCTGCTCGGACAGTGCCAAGTCCACCAGGCTCTGTACCTCCTGTTCGGAAAAACGGAACCTTTCCGCCAGGGCGTTGACGATGGTCCGCAATTCCTCTTCATGAATGTCGAAATCGGCGCGGCTCACTTCCAGCAACAGCACCGCCGTAGCCAGGTGCAGGATGTGGTCATCATCTGGCGTTTCACGCTGCGGCCTGATTTTCTTTTCAACGAAGGCTGCAACCGACTCGAACATCTTTAGTTTGCATTCCGGTAGTTGCGGTACGAGCCCTCTTCAAAGGTGTCGAAATAATTTTCGGTCAGGGGGTGGGTGATCGGTGCCGGCGAGGCATCCAGTTCCAGATGCTGCTCTGCAACGTAGGTAGTCATCAGCTGCCCGTCCACCAGCACGTGGTACCAGGGCTTGTCCTTGGGCGGCCTGGATTTTGCCACCTGTTCATACCACTGGTCGGTGCCGCTGTACTGGGCGTCGACATCAAAAATGACACCCCTGTAATTGAACCTCTTGTGCACGATCACCTGACCGATTGAAAACTGTGCCTGAAACATGCCTTGAACTCCTGGGCTTCGGGTACGGGTCGTACGACCAACCCGTCCCATGCTACCGCAATTGCCAGCCCTGCTAAACAGGTTCGGGATCAGCCCTTTCCCCGTGCGCATGAGATGGTATATGGCTGCAAATCTGTTAGGCTATATTCAGGCTTGCCAATCAACCCCGAAGAACGCGCGATACTCAACCCGGACCGTTACAGCATGACTAGCAGAAGCAAGGAACAACGTATACTGGTTGTGATGCGCAAACTGCTGGCACAGATCGTACGGGATACCACCCCGGGACCTGGTGTCCGCCATCCCTTGAGCGAACAGACGATCAAGGACATTCGCGACTGTTTCAGCCTGATTGCAGCGCGCGAGCGCGAACTGATCGAGGAAGCCGGGATCGAGAACAAGGACCGGCCTCATTTTGCCGACAAGCCACAGACCTCAACCGTCCTCAAATTCAAGCCGCCGCCCAAAAAGTCAACGGATGATGACTGATCGGGCAGCGCATTCGAGCCCATGGAACGCCTGGCCGACATCAAGGTAAGGCTCGAGCCTGGCATCGAGATCACAGCCGAAAACAAGTGCGGCTATTGCACCAACTCGTACTGCTGCACCTATGTCACCGAAGAACTGCTGACGCCTCGCAGCAAGCAGGACTACGAGCACCTGCTCTGGCAGGTGTCACACGAGGGCGTGGAGGTGTACCGCGACGACGAGGGCTGGTGGCTGATGGTGTCGGCGCGCTGTACGCATCTCCAGGGGGACGGGCGCTGCGGCATCTACGAGGCGCGCCCGCAGATCTGCCGCGACCACAGCAACGACTACTGCGAATTCGATGCCCCGGTGGAGGACGACTATGAACTGCACTTCCCGGATTACGAAACCTTGCTGCGCTATTGCAAGAAGCGCTTCAAGCGCTGGGACCGGGGTTAGTCAGGCCGGCATGATCTCGGCAAAGTTCGAAATGGCTTCATACGGCAGGGCCTCGCGTTCCGGCTTGGAGCTGTCCGGTCGGCGGATCGTCACCAGGTGACGGATGCCGTAGGTTTTTGCGCAGGCCAGCACCTCCAGGTTGTCGTCCACCAGCAGGGTCGCCTCCGGGTCGAACGGGAAGGAATCCATCATCTTCTCCCAGAAGCCCGGCTGCTCTTTCGGGCAGCCGAAGTGATGGGAGGAAATGATGCGGTCGAAATACGGCTCAATGGGCACGCAACTCATTTTCACGGAAATGCTGTCGGGATGTGCATTGGTGACCAGGGCAACATGTTTTTTTGCCGCCACAAGCCTTTCCAGGAACTGCTCCACATGGGGAAAAATCTGGATACGCGAGGCAATCTCGCGCTTTAGTGCGGCGACGTCCATATCCAGCTCGTTCGTCCAGTAATCCGTGCAATACCAGTCCAGCGTGCCGGCTTTTCCCTTATAATAGGACTGCAAAAGTTCCCTGGCATGACTGAATTCAATCTGGTTCTTCTGGCTGTACCTCAAGGGTAGATGCCGTTGCCAGAAATACGAGTCAAAACTCAGGTCCAGCAGGGTGCCGTCCATGTCCAGAAAGACGGTTTTGATCGCTCCCCAGGCAGCAGGCATTGACATAGACAAGGATTCTCCGGACACGTAGTTGCTGGTAATGGACCCGGATACTGTACAGCTTGAAGCGCTCGTTGCTCCGGTCTGCGACATTGTAAAGCAGGCCGGTCAGGAGATCATGAAAATTTATCTCGGTGGGTTCGAGGTCGAAGAGAAAGAGGACCGCTCTCCGCGCACCACGGCGGATCTCGCTTCCCACCGCCTGATCTGCCAGCGACTGCAAACGCTGACACCGGACATTCCCGTGCTCTCGGAAGAATCGGCTTTGATTCCGTACTCGCAAAGAATGAAGTGGAAGCGCTACTGGCTGATCGACCCACTGGACGGGACCCGCGAGTTCATCAAGAAAAATGACGAGTTCACCGTGAATGTCGCCCTGGTCATCGGCCATGCGGCCCGTCTCGGTGCGGTCTACCTGCCGGTACAGGAGACCTGTTATTTCGCAGCTGCAGGACTTGGAGCCTTCAAGCAGGAGAAGGAACAGGCTGCGTGCAGGATCAGGACCCGCTTTTCCACGCCCGATGCCTGCCCGACGGTCTGCGGTAGCCGGTCCCATGCAGGGCGCGCCCTGCAGGCCCTGCTGACCCAGATCGGCAGCCACGAGCTGATCAGCGTCGGGAGCTCGATCAAGACCTGCTTGGTTGCGGAAGGCAAGGCGGACCTCTATCCCCGTTTCGGGCCGACCTCCGAGTGGGATACGGCAGCCGCACACTGCATCGTGCACGAAGCCGGAGGCTCGCTGGTCGACACGCGGCTAAGGGATGTGCATTACAACACCAAAGACTCGTTGCTGAATCCCTCGTTCATCGTGTTCGGAAGCCTGAACGAGCCCTGGCGGGACATGCTGTTGCACCGAGGCGACCGGTAGCAAAAACACTGCGCCGGCAGGGTGCGGTGGTCAGGAATCCCAGCCTTGCAGGACAATCTTGCCGATCGTGCGGCGGTTCTCGATCTCCGCGTGCGCGGCCTTGAGGTTCTTTGAGTTGATGGGCTCGAGCACCTTGTTGACGGTGGTTTTGACCGTACCCGCATCGACCAGATCGGCCACCCGGCGAAGCAGGTGGTGCTGTTCGATCATGTCTTCAGTCTCGTACATGGAGCGGGTAAACATGAACTCCCAGACAAACGTCGCGCTTTTGCTCTTCAGCGTGCCCAGATCCACGTAGGCCGCCGTTTCCACGATGGAGCAGATTTTGCCCTGCGGCGCAATCACCGCCGCCATGGTCTGCCAGTACTTGTCCGTATCGTTCAGGCACAGGATAAACTCAAACCCGTCAATTCCCAGCTGACCCATCTGCTCGGGAATATCCAGGTAATGATTGATCACGTGATCTGCGCCCAGTTCCTTGCACCACTTGCGGGACTCGGGCCGGGAAGCCGTAACCGTCACGTCCAGCTCGGCAACCTGCTTGGCAAACTGCGTGGCCACGGAGCCCACACCGCCTGCACCGCCGATGATGAGAAGCTGCCGGCCACGGTCCGAACCATCCGTGGCAATCCCCAGCCGGTCAAACAAGGACTCCCAGGCCGTGATACTGGTCAGCGGCAGGGCTGCGGCCTGGGTGAAATCCAGGCTTTGCGGCTTGCCACCCACGATGCGCTCATCGACCAGATGAAGCTCGCTGTTGCAACCGGGCTGGGTGAAGCTGCCGGCATAAAACACTTCATCGCCTGGCTTAAACAGCGTCGCATCCGGGCCCACCTCCTCGACCACACCGGCGGCATCCCAGCCCAGGATGCGGGGGCTGTCCTCCACCTTGTCTTGCGGGGCCCGCATTTTCGTATCGACGGGATTCACGGCGATAGCCCGTACATCAACCAGGAGTTCCCGGCCGAGCGGGCGCGGAGACTCGACCTCAAGGTCCAGCAATGAATCGGCCTCATCGATGGGCAGATACTTGTACAAACCGACCGCTTTCAACGTTTTTTCTCCATTCTTTGCGGCCCAAGGATACAGACAGTCCCCAGCCGAATATATAACCTTGAATATATAAGGGCAGTGTCACAGTGCGGTTGCATTCGTATGAAACTTCTGCTGCAAGCGACCCAAAAGCCGCAGACAAGTGGACCCAGGGTCCACCTGGGATGCGGTGTCAGCGCCCGTACTTTGACAGGTGTACCCAGGTATTGATCACGGAATCCGGATTCAGCGAGATGCTCTCGATACCCTGCTCGACCAGCCAGTAGGCAAATTCCGGAAAATCCGAAGGCCCCTGTCCGCAGATGCCCACGTACTTGCCGGCCTTGCGGCAGGCACGGATGGCCTGACCCACCAGCTGCAGGACCGCGGCGTTTTGTTCATCAAACTGCCCGGCCACGAGCTCGGAGTCCCGGTCCAGGCCCAGCGTCATTTGCGTGAGGTCGTTCGAGCCGATGGAAAAGCCGTCAAAGTACTGCAGAAAATCCTCGGCCAGCACAGCGTTCGAAGGAACCTCGCACATCATGATCACCTTGAGACCGTTTTCCGAGCGGACCAGGCCGTGTTCGGCCAGCAGTGCGGTGACACTTTCGGCCTCCTCCAGGGTGCGCACGAAGGGGACCATGATCTGGATGTTGGTAAATCCCATTTCATTGCGAACGGCACGCAATGCCTGGCATTCCATCTCGAAACAGGGTGCGAACAGCTCCGACAGGTATCTCGACGTGCCCCGGTATCCGATCATCGGGTTTTCCTCCGCGGGCTCATACAGGTTGCCGCCCAGCAGGTTCGCATATTCGTTCGACTTAAAATCCGACAGCCGAACCAGGACGGGCTTGCCTTTGAAGGCAGCCGCCAGGGTCGCGATGCCCTCGGTCAGCTTCTCGACGAAGAATGTCCGTGGATCCGAGTACGCGCCGCTGCGCATCTCGATCTTCGCCCTGAGATCGTCCGGCAACTGGTCAAAATCAATGAGTGCCCTCGGGTGCACGCCGATGGTCTTGTTGATCATGAACTCCAGGCGTGCCAGCCCGACCCCCGCATTGGGTGTCTGGGAAAAGAAAAAGGCCTGTTCGGGATCGCCGACGTTGAGCATGATCTTGCACGGGACATCGGGCATCTTGTCCAGCCTGGTTTTGTTGATCTCGAATTCGAGAAGCCCTTCATACACGTGGCCCGTATCTCCCTGGGCACACGATACCGTGATCTCCTGAGCAGACTGCAGGGCATCGGTGGCGTCCCCGCATCCAACGATCGCAGGCACTCCCAGCTCGCGTGCAATGATGGCCGCATGGCAAGTGCGCCCGCCACGGTTGGTGACGATGGCGGCAGCACGTTTCATCACGGGCTCCCAGTGGGGATCGGTCATGTCCGTGACCAGCACTTCGCCGGCGCGCAACTGCTCGATTTCGGCCAGTGAAGGAATGACCCGGGCCCTGCCGGCGCCGATGCGCTGCCCGATGCTTCGGCCGGTCACCAGAACCTGCGAGGTTTCCTTCAGCAGGAATTTCTCGATCACCTTTTGCTCGACGCTCTGCACGGTTTCGGGACGAGCCTGCACGATGTACATCTGCTGGTCGGATCCGTCCTTGGCCCACTCGATATCCATCGGCCGCCCGTAATGTTGTTCAATCGCCACGGCCATGCGTGCCAAAGACTCGACATCCGCATCGGAAATGCAAAAACGGGTCTGCATGGATGTCGGCACGGCCACAGTTTCCGTGCCGCTGCCACCCTCCTTGTAAATCATCTTCTGCAGCTTGCTGCCGCAGACACGCCGGATGATGGCCGGACACTCACGGGCCAGGGCCGCTTTTGACACATAAAACTCGTCGGGGTTGATCTGGCCTTGCACGATGGTCTCTCCCAGCCCGTAGCCTGCCGTGATGAACACCACGTCCCGGAAGCCGGATTCCGTATCCAGGGTGAACATCACGCCGCTGGCCGCCAGATCGCTTCGGACCATCTGCTGGATGCCGGCCGAGAGTGCAAGACCGTCATGGCCGAAGCCCTTTTCCTCCCGGTAGGCGATGGCACGGTCATTGAACAGGGATGCAAACACCAGCTTGACCGCAGCCAGCAAGTCGGAGATTCCGCGCACATTCAGGTAGCTCTCCTGCTGGCCCGCAAATGAAGCCTCCGGCAGGTCTTCGGCGGTAGCCGAGGAACGCACGGCGACGGCCACGTCCGACCGGGTGCGCGCCTCCAGCGCGCGGTAGGCTTCGGTGATCGCCGTGTGCAGTTCAGCAGGCAACTCGCCCTCCAGTACCCAGCCGCGTATGGTCTTTCCAACCTCGGTCAGCCTGGGGATATCCTCCACGTCCAGGGCCTCCAGCTGGGTTGCGATTTTCTTCGTCAGGCCATTGGCCTGCAGGTACATGTGGAAGGCTTCCGAGGTCGTCGCGAATCCACCGGGCACCCGCACGCCCAGCGCATCTAGATTTTGGATCATCTCGCCCAGGGAAGCATTCTTGCCTCCGACCCGGGGCCCGTCCTTGGCTCCAATTTCGGCAAGATCGATCGTACAGCGGCTCATATCGGTTATATTTGCAAGATGTCGGTCAAAAAACAAAAGGTGTTCTTCATTTCAGACAGCACCGGGATCACCATCGAATCCCTGGGCCAGTCCCTGTTCGCGCAATTCCCGGACACCGAGTTCGTCAAGACGGTCTTTCCATTCGTCTCCGATGCGCAGGAGGCACAGCGCGTGATCGCAAGCATCTCGGCCGTCATGGAGGCAGAGCCTGCCCCGCCAATCGTGTTCACCAGCTTGGCGGACAAGTCCCTGATCGACCTTTTTTTATCCCATGACATCCCGGTGCTGGATATTTTCTCCACCTTCATCCCGCAACTGGAATCCCGCCTCGGCACGAAGGCCAAGCACGCGGTCGGCGAAACTCACGGGGTGGGCAGTCCGCTGAAATACGTGCAACGTATCGAAGCGCTGGATTTTACGCTAAACCATGATGATGGGACAAAAATCATTGACCTGGCAAACGCGGATATCGTGCTCACGGGGGTCTCCAGAAGCGGCAAAACGCCGACCTGCCTGTACCTGGCCATGCATTACAACCTGAAAGCGGCGAACTACCCGCTGGCCGATGCCGACTTCGAGAGCTCTGCCCTGCCGAGGGCAATCGCAGGCGTTCAGGAACGTGTGTTCGGGCTCACCCTGTCACCGCGCCAACTGCACAAGATCCGCCAGGAGCGAAGACCCGGAAGCCGGTATGCCTCACTCGAGCAGTGCGAGTATGAAGTGCGCCGTGCCGAAGCCATTTTCAGGGCGATGCGGCTGCCCTACCTGGACAGCACCTCCATCTCGATCGAGGAGATTGCAACAACCATTCTCCAGCGCCTGAAACTGAGGGCGCAGCCAAACGGCCAACTGCCCGCATCCCCGGCTCAGTAGGACCCGGGTAAAACTCCCGGGCTCTCAGAAACTACTCGGCCTAGCTGCTCTCAGAAATGGTAGCGGACACCAATTTCTATGAACTGGACATCAAAGTCGGTCTTGGTTTCGACTGTGTTGCCAAAAGCATTCCTGCCCCTGAATTGCAGGTCATCCGAGGTCTGGTAGCGATACCCCAGGCGCAACGCAATATTGTCGCTGAACTGGTAGCTGACTCCTGCAGCCGCCTGGTAGGCAAACACCGTATCCGTCGTGGAGACTCCGGGCACAAAGCCTGGTGGCAGTTGCGGTAAGGGCACGTTCGCCGGATTGAACGGCACCCCTGCCTGTGCGGCCATCTGCTGGGCTGCGCCGAGACGCAAGGAATTTGACACGTACTGCGCAAGCGCGTTCTCATCGTAGTCGACCTCACCAAAGTCCACCTCGATGACTCCGACCCCGACCCCGACATAAGGGGTCCACTTGGAACCGAGATCGATGTCGTACCACAGGTTCAGCATGGCGCCGATCTGTTCTGCATCACCAGATACAGGAGTCTCTGTCTCGCCTGCAAGTGACACAGGTCCGAGCGGTGTAACGGTGCTGATGTCACTGTAGGTCAACTTGTCCACTTCCGCTTCAGAGTAGAAAAGCTCAAGCTCAACACGCAGATTGGGCCGAAGCTGGTACCCTACGACACCTTCAAGCTTGAAGCCCGTATCGTATTTGTTGACGGCTTTGCCCCTGTAGGTACAGGTGGGGCCAGCGGCTGGCTTGGATCGATATTGCTGCCTTGTGTGACAGTGTCCGTGTCATCAATGTACATGACCGGAATACTTGCCCCGACGTACCATTTGGAACCTGCAGCATCCGCTTTCGGCGCACCGATCAGTAGGAAACACACGGTCGCTGCTACCGCGACGATTGAATTGCCTGCTTGTGCAGAGAAAAAGGCCTGTCTCATGCAACTACCCTCCCCCATTTGGCTTTTCTTTCATGCTAGCACACCGGAGCTTTAATTTTATAGGTACATAAGCCCATCTGTTGCCGGATTCCTCACATGCAAAATCTTGAAATATAGCCATTTCGAGCCTCGCACCGAGGCTCTTACAAGGGCCGCGTGCAGTTCGCTGACACCCTGCGGGCAGAGCGGCGGCAACGAAGTATTTGAGAATGGCTTCCATTGACCAATTCGCTTGCTCCGGATGCCACAAGCTCAGATTGGCTTGAACTGCCAAAGGAAGGATCAATCATGGCCACACCGTGCGCAGCCATGGTTCAAGTTGAATCTTCAGGGTCACTCTTCCCCGCTCATCTGAATTTCCCAAGTACTTTTTTATCTCTTTTTCTATCACCCGGTATTGTTAATGCCATTTATTCATTATTTTCATCATCTTTCTAGCCCAGAGGCCCTCGATGAGCAGCAGGAAAGTCATGGCCTTTTTGCCTGCGCCCTCTCTCTCGGTGAGCTCGCCAAAGTCGAGTTCCACAAGGATCCTCCGCATGAAAATAGCAGGCGAGACAGACAGGCTACGCAATTCCCATGAGAAATTGACGGCACGGAGAAAGATGCAGCTCTAGCTGCTGACAGCGCTGGTGCTCTGACCCTGATCCCTTCACTGGCACGTCACGCCAAAGCTCCCGATGTTGAGGTGGTCTCCCATCTTGGGCACGGACCAAGTCTGCTGGAGCTTACCGACGACCTTCTCGTGGTCGGGTCCGAAGAACTGCCGTCACGACGGAATGGAACCCTCGTAGCTGTGCGCCGGGTGCCCCCAGGTTCTCCTTTGGCAATAACCATCTCAAGGAGCGCTGGCGTACTCTTTTGTCGCCCGCCCCTTCTCTGCTATCATTTTGGGTGCAACATAACCGGGAGGAGTTCCATGAAAGAGGAAATGAGCGGGGATGAGATTCTTGAGAAGCTCAAGGACATGGCAGCGACCATGACGCCTGAAGGCATGCGAAGGCAGAAAATATCCTTTATCAAGGGAACCCTGGATTCGGAAATGGAGATCTCCGATGAGCGCATCGAGGAGATCCTCGACCGGTTTAAAGGAACTGAGCCCGCCTGATAAATGATTCTTTATGACCTTACGGGGTCAGAAGAGCATCCTGTATACCAGGATTTGGCAGTTTCGAACGGCGAGCGGCACTACGAGTTCCTGCAATCCATCGTAAACGCTTCCCTGGCAATCGAGCGACCTTTTCTTTCCCAGACCATCATCAAAGCAATCAACTACCATGCGATTGCCTGTCTTCATACGCATGCAGGTGAATATCGGCCTTGCGCAGTGAGCGTCGGCCCTTATCAGCCTGCAGATCATTATCGTGTCAGCGACCTGATGGATGATTTCGTGAACGTGGTGAACCGCTGCTGGGAACCGACAGACCCTATTGAACTGGCCGCCTACACTCTCTGGAGACTGAACCACATCCACCCTTTCATCAATGGAAACGGCCGGACGGCCCGTGCCTCCTGTTACTTCGTTCTTTGCATCAAGGCGGGTGTTTGGTTGGGTGGTGACGTGCTGCTCCCGGAGCTTATCCGCCAGCATCGGGCTGAGTACGTGGAAGCGCTCAGGGAAGCAGACAAAATTTCAAATGCTGCCGATTTGAGAGAACTAAATCTGGAGCCTCTCAAAGAACTTATCAGGGGGTTACTGGTTGAGTCCATGGGCGCAGCCCAAAACACTGGAGGTGCCAAGTGAAGCCTATGGACTACTACGATTCCCTTTTCGCTGTCTTGTTCAGGTTCGCAGAAACCAAAGACAGTGCTCTCTTACATAATACTATGAAAGAAATTATCGAATTACACGAAGGAGATACAGTTTACTCACTTGACAAAAGAGCCGTAAAACAAATCAGAGATCTTATACAGCAGATCGAAGACGAAGCATCCAGCAGCTGAAAGATGGGCATTTGGCTCATGTATAGAAAATATCTGGGAGAAACAATAATTGTCGTGCCGGTATGCAGTATGTGGCTTTCGTTATACGAAAAGATCGAAGATGCGTCTTATACAGCATGGTTAGCAGTAAAGAGCGCTGAAGAGGCAAAAGAGCATGCAGAATTTGCTGGGTTTATCTGCAAAGAAGAATAACGCTGTCAAGCCATGTATATAATTCCCAGAATCCGGGAATTATCCATATCAGGCAGGTATCTTTTCCCGGTCACTTTGGTATCTTGATGAGCGCTTGGGTTTTGCATAATGCAATGAGCCCATGCCGTAGAGTAACTAAGGCAAGGCAACTGTGGCACTGAGCCATCAAGATGCCGAAATGTGTTTTTGCGATTGTTAATGAGTTCGGGCGACAACCTCGAAGCTTCGATACGGAGCCAAGACAAGAGCCTGAACCGGCGATGCTGTTTTTGATTCATTTACGAGTAGTCATGCGCAAGGGTGTGCACCTTCAGGATGCCGGGATTTGGCCTATGAAGAACGGGCCACTGCTGGCCTGCATATCCCCTGGCTATTCTGATAGGCTTTCTTGAAGACTCCATGGCGCCCCGATTTCCCTGTATACACTGACGGACCTGTCACGACCCCAATCCCGCCGACCCAAGATGAGAATATTGTTCATGTGCCACAGGGCCCAGAGGAAGTGTTTTAAATAGTGAACGCAACCATCACAGCAGTTCGCAACCAGGCGAGTGACTTCGTAGAGTTGTGCAAACCACGAATCACGACACTGGTGCTGGTGACCACGTTTGCGGGAATGTGGCTGGCCGGGAACGGCACCTTGCCCCTGGATCTGGTCATCCTCACCCTGCTGGGGACGGGACTCGCCTCATCCGCAAGTGGAGCGCTCAACAACTATGTGGACCGGGAAGTGGACAAACGCATGGCTCGAACACGCATGCGCGCATTGCCCTGTTCGCGCCTGCATCCACAGCAGGCCTTGTGGCTGGGCGTCATGCTCAGTCTGTGGTCGTTTGCAATTCTCTTTTACCTGGTGAATCCCCTGACCGCGTACCTTGCTGCGGCGACCACATTTTTCTACGTAGTGGTGTACACCGTCTGGCTGAAACGCGCATCCCCTCTTTGCACTGAAATCGGTGGGGTGGCCGGTGCGCTGCCCCCTGTCATTGGCTGGGTAGCCGTGACCAATGACATCGGCCTGCCCGCATTGGCCATGTTCGCGATCATGTTCATATGGCAACCTCCGCACTTCTGGGCACTGGCCCTGTTGAGGTCCGATGAGTACCGCGAGGCCCGCCTGCCGATGCTGCCGGTGACGCATGGACAGCAGGCTACGAAGACCCGCATGCTGCTGTACACCATTGCCCTGGTACCCCTGAGCACATCCATGTACTGGCTTGATGTCGTGGGCCCCGTCTATCTGGTGCTAAGTATCGTGCTCGGAATCACCTATCTGCTTTTGACCATAGACTTTGTCCGCAAACCGATTACCCACCAGAGCACGCGCAGGTTGTTCGGCTTTTCTATTCTTTACCTGCTGGGCCTGTTTACCCTGATATTTGTGGATTGCGGATGCAGTGGTGGAATTATCTGGTGAGCCTGATGCACATGTCGCAAGTCCAGTGTAACCGCCGTATTGGAATGACTAAGGAGTCTAGAACATGGCCATAGCCATTATATTGATCGTTCTGGTAGTGGGATCGGTCGTCTTCCATTTCATGAGCCCGTGGTACTTCACGGAAATTGCCTCGAACTGGACTGCCATCGACACGACGGTGACTATTACTTTCATCGTGTGCGGCATTGTTTTCGTGGCGGCCAACCTGTTCATGGCGTACTGCATCATCAAGTACCGCAACAAGGACAAGAACCAGCGCGCCGATTACGAGCCGGAAAATAAGAAGCTTGAAGGCTGGCTCACGGCGATCACGACCGTTGGAGTCGTCGCCATGCTGGCTCCTGGGCTGATCGTGTGGGGCAAGTTCGTATCGCCGCCGGAAAATGCGGCCATCGTGGAGGTGGTCGGGCAGCAGTGGCAGTGGACCTTCCGCTTCCCGGGCAAGGATGGCCAGCTGGGCACCACGGACAACCGCAAGATCAGCATCGACAATCCATTCGGCATGAATGAAGAAGACCCGTATGGCCAGGATGACATTCTGATCGAGGGCAACGAAGTGCACATCCCCATCGGCTTGCCCATCAAGTTCCTGTTGCGCTCCAAGGATGTCCTGCACAACTTCACGGTACCCCAGTTTCGCGTGAAAATGGATCTGGTGCCCGGCATGATCACGTGGCAATGGCTGACCCCCACGCGTGTCGGCACGTTCGAAATCCTCTGCGAGGAACTGTGCGGAATCGGGCATCACTCCATGCGCGGCAAGGTCACCGTGGTGGAAGAGGAGCAATTCCATGAGTGGATCGCCCAGCAACCCACCTATGCGATGCTGTCTGCCAGGCAAGCCGGAAATGCGCAGGCGGGTCAGGCCCAGTACCAGATTTGCGCAGCCTGCCACGGGGTCCAGGGGGAAGGCAACCATGCACTGAACGCGCCCAAGCTGAGCGGCCAGGAAGACTGGTACCTGACCCGCCAGCTGACCTATTTCAGGGACGGCATCCGCGGCTCAAACCCTGAGGATGTTCTTGGCCAGCAGATGGCGCCCATGGCAGCGGGTCTTGTCAATGAAACCCTGATCCGTGATCTCGCGGCCTACATCCAGACGCTTCCGGACGAGCCTGCGCAACAGACCGTCCAGGGAGACGTGGACAACGGTCGGGACCTGTACACCACCTGCGGCAAATGTCATGGCAAGAAAGGTGAGGGTCGCTGGGCGGTGAATGCCCCGCGTCTTGCAGGCATGAGCGACTGGTACCTGGCTGACCAGCTCAGGAATTTCAAGCAGGGTATACGGGGTGCGCACCCGCAAGATGCGACTGGGCGTCAGATGGAATCCATGGTGCTCAGCCTGAGTGACAAGACAATCGATGATCTGGTGGCGTACATCAATACTTTTTAGACAGGCATCAAAATCCGCAAGTCCATTTGAAGACACAATGCGAAACGAATACAGTACCCATAGCATACAGTTGAGGAGAGGCCAGAATGGCGCACGTTGCATTAGCCGATAAAGAACAGGAACTTGCCCATCCGAAGACATGGATCGGCATGTATGTCTGGAGCCAGGATCACAAGATCATCGGCATCCAGTACATCATCACCGCGACGGCCGTCGGCGTGGTTGCACTGATCTTGTCCGGCCTGATGCGCCTGCAACTGGGCTTTCCCGGGGTATTCGACTTCATACAGCCCGACGAGTACTACCAGGCCGTCACCATGCACGGCATGATCATGATCGTCTTCATGCTCACGGCATTTTTCTTGGGCGGGTTCGGCAACGTCCTCGTTCCGCTGATGTGCGGAGCCCGTGACATGGCCTTCCCGTACATGAACATGCTGAGCTACTGGGTATACCTGCTGTCTGTCATCGTCGTGTGTGCGAGCTTCTTCGTTCCCGAAGGGCCCACCGGTGCAGGCTGGACCCTGTACCCTCCACAGGCCATTACCGAAGGTACGGCAGGTGCGGACTGGGGCATTATCTGCATGACCGTATCGCTTGGCCTGTTCGTGGTCGCGTTCACGATGGGCGGGCTCAACTATGTAACGACGGCATTCCAGGCGCGCACGCGTGGCATGACCCTGATGCGCATGCCCTTGTCGGTATGGGGCATCATCATGGCCACGATACTGGGCCTGCTGGCGTTCCCGGCACTGCTCGTGAGCGTCATCATGATGACGCTCGACAAGACCCTGGATACCAGCTTTTTCATGCCGGCAATCTCTTCACTGGGTGAAAATCTGTCGCACGAGGGCGGAAGCCCCATCCTGTTCCAGCACCTGTTCTGGTTCTTCGGTCACCCCGAGGTCTACATCGTGGCGCTGCCGGCCTTCGGAATCGTCTCTGACCTGATCAGCACCCATGCGCGCAAGAACATCTTCGGATACCGCATGATGGTCTGGGCCATCGTGGCGATCGGGGGCCTGAGCTTCATCGTCTGGGCACACCACATGTATGTCAGCGGAATGAATCCCTATTTCGGCTTTTTCTTTGCCACGACCACACTGATCATTGCGGTACCCACGGCCATCAAGGTGTACAACTGGGTACTGACCCTGTGGCGCGGAAACATTCACCTGACCGTCCCGATGCTGTTTGCAATCGGTTTCATCTTCACGTTCATCCACGGGGGCATCACGGGGCTGTTCCTCGGCAACGTGGTCGTGGATGTGCCGCTCTCCGACACCTATTTCGTGGTCGGACACTTCCACATGGTGATGGGCGTATCGCCCTTCCTGGTGGTGTTCGGAGGCATCTACCACTGGTTCCCCCTGCTGACCGGGCGAATGCTCAATGATGCGATGGGCAAAATCCATTTCTGGCTAACCTTCCTGGGCACGTACGCAATCTACCTGCCGATGCACTACATCGGCATACTGGGCGTACCCCGCCGCTATTACGCCAACGGCACCACGGAGTTTCTGCCGGACAGCGTGCATGCTGCAAATTTCAGTATCACCATTGCAGCGCTGATCGTTGCTGCGGCACAGTTCCTGTTCCTGATCAATATTTTCTGGAGCCTGTTCAAGGGCAGGAAGTCACCGCGCAACCCGTGGCGGGCCACCACGATCGAGTGGCAGACCCCGGACTACCCTCCCAAGCACGGCAACTGGGGCAAGGAGCTGCCGGTGGTTCACCGCTGGGCCTATTCCTACAGCGTCCCGGGGGCCAAGGAAGACTTCATTCCGCAGAACGAACCCCCCAGCGAGTACACCCGCGGTGAGGGCGACGTTTAGAACATGACGGCTACCCTGATCGTACTGGCCCTGATCATGGGCGGGGTGGTGTTCTGGCTCATCTTCCAGACCATCAACGTCCAGCCCTGGGCGGAGGAAGGACCCATCGGTGAGCACCATGCCGGGGGGCCGTATTCCATTCCTGCCGCAAAAATCGGACTTGTCGTGTTCCTGTGTGTCGCGGCTTCACTGTTTTCACTGTTCGTCAGCGCCTACTTTCAGCGCATGGACTTCAGTGACTGGCGCCCGCTTGCAGAACCCGACATCCTGTGGTTCAACACGGCCCTGCTGATTCTGGGCAGCGTGTTCTTCCAGCGCGCACGCAATGCCGTGATCAAGAACAAGATCGAAGGGGTGAAGGCAAACCTGCTGGTGGCAGGACTTCTCACCTTTGCCTTCATCGCGGGACAGCTGTGGGCCTGGCAGGGACTGCAGGAGCAAGGCTACTTCCTGTCCACGAATCCGGCCAATTCATTCTTTTACGTGCTAACGGCAATACACGCCCTGCACATGCTGGGCGGGCTCTGGGTCTGGAGCACGACGGTCTTCAAACTGCAGAATCAAACTGAAGTGTACAAGGTCCGCATGAGCGTTGAACTGTGTACCATTTACTGGCATTTTCTGCTGCTGGTCTGGCTGGGCCTGTTTGCGTTACTGCTATCGACTTAAAAAGGGGACAAGGAAAAAACATGGCACAAAGTCCGGTAAATGCAGTTATGGAACACGATGCCGTAACGGATCTGGTATCAGACTGGAGCGCCGAAAAAGAGGTGTTCAAGGTCCACTGGGGCAAGGCCATGATGTGGATCTTCCTGCTGAGCGACACCTTCATTTTCACGTCTTTCCTGACGGGCTACATGAAGGTCCGCATCAGTTCCACCGTGCCCTGGCCCAATGCCAGCGAAATCTTCGCCCTGAGCTTCGGCGGTGACCCGATCCCGCTGATCCTGATCGCGATCATGACCTTTGTCCTGATCACGAGCAGTGGCACCATGGCGCTGGCCGTGAACTACGGCTACCGGCGTGACCGCATGAAAACCGCGGTCCTGCTGTTCATCACCGCGGCCTTCGGCCTGACGTTCGTAGGCATGCAGGCCTTCGAATGGACCAAGCTCATCGTCGATGAAGGGGTTCGCCCGTGGGGTAACCCGTTCGGCGCCGCTCAGTTCGGAGCCAGCTTTTTCATGATCACCGGCTTTCACGGCTTGCATGTCAGCGGCGGGGTCGCCTATCTGACCTACGTGGCCATCGGTGTCATGAACGGGCGGTATGAGAAAAAGGGCTACGACATCGTCGAGATCGCAGGACTGTACTGGCACTTCGTCGATCTGGTCTGGGTATTCATTTTCGCATTCTTTTATCTCTGGTAGAGGGCAACAATCATGGCGGCTGCAGAAGAAGGTCAACAACATCCACTCAGCATCTACATCGGGATCTGGGTACTGTTATTCGTATTCAGTGCGTTTTCCTACATGGTGGATTACTACCAGCTCCAGGGCTATCTGAGATGGAACCTGATCCTGATTTTCATGATGCTGAAGGCGGGATTCATCGTCGCGATCTTCATGCACATGGCCTGGGAACGCTTGGCACTGATCACCGCAATCCTGATGCCGCCCCTGGCATTGCTGGTGCTCATCGGCATGATGTCCATTGAAGGGGACTACACGTACCTGTCGCGCGCCGAGTTTTTCGGAGTGGACGAAGCGCCCGTTGTCGAACACCACCACGCATCAGGACACTAGTTCTCCCGTTCCGGCAAGCTACGGCAGTGGTCTGCAGGTACACCGCATCTGGTGGCATACTGAGTGGGCAACTGCCTGAATCTTGACGTACATTACCTCGGCACGCTCGGCACTTCTTCTGGCATGTCTGGCCCTGTGGCCATTCCCGGACGTTCATGCGCATGGAGGTGTATTCCTGGAGGATGATCTTTGCTTCATCAAGATCGGCTTTTACAAGGCCCATTTCAAAATCTACCAGCCGCAGAAAAGCCAGCACGAGGAATGGTGCGAGGATATCCCCCATGTCGATGAGAGCATATTCGTGCTCGAATACCTGCACGACAGCCTGAGAGAAGTCCCGGTTGAATTTCGCATCATCGAGGACGTCGACAATCGCGGGCGGTTTGCAAGATGGAATGACATAAAAGAGGGTGTGCACCGCAATACCGTGTATCACCAGCCTCCCCTGGTCGAACCAGACGGCACATTTCTCGCCATGTACCGGTTTACCGAGGAAGGCAATTACATCGGCATCGTTACTGCCAAAAGCCCTGATCTCAGCAAGACGTACACGGCCATCTTTCCATTCCGGGTGGGCGGGGCGGACTGGGGATTGATTCCCTGGTTTGTCGCACTGGCCGTGTTCCTGCAGCTGAATTACTGGCTGATGAGCGGTGGCTACGGGCGCATACGCAGGCTTTTGAAACGCGAAAACTCGTCACAGGACATGGACTGAACCCATGAGAACCATAAAGAAAACCTTTGTCGTGCTTTGCGTGTGTGCAGCCTTCGCATGGACACAAGGCAATTCCGCACAACCCATTACCGAGGCATCCGGGCTCTCGGATGGACAACACTTCGAGGTTCGCTTCACCAGTCATCTCGATCCGATCGCGATCAACACCATGCATGCATGGACGCTGCACATCCAGGGCCGCTCGGGCAAACCCGTCACCGATGCCACCGTCCAGGTCGATGGAGGGATGCCGGACCACGACCATGGGCTGCCGACACAGCCGAGAGTCACGGAAAACTTGGGTGGCGGGGACTACCTGCTCGAGGGCATGAAGTTCCACATGGGCGGCTGGTGGCAGGTCATGCTCCTGATCCAGCAGGGTGAAACTTCAGACCGCGTGACTTTTGATCTGAACCTGTAGGCACACCATGTCGAAAGCGGCCCGGGGCATGCTCGCAGTAGCCATTCTGGCTGTCCTGGCCGGTGTCTGGTGGTATGCACAGCCCGGCATGCACAGCAAGGCCTGGACGGATCTGGAAATCACCCTGATTCGCTCGCTCTGGATCGACAACCTTCCACCCCTGCCGACGGGCACGGGCAATACCGTGGCCGATGACCTGCAGGCTGCAGAATTCGGCCACCGTCTTTTTTTCGACAAGCGCCTGAGCGCCAATGGGCAGATCTCCTGTGCAAGCTGTCACCGGCCTGGGCATTTTTTTACGGACGGCCTGGAGGTCGCCGAAGGGCTCAGCACCGGCAAGCGAAATACCATGAGCATTGTCGGTGCAGCCTACAGTCCCTGGATGTTCTGGAACGGGCGCAAGGACAGCCTCTGGTCCCAGGCCCTGTCCCCGCTTGAAAACCCGCTCGAACATGGAAGCTCGCGCATGCAGCTTGCGCACCTCGTCGCACAAGACAAACACTACCGCGAACAGTACGAGAAGCTGTTCGGACCCCTGGATGATTTTTCAGATGCATCGCGTTTCCCAGCGACCGCAGGTCCCGTAGACGACAAGAACCTGCTTGAGAGCTGGCAGTCCATGTCCCCTGCGGATCAGGAAGCGGTGACAAGGGTGTTCGTGAATATCGGCAAGGCCATCGCTGCCTACGAGCGCTTGCTCGTGCCGGGGGCTGCGCGCTTCGATCGCTACGTGGAGGCGCTGGTTACAGGAAACCGTGAACCCCGCGAAATCTTGAGCAAGGATGAACGTGCCGGCCTGAGACTGTTTGTCGGCAAGGCACAGTGCATCAACTGCCATAATGGCCCGCTACTCACCAATCACCAGTTCCATAACACGGCCGTGCTGTCCAGCCCGGGCTCGCTTCCGAGCAAGGGCCGGACCAATGCAGTGCAGGATGTCCTGGAAGACCCGTTCAACTGCCGGGGGGATTTCAGTGACATCAACCCGAGGGAATGCACCGAGCTGCGCTTTATCCGTACCGGCGACAACCTGGTGGGTGCCCACAAGACCCCTTCGCTTAGGAGTACTGCAAAGACCGCCCCCTACATGCATGCGGGACAGTTGGCTACGCTTGAGGAAGTCATCGATCATTATGACCGTGCGCCTGCCGCCATGGTCGGACACAACGAGGCCAAAGTGCTGGCCTTGGGACGCAGGGAGGCCAGGCAGCTTGAAGCATTTCTGCATACGCTGACGGGACCTGTGGCAGCCGATTCGAAATGGCTCAAAGCGCCCGACTTGGCCGGCGACTGAAAAAAGCTCCATGAAGCTTTCCCCCAACCCCGTCAGGCATATGCCGAGTACCTGGATTGCGGATATAAAACCTTGATTTTTGGACCGGATGAAGGCTCGCTGACAATTGTATTTATTGCCTGTAGGCTTATAATGTAATAACTATTAATTGGTCCATAGTTACAATCTATGGTTCCAATAATGATAAAGTCTTGGACGGGAAAGCGATAATTTACTATAGATAGACTATTAAGCTTATGTTAAGGGAGTAGGCTTAAAACTTATAACACAGGGTCCTGAAACTGTTATGGCCGGGTTACTCAAGGACAATCTGGCCAAAACCCTTGCACGGGAGGAGTAAAACCATGGTCAACTTTAAACCTCTGCCATGTCTCATGGCGGCAGCCATTCTGGTGCTTGCGCAGGCTGTCGGAGCGGTGGGCTTGCCGGATGTCCCCAACACCCATCACAACCCCCATCATAAAATGACGCCAAACCACACACATATGGGTCAAGCGTTGACCAACGGCCGATTCGATTTCTGGTCACGTTTGCGCTTCGAGAGTGTGGAAGATGATTTTCCAAGCGGCCACCCTCTCGCTGACACTAACAAGGCCGATATGATCGTCTTGCGCAATGCACTCGGTTACACAACGGGTCGCTTCCATGGTTTCTACGCCCGAATCGAGGGAGAGGTCAATGATGTATTGAACTCGGACAGGGCACTAAACCTTGATGGAGACTTCACTACCCCTCAATTTCGCGGCGAAACCCCCTTTGGGGCAAAACTTCCGGGGGCGCCTGCTGGACTCAAGCCGCCGGCATTCGGACCACCCCCTCACATCCCTGCAATTAATCGGCATGCCGAGGGTTATGCCATTATCCCGGACAATGACTTTGAGGAGATCAATGAAGCCTATATCGGATGGCGTGCTCCAACGGGTGGCTGTCCCAGTGCACCTGGACCATGCGATGGTCCTCTTTCGTTCAAATTAGGGCGTCAAACTATCATTTATGATAATCACAGGTGGGTTGGAGATGTGATCTGGCGCGGAAACAACGTGGCAATGGATGCCTTCAGGGTAGACAAGACGCTCGGAAAACTTGGGATTTCCTACGCCTACCTCGACAAGGTGAAGCGACTGTTTGGTCCGGATTCCGCTTTCGATGAGTGGAAAATGGATGATTCACATCTAATCAACATCTCCTACAAGCTCCCGCAGTTCAACGGTAAAATCGTTGCATACGGGTATCTACTAGATTTCGATAATAACCCACGTACCCCCTTTGTTGAGGGCACAGGAAGGGCACCTCCTTTTATAGGTCCGGTGATTTTTGACTCGGAGACCTTTGGTGTCCGGTTCAAAGGCAGACACGAAATTAGTGATAGATTGGATATACAGAGCGAATTAGAGTGGGCGAACCAGGACCCCACAGATGATGCGAAGCATCTGGATGACAATGACTATTACAACATTGAGTTCGGAGTCAGGTTTGGCGGCACGCGAGTCGACAACCTCGGCTTCATGCCCATTGGTGAACCTACCTACCAGATAAGAGTAGGGTACGAGGTCTTGGAAAGTAACGGTACTAATGCATTGCAGACTCCATTGGCTACAGTGCACGCCTTCAACGGCTGGGCTGATAAGTTTGTAGCCGCTCCTGGTGGCTCGGCAACGCCTCTTGGCGGCATTGAAGACACCAGCATTACCCTGACTGTTTTGGGTCTTTTCGGTAACAAGATCGGCAAAAACAAGCTTGTCATTAATTACCATGACTACAGCACAGACAGATCGTACATGTCAGGAACCAATCGCATTTCTGATTATGGAGATGAGTGGGGCATCCTGTGGGGTAAGCCCTTCATGGGTAAATTCCTGTTTGCAATCAAGTACACGGACTTCGAAAGTGAGGACGGATTCTCCACAGACACCGAGAAGTTCTGGACACTGCTGCAATACCGCTTCAAATAACAACCTGGTAGGCAGCCTTCACTGGAAGGCAGGACTTACACTAACCCGAGGGGTGCAGATTGCACCCCTCTTTTTTTGTGCGAAGACCTAGCGCCAATCGCAATCTCTTGCACGGATCATCAGGTGAAGTTCACCCCCCATAGGAAATTATGAAGCAAGATCCACGGAAGCTGATCCAACCACCTGAGCGGCCACGGGCCCGGACCCTGGCAAAGCCCCAATGCACAGCCACATCAACAATCAGCTGGATCGCTTCAATTGCCGAGATATGCGCTTTCAGGTAGTCGACCACTCTGGAAGCTGGATCGAATAGTCGCGGCTTCGCTCTTGACATTGTGATCTTGAAACCCAAGTCCTACATACACCTGATCGTACGTGCAGGTTCCCGGATTCATCGCCGGACTCCTTCGACCAGCGCGCGAAATGGAGCAATGACAGAGAAACTGGTCCCGGAGTTTCGTCCGTAGATTTGGGCGCGAGTTGCGCGCAGTACAAGCATTACTGCATGAGTTGCACGACGCCTTGCCTCAGCAGATGTGGATTATCAGGCAGGTAGGACGAACTTTCGTCCGAGAAGGATTTATCGTACGGAGTGGCGGCCTGTATTTTTATTTACAAGCCAGCCAAAAAATACAGGCTTGGCCCGCGGTCATCATGACCGTGGCCAAGCCATCGAGAGGAATTCTCAGCAGTTTCCTGTGATGTTTCCCAAATGCCTAGTGGCAAGGGAAAACTACGGTATGGCGAACATCATGGGCTGCATTGTGCACCGCAGCCGAATGTGCAAAGCCTACACCGTACAAGATTACGGCACCCAACAAAAAGGCAGCGGCAACCTGTAAGGGACGCCGTGTTGCCTCAGAAATCGTTCCATCACGCAGTTTTGCACTGGTTGCTATCTGATTTTGCATAGTTATCTTTTTCCTCGATTTAGTTAAAGCAGCAAATTAATCTGTGTTCGTTCGGTATTTGCTTATCTTCAATGGTGCCAGCTGTACTTCTTGATCATCATCGCGCAGGAGCTGTCCAGTATGTAGCCCATGATCCCGATGGTCAGTACCATCGCCGTCAAGTGGTCATACGAAAGTGTCTCCCTGGCATCCGCAATGGAATAGCCAAGTCCCGATGTCACCCCAAGAAACTCTGCCGGTACCAGCACGATCCATCCGACACCCAGCGCGAGCCGTACGCCCGTCAGGATATCGAACATGATGGCTGGCAGGATAATTTCCGTCACCATGTGCCAGGGTTTGGCACCCAGGTTGCGGGCCACCTTGAACCAGGCAGGGTCCACCTTCGCCAGTCCGGCTGCCGTAGCAAAGACGACGGGCCAGACCGCGGCAACCGCGATCAGGAATATGATTGCCCCGTTCCATGTGGCAAACACGATCACAGCGATGGGCTCCCAGGAAAGCGGGCTGATCATACGGATCAACTGAAATGGCGAATTGCTGAGCTCACGAAAGACTACGCTGCGTCCAAGCAGGATCCCGATGGGTATCCCAACGACAATGGCAATGAGCAGTCCTGCCCCCAGACGATAGCCACTGGTCCAGACCGCTGCCTGGATCTTGCCAATCGCGATCAGCTCCGGAAATGCCTTGAGTGTCGGGATCGGCCCGAAGTCACTGAAGTTCGTGGTATCGGGATTGATGTAGATGAGGTACCCGCCTAACCACCAGAGTGCAAAAAGGATCGCCAGGCCAGCAGCCCAGTTGAACAGGCTCTTGCCCAGCGATTTGGCCTTTTTCTTGCTTTGTGCGGCCTTCAGCGCCGCTGCGGAAGAATCCGCATCGACATCCACCACATCTACTTTGCCATTACTCAAAGTACGAACACCTCGGATCGAATGTACGGATCGCCTTCCTGCGGCACACTCGCATCATTTCTCCATTTCGGATTGGCCTCCAACGCATTTTTCACAAAGTCATAATTGACCAGATCGTCGGATACGTGCTGCGGAGTGAGCGTTTCCAGGAATCGCGCATCACCTGTGACCACGGTCTCCTTCAGGTCACTGACCACGAGCTCCGTAGCCGAGCGATACGGCCAGGCCTGGAAGTCAATCCTGTTCTGTCCCCAGTCCGGATGCTTGATCGCAGGCGGGTTCTTGTAGTAGGCGGGGTCGTAGAACATCATCGCACGTTTCACGACTTGCTTCGGTACTGGCAGGTAACCCTTGCCGTCACGTGAAAGCAGCTCAGACATGGACTCCCTGTTCTCAGCGAGTGTGATCTGCGCCCTGACCACCGCGTTGTGTACCCCTTGCGCCCAAGCAGCACGATCCGGATCCATGGCGTCTTCTTCGTGCATCACAACCACACAGCAGGGGTGTCCTTTCCAGGCATCACCGGTGAAGCGCAGCACTTTTCCGCCTGCCTTGAGCTCACCCAGAGCGTTGAAAGGCTCGGCCACACAGTAACCATCGATGGTTCCCGCAGCCAGTGCAGGCGGCATGGAGGGCGGTGCCAGGACAAGGAAGTTGCATTCATCATCCGCCAGCTTCGCAGATTGCGGCCTGATGACCGGCTTGATGCCGGCTGCCTTCATGATCCTTTGCGAAACAATGTTGTGGATCGAGTACCAGTACGGCACGGCAAACTGCTTGCCACCGAAGTCCTTGGGCTCGTTGATGCCACTCTTCTTGCCCACCAGCACAGCAGACCCGTTGGTGTGGTCCCAAGCCGTGATCTTGATCGGGTACTTGTTGTTGTAGCGCATCCATACCGGAATCGGTATCAGCATATGTGTCAGGTTGAAACGGTGCGCTGCAAAGGCTTCCACCAGTGGCGACCAGCCACGAATCAGTGTCGGCTTCACAGAATCAATGCCTTCATCCTTGAAGTAGCCCAGATCATGGGCAATCAGGAGTGCGGCCGCATCCGTGATGGGGATGTAACCAATCTTGATGACCGGGTCCCATTTTTTCTTGGCGAAGGTGGGCATCGGCAAAGCACCGGCTCCACCTCCCAGAGCAGCCAGGCCTCCCACCTGCAGCAATTCACGCCGGTTGATACCGGTACCCAGCACCCCCTTGAACAGCGGGTCGTACTCTATGGCGAGCCTGGGATCATCGGTTTGTATCCCGTCGCCATGCTTTTCGTAAATTTTCTTCATGTCGGAATTCCTCAAATCGTTACTCTCGTAGTTAATAGGATCTGAAGTGCACTTTCAGATATTATTCTAGTTTCCTACCAGTTCAACATCCTGTTGACTGGTATCGTCCCCTTCCTCATCGGGACTGTCAACAGGCACGCCTGCCGCCTGATGGAATATTTCCATCAGATTCGCACGCATCGCCTGAACCTCGGGATCCTGCCTTTCTCGTGGATCTTCCAGGTCCACCTTGAAATCATGAACAATCTTGCCTGGCGAACCTGCCATGACCAATGCACGATCAGCCATGATGACTGCCTCATCGATATCGTGGGTGACCATCACCAGATTGAACCCCAGCTGTTTCGAGATCGCCCTTACATCTTTTTGCAGTGTTGCCCGCGTGAATGCATCCAGTGCCGAAAAAGGCTCATCCAGCAGCAACAGGTCTGGCTCCATCACCAGAGAGCGGGCAAGCGCGACACGCTGTTGCTGACCACCAGAGAGGTCTTGCGTATTGTTCTGCGCAAATTCATCAAGATGTACCAGATTAATCACTTCGGCCACCCGCTTTTTCATTTTCTCCTCCGGCCAACGTGCAAAGCGCAAGCCGGTGCCTACATTCTGTTCTACCGTCATCCAGGGAAAAAGATGTGGTGCCTGAAACATCATTATCCAATGTGAGGAGGGCTCCGTAACATCTTTTCCGTCAAGCTGTACAATGCCGCTGGTTTTCTCCAGCAGGCCAGCCAAGATATGCAAAAGCGTTGACTTCCCGCAACCGGAGCGACCAATGATGACCAGTGCCTCGCCGGGTTCCGCCTTGACATTGACTTTCTCAAAGGTAAGCGGGGTTTTCGCGGTATAGCGATGGGTAAGGTCGCCAATATCGATGCGTACGCCGTTGCGTCTTTCCATATATGTTTTCTGCCTCTACGTCCGGTCTTCATCTTCTCTATCTTGCCGGTTCATCTGTCTTACACGCATACACTGCATAAAAATCAGGCAAGGGTCGAATCAGGTCTGGCTGCTGTCCCCTTTCATTCCGCAATGATCTTGTCGGACCATTCCACGCTTTCCACGAAGGTGGTGGGATTGCCGGGCTGAGCTCCAGCTTTCGCCATATCGTCCTCACTCACACCTCTGGCTCTGGAACATGCGCCACAACATTCGATGCGCACACCGTTTCCGATCGCTTCATCCCACTGCTCGGCTACAGACGGCCAGCCCAGTGGAACCATGTTCTCGCGAACCACAGGGCGCGCCAGACAAACGGCCTCACCGAGCAGAAATATCCGCACCTCATGGCCTGCACCTGCCAGAGCATTTGCATGTCCGAAAACCATTGCCGCCCGTGTCGGGTCATCGCTCCCCCACGAAGACTTCATAAATATATTTGCCATCGAGTATCGTCCTTAGTTTCAGCGTCTATCGGTCATGTACTGTTGAGACGCTTGCTGACAAACTTCATGCGAAGCGCCAGTTCATCTTCATCAATCAATCCGCGTTCAATCATCGAATGGGCAAGGGCCAGCAGCTGACGCTCCGGGTAAGGAACATCCTGATACAGGCTCTCTGAGAGCACATCCTCCTCATTCCTGCGCTCCAGCACAGGAAGCGTACATTGCTCAGCGGAAAGTGCCTCGCAGGTCGAGTCCAGGTTGATCTTCCAGGGGGGCTCGGGATTATCCACACCGTACTGTTCGGCCAAATCTTCCCACACCCTTCCCTGCTTGCGGACCTTCTCCAGCAGCGAAACCGAAGAAAATTCCGGCTCCTGGTTCTCCGGGTCAGCGCCCAAATTCTTGTCCTGGCTGCCCATCACGTGATCGCTTTAGTGCCCATGCACCGGGTTGGCTGCCTTGTGTACAGGCCGTTTGTCATCGCCCTTGCGGTCCGGATGAGGCAGCGCCACGCCCAGCATGCAGTCACGCGTCACGATTTCAGCGAGCTGGTCTTCACTCCAGTCCTCCGTGCCTTCAGGTCGCATCGGCATGACCATGAAACGGCACTTCTGGTTGGAATCCTCGACTCTCACCTCGACATCTGCGGGAATCTGCAGACCAAACTCTGACAACACCTGACGTGGCCAGCGAACCAGTCTGCGACGGTAGTTGGGCGTCCTGTACCACTCGGGGGAATGGCCCAGGATCGGTCTCGGGTAGCACGAACACAACGTGCAGACCACCACGTGATGCACGGATGGAGTGTTCTCGAGTACGCGCAAATCACAATAGTCACTGGGCGTCCCGAATCCCGTCGGGTTCAGCCAGTCGATCCCAACTTCCTTGCTCGCAGTGAAGCCATCTTCGAGCGCCAGCTTCTTGAACTCGGGATCCAGCCAGGACTTCGCCACGAGCCGAGCCGCCGGCAGCGGACCGATGCTATGCGCAAATTCCGCAAAACGACGATGATCCTCAGCGCTGAAAAGGCCCTTTTCAATGGCCAACTCGCGAACCGCAACTTCCAGAACCTCGAAGTCGCTTACTTCATCCACCATAGGTGCAGGCTTATGTTTCTCTGCCATGATTATTCCTCTCTATACAATCTCTTTTTATCGGTTCAACCCGCCGGACTCATGCAGGCTCCAGCCAGCGTTCTGAAAATTCCGTCTGCAGGGTGTCGTTCGCATACACGTCGGGATACTCGGGCCAGAGTTCCTGTTGTTTGAAGCGCACGATGTAGAACCACTCGGGCTTGTCGACATTGTCCCAGGCCTCATCCTCCGGAGCCGGGCTTTCATGCGTGACCACGGCCACGACACCCTCAGCACCCCGGGTATACACCTGGCACCGGGTGTAGAAGATGTCCGGCAGGTCCCGGATCCTGACCCGGTCACCGACCTTGAACTTCGGTGCCGGCGCCTCGCCTCTGAAACATTGCGGGTCGCCTTTCCCGGTCGCTTTCTCAGCGTGATGGCCTCTACTCATGGCGGTTTTTCACCTCTTCAATCTTATTCATTAGTTCTGTGAGCGTGATGTGCTGCTTGTCCACCATGATCCTTGCGGCAGACAGCAGCCAGCGGCCGTAGTACGGCAGGCCCAGGTACTGGGTCTGTCCCAGGTCAACGTTCTGCCTGCGGCGTCTTTCCTCGGCATTCCAGACACCGCGCCATGCCAAGCACTCGCACGTCACGTACGTGTTCAACTCCCATTGCTCCTCTTCTTTTTCGTGCCACTGGATGGTCACATCGGGCTCTCCGCCGACATCGTGCGATGTCCGCATGTAGGCCCTGTAGTGAGCGTTGTCGATCTCTGTGGGAAGGGGGGCATGCTGCGGCTGATGCAGAGCCGGTTGCAGTTGACCAACAATGTCAATGTGCCGCATTACTTTTTGTCTGGTGTCAGATGGCATGACTTCAAACTCCTCTTATTTTCTGCTTATCCGGATGTCAAACACGCGGCCTTGCGTGCCAGATAGTTCAGGGTACTTCAGTATTCGCTTATATACTTATTTTATGGGGCCTTAATATGAGATAATGACAAGTCTAAAGGAGTTATGTTATTAATCCAAGACTTTATATTTATCAAACTCATAGGGATTAGCTATGGACCGACGGGACATCTTTCCGCGCTCCCTGCAGTACCTGATCGCGATCGCGGAATACGGCAGTTACACGCGCGCAGCCGAGGCCCTGCATGTCTCACAGCCGACCCTGTCCCAGCAAATCAAGCAACTGGAGGAATACCTGCAGTCCCCCCTGCTGGACCGCTCCGGGCGCACGGTTCAGCTCACCGATGCCGGGAAAATCTTTCTTCGGCATGCGCGGCGCGCCTGGGGGGAACTGAACATCGGTACCCGGGCAATCCAGGATGTCCAGGATCTCAGCCGCGGCTCCCTGCGACTGGGGTGGACCCCGATCACCGACTACCTGACCTGCGACCTGCTGTCGCGCTACAACCGGATGTACCCCGGCATCGCCCTGAGTACGCTGGACATGCCCCAGGACGATATCGAGCCGGCCATCTCTGAGGCCCGGATCGATATCGGCATCACCTTCAGCAAGCCGCCCCATTCCGAGGAAAATTCCAGTCATACCGAGACATTCACGCTGTTCGAGGAAGCCCTCTATCTCGCTGTCGGCGAGACGCATCCCAGGCGCATCCAGAAACGAAAGCGGATGAGCGCCCAGGACTTTGGCAAGGAGTCCCTAGTACAGCTCAATACGGATTTCGCACTTCGACACCATATCGACCGCTACTGCCATGACTGCGGCATTGAGCCCCGCAACGTGATCGAGACCAATTCGCTGACGGTGATCATCGAGATGGTCGAACTCGGCTCACTCGCCACGGTCTTGCCGAGCACGATCATCAACACGCAAGACGGGCTGTACCCCATCGCCGTGGTGCCCGAGCTTCCGCATCACACCGTCAGCATGATCTGGCACAAAAGCGGGTACAAAAGCCCGGCCTGCCTCGCCTTTCTGGAGCTGGCCTCGGCCTGGTCGTCCGACATGCTTCAGGAAAAACGACTGGGGTGATACTCTGAACTAGGGGCTTCAGCCCGCAAGGGCCCTGCAGAGAGCAGGGCTTTGCATTGTTTTGGTGCAAAAATGCACAGTTATGGTGCATATTTGGGGCAGCCCGGGCCGATCCAGTGTCCACAACGCGACAAGTCCGTGAAATTTCGCGGTTTCCCGGGTTGGCTCGTTTTTTGCTGAATCTAATCATGCAGTTTTATACGGAGGAACTGAAATGACCAAAGAAGAAATGACTGACGTGATCCTGGCCGCGAAAAAGGCCAAGGGATACACCTGGGAAACCATCGCCGGCAAGATGGACATGGGCGAGGTATGGGTGGCTTCTGCCGGCTACGGGATGAACAGCATGCCGGAGGATGCCGCGAAAAGCCTGTGTGAAGTCCTCGACCTGGACGAAGGGGTTTGTGCTGCGCTGCAGGAATTCCCCACCAAGACCTGGGAGGCGCTCATTCCCCAGGATCCCGTCATGTACCGGTTCTACGAGATCGTCGGCGTCTACGCCTACACCATCAAGCAAATTATTGGTGAGAAATTCGGCGATGGCATCATGAGTGCCATCGACTTTTCCATGGACATCGACAAGGAAGAGAACCCGAAAGGGGACCGCGTCGTGATCACCATGAACGGGAAATTCCTGAAATACACCACATGGTAGTTGTGCACCGCCCGGCAGGGCATGCACCTAACGAGCGGACAGCGGATCCCAGGCGCTGACCACGCCTGGAGAAAGGGGCTTTGCAAACGGTGATGACGCATGGGCCACCGGTGTCAGCACCGTTTGAGCGCCTGACTGCCTCGCTAAAGTACAATCTGTCCGCATGCAGGACTTGCCACAGACACTGCTTCGTTTTTTTGAACGGGTCGCTGAAAAAGACCCGGCCTTACTGGGAAAGCTCGAAGAAGAACCGGGTTTCGAGCTGGAGCCGGGATGCTGGTGCTTTACCCTGCCGGGGCTGCACGCCTTCCTGCAGGGCCACGACCCGAGCTTTAGCACGGTCGAATACGGCCAGTTCCGCCAACTCATTTTTCAAAGTGCCATCAATCAGGCCCTGAAATCCCATGGGGCCGAGATCACCCTGCGAGAAAACAGGGGCAAGGTGGACCAGTCGAGGTATGCCCTGATCTGGCAGGCGGCTCCCTGAGGCCTGGCTGTTGGCTTCGGCCCAGACATCCCGGGCCAACCGAACGAACCTACCTTAGGTCGCGTTTGCGTTTGCTGGCGTCTGCAAAATGGATGATGCTGTAGGAGATCCCGAAGCCCAGGAACAGGGAAACCACGATCAGGAGGACATTGCCCAACTCGACGTCTCCGCCGATATCCGTCCTGACGCCAAGGATCTTGGCCAGGATGTTCATGATCAGCAGTGCCAGGAATATGCCCCCGAACAACAGGATGCGAAACGGTCGGTTGCCTGCCGTGATGACGTCCACGAACCCGTCGATGATCTTTTGTACCCAGTTGTTTTTCATTTCGAACGGCCAAGCATCATTTTGCACAGTTGATCAGGCACCGGGACCTGACCTCCCAATGATAATGCACCTCCCGGAAAAATCGATGCCCAAAACGGATTAATCCACCGCATGCGAGAAGGGCTCGCAGTGCAGTACATCGGCACACAGCCCGTGTCGAAGAAAAGTTGTGCGAACCGCGGCCACCATGTTTGACGATCCACTGGCATACACCTGCATCCCCGACAAGTCCGCGTGATCGGCCAGCACGGCCTCGTGCACCCGGCCCCGTCGCCCCTCCCAGTCCGGATCGGGCTCCGACAGGACCGGTGAGAACTCGATGCCAAGGTCCTGCACCCAGCTGCCTATCTGATCCTGGCGGTACAGGTCCTCCCGGGAACGTACTCCCCAGTAAAACCGTATTGATCTTCGTGCACCTCGCCTTAGCAGATCTTCCATCATGGCGGCGAACGGGGCAAAGCCTGTGCCTTCGGCCACGAAAATTGCAGGACGCCGGTCATCACGCAGGAAAAAAGTTCCCAGGGGACCCATCAGGGGCAGGACATCCCCAGGCTTCAGCGCACTCAATTCCTCCTCGCTGAATCGCCCGCCCGGAATTAGCTTCACATGCAGTTCGATCACTTCGGGGTCTGCGGGCGAGCTAGCAATCGAGTAGCTGCGTCTGCGATGATCCCACAGCAAAAGATCCACATACTGGCCTGCGTAAAACTCCAGGGTGCCGCGTCCTTTTGCAAGACCCAGCGTGAGTGCCGTCACATCGCGACTCAGCGATTCCTGTGCCAGCACCCGGGCGGACAGGGTGCGCACTTGCATGCCCGCCATGGCTTCAAGCTCATGGGCTTCGATCACGACATCAGAAAGTGGCACGGCCTGGCAGAGCAGGATCGCCCCGGACCCGAGGATATGGGAATCCGCCTGCACCCCGGGCGCTGCACCCGGGGCAATTTCCCCGGAGATGAGACGGGCACGGCAGGTGTCGCAGTTTCCGCTGCGACAGCTGTGAGGAAAAACAAGGCCCTGGCGAAGCGCGGCGGACAATACCGTCTCTCCATCCCTGCTGGTAATCTCGCGCCCGCCGGGCTGGAAGTAAACATGGTTCATCGTGCCTGGATATTCTCTACCATCCCTCAGGTGGATGAAAGCACGACCCGGCACCCTTGAAAACGATGACCGCTCCCGGCACAGGAAGCCGCAGGGTACAGTATTGCCGCTGCTGTTCCAGGGACGATACTATTGGTAGTCATCCGGATTTTTCAAGGCGTTGTAAAAATGAAAGCTGCAGGTTCATGTCCGCTAACGAGCGCTACCGCAAACTTGTCGATGTGGTTGCAGCAACGCCGGTAGGCAGGCCCCGATGAGTACCCTTGCCAGGGAGCGCTTTTCCGCTTCGCCTTTACCTGAGTCCACCCGTTCGATGTCCAGCGAATCAGACTGCCGTGCCCGGGATGTCCTGCGATTCATCCATATCACGGATACCCACCTGCTCGACGGTGCCGATGACACGTTCCATCGCATCAACACGAAACAAACTCTGCAGGCTGTGCTGGCCCACTGCGCGGCCCGCTACCCGGATGCCGACTTCTGGCTGTTCACAGGTGATATTTCGCAAACCGGGGCAAAGGAAAGCTACGCGCAGTTCGAGTCCGCCATCCGCGAGTATGACGTGCCGGTGTATTGTGTGCCCGGAAACCATGACACGCCGCAGCTTCTGCAGCAGGTGGCCCCTGAATGTCCGATGGACTCCATCCGCGTCATTTCACTGGGCAGGTTTTCGCTCGTGCTGATCAGCACCTGGATCGCGAATGAGCACCACGGGGAAATTTCCCAACGCTGCCTCACCCAACTGCGCGAACATCTGCAAAACGACATGGACCGGCTCAACGTGGTTGTCCTGCACCACCCGCCGGTGCCCGTAAACAGCAAGTGGCTGGATGAACTCGCGCTGCAGAACAACGCCGATTTCGTGCAGATTCTGGACAACCATCCCGGCGAGGTACTGGTGCTGTTCGGGCACGTGCACCAGAGTGTCGATCAGCAACTCAACCGGCTTCGCTTCCTGTCGACCCCTTCTACCTGCCACCAGTTCAAGCCGAATGCCCCGGTTCATCTCCCCGACCCGCTCCCGCCTGCCTACCGGTTTGTCGAGTTGGACACAAGCGGCAGTATCAACACGAGGATCCATTACATCCAGTAAGTGCCCTTGGGACGCATCGGGATGGGCCCCTGCCAGGCTCTCATATTCTTTTCATCTATGCATTCCATATACTAGATAGTTAGAATTTATGGAATTTCGGGGCCTGTTTGTTGGCAGTCTGTCCGGCTTCCTTTAGACTCGACGTTCGGTCAGGCGGGCTTCGCCTGTGACCGAGAAACCGGAGAGGAGGAGTGAAAATGAGTACAGGCCAGAATACAAAATACATGTCCGCTTCAGCGCAGACCGCGATGGTGACCATGGACACCGCTTTGGCAGTGAGCGCTGCCATTCTGATCGGCATCCTGATCATAGCAGCCGTCGGTTTTGCAGCCCCCGAGGTGGTGCACAATGCTGCCCATGACCTGCGCCACGGGCTGGTTTTTCCCTGCCACTGACAGGGCCCGGTTATTAAACTTTTCAATACCATCCTGCTGGCCGCCCTACTGGGAGGCGGGCTTGCCGGGCTGATTCTTGGAGGCATACAACATCTTGCCGTGGTCCCCATAATCCTTGAGGCCGAGACATACGAAACGGGTGGCGAAGAGGAGAGCGAGGCTGCCCCGGGCGATGAGGCTGAGGTGGAGCCATGGGCCCCTGAAGACGGAGCCGAACGAACCTTCTGGACAGTGCTGAACAGCATGCTTGTAGGAATCGGATTCGGCCTGCTCCTGACCGCGTGCTATGCCTTGCGCGGGAGAGTCACCTGGAAAGGAGGGATTCTGTGGGGGCTTGCGGGCTTTGCGGTATTCAACCTAGCGCCCTCGCTGGGCCTTCCGCCGGAACTTCCGGGGGATGCCGCTGCAGGTCTTGAGCAACGGCAGGTGTGGTGGGTCCTCACGGCTGCTGTGACGGCCGCCGGTCTATGGATCATTGCCTTTCAGCCCAAACCCTACCTGAAACTGTTCGGAGTCGCCCTGCTGGTGCTGCCCCACGTGTTTGGTGCACCGCATCCGGACGTGCATGGCGGACTGGTTCCCGATGAACTGAGAAATACGTTCGCCATCGCAACCATGCTGACGAATGCGGTTTTCTGGGTGCTGCTCGGGATCTTTACCGCACTGCTCTACGGACACTTCGGGGACGAGGCCGAAGACCCCGCCACAGCCTAGGTCCGGGAAGGGCCACGGCTGCCGAATACTGACATCCCGCAACGCGCGTACGGCTCGCATGGATGCCTGCATCCTGTACAGCCGAGCCGGGGACTGTGAGACACGATCCCGGGCCGATATAATCTTGTGCGATCGGGAATCAAACATCGGGAGAGAATAATGCACGCAGGCATAAAGATTGCCACGGCACTGGGTCTGGTGGGTCTGCTTTGCACTACCCACACCCTCCATGCCGAGGAAGGCGGGAGCTTCAACATGATGACGACCTGGGTGCACGACTACGAAACGATCGAGCGCCCAGGGCGTGCGGTTACCGTCGGCACGCTTAAGGGGGTCATGACCATCCTAGAAAGCAGCCACAGCCCCTTCGTGGCAGGTGAGCACAGCCTCTCGAAGTGCCTGGTCTATGCGAAAAGATCAGAAGACAAGCACAGCCTTGAAGCCCATTGCACCCTGACCGACACCTCGGGTGACAAGTTCCACATGGGCGGGAGACGCCACGGGGGCGACACGGAATCTGGCGGGGGCGGTGCCGGTGTCTGGAAGTTCCTGGGTGGCACCGGGAAGTATGCCGGGGTGTCCGGAGGCTGTGAGTACAGCGTCGAATACCTGGCAGAAAACTGGACCGTGAATACGGCCAGGGACTGCAAGTGGCACCGGCAATAGTCAAGCGATACCGGACCTAGGTCTGCCGGAACTGTCAGCCCCATACAGGCTCAGAACCTGACTACCTTGTCCGCGACAAAATCCCGGTTCAGAGCGTGGGGGGCATAGCCCCGGGGGTTACACACCACCCGGGTGCCGTCGACCACGTAATCGAAGGAGTCATGGACGTGGCCATGGATCCACAGGGTCGCCCGGTCCTCACCCATCAGGCTTTCCAGATTGCTGGCAAAAGACGGGGACAGCAGGCTGTCCTCGTAGCGTCGGGCAATCGAGCGCGATGAAGGTGCGTGGTGTGTCACCACCACCGTTTTGCCGCTGAAGGGCTGGGCCAGCATGGAGGCCAACCATTCCCGGCTGGCCGTGTGCAGCTGCAAGGCATCCCGGGGGGTAAAACAGCGGCCCTCATGCCCGATGACCGCAAAGTCCGTCATCTGATATTGCGCCTCAAGCATGGCCGACACCTTGCTTGCCGGGCCGAACAAGGCGAAGTCGGTCCACAGGGTGCTGCCCAGAAATCGCACGCCGTCGATGATCACCTGTTCATCGTTGAGAACATGCATGTTCTGCAAGGCCTTCGCCCTCAGTTCATCGATCAGGCCCGTGTGATATCGATAGTACTCGTGGTTGCCCGGCACGTAGATCACGGGCCGGTCGGGAAACCGCTCCTGTGCCCAGTACAGGCCCTGCAGCCCGACCCCGATATCCCCCGCCAGCACGACGACGTCGGCACTTGTTGCCGGCGGCTCGAAGTCTTCAAATTCAATGTGCAGGTCATTCAGGACATGGACTTTCATCGTATGGCCCTTACAGGGGTGTTCAGAGATACCACCTTACTACAGTTTTGCACGTGCGCCCGGTCCGGGCAGTTCGTGAAACGAAACGTTCTTCAGCCAGGTCGGCGGGCAATGAAACTGTAGTAGTTGCACGAGGCAAAGAAGCGATCCTCCTCGATTGCCTGGTGCTGCGCGCTGATCCACGCATCGATGTCCGTCTTCGGCACGAGACCGGACTCGGCCATCAATGGCGCGTAGGTATCGGCCATGCTGAGAAAATAGCTGCCTTGTCCGACCTCCGACATCAGCTCGGAGAGGATCTCGGTCAGCTCGAAACCGACAGCTTCAAGCAACCGGGACATGTGCCGCATGACGACGGGGTTATTGAAAACCGTCCGCGCCAGTGCCCAGTCCACACTTCGGCCGATCTCGACATCGTCATACCCATAGGTCAGCGATGCGTAGTCGCCATCGAACACCACCAGGGTGCCTGCGGGCTTGAGAACCCGGTAGGCTTCCTTCAGAACCGCAGCAGGATCTGTGACGTGGCTGATGACCGTGTGTGCGATCACGGCATCAAAGTGCCCGGGTTCGAACTGCAGCGCATGCGCATCTCCAACCTCGAACACCAGCCGGTCTTCGAGATTCTCATCACAAGTGAACTGCTTGGCAGCCTCGACCAAGGTCGGACTCTGGTCGATACCCGTGACATGGATTTGCCTGCCTGTCGTGGAGGCAAGCAGGCGCGCAATGACGCCGGTCCCGGAACCCATCTCAAGCACGCTGGCATTTTTTGGCAAAAACAACCTCGAGGCGTAGTTCTCGAACAAGCGGATGAACGCAGGTTCCTTGCCACGACTCTCGAGCCGCTCGATCAGGCGATGGACGTCATTGGGATTGAGGTCATTGATGAACCGGTGCGGGTCGCGCACTGGCGGAATGGAAGGTGGGTCAGCAGGGGTCGCCATGGGCCACTCCGGTATGGGCAGGGCAAAAGTGTACCGCACGAAACCTGCTTGGAAACAGGAATTTCACGTGTACAGAACTAAAGATAGCGGCCAAAACCCAGGATTGCACGGGAGTCCAATCCGCCTAATCACGCCCGCTCCTAGGCAATCTGAACGGTCCTCACTCCTCGCCCGGCTGGGCCATGCGGTAACCGACTCCGCGTTCGGTGAAGATGTAGGTTGGACGGGTTGCATCATCTCCCAGCTTGCGACGCAGCTTCCTCACGAAAGCACGCACGATCTCGGGGTCACTTGTCTCGCGCCAGCGCCATACCTGGCGCAGCAAGGACTCGTAAGTCATAACACGTCCTGCATTCTGGGAGAGCACACTGAGCAGATCGAATTCAGTTGCCGTCAACGTCAGTGGGCGGCCTGCCACGAGCACCCTGCGTTGCTCATAGTGGATCTCCAGATCACCCAGCCGGAAAGGTGCGGGCTTTTGCCGCCTTCGCAATGCTGCAGAGACCCTCGCCGTGAGTTCTGTCGGCGAGAAGGGTTTGACGATGTAGTCGACGGCCCCGGCTTCCAGGGCTCTTGCGATAGTCTCGTCGCGACCGTATGCGGAGATGAAGATCACCGGAATACCGTCGAGCTCGGGAACGGATTTCATCAACTCGATGCCATCTCGCCCGGGCAGTATCAGGTCCAACAGGACCAGCTGTGGCTTTTCGATTTTGATGATGCGTGGCAGTTCTTCTGAACCGCCAGTCACAAGCGGAGCGTAGCCCGCTTCAGAGAGTGCATCCCGAACGTAGCGCAGTGTCTCCGGATCGTCGTCCACCACCAGGACACGCACCGGCTCCTCGGCCTTTTGCAGCCCGCCCGAATCCGTCCTGCGCTGATCGGGCACGACGCCACCACCAACTCCCTCTGCGAGCGGAAGCGTGAACGTGAAGACTGCGCCCTGGCCCAGGCCTCCACTCTTGGCCTGGATGCGGCCCCCGTGCGCCTCGACCAGTCCCTTGCAGATCACCAGGCCCAGGCCGGTGCTGGCTGCGGCCTGCTCGCCATCGCCACTGGTCGCAGGTGCATGCTTGTGGAACAGGTGGGGTAACTGATCAGGCGAGATCCCCCTACCTTCATCCGACACGGAAATCGCGACATGCACTCCATCGAACTCCGCTGAAACCTGGATGGATAATGACTCGGGAGAGTGCTTGGCAGCATTGAAAAAGAGATTGTTGAGCACTTGAACGATACGCTGTCGGTCGGCCATGACACGCGGCAGATCCGGCGGCAGATCGATACGGATCGTGTGCTTGCCACCACCACTCAGGAACGTATTTCTGGCCCGGTCAACCAGATCCGTGATTTCCGAGGGCTCGGGTTCGATGGTCAGCGTACCCGCCTTGATACTTCCTGCATCCAGCAAATCGCTGATCAGGCCGCGCATGTGGTCGGCCTGCCGGTCGATGATGTGGAAGAACTGCCGCATCTCGGCCTGCGGAAGCGGCGATCCGGCACCCAGCACGGAGGCTGTCGAACCCTTGATGGAAGTGAGCGGTGCCCGCAGCTCATGGCTCACCATATACAGGAACTCGGCCCGCTGGCGTTCCAGCTCCTCCAGGGGAGCCAGGTCCTGCATGGTGATGACCGCGGATATAATCGTGCCATCCTCGGCATGGATGGGTGTGCCATTGATCAGCGTTTTGACGCTTCGCCCATCGGGGAGGGAGAGCACAATCTCCTCGGCCCGCACGGTCTCCCCCGTGCTCAGTTCCCGTACAAGCACGAACTCATCCACAGTAATCTCGCGCCCATCGGCACGCGTGTACGTGATCATTTCCAGCAGTTGGTCTGGAGACCGTCCGGGGATGTGCAGGGCCTCGACGATTCGTCTGGCCTCCTGATTGAACGATACGGGCTTCCCGGTTCTGACATCGAAGACCACAACCCCGACCGGAGAGGTTTCGATCAAGGCCTCGAGATTGGCACGCGCCTGCTGTTCGGCCCGGTGGATCCGCGCATTCGCGATCGCCGTGGCTGCCTGCGAGGCAAACAGCATGAGAACCTCCTCATCGTCACCGGTGAACTCCAGCCCACCGGCCTTCTCGGCAAGAAAGAAGTTGCCGACATGCACGTCCCGGTGGCGTATCGGCATGGCCTGAAATGTCTTTGAGCGCATCAGGTCCGGGGAATAGCCGAGTGAGGTGACGAAGGCAGGCAGGTCCGACAGGCTCAGCGGGGTTCCAAGGTCACGGAAGTGTTCGAACAATTGTGGCCCGTCCGGCCAGTCGACAAACTGCTGGCGCTCCTCGGGAGTGAAACCGGAGGTGATAAAGTCCAGGATCTGCCCATCGTCATCGATGGTCGTGATGATGCCGTACCGGGAATCGGTCAGGGTGCGGGCACTGTCGACCACCTCCTGCAGGACAGTGGGCTCATCGAGGCTCGAGCTGATGCGCAGTATGGCTGAACTCAGCCTCGAGATACCCTTGCGCAGTTCCTCGATTTCCAGCTTCCGCTCATCCGGATTGTCCACTGCCATCTCCTTTGATCAGGAACATGTGGCGCGTAGTATCGCATATGTTCATGCAATAATCATGGCATTCCCTGTATATATCACGCCATGTTCACAAATATTTTGCTAGATTGATCTTCGTCACACTTTGCTCGACAGCGCCTGCATGTCGCACGGTGTGACAAATCCAACAAGGGGGAACTAGATTCTGCACGACTTGTGCATTCGCCCTGGGGTCTTTGCTAGCGTCTCCCCCAGGGCGTAATTTCCCCCGAATCCTGCGGACAAAGTACCGAACGGCATGAAATCCCATGCATGGGATGGCTATCGTCTCAATACCGCCTTGCCCATGCCCCCGCCAAAGCGCCCGGCATCGTCGCCCGCGCGGGCCAGCGGCGAGGTGGCGACAGCGATCGAGCGGCCGATATGCATACCCGCCCAGGTCATCATGGCACTCCACAACAGCGGCAGACCGAGATACAGGCTGGTGGTGATCATGTTGAGCAGCATGCGCTTGAGATCGTGCTCACCCGGATTGGCGAACACCTGCAAGAAGACATTGACGTCCGGGTACATGGACAGGATCAGGTTCTGGTCGACCCACAGGGCCAGATACCACAGCACGCTCCAGAACTTGACGGTAAAGATCGCAAGCGCTCCGGTGACCATCATCGACAGTGAATACCGCGACAGCACCACCACCATCGGCAGCAGTGCGTAGATGCCGAGCAGCAGCACCGCCTGCACCATGGGCAGGGCCTGCAGCACCGTGGTGACGGTTACGGAAAACAGTGCCGAGGCGGACACGATCCCGCCGGCGGCAAGGCCTCCCTTGAGCCACTGCTCGGCAGTACCGAGCCAGCCTGCGTGCCCGGAATTGCGTGCCACCAAATCGTTGTTCGACCACACCGGGGGCGCATTCGCCAGCACGGCACGTGCGGCGGTATCCAGGTGCTGCTCGTGAGCCAGTGCCGGGGCGACCGACACCACCAGACCGGAGAAACCCGCCGAGGTAAGATCCGCTTGCGCCACCAGTTTCCGGCGCAGCCCGATGCTGGCCTCTTCCCACCATTGCTTGCACCAGGGTTTGCCCCAGCGAGGCGTGCTCCCCGGCGGGTACTCGCTGTCGCGCACCGCATCGAACGCCCAGCCCGGCACCGGCATGGAAGGCCGAATCGCATCGTAGTAGCCGGGGATCTCGCGGTAGACGTGCGAGCCCATCCAGTCCGGGTCCGCGGGACCGTAGGTGCCTAGCAACGACTGAATGGCGGGACCGTCCGGGCGCTCGGCGAGATACCTCGAGCGTGCCACCACGTAGCACTGGCTGAAGAAATCACCCGCCTCGCGGCGCAGGACGGGATCGGCGATAGTGGCCAAGCGGGCCTGCTGCTCGTAGGTGCGAAGATCGCTAACCGAAGGCAGGCCCTCGACCACGGCATGGTTGAGTCCCGAGGCAATGGCGAGCACCGCGTACCACCAGACCGGTACATGCACCAGACTTGGAGCCCCGGCGAAGCCCGAGGTGCCGAAGCTGCTTTGCGGGCTTGCCACGGTGGCAGTGACCGGACTCGGATCGAGCAGGCTCGGCGGCGGCGTGTAGGCCAGCGTGCTGGCTTCAAGCGGTGCCAAGGCCGCCGGCTGGCCCGCCAGCACCACTACCAGCAAGGCCATGAACAGCTGGATCTCCATGCGCCGCAGGGACAGTGCTGGGGCGTTGCCAAACTCACCGCCTTCGGCCGGCTCACGCCAGTGGTCGATGAGGATGCCGAGGAAGGGTAAAAACACGATGCCGGTCCCGACCAACACCTCCCAGAAGATGTTGTAGAAGGTCCAGCCGAACAGGGTGGTGAACAGCTCAAGATAGCTGTCGACGCTCATAGCCCCACCACGACCGCAATGAAATGGCGCAGCAACTGCTGGCCAAGCAGTGCCTCGATCACGACCATCCAAGCGACCAAACGCCAGTGCCGGGCCAGGCGGTGCTTCAAAACATGGGCATCGATGCGCCCTGCACGATGCCGCAGGTACAGCAACCCGAATCCACCGACAGTAATCAGGGCCAGTGCACCCAGCCTAGCTGTGGTCAGGAACGGCTGCCAGGACTCAAGGTGCGCCTGCACGCTGAGCACGGATGAAACCTGCACCGAATGCCAGAGCGTAAATCCTGTGATCGCTGCCAGCCCCAGTGCCAGCAGGCTCAGCCATACACGTGCCAGACGCATGCGCAGATCAGGGCACCCGGCCACGCACCAGGGGCCTTGGATCGAGGTTGGGTGCTTCGGGGATTTGCAGGGATGCGCGCCTTCGTGCTTGCGCACGTTCAAGCAGTACGCCTGCGGTCTCGGAGACGATTTCGCGGCGCACGCGGGTCTCAAACAGCAGGCTTTCGATCTCGCGGTCGAGTTCTGCGATCGAGGCATCGGCATGCTCGCGTGCGACCTCGGTGGCATAGACCTCAGGGACCTGGCGGCCAGTCAGCAGGAGGCGGCGTGCAAGCAGGGCTTTCTCCACCGTGCGCGCGGTGCTGATCTCGGATACCAGGCGACCCATGACCAGCGACTGCTCGGCGACCGGCATCTCCCGAACCGCCTCGATCAACTGCCTCGTGACGGCTACCCCGGGGGCTGCGACCTGTTCCAGGTTGGCCAGGGTCGGCGGGTTCGTCCCGCTGACCAGGCGCTGCAACTCGAGTGTCACCGTGCCCGATTCCTGGTGCAGCTTGGGCAACAGCCCGGTGCCGGGGATGCTGTCCTTGCGACAGGTATCGCAGGTGGTCACGATGTTCTCACCGACCACATCCACCACCCAGCGCTGGGCCTCGGCCGGGGTATTCCAGACTTCGGGCAGACGCGAGCCCGGCAGGGGCGGGGCCGCAGTGCTCGCGGTGACCGGGCGGTTCAGGTTGATATTGTAGCCGGCCTTGACGATGTCCCCGGTGAACTCCAACACCGGCTGGGCCGAACCCCCGGCCAGCCCGCCGATCCAGGGCACGCCGTTGTCGCCGTTGGCCGCCTCCACGGAAGCCTGTGCACTCACCGCATCGTTGCCGCCGATACCCATCTCGCGCTTCCAGTCATTGCCCTTGGACAAGACGATGAGATCGGCATAGGGATTCTTGCCCTGGGCGATTTCGGTTTCCATCTGCTGGCAGGACTTGGTGGCAAGAGACAGGGTTTCCTCGGCCTTGATCAGCGCGTTCTGGAACAGGTCATACAGGCCCGGGTTGGCGCGCTGCAGGATCAGGGCCGGCAATGCGGCCAACGCCGCGGTTGCGGCGTTGGTCATGGCCCCCATCATGCGATCCACCCCGGCGCCGATTTCATTGAGCGTATTGGTGACGGCGACCACCGGGTCGAACTGCGCGCAGCTGTAGCCCAGCCCCAGTTGCGCAGAGCCACCGAGGGTGACCGAGACCACCGACGGGTTGGCTGGCCTTGAGATCGGGCGGGCCCCGCCGATTTCGTAGTACCAGAAGCCGTCTTCGGTCGGGGCCATGACGGCCGACAGGCCCCCCGGCATACACAGGATCACAAGTGCAATACCCATTCCCAGGCCCATCCTCCGGCAACTCATGGCGGGTAGACCATCCAGTCGACGTTGAACAGGAACCACTGCCCGCGGCGCCTGCAGCACTGGTAGGGGCGCCACAGGGTCCAGGCATAGTCCCCGCCCGCATCCACGAGCCCACCACCCCAGCTTGTGGCATCTCCCCGATCATCGTCGCCGAACACATCGCAGCCGGACTCGGGCTGAGGCAAGAGCCGCTGCCACTGGCCGCTGCGCCCATCACCCTCGATGAGCGCGCCCGGCGGCCACATGCGCTGGCCGGAAGCGGACGATCCGGCTAGTGCGACATAGACGTGCGGCTGCAGGCGCCGGGTGACGATATCGCCTGCACGCTGTGCGATCACGGCTGCGGCCTTGGGCTCATCGGATTGCGTGATCCAGCCGGTTCGCGGGTACACGGACCCCCAGGTCTGCAAGGCACCCTCACCGATCTCGCGAAGCCCCGGCAGAAGACTTGCCGGGTACAGCATCTCGGGCAGCGCCGAGCGCCAGGCCAGCGCATCTATGCCGGACTGGAAGTACGGCACGAAGGGGCGGGCCTGCGAGCCGCACATCAATCCCGGCACCGGCAGTTGCGTGAGCGGGTGGCCGATCACATCGGCCTCGCGAAACATCAGGTTCGTGTGCGAGCGAAGTCGGCCTTCGGTGCGGTTGCCGGCACTTCCGGGTGTCACCGAAAGCAAAGAACCCAGCAGCCCGCGAACGGTGGCCTTTTGCGCCATGCCGAGGGTGGCGCGGATCTCGCGCCAGGGATTTCCGCCAAGCTCGTTGTAGCTTGCAACCACCAGGTCTGGATTGTAATGACCGATCTTGAGCGAGCTGCGCACCCGACAGCCCCGCCATGTACAGCGAAGCCAGAAACAGGTACCAATTGGCATCCACTGCATGCAGGAGGGAGCAGCGGCCGTGGTCCGTGCAAGGATCTGCGCGGTATTAATGGAACCGCCCGGGGCCGGGCCCGAAAGGCCTGCGAAAAGAACCAATGCCAGAACACTGCGCCCGGTTCGGTTCATGGCCGGTGCCAGCGCCTGTAGTGAGCCAGGGCGGCTTCGAGGTCGGTAAGGCCGTACACGACCAACTGGCCGTCGAACACCATGGCCGGGTAGCGGTCGATTCCGTAGTGTACCGCCCTTGCCAGGCCAACGGCCGTACGTTGCAGCCGTGCACGGTCTGTCTTGTTGAGCCGGTAGATCCGCTCAAGGGCCTGACGGCGCGCCTGCGAAGGATCGTGGGCCAGATTCTCGGAGAACTTCGCTTCCAGCGCCTGCAGGCCATCGAGCACGTAGATGTGAACCCTGGGCTCTTCGTGCCCGGAACCGGCGACCAAGGCCTGCAGGCCGGTGATCGGTGTATCAGCGCGGGTGAACACCTCGATCCTTGGCAAGGCTTCGGTTTCGGCCTGGGCCGGAAGCAGGCCCAGAACTGTCAGGAGCACGCAACTCAGGCGCGCACTCCAGAACGGGATCGGTTCGGACACGGCCCTACTCATGGCCCCGGGGATTTCGCAAACATGTCGGCGTCATCGTCGCGCACCGACCGAGGAGGTGGAAGCGAAAAGGCATACCGCCAGTGGCGAGGTTTTTATGGGTCCCGATGGGGCCGGCTGCTGGCTTTACCGGTAGCCAGATGCATCTTATGATCGGACCATGAACGTCCTGTGCCGAGACTGCGGCATGACCTCCGCTGCGAAGATCGCCGCCGAGTGTCCCTCCTGCGGCTCAAAGCGCCTGGTGCACCACGGCGAACTGCATGAACTCGCCCTCGCCCATCTCGACTGTGACGCCTTCTACGCCGCCATCGAAAAACGTGATCGACCGGAGTGGCGTGAGCTTCCCCTGATCGTTGGCGGGCGACACCGCGGTGTGGTAGCCGCCTGCTGTTATCTCGCCCGCGCCCACGGGGTGCGCTCGGCCATGCCCATGTTCCAGGCCCTCAAGGCCTGCCCCGATGCGATCGTGGTGCGCCCCGACATGAAAAGGTACCGGCAGGTGAGCGAGGCGTTTCGAGCCATGATGCTGAAACTCACGCCCCTGGTCGAACCGCTGTCCATCGATGAGGCATACATGGACCTGGGCGGCACCGAAGCCCTGCACGAGTCAAGCCCGGCCGTTTTGCTGGTGCAGCTTGTGCGCGAGGTCGAGGATACGCTTGGCATCACCGTGTCGGTCGGACTGAGCTACAACAAGTTCCTGGCCAAGATCGCATCCAACCTGGACAAGCCGCGCGGCTTTTCCGTGATCGGGCGCTCCGAGGCCCGCGCCTTTCTGGCCGATAAGCCGGTCGAGATGCTGTGGGGCGTAGGCCGGGCCCTGCAGCAACGCCTCGCCCGTGACCGGATCACGCGAATCGGCGACTTGATCCCCTTCGATGAACAGACGCTGGTTGCACGCTACGGCAAGATCGGCCATTCACTGTATAGCTTTGCACGGGGCGAGGACGAACGCAGCGTCAATCCCGAGCGGGAAGCCAAGAGCCTCTCCTCGGAGATCACCCTGAAGCGCGACACCAGCGATCTCGAGCAGCTTCGCACCACCTTGTGGAAGCTTTGCGAGACCTTGTCGAACCGCATGAAAAAGGCTGAGGTGCTGGGGCGCGGCGTAACCCTGAAACTCAAGACCGCCGACTTTCGCCTGCTGACACGCTCGAGGCGCCTGGACACTCCGAGCCGCTCGGCCGAGGCCATGTTCCGCACCGCCGAGGTACTGCTTGAGGGTGAGGCCGACGGGCGCGCGTTTCGCCTGATCGGTGTTGGTGCCTCGCCCCTGCTGGCCGCGGACCCCCTGCACCAGGGTGAACTGTTTGAGGCGCCCTCAGGCGATGGCCCGGTCGATCGTGTGATGGACAACATCCAAGAGAAATTCGGTGCCAAGGCCGTGATTCGCGGGCGCGGCTTTGGTGTCAGCCTGCAGCGCCAAGGCCCGAGCAAGGTCGAGTAGCCCATGGACACAATGGCAGGCTTCGCGTATAAGCAAAAAGCCTGCTTCCGGCCTGCCATACCGCCATAAACAAGGATGATTTAAAGGACGGCACTCATGAAAATCTCTGCCACTCCATGCCGCTGGCATCCCTCTACACTGCTACTGGCAGGGGCCGTCCTGCTGGGCGCTGCACCGGGTTCCGCTTGGGCCGAACCGACCCATGAGGGCGCACCGATGTACGCCGGTCTTCTTGCAGGCTCGGCTTGGTCGAACAACGAGATCGAGGACCCGGAAGGCTTTGCGCATTGGGGAATGCCGGGCTACACCCTGGACTACCATGACTCGGGGCTGGTGTTCGGCGTACTGGCCGGGCGCAGGCTTGCAATTGCCGGTTTACCGTTACGCCTTGAGATCGACGGCATGATTGGAGACATGACGGCACGATCGAACCGGCTCGATCCCGAGGGTCTGGATGAGACGGTGGAAGTAGAGTACCGCTGGCTTGCAACCGCCCGGGTCGGCATCGAACAGGCGATGGGACCGATGTGGGTATTCGCCTCCACCGGGGTGGCCCTGTCCGGAATCGACCGCTCGGTCACCGACATCGATTCGGGGCGTGACATCGACCCTTACGTGGATGCGGACGACTCCTTCAGTGATCACACCACCGAGGTGGGCTGGGTGGCCGGGGCCGGTATCGAGACTCGCTGGTCAAAGCCCTGGGACATTCGCCTTGAGGGCCTGTACATGGATTTCGGGCAAAGCACGCACTACGTGAACCATTCCGGCAACAACCGCTGTGGGCCCGGTGGGCCGCAAAGACCCTGCCCTTACCGGATCGACAATGAACTCGGGATGGTGCGCTTAGGTGTCACCTACCGGTTCGGTGACTGGTAAGACCCCTTGGATCCGGGCATGATCTTGCTTTCAGCCAGTTCCTCGACATGAGTTTTTTACCCAAGTTTCGATGCGCTCTAATCGCCACACTGGCGCTCATGACGAGTGTCGTGCAGGCAGGTAGCCCTTTCGAGCTCTCACATCGAAACCTGTTTGCCTTGTGCGCGCCCATGAATCTTGTCGTTGAACCCATGCCCGCGGAGCCGTCTCGCAGCCTCGGCCTGACCGCTGCGGCCATCGAACACGAGATCGAACCACGGTTGCGTGATGCACACCTGTTTGAAGCGGATTCGAGCCAGTACCTCAGCGTTCACGTGAATTTTCCCGCAGCCGGGGATTTTTTCAGTCTGGCCCTGCACCTGAAGCGGTATGTCGACGACATGGGATACGGGATCGGCGGGTTCGTCACGATGTGGTCCACAGACAAAGTGGGTGTTCATAAAGGGGATCGCCGGGTAATCCTGAAAACGGTCGCCATGCTTGCAGAAGAATTTCTCAGCCATTACCTGCAAGTGAATGAGGGGGAATGCCAAGTCCCCTAGTCGCGTTTCGAGACGTGTAATCGAACTGCTCCGGATGGGCTGAAGACTTCGTCAGCACTATCCTTCAGTACTGACCTTCAACGCCGATCACAAAGACATAGATGCCTCTTGCTGCAACTTCAGCTCCTGGTGCAGATCCCCAAGTTCTTTTTGATGGAGGCCATTGAATAGGCTTACAGGATCGAGAGGTATCTGTGAAAACAGGTATAGAAAATTATCTGTTTTTCTATATGCGTGTGATTGAAAAACTCTGTCGCTTCCCTCTATAGTGAGTTGTTGCTAAACGTTGATGATAAGGAGAGAGAAGTGGATCACGACAGAGACGGGCGTACAGAAGAGGCAGAGATTACCGCTCTGTTAAAGAGCAAATCTATAAACACATATCCAGCTTCTTCTAAAGCTATTTTTGAAGAAGTTTTTCGACAGTTGCCGTCACTATCTTCTTAGTGTCTGGTAACTACCACATATAGCTCCCTTTCACCGCACCACACCCTCCAAACGGAGGGACGCGATTGAGCTACGACCTTCGGACATTTAGGGGGGATCTCTTCGGAGGGATCACGGCCACTGTCGTGGTGTTTCCGGCTGCGCTCGCGTTCGGCATGGCCTCGGGGCTCGGGGCGCCCGCCGGCATCTACGGTTCAATCGCGGTTGGGTTCTTCGCTGCCGTGTTTGGCGGCACGCGGACACAGATTTCAGGACCGACCGGCCCAATGGCGGTCGTCACGGCGGTGATCGTGGCAAGCCACGCCTCGACGCTTTCCGAGGCCTTGACGATCGTCGTGCTGGGGGGCTTGCTGCAGGCCTTGCTTGGGCTGACGCGAATCGGCCGCTTCGTGGCGTACACACCACACGTGGTGATCTCCGGGTTCATGTCCGGCATTGGCATCATTATTATCGTGATCCAGTTGCTGCCACTGCTGGGTGCACCCGCAGCGGGCGGACCCATGGAGTCTGTCATCAGGCTGCCGTCAGCGGTCGGCAACGTGAGCCTTAGCGCGGTCGCAATCGGTGTTCTCTCGCTCGCCATCGCCGGACTTTGGCCTCGCCGGTGGTCGACGTACCTGCCGGGGCCGGTCGCCGCGCTCGTTCTTGGAACGCTATTGGGCGTTGTCTGGCTGCACGATGCACCGGTTCTGGGGCCAGTTCCGATCGGTGCGCCGGCGTTTGCGCTGCAACTGCCAACGGCCGAGTTTCTGCTGCATGCCCTGGAGCCAGCCCTGATCCTGGCTCTGCTGGGATCGGTGGACAGCCTGCTGACGTCGCTGATCGCAGATACGGTCACCGGTACACGCCACGAACCGAACCGGGAACTGGTGGGCCAAGGAATCGGCAACATGGCGGCAGGCATGTTCGGCGGCATGCCGGGTGCGGGGAACACCCTTGGTACGCTGACCAACATCCGCGCCGGTGGCACCACCCGGGTATCCGGTGCGACCTATGCGGTTTTGATGCTGGTGCTGGTGCTCGGCCTGGGCGACTACGTCGAACCGATCCCGCGTGCGGTGCTTGCGGGTGTACTGATCAAGATCGGCCTGGACATCGTCGACTGGCAGATGCTCGCCCGTGTCCACCGGATGCGTCCAGAGCATGCGCTGGTCATGCTGGCGACACTGGGCATCACGGTGTTCGTCGATCTGGTGACCGCCGTGGCGGTCGGACTGATCATTGCGGGATTGACCCACGCGCGCCAGCTTGAAGATCTCGAACTCGACAGTGTCGTCTCGGTCCCGCTCCTGGACCGGAACTTCTTCGGTCTCGCAAACGACATGGGCGACCCGTACGCGGCGCGCACCGGGCTGATCGCGCTGAAAGGGACGTTCACCGTGGCCTCATCGCATCGCCTGGTCGGAGCGTTCAGCGTCGACGTCCAGAAACACGACGTGGTGATCTTCGATTTTTCCGACACGTCGCATGTCGACGACAGTGCTGCCGTGGTAATTGCGAAACTCATGGTTGCAGCCCGCGAGGCCGACACTGAACTGATCACGATGGGGCTGTCCGGGCCGGTGCTGGAGACGTTTCGCGCACTCAATCTGCTGCGCCATGTGCCGGCAGGACGCAACGTCGAGACCATGGACGAAGCCCGGGACATCGCGCGGGCGTTGCTGAAAGTTGGCGCGCATGATTGAACACCACCACAGCCCGATGGCTGGCAAAGTTGACCACCCAGCCGATAATTCGTGCATTCACAGTTGCACTGTGCTTCTATTTGCTTCAGGAGTATTGACCGCCACCGCGGGATACGCGCAGTGCGGAAATTTTATCCATGTCCCACACCCTATTTCCCAACTACTAATTGGAGTATGTATGAAAATCTGCATTGTATTTTTGCTGTGCGCCGGGCTAGTCGCCTGTGGTGGGAGTCCAGCTCCTTTGGCGGAACGACGGGCAATCGAGGAATACACGCAGATCGCCTCGAATTCCACCCACATACTTTTTACGGACTGGATTCACTGGAGGCCCGGTAGCACAGAACCTGAACGCGTTTCCGTGGATTGCAGGGTCGCGTACTGCGAGGTGGGCGATTCACAAACCCTGTCTGCAAACAGGGTCGTCGACGTGGATCCTAATCAACTCACGATACTTCCGGATACCAACGGAATCAGCACGGGCATCGAGAATTTTGTGGGATTCGGAATTGAAGCGCATAACTTTGTCGGCTGGATGGAGCACAGTCTCTTTGCCTCAACATCACGCACATTCACAGACGAGTCGCACCCTGACAAGGGGACGATCCGCATGTTTGCCACGGTAAACGGGAATGCGCCGCTGACCAATCCTGAGGTGGAAGCGACCTGGACCGGCTTTGTATCGGCACGGGATGATGCTGCAGTCACTGCTCTTGACTCGTATGTGACAGGGGATGCCCGGATCTCCGTCAGGATCGGTGAACAGGTCATGGCGGATGTACACCTGACCGGCATGGTCAATGTCACCACAGGCCAGCAACACGGCGATCTGATCTATGAGGACATGTCCGTGATTGACGGTCAGTTCGGCCGCCATCATGCTGATGATCATCGGCTGTCGGGCGCGTTCTACGGCCCCAACCACGAGGAAGTCGGGGGGATATTCGAGCACCCCCAGGGGCTGCTGGGTGCATACGGCGGCGACAGGGATTGAGCAAGGCATGGAAACCATTAAACAGAAAGGGGATCTGTTGAAAAGCGCTTCAGGATTGCTTGCTGCTTTTATCCTGCTTTGCTTCCAGGTGAGCGCTGCTTCCCCCGACACCTCAATTGAGGATTTTTACATCAGAACAGGCGTGGGCATTCATTGGCTTGACCTGCCGGAGTCCGGCCCGTTCATCCGGACCAACGGGCGCGAAGAGGTGCTCGGGTTTCTGGACCACTATGACGGCAAAGACGATGGTGCGTTGATTACCCTTGCCCTGGGCAAGGCACAGAACCATCAGTTCACCGAGCTGCGCGGCTTTCTCACCTCCTATACTTCCAGACACACCCGTGAATACGATTCTGACCCTGCCCCATGGGCGGAGGTTCGCGCCCGGTTCCAGGACCAGTACTGTCCGCCTGGTGCAGTACTCGGGGAGTGCCTCACTTCGCAGACCCAGCGACACCTGCTCGATCTGGTCAGGGATGATCCTCATGTCCGGACGGTCGGCTGGGTCGGAAGGATCGATGGCAGGGCCCTGCCGTTCGGCTCGGCCATCTTCGCCTGGGGCGATCCCATCCGCATCCGCACCAAACGGGAAGTGGATTTTTACGGTCTGGACTGGGTCACCGGCAAGCGGGCTGAACTGGCAGGCCAATCCGGTGCCTCGACGTACTTCGGACCCAGCTACAAAAGATTAAGCCAGGACATCAGCACATTCGCCTATGAGTCCAACCGCCCTGCCACGGTCAACAACCTCACCCTCAGTGAAGACCTGGATGCTTCCTACCTAGGTGGAGTAATCGGCACCCGTCGGGATTTCCCGCTTCGGCCGGACTGGAACTTCACCGTGGATGGCACACTCGGGCTCTACTACCTGGACGCGGACTACCACGGCAAACAGCGCACATTCATATCATCGGGCATGTTTGCGATAGACGAAGTCACGAACCACCGCACCAGTGACAGGCGATGGGCCGCCACTGTCGGCCTGCAGACCTCATTGGTGTTCTCGTATTCCGAGAACGTGACGCTTCGTGTGGGTGCGGGCATCGAGTACCTGTCGGACGTCCCGACCGTGCGTTATGCAAGGCGGGGGGAGAGTCTTGGTCCCGGAGATTCCCATTCGCCTGCACGCATTGACTACTCGGATGCGTTTGGCTATTCCAGTTCGGTATTCCTGGAATTCAGATAGAAGATCCTGTGTTGCCGTGCAGCGGTTTGGGCTCAGGCACGAGGGAATGTTTGTGCAGCCACATGCGTGGCAAATCCTGAACCCGCCTCCGCATAGACATTGAACACGGTGGATGCTCCAGCCTCCATAAGCGGTTCGATCTCATCCGCAAACCGGGCCGTGGCCGCGACCTGTCCATTGAAGGAGGCACTCTTGAGTTCATCGAGCACGGCGAGGTTGGATGCCAGGTTCGGCAATGCCAGCATCACCAGTTCGAGGGTGTGGGTGGCCTGCACGCGATCCCAGAAGTCCGTGTCACTGGGGTCTCCCAGCAGTACCTTGCGCCCACTCGATTGCAGGCGCTCGACCTTGATGGGGTTGGTGTCCACGCCGACGACGGCACCGCCGTGGCGCTCGTGCATGTCATCGTAGGCCCCCGTACCGACACGCCCCATGCCGATGATGGCGATCTTCGCACCGCCGATATCGAGTGCACGGTCATCGGCTAGACGCTCCTGGCGCTGCAAGCGCTTCAAGGCCTCACCATAGCGGGTGTAGAGCGGGTGGGCAATGACATTGAGCCCTGCAGCGATCACACAGGACAGGGCCATGGCAATTGCAATGACGATCAGCCAGGCATTGTCGATCCAGCCGTTGGCGGCCCCGATCGCTGCAACGATCAGGCCGAATTCACTGAAGTTGGTGAGGTTCAGCGAGGCCAGCAAAGAGGTTCGCGCACGCAGCTTGTATCTTGTCAGCAGTGCGAAGAACAGCGCCGTCTTGAGGAACACGAACGGTGTGATCGCAGCACCGATGAGTATCGTCTGTAGCGTCAGCGGCCCGGACAGCCCGATGGATAGGAAGAACCCGACCAGAAAGAGATTCTTGAAACTGAACATGACCTTCGACATCTCGATGCCCTTGCTGTGACTTGCGATCAACACGCCCATGACGAGCGCGCCCACGTAGCCCTTGAGCCCGACCAGTTCAAACAGTTGCGAGCCGCCCACGGCCAGCAAAAAGCCGTACAGGACCAGCAACTCCCCGTGCCCCACACGGTCCAAGATGGCGTTCAGCACCGGGCGCAAGCCAAACAGCAGCAACAGGAGAATGGCCCAGCCGGCCGGGTACTGGCCCGCCGAGCCGGCGAGGAAGATGACAGCGGCCAGGTCCTGCACGAGGAGGATTCCGATGGCGATGCGGCCATGCAGGGAGGAAGTCTCCTCCTTGTCCTCAAGTGCCTTCACCACGAACACGGTGCTCGAGAAGCTCAGGGCAAAGGCGATCAACAGCGCGGTGGAAAAATCGAGGCCTTCGAACAGGGCCGCACCTGCCAGCGCCAGCGCATAGATAAGTGCCCCGAACACCACCATGGTGATGGCCATGTGCAGCCCTGTGACCGCCCACACCTGAGGGCGCGCGAAGGTTTGCAGGTTAAGCTTGAGGCCGACGACGAACAGCAGCAAGGTGATGCCGAGCTCCGAGAGTGCCTCGAGCATGGCGCCACTGGTGACCCCGAACGGGTTGAGCACGAATCCGGCGACGAGAAAGCCAACCAGCGGCGGCAGACCGACTGTCCTCGACAAAAGACCGAGTGCGAACGCAAGGCCAATCCAGGTGACATCCCCCAGGGCAATGGCGATGGTGTCAAAACTCATGAAGCGTCACTTTGATTCAGCACAATTCGATCGGTAAACCGGTGACGCTACTATGCCACGGATAGGCCACCCACCCTATCTTCCGATCGAGAGGACGGTCTTGGCCTGTTGGCTATTTTTTCTCGTGTCCGAAGCGGACCCCGGTTCGCGTCAAACCTTCAAAATGAATGATCCCGGAAGGCAGCGCTATAGTCCGTATTCGTACCGCCTGCGGGTCCCCGGGTTTTGACGCAATGCCCACCAAAGGCCATAATGCCGGGGCTGACTCCTACTATATCAATCACAACCCCCGAGTCGGCACACGACACAGAAGAATAACAATACAAGCAGGGAGCCCGCGCGTGATGAAATCCAACGCATTGCCTACCCCGGCATCGATAATGCTGGGACTCAGCCTGATGATGTTGAACATCATCTTGCCTGCCACACAAACCGCCTCGGCGCAGATGCACGAAGCCTGTCCCCAGACTCCCGGGGTAACCCCGGTTGCGGACCCGCAGGTGACTGCACAGCAGGTACAGGCCGGTACCGCCAGCCTGATGGACTTCGCACGGGAGGCAAGCGGGCAATTCAAGCAAGTGTCCCAGCAAAGCGTCTCACAGGCCTACTACTTTGCGTGCCTGATTCGACAAGACGGGGGGCCCTGGCGATCTGGTTCGACCTATCTGGTACAGCTCACACTCGACGGCCGGATATTCGTACACACCCGGGACATGACGCTGTCGGGCAGGCGTGTCAACCGGGCAATCCTTGCCGAGATCCTGACATCACTTGGCGTCGATCCCCAAGCCGGGCAGGCAGCCATCCTTAGCGCCCTGCAACAAGAACCGCATGGTGCGTTTGATGCGACCGCCGCGGTCCCCGGTGTGCGACCGGGCATCCCGGGTGCCAAGGGCTATGCCAGCGTCTACAAGACCGCGCGCCGGCCGGACCCGATCATCCTACTGGCAGGATTCGACCTGCGACTAGCGCATACGGCCCAGGAACAGATCAATTTCGGCGACCCGGCCGTGACCGCTGCCGACGTGGTCGACCGTGCGAGCCTCAAGGACTTCGTTTTCGAGGCCGCCACGTACTTTGGTGAATTGCGCAGGACCGAAGGCCGTGAGGGCATCTCCAAGGCCAAGATCGCCATGCGTGACCCGAACGGGCCCTGGCGACACGGCTCCGTGTACCTCTATGTGCTGGACCTTACGACCAACATCATCCTGATCCACGGGGCTTTTCCGAACCGTTACGAGCTGCGCCCGCTGGTGCCGACCGTGCGCGATGCGGTGACCGGCGAACTCGTCCTGCCGCAAGTGCTGGAAGCTGCAGCCAGCAGCCCGGAAGGCGGCTTCGTGGAGTACTACTTCGATGACCCCACGGACGCTAGCGACAGTGCGGACATCCCCAAGGTCGGGTATGCCCGCCAGTTCGAGTTCCAGCCGACCGGCATGGGTCCGCCAAGCCGTATCGTGATCGGCTCGGGTTTCTACCTGAGCGATCCCGGGGTCGTGGCGGCGCGCCAGAACCTGGCCATCGAGGACGTCCTGCCGCAGGTCATGCGGGCGATGACGGCAAGCACCGTGGATGCGGTGTCCAGTCGCATCGAGCAGGCGCATTCCGAAACTCCGCCTGCACAAGGTTACAGCCTTGCCGGGGCCTCCTCGCTCTACGATGCCGTGATGAACCACGGAAGATCCCTGGGTGCGGGCAGCTTCAACCCGGCCCGCATGCTGGCAAACTCCTCCTTCGTGCTGCCGCTTGCGGGAGCCGGCGGGGGCGCCAGCCAGTCCACGTTGTGGGGTACCGGGGGATACCGGGACTTCGATGGCGGTGACAGCGACTCGCTTCGCTACGATGGCGATGTGATCAGCGCCAACCTCGGCTGGGATACCCGATTGAGCGCGGACATGCTCGCCGGAGTCTCGCTACAATGGGCCCAGGGTTCAGTGGATTACACGGACTCCAGCAACGTCGATGGCAAGTCCAAGACCACCCTGACGAGCATCAACCCCTATGTCGGCTGGCAGGGAGCAGGAGATCTGACCCTGTGGGCCACGGCGGGCTACGGCTGGGGAGAGATCGAGGTCAACGACTCGGCCGTGGACGAGGAGGACAGCGACCTGACCCAGCAGATGGTGGCCGCCGGGGTCAGTGGACCCCTGATGGCCAGCGCGGACGGCAGCATGAGCCTGCGTCTGAAGGCCGAGACCGCGTTCACCTGGGCCGATGTCGATGGCTCCGGGACTCTCGAGAGCATGGACCTCAATGCCAACCGCCAGCGCCTGATGGTCGAAGGCAGCCATGTCAAACAGCTGGCCTCGGGAGCAAGCTTCACACCCTCCGTCGAGCTTGGCGTGCGCCATGACGGTGGCGACGGCGATACCGGCTCGAGCATCGAGACCGGTGCTGGCATGCGGTACTTCAATCCGGAGTCCGGGCTGACCGTGGAAGGCCGCGCCCATACCCTGCTCAACCACAGTGACGATTACGACGAGTGGGGCCTCAGCGCACTGGTGCAGCTTGACCCGGGCACTTCGGGGCTGGGACTGGCCCTCAGCATCCGCCCGGTCATTGGTCCAACGACCGCCGGCGCCCGGCAGTTGTGGGAGTCCAACGTTGCCGAGGCACTGGAGTCTACCCGCGCGGCGAGGGAACACCTGAATACGCGCATCGCCTACGGCATGGTGGCCGACGGATGGAACGGCCTGCAGGGCGTGTTTACCCCCTACACCGACCTGTCGCTGGACGGCGAGGGGGGCAGGCGCCTGAGTCTTGGCGGAGACTTTAACGTCGGCAGCGCGCTCAAGATGAGCCTGGAAGGCGTGCACGACCGCCCGGTGATCGGTGCTGTCAGTCACAGCATCATGCTGCAAGGCTCCCTGAACTGGTAGACACAACGAGCTCCTGATTTTGACTGCGGTTACGGGGATTCCCGTAACCGCGGTAGCGCCTGCCACAGCTGGCCGACGGATGACAGGGTGGCGCGAACCCTTGAACTTGCCACTTCAAACCGGGAGCCAGCGGCTCTATTCACGGGATTCCCGCCAAGCCACCCGGCCAAATCCAGTATCATGACGGGCAGCCTTGAACGCCATCCGCTTGTATGCCGCCATCCGTCTGTACATCGAAGCCGCTTGATTCCTCTCGGAGCTCGAGCGAGGAGCCCGATTCGCCAGGTACGCGCGAGCACCTCGTCATCGTAGGCTTCGGCATCGTCGCACACCGGTTCGCAGACAGGATGGCAGCGACCGGAGCACTTGATCGCTACACGGTCACCATGATCGGCAAGGAACCCTACCCGGCCTACGACCGGGTCCGCATGACCAGCTGGTTCGAGCACCGCAGCTGGGAAACCCTCGCCCTCGGCACAGAGGAATGGGCTGAAACACTCGGCATACGGACCATGACCGACACCGAGGTCATCTCGATCGATCGCGATAATGCGCGCATCGAGACCGCTGGCGGTGAATGGATCGGCTACGATCGTCTCGTGCTGGCAACCGGATCGGTGCCCTGGATCCCGCCGATTCGAGGCGCCGACCACCCGCGTGTTTTTCCCTATCGCTTCATCGACGACCTGAAAGCCATTGGTGAGTGTGCAGGTTCGTCCGAGACCGCCATCGTCATCGGCGGAGGCCCCTTGGGGATCGAGGCCGCCGCCGCCTTGCGCAACATGAAACTTCAGGTCTCGATCCTGGAGACCGCCCCCTACCTGATGAGCCAGCACCTCGATGAGGTGGGCGCGGAACTGCTGCAAGCGCGCGTGACCGGACTGGGCATACGCATCTTCGGCGAAGCAATCGTGCGAAAGATCGAGCCTGCGGGCGAGGCGCTGTCCGTCAGCGTGCATGACTGGGAGAAACCGGTGACCGCCGAGATGATCGTGATCACCACGGGCGTTCGGCCGATGGATGAGCTCGCACGTGCCGCGGACCTGGAAGTGGGTTCGGGATTTGGCGGTATCGTCGTGGACGATGAGCTTCGTACCAGTGATGCCAGGATTCACGCGATCGGTGACTGCGCCCGCCACAATGACAACCCGTGTGGCCTGGTGGCCCCCGGCTATCGCATGGCTGAGGCGCTCGCCGAGATCCTGGCCGGCCACTCCGGTGCCTTTGAGGGGTACGTGCCGGCAATTCGTCTTCGGCTTGAAGATGCCGCGGTCTGGACCCTGGGGGAGCATGACCTGATTGGTGATCGCATCCGCTGGAAGCAGGGGGATTCCTATCGGCAGATGACCTTGTTGGACGAGCGCGTGGTCGCGGCGTCCTCGATCGGCCCGTGGCCGGAACTCAGCTATGTCCAGGACCTGATCGTGCATCGGCGCCAAATCAGCAAGTGGCGCCTGAACCACTTCGTCAAGACCGGTAATTTCTCGCTGTGGAACAAGCCCGTTCCCGTGGGTGAACGCCCCGCTTCCGCACTGGTGTGCAACTGCCTTCAGGTGACGCGCGGGGCCTTGAGCGAGTCCATCGCACAAGGCTGCTCCACCGTAGATGCGCTGGCAAGCGATACCGGGGCCTCCACGGTCTGCGGCACCTGTCGTCCCTTGTTGTCGCAACTGCTTGGAGAGGCGCCAGCCGCGCCGGGCGGTGCACGGCGAGCAGGGCTGATCGTTGCTGCCGCAGCAGCGGTGCTGGTCGCCCTGGTGCTGGTGAGTGGCATCCAGACCCCGCTCGCCGACAGCGTTCTGGCGGGTGGCATCTGGGATGCGCTGTACCGTGACGGCTTCTGGAGGCAGTTCACCGGCTACGGCTTGCTGGCCGGGGTGGTCATCGCATCCGGGTTTTCCCTTCGAAAGCGCTGGTCTCGCCTTCAATGGGGCAATTTCGGAGGGTGGCGCCTGGCGCACAGCGCACTCGGGATCCTGGTGATGGCCGCACTCGTTGCCCACACGGGCTTGCGCCTGGGTTCCGGTTTCAACCGGATCGTGGTCAGCACCTTCTTGCTGGCCGGGGTGCTTGGTGCGCTGGCGGCCTTGCTGGTCGACTCAAGGCAGCAACGCCTGGGGTTCTGGATTCATCTCATCGTCCTGTGGCCGCTGCCGGCCCTGATCCTGTTCCATGTCGTGACCAGCTATTACTTCTGATCCATGCGTACACGATCCTAGGTGCTGGCTTGGGCGATACTCACACTCGCCATGGCAGGGCTCTATGTATACGCGCTGACGAGTGAGGACCGAAGCCTGTTCCTGCCGGGGGCCACCACCGACGGTCACCATCAGATCGAGCTCGCCTGCGAGGCCTGTCACACGCCGTTTCTCGGCGTCCGCCAGGAAGCGTGCCTGGAGTGTCACGCCGCGGAGCTCGAAGCCGCGGAAGACTCGCATCCGGACACGAAATTTGCCGACCCCAGGAATATTGCCGACCTTGAGAAAATGGACGCCACGCTGTGTGTGACCTGTCACGTAGAGCACCGCCCGCAGCTCACGAACGTCATGGGGGTTACCCAGCCGGTGGACTTCTGTCATCACTGTCACGCCGATATCGCCGAGGAGCGCGTATCGCACGAAGGCTTGGGACCCGAGACCTGTGCATCTGCCGGATGCCACAACTACCATGACAACACGGCGCTGTACGAGGACTTCCTGACCAAGCATGCAACGACGACGGCAGCCGGTCTGTCACGAATCCTGCCGCCCAGGGATACTCACGTGCTCTGGTCGCCCGCAGAGGTCCGGGCCCTGCAGGCCGCGGATGCCGATGGCCCGGCAGGCACCGATTCGCAAATCATCGACCAGTGGGCGGCCTCCGTGCATGCCGCAGGCGGGGTCTCGTGCAAGCAATGCCATGAGGCGGATGTGCGCGGGTGGGTGGATCATCCGCCGCGTGAAGCCTGTGCAGACTGTCACGAGCTCGAGCACCAGGGCTTTGTCGCCGGCAGGCACGGCATGCGCTGGCCGCACGGCTTGTCCTCGATGTCCCCGTCGATGGCCCGGGTGCCCATGCACGAGCAGGCGTACGAAAAAACGCTCGACTGCGGCTCCTGTCATGACGTGCACCGGGTCGATGTCCGGTATGCGGCCGTGGAGGCCTGCCTGTCCTGCCATGCCGATGAGCACTCACTGGCCTACAAGGAATCCCCGCATTTCGAGCTATGGCAGCGGGAGGTCTCCGGGCAGGGATTGCCGGGATCGGGAGTCAGTTGCGCATCCTGCCACCTGCCCCGTGAGATGCATCACATTGAAGACCAGCAACGGATCGTGGTGAACCACAACCAGAACGCCAACCTGCGGCCCAACGAGAAGATGATCCGAAACGTTTGCATGCAGTGCCACACCCTGGCCCTGTCCATCGATGCACTGGCGGATGTGAGGTTGATCCGGCAGAATTTCGCGAATAGACCAGACAAGCATGTACAAAGCATCGATATGGCCAAGGCACGCAAAAATGAACGTGATGAGCGTTGAACCACGGAGATCAGCCATGACCCCAAGATCGACTCACCCTCTCCTGCAACTGGTGGCTTTGACCACGCTCGTGTTCGTGCTCGGTGCCTGCAAGCCGGCCCCGGATGCGGCCGGTCCGCACCAGGTGTCTGCCAAGCACATGGCCGATGCGCTGCTCACGGTCATACAGGCCGATCGCACCGTGTATGCCCGCGAAGTAGTCCACCGCCTGCAAAACGTAGAGGATGTGATCCAGGCAAGTGAACACTGGAAGGATGACAAGGCCCTGCCCTTGCCGGCCCAGATGTTTCGCATGGGTGCGGAACTGGCCCTCAAAGAGACGGATGCCTTCAGTTACTCGCTGCTGTCCCTGTGGCCCATCAACCCGAAAAACGCACCGAGAACGGAGATGGAAGAACAGGGACTCAAGGCAGCGACCGGAACTGACTCGGAGCCCTTTTACGGTACGGAAACTCTCGGCAAGATCGAATACTTCGTTGCCGTTTATCCGGATGTTGCGGTATCAGCTGCCTGTATCAAGTGCCATAACGCCCATCAGGACAGCCCGCGCGATGACTTCGAACTGGGCGATACCATGGGCGGCATCGTGATTCGAATCCCGGTGTCGCCGTGAGGTGCTGATCGGGATTCAATGCCTCGATGTGCAGTCCGGCCACGTCGGGGCACGCATCAGTGAAGTCTCGCCCCTGGCCTTTTTCCGTTCCACGGTCGGCACGATCGTCTGGCGGTGCCCGTAGGGCTTCCAGGCCGGCGCGATCACGTTCGGCATGTCCGAGCGGTGCAGCAGGCTCGCGCGCATCAGGGTGAACTCCCCGTAGTGGTCATTGATCGCATCCATGACTCGGTTCAGCCGATCCGGCGGGTCCATCTCCTCCGTAAATAGTTCCTGCTGGCCCTTCGCCGGGCGCGGGTCCAAGGCGGATACCTGCACCTGGAACACCCCTTCGCCCTGCCAGTAGTCGCACAGCATCTGCTTGCACAGCTCGATGATCGCCCGGCTGTCGTTGGTCGGCAGCCTTGTCCTGAAATGATGGCTGCCGATCCAGCCATCCCGGGTGCGAAGCCCGACCAGGTACCGCTGTGCCACCAAGGCGTGCTGGCGCATCCGCGTGCCCAGCTTCTCGGCCATGTGCACCAGGTACATGCGGATGACATCGCGCTCGGTGATATTGGGCGGCATGATCTTGCCGTGCCCCAGACTCTTGGGGGCGGCGATTCGGGTCTCCACCGGGGCGGAGTCCTCGCCGCGGCACATCTGCCAGATGCGCCGGCCCGGGTTGCCGAAACGCTTGCCCAGCACGCTGATCGGCAGACTTGCAACCTGCCCGCAGGTCAGTGCCCCGCGCCTGGCCAGGAAACCGGCGATGCCCCGGTTGATCCCGCACAGCTCGGTGACCGGTACGTCCTTGAGCCGTGCGCGGGCCTCCCAAGGCGGGATAATGGCCAGGCCGCTTGGTTTTTTCTGTTTGGCGGCATACTTGGCGGTGGTCTTGTCGCCGCTGATGCCCACGGTGCAGCCCAGCCCCGAGACCTCGGCGACCTGCGCCTTGATCATCTGTCCCATGATCTCGGGGGACCTGTTCCAGTACTCCTGGCAGCGGGTGAGATCGAGGAACGCTTCATCGACGGAAAAAACCTCAACGTCCGGGGTGATGTTTTGCAGGGCGACCATGATGTCGGTGGAGACCTCGGCATAGCGCTCGGGGTGCGCCGGGACCCGGATGATCTCCGGGCACAGGGACTTGGCCTTTTTCAGGCGTGTGCCGATGCCGATGCCGTAGGCCCTGGCCTCATACGAGCAGGTGATGAGGCAGGTGCCGGTCAGGCCGTTGGTGATGCCGATCGGGCGACCCCGGTATTCGGGATGGTCGCGCTGCTCGATGGAGGCAAAAAAGGCATCCATGTCGACGAAGGCAATCAGGCGGGACCAGGGTTTTGCGTTGTCCGGCATGGGGCCATTCATGCCGGGGACTCGATCGGGGATCAAGAATAAAACGAATCCCGGGTTGTTTCGGTTTTCCGGGTCGGGCTAGCGCGGCATGCGGATCAGTGATCAATACCGTATTTGTTTTATCTGGCGACGAGGAGAAACCTGTCAGGTTAAAATCATCGACTACCACTTAAGGAAAACTGACATGACCAAGCTCAAGAATGTTCACCCAGGCGAAGTGCTGCTCAGGGACTTTCTCGAGCCGCTGGGCATCAGCCAGAACAAGCTTGCGAACCGCATCTTCGTACCTCCTCGCCGGATCAATGAAATTGTTCTTGGCAAGCGTTCCATCACGGCAGACACTGCCCTGAGGCTGTCCCGCTATTTTGGCAACAGTGGCAAGTTCTGGATGGGACTGCAGGATGATTACGATCTGGAAGATTCCAGGAACAAGATTGCTGGTTCGCTTGAAAAAATTGCAAGCCTTGCTGGGGGGTTCGTCTGACTGCGGGAGCGTGCAACTAAATACCCGATCCCTTGTCCAAACATTCATTGGCCGCTGAAGCAGTGTCGTGTCCAACATATCCCCATAACCAAGGAGACCAGTCTCATGAAAAAACAAACCATACTTCGATCCACCATCGCGGGAATCTTTGCCATCGGCGCAGGCCTTGCCGCCAACAATGCCCTGGCCGGTGTCCCGGATGCCCCGAAAAACTGGGAAAAATGTGCGGGGGTTGCCAAGGTCGGCATGAACGATTGCGGCTCCTTCGATGGCAAGCACAAGTGTGCAGGACAGGCCACCGAGGACAACTCCGAGCATGAGTGGGTTTATCTGCCGGAAGGCACCTGCGCCAAGATCGGTGGCCTGGTCAAGGCCGTCAAACCTGCCAAGTAAGCTAGGCCCACCGGGGTGGAATGCGATCCGCCACAGGATCCGGCAAAGCCCTGCACTCCAAGGACCGGAGTGGGGCTTCGCTCCCCGCATGTCAGGGAAATCATTGAAACCCGCCCCAACCTCGATTTCTTCGAGCTGCTGACCGACAACCACCTGTGCGACGGGGGCTACGCCCGGCAGCAAGCCTATCTCATCCGAGAGCATTATCCGGTCAGCCTGCATTGCGTCGGCATGTCCTTGGGCGGCACCGACCCCCTCGATTTCACCTATCTGGACAAGATCAAGACACTTGCCAGGGAACTCAAACCCATGCACATCTCCGATCACCTGTGCTGGACCTCGTATCAATCCCACCACGCCCATGACCTGCTGCCCCTGCCCTATACCGAGGAGGCGGTGCACCATGTCAGCCGGCGCATCCACGACATCCAGGACTATCTTGAGACCACCCTGGTGGTAGAGAACGTCTCAAGCTACTTGGAGTTTGCCGCCTCCGACCTGAAGGAATGGGAGTTTCTGGCGGCCGTGGCAGAAGAGTCCGACAGTCAAATCCTGCTGGATCTGAACAACATCCATGTGAGCCACTACAACAACGGCACCGATGCCGGGGAGTACATCGAGAACATTCCGCTTGATCAGGTAGCCGAAATCCATCTTGCAGGGTTTGAACACAAGGGCGAGTACCTGCTCGATGCCCACAACAACCGGGTGTCCGAGCCCGTCTGGGAACTGTACCGGCAGATCACGAAAAAGACCGTGTCCATCCCGACGCTGATCGAATGGGACAACGACCTGCCACCGTTTGCGATGCTGCTGTGCGAGGCCAACAAAGCAAGAGGTATCCAGTCGCAGGCAGCAAATGCTTAAAACCAAACCCCATGCCTGAACTGCATGCCCTCCAGCGCGAGTTCTGGTCCAGCATAAAACACCGCAAGGCAGATACCGCCGCCCTGGAGCGAGTGCGTGATGACGCGAGAATTTCCCGGGAGAGGCGCGTGGACATCTACCGCACCACGATGCGCGAAGCTCATGTGCGGGCCTTGGCAAGCACCTACACGTGCTGCGAGAAGATCCTCGGGGAACGCTATTTCAGGCAACTGGCCAACGAGTTCTATTATGGAAACCCTGCAACGCACCAAGATTTAAACCGCTACGGGCAAACCTTCCCTGACTTCGTGCAGGAACTCATCGAACATCATGCAGAGCTGGCCGAGTACCCCTACCTGCCTGATCTGGCACGACTGGAGTGGCTGTACGAGCAGGCCTATTATGTCCGGGAAGATGAGGCATTTGATTTCCGGGCGCTGGCAACGCTCGATGAGGACGATTACCGCAAGCTGCGTTTTGTGCTGGGCGCATCGGTTGCGACACTGAAGTCCGCCTACCCGGTCTACGAATTATGGAGAGCCCACCAAGGACAAGGTGGGATCAAGAAAGTTGTAGCCATTGATGAGCCGCAGTACCTGTTTGTCGCAAGGGAAGAATTCAAGCCGGTCATCCACAAGATTGATCACGCCTTCTGGTGGGTGATGGATAAGATTGATCAGGGTTACATGTTTGGAGAGCTTGAGACACTCGTCGGACAGGGATCAATGAGGATTCCCTTGCAGACCATCATTCCCGAGTTAATTGCAAGGGAATGGATTTGTGGATACTGGCTCGCCGGTGGGAGCAGTGAGTTCTGCCGCACTAATTAGGGATGAGAGTGGAATAGTGTGGCCATGAATTCCTTGTCAGAAAAATCGATGGTTATGGCAGTTCCAACTTCAATCAATGCTTCTGCAAATATCCTATCCAAACCTTTGATCACACAACCCGCTACATTGATTTTTCCAAGGTTGTTTCCCCATTCGTCTTTCAGTGACCACTCCCCTTGCTTTACGCTATTCCCGCTTATTCGATGAGTTCCAGCAACTAGATGCTTGTGAGCACTTACAAATTCCACCAAACATTCACGGCTCTTCTGGAACTCCTCTAGTTCGATTGATGGAGCCAACGATAACTTGTTCAATTGGGCTTCATTGGCAATGAATCTGTATTTTCCTCGAGATGTCGTAATCCAAAGAGGCGATACAACCATCTGTACTTGGGCATAGTTGGTTGCCAAGCCCTTGCGTACGAGAGCTTCTCGTAGTTTGAGAAAAGTCGTTACGGTGCCAACATTCTTTGCTACATCAATCATCAATCGGTCATTCTGGCTCAAAATATCAGGTTTGAAGTTTGCTCCCCGTGACACCATTTCATCTACAACATCAATTTCATCAAACGCACACACCATAGCTTTAAGTATGTCACGAGATGGACAGTTTCTTACGGTTCTTGCCCTTTTAACTGCCGTCATCAATCTCTTAAAGGGAAGACAGGGTGCGACAGTCAGGATCTTCCGACAGACATTGATGATCTTGTTCCAGCCGCAGTTTACGCGGTCAGATCCCCAGTAAATTCTTTGATTACGATCTAACCACTCTAGCGTTGGAATCCTGCTGATACCTGAAATCACAATATCTGAAAAACAGCGATTCGAATTTTGATTCAAGCATGCAATTTCATCCAGTTGCACAAAATCTTGACAAAAGGCTTCCTTGACCAAGGTGGCCCAAACAAATTCAATCTCATCAACCTCGTCATGTGGAAAAAGAAACAACTCCTGACCAATGTCTCTACAAACAAGATTCCACTGAACTTGAAATATCTCCATTGCTTTGTTGATTTCTTTGAAACCTAAGCCACATCGCGTCAATTTATATCTCTTGAGCAAGCCTGGTAGGGTTGAGGCGGCTAAAGGAGCATTTTCCTCTATAAGGGAAATTGTTCTTCCGAGGAGTGGCATGGACAACCTTTTTTTCGGGATCGCGGTGAGCCCACGACTCTCAATTTGTCTTATCCGCTCTCGGGTTATGGGAGATGCTCGTCCCGAGGCATTCGGATCATCGGCTAGTTCCTGCAAAGTCCAAACTCGATTGCCATCCCAACCAGTGCGTCTTATGACAATTGCGTATGCATCGGTGCGGACAGACATCTTAACTGCAGCACAAAGCTCATCCTCAATGTATTCAAAGGTGCCAACTGATGTCTGCATGCGGTCCAGACCATCTTGTGCTCCTGATGCGGGAATGTTTGTTAATTCATCTTTAGTCGACGAGAGTAATTCTCTAACTTCCCTCAAAGTTCTTTTGCCGAAATTCGGAATCTTAAGAAGTTCCGCGTCCGACAAACTTGCCAATTCGGCAAGTGTCGTCAGCCCTTTTTGACGAAGGCAATTCAAGGCTCTGACAGACAAATTGATGTCAGAAAGCCTGATGTCCTTCCAATCTTCTTTGGTGTGAGCATTGATGGTGTACACATTCCCAGTGTTTCCATCTTGCTTCATGTACTGCATTATATTCTGACGGCCCGCGAGAGTCGTTTGATAGTTGCAATCGGCTTTTATTCTACATGTCGTGCTGTCTGGCCCACGAAATTACACAACTTATCTCTTAGGCCTTCGATTGGATCAATCTGACAAGACCAAATAACCAAGACATGCCACCCCTGATCACGTAACAAATCAATTGCTTTCTTGTCTCGCATTACGTTAGCGGCAAATTTTTGCTCCCAAAATTCAACGTTCGTCTTTGGTGTCGTAGCATATTTGCATCCAGCATGACGATGCCAGTAACACCCGTGCACGAAGATGGCCTTCTTTTCTGCATGGAGAACAATATCTGGTGTACCAGGCAACTGCTTAACATGCGTATCAAAATCACGTCCTAGCGACGACAAACAGCGCTGTACCGATTGTTCTGGTGCGGTGTTTTGTCGCCTTACGGCAGACATTCTTCGACTGGCCTCAAGCGTTGCATCCATCAGTTATTCAAGCAATATGCACACAAACAGACTAATCCATTGCATCAATTTTAACTCGGGTCCTGATGACATGGGGATGCGCCATTTGTGATAGAACCAAGGGAACAACCGCGTTATGGACTTTGTTTCCAATCAGATGGATGACAAAGCAGCGAGTCCCGTCACATAACCCAATTGTGGTGGAACAGCGTCACCGATCAAATGGGCTAATCGCTGACGGTGCACTTCATCCCCTCTTCGCCCTGAAAATTGAAAATCGTCTGGAAATCCTTGAAGACGGGCCCCCTCATGAAGAGTCAATCCTCTAGCTTGTGTTGGATGCGTGAACCGCCCTCTACCAGGTGAAAGAAATCCCTTCGTAATCGTTTGAGCAGGCTGGTTAGCATAAATTCTACCGTAGACCGACCCATAGTTGTGGCTGCCGTCTTGATGGCAAACAGGCCGTTCCTCATCAGGAAGCTCCCAAATGTCATTTTCAATCAAGTACTTTACCCGCTGATGGTTTTCAGGAGACAAACGAGACGGCAAATCAAAATCCTTAAGCGATTCTATATCGACAAGATCCCTGATCGCGTCCATGGCAGACAATGGTTCACAGGTAAGCGCGTTAAAACCTGACAAGAAATCAAAGGGTCGGTTTTTAGCAGCTATCAAAAAATGCCTACGCCTTTTTTGCGGTGTTCCAAAGAATGAAGCATCTAGCACGCCCTCACTCTTATCTATCTTGTATCCAGCCGAAACCAGCATCTCAATAGCTCTTTCGACTACCCTTTGACGAGCCCTCCTTACGGTTACAACGTTTTCAATGACTACAACCTTTGCATCTAGGGCTATTGCGCAAGCAGCAGCCGCTACGTAAAGCTCGTTCCTCACATCCGTGCGCCTACTCTTGTTGTTCAAGTTTGAATTTCCCTCACAAGGAGGGCCAGCAATTACCATGTCGATCTTGCCTTTGAGCGAAAGAAGAGTTTGATTTGTGATCCTGATCTGTTGCAACGGCGTCTCCAATCCAGCACTTCGCTCTTCTCGGTAAGTGACTAAGTTCGCTATATTCTCGTTTAGTATTCGAAGGGGATGGAGATTGTTCTTATAAACTTTAATCGCTTCGTCTAGTACATCTACGCAAAGCTGAAAAACAGGTCTCACACCGACTGCTTCACATGCCCAGCGAACACCTGTAGCGAGACCTCCACATCCTGAATACAGATCAACGATGTTCACTTCAGGCCGCTGAGGATTCAACTCAATTCGTGGGAGGGATCCCCGCATACGGGTGTCCCACCAAAGCTTCCTCAAATCCGATCTACTGCTACATGACCGGTGCCCTCCCTTCGGAAGCGCCATTTCTGAAACACCTGAGAATGGCCCGGCCTGCGTTTCTCGGATCAGTCGACCGTCGTCAAGCAGAATCTTCTCAGTAGGTGCGCTTGCTTGACTTTCGCAATGTCTTTTCTCAAGCGAGCACTTCATTTGGCTTTATCCCAAGCAGCACGTTGTTCCCAAATGCTGTCAATGAGTTCCATACTATCCAAGTCATCAAGTAACTCGAAAGCCATTGAGGCGTTTCTGCGGGTAATTTCTCTGGCCAATTTCCGATACTGCTCTCGATGCAGATTCTGGCTCTCATCGTCTGGAAAAACATATTGAATAAAAGCTCGAGCTAATTGTGGAACGCTACCAAAATCGATTCTCACTATGTGGGATTGCCAAACGTCAACATCTCCGCGTCTAGACAATTCGTACGGATCTTTTGCTCTGGGGTTGAATACTGACTGTGCACAGAGCCACAAGTAAGCATACATTCCCTGCTTCATTTGTCCTAACCCAAAATATTGTTCTCTTGCATGTCCTGATTCTTGACTTGGGTAGCGCCAATCGACAAGATCTGCAAAGTCGCCATCAACCGAAAACGTCAGCCAGCGCCAGAACCCTGCATCACCGGCAATGATCGGATGAAGGTCAAGACGCTGATGCACCAACGATGCTGCCTGTCGCTCAAACACATAACCTGGCTTTTCAAATCCATCAGCCAACTCCCATAGAATGTTGGACAGATCGATTGATCGTGCTTCATCAAATTCTGCCCCGCTCACTAGAACAGTTGCATCTTGGACTATGGGTTCAATCTCTTTCTCGGCCAAATGCGCATCAAAGGCTCGACGACTTGCCTCCAGCGACAAGGTAGGATAGGTCTGCACGACAAGTTCCTCTTAAAGTTTTGCGAAGGAATTGTTAAGGCCAACGTGGTACTGAGCCCAGGCATGAACTAGTCCCGAAAAATTTGGCAGTTCACTTCGTGTGATAATTTCGTCTTCTGTTAAATCTGATGCTTCAGACAGCTGTTCAAACATAATTTTTCGTAACCCAGTTTCCTCAATCGGTTTTTCTCCCTCTCCAACCGCTCTAATTGCTATCTCAGTGAATATTGCTGCAGTCATCTCGTAGCAAAAAAGATTCGCCATCCCCTCATCGTTCTCAAGAACTTGGAACGCCTCTCGGTGATTATCATTAAAAAGGATTTCCACGATCTCGGCAGGCGGACGTTCTAGATCTTCTCCTAGCCAGCGAATGAGCCACACTGTGTCTCTTGACGTGCCTTGTTTTTCAAACTCCTCTGGAGACACCCAACGAGTCGGTATTTTGGAGGCTTGAGTCATGGTGCGAATCTTGAAGGTCCGGCGTGCTACGACATCCCCTTTGTGAAAAGCAATGCCAAGCTCTCTCTCCGTAGTCTCCAAAGGCGTAGCTACGATGCTCACATCCACACGCCCGGACCGAGAAAATCCTGACCATGCCGATGACAATTTAATGGGCTTGGTAGGCAATGCTCGGGCCTCGCACTGGTATGCTTTTGCAAATTTGTTTAGTTCTCGGTCACGGATTACCACTGACAGCATGATCTCATCCGCAGCCAAACCCGTAGAACGGACAAGTTCATCTAGGTTGGCTTCAATTCTGAGTGCAGGTTGGAAATCTTCCCAGAAGTCAGATTTCATGATCAGTCGCGTGTCAGTGGCATCAAATGATTCTGAAAGTCGAAGTCGTAGCGTACAGGCCTCAAGTCCTTTGCTAGACGTCTTGAAGGGCTCGATGGACTCGTTCTCATTTGCATTCCAAGAAATTTTTGTTTCGTTCATGCGTCTTCACCCCCAGATGACGCCGTCAAATCTCTAACGACGGTCACAGCCCAACGCGTCCTCCAACTCGGGTGTACATGAGCCGATGCGTGAAACGCTAAGGGTCTGTCAGGAATAAGTTTGACTCCAAACGAATCTGAACGGTTGGGTATAGATGCTCCGTCAGCATCAAATACGGTGCAGGAAATGGACGTGCCCGGTTTGGCCTCTGCATCTTCTAAGACTTTCAAGATGACTTTAACCTTGCAAAGAACCGGTTCCACGCTAACTCCTTCCGCCAATGCAACTGTGAAATCAAGATGATCGATGACGGGATCACAATTAAAGTCTCGTCTTCCCTTCTTGTGAACGGTGAATGCCCGTCGTGCTGGCTTAGGACGAGACGGGGGTCCCTTCTTCCTTTTTCGAAATATCGGTCCAAGTATGTCGTCCAGAAAGTCCAGGCCCTCGCTGGTAGTAGTTGAGGGAGCATCTTTCTGCCTTGTCTGAAAATCCCGAAAACGCTCCTTGATTCGGTGATGCGTAAGTCGAACCAAGTCTGCTGCACTCTCGCCCAGAGATCTTCGCAATCGAGCATTACTTTCATTCCACTCATCGTGTGCTTCTGGTTCAGAAAGGGTGAAACATTTGCTGGGCTTCTTGCCGATGGCCTCAAACACGCCAACTGCATCTGGATCACCTTCTCTTGCATAATCTGAATTGTACTGAATGACCAAACCACTACGGATGAGTGCGACTGTGTTTGCAAGCGCATTTTGCTCTGCCTTAATTCCTCCAAGCGCTTTCAAGCACAGGTGACCAACTTCGCCACTAACTGCAAGATTGATCTTCTTGTTCTCGTAAGCTTCCGGCTCTACGCCCTGCTTAATGTTCGCATAGCAATCAACAAACGGCTTTATGTCAGGTCTATCGCTTGGTCTTGGCAGTAGTAGTTTCGATTCTTCATCAAAGAACTCCAAATCGACATATTCCTTTGCATGTGCATTGAATGTCCGTGGCCACCAAAATTTTTCACAGGCATCGAGACAATCAGATGGCAACATGTCGCAATCCAATAGCATCACCGTCAGACCCGTATCATCCGGCGATCTCACTTCCAAGCCTACGCTTCTAGCAAGCTCATGAGCGTCGTCGTCAATCAGTGGTCTTGCAGGGTAATCTTCATTGCCGGAAGCAGGGCCAAAAAATGCATGGCCAGTGTAGTCGCTGTTTTCAATCCTGTGGCCCGGCAAGAAGGCCGTAGCCATGAATCTCGCACTCGCACCGCCCGTAGAATCAGTCGGCTCAAAGCATGAATAATATGCCATCGTACGTATCTTGGACGTCACCGCATACACCATCTTTCCAACCCCATAGGACCCCAGCAAATCTCCAGCATCCTCCAACTTGTTAGATGTATAAATCGAAAGGACTAAATTGTAGAAGCGGCTGTTTACTCCTTCACTTGTTCGCCAGTTCCCACCAAGTCCGTTGGTGTTGTGATCGGTGAGCAGTAGGGCTGAGATCGGCACATCTAGATCGTTCAAGCAGCTAAGGCAGGTCTCCTCATACTTGAACCAGCCATGAGCCTCAGGAAAGGATTTTGCGCGTTCCGCAATTTCTGCCAAACCAAATTTGCTTACTAGGGCAGATTTCTCTTCGCCCCGATACTGTCTGCGCCTAACGGAAAAGCGCACTGGGCCACTAGCATCGTCCCTTCGTTCATCGGCCGAGTTTTGTATCGCCTCTCGCATGAGAAGTTCGGCATCCGACAGTCGTGTGTGCTGCAGAGGATTAGCCATCTGGTCAGCAGGAACCATCATTGCAGCCTGTCGTAGGAAATGCCAAGTAGGGTTCATGTCATCCATAACTCGTGCTGACAATATCGGCTCTTATTAAGTACCAAGCGGATGGCTAGGACTAGCCAATAATATAGCCAGTTGTATTCGTTCTTATAACTTATCTAAATCACGCCGCTCACTTGTAGTGTGCAGACCCTCAGCGTACTGACTCCAGCTGATGACCTACGCTGCCTTGCTCTTGATGGCGTGGGTCAAAATCCCAAAACGGCAGTTTGTCCAACTCAATTGGTCGTCAGCCTCAACAGACAGGATATCTATGGCCTTCATGCTGAGCTGGGTAGCACTCACCATGAAGTCTCCAAGCCATCTGACCGCCAACACCTTACAAAATTAGCCTTTCTATCGCAATGGACTGAGTCAAGAATAGCAACGAGACATCTCACGCTCTAGCATTTATCGGTGCGGCACTTGAAACGGGATTTAAAACCCACACCGAAATTCTATTGGTGTCAACCGAACATGTTCGTTAAGCGGCGGTTTTAATTTGTATGCAGTGGGGCTCCAGGAAAAGTTGTAGAGACGGACTAGCCGAAATCTGTCCTGATATTTTTCAGAAATACGCCACTCATTCGCCGATAAGTAGAAAGGCATTTTTGCGTAGCCATTGGTTGTTTTGACTTCCAGCCAGCGCTCCTCTCCATGTTCAGAAAAGGATAAAATGTCATAGCCCAACCCATCGCCATGTACCTTTGATGCCCAGCAGACATCAGCGACAAGGTCACCTCTTCCACAGGCCAATAGCCGGTCCTTTTCAGATTGCAGTACAAATGCCTCACCTGCTTCACCAAGATCACGCATCCCAGTAGTACGCTGCGACTGATCAACCTTGCTGATCATCTGGAAAATAGCTTGGTGGTCAGCCTTCCATTTCTTACCAATCCCAGGTGCGGGCTCATAGATCAAATCTTTGTGAATTTGGATGTTTGTCCCAGCTGCGCTAGCGAGAGCCTCATAAAGTCCATGTTGGGCAAGATAATCCTCAATGACCTTGAACATGGCAAGCTGATAGTGGGTGAGCGGCTTGTAGCCCTGGATGAAAGGCAAGCCGAGACTCGCTAGGACAGCACTGATGTTGCAATGCTTGTACTCTATTGAGCGATGCGAACGCCCAATCCGATCCTGCAGCGTTTGATTGTGTTTTGATTTGACGTACTGACCACCTGCAAGCTCAATTTGCAGCATGTCCATATAGTCGGCAACGATGATCTTGATCTCAGGGGTGGTCCAGTTTTTTCTTACAGACTGTTGCACTCGGCATGTCCCACTAAATTGTCAAGCTCTCTTGCGGCTTATGCGGGTCACCAGAATTCGCTATGATTTGAAAGCGCGTGTGCCAACTCAAAGAGTGCGTTAAGTGCTCAAACCTATGATCTGAGTACTCAATTACATCTAGCACATTTGATGCATCCAAGTTCCTTGTCACAGAAAGATCAAACTCTGCCGATGGTTCTGCGTACTCAAATTCGCTAGCAATCAGATACGCAGCAAAGTGTTCTGAAAAGTAAGGATGAAATATTTTTGCACGTGTGAATGGTATCGTGCAAACCACTATGCAAGGTACACCGATCAAACGCAGTTTGTTGCCAATGCTTGTGTTGTTTTCAAACTCCCTATAAATGGCCTCACCGCCCCAAGAGCGAAATAACCGATAAACTGCCCCGCAATCACGCAAAACTGTACGGTTTGCACAAAAACAAATTTTGTTTGATCGCGCACCGTGCCTGTTATCCAAAGACTCGGAGAGCGATTGACTATTCATAAAATACTCATACTCGCGCTGTTCCAAGTATCCATTAGAAAGGCACTCATGGAGCCTCTTGTGCACCAGCCCTGCTGATAGGACCTGAAGGCCTTCCTGTTTGATATTTTCAATTTCCTCCCTCGTCAAACGAGTGCAGTGATATACAACGATTTGATGCGGGGTCAGAAGAATTTCAAGCTTCGCCATTAATTTTAAATATGACTGTTTAAATTTGTTCTCAGGCGGATTTATCCTTAAAAAAACATCTTCCATACAGCGTTGTTCAATATTTAAGCGTTCCCTATTGAATGAAACGATAAGCGGTTTATTGCGAATTGCTTCCTGTTTAAACTCAGATGGCCAGCTACCAAGATCCTCTATCTCTACATTCATATTTTGTCCATTTGTCTCATTCAATCCAGGCACCTACATACAAGATTACTCAGGCTCATGCATTTGCCCCTCATGGAAACTCTAGGCTACCTGAATATGACAGATGTCATCGTATTACCCCATGTATAGGCTGCTGATCTTAGAATCATTTTATGGCAAAGCGCATTTGCACAGTGTCTTTGCAGTAAGCTAGCAGCTCTCCATTAATAGCGAAGAACGCTATTGTGGCCATCTCCTTCTTTCAGGAATTTTGATCAATACCTTTCTGATACTCTCTGCATGGAGACTGTTCCTGAATTGGTACAACAGATGAAAAATGCCACGCATATGTTGTGGTGATATTGAAATAGGATCGCCAGGTTGAAAAAGTTTAATTAACTTGCAATTGTTTATGTCATCAAGTGCAACCTCTTGGTGATGAACTATGGAGTTCCTTAGAAGCCGAATATCCCCCCATAGATCAAAGCTCGCATGCTCACGAAGTTCTTCACAGGTGCATCCGTGGTGTCTTTTTGCCATGCAGTACTCGCGACGAAAATAACTTTCCCAATAGGCATAGAAATATACGCTGCATACATTAGCAAGTGTTTTAAAGTTGCTGCCTTCTGGTTCGTTCCTGGCCTTTGCCTCTTTCACGGTACCAACATGCAAACCTGAGGCAACATATTCTTGATTAAAAATCTTGCCGTATTCAAGACGCTTACTATCCCAGAATTCATTCGTATCAAGATCAAAGCCTTGATAGCGGGCACGTTCAATTTCTTGATCGGATGCCACCTTCTCTTTGAACCAAACAAAGCCCGCAACAGCATCATGATAGAAGGCGTGCATTTGATCATAGTGAAAGCTAAACTCCTTCCATAGCTCACTCATGCGCTCATAATTTATTTCTCTATTTTCCATCATCGGTCTCCACTTGAACTTGGTATATGGGTATTGCGGTATTACCCAAGTAAGAACAAGAAAAATGTTTGCTTTTGTAAATTCTCCAGGTCACGATGAAAATGACAGTGGAAGTGATTCTGGAAATCCAAGTAAATACTGGAACTAGGAACGAGGTGGTTGTTGCGGAAGAGAGAATTTCTCGCAATCAATACGGAAAGTATCTTGCCTAGCAGTGCAGAGGGGCACCATCAACCGGATTAACGGTGCATTCGCACAGCCATTCATCGGCTCCATGTTCTAGATGTTGCCGAATATCTTCGCATTGACCAGAGAATTGACGACCCTCTACTGACAAAGCTGCAATCTCCGGTCACGGGAATGCTAAATTTACCTGGGTCACTTGTAGGTACCGAAAAACAGGTCCCAGACGGGCAGGATCGAGGAAAAATTCTTGTTCTGGTCTTTCCAGTGATGACGGTCGTGTCGGATGACCCAGCTGTTCAACCATCCGAACGCCGGATGCGGAAACACCAGGCTTGTGTGATTCGCGATATTGGCCCAGGCGTGGATGAGTGCGATCACCAGAAAAGAAACCACGCTCAGCGGTGCGAACAGGTACATGCTGACAAACAGCAGTGTCAACGCGGCCAGCGCCTCTGCCGGATTTATGTACATCCCGTCGAGAGCTTCAGGATAGCGGACCTTGTGGTGGGTGCCGTGCACCCAGCGAAACATGACCGGGCGGTGAAGAAAGCGGTGCATGCCGTAATACAGCAACTCGAACACCAGCAGGACACCGGCAATCTGCAGCACCACTGCCCAGACCGAGACAGGCCCGATGTGGATGAGCCGATCCCTGAACAGGAAAATGAACGCGAGATAGTACGCCATGCAAAGTACGCCGTTCAGCCCGATAAGCAGGTAATGTCGCCTCAGGGGCGGAGTTTGCTCGGTCACGGGCCGGATGCGATAGCTGTCGAATTTTCCGGAGCCCAGGGCATAAATCGCAAACGCTCCGTATGTCGATATGAACACAAAGATCGCAGCTATCCCGAATACAAGTACATAGTCCATAAGAGGATTCAAACATACCAACAATCCTGTCGTCAAAACCCCAAAGAGTCCTGTTGCAGACGTTGATGACGTCGGTAGGGAATTACAACTTTAGGCAGCAGGTACAGGCCGAGGTATCAGGCGCCGGGACCGGGAGGAAGGCCAACGTCCTTGGCAATCGATTTCACATGCAGGTCTCTTTGCGGGTACGGGATCTGCACGCCATGCTCATGGAAAAGGTCCCACACGCCAAGCAACACCTCGTTTTTCACGTTCGCGCAGCCGTTCATCGGGTCCTTGATCCAGATACGGATCTCAAGGTCCACGGAACTGTCCCCGAAACCCGTGACCAGACAGGTGGGTACGGGAGAGCCCAGCACCCGCTTGACGCGGTTGGCCGCGCGCTTGCACAGCTCGATGGCCAGAGCCACGTCCGACTCGTAGTGAATTCCGAGCGGAATCCTCAGGCGTACGTTTTCATGGCTGTGCGACCAGTTCTCCACGCGGTTGGCGATGAGCTCCTCGTTCGGCACCAGGTGCTCGATGCCGTCTCGGGTGATCACCGAGACATAGCGCGCACCCAGGGTCTCCACCCGGCCGTACTGCCCGGCCACGAGGATGGTATCCCCGGGCTTGATCGACTTGTCGGTCAGCAGGATGAAGCCTGCGACGAGGTTCGAGAAGATCTTCTGCAGGCCAAATCCGAGGCCCACGCCGATGGCCCCGCCGAACACCACCAGGGCCGTGAGATCGATGCCGACGGAGCCGAGCGCGAACAGGAAGGCCGCGACGATGATCAGGATCTTGAGGATCTTGGCGGTCAGCACCTTGGTCGTTCGCGAGAGCCCCTGGCTTGCCTGGATGCGTGTCTCGAGCATGCGCACGATGAACAGCCCCAGCCACAGGAACACGGCCACGGCAATGGCCGAGGCCACGATATCGTAGACACTGAGGGTCGTGGCGCCGAGGTGAAACGTCCTGGCATCCAGGAATTCGATCAGGGGGATCAGCAGACCGAATACATGCAGGGCGGCGATCCCCCAGATGAAGGTCGCCACCGTCCTGCCGATCAGGTGATCGGCAATGATCGATGAGCCGAGGCGAATGATGGCCCAGGCGAAAGTCAGGATGAGCGCGGCCTCGATCAGCGCGTAGGGTTGCTCAAGACGGGTGTACAGGGCCGCGAAAACCCCGAGCCACACGAGCAGCAGGATCGGCACGGCAAACTTGAGCATGACACCGGTCAGGAAGGATGCAATGCGGACCTGTTCGGTGGACTTGAGGGTGGCCAGCCGGGGTTTGATGGTCTTGGCCAGCGCCAGTGTGACGATCAGTCCTGCGACAATGATGGCGATCTGGGTAAGATTGTCCGGTGCGAATACATGTTGGCTGGCCCACTGGGAAGCATGTCCGAGGGATTCGGCCCAGGTAAGCGGGTCCAGCATAGTCTCAATGAGCGTCTTGTTCTCGTCCATAGCGTCGGATCCTCCCAAGAGCGATTGGCACTCTCAGGTGGCTGCCTCTGCCAAGCATGGTATCAATTTCTCAGGGTGAAAAAAGCTTAGGCGTTACCCCAATCCCTGCTGATGACTGTACAGCTTGGAAAGTGCACTCCGGTAATCAAGAAAACCACATTCAAGTGGATGGTAAATGCAGGGTCCTTACACAGGTGATGTAGGGGATTTTGGCAAGCATGGCCTGCTGCACACCTTGTCTTTATCCGAAATCACCAACAAAGGCGGGACCGTGCTTAAGTCTTGATGTAGTTGGTGCAGAGCCAAATAATTTGCAGTGTTTTACTCTGGTTTTCTGGCCTTGTGGAGATACATGGGCGTGAATATTCCAAGTCGCCCTGCATCTGCAAGGCTGTCAGCACCCTGATTCAAAAGGAGCGCAACATCCAAGGTGCCCCTCGGTACGATTTTGAGCACCTCCAGCAGTTTCACGACACGCGCGGTCATGGCACGCCCGACAGCGGTTCTTGGCAGGCTTCTGAGGTTGAACGAGCCGCCGTCCAGGGCCCGGTACCACTCCAGACCCGGCTCCGTCTCAAGGCTCAAGTCCCGGGTCTCGATATTATCGAAACCCGCCTGAATCAAGCCTTCATCGATGCGTTCGAACGAGGCCACGTCTGCCAGGGAGTTATTCTCCAGCACTTTCTTCTTCAGGGCCATGTGTCCGGGATCTGCAGCCTCGTACTTCGGTGTCATGGCGTACTCATAGCCGGCGAACCAGGCACCGGGCTTGAGCACCCTCAAAATCCCGGCGTAGCATGCGCGCTTGTCCGTGGCGTGGGCCGTACCCTCGATCTGGTAAGCCGCATCGAACGTGTTGTCCTTTGCAGGGATGTCCATGAAGTCTCCATGCAGCGTGGTGCACTGCACCTGCAGGCCGGCTTTGCGATTGTATCGCTGGCATTTCTCCAGCTGGTACTCGTTGATGTTGAGGCCCACGATATTTGCCCCGGTGGCTTTGGCGATGGTGCGCTGCGGGCCGCCGATGCCGCAGCCGACGTCAAGCACGTTCATGCCGGGCTTGAGATCGAGGATGCTGCCAATGTTGCGCTCGTGAGCGGCAATCGCATGTGCGAATGACTTTCCCTTGATGGCCGGTGCGAAGTGAAAGGACTGGCCCCAGCCATACTCGTAGAAATCCGTGACCAGGTTGTAGTACAGCCTGGACATCTCGAGCGCGAGCTTGTCTCCTTGCAGAAAAGAATCCTTGTATGCACGCAGTGCCTGCTTGACCTCCTTGGAGCCGTAGGCACGAGATACCGGGTTGTGAAAGAGATTCTTCCTTTTCAAAATTTCTGGACCCTTGAGTCAGTCACATGATTTCCGGCTTTTAATCGGGTAAAGGTCGGGTCGGCGCACCTCTGCTCTGCTGGCATCTCGATACGAATGGGAGGCTCGGGTTGCGCCTAACAACAACCGCAAGTCAAAGCAGTGTACGGCCATGCGCGAGATTTTTCGCCTATCAAATGAAGGGGGTGCCCCGCGGGAAGGACGACCTGTATCCGCTCCCAGGAATATCCATGAGTGAGTCCCCTGATGCTGCCGTTTTGCCTGCAGCAATTGAACTTGTTGTGAATTTTCACGGAGACGGAGCCTGATCTTCCTAGTTGTCGGCCAGGAGTCCATCCGAACCACTGGCACGGGCGCGCTCAGTCCCTATTCATCGGCAATGATGCTAGATTTACAAAAAAATAGAGGATTGAGATGGCTGAAAAAATCGGGACAGGTACGATTCTTGGTGCAGGCTTTGCCGGATGATCAAGATCGTCAGCTGGAACATCGCCAAGCGAGCGCGCCCCTGGCACGAGCTGGTGGAGATGGCGGAACAGGGCGAGGTGGATGTCGCACTGGTGCAGGAAGCGGGCAGGCCTCCCAAGGAACTGGTCCGTCTTCTTCGCTACGAGGACGAGGTGTTCTGGAACCGTAACCTGTACGACCGCTGGTGCGTGGTCGTGCCAATGTCCGATCGCATCGAGGTCGAGCCCTTGCGGCAAGTACCGCCGACCCGTGAGGTCGGCGACCACGAGATCGGCGTCAGCGGCATCGGCTTGATTGCCGCCGCCAAGGTGACACCACGCGAGAACCCGCAAGATGCGTTTGTCGCAATCTCCATGCATGCCCACCTGATGAAACCTCACCCATCGACGAAGAGCACCTGGCAAGTCGGTGCCTCCGATGTCTCGGCCCACCGGATCCTGTCGGACCTCTCGGCCTTCATCGGGGACCGCGACCCTGAAAGCCATCGTATCCTGGTGGCAGGTGACATAAACATGATGTACGGGGCGACGGGCTACCAGTTTTCCTTGCCTGAGCGTGAACGCTCGGTCTGGGGGCGCTTCGATGCGCTTGGACTCAAGCTTCTGGGCCCGCAAGTCCCTGACGGGCAACCGGTGGTTGTCTACCAGCCGGATGTGCCGGCGGACACGCGCAACACCCCGACTTTTCATTCCCGCAAGCAATCCCCGATCGAGGCCAACCGCCAGCTCGACTATGCGTTTGCCTCAAGAGGCTTTCACGAGCGGATCAGCGTGCGCGCATTGAACGGGGTTGATGAATGGGGCTCCAGCGATCATTGCCGGCTAATCATCGAGGTTTCTTGATTATTTCGTCCATGAGATTTTATAAAGGCTTGAGCCACTTTCCCGCATGAGGAAATCGATCAGCTAGAATGGCTCCCATGGCCCGGAAAAAACATGACGATGGATTCGACAATTTCAGGCGGCTGGACCGAATCCTGGGACATGTGCTGGATCTGGTGAAAATTATCATGTGGCTGGTGGTGTTATCCGTGCTCGTCGCTGCACTGACATTTCTTTGAGATCAGGCACCCTATCCTGGGACAAAGTGTAAAACCACTAAGTCCTCCCCTGTAGTTCCTGCTGCCGGTCATGATCTGCCCGGTGCAAAACCTTGAAGTCCAATCGCATGGATGCAGGCTCGCTCAGTCTCGATTCGTCGGCATGCCAGTAAGCGACAGCACAAGCTGCACCACCTCCACCTGCCGGGAAAGTCCCGTCTTGCGGAAAATCTGCTTCAGGTGCCAGCGCACCGTGCCTTCACTGCGCTTGGTCAAGGCGGCAACATCACGCACACTCTTGCCTTCGGCCAGCATCGCCGCGAGCTGACTCTCCGCAGGCGTGAAACCGCACATCCACCGCAACATGTCCGGGTCGATCCGGGCAGGACTCGACGGATCGACCACCAGCATCAGGGCCGCAACGTGCCGGGGCCGACCCTCTCCCTGCGGATCTTTCACCGGGGTCACATGCAGCACCAGCCGGGACAGTGCATCCGCCCGATTCACCACCATCGAGCCGCTCTCACCCACACCTTCCAGTCGCGGCAGCGCACGGGCCAGCACCTGCTCGAGCTTGGCCTGGTCGTCCTTGGAGGTGGCCTTGACGAACCCGCCCTCATCGAACAGCCCGTCACTCTTGTCGAGGATCTCGAACGCCCGGTCGTTCAGCGCCACGATCTGCCCCCACGCATCAAGCTGTATGACGCCGGTCAGGACATTATCGAGCAGCCCAACGACCGAACTGCCGAGTGCACGCGCATCTGCCAGCGCCTGGCGCGCACCCACGTAGTGGCGGATGTGGGGCAACAAGCGCCCGAGCATCCTGATCTGGGCTCCTGACCAGCTGCCGTCCAAGGAATCGGCCACGGACATGACGATGCGCGTACCACTGTCCGGACCGTCGAGGCGCACATTGAGGCAATTCTGCATGCTGGTACGCGAGAACGCCTCGTTATAGGTGCGTGAAACCTTCTTCTCCTCTTCGGTGATCAGCTCGTTGATGTGGACGATGTAGCTGTCCGGCAATTGTCGCAGGCGCGGGATCCGCTCGTCGCTCGGGTAGTAATCTTCGAAGTACTCATGCTCCAGCTCCCGGCATCGCAACCCCCGGTAGCAAAGCATCGCGAAGTAGATCTCCACGCCGCTCTCCGCGGTCCCCTCCCCGAACACCAGGATATTGCCCTTGCTTCTGCAGGCGGTGTCGATCAGCCCCGATACGGCAGGCCACTTGGCATCCTCAAGCACCGCTTCGTGCAGCAAGGCCAAAATACGCTCGTACACATCTTGATCGCTCATGAATCCCCTACTTGCCTGTTCCCCGTTCGTGCCACAGTACCAGTGCCCGCTACCTAAGCGCCCGTCGAATCCCGCCCGCACGTCATGCACACCGGCCCGGGCATCTCCCGGCAACCACCTGCTATCAAGAAAATGTACAAATGTGGGCGGGACTTGTCGCCTCCCAAATAAGGGGGAGCACCACGGGAAGTTTGCCAGTCCGTCGCTTGACTCGCCCGCCAATCAGGGTGCAGGCGCGCCGACAACGACAAAGTATTTTTCCGGCAGGCGAATCCGGCTGCCGTCCATACCCTGCATTCGAAAGGGATTACTCCAGTTCCGCGCCGAACGCGCCCTCGATCCTGTATCCGTCGCGTCGGTACCAGAACGTAGCGGCCACGGTCTCCCCGTTCGCGCCATAGAAACTGCCCGTGGTGCTGCCAGACGTTCTACCGAAGCTCGACTCGTACTGGTCTGCAGGCAGCGTGAAGGTCGCGAAATCGAGAAGCGGATCGTAGCCTGGGTCGGTGCGGTTGGTCCCGACGTCACCGTGGAAGGACATCCCCGGCAGGGTGCCGCGCCCGCCGCCGGGTAATTCCAAGTACATTCGCGACAGAAAAACATTCAGTACGTCATCCGCGCCCGGTCCGTAGTGGTCGCGTGGCCCGTACGTGGCGTTCACTTGCCCGGTGACGCGGTTGGTCTCGCCCCCCTCTGCGGGGGAGACACCAAAGCCGTAGGCCCGGCCCCAGACAGGGCCCGTATACCGGTACACGCTGTTCTCAAGCGTGGTCCGCGGCAGGTAGTCCACCAAACCGGTTGGTGTTCCATGCACCTGCCAGTGCGAGCTGCTGCCGGTCACCATGGACTCTTCCACCCGGAAGTGATTGCGGTTGAAGTCCGCCCAGAACCCCAGGCTCCCGGGGCTCAACTGTCCACCCGGGGGGGTCGAGGGAGGTTCATGCGCAGGGGGAATGTCCATGGGATGATCCTCCATAGGTGGATCATCCATGGGGGGTGACATCGTTGGCATAATGCCCGTCTCGTCCCCTGGCATGTGCTGCAGGGAACCGTTCTGAGAACCCCCGCTGCCCCCGCCGCCACAGGAAATCAGCAGGACGGTCATCAGCGTGATCCCGAAGCAGGAACCCAGGTGGCGCTGAGGCGCAGCGCATGGCGGGATGCGCAGCTGCCAAAAGAAGCGGGCGTCCTTACTAGAAATGTCGCCCAAGAGTAATTCGCCCGGCGTAGTGCTCATCGTCCGAACCCAGGCCGCCTGCAGTGAGTTCCGCCCCGAACGAGATGTGTCCGCGGCGGTACGTTCCCCCCAGGTCCAGCAGGAGACGCGTCCTGATCGGTTTCGAGGAAAGTTCCTCTCCCGAGACATCGATGCTCGTCTCCATCCCGTCCAGGGTATGCGCGAGGTCCACCGACCCGTGCAGGGAAACCGTCCCGCCCCACCAGTTCCTGGCCTGTGCCGTCTCTGCGGCCATTCCCAGGCTGGCCGTGATGCGGGTGGCATCGACTCCCGAGACGCGCGCATCCACCACATCGGTGAACTTCTCCACGTCGACTTCCGAATGCATCAACCGCGCGCGCGGGGCTAGGGTCACTCCTGCACCGGTCGTCATACGCTTGCCGACCTCGAGGTCCAGGCTCTGGGCATACGCTTCGACGTCTGCCTCAAGGCGGCCCAGTTCATCCGAAAAGAGATCCATGTCGTAGCGCGTGAGGGAGAACCCGCCTGCCGCGTAATACGCGCTTGGCCCATCGACGGAGAGCCCCAGTGTGAGGCCGATCCCTTCGGCATCGATCTTGCCGCCTCTCACAGGCGAGGATACATCCGCCGAACCGGAAACATGGCGCAGGGAGGCCGAGCCCGTGGCATGCTCACCGAGGTAAATGTCTTTCCCCGCTTCCACCGAATGGTGATCGTAGTCGTACTCCGCCCCCACGCTTTCACGTTCTGCCTCATACGAGCCTTTGCCTGCCGAGACACGCACCCAGACAAGGGAATCAGGAGACAAGGCCCGCCTGGTGAAGGATCCGGGATCACTCATGCGCAGCAAAAAGCCGGGCAGGGCCTCGTAGACCGCAGCACGTGGAGCATATTCCTCCACGAACACGGGGGAGCCGCCGGATGCCGGCAAATACAGGAAGTCCTTGGCAGAAAAATCCCGGTCGGCGAGGATGCCCAATGCAGGGTCGCTGATGATCCAGTTCGCAGGGTCCGGGTCTGTGCGGTCCGTGACCAGCACGCCTTCACCCACCACGGCCACGTTGTATGCCCCGTTCGGGGCCACCTCGTCAGTGATGCCCGTGGCACCCTCGTGCAGGGTCACCCCGTTGATGATGATCGTGGTCTTACCGCCGTCGTTGATGATCCAGTCGTCGCCGATGACGTCCTCAACGCGACGCCCGTCAAGGTCCATGTCGACGATCAGCTTGGGCCCGTCCGTCGATGCAAGGGGTGCAATCTCCGACACCGCACCGGCGCTTCTCGGCCCCACGCCACCGGCGACATCTCCTCCGAACAGCTGCCCTTGGGTGCCGCCATTACCGGATGTGCCTTGTGTCGCGAGGATGGCAATTCCGGAATACGCGCTGATACTTCCCGTCGGCCCGATGTGAACCATGCCGTCGCCTTCAACATGGATGCCCGCCTGGGTATCGGATTCCGTCGAAACGGAATTCTCCACCGAGTACACCTTCGGCTCAGGTGCGGGGGGTACAGTTGGCACAGGGGGTGGAGGCGGCGGAGCCGGTATCCTCGTTTCGTTGAAGTCCGCCACCGAGAAATCCCGGTCGGCGATAACGCCCAATGCCGGGTCACTGATAGTCCAGTTCACAGGGTCCGGGTCCGTGCGGTCGGTGACCGTGACCCCTTCTTCCCTCATCCTCACATTCCATGCGCCGTTGTGTGCCACGGCGTCGGCAATGACGCCCGTTGCACCGTCGTGCAACACGACATCGTTCACCGCAAGAGTGGTTTCACCCCCGTCGTTGATGATCCAGTTGTCGCCGAAGACCTGCGCCACGCGCCGCCCGCCGAGGTTCAGGTCGACGCGCAGCTTGGGGGGAATGGCTGCAATGGCCGGGATCACGTTGTTGGGGTCGGTACTGTCTTCCGGCACGGCCGCCACGGTGCCCGTGGCCAGGATCGCAACGCCCGAATCCGAATCGATGCTTCCCTGTGTGCCGATGATGACCCGACCACCCCCCGCGAGAAACACGCCTTCTGCCGCGCTCGACACGGAACCGTCCACCGTGACGGTCTGGCGGCGGTAGCCGTCCTCATCAAGGCCGGCCACGCGCTCTGGCGCACCGTCCGCGTTGACGATGCCGACCCGCACCCCTTGTGCACCCGCACCGCTCGTATCGATGCTGCCGCCCACATCGATTGAGATGAGGCTCGTATCCTCGGACGTACCATAATGATAGGCGACGATGCCGTGGCCACTTTCGCCCGTCGTGGTGATGGTGTTGCCGGAGCCGGTCTCGATCGAAAGCGTGCCGCCGTTGGTGGCCGAACCGAGCCTCCCGTAGACGCCGTAGGAGTACGCGCCCTTGGTGTCGAGTGTGCCGCCCTGCAATTCGACATCGACGTCGCCGGTACCCTCGTGGCGGGCCCAGATGCCGTTGGAGAAGGTGTCTCCGTAGGTCGGGTGCAGTGCCATGCTTTGGGTGGTGATGGCGAGGTCGCGCAGCAGGATGGAGATCTTGCCTTCGCCGGTGTGGTAGCCATAGATGCCATAGGCGTTCAGGCCGTTCGTGGTGATGGAATCGTCTTCACCATCGATAGTGATATTGCCGCCGGTGGTTTCATTGCGAACCCAGATGCCGTGGGTGTCATCGCCCATCGTGGTGATCGTGGTCCTTCTCGTTTTGACCACCACATTGTGAGATTCCGTATTTCCCTCGCTGGTGCTGTAGATGCCGTAGGCACCTTGGCCCGCCGTCTCAATGGTGGTGTCCTGCACGTCGATGTCGATGTCGCCTGTACCTTCGCCACGGTGCGAGCCGTCGATGCCACCGCTACGGTCGCCCGTCGTATTGATGCTGGTGTCCTGCACGTCGATCTCGACGCCGCCACTGCCGACGTGCTGGGCATAGACGCCGCGAGATTCGACTCCCTGCGTGGTGATGGCGGTATCCGTGACGGTCACGGAATTGTTGCCGGTACCTGTGTGCACGCCGTGCACGCCCGCAGCCCGCTCACCGGTCGTGTCGATCGTGCTGGGCGTGTCCGCGCTGCTGGCACTGACGCCGATGTCGATGTCCGCGGTGCCTTCATGGGAAGCCTTTACGCCCGCCTCGGTGGTGCCGCTGGTGTCGATGTCGATGTCAACAGCATCGATGGTGATGTCGCTGGTGGAAGTGCTGTCTTCGGTGCACTCGATTCGCTCTCCGCTTGCAGGCGTGTCGCTGCACACGGCAGTCGAGTGCGCCGGGGCGGATAGTGCACCGGTGATGAGAACGAAAAGCATGGACAGAAGGCGAACGCCGGCCGGCTTGACTCCTGCACTTTCAAAAGGGTGTGCTGGCGTGCCCGTAGCTGGCCGCTGCCTGAGGCGGCTATGAGTACATCCAGTTGTAACGCCTGCACTCTCCATGTTGTAGGGGGCCTTCAGCCGTGACCTGGCACAGCTTGCAAAATCCGGAAAACTCAAAAAAGCCATTGCCTGCCCGGTTCCTTGTTCAACTGTTCCCGTTGAGGAAACACGACCTAGGCCTGATTGAAGCGGCAAGGAGTGGTTCGGCAAAATCGAACCGTGCGAAAGATACAAAAAAATTTGCGGCCTGTATCCTCCTCAAATAAGGGGGATTTGCGAAATTTCGGGAATCAGGAGAGGATTACCATTGAGAGGCAGACATGAGCTCAGCACATGACATTCGTATGAAAAAGCCTGCCCATCCCAGCGGGTTTGTCAAACATGAAATCATCGAAGCGCTTGGACTCACGGTGACAGCAACAGCCCAGGGGCTGGGAGTGACCCGGGCAACCCTGTCCGCTTTTCTGAACGGGCGCGCCCGCCTGTCGCCAGAGATGGCCTTACGGATCGAGAAGGCGTTCGGTGTGTCGATGGACACCCTCATGAGGATGCAAAACAGCTATGACATTGCTCAAGCCCGCATGCGCGCAGGTGAGATCAAGGTTGCGCGGTTCGAGAGCAAGGTGAAATAACTGCAAGGAACAACCGTGTGCAGTTGTTTGGACCAGCAAGCCACGCAAGGATGGCAGCAGAAAGCTACGCCACTTTTCTGGCTTCGACCTCCAAGTGCACTCCTTCACGCTCCTGCAGGTAGCTGATCACCGCAAACAGGTTGCTGGCCTGGGGGTTCCCCTTGGGTCCGAACATGCGCATCAGGCTTTTGCTTGATTTCCCGAAGACCTCAGCGAGCGCCTCAAACCCGGTCGTCGCATTAATATAGTCACGCAGCACGGCTTTACCCGTATCAAGATCACCCGCGAGGAGGCACTCGACACCTTCCTGCAGCAGGGCCTTACGAAATTCGGGATCGCGCTGCGCACGTAGCTGAATGGTTTCCTTGAATTCTCTCGTCAATGCCATCATGACACCTCTTTTCGCTTTCTTCGCTTGTAGTCCCGCCAGTTTTCCTTTGCCAGCCTGATATCCGTGTTCTGACGTTTTTTAGTGCCTCCGGCCAGCACGATCAGCCGCCGATTCCCCTCCCTTGCAAAGTAAATCCTGTAGCCCGGACCAAAATCGATTCGGTACTCATGGACTCCGCTCCCTATACTTTTCGCATTTGAAAAGTTGCCTTGTTCCAGTCGATGCAGCGCGGTGACAACCTTGGCAGCAGCAGTCGCATTAAGTCGATCAAACCATTTGGCGTAAGGGCTATTACCCTTCGCATCAAGGTATTCCCTGACCTTCAGCATATGCATCTTATAGTATCATATAAGTTACTTTATGCAACAAGTATGTAGTGGAGATTAGCCGGCGCTGGAGATCCGCTTTGCAATCCGGTACACGGCCTCGAGCTCTGAGCAACCGTGCTCGCGCATGAGCGCGGCGCGCTCGGCCTTCTCGTGCTTCTCGGTCATGGCAAGCGCCAGGGTCAGCGGTGGTGGCACGTTTCTGAAAAGCGCCTCAAGCTTGTCGGACAGCACCACCCCCTCGACGTACTTGCCAGGCTCCTTGCGCGCCGAGAGGAGCAGGCTGCGCTGCACCTCGCTCAGCTCCCTGAAACGCGCGATCTGCTCGACCTCCTCCTTGGGCATCACCAGGCACAGCCACCACTCCATCATGTTGAGCATCTTGCGGCTGGCATCCGGGAAGTCCTCCAGGTTCTGCGTGGCGATCCAGAACCAGGCGCCGAGCTTGCGCCACATCTTGGTGATCTTCACCACGTACCGCGCAAGCAAGGGATTGGTGGTGATGATATGCCCCTCGTCGGTGACCACCAGCGTGGCACGCTCGTCGTGCTGGTGGTGCTCTACCAGGTCGTTGATGTGGCTCATGATGGAGATGTAGGCCACGGTCAGCTGGTCCTCGTAGCCCTCGCGCGCGAGGATGCCCATCTCAAGCACGGTGACGTCGGCCTCGGGCCAGGCGGTGCCGGTACGGTTGAAGAAGTGCCCGGCAAGGCCTGAACAGAACAACGCCATGCCATCGCCCATCTCGCTGGCGCGCGCCCGGCGCGCTTCCGCCAGGTCGGGGTCACGCGCGATCGCATGCAGGGCCTCGACCACGTCCTCGGTGATGACCTGCTCGCGCCCGGCATCGTGCACGGTCTGAGCGGCGCGCAGGATCGCGTTTCGGATCAGCAGGCGGTCCGCGCGGCTCATGCGCGCATCCTCGCTCGCATCGCCGCCTGTGATCATCACGCGCGCGGCAATTTCCATCTCGCCGAGCACATCGCGCCCGGATATCGAGCCGGCCTCCTGCACCTCCTCGCCCGGGGTGGGCTTTTCCCTGGGTGCGAGCACGCGCAAGGCGTCGGCGAAGGGCGGCAGGCTGACATCGCGGTCCGGACTGAGGATGACCGAATTGACACTCACCCCGTGCGCTTCGAAATGCTGGGCGAGCAACGTGAACGAGCCGCCCGCCTCGATGACGAAGATGCGCGGGCGGTACATGGCCGTCATCTGCTGCAGCAGGTAGACCAGCAGCGCCGACTTGCCGGCCCCGGTCGGGCCGAGGATCAGCATGTGCGCATTCTTCTTGCGGTCATTCGGGTGCAGCGGGTCGAAGGCCAGCGGTTCGGCACCGCGGTTGAAGAACACGAGGCCCGGGTGGCCTGTGCCCCGCGAGCGCCCGTATACCGGCAGCAGGTTCGCGGCATGCGAGGAAAACATCAGTCGTGAGCGCCTTCTTGTCTTGTCCAGGGCTTCGTTGTAGGCCATCGGCAGGTTACGCAGGTAGGCGTCCTGGGCCAGCAGGTCCGCCTCGGCGGCGATCGGCTGCAGGCCGTTTGGCAGGAGTTGGGCATTGAGGCGGTTGACCGTGGCGCGAAGGGCCTTGCTGTCCTGTGCGCGCACGTAAAAGGCGAGGCTCACCGGGTACAGCTTGTCGCCCTTGGCCATGGCGCGCTCAGCCTCCTCGCCGGCCTCTCGCGTGAGCGTGGACTCGGCGCTGTCACCAACGGCGGCACGGCGCACCCGGGCGATGTGGTCGCGTACCCGGTCCTGTGCGCGAACCACCAAGGTGAGCGCCATGACGGTATGCTCGGGCAGGCGATCGAACAGGGCAAAGACATGATCGCCCGACCCTCGCTCGGCACTCATGTGCCCGATGTCGGGTGCGCGGCGAAGGCCCTGCACGCTGACCACGGTGTGCGCGAGTCCGTCGAACCACCACAGGCCCTCGGCATCGCTTTGCGGCATGGAAAGGGTCAAATGTTCTGCGAGATCATGCCCGAACGGCAGTGCCTCATCGCCCAAGTACGGGGCCAGTTCCAGCAGGCGCTCAGCATCGCCGCAGGCGATCTCAGGGTTCGGGTTGAACCAGCGCAGCAGCCACGCATAGAGATCGCACCCACCACAGCGACGCGCACGAATCCCGGCGGAGGCCAGCGAGGCCGTGAACTTGGAGACGACATCCTCAAGGGCCTCGAGAGCCTGCGCATGCGGGATTGCGGTACGTGAAATAGAGCGCCGGTACAAGGTGGCGCGAACGCGGCGAACCTGTCCCCGCCAGCGCCCGCCGGTCACGGCGGTGTCCTCGAATAGCCCGCCCTCCTTCGTGATCCGGGACAGGTGGGTTTTGAACATCTCGAGGTGCGCCCGGGTGTAGGCGCTCTCGCTCACTTCGTCCTTGGGATAAGCACCCAGGGAATTGGCGAACTCGCCCAGGCTCGGCTCATCCTGAAGGTAGACCTGCAGGATCCAGGACCCTTCATCGACCTCAGGCAGCGCTTCGGTGAGCGCGGTCTGCACGGCATCGCGAAGGGCTTCCATGTAGGCTTCGGTCCTTGCCTCGGTGCCGGCGGCGGTGAGTTCCAGCAAAACGCCCAGGCTGTGCCCGTCCTCGAGCACGAAAGTGGCGCTGTCGGCATCGTACTCGACCCAGGGCAGCAGATCGGTGAACGAGGCCGGTCGCACATACAGGGCTTTTTCCGCAGACATCGAGACCGGCGCATCGTCGCATTCCGGACCGTGCCCGAAAAGGTGCTCACGCAGGCTCATCGCCAGGGGGCTGCGAGCGGGGCCTCGCCCGGAGCAGCGTACTCGGTGCGCTCGTACAGGGGGAACACAGTGAAGTAGCCCGGCACCGGCACACGCTCGGCCTCGGCCAGGTGTGGGTACACGTACAGGATCAGCACCGGGTTGGCGAGGCGCGCAAAGCGGGTCTCGATCGCATCCGCGGCATCTCCTGCAGGGCCTGGGGCGGGATGTGTATCCGGCGGGCGCTTTTGCATGTCCTGGACGGGTTCGAGGTCCGCACCGGTATCACCCCTGAAATGTTCGGCATAGATGGCCTCGATGGTGGGAGCCTGGGGCGGCAGCACGGCCTGCTTGTCGGTGCAGCCGGCAAGGGCACTAATCAAGGCGAGCGTGAACAGCGTGATCCAGGGCACGGGCATGATCGAGTCTCCTTCCGAACGGGTCGTGGTCAATGGGCAGTTCGCGAAGCACGTGGATGGCCACCCGGGCACCAGCCGGCACGAACACGGCATCGAAGCTCTGCGACTGGCGCTCGGCGAGCCAGCGGCTCACCTCCTCGCTGGTGGAGGACACGGACTTGCCGAGCACGAAGGCACCGGCATCCCCGGTAAGGTGCCCGGAGGCGGCCCCCGTATCGCTGATGACGGTGGTCGTTTGTGCGGCCGCGGCAGCTTCGGCTGCGGCCTGCAGGGCTGCCATGCCGATACGCTGGGCGAGGAAGGCCGGGGCATTGGTTTTTCGCTCGCCGTGAATGCAGGGCACTCCCTGTGCATCCGAGATCCAGCCGAGCGCCTGCGAGTCCGAGCCTGCTCCTCCGGAGTCCGCCGAGTGGGTGTGGATGGTGCCGTCCTCGAAAATGAAGGTCACCGAGTTCAGTCGCCCGGTCACGCAAGACAGCGTCCAGTCGCCGATAGCGGTGCCACTCCACACCATACCGTGCACGCCGGGGACGGTGAGACCGTTGGCGGCCAGGTTGTCAGCCCCGGTGATCACCTTGAACGGCATGGCATCGCGCACCTGGCCCTGCACCGGCACGCGACCAACCAGCGCGGTGAGTGCGGTCGAGCCGAGCAAGGTGGCGTTGCGCGGTACGGTATAGGCCGGTTGCGGGGGTACCGGTTCAGGCTCACTGACCGGGAACAGCGACGGGGACGTGTGCGCGGCCAGGGCGGTCCCCGGTGCACCGCCCGGTGCGGGGCCCTCCAGCGGCTCAAGCCATACTACCGGTACGCCTTTGGCATGGCCGTGGCGTTCGGAGGCAGATGCTCCAACGGGCATGTCTGCGCCCGAGTCACGGGATGCTACCAAGGACTGCGAGAGGGCCTCGATGCGTGCGGCAAGCGATTCCAGGCGGTCGCTATCGGCCTGGCGCTGACTGGCTTCGGCCTGTTCTCTCATCTGCCACTCACGCCGGATGCGGGCCAGCAGGTTCTCCTCGACCTGCACGTCGTCTTCCAGCAGTGCACGGTTTTCCTCACGAAGGCGCTGGCCCTCCTGGCGCAGTGCCTCGACCTCGGCCGTCATGGCGGCCACGTTCGCGGTCAGCGTCTTGATGGTATCGGCCGGGGTATCGGCATCCGGCACCGGGGATTGCGGCACGGCCTCCATCACCGCCACCGAGGTATCTTCGCCCGTGCACGAACGAAGTGTGACGAACACCAGCATCAGCCCCACGATCCCGAGCACGACCGGTAACAGGCGGCTGGTGCGGTTCATGGCGCGGGTGCTGTCTCATCGAACGGGTATGCCGAGATCAGGTAGAGCGCTGTGGTGTCGGCATCGCTGCCTGCAGCATGCAGGCGGTGGTGCTGGAAGGTGGCGGTGAGCCATTCGCCGCGAAGCGCACGGGCATCCAGAGTATATGGCCTCGGGCTCCGGTTGATGAGTCGTACGGCGGTGACAAACCGCGAACCTGCACGCCAGGAGGCCAGCGCACGGGCCTCGATCTCGGCCCCTCGAACCAGTACACGGGGTTCACTTGATACCGGCACGCGAACAATACCCGGCACATCCTGTGCCAGGCGTTTCGGCGCATACAGCTTTCTCGCGGCAAAGCGGGTCAGGGCCACATACCCGAAGCTGCGCCCGGGTCCGCCCGCATCGGAATGCAGCACGGAGGCAGGTGGCAGCTCCACCTGTATGGTGGGGCCGGCGGGTGCATGCTCTTTGGCCTCGACATCCAGCAGGTAGATAGGTGCGCCAGCGGTGCTTCGCACCTGGATGCGTGCCATCTCGAATGCGGTGTGTGCGGTCAGGTACACCGTGCCTTCGAGGCTTTGCGCACGAAGGCTTCCCGTGAGGTGTTGCGGGAGCCCGAGCGTCACGGGTCCCGGGAAGTGCACGATGCGCTCGGTACCGACTCGAAGCTCGAGACGGATCGGCACCTTCTCCCAGAGGATGCGCTGCGAAGCCTCGGCCAGGACGGCTTGGGCAAGCAACCCCAGGATTATCCAGGTGGCGAGGAAGAGCGGATTCCGTTGCCTCAAATTCATGCTGCATCCTTTTCCGGGTGGCCAACGATCTCGGTAGGTTCAAGGCGCCTTGGCCCGGGGGCTTCAAAGCCGTCAAGCGCCAGACCCCAGGGATTGGTTTCTGGGTCGATGTCCAGGCGCTTGACGCGGATCGGGTAGCGGATGTAGGTCTTCTTCACGGTCATGCCCTTGACCGATTCGGACAGCTCAAGGTCGAGCCACACCACCCAGGTACCGGCATCCAGCACATCGACCCTCGCCTCACCGTAGCCGTGGCCCGGCACTTCCTGCACGCCGCGCACCCGGTAGGCGAGCTCGCCGCGCTTGCCCTTGAGTTCCATGTCGGCGATGAGTTCTGCACGGTAGCGCGCACTCAGGTACGGCGAGACCCGAAAAATCGCCTGCCCGTAGTCCTCGGCCCCGTCCATCGCCCAGCGGTTGAGCTGCTGGAAGATGTAGAAGGCGAAGGCATAGACGTTGGTTTCTGGGACCTCGCCGACCGCCTGGGCAGCACCTGAGCGAAGGTCCGGCGGTACGTGCACGGTGAGATGCTTCGGGGCCTGGCTCCAGCCAAACCACAGGGCTGCAATCACGAGCACCTGCAAGGCGATGACCGCCCACAGCGAGCGCAGGTGCGCGCGCACGTTATCGATTTCGTGACGGTAGCGTCGCATCCATGCTCCTTCCGATATCCCAGGCGCCGGCGCGGCGCACGAACCCCGAGCGGTGCAGGCCGCGTGCATCGAGTGCGATTAGGAAGCGCTGCTGGTAGTAACCGTCAGGGCGTCCGCGCTTGATGCGCTGGAAGAAGCCTGCGAACACGACGACACTCGCGACCACGCCGACGGCGGCGATGCCAAAGCCCATGGTGATAGCGCCCATCAGTGCGCACAGCACGAGGCTTGCCGGCAGCCACGCCAGCGCGCTCAGCCCGGCGATGACGGCCAGCTCGAACGACGAGCAGCCCTTGAAGACCACCGGCTCGCAATTGAGACGCTCGGCACGCAACTCATCGCCTGCCATGGTTCAGATGACGCCCGCGGCTTCGCTCAGCAGGTAAGAGGCGAAGGTCAGCACGATGGCTCCGACGATACCGAGCACACCGACCTCGGCCCACTCGGCCTTGCCCTGGCGCGCCTCGTTGAACTTGGCAAAACCGAGGTAGGCGACCCACAGGAAACCGAGCACCGCAATGGCGAGCCCGAGGACCAGCCCGCCGTCCTTGATATAGCCCTGGATCAACCCGATCCAGTCGCCGGCGCCCGGGGAGGTGCTGGGGGCGACCGGGGTCGGCAAGGCGGCGCGTACGGGTACGGCAATGGACGAGGCCAGCACGCCGAGCGCAGGGGTGGGGTGTTTGAGTGTCTTGATCATCATAGCGGTATCCTTTAACGGGCAAGCAAAGACCCGTTGCATTGATGCGGCAGGACGGGCCTTACCGCAGGTAAAATCCCAGCACCATCAGGATGATGCTGGCGCGAAGCGCCGCCCAGGCGAGATCGAACAGGTCGGCCTGTCCGCCCTGCCAGGCGCGAAAGCTGCCGAGCACCACCCACATCCCCCAGATGATGGCGAGCGTGAGCGTGACTGCGGCGATGGCCGCAAGCAGGGTTGCGGGACTGACTCCCGATCCAGCCTGGAAGGCGGCCTGCTGTGCGCTGCTCACCGGCGGGCCTCATCGCCGGTAGTCGCCACGCAGCGGCGCAAAGGTCCGGGGCTCCTCTGCGGCGGCCTCGAGATGGGTCTCGAGTCCGGCCCGCACGCGGGCTAGGTCGCGGCGCAGCCAGTCATAGCGAAAGCGGATGCGGGCTTCAGGAATTGCGGCGGACTCGGCCTTCACAATCAGCGGCTCGAGCGCTTGCAGTTCATAGACAATCCGGGCCAGCATCTCGGCCTCCAAGCCTGTCGAGTCCTCGGCCTGTACAGAACTGGCATGCAGGATCAGCCCTGCGAGCATCAGGGGCACAAGGAGAGTCCATCGGGATAGGTACTTGCGTTTCATGTGCGCCATGGTGGGGCATGACGGAGATGTGTGCGAGGAGAAATCGATTCAAGCAGGGGCGCGCTTTAGGCGCAGCTGCGGGAAGGCATCCGAGCCAGTAGAGGTAACTGAATCCCCTCGGGAATACGGAAGTACTGGGAGCTGCAATACAGAAGTAAAGAAGCTTCCTGGCTTTGCAGCCTGCGTGCGAGTGGTTGGAGTGTCTTTCCCGGGCTACGGCCTAGGATTGTTGATCAGTGAACGGGTGTTCGCACATGAGAAATGAGGAACACCCGTACTGAAGTAATGAGGTGCCGGACCGACATCGTTAGTTAGGCCTGCCGGTCCGGCGGGAGCTTCCGAAGAGTGTCTACTCTCTTTGGAAGGGCACCGCCCGGGAAATCATACAAACCCGGGCGATGTTCTTTGATAGTCTGAGACTATCTGGTTGCGCCAAATCCGCCTGCTAAGTGCCCATTTGCAAAATGTGCATCGAACACGCCTGCTATGCCAGTAGGCAGCAAATTGGACCCGTCACCATCAGGGTCAGCAGCACCGAAGAAACCATAACTCCATGATGCCGATGTGGATGGGTTGGTCCCAAAGCTAGCAGAAGCTTCCGGTGCTCCGAAAGCAGTACGGACTCCAGTGCCCGCCGCCGTCGAAAGGTTGACCATGAAATCGAGCATCTCAGTGCCGTCCATAAAGTCATATATGGCACCAGTAATCATGAAATGATCGTTCGCGGCAAGGCCCGGGCCACCAAAGTTTGCGGTAAGTCTGGCCTTCGCAACAAACTCACCGGCCATGACACTGCCATCAACGGGACCCACGGTTCCATCAGGCTTGATCTCGTTCTCCTTCGTCGCATACATTCCAGCAGCTGCACCTTCATAGGTTGCACTACCCACTGCAGTGCTGGCGGTGCCAGCCCATGTTACGTCGCCACCTGCAAACACCTTGAACACATTCGCAGCATCTTCATCTGTCGTCTCCAGCCACGCACCGAAGAACAGATAGTCAGTCGCTTGCACCGCCAGTGAATCGACAGGATCAGTAGACTCAAAGCTCCATTCAGAGCTGACAGCTGTGATATCACCATCATCGTCACGGGTTATTGTGCAACCGGCAGTTTCACAGGTGAAAGTCCCTGCGACACCCCTGAACGTTCCCATGAGCTCAGCCTCAGCAGCATAGCTGGCAACATTGCTAGGCTCTGTAATCGTAGCCGGATTGTCCGCATCCACAGCGATACTTGAGGCTACGGTCAACTTGGTGGGCGTTGGGGCCGTCAAACATTGGCGACGGTGGGGGTGGGTCCATACAGTTAGGGGGTGTGCCCGTTTGTCCTGCAGGACACATTGGGTCTGGCGTCGTCGGGCCAGTCATCATGTCGTCGCTGCTGCTGCCTCCACCGCCACCGCAGGCAGCCAAGATAAAGGACACCAGCAACACTGGTGCAAGATGAACTATTTTCATGAGTTATGTCTCCTCACTTCTCGTAGACATTGAATTCATCCGGCATGGTGCCGGGCCATTTGCTAACGTCTACTAAGAAGTGGAAGTCTCTGCCTGTTTCCAGAGGCACAGAAAATAAGCCTATTTACCATGCCCGAACGGTATTGCATTCGGCAGATAACCCGGCTACGGAATCCTAGTAGAGTTAGCAAGGCGAAGTATATAACACATCCCCACGTGTGAACAACAACCATTTAAATTCGTTTTTTGTTGAAATCTAGACAAATGCGAAAGCCTGTTGCCGCAAGCCGGACTACATCGTCTCGTTTGACTGCGGACGATTACGCAAGCTCACATCATGGCGGGTGTCCCGAATTCACAGATTGGCAACTGGTTTGACCACATAGTGTGTAATCGATAGGAGGTGGTGGTGATGCAACCCAAAGACCTGTGGCACCACTACCCGGTGCTGTACCACATTGCCTGGGGCGGCAGCTGGCCGAGTATTAAGGAGTACGGCTTGCTTTCGTCGAAACTGCTCCTGCAGTCATATGGCAAGAGTGATGACGAGACCGCGAGGCTCACACGGGCGCGCAGACCGCATTGGGTAGAGATTGATTGCCCGGGTCGGCCTCAAGCCATGCTGCGGGATCAGAAACCGTTGACAGATGACGGCTTGCGGCGCGCACTTCGTGGCACGGCAGAACCCTGGCAGTGGTACGAGTTGATCAACTCGATGGTATTCTTCTGGCCAACAAAGGCGCGGTTAACGTCAATGCTCTCAGCGTCGGCGTACCGGGAGGTGGCGCATGATGTGTTGGTCGTTGACACGAAAAAGCTGGTGGAACTGGAGGAGTCCAGCATCCGGCTCTCATGCATGAACAGCGGATGCACGAGACCCAAGGCATGCCACAGGGATATGAATCTGTTCAAACGGCTGCAGGAATACCCATTCGAGACGCGGCTCAAAGAGCAGGGAAGAAAAGGGGCCGTAGCTGAGGTCTGCGTGTTGGACCGGGTGGAGAGGATCAG
>CAZTNC010000020.1:0-105647 GCA_964614915.1 uncultured Thiotrichales bacterium
GGTTTGCAAGGATCTCGATAATGGGCTCAAACCTGTTGAAGTTGAATTCCTGCGGCACTACACCGATCCTGCTTTTTGCCTGCGAAAAATGGGAATCGATGTCATAGCCCATCACACGGACCTTGCCGGCCGATTTGTTGACCAGTGATGTGACGATTCCGATCAGGGTCGACTTGCCCGCACCGTTGGGGCCCAGCAAGGCAAAGAAATCCCCAGTCTCGACCTCAAGGTCCACGCCGTCCAGTGCAACCACCTTGTTCCTGTAGGTCTTGCTGAGGCTTTTTATTGATAAGGCGGGTTCAATCATGGTTTACAATGAGCAGATTTTTCATGGTACTTGAATCCCCTGCACCGAGGAACGAGGTGGTGGCCACAGACAGCTTGCAGTGTTTTTACACAGGAAAGGTTGCAGACAGCATTCCGGTCAATATTGTATTCAGCACCGATTACGAGAACTGGAAAAGCCGCCAATCCCGGTCCGTGCAGAACTGGCTGCAGACGGCATGCACCACGCCCGAGCCCAATCGCCCTGTGTGTATCCCGGATACCCAGGGCAGGCTGGCCAGTGTACTGGTAATCGCCGAGCGGGAAAATATCCTCTGGTCACTGGGCGGATGCCCGCGCAGCCTGCCTGCGGGCCATTACCACATTGCGCATGCGCCCGGCCCGTCGAACCAGGATCCGTATCTGCTCGGCTGGGGCATGGGGGCATACCGGTACACCCGGTACGGGGGAAATGAAGGTCCTTGCTGCAGGTTGTCCATCGATGGCGCACAGGACAGGCAGCACGTCGAGACGCTGCTCGAAGCCGTAACCCTGGTGCGTGACCTGGTCAATACCCCGGCCTCGGACATGATGCCGCAACACTTGTACCAGCACATACAGTCCGTTACGGAAGGTCTGGATGTCGAGCTGAGCAGCTGTGTGGGCGATGCGCTGATTGAGCAGAACTACCCGGCCATTCACGCTGTGGGCCGTGCAAGCGTCCACCCGCCACGGCTCATCACGTGGAACTGGGGCCGCAAGAGCCATCCCCGCGTCACCCTGATCGGCAAGGGAGTTTCGTTTGACAGTGGCGGGCTGGACATCAAGAGCGCACGGGGCATGCGATTGATGAAAAAGGATATGGGCGGGGCTGCACATGCTGCAGGGATTGCCAGTGCCATCATGAAGCTGGGCCTGCCGGTCCGTTTGCAGGTATTGATCCCGGCCGTGGAGAACGCCATCTCCGGCAATGCCTACCGTCCTGGTGATGTCCTGACTTCAAGAAGCGGCAAGACCATAGAAGTCGAGGATACGGATGCAGAAGGGCGCCTGATCCTGTGCGACGCCATTTCGCGGGCGGCGGAGGACGACCCTGACCTCATCGTGGACTTTGCCACCCTGACCGGTGCTGCAAGGGTTGCCCTTGGAACGGAAGTGCCCGCATTTTTCACGAACGACAAGGCCGTCGCACAAGACCTGATGGCCGCATCCTCCAGTGTCGACGACCCGGTATGGCAGTTGCCGTTGCACAAGCCTTATCACCAGCTTCTCGACAGTGACATCGCGGATATCTCGAACTGCTCAAGCAGCGGATATGCAGGTGCAATCACCGCCGCATTGTTCCTGGACGAGTTTGTCCCTGACGCCATTCGCTGGCTGCATTTTGACGTCATGGCCTGGAACACGCGAGAGCGGGCAGGGCGGCCCAAGGGCGGGGAAGCGATGGGCCTTCGCGCCGTGGTCGAATTTCTCCGGCGGCGATACGCATGAGCTTCCCTGCAACTGCCATGAACCAAGCCCCCCTCCATCCGCACCGTCTGTGCGTGGCCCCCATGATGAACTGTACGGACCGTCATTACCGCTACCTCGCACGCCTGCTGAGCAAGAACAGCATGCTGTATACGGAAATGATGGCTGCCGGGGCACTGGTGCATGGCAATCACGAGCGCTTGCTCGAGTTCGATTCGAGCGAGCACCCGCTCGCCCTGCAGGTTGGTGGAAGCCATGTACCGGACATGCAGCGCTGCACCGAGTATGCTGCGGAGCTCGGCTATGACGAGGTCAATATCAATGTCGGCTGTCCCAGCAACCGCGTGCAGGCCGGCAGATTCGGGGCCTGCCTGATGCTCGAGCCGCAAACCGTTGCGGACTGCGTTCGCGCCATGCAAACCGTGGCGCCTGTTCGGATCAGCGTCAAGACCCGGATCGGCGTGGATGATCACGACCGTTACCCGGATCTGCATCATTTCGTCGATACTGTGGCTGCGGCGGGGTGCTCCATTTTCATCGTGCATGCGCGCAAGGCCTTTTTGTCCGGTTTGAGCCCGAAGCAAAACCGCAGCGTACCTCCATTGCGCTACGAATTCGTATACCGCCTGAAACAGGACTTTCCGGACCTGAGGATTGTCCTCAACGGCGGCTTGTCTGATGAGGAAAAAATCCTGGAGCACCTGAAGCACGTGGATGGCATCATGATCGGCAGGGAAGCGTATGAAAATCCATACTTTCTAGCGACCATGGATGCCGCATTGTTCCACACTCAGGTACCTTCTCGTCACGAAGTGCTGAAAGCCTACAAGAGCTATGTTCGACAACAGCTCGATGCTGGCGCCCCATCGGCCACCCTGTGCCGTCATCTGTCCGGCCTGTTTCACAGCATGCCGGGCGCCAGGGCCTGGCGCCGTGTCCTGAACGAAAGCACGGGTAAAAAGAATGCCGGCCTGGAGGTCATTTGCACGGCCGAGCAGTTTGTCACGGGAGGCCTGCATGGTTGAAAGCCGGCAGACCATCGTCAAGTTCGACCATGTCCAGAAAAGCTACGATGGTCAGGCGCTGGTCATCAAGGATCTAAACCTGAATATCGAGACCGGCGAGTTCATGACCATGCTGGGCCCTTCAGGCTCGGGCAAGACCACCTGCCTGATGATGCTGGCCGGGTTCGAACCGGCGACCTATGGTGAAATCTACCTGAATAACCAGCCCATCAACCGGGTTGCCCCCCATCGGCGGGGCATCGGCATGGTGTTCCAGAATTATGCCCTGTTCCCGCACATGAGCGTCGCTGAAAACCTGGCGTTTCCCCTACAAGTGCGCAAGCTCCCGAGACCGGAGATCGAAACCCGGGTCGAGAGGGCCCTGGACATGGTGAAGCTGGCGGGCTTTGGCAGTCGACGTCCCGCCCAGCTGTCCGGGGGTCAGCGACAGCGGGTGGCGGTCGCGAGGGCCCTGGTGTTTGAGCCGGTGCTGGTGCTGATGGACGAGCCGCTTGGCGCGCTGGACAAGAACCTGCGCGAGGAGATGCAGTTCGAGATCAAGCGCATACACGAAACCCTCGGGGTGACCGTGGTCTATGTCACCCACGACCAATCCGAAGCCCTGACCATGTCCGACCGAATCGCAGTATTCAACGACGGGGTGATCCAGCAGCTGGCCACCCCGGACGTGCTGTACGAGCAGCCCGAGAATGCCTTCGTGGCCCGCTTCATCGGCGAGAACAACTGCCTGCAGGGCAAAGTGCAGTCCATGGACGGGGCCTATTGCCAGGTCGAGCTGGAAAGCGGCGAAGTGGTCCGCGCGCTGAAGGTCAAGGTGGACGGGGAGGGCATGCCGACCACGCTTTCGCTTCGCCCTGAGCGGATCACGGTGACCGAGAATGCAAAGCCCGGCGACAACCAGGTCTGCGGTCGTGTCGAGGAGCTGATCTACCTGGGGGACCACATCCGCGTGCGCCTGGCCGTTGCCGGAAACCACGAATTCGTGGTCAAGGTGTCGAATACGCAGCAGCGCACTTCTCTCGGTGCAGGGGACCAGGTCAAGCTGTGCTGGGCGGCCGATGACTGTCGCGCGCTGGATACGCTCCAGGAGCCGTCGATCACCGCCTAGCCCGAAGCAATAAGCGAAAGCCGCTACTGGAACAGGTTGAAGTAGTAGCGCGCGTTGATATTGAACCGCTTGTTCCAGCGGTCGTTGCCGTTGGCGCCCACGTCACCGACACCGTCATAGATGTTGGAGTAGTCGTCGCCCTCGCTGCCGACAAAGATACTGCCGTCGGAAATCCCGAGTTCGGCATAGATGTACAGGTTGCCCCAGTACATCAGGGCACCCAGGCTCCACAGGGTGCTGTCATTGAAATCGCTCCTGTCCTTGAGAATGGTGCTCCACTCAAGAAAGGGCGTGACACTGTCAATCCAGGGGATGCCCGATGTGTCGATGCCGTGGTAGCGAAGCGACACGGCAGGGATCCATCCCTCGGAAGCCACCAGCCATGCAAAGTCATAGGCGCCCATGGGAATCAGATCGCCCGTCCCCCACGGCGTATCATCCGTGATGTCGAACTCGTAGTAGGAAAGCTGGGACAACAGCGTGAAGTCCCCGAACGAGTTTTCTGCATGCGCAGAAACAGCGAAATGGTCGGCACCGCTGTCCTCCACATTCTTGCCCTTCAGCCAGCCATACTGGAAGGATGCTCCCAGGTCTCCGAAGCGCTCGGTCGAGTAGATCATGCGAAGGTTGAGCTGACCATCTTCCTCAAAGCCATTTTCCCCGGCGCCATAGGTGACATTGCCCTCGGCATCGGCATGCTCATCCCAGGTCACGAGGTCATAAGCGTACCGGGAGCTGTCCCGGCTTTCGCCATCCCATTCCCCCTCATCCTGGAAATAGTAGGCAAGGTCAACGGCCAGGTCTCCATAGGATTTCGTCCACCGGACTCCCAGGTCCATGTCATCCGACAGCCCGATGTAGAAGTGCTGATCGAAGTACCAGCTGGTTGAAACCCCGTACGGTCCGGGCCCGAAAGGAACACGGACAATGCCGGCCTTGACCGTACCGTACCGGTCCGACTCGTACCCGAGCCAGGCCGTGTGCATCATGCTGTACGTGTCATACCACCGGTACTCGACCCGGCCGATCCACCCGTCGGAGTCCAGGTCCGCGTTCAGGCGGAAGATATCCAGATCGACGTCTCCGACGTCCTCGTTCCTGCGACTGCCGCTTGCATAATCACCGTAGGCGTAGTTGATGCCCAGGGCACCCCCGATTTTCACGGGGCGGTGCACGGGCGGCACCACAGGTTCCTCGCTGGCCGAAGCCTGCGCAACATTTTGGGCCTCGGCCTCGGCAAGCTTCTTGCGAACCTCTGCGAGCTCGCCCTCCAGCTGTTCGATCCGCTGCTTCAGGGCCTCGGTATCGTCCCCGGGTTCCGCTCCAGCATGCACGGCGGGTACTGCCAGCAGGAAAAGGGCCAGGATGTAGATCAGTGCAGACGTATAGCGTTTCATCAGAACATCATCAAACTATCTGCGTCATCATAAGTCAAGGATTGCATCCGCTGTCTTCAGGATGCATCCTCACCAGTATTGCTAAACCGTCTACTCAAGCCCGTGTTATCTCATGCAAAACGGCCATGTATAATGGTCGCCCGGAAACAGGGCCGTGATAACAGGGTGTCAGCCGCTGCAAGTGGGCGCATCCGATGATAAAGAATCCGCGAAGGGGGATATCCAAATGAAACATCTCATACAGGCTGCTGCCGTTGCATTCAGTATGGCGCTGCTCGCCGGAAACGGCCATGCAATCGACCTGACGATCGTGTCCTGGGGCGGAGCCTACACCGCGAGCCAGCAAAAGGCCTACCACGACCCGTACATGGCTGAAAATCCCGGTGTGCGCATCATCAACGATGATTCCGGAGCGGAAGGGCTTGCCAAAGTCCGGGCACAGGTTGAATCGGGCAATGTCACTTGGGACATTGTCGACATGGTTGCAGCAGATGCAATCACCGCATGCGATGAGGGCCTGATCGAAGAAATCGACCCGGACACCTGGCTGGCCCCGGCCCCCGACGGCACGCCGGCATCTGAGGATTTCTTTGCAGGTACGCTGACGCCTGGCGGGACCAACTGTTTCATCCCGCAGATCGTCTATTCCACCACCTTCGGGTATCGCACAGACGCATTCCAGGGCAGGCAACCCTCGACCATCGTGGACATCTTTGACCCCGAGACCTTTCCGGGAAAACGGGCGCTGCAGAAAGCACCGATCAATAATCTGGAATGGGCGCTGATTGCGGACGGGGTTCCGGGTGACGAGGTGTACGAGGTGTTGAGTACACCGGAAGGTGTGGACCGGGCATTTGCGAAGCTGGACACTATCAAGGACCATGTGATCTGGTGGTCGGAAGGCGCACAACCGCCACAGCTGCTAGCCGACGGTGAGGTCGTGATCGCCTCTGCCTACAACGGTCGACTGTTTTCTGCAATCGCAGAAAAGAACCAGCCGATCGCAATGCTGTGGGACTGGCAGGCCTTTGACCTGGATGGCTGGGTAGTACCAAAAGGGGTGAAAGATCTTGAAGCGGTCAAGGCCTATATGAGATTTGCCACCGACACGCAACGCCTGGCAGACCAGGCCAAGTATATTTCCTACGGCCCGGCACGCCATTCTTCCGCTCCACTGGTTGGCAAGCATGCCGAGCTCGGCATCGACATGAAGCCGCACATGCCCACCGATGCGAAAAATAACAAGACGGTTCTGCAGTTTGATTACGTCTGGTGGGCCGATTACCGGGCCGAACTCGATGAGCGCTTCAATGCCTGGCTCGCCAAGTGATGTCGTGAGAGAAGAGGGGACGGTTTCTCGTTAACCGGCAACGAGCTTCTTTTGTCCTGACATGCGACGTGTCTGAGAACCGAACTGCATGACACAGGGATCCGGTGAGATAATACGCACTGCCGACGGCATGCCGCTGGGGCTCAGTCTTCAGCGGACACTGTTGCGGAGTCGCCTGCGTGCACTGATGCTGGTACTCCCGTTGCTGGCCTTTCTGACGGTAACGTTCGTTTTACCGATCCTGGACATGCTGTATCGCAGTGTCGATAACCGGATCGTGGCCTCCGTTCTCCCGCAAACTACAGTGGCCATTCAGGCCTGGGACTCGAAGAGTACAGAATTACCCGGTGAACCCGTTTTCGAGGCCCTGATCCTGGACATCCAGGCTGCCCACGAGCAAAAAACTCTGGGCCGAGTAGGGCGGCGCCTGAATTACGAAAAGCCAGGCATGTCCAGCCTGTTCAGAAAAACAGGGCGCCATGCCAAGCGCATCACCGAAGCCCCCTTCAAGGAACAGCTTCTCGAGGTCGACAAACGCTGGAACGACGCAGGCGTCTGGCAGTTGATTCACCGGGAGTCCGGTGCGCTCACCGGGAGCTATTTCCTGGCTTCATCGGATTTGCGTCTCGACGACCAGGGTGAGATCGCACGCCAGCCCGAACCGCGCCGGATCTACGTGTCTTTGTTTTACCGCACTTTGTGGATGAGCCTGCTGATCACGGTGCTGTGCTTGATCCTGGGCTATCCGGTTTCGTATCTCCTTGCAAGCCTGCCTGCGCGTACAGGCAATCTGCTCATGATCCTCGTCCTTTTGCCGTTCTGGACCTCGTTGCTGGTACGCACGACCTCCTGGATTGCTCTGCTCCAGACGCAGGGGGTACTGAATGATCTGCTAGTGTTTATCGGCCTCATTCCTGAAGACGCGCGACTGCAGATGATTTACAACAAGATCGGGACCATTGTCGCCATGACCCACATCCTGTTGCCGTTCATGATCCTGCCGCTCTATTCGGTCATGAAAACAATCCCGGCATCGTACATGCAGGCCGCCCGCTCGCTTGGCGCTTCCCCATTTACCGCGTTCGTACGCGTGTACATGCCCAACACCGTGCCGGGCATCGGTGCCGGCTGCATACTGGTGTTCATACTGTCGATCGGTTACTACATCACCCCGGCCCTTGTCGGCGGTCGAACCGGTACCTTCATTTCAAACTTCATCGCCGTTCACATCAGCGAGACCCTGAACTGGGGTCTGGCCGCCGCCCTGGGTGTCATACTGCTCGCCCTGGTGCTGGTGCTTTATCTGGTCTACGACAAGATCGTCGGGGTCAGCAACATGAAACTGGGCTGAGGCCGTCCATGGCTTTACCGATCTACTACTCACCGCTCGAGAAGGGCTGGCACTATACCTACCGGGTGATATGCGCTGCGATCCTGGTGTTTTTGGTTGCGCCGATCTTCGTCATCGTGCCGCTGAGCTTCAATACACTTCCGTACTTCACCTTCTCACCGGAGATGCTGTCCCTTGATCCGGCTGGCTACAGCACGCAATGGTACCGCGAGTTTTTCACCGAGGAGTCTTGGCAGCACGCGGTACGAAACAGTTTCGTGATCGCCATCTTTGCGACACTGATATCCACCTTGCTCGGCACCCTGGCCGCGCTTGGTCTGAGCCGGTCACAGATGCCGTTTAAGGCCGCTTTCATGGCCCTGCTGATCTCGCCGATGATCGTCCCGCTGATCATCTCTGCAGCAGGGATGTACTTTTTTTACACGCGCATCGGGATCGCGTCCACGCATCTGGGCGTGATACTGGCCCATGCCGCTCTGGGGACGCCTTTCGTGGTCATCACCGTCACGGCGACCCTGACCAATTTTGACCATTCGCTGACCCGCGCTGCAGCCAGCCTGGGCGCGAGCCCAACCGAAACATTCTTCAAGGTCACCGTACCCTTGATACTTCCGGGCGTGGTTTCGGGCGCCTTGTTCGCCTTCATCACTTCGTTTGACGAAGTTGTTGTCGTGCTGTTCGTGGGGTCTGTGGAACAAAGAACCATACCCTGGAAGATGTTCTCGGGCATCCGGGAGGAGATTCGCCCAACCATACTGGCTGTGGCGACGCTGCTCGTGTGTGTCTCCATTCTGCTATTGACAGCGCTCGAGCTGTTACGCCGCCGTAATGAACGGCTGCATGGTCCTGCCTCATCCTGAGTTGTTTCCCTGGTTCGCCCACACTTTGTGCTGCGCAGGGGCAGGGCACTCAACCCATAATGAAATCAGCCGACCGCAGAAAAGTTGCGATGAACCGTTTCAAATAACTGCTGGTGATCCTTGTGATTGAGGAAATATTGATAATCCTCGAAGATATCCACGTCCCGCACCTCCGGTAAACACGAAGATTTCCATCGCAGTGCCTTGATATTCCGAAGGGTTTCGTTCAATACGCGGCCGGTACCCCAGGGAATACCTTCGAAAACCAGGCTGTCAATCCGGGTAGCTCCGATCAGGGCGTAGCCGCCGTCACGGGTTGGTCCCAGGACAATATCGTTTCCTGTATTCAGCAGATGGAAGGCCTCGTTGATGTAATCCAGGCCGAGCTCGGGACAATCGGAGCCGATCAGGACAACCGCGTGGCCGTCTTTCAGATGGCTGCGGATCGCATGAAGCATACGCTCGCCCAGATCACCTCCTTCCTGCTTATGTAAAGGAACATGGTATTTGTTGCTGCAATACTCAAGGAAAGCGTGATGAGTATCCGGAAAACAGTGCAGTGCAGGTACATGATCACCAAGGGATATCGTTTGCACAGTGTGTTCGAGCATGACCTTGTATACGGCAGCAGCAAACTCCCTGCCCAGGTCCTTCGCCAGCCGCGACTTGACCATGCCCGGGTCAGGATGTTTGCAAAAACACACTACTGTCTTTTCGGGTTGCATCTCAGCGATACAGCCTGGCCAGTTTTTCGGGGGACTGGCCAAGGAAGAACATCAGCCGCAGCCACCACATCGTGATGACCGTTTTCATAATCCCGTTTTGCTCCCATCTGCGACTGGAAGTGACGACTTCCTCGGACAGGCAGACAGGGGAAGCGTGTCTTTTCAGCCGCCGGCAGAGCTCCACGTCTTCCATGAGAGGCACATCCGTATACCCGCCGCAACCGAAGTAGAGTTTTCGTTTGATGAACAGGGCGTGGTCGCCCGTTGCGATACCCGTCAGGCAACTGCGCTTGTTCATGAACCAGGCGATGACTTGAAAAACCGGGCTCGGGTTCGAAAACCGCACGTCAAACCGGCCCCATAGCGATTCGGGTTTCGCAAGTGCCTGGGCAATCACTTGTGCAGCATGGGATGGCAGGTGTGTATCTGCATGAAGAAACAAAAGAACATCGCCTTTGCTATGGCTGGCACCGTAGCCCAGCTGATGGCCACGCGAGGCTCTGGTGGAAAAGACTCTGCAGCCAAGTGCACGGGCAATATCTACTGAGTTATCCTGGCTGCCCCCGTCCACAACGAGGATCTCATGACCCTCTTGCAACAAAGAAACAAGCCTTTCTCTGTTTCCGGCCAGGAAGCGCTCTTCATTCAGCACCGGGATGATGATTGACAATCCAGGCATATAAAATGACTATGCTTGATCAAGCCGGCTTAACAGCCCATGTGTCTTCAAGATCGTGGTCACCCTGGATTAACCGGTCATGCCTGCAAACCAAGGCATAGTTAGAATAGGGTATGTCAGATAGTGAATATCTCATATTTTTCAGTACACAGTTGCGCAGGCAGGCATGAGCTACGAATGGCATGACATCCTAGGCAACCTCGGTGTGTCTTTCATCATCGGGACCTATCTCCTCCTGCAACTGGGCCGGATGCAAAGCACGAGCTTTACCTATTCGATTCTGAACGCACTGGGCGCATTCTTTATCATCATCTCCTTAATGTATGACTTCAATCTGTCTCTTTTCATTATCGAGGTCTTTTGGGTCGGGGCAAGCCTGATCGGCATTGCGAGGCAATTGCAGGCGAAGGGCAGGCAGGCATGAGCTACGAATGGCATGACATCCTGGGCAATCTCGGTGTGTCCTTCATCGTCGGAACCTACATCCTTCTGCAAATGGAGCGCATGAGCAGTGCGAGCTTTACCTATTCAATTCTGAATGCACTCGGGGCATTCTTCGTCATCATCTCGCTGCTGCACAACTTCAATCTGTCAGGAATCATTGTCCAGAGTTTCTGGGCGGGGATCAGTGTCCTCGGGGTCATCCGGCAGTGGAGGCTGAGGTACCTGCCACCCTGACGGCCCTGATATTCTTGATCTTCCTTTAATTTAACATAATATACATTATGCGAAGTTATAGATCAGGTCAGACTTCAGATGCTTCCAATCTGCGTCCTCCAGGCTCATACCCGCTCCAGAGCTAAGTTAGTAAAAGCCTCCTCCTTCGAATTATTCAGGCCTTGGTCTTTCGCTTGTCCTGGATGGTGCATCCGTGCCCTACCAGAATGCAGCGTGATCAGATCACGCGCCAAAATTCACCCGATCTTGCCCCTTTCTGTTACCCGACGGCTGGCACACTAATTGCTTCATCAATCGTGTATCGAAGAATTTTGAAGCCGCTATACGTTTGGAGGCACCAATGAAGTACCTAGACTCCCGCTTGTATGTGTTTGCAATTGTTCTGGCATGTGTCATGGCATCTGCATCCCTGCTTACAGGGCATTCGAACAGCCTGAGAGATAGCGAGGACTATGCCATGGCAGAGCCATTTTCGACGGTTTACCATCGAATGCATCATCCTTTGTAGGCAATATAAGCAATCGTTATCTCTATATTAAATATATCTAATAGTATTTTATTAAAATTATATTAGAATATTCTTATATTTTAAATATCTTTAAGGCTATGAGGTTCCACAAATGAAAATTTCAAAACTTGCTTATTCAGTTTTGGCAGGCATTTTGATGCTGAGCATCGTTCCCGTTTTTGGTGAGGTATCCAAAGATGAACAGCCTGCTGTAAAAGAATCCGTCCCTTCATGTTCAGTGCATGCTGCATTCACTGATCCTGCGGTGATGGCAGCCACCATGGCTGACCCTGTCAAATTCAATGAATTCATGATTGCAGTCAACAACCCTGCTACTGCGCAGGCACTCATGAACTGCTCCATGGATCCCAAGCAATGGTCTGCATGGGCTGTTAACTTCAGTGATCCTGGCAAGTTGATGGGGGCTATGGCACCGTTCATGAACCCGCAGCTGTATGCGAACTGGATGACCGCTGCCATGAACCCGCAGACCTACCAGTTCATGTACGCTTACATGAACCCGGCCTTTTATTCGCAGTGGATGGCAGCAGCCATGAATCCTCAGTTCTATCAGCCGATGTACAAGATGGCTGATCCGAAATGGCAGCAAGAGTCTACAGCATGGATGATGGATCCCAGCGTGTACGCCAACATGTTCAGCTCCTTCTATCCCCCTGTTGTAGCAGATGCTTCTGCTTCCACGGCCGCAGAGTAAGGCAGAAGGATCTCAGCTTTTGCAGGAAGCAACTGGAGTGTACTGACTCCCTGGAACCGGAGTAGAAGTTTCACTCCACCCAATCATCAAAGCCCTGATCAACTGATCGGGGCTTTTTTTGTGCATGGTTTGCTCGAATGACAGGTGCCTTGCCTGACCACCTTCAGTTGCCGGCGGCTATATTGGGAAAGCACTCTTGCTGAATGCGACCAGAACCATATAGGCATAGACGACTAAGGCCAGAGTCCAGGCGGTTACTCGAATCTGCATCGTCTTCCCCCGGTTCAGTGCAATGATCCCAAGCAGGATGTAGACCACCAGTGCAACAATCTTCGCATTGATCCACGATGAAGGCCCCGGATACTGAGATGTGATGACTACCAGCGCAATGGCTGAGACCAGCAAAAGCGAATCGTTGACATGAGGCGTCACCCTGACCCAACGTTGCTGCAGCAGGGGCGATGATTGCATCATCCAGACACCGCGTACCAGAAACCCTGCAATTGAAATAAATACAGTGCTGATATGGATAAACAGCAAAACCCCGTAGCTACTCATCATTTTCTAACTCCTGGCGGGCCGCCGATGCTGGACTCCCCTATTCTCCTGCTTCTGGATGGACATCAGGAAACTATCTGAGCCGATAAATGTCCAAATGTATTAGCACATCTCGGGGCTTACATAGTAAAATATGCACAGGTCGTTTTGCTGTAATACGAATTGTCAGTGCGTGTCAGGCAGCATACTACACTACCCTAGGATCATTTAACTGAAGAGGAATTCATGAGTATTTCACGAAGAAGCTTTATTCACCGTTGCTTCTACTCAGGTGTTTTAATACTGGGTCCGGGACTTTTTTCCCGCATTTCAAGGGCGGCTTGGCCGGCAGCTGCATTTGATGAAACAGAGTACCTGCCTGCCCTCAAGGGTCTTATCGGCGATCAGCCGCTTCTTGAAGGTCACGTTACGATCCAGGCGCCGGAAGTTGCTGAAAATGGCGCAACCGTGCCTGTCAAGATTTCCACGGACCTGGACAATGTGGAGTGGATCAGTATTTTTGGCGACAAGAACCCAAGGCCCTGGATTTCAAGATTCTATTTCCACGGCAAGTCCCGACCGTTTGTCTCCACTCGCATCAAGCTGAGGGAAAGCTCTAACGTTGTGGCTATCGTGAAAGCACAAGGCAAACTGTACAGCGCGAAAAATGCTGTTCGCGTCACGGCAGGCGGTTGCGTCTAGACTCAAGGGAGCAGAGGAAAAAGATGGCTCAAAAACCGATGAAAATCAGGGCAAAAGCGAAAGATGGCAAAACCACGGTCAAGGCCATCATGTACCACGTCATGGAATCAGGGAGCAGAAAAGATCCCGATACCGGAGAGCTGGTTCCGGCACACTTCATCAAGGAAGTTAAAGCGGAGCTCAATGGCGAAGTGATCATCACCGCAGAATGGGGTACAGGCATTTCCAAGAACCCGTACTGGTCATTTGAATTTGACGGCGGCAAGCCGGGCGATACCGTCCGGATCAACTGGGTGGACAACCAGGGCCAGTCAGGGGCCGGGGAAGCTCAGATCAAGTAATCGGTCTGCCGGCAAGTCAGACCGCGCTCATGTCGCCTGCTTTCTCCAAGGGAGCAGCAGTTCCGAAAGCGAGGTGCTCAACGCCTCCATGAATCCCTTCTCATCCAAGATATGGTACTGGACCTTCATGGTGAGGGCGCTGCCGAAAATGATCGAGGTCAGTGCCATGATAGAGCCCATAGCCAGCGTGGACATACCTGTAACGCCCTGCCCTATCGTGCAACCAAACGAGAGTACCCCGCCGAAACCCATGAGCACAGCACCCACCAGATGGCTGACCATCTCAGACCGGTTGCTGAAGGTCTCTATCCTGAATGAATTCGACATGACGGCGTAGATGAAGGAGCCGACGACCATTCCCAAGGCTACGGCAATACCGAAATTGATCTGCGCCCCCGTGAAGGTCATCAAATAGCTGATTGCATTCCCGGTCGGACCTATGAAAGACATCCCTTGGGGGGTGACGGGGTCAAAGTCATCCTGGCCCAGGTATCCTGTGATGTACCATGCGGCAACCACGCAAGCACCGATCACAACGCCTGCGATGATGTTGTCGAAGCTGCTCCTGAATTCCTTATGCTTGAAGGCATAAGTGATGAATCCCGCGGCTACAAGAAAGCCGATGATTTTCCTCAGCCACTCTGTACTCTCAAGCTTCAGGAGTGCGCCCATGTAGCTGATCAGGCTTTGATCCTGGAGCCCCTGGTTTGTCAGGTCAGCATTGACGGCATATACCCAGTTCAATCGCACCAGCGCCAACAGCCCGCGCATGGTTGTGTAGGCAGTAATGCCCAGCACAAGGATCACGATCAGGGCCTTCAGGTTTCCACCACCTACCCGGATCAGGTTGCGCTGGCCGCAGCCTGCGGCAAGCGTCATACCTACACCGAACAGGATGCCACCGAGGATATAGCTGAGTATGTACAGATTAGGCGACAGGTAAATCGAAGCATTCAAATCCACCAGGCCCTGGATGAACAGAAACTGGGCCCCCAGGATTGCTATACCGATCGCAAGAAACCAGGCTCCCAAGCGCCCTTTGGAACCCATGTTTATGACATCGCTGATCGCCCCCATTGAGCAAAAATGGGTCTTGTTGCCCACAAAACCAAATATGGCAGCCACTATAAAACCTAATGAGGCTACCAAATGAAGGTTAGAAAATTCTTCCATGGGGTCTTGAGTAAGATCGGTTAAGGCAGCTTGTAATTATACAATGAGAGCTTTCCAAATTCACCACATGGAACCACCTGCAGTAACGTGCGAATTGCATTCAAGCCGCACTTTGCAGGCCATCAATCCTATACAGATCCGAGTCGACACAGTCAGATAAACCGGACACCTCCCGCGCACAAGATCTGCAATCATTGTTTAGCAAACAGAGATTTATGGGCTGAACCTAAGATTTCAAACGAAGCTTTGATTCTCGCCACAAAACGGCATACCGCAAGACAATACGCTGCCTCTCCCGCACTTGGCTGTACGGGCCAAACGTCACATATCGCACTATTGCTGCGGGCTGGGAGTTCCAGTGCCAGGCATGAAGTTCTTCATCATTTCCGACCACTGGTCAAACCACTGCTTTTGCTGCTCGGTGTTGGGAGCCTGCCCTGCACCTGGCATCGGCGGCATCATGGGATTCCCGCCACCATGCATGGGTATACCGCCCATCATGCCCATCATCGGATTCATCATGTTCATGTACATGGACGGATTCATCATGGTCATGGGGTTCATCATTGCCATCGGATTCATCATTGCCATGGGGTTCATCATTGCCATGGGGTTCATCATGGGTCCCATCATGCCCATCATCGGGTACATCATGCTCATGTACATGGCTGGATTCATCATGGAACTCATCATATGCGGGTTCATCATGCCCTTGTAGGGTTCCCACATTGCATCCATCATGGGTCCGTAGTCCTTCTGGAAACGGGCCACGTCTGCCCCTTCATGACACAGGGCACAGGTAGCAATTGCAGAGGACTGCTGCGGGTTCATCATCATGGCCATCATCTGCGCCCAGACATTGGGGTCCATGGATTTTTGCATCGTCGCTGTCATTTCCGCCATGCCGCCTGCAGCGGGCGGTGCTTGCTGTGCCTCTTCTGCATGGACACCTGCGATACTTGCAACAAAAAGGCAGACTGCAAATACAGCCTGACGGTACAACCTGTCTTGAAATAGCATTTGAATACCTACCGGTTACTCTGATTAAAAAACTTCAACTAAAAATCTCCCGTTGCAGCCCCTTCCATGATGTACGCAATGGACTCACGAATCCTCACTGCATCTTTACGCAATTCCTTGCTCAAGTGTGAATTCCTGTTTTGTGCAAAATCCAACCACTGGATATCCCAGTCGAGGGTCATGACCCAGAGTTGTCCGTCCCCATCCTCAATCAATGAGATCGAGCATGGCAGGAATATCACGAACTCAGGAATGGTGTCCAGAATCTTGCGTGCAACCGCGCCATCACAAAACCGGAACATCTCGACTCGTGCCGAGGGCTTGCCCGTGACTGCCTCGATTTCCTTCCACAAGGGACTGGAGCCTACGTACTTAAAGTTGACTTCGTTGGCCCGAAGCTTCATTGCCTCCACGGCATCGTCCCAGGACACACCTTCATCCACCGGAATTTTCTCAGCCATGATGCTTAGCATGTCACGCATGGAGAGCGGGCTCACCGCCATCGCGGTTTGGAATGCATTTTTCTTCGCTTCCCGTGATACTCCCGGGGATACCTTGTTTACGGGCCAAGGCCGGTAACTCTGCGTCGGGAATCCCGGGACAGTGATCACCGGCAGGTGCTCCGGCACTTGCCCTTCCCTGTACGCTGGACTTGCCTGGCCAAACATGCCGAACATCATGTGGGGGTCCATGGACCGCATCATCATATCCATGAACTGCATCTGGGTCATGGCATCGACCGGGTAATTGAACATCGGGCTTGCCATGCCCATCATTGGATACATCATGTTCATGTACATGGCCGGGTTCATCATGCCCATGGGATGAAACAGGTTGAAATTCGATCCTGACATGGCAAGCCAGTTGTTCGGCGGCGAGGATGATGCACTCTTCGGCACTTCCTGGACTCCTGAGTCACTGCCGGCATGAGTCGAGCCGGGAGCTTCCGCTGCCGGCGCCTCATCATCCGGTACATCATTAGAATCAGAGACTGCATCCGACCCGCCGTCAACAGAACCTGCCACTTCCGACTGGGATGAAACTGAAGCATCAGACGGATCCTGACTCTGCGCGCTGAGCGCGACCGGCCATGTCGCAAAGGCGATTATCAAAACAGCAACAGTTCGGTACATATCAGTGAATCTTCGGTGAGCACAAGTCCCTGTGGGATCGTATAATTTGATACCGTAATCCAGTATACTTTCATACCGCTTGCCCTGTCATTAGCCTATTTGGGAACAGGACCGCCAGGGAGACTTTTGATTGAAATTTGCCGCCGCCATACTACTGCTGATTCTCGGGGCAGTCGCCGCAACATCCTCATCATTCGTACTGGAAGCTACCAACAGCACTGAATTTTGCACCTCGTGCCACTCGATGCAGTGGGTCCAGAAGGAATGGATGGAGAGTGCTCATTATTCAAATGTATCCGGTGTACGTGCCGGTTGCTCCGATTGTCATGTGCCCCACTCGCTCGGTCCGAAAATGTACGCCAAGCTGAGGGCCGCTAAAGATGTCTGGCATGAAATCCTTGGGACCATAGACAGCGAAGAAAAGTTTGAGGCGTACCGATGGACCATGGCGAATGCAGTCTGGGCTCGCATGGAGGCCACCGGTTCAAGGGAATGCGAGTCATGCCACACTATTGCGGCGATGGATCTCAAGGAACAAGACCGTTCGGCGCGGAAGAAACACAAAAATGCCGAGACTCGAGGCAAGACCTGCATCGACTGCCACAAGGGTGTCGCCCACAAAATGCCCAAAAAGCCCGACTCGGCGGAAGACGTTGCTCTGAATTAGGCCAGATATAGGCCTAAAAGCAAGCCATTTACTGTGCTAATATGTGCGCAAAATAATGTCGATGCCAGTTAGACCGGATGCTCCTGAACTTCCGGCCTGGAGATTGATGATGTTGATGCCTGGGATAGGAGGATAACCATGTTGCATAAAGTCGCTCTCAAGGCGCTTCTTTTTTGTGTATTTGTGCTGATGCCTTTCAGTACGTCTCTAGCCGGAGAAACTGCAAGCCCGTCCATGCTCTCTGACACATGCCTGGGCTGCCATGGGCCCGGTGGTATCAGTGAAGGACCTGCAACCCCTACGATCTCAGGGATGTCGGAACTTTATATCATCGCTGCGATGCTGGCCTATAAGTATGACAATGATGAGGACAAGGTTGAGGCCATCATTGAGGCTGACCCGGATCTTGAGGATGTCGAGTTCTTTGCGCGAACCTCAACCGTCATGGATCGTATCGCAAAAGGATACACTGAGGCCGAGATCAAAGTCATCGCCAAGCATTTTGCAGGCCTGCCCTTCGTGGCTGCCGATCAGAATGTGGATGCAAAGCAAGCGAAAGCAGGCGCAGAGATTCACGAGCTTCACTGCGAGAAATGCCATGAGAATGGAGGCAGTTCTGCAGAGGATGATGCGGGTGTGCTCGCCGGACAATGGATTCCTTACCTTGAATACACCATGGCGGATTTTGAAAGTGGTGACCGGGCCATGCCGAAGAAAATGAAAAAGCAGATGAAAGATGCGCATGCAGCCTTTGGTGACGGCTCAACCGCTGCCCTGATCCAGTTTTACGCCGGCAAGAAATAACACAGCGTTCACGATTGCAGGAGAAATTAACATGTCAAAACTTACCAGAAGAAATTTTCTAAAGGCCGCTGGCAGTACTTTTGCATTGGGCTCTGCAGGCTTTGGTTTCCCTCACATTGTTGGTGCCGCCAAAAAGAAGGTCGTCGTAGTCGGTGGTGGAGTTGGGGGTACGATTGCCGCCAAGTATATTGCGAAAGCTGACCCGTCCATTCAGGTGACCATTGTGGAGGCCAAGCCTTACCACCACACTTGCTTCATGAGTAACGAGGTGATCGGCGGGGATCGCGATATCTCCACAATCAAGTTCGGTTACGACAAGCTTGCCTCGCATGGAATCAAAGTGGTTCAAGACAAGGCCGTGATGGTAGATCCGGTGGCTCACAAGGTGAAAACTGCGGATGGCACAACCTTGGGCTATGACCGGCTGATCATGTCGCCGGGGATTGCGCTCAAATGGGAGACCATCGAAGGCTATGACGAGGCCTCGGCCGAGATCATGCCCCATGCGTGGATCGCCGGGCATCAGACTGCATTGTTGAGAAAGCAACTCGAGTCCATGGATGACGGCGGTGTCGTTGTGCTGGCGCCTCCCGGGAATCCGTTTCGCTGTCCGCCTGGCCCCTATGAGCGTGCGGCACAGATTGCGCACTACTTCAAACATCACAAACCGAAGTCCAAGATCCTGATCCTAGATGCCAAGGACAAGTTCTCAAAACAGGGCTTGTTTATGCAAGGCTACAAGAAAGTGTATGGGGACATGATCGAGTGGGTTCCCGGTGCCGATACAGGGGGCGGGGTGAAGGCCGTGGACACCAAGGCCATGACGGTCAGCACCGACTTTGACGACTACAAGGCTTCGATCGCCAACATCATCCCTGCACAAAAGGCAGCACAAATCGCACACGATGCCGATTTGACAGACGATTCAGGGTGGTGCCCAGTGGACCTCGCCACGTTTGAGTCCAAAAGGCACAAAGGCATACATGTCATCGGTGATGCCGGGATCATCAGCGGCATGCCCAAGTCTGGCTATGCGGCCAGCACCGAGGCCAAGGTATGCGCAACGGCGATTCTTCACCACCTGCATGATAAAGAGCAAGGGATTAATTCCTATGCAAATGCCTGCTACAGCATCATCGCACCTGATTACGGCATTTCGGTGGTGAACATCTACAAACTGGCTGAAGATCGATCCAAGATCAATCAGGTTGCAGGTGGGGTGACGCCCTCTGATGCTACCCCGGAGGCACTCAGGCGGGAGGTGCACTATGCATACAGCTGGTTCAAGAACATGACGGCCGAGATGTTTGGCTAATCTCTCAAATCCTTCCACAAAAAAAGGGGGCGATCAGCCCCCTTTTTTCATGCAGGATAAGCTGCTTCACTCAATCAGCGGCACTTTATACACCAGCGATCCAATGGCGCCATCGACTCCCTTGAAGTTTGCATGGCACATCACGCATCTCTCCATCACGACAGGAACTGCTGTCGCCATGCGCAAATAGCGCTTGCCGTCGACCGTGGCCACTTCCTCGTGAGTGGCTTCTCCCGCAAGCAGCTTGTGCTTGACCTCTTCCTCAAAGGCATCCTGTGGATTGTTGACTGCCGGGTTGATCAAGACATCAGTAAGCCCGATCAGGCGTACCTCATGGAAGCCGTTGTCTTTCATGACTTGAAAGAGTGCACCGGCTGCGCTCGCGGCAGAAAATACGGAAGGGTCGGTCACATATTTGTCGGTAATCAGGACAACGGCATTTTTGTAAAGAACGTCAAGCATTTGGACCTGGTGACGGGTACGCGTCACGGCCGGATCCTCAGCGATGGCATCATGCAGCAAAACTAGCGTCATACTGATCGAGATAAACAACGCAAAGAGGTAGTTGCGTTTTTTCATTTTGCTCCTCCTTCTTTTATCGGTCGATCTATCAATCACAGATGGATAAATCATACTATATATGATCTATATTTTATAGATTTTTAGATTTACCGAAACGGCGGCAATTTTTGAAATATAATTTGCATGTAGAACAATGCGGTAGGGTCCACTCATGCGAGTTACGAAATTTACTGATTATGCACTGCGGGTTCTGATCTACCTGGCATGCAAGCCAAACGGGGAGCTTACAACCATTTCCCAGCTTGCAGAAGCGTACTCAATCTCCGTGCACCATGTCCGTGTCGTAGTACACAAACTCGGGCAAGCCGGCTACATCAACAGCACCCCGGGCAAAGGCGGAGGGGTCGAGCTGGCACAAAAGCCTGATGAAATCCTGATCGGAGAGGTGATCCGCAGCACGGAAAAGGATTTCTTCATCGTCGAATGCTTCAATCCCCAGGGAAACTGCACGATCGTCAAGGCATGCAGGCTCAAACACATCCTGGGGGATGCATTGAATGCGTTCATCGACACGCTGGACCAGTACACGCTTGCTGACATTACCGACAACCGGCACGAAATTGTCCAACAGATCAGGGTCGCCTAGCCGCAGCACGACTTTTCGACAGGCCCGGCTGTAATGCCAGGCTGCTAATCCAGCACAGGTGTGGCCAACATGAGTAGTCGACCGATCAGCCGTGGGTCATCAGGTCAGATGAACAGGCAAATATCGGATTTCTGCGCTTCCGGCAAGAACGAGGCTGCTCCGACCCAGCCGGCCACTTCATCGATGAAGTCGTCTTTTTCGTGACCGAACAAATCCACCGTCATCTGGCAGGCAAACATCTTGACATCGGCCTCCAGGGAAAGGGTACGCAACTCCTGAATACTGGCCACTCCCCTCTCCTTTATGGTGTGCTTCATCATCAGGGTGGCGAATTTCTCAAAACCCGGGATATTCGTGCTGAGTGCGTTCGGTATGTTCCATTCCACGTTTTGGAACCAGTCCGGGCCAAACGGCATTTTCATTGGCATGGCCGGATTGCCCAGTGGAGAAACTTCCAGGTCAAGATCCTTTTTCAGCAGCCCGAGTGCATAGAAAGTAAAGAAGCACGAAACCTCCCATCCCATAGCTGCAGCGGTTGATGCAAGAATGAAAGGAGGATACGCCATATCCAGAGTCCCTTTTGTTGCGATCAATGACAACCGTGGTGTCCTGGATTCTTCGCGTTCCTGCAGCTTTTGCTCCAGTCTTTCATCAAACCAACGGTTCAAAGCTTCCTGGTCAAATGTCTCTGGGACAGTAGATTTGGATTCAGACGTGCTTTTCTGTGGCATTTCAACCTCCTGCAGTATGCTTACCTTTCCTGTTCAGCTGAACAAAACACGATAAAGTATAAGGCAAATTTTCAGAATTATATATGGCACACCACTTGGTAGGATACGCCTTCAACCGGCTGGGCGGTGGCCCGTTTAGATGCCGCAATATCAAAATGACAGTGTGGGCAGAAATAGGTGGCGTCCCCAGGGGGATTCGAACCCCCGTTGCCGCCGTGAAAGGGCGGTGTCCTAGGCCTCTAGACGATGGGGACGGCTGACAGATTAAACCCGAAATGAGTGATTCTTTGTACTAGAGGCGGCGCACGGTACGATAACCAAGCTTTAACTGTCAAGTACCGCAACCTGGCGCGGACCAGTGCAGCCCGGCAACAAGCTTCCAGTGACTCGCAAATCGCTTTTTTGGCTACAGACTGCTCCCGGCATGCATGGGTCTTTGGCAGGACGGGTGGGTTAAGCACTACCGAATCCTCATACAATTATATGATAATAGGAAGCTTGCAGTTTTACGGTCCGTTCAGTTGCCCCCAATTGCAGTCGGACAAAAGGAGTTCCTATGGGCGATGAAATCTCCCACCGACATTTTGAAGCAGATGACTTCAGCCAGTTTCGGCAAAACCTGGATAACGAAACCGAACACCTTGCCACGCTGTTCAACAACAAGGGATTCAGCGGCCGGGGTGACATTCTGGGATTTGAACTGGAAGCCTGCATCGTGGATTCGGATGGGCGGCCCGCATCCATCAACAAGGAACTCCTGACCGTTCTGGACAACCCGCTGGTCGTACCGGAGCTGGCCGAGTTCAATGTCGAGCTCAATGGAAGCCCGGTGTCCGTTACCGGCAAAGTCTTTTCCCGGCTTCACGACGAGCTGAAAACCACCTGGAACGCCTGTCACGAGGGGGCCAAGCTCTGCAATTCCCGCCTGGTCTCGGTTGGTATCCTGCCCACCCTCGAACCTGACCTGCTGAACTCCGGACACATGTCCGACATGGTCCGCTACCACGCGCTGAACGACAGAATCCTGGCATTGCGCGACGGTGCCCCGGTACATATTTCCATTCACGGGACCGACGAACTTCTCATGGATCACGATGATGTCATGCTGGAAGCGGCCACGACGGCGTTCCAGGTTCACCTGCAGTGCAGGCCGGAAAACTTTGTCAGTGATTTCAATGCGGCCGTTGCGGCCTCTGCGCCGATCATTGCCCTGAGTGCAAACTCGCCTTTCCTGTTCGGCAAATCCCTGTGGTGTGAGACCCGCATCCCTTTATTCGAGCAGGCGATCGATGTCGGCAAGACCTACCCTCCCCGTGTCAGCTTCGGAAATGACTACGCGAATGGCTCCCTTTTTGAAGTCTTCCACGAAAACCAGAGCAAGCATCCGATTCTCCTGCCGTATGTTCAAAACGAGCCCAGGGAAAAATTTTCCCATTTGCGTTTTCAAAACGGCACGATCTGGCGCTGGAACCGTCCGCTTGTCGGCTTTGACTACGATGGGCAGCCCCATATACGCATTGAACACCGTGTCCTTCCTGCAGGGCCTTCAATTCAAGATTGCGTGGCTAACTGCGCAGCTTTTTATGGGTTCGTTCGCGGACTGACGGACCTCGAGGTCCCGGTTAAGGAAAAAATCCCTTTTTCGACAGCACGGGATAACTTCTATGCGGCCGCAAAACATGGACTAGATGCCCATGTAGTCTGGACGGAGGGGGAAGTTCCCGTGCGAAAGCTCATTCTGGATACGCTTCTTCCCATGGCAAGGGAAACGCTGGAATCGATGGAAATTCCTGCAACCGAAACAAACGAATACCTGGACATCGTACAGGCACGGGTGGAAACCGGTCGAAACGGAGCCGACTGGCAGCGGACCTGGGTTGAAAAGCATGGCGCCGACTTCGGCGGCCTGGTACAGGCCTATATCGATCTGCAGGAAACCGATGAACCCGTGCACACCTGGCCCGTATGATGCGCTTCGATCTTCGCCATGAACTCTTGCCTGATGTGCTCGACTGCACAGCTGCTCAACTGGCGGACGTTCTCAACGGCCCGACATTGTTCGATCTTGGCAAGCCCGATAAAGATCCCCTGTTCATCTCGGTGCTCCTTCACGGCAATGAAACATCGGGGTGGGAAGCTGTTCGCAAGCTGTTTTCGAGAAACCCGGAGCTTGCACGATCATCGTCAGTTCTTATTTTTGTAGGCAACGTACTCTCGGCGCAAAAAGGTGTTCGCAAACTGGATGGCCAGCCAGACTACAATCGCGTATGGAACGGAGGGGCTACGCCGGAACACAAACTGGCTGAAGACGTAATTGCCTATGCAGGCTCGAAAAGGCCCTGGTGTGCAATCGACGTGCATAACAATTCCGGTCCGAACCCGCACTATTCTGTGATCACGGACCTCTCACCTGCGACATGCTCACTTGCAAGCTCTTTCAGTTCTCTTGCGATCTTGGCCAAGCAGCCGCCCGGCACCCTCACCCAGGCCTTTTCCAACTTTTGCACATCCATAGCCATCGAAGCTGGCATACCCACGGACCCCGACAGTTCGGAAAGGGCTAGCACACTGATGAAGCAACTCCTGAGCGAAGGAAAACTGGTCGAGAGGTCCTCTGAGTCGCTGGAGATCTTTGACAACTTCGTTCGTGTAACGGTCGAACCAGGCGTCACGGACAAGGATCCCACCTTCCCGGAACTGAATCCCGAACTGGATAAATTCAACTTTAAGTGCCTGCCTGCAGGAAGTCTGGTGTGCAGTCTGAAGGATCATTCACATGGAATACGTGCCAACAATGTGGAACTGCAGGATGTTACGGATCATTATTTCGTCATCGAAGACTCTGAAGTACGATTGCGCAGGGACGTGATCATGTCGATGTACACGCGTGACCCGTTAATCGCGATTCAGGATTGCATCTGTTACTTTTTAAAGTCAATCGAACCCTGAGCTTTTCGTGTGAATTCAGAACCCTACGGTGTCCTCAACGCACGTAGCTTTCCCCTCTATGCCAAGGAACTTGCGGCACGGTTTCCCGAACTGGATAACATACTTGCATCCTGCGGTATTCCAGAATTCTGGAGTCGGCAGGCCACTATCGAAACGCTGTTCCGCATCATTCTTGAACAGCAGGTCTCCTTGGCAGCCGCCCGGACACTTTTCAAGCGTGTGAGTCATTCAATAGGAGGCATGACTGCCCGCCGTGTCTATCAGGCCGGGCCTGATACCCTGAGATCACTGGGTATCAGCCGTCAAAAATCCCGTTACTGCCATGAACTCGCACGGGCCGTGATAGAACGTCGCCTGTCCATTGCTGGGCTGGCAAGGATGGATGATGAGGAAGCAATCGAGAAGCTTTGCCTGCAACCCGGCATAGGACCCTGGAGCGCATCGATCTATCTGATATCTGCGCTCAAGCGAATTGATGCATGGGCACCTGGAGATCTGGCACTTCAACGCGGAATTGAAGATCTCTTTCCCGAGATGGACACGGATGAATTGGTGCAAAGCGGTGCCCGCTGGCGGCCATGGCGTGCGGTGGCAGCCAGGCTGGTCTGGCACCATTACCTCTGTAATCTGGCTGCAAGGAAGGCATCAGCCTGACGGTTGCTGGTTTTCTTTACAGAATAAACAGTGCCTCGATTGCAAGGCAGCGGGTCCTTCCTCGCAATGGAGATCCTGGTGGAGCTAGGCGGGATCGAACCGCCGACCTCTACAATGCCATTGTAGCGCTCTCCCAGCTGAGCTATAGCCCCATTGATCCAGAACGGAAACCTATCTCAAACCTTTGATATATTCAATGGCCTGATCAATACGTTTCAGCGTCTTGTCAGCCCCAAGTAGTTCCAGCGTGATATCAATGGATGGGGATTGCACCTGTCCCGTTACTGCAAGACGCAAGGGAGGGGCGATCTGGCCAAACTTTAAATCCATTTCCTGGGCAACGGAGTTCAAAACTGCTTTGATACCCTCCGCAGTCCAAGTACTGGCCTGCTGCAATCTGTTTCTCAAGACCTCCAGGATTTCCATTCCCTCGTCAGAGAAATGTTTTTTGGCTCCCTTTTCATCGTAGCTCCTGATGTCACCGTAAAAGTACTCACTTGCCTCACATATCTCCTGCAAGGTTTTGCAGCGCTCCTTTTGCACATCAAACAGTGCCGGCAGTTCAGGCGGCGCATCAGGATACATGCCCCTGGAACGAAAGCAGGCTTCAAGGTCATCTCGAAGTTCCTTGCCTGAGGCTCGCTTCAGGTACTGGTGGTTTACCCAGAGTAGCTTTTCTATGTCGAAGATTGCAGGTGATGGCTGCACAGAAGATAAATTGAAAAGCTCGATCATCTCGTTGGCTGCAAAGATCTCCTGATCCCCGTGAGACCATCCGAGCCGGACCAGGTAGTTTGCCAGCGCTGCAGGTAAAAACCCGTCTTCTCGATACTGCGCGACCGAGGTAGCTCCGTGCCTTTTTGACATCCGCTTGCCGTCTTTGCCGTGGATGAGCGGGATATGTGCATACTCAGGGGTCGGCTGATCCAGTGCCTTAAAAATATTGATTTGCCGGGGCGTGTTGTTCAGGTGGTCATTTCCCCGGATCACGTGGGTAATGGCCGAATCAATATCATCCACTACTACGCACAAGTGGTAGGTAGGTGTACCATCCGAGCGAGCCAGGATCAGGTCGTCAAGCTCACTGTTCTGGACCTCGACAGTGCCGCAGACCCGGTCTTCGACTTTCACGCTGCCCGCCAGAGGAGTCTTGAGGCGAACTACCGGATCAATGCCGGGCCTGCCCGTGTGTGTTCGCGTGCGGCAATGCCCGTCGTAGCGGGGTTTTTGTCCGAGCTTGATTTGCTCATGGCGCAGCAACTCCAGGCGCTCCCTGGAGCAATAACAGTGATAGGCCTTTTCCGTATCGAGCAACTGTTCGATGACTTCCCTGTACCGCTGCATGCGTGAAGATTGATGGACCGGCTTTGCATCGGATTCGATCCCAAGCCACGACAACCCGGAGAAAATATCTTCGGTAAACTCACCCAGGGAGCGATGCTGGTCGGTATCTTCAATCCGCAGCAGGTACTCGCCGTTGTGTTTCCTAGCATAGAGCCAGTTGAACAGCGCGGTCCGGACACCACCGATATGCAGATGCCCGGTTGGGCTCGGAGCAAAACGGGTACGTACGGTCATGCCGGAACTAAAAGGATGGTAAGAAGTCGTGGTTGATGGGTTCCATTGTACATGGATAAATGACCTGCAAAGAACGTGCGTGGAATCAGGTCAGCTGTACTGCCCACACCATGGCATGCAGGCAAAGCAGTGCGTACAGGGCCGCCAGCAGGTCATCCAGCATGATTCCAAATCCGCCAGTCACCTTGCGGTCCGCGAGTGAAACCGGCCAAGGTTTCCATATATCAAACACCCTGAACAGGAAAAACCCCGCGAGCACCCAATACCATGTCAATGGCACAAACAGCATGGTGACCAGGTACCCCACGATTTCGTCGATCACAATGCCCGGATGATCAGGAACCTTCAGTATTGCGGCGGTCTGCCCGCAGGCCCAACATCCGGCCAGAAACAGCCCCACAACGAATAAGACGTACAAGACAGGACCAAATGGAACCAGAGCCAGATACACTGCGATGCCAAGCAGTGTTCCTACCGTGCCAGGTGCTACCGGTGAAAGACCGGTCCCGAACCCGAACGAAAACAGGTGTACGGGACTGCTCAGCGCCACATGTTTTACATCCCGGGACATGGCCTTCAGTCAGGCAAAATGATCAAAGCCAGGCCTGTCAGGCGAGGAGTACCTGTGACCTGCTTTAAACAATTCCAGGGCATCCCCCTGTGTGATTTGCCCGATTCGGGTAATGGGACATCCGGTTCTCTCGTACACAGTATTGATTTCTCCACTGTGTTCCGGACTTGCCGTGAAGACCAGTTCATAGTCCTCACCTCCCGCAAGGACCCGGTCCCAGTCCCTACTGTCATGCCACTGTCTTTGCACGGCATCGGAAAGCGGGATCTGCTCCAGGTCAATACGTGCCCCAACTCCACTGTCTTGCAAGATCCGCTGCACATCAAGCACCAGTCCGTCGGACAGATCAATGGCCGCACTGGCAAAGGCTACGATTTCCTGACCCACCTCGACCCTCGGCTGCGGCCGGTTCAGGCGTTGCGCAAGGTAATCAAGATCCGGCTTCGATAAAGCATAATTTTCAGCGCTCTGGGACAGTTCCAGATATAGGGCAGCATCCCCCAGGGTACCGGACACGTAGATTGAATCCCCTGCCCTGGCATGGGCGCGGGTCATTGCACGAGCGGATTTCAGATACCCCGTCGCCTGGATCGATATTGACCGTGCTCCACGGACGAGATCCCCTCCAATGATCTTCGTACCGTGGCAGTCTGCCAGCGAAAAAAGCCCTCGCGAAAATCCCTCAAGCCATGCATGTTCAATATCCGGCAAGGAAAGGCTCAGGGTTGCCCAAAGCGGGGTTGCCCCCATGGCAGCTAGATCGCTTAGGTTGACGGCAAGTGCTTTATGCCCCAGATCCTCGGACGAGCACCCCGGTTGGAAATGGACCCCTTCATTGAGGGTATCCACGGTCATCACCAGCTTTGAACCATCAGGCGGGTTGACCACTGCCGCGTCATCACCGATACCGATTTCGACATTCTCGCCTGCCAAATGCCGAGAGAAGTACCGGGCAATGATTTCCTGCTCTAGCAAGGTATGTACTCGCTGCACGCGATCACAGCCATAACACTCAGCCCACGGGCTTCCTTGGCACTTGGTCCAGAACCCCGTTGATCAGTTTGTAACCCCCGTCTGAACCAAATTTCTTGCACAGGATGACGGCTTCGGAAATCACGACCTCTTTTGGAATCTCATGCCTGTACTGCATCTCGTAGGCTGCATACAACAAAATGGCCTTCTCGATAGGTCCCACACGTGCCACGGAACCCTCGACATAAGCTGTAATAATATCAGTGAGTTCCTCTGCATGTTTTATAGACTCTCTTAGGAGCTCTTCAAAGTAATCATGGTCCACTTTGGACCAGTTCTCATCCTTTGAAAATTGCTCTACCAGTTCATCGGCACTGTGTCCTGCGAGCTGCCACTGGTACAGCGATTGCAATGCAAGTCGCCTGGACCAATGGCGCTTGTGAAGCTGTCCTTCAGCCACCGGGTGGAATGGACTTCAGGACATGGGCCATCTCCAGGACACACAGTGCCGCATCGCGGCCCTTGTTGCCATCGCCTGTGCTGCGCTCCACGGCCTGCTCCAGCGTATCAGTGGTCAACAATCCAAACGCAATGGGAAGGCCGGATTGCAGACTGGCCTCCTGTATGCCGAAGGTACAGCCTTGGCAGACATACTCGAAGTGCGGAGTATCTCCCCGGATGACACAGCCGAGGGCAATGATGCCATCGTACTTGCCAGTCCCGGCCATCGTCTTGCAGGCCAGCGGCAATTCATAGGCACCGGGCACGTGGATGCATGTGATATCGGCCTCTGCCACACGATGTTCCAGCAGGGTCGCCTGCGCGGACGCCCTCATGGCCTCAACGATTTCTCCGTTGAAACGCGCAGACACGATACCAATACGCAGGCCCTGCCCCGAATATTCCGCACCTGGTGTGTAACTTCCCTGCATGTCGCCTATCCCCTGTCCTGCATCAGTCGTTCCAGGTAACGGGCCACAAGGTCTATCTCTGTATTCATCTCAGTTCCCGGCTGCAGATGCCCCAGGGTAGTGCTTTCCAGTGTATGCGGTATCACCGTAACACAATACTGGTGTTTTTCGACCCGGTTGACCGTAAGGCTGACCCCTTCCACGCAGACTGAACCTTTGGGGACAATGTACCTGGACAGGCCATCCGGAATGGAAATCCACAGCACCGATTCACTTTCACGGTCTTCACGCGCCATGAGCTTGCCGATCCCGTCCACGTGGCCACTGACGATGTGGCCTCCCAGGCGTGTGGAAGGTGTTACCGAGCGCTCCAGATTGGCATGGCCTTCTCGGGTAGACATCCCGAAGGTCGTGCACTCCCGGGTTTCTGTAGATACATCTACCCGGAAAGACTCACCCTGAACATCGTATGCAGTCAGGCAGACGCCGTTGACACAAATGCTGTCACCGGTCTTTATCCCTTCAACAAACGATGCTGTGGCCAAGATCTGGTACCGGTGGGCGCCTTGGTCCTCTTCTAGCCTGCGTACGGTCCCGACCTCTTCTACAATTCCGGTAAACATCAGACACTCAACCTTTCCATCCCTTAAATATTCTAGGCAGGTACGGGGCGTGCACGAAGCCTGATGTCATCACCAATGACCGCAACATCCTCGATCGACACCCCCAATCGCTCCTGCATGCTTGAAATCAACGGCAGTTCCGCCAGGCCGCGACCGGACTCCCCAATCAGGTGCGGTGCGATATAAATGACCATCTCGTCTACCAGGTCCTGCTTCAACAGGCTGCCCACCACAGTGGCCCCAGCTTCGACGAGAACTTCATTGATCTCTCGAGCCCCTAAGTCCTGCACCACCTCCACCAGGTCCAGTGGTCGCTGCTTCAGGGTCACAATTTCTACATGCTCCCCTTGCAGCGCGGCAACTCTTTGTGCGTCCTGTGAGCAAGTATAAAGGATGGTCCTGCCTGGGGCATGCAATACCCTGGCGGTCTCGGGGATACGAAGGCTGGTATCCAGCACGACCCGCAGCGGTTGTTCAGGTGCTTGCGACAGCCCGAGTGCCTCACCGGAAAGCCGCACTGTCAGCTGCGGATCGTCCGCCAGCACCGTACCGATCCCTGACAGGATTGCGCAGCTTCTGGCACGCAACCGCTGTACGTCTCGGCGCGCCGGCCCACCTGTGATCCATCTACTTTCCCCGCGGGCCAATGCGGTTTTGCCGTCCAGGCTGATTGCGGACTTTACCGTGACATACGGCCTGCCCGTTCGCATCCTCTTGAAAAATCCCTTGTTGAGCTCAAGCGCCTCTTCTTGCAGAACATCACACCGGGTCTCAATGCCATGCTCGCGCAGTCTGGCCAGTCCCCTGCCATCGACAAGGGGATTCGGGTCCTGGATAGCTGCCACCACCCGCCCGATATTTGCCTCCACCAGCGCTTCAGTACAGGGCAAAGTCTTGCCCTCGTGTGCACACGGCTCCAGAGTCACGTACACCGTGGCACAATCAACACTTTCAGTGGCATTGGCCAGCGCGTCGATTTCCGCATGGGGCCCGCCGGCCCGGGCATGGTAGCCGCGCGCGATAATGTTGCTGTCCCGGACGATGACACAGCCTACCCGTGGATTTTTGCGTACGGTAAATAATCCTTTCTCGGCCAGACGAAATGCCTCAGCCATACAGGCGTGGTCGTTCACTACGGATGGCATGCGGCTTTGGCCAGAGATGTGTCAGTCAAGCTCGTCGGCGATCAGCGAGAGCTGCCCCTTGCGCATCTCCGGGGCCAGATCTTGCTCCACGCGCTCAATCAGTTCCTTGAAGGCAAGCACATCCTCAAAGCTTCGGTACACCGAGGCAAACCGGACATAGGCTACCTGGTCCACCAGGCGAAGCTCGTGCATGGCCCATTCGCCGATGTCGCTGGAGCGCACTTCCCGTTTGCCGCTGCCAAGCGTCTTGCGGGAGATGCGGCTGATGATCGAATCGATCGTCTCGGTGGAAACTGCACGTTTCTCGCAGGCGAGCGTAAGCCCCTTGCGAAGCTTCTCTTCGTCGAAAGGCTCGCGCCGGCCATCACGCTTGACTACTCTGGGAAGAGTGCGTTCAGCGGCCTCGTACGTGGTGAAACGCTCACTGCACCGCAGGCACTCCCGCCTGCGCCGCACCTGGTCTCCGTCTCTCGCCAGGCGCGAGTCGATCACCCTTGTGTCCTCGAAACGGCAAAAGGGACAATGCATTTTATTTCCGGGAGATAATCAGCCGGTGAGCAGTACGGCTACGCTACGGCCTGTTGCTCCGCGCTGGCCTGATAGACCGGAAAACGTTTGCACAGGGCCAACACCTGGCCCTTGACCCGTTCCACGGTCTGTTCGTTTTCGATGTCATCCAGGATGTCACACATCCAGTTGACCAGTTCCTTGCATTCCTGCTCCCGGAAGCCGCGCGTTGTGGCAGCCGGACTGCCGATACGCAAGCCGCTGGTGACAAACGGTGATTGCGGGTCATTGGGCACCGTGTTCTTGTTGACCGTGATATTGGCTCTGCCTAGGGCTGCATCAGCGGCCTTGCCCGTGATCCCCTTGTCGATCAGATCGACCAGGAACAGATGATCATCAGTACCCCCGGAAACAATCTTGTAGCCGCGCTCCATGAACTGGGCGGCCATCACCCGGGCATTGTTCAGGACCTGCTGCTGGTAGGTCTTGAACTCCGGCTGCAGGGCCTCGAGGAAGGCCACGGCCTTGGCGGCGATGACGTGCATCAGGGGACCGCCCTGCGTGCCTGGAAACACCATGGAATTCAGCTTCTTGGTAATTTCCTCGTTCTCGCGTGCCAGGATGATTCCACCGCGCGGGCCGCGCAGGGTCTTGTGCGTGGTCGAGGTGACGACATCCGCAAGCGGCACCGGGTTGGGATACAGGTCCGCGGCTATCAGTCCCGCCACGTGGGCCATGTCCACCACCATCAATGCGCCGACTTCATCACAAATGTCCCGGAAACGCTGCCAGTCCCAAACCCTGGAATAGGCCGAGAAGCCGGCAATGATCATTTTGGGCTTGTGCTCCTTGGCGAGGCGCTGGACCTCGTCATAATCCACTTCGCCGGTGTCGGGATTGAGTCCGTACTGGACCGCATTGAATACCTTGCCGGAGAAATTGACCGGACAGCCGTGCGTCAAGTGGCCACCGTGCGAAAGTGCCAGGCCCATGATGGTATCGTGCGGCTTGAGCAGGGCCAGATAGACGGCCGCATTGGCCTGCGAGCCCGAATGCGGCTGTACGTTCGCATAATCTGCCCCAAACAGTTCCTTGATACGGTCGATGGCGAGCTGCTCGGCAATATCCACGTACTCACAGCCCCCGTAGTAACGCTTCGCAGGATACCCTTCTGCGTACTTATTGGTCAGCACGCTGCCCTGCGCTTCCATCACGCGCGGACTCGTATAGTTCTCCGAGGCAATCAGTTCCACATGTTCTTCCTGTCGGCGAATTTCCGACTGAATCGCTTCGGTAAGCTCCTTGTCGAAACTCGCGACTGTCATGTCTGCTGTATACATTCTTGGTTCTCCTGCTCAGGTAAATTCTTCAAATGAGCACATTTTCATGGATATTTCAGGAAGTATAGCTTAAAAAATGACCCCAAACCGCAGGATAGGGCCGGTTTTTCAAGCGTTTAGCATGGCTTCGGTCACTGCGGTCCAGCCTTTCGAGATATTTTCCAGGTTGTACCCGCCCCCGCCAAGTGCCACCAGCCGACCCGAACAATGCTGCTCTGCATAGCCGATCAACTCCTCTGTGACGAACCTGTGCGCGGCCTCACTGAGATGGAGGTCCGTGATCGGATCTCCAAGCAGGCTGTCCACACCGCACTGCAACAGAACGAACTGTGGGCGGAACCCGTCGATAAATTCCCGGGCACGACTCCACTGCTCAAAAAATGCCTCATCCCGGCTTTGAGGCAGCAGCTCAATGTTCAGTTTCTTGCCTCGTGCATGACCGGTCCCGATCTCCCCCACTTTTCCGGTACCAGGGTACAAAGTTGCGCTATGCTGATGAAAATCAAGGAAAATAACCCGCTCATCCTCGGCATATGAATAAAACACTCCGTCTCCGTGGTGGGCGTCGATATCCACGTACAGGACAGACTCTAATGCATGGGTACAAAACAGGTGCTCGATGGCCACCCCGATATCGTTGAAGACACAAAATCCACTCGCGCCATTGCGCCGTGCATGGTGCAACCCCCCAATTGGAGTAAACGCATGCCTGCAATCTCCGCCCATGATGGCATCGACTGCAGCCACGGCCGTACCGGCGACGGTCGCCGCGGCTTCATACACACCGGGAAAGGCTGGCGTATCGCCTGCATCCAAGTATCCATGGCCTGACTTGGACTGGTTCCGGACCCGCTCGATGTGCTCCCGACGGTGGAAAAGGCTCAGTTCGTCAACCGTGGCCTGACGCGGTTCATGGATGCAACAGGCACCCAGCAAGCCCCGATCCTGCAAGGCCGCCTGGTAGGTGCCATGCCGTTTGATACTGAAGGGGTGCCCGCCCGGAAACCCGTAGGCGGCCAGCGCTTCCCCTAGAAAAACACAGGTTTTTGCCATCGTCCTAGGAGCCTCTGAAGCCGGTCATCTCTGCAGAGGCCTCAACCAAGGGCCTTGCGGGCGTTCTTGAACATCTGCATCCACGGCCCATCCTCGCTCCATTCCTCGGGCTTCCAGGAGTACTGAACCGAGCGAAAAAGCCGTTCGGGATGGGGCATCATGATGGTGATGCGACCATCCTCGTTGCAGAATGCCGTCACGCCCTGCGGTGAGCCATTCGGATTATAGGGATATTTATCAGTAGCTTGCAGGTGATTGTCCACAAATCGCATTGCAATCATCTCACGCTGTCGCAGTGCATCAAGCGCACCTTCGGAAAACTCGGCCCTGCCCTCGGCATGAGCCACCACCACCGGCAGGCAGGAGCCCTGCATGCCCTGCAGGAACTGCGATGGGGACGGTAGCACCTCAGTCATCACCAGTCGTGCCTCGAACTGGCCCGAGGTGTTGTGGACGAACCTTGGCCAGTTTTCGGCCCCGGGGATCAGCTCGGCCAGTTGTGCCAGCATCTGGCAGCCATTGCACACGCCCAGCACCAGGATATCTTCACGCTCGAAAAATCCTGCAAAGGCCTCTTTCAGGTGATCATTAAACAGGATCGACTTCGCCCAGCCCCCTCCTGCACCTAGGACATCGCCATAGGAAAATCCACCACAGGCCACCAGGCACTGGAATGCATTCAGGGAATATCGCCCTTCGATCAGGTCCGTCATGTGCACGTCGGTGCATTCAAACCCGGCACGCTCGAAAGCAGCTGCCATCTCCATGTGGCCATTGACGCCCTGTTCGCGCAGAATGGCTACTGAAGGGCTGGCTTGAGAGTGTATCGATGGTGAACTTCCACCATTCACAAGACCAAAAGTCAGGTGCGCCGACAGCCCGGGGTCATCCGGGTCAAGAATCGATTCCAGCTCCTGGTCTGCACACTCAGGATTATCCCGTAATCGCTGGATCCTGTGACTGGTTTGCATCCACAGCCGCTGCAAAACGATGCGATCACCCTGGTAAATCGTCTGGCCCTGGTGGGAAATATTGATCGTATCCGAGTTATTCAGACAGGCAATCACATGGGTGTGCTCGGCCAGGTGGTACTTTGTGATGATTAAAAGCACCTCACTTCTGTCCTTTTCTGCAACCTGGATGACGGCGCCAAGCTCCTCTGAGAACAGGGCAGCCAGTGGATCGGAACCCAGGCTGTCCAGAAAGATATCTAGGCCCACATGACTGGCGAAACTCATTTCACAAAGTGTGGCAAACAGCCCGCCGTCTGAGCGGTCATGATAGGAGCAGATCAGCCCGGCACGCTTGAGATCCGTGATGGCATCAAACAGGTTGACCAGATCCTGTGGATCATCGAGGTCCGCGGGCTCCTCGCTGAGTCGGGAGTACACCTGATCCAGCGCCGACCCTCCCAGGCGGTTTTTGGATTTACCAAGATCAATGAGCAGGAAGGCGCTCCCCTGAGCCTCGGTATCGATGACCGGGGTATAGCTCTTGCGCACATCACTTACCGGAGTGAATGCCGAAATGATGAGAGACAGTGGTGCGGTGACCGACTTCTGCACGGATTTCTCAGCCCATACGCTTTTCATGGACAGGGAATCCTTGCCGACAGGAATTGAAATACCCAGTGCCGGGCATAGCGTGCGTGCGACTGCATCCACGGTTTCATAGAGCTCGGCATCAGCGCCTGGATGCCCGGCTGCGGCCATCCAGTTGGCGGACAACTTGATATTTCCAAGATCCTTGACATCCGTGGCCAGCAGGTTAGTAATGGCCTCCCCCACGGCCATGCGCCCTGAAGCGGCTGCAGAGAGCAGTGCCACGCAAGGTCGCTCACCGATCGCCATGGCCTCCCCCGAATGTCCCTTGAAGTCACTGCAGGTGACTGCTGCATCCGCAACGGCGACCTGCCAGGGGCCCACCAGCGGGTCCCGTGCGACCAGGCCCGTGACTGTGCGATCACCAATCGTGATCAGGAAATTTTTTGCCGCCACTGCCGGAAGTTGCAGGACCCTCTTCACGGCTTCATCGATAACAACCCGGCTAGCGGGTAGTTCAGGTCTGGCGGTCTCACCAGTGTGTACCTGGCGTGACATCCTCGGGGTTTTTCCAAGCAGCACCTGCATCGGCAGGTCAATGGGCTTCTTATCAAACAGCCGGTCGTTCAAAATTAGTTGCGGCTCGCCCGTACTGTATCCGATGACGGCATGCGGACAGCGTTCCCGTGTACAGATCGCAACAAAATCCTCGAGATGATTTTGGTCGATCGCGAGCACATAACGCTCCTGTGCCTCGTTGCACCAGATCTCCTTGGGCGACATGCCGGGTTCGGCGTTGGGGATGTCGCGCAACTCGAAGCACCCTCCGAGTTCCGCATGGTCCAGCAGTTCCGGCACCGCATTGGACAGCCCACCAGCTCCCACGTCATGGATGGACAAAACCGGATTCTTGACTCCGCGGGCCACACAGCACTCGATGACTTCCTGGCAGCGGCGCTGCATTTCCGCATTACTGCGCTGCACGGAGGCATACTCGAGGTCTTCCGAACTCTTGCCACTAGCCATGGATGAAGCAGCTCCACCTCCAAGACCGATCAGCATGGCCGGCCCACCAAGAACTACGATCGGCGTGCCTTCCGGAAACTTTTGCTTTTCGACATGCGTGGCACGGACATTGCCAAGCCCTCCTGCCAGCATGATCGGCTTGTGGTAGCCGCGCACGTTCGAGCCGTCTCCGGCCCTTGAGGTATCGAGCTCCAGCGTTCTGAAATAACCAAGAATGTTCGGGCGGCCAAACTCGTTGTTGAAGCTTGCCGCACCCACCGGTCCCTCGATCATGATCTCAAGGGGTGTGACAATCCGGTCCGGCTTCCCGTACTTTTTCTCCCAAGGCTGCAGGGCGCCGGGCAAACGCAGGTTGGAGACCGAAAAACCACACAGCCCGGCCTTCGGACGCCCCCCGCGCCCAACGGCCCCCTCGTCCCTGATCTCGCCCCCGGACCCTGTAGCTGCTCCGGGATAAGGTGAGATTGCGGTCGGATGGTTATGGGTCTCCACCTTCATCAGGATATGCATGTCTTCTCCAACATACCCATACCTGCCGCTCTGGGGGTCCACCATGAAGCGCAAGGCAGGATGTCCCTTGATGACCGCGGCATTGTCGCTGTAGGCGGACAGGATGCCTCGTGGTGAATGTGCTGAAGTTTCCCGGATCATTCCGAACAGGCTGTCCGCTTTCGGTACGTCATCGATGACCCAGGAGGCATTGAATATCTTATGCCTGCAGTGCTCGGAATTGGCCTGGGCAAACATCATCAGCTCAACATCCGTCGGTTGCTGCCCCAGCTCCAGGTAGTGCCCGATCAGGTAGTGGATCTCATCCTCTGCAAGCGCAAGTCCCATCTCCCGGTTTGCCCGTGACAGCACGGCTTGCGGTTCATCTCCCAGCTCCAGATGCTCAAGTGCCCTTTCCGGGTGCCTTGCGAATAACGCCTCAGCCTCCTGCAAGGCAAACACGACCGATTCGGTCATGCGGTCATATAGATGCCCAACGACAGCGCCCAACTCTGTCTCATCCAGACTGCCCTTCAGAGCAAAGCCATACAAGATGCCGCGCTCGATGCGTTCGACCTTGTCCAGAAAGCAGTTTTGGGCGATCTCGGTGGCCTTGGAAGACCAGGGTGAAACCGTGCCGAACCTCGGGACCACTAGAATCTGGAGATCACCTTCGGTATTTAGGCACGCAGGGGCATACGAGAGCAGTGCCCTGAGGCGGTGGTCTTGAGCGGGGCTGAGCGCCTCGTCAATGTCGATAAAATGGTAGAACTGGGCAGAAAAACCCTCGATCTTTGCCGAGATCTTCTGCAACTGAGCACCGAGATTTCGGGCCCTGAATTCAGAAAGCGCATTGCCGCCTTCGATAATCTGCATTTAACCAATACGTCCTGATACAGGGTGGATGAAAGCAGGAATCATAGCGAAAACGGAAAGCCCCATCACGTAATTAAATCCGGTTTCAGATGCCCGGGGATCCCTGTAAAAACGGGCCCGTTGATTATATACTTGCAGGGGTCTCATAGGGGGCGACCTGGTTTCGACGTGGATTGCGAAACCTGAGGTGCATGCCGAGGATGTAGCTGACCTCGTAAAATACGCTGCAAACCTATAGTTGCAAACGATGACAACTACGCATTAGCTGCCTAAACACCAGTGTAATGCCATCCGACCTGTTCAGCTTGCGGGACAGGACCCGGGTGTAACCTAAGCAAGCTCGTGGTGAAGCCTGCCTGAAGCGGAGCCATCAAACCTTTCTCAGGCTCGCATTTACTCTCCCCGTTCGCCGGGCAGTAACTGCTAAATCAAAGGCGATACTAAGCATGTAGTACCAACGGCGTAGAATTTGCGGACGCGGGTTCGATTCCCGCCGCCTCCACCACTGAGACGCCCTATAAAGTACCATAACGTCCAATAAAGTCCGCCGCGCTCAACGGCTGGCTCATGCCGGTCAGTGCCGTAGAAGTCTTGACCTCAAGTTTACTTGAAGTTTTATTATCACGATACGATCAACATGACAGCAGATCAATTGCATAAAGACAATCGGCAGGATACTTGGCGGCGCGTGGCCGGGCGCTCGGAGCTTCCCCCGGGCAGCGCGAAGATGGTGCGGGTGGACGGACGGCAGGTGGCTCTGTTCGAGCATGCAGGCGAGGTATACGCCTGCAACAACCTGTGTCCCCACGAGGGCTATCCGCTGTCGGAGGGGACCGTGGCGGGGCAATGCACCCTGACCTGCAACTGGCACAACTGGAAGTTCAACCTGAAGACAGGAGAAAACCTGTACGGCGGGGACCGGCTCACGACCTACCCGGTGGAGATCCGCGACGCCGGAATCTGGATTGACCTTGCGGACCCACCGTTCGAGACCGCCCATGCGCGCGTGATCCAAAGCCTGCGCCATGCCTTCGATGATGAATCCTACGACCGCATCGCCCGAGAAATTGCCCGCCTCATCCGGATCGGAGGCGATCCACTGGAATCGCTTCGCCTTGCCGTTGCCTGGTCTTGGGACAGGTTCGAGTTCGGCTGGTCCCATGCCTACGCAGGCATGGCGGACTGGCTGGTCCTTCACCGGGACTTCGGTGACGATGCGGAATCCGCCCTGGTCACCCTGGTGGAGCCGGTAGCCCACACGGCCAGGGACGTGCTGAGAAAAGGGACCTATCCCTATGACGGCGAGGTACTGCCCTGGGAAGAGTCAGCCTTCCTCGAAGCGGTGGAGGCCGAAGACCAAGGCGCGGCCGCTGCCATGGTCCGGGGCGGACTCCGTGACGGCCTTGGGTTCGGGGACTTCGAGCGCGGGTTGTCTGCGGCGGCCTTGGCCCACTACAATGATTTTGGGCATTCGCTGATCTATGTCTCCAAGGCCGGGAATCTGATCTCGGAACTCGGCGAGGATGTGGCAGAACCGCTGCTGCTCAGCCTAGTTCGCTCCATCGTGTTCGCGACCCGAGAGGACCTGATACCGGAGTTCCGCCATTACCTCGACGCCCTAGGCGCCTGGGGCAACGCGGAACGGGACGATGTCCCCAAGGCTGGCGAGTTTGCCAATCTCGGTATTCAGTCGTCCCTGGGCATGAGCCTGTCCGGCAGCCGCGGGCCCGTGGAAGAACTGTACCGGTCGCTGCTACTCGCCAATGCCTCGAACATGCTCAGGTTCGATCTCTCCCGGCAGCAGAAAACCCATGTCAGCATTTCCGGCAACGTCGACTGGCTGGATTTCACCCACGCGATCACCTTTGCCAACGCGGTCAGGAAACAGTGCGGACGGTTCCCCGAACTGTGGCCGAACGGCCTTTTGCAGATGGCCTGCTTCCATGGCCGAAACAGCGCGTTCACCACGGATATCGATCCTCAGGACTGGACTAGTGGGGACCCGGATCAGGACATCGGGGAGGCGATCGACACCGTCATGGATCACGGGCAGGCTGAGCCCATTGTCTCGGTGCACCTGCTGAAGACCACGCTGGCCGTGCGCGAGGAGACCCATCTCCTGCCACCCGACCAGGCAATCCTCCTGACCGCAGCCTTAAGGCGGTTCCTCCGGTCACCCCTGAAGCACCGCCAGACCCGCCGGACGGCCTGGCAGTCACTGAAGTTCGTTGCCCGGGAGTTCGGGGACCACCAGGCCGAGATTTGACACCCTCGTGTCCGGCCCTTGCCGATGCACTCACTTCCGGTGCATGCAGACCGTACAGCTGGTTCCGATCCTCCCTCACCTGCACCAACTATTGCCTGGCCGTGTGAGGCCGAATTGTAAAATCAAGCAGTTTTAGTAATACCCAATGTAATACGGAACAAATTTTTGAACAGCGTATTACATTAAATGCCGGATACTGCCTGTCAGAACCAAGACAGTTTCGTGGATAGCCAAATGCCAGCAGGCCAGACCCCAACGGTTCCAAGCACCCAAGCAATAATGCTTTCTCCACGCATTAGCAGTGTCGAGATTCCAGAATAAACGAAGCCGAGGACCACGACCAATGTAAGCAAGGCAATAGCTGATGTGGCCCCAAACTCAATACCAAAAGCAATCAAAAATGCCCATGAGAAGAATAAAGACAAGAAGTATGTCCCGTCTACGAGCGCACCTACTAGTACGCCTTCGCCTCGTATGCCCCGTGACCTGACCCGGACCCATCGCAGATTTTCAAGCCGACAAATGTAAAACAGAGTGGCAGGAAGCATAATGTCGAAATCAGGAATGGATGCTTCCATGGGCGTTTATTATTTTAGTGTATGCCCAGCACCGTGACAGGAAACGTATATAACTTCTCCTGATCGAGACTCATTGGATTAGCTGTCACCTCATCCACCAGAATTACAGACTAGAGGTAATTTTGGATTTTGTGGACAAGAAGCTCTGGATCAGGGACGCCAGGTTTTAATTCTTTTGCCATTTTCAAGGCTGTGGCATATTTCTCTGCCCAGCCTTTTTCTGGCAGGCGGTTACTTAAATCCGTGCTTTTTACTTCGTAATTATCCAGTAATATTTTTCGAGTCAAGGAGATTCGAGCATGTACTGCCAATGCCTGTGCTGCAATTTCCTCATCAGTCATTTTGATTTTCCTTAGTAAAGGTTAGCTGTGGTGCAAGGGCATCAAATTATACAGGATGTCAAATCACCCAAGCATGTATCTGCCTGGACAATAATTGGCTGGTTTTAATTATAGTAATCGAGTAAGTACACGGCAGAAGCACTCGGCTTTTCTCCACTTATTGAATCAGGCATCATCTGGTAGTGGATTCCTGTTTCAATGTCTGGATTCATGTCCCTGCTACTGCCTTGAAAAGAACCGGCGTTTTTCAAAATCTGGAAGCACTCAATGGTTGAGGATATTGCCGAATCGAAACATGTGCTGCTGCGGAACAAGTTGCTGACCCACGACCTGTACCACAGCATCACAACCCGTAAAAACCTGAAGATCTTCATGGAGCATCATGTCTACGCAGTATGGGATTTCATGTCCCTAGTCAAATCCCTGCAGAACATTGCGGCACCTGCTACTTTGCCGTGGGTACCGCCCAAGAATCCGCACCTTGCAAATTTTGTGAACCAGTTGGTCCTTGACGAGGAGTCGGACGGTGCCTTGACTCCAGATACTGAAACCACACATGCCAGTCATTTCGAGAGCTATTTACTGGCCATGGCTGAGGTCGGAGCTGATGTCCAGCCGGTCAAAGCTTTTGTAGCCACGGCCAGCGACGATGGACTCGAGGCCGCGCTTGAATTCCCGGGAATCCCGGCACCTGCAAGGCGCTTCATGCGGTTCACGTTTGATGTCATTGGGCGAAGCGAGGTTCACCTGTTGATGGCCGTGCTGGCCTACGGGAGGGAAGATCTGGTTCCCGGCCTGTTCCAATCCATACAGAGCCGCCTGGAAATCACCCCTGAATCGTGCCCAAATCTGCATGCATACTTTGATCGCCACACTCAACTGGATGGAGACAAGCATGGTCCACTGGCCATACAACTGCTCAATGAATTATGTGATGGGTCACAGAAGAAGCATGCGGCAGCGATGCATGTGGCAGAACAGGCACTGGCGGCAAGACTGGAGTTCTGGAACGGCATCCAGGCGGCACTAGTGCATTAGCTGGAACAGCATTTCGCGGACTAGAAGCTGTACCGGATGCCCACACCTGCATAATGCCCGTCGATTTCGGTATGGAACTTCGCACCTGTCACATCGCCCTTCAATGCCGGGTCATTGCATCCGAAATAGCGCCAATCCAGAGTCGCAGTCAGTGCACGTTCCTGTGAGCGGGACAAGGCATAGCCCAGGCCTGCACCGATCTGATACGCAAACACCGTGTCCTCATCATCGGCAAGCGAACTGCCGGTGGCTTCGGACTTGGCATCGATAGATACCCGGGCAAACCCGAGCCCCCCGCCAACATAGGGCTTCCAAGCAGACTGCAGATCAAAGTCATAAAAGGCATTGGCCCAGACGGTAAGGATCGTGAGGTCACCCCTGATGCGACTGGTCCCCCTGGCAGCTTCTTCGTATGTACTCTGTTGCTGTGCAGGAAGCGCGGCATAGTCTTCCTCAAGCTCGGACGGGGGAAGGCCGCGGACTCTGCCATAGGCCACCAGCCCCAGAGCTCCGGGACTTTTGACATTCATTCGGGTTGTATCGTTTTCCTGGTAGCTGATGTCGACTTCTGCACGCAGACCGCTGGCAAATGCATAGCCTGCAGCACCCCGCACAGCATGTCCTGTATCAATGCTGGTTGTTGCATCAAGGGGAGGATAGGTTCCATCCCGATATGGGGCACTGACGTCAACATCTTCCATGAGGCTGAAGCCGCCGCCTATACTGACATAAGGTCCGCTGGCGGCATGAGCAGCAGGGCCAAAAATCAGCACCAGCATCATGGCGAGGCCCAGCAGGCCATAGGTGGACCATGCTGAAAGGTGAAAATGAATGACTGCAGTGGATGAATCGCCAGCGTGTTCCATACTCACTCCCTCCGTGGGATTTTGGTATCTGGTCGCACATTGTACTGCCTGTGTGCAGACATTCACATATGCTTGAAAAGACCGGCTCGTGGGTTGCAGGAGATCCTGTATCAGGACGCAGCTGACGAACCGCAATTTTTGCTGATGCCCCTGATACATACTTTGAACGATGCTCTGATTCACTGAGCCGCCTGAGCATGCTAACCTTCCAATGGAAGCGCTCTATGAGAGCTTCGCATTCCAAACCAATGCATGCCTGGGGACATGACATGGCAGAGAAGTCCAAGGAAACAGTTGAATGAACTTCAGACGCAGACAGTTTCTTGCACTGTTGACTGCCCTGCCGGCCCTGTCAACTGCAACGGCAGTCCCAGCACCAGGCAGTGGCATCTGGACCGTGCAGCAGGCTCATGAGGAACTGCTGGAAGACAGGATCCGGCTACTGGATATCCGGTCATACGGTGAATGGAAGGAGACTGGTGTTGCGCAAGGCGCCTGGCCGGTCAGTGTCCATCACTGGCGATTTGTCGAGCGTCTGTTTACTGCCCGTGAACTGGCCGAAAATCGTACGCTGGCCCTGATCTGCGCGACAGGCATCCGATCAGGATCGGTCATGCGTGCCTTGCGCCTGGCTGGCTACGATGACTTCGTCGATGTCTCGGAAGGCATGCTCGGCTCGGACCGTGGCCAGGGATGGATCAAGGCCGGCCTGCCGGTCATCCCCATTGACCAAGCCTGGGCTGCCTTGCCTAAAGCACTTACCTGAACCCTGCTTGCGGAAACCGATTTGAAACAGTGCGTGCCGGGTGCAGATCGGAGACAGCTGTGGCTTGTACAGAGGTTTACCAGCCTGTCATTGATCAGCCCAGGTCGTAAGCCACAGGCAGGTAATAATTCACTTCCGCGGTGCTGTACCCGATCAAGTCACACAACCTGCGACGACATTCCTGTTCTGTGGCCCCTCTTTGCTTCCACACTGGAACCCGTTTCATCAGCGTTTCAATACGCTCCCTGGGCGTGATGATCCAGGTGTCCTGCGGCACCTCTCCAAAGGAAAAATCAGCACGGAGATGCTGCACTGCCTCCGGTTTCATGTACGGGACCAGTGTCAGGACGCGGCTCGCACCATTCGCCCTCACATGATCCGAGGCGAGCCTCATCGTACCACCGCTGTCACCCAGATCGTCGATGATCAGCACGGTGCGATCACGAACCGGCACGGAGATCCCCTCCTGCACCTGCATCTCTGCGCTTCGCTCCCCGGGGCCTTGGTACCCTGAAATACCGAGCGTGCCGAAGCGTATCTTCGGGGTGCCCTGAGGACGCCCTTCAACCACGTGGTCGTACAGCAAAATACCTGGTAGCAATCCGCCCTGGGTAATCATCAGGGCGACACTGATCTCGTCTGGTTTCCCTCGCATTTGGTCCTGGTGCACGTGCACCTTTTGCGCGAGATAAAAGCAGATCGCCGCCTCTACCCGATCAGGGACGAGCAGGAAGCGCAGTTCATCGCCCGGCACCGAAACCCCCACCGGGTTCCTCCACCTGTCAATATTCATGTCATCGATGGTTCGCACCATGTCATGCTCCTGCACCTGCGGTCTGTCTCAATCCGTGACAAAAGCCCATTCCCGCCAGCCGTTCAGCAACGGAAAGTACAAACCCAGGCGGATCGGGTGCTTTCCCATCCTAGCCATGACGTTCGCATACCGCTCAAGCTGTTCGCAATAGCGTTCCCGTTCCCTGTCAAGGAACTCGTCCAGACTGCCGCCCTTATGCGTGCTTGCCTTGTAATCAATGATCCAGCGTATACCTTCATCATCCACGAAGGTCCTGTCAATCACTATGTGATCAATCCCCTCACCCGTCGTGGCACTCAATGCCAGCTCGCACTCCGGATCACTGTGTGCCTTGCTCAGGATCCATCGGCCGCGCTCATCTGCCAGCGTGGCTCGCAGCGCCTTGCATACATCCGAGTATGCTGCCTCGATCCGGTCCTCGGGTACGGCCATCTGTTTGAGGAGGCTATAGCCGATGTGTTCAAGCTCACATACATCACCTGGTTGTTCAAGCCGTTCAAGGCCCATGGCTCCAATATGCTGGAGCAGCCGATGCACGACCGTGCCCACATACCGTGCCGTTTCCCCAGCCCAGTCAAACGTGACCACATCCTCCTGATCCGTAGCCGCCGGCGCAGTACTGTGGGCGCGGATGGATGCCGGAGGCTCCGGCAGCTGCCATCCTGCGGCCAGGCGCGGGCGCCCCCGGGGATATCTGGACAAGGTGGATCTCCCGGCAAGAGGAAGAACACCGGGAGGCTTGGCGAGCACAGCCTCACGGTCTATGGCATGAGGGTACAGATGGGCCAGCAGGGAATCTTGGGAGGGTTCTGACAGCTCATCCTCCGCATCACGGGTCTCGATGTGTCCCAGAAGATGCAACCGTTGCCTCGCGCGGGTTACCGCTACGTACAGCAGGCGCCCGTCCTCGAGACGGCGCTTGGTTTTTTCCAGGCGCTTCAGGTACGAGGCGGTGGCACTCTCTTCTCCCTGTGCACTGATCGGAGCCAGCACGAGCCTCTGCCCGAACTCATCACCGTACTCCAGCCAGTGCAGCAACTGGCTGTCATCCTGGGACGGTGTGCGCGAAAGTCCAGGCAGGATCACCGTATCGAATTCCAGTCCCTTCGCCTTGTGGATGGTCATCAATTGCAGGGAAGCGTCCGCCAACACATCGGGTGTGGCAAACAGCTTCTCCACCTGCTGCTCAAGGCTCGCGATATCAAGGGAGTCGCCCTCTTCTCCAAGGGTCTCTAGCAACTGGAAAAAACTCTCGGCATCTTCCAGTCCCGTCCTGTCCGGCATACACGCTGGCCCGCCCAGTGCAATCCATGCGCCTTCGACACTGCTCCTGAGAGAACAGCGGGCCTGCTGGCACAATGCGATCTCAAGCACCGAGCCTACCCGTTCAATACGCAGCTGGCCTTCCTCACTCAGGCAGGCCCTGCACTGGGGATCACCGAGCAGATCGATTACGGTCCTACCGTCATTGTCGCGGACCAGTGCATGCAGGTCCGCAAGCGTCAAGCCGCAATACGGGGCACGAAGCACGGCCAGCCAGGCAATCCGATCGCCCGGGTGACTCAGAGCCCGAGCCAGTGCCAGCAAGTCCTGGATGACCGTGCGACGGTTCAGCGACTCAATCTCCACGGCCTGAAATCGAAGCCCGGCCTGCTTGAGCTGGACGGCAATCTCCGTCAGGTGTGTGCGGGCCCGTACCAGGATCGCCACGCTGCCCTGCGGAAACTCTGCACGGGCCTGTCTCACCAGGGACAGCACCTGGTTGGCTTCTGCGACATCGTGTCGTTCACCAAGCAGGTGCTGGACCACGCCTGGACCCTGGATTGGCGGATGAAAAGGGGCTGATTTTGCATAGGACACCGCCCCCTCATCGATATTGTCACGAGCGGGCAAGACCTGCGGGAAGTGCTGGTTGACCCAGTCCACGATGCCCTGCTGTGAGCGGAAATTGACGGTCAGGCGCAGGGGATGCAGAACCACCTGGCCGATCCCATGCCTGGCGGCTGCAAGGAAAAGCCCGACCTCGGCCTCCCGGAATCGATAAATCGACTGCATGGGGTCCCCAACGACAAACAGGGTGCGCCCGTCATTGGACTGCCAGCCAGCCGTGAGCCGCACCAGCAACTCGTACTGGCTGTACGAGGTGTCCTGGAACTCGTCCACCAGCAGGTGCTGGATTCGGTAATCCAGGGCAAGTGCAAGGTCGGTCGGAGCTTCCGGTTCCCCGAGTGCCCGGATCGCAGCCAGCACCAGGGCTGTGAAATCCACTTGTCCCCGCTTGCTGAACACGACCTCCAGATGTGCACAGGCGACCCGCAACACCTGAACCAGTGCCTGCAGGACTTCCCAGTCTCGCTCTTCATACCGGTGCGAAGGCAAGGCCTGCAGCACAGACAATTTCTCACGCAACTCATCGTGCTCATCGAGAGAGCGCAGCAAGGACTCCATACACGCCTTAGCGTCCTCAAACTCATGCTTCTCTTTGGCGCCTCGGCCGCTGCTTTTGGGCGGAAACCCCTGGCGTTGGGTCAGCGACTTTCGCCACTCTCCCGCCTGAGTCAGCAACAGCTCTGCAATCCCCTCCCACAAACTTCGGTGCTTCAATCGCGACCCTGGGAGGTACCGTAGGGTCTTGCAGCTGGCAATGGCAGACTTTGCCTTGGCGGGCAGGTGCGAGGCGGCAAAGCGTGCCAGACGGGCCAGTTCCGTGCCGTGGGCTGGAGGAAAGAGTCGGACCAGTTCAGCCAGCACCATGGTAATGCGCTCGGCCATGGCAGCTTCCAGCCTGCGGCGTTGCAGCTTTGGATCATCCGTTCTTGCAATATGGCGCAACCAGCGGTCCCGACCGCCAAGCATGGCGCAAATCAGGCCCTGCAACCGGTCCAGCCGGTTGTCCAGGTGCTGCATCAGCACGGCGATGGAATCCGACCACTCCGCATCGGATTCTAGGTCAAACAGGGTATTCCTGGCGGCTTCAAGATACAGTGGCTGTGCATCCTCGGAGATCTCCGGCACCGCACCGAATTGCGACAGCATGGGCATCTGGCGCGCCAGTGCCGCACAAAGCGAATCGATGGTCTGTATCCGAAGGCGCGCTGGATGGTCCAGCAAATGCCAGTCGCATTCCGCATCACGCTCGAGTGCCTTACGGGCCAGGGCCCAGATGTGGTGCTCATGCTCACCCTCGGGCGCCTCATCGCTGCGGGCTGACTCCAGGGCCTGCAGGATGCGCTGGCGCATCTCGGCAGCCGCCTTGCGCGTGAAAGTGATGGCAACAATCTCTTCCGGGGACTCCACACCGGCAAGGAGCACAAGGAAACGCTGCATGAGCAACTCGGTCTTCCCCGAACCTGCCGGGGCCTGCACAATGAATGACCGGCTGGGATCCAGGGCGCGTGCACGTGCCCTGTGATCGGCAATGCGGCCGAACGCCGATGCGACCCGGCTAGCCAACCCTGGACTCCACCTGCCCTGCTATGGATTCATCGATGCGGCACAAGGGTCCCAGTTCGCAGTACCTGCAGGTGTGCGGGTACTGTTTTGGGTCCACGGCAGCCTCACCTTCGCAAAAAGCTTCTCCCAATGCCTCCATGGCGATCCGCCAGCGGTACAGGACCTCAAACCAGGACCCCGTATCACGGGTCTGCTGCAACCGGTTCCAGGCCCGCACGCCGCCAACCATGTCTTCATCCTCGACTACACCCTTGAACGCCATCGCGCCGGCGCGGACCTGTGCAAACAGGAGGCCTGCCACATCGCCGCTGACAGCCAGGCTGTAGAGCGGCAGTTGCGGTTCATCGGGCCGATCCCCGAACCACTGGCTGGCCGAGACATGGCCGGTCTTGTAGTCGATCACCACCCGGCGGCCATCCTTGAGTTCATCGATACGATCGATCCGCAGGCGCACCCCGAGTCTGCCGACCGTTATTTCATGGCTTTCCTCGCGTTCGATCACCCGGAAAGGCTCGCGATGCTTCTCCCGTTCCAGCCATTCCAGCACCTGTGCGCGCAGGCGTTCCGCTTCCATCTTGCAAAATCGCTTCGTGAAGGTACGTGGGTACCGACGGGACACCTCGGCGAGTGCCTCGACCACCTGTTCCCCGACCAGGATTTGCAGCTGTTCTGTGTTCGTGGCCGCAAGCCGCTCGCTGGAATCCAGCACACTCCAGACCTTTTCAAGGACGAGGTGCATCAGCGAGCCACGCACCATGGCGTCCGGACCAATGTCCGCCTGGCGAATGGGCCGCGCCCCGAGGCGAAGCTCTGCGAAGGCACGAAAGGGGCATGCCGCCTGGAGCTTGAAGACGGTGCTCCCTCCCCTTGCCTGTTCATCGCCGAGTGCAGGTGCCGGATCATTCTCCAGCATGGCGAGTTCGTCACCTTCATGGACCATGTCGCGCCAGAGCGGCCGATCCGGTTTGGCCAGTGCCCCGAATTCGCTTACCGGCAGATGGGCCACCAAGGGGCTCGGACGCAGGATTTCATCGCCACTTTGCAGGGCACAACTGACTACCACCTCGTTGGCACAGGCCAGCAAGCGCTGGGTCACGGTGCGCGCCGCTTGCAGTTCATGCGCTTCACTAGCTCGCGGCAGTCTCTCTTCACGCTGCATCGGCAAGGGGATGAACGGGTTAGGACGCAGTGCAGGCGGCCAGGCACCGTCGTGCAGGCCCATGATCCACAGGTGGTCAAACTGAAACCAGCTCGCCTGGTACAGTTCCAGCACCTGTACCGGGGCAACCTCGGTTTGCGGCTGGAACAGGCGCTCCCGCGCCATGGCACCCAGCTGTGCCAGGGCTGCGGACAGGCGCATCGCTCCGGTGACAGGCTCCAGGGTGGCAAAGCCGACCAACAATTCCCGCCAGGCCTGTGCGCTCTGGTATTCCTCGCTGGACAGGGGACGTCCCTTGGCCCAGCCGATAGCTTCCAGTCCCTCAGCAAACCGTTCTGACCATTGCCCAAGACGGGCTGTGTCGCGAAAGCCAGACACGGCCTTGACCCAGCGGCCCAGGTTTTCTGCGAACAAGGGACAGGACCACGGCCGATCGGCCTGTGATGCCCGGTAGCGCAGTGTCCCCAAGGATACTTCCAGTTCTCCTGCTTCCCGGATCTGAACATCCAGTAATGCGCGAGGGCCGGCTTCGTCCTGCCACCCAAAGATAAACGGTGAGCGAAGCAGGTGGCTTGCTGCCTCCAGGCTTATGGCTTTGTTTAACAAACCAAGGAGCATCAGGGCGGTGCGCACGATTGGATACGCACTCAATGGCAGGCCAAGCGAAAGGTTGTAGGGCCGCTCCACGGACTGATGCCCAGGATGGATAGCCTGCGGAACCAGCATGTCATCGAGTGCCTGGGCCACGAATTCGCGGTGTGCCGCAAATTCGGGAACGATCACCCCGATCCTCACAGCCGGATTCTTCTCAAGTCGATCGCGCACCCAGCTGGCCATGCCGGCCGCTTCCCGGCGTGCATCCGGGAAAACTGTGCGCACGGCACAGGCATCCCTGTCTGCAAGCCGTACCCAGCGAACCGTGCAACCTGCCTCGACCAGCGTGCACAACAGCAAATGCTGGCGGGGAGCCAGCTCATCGAAACCGATCAGGAAAAGCTCATCCGGGGCGGCCAGCGTTCCCTGCTGAAGGTACTCCTGCAAATGTTCGGAAAGGCATGCGTCTGACAGCCAGCCCCGCTCCCTGCAGCGAGTACTGAATTGTGAGGCCCATTGAAAAAACGCGAAGCTGTCGCGGTTATACCGAAACCCTTCACGGCTTAGCGAAATGTCCCAGGACTGGATCAGTTGCCAGGCTTCCTGCACCTCGCGCACCACGCCAGGTACCTGCTGCAGTGGTTGCCCGGCCAGGCTCTCGGTGATGATATCTTCCCATATACGCCGCTCCTGCTGGGGAGTCAGAAGGAACGCCGGTCCCGACACATTGCCCGAAAGGACGGCCTCGTCCCAGACATTGTGCAGCCACACCGGCCAGTGCCAGACCCGCGGGGTTGGCCAGGCTTCAAGCCCCTGCTCCAGTGCAGCCTGTTCGAACGCGCGCAGCGTAACTGCAGCCAGGCGCTTGTTCCCGCTCACTACCGTAACGCCCCGGCCCATGGCGTCGAACACGTCTGTCAGGGAGACGGTCTGCCGCTCGATCACCTGCCCTTTTTTCTCGCCTTTGCCGTCCTTCATGCCATCCAGTGGGTCGCTGCCTCTGGGTTTTACCGGAAAGTATACCCCGGCCAATAGTCATACGGACCCGGGGTTCCAATGCTACCCGGTACAGGCATGTCGTGGGATAGACAACGAGACGGGAAACAGGGAACCGGCACTCGAAGGTACCCTGCGGGGAAAACGGCGCGTGTGGCGCGTACCCGACCTTTATGAGTGCATTTGCTCCTGGAGGTAATTCTCCAGGCCGACCTTGTTGATCAGCTCAAGCTGGGTTTCCAGCCAGTCGATATGCTCTTCTTCGGATTCGAGAATCTCCTCGAACAGCTCGCGGCTCACGAAATCGCTGATGGATTCGGCGTAGGCGATGGCCTCACGCAGGACAGGGGCAGCATCCATTTCCAGTTTCAGGTCGCAGGTAAGCATTTCCTGGACATTCTCACCAATGTGCAGCTTGCCCAGTTCCTGCAGGTTCGCCATCCCCTCAAGAAACAGGATCCGCTCGATCAGGCTGTCCGCGTGCTTCATCTCGTCAACGGACTCGGAATACTCATGTTCGCCCAGACGGTTCAGCCCCCAGTCCTTGAGCATCTTTGCATGCAGGAAGTACTGGTTGATTGCCGTCAGCTCGTTCTTCAGGACCTGGTTAAGGTAGTCGATAATTTTAGTGTTTTGCGGTTGCATGGTGTCCTCGATCGTTGATTAGGCCAAGTATATATCAGATACCTTCTTATGTATATCACATAAGCTGCTGTTATAAATGATAATAATTTTCGTTCCCGTTACTGGTTGCAATTAAAAATCATTATTGTTTATAATCTCACTACGATGTATGTTTGTCTGTGTCACGCGGTAAAAGAAGCCGAGATCAAAGCTGCGGCCAAGCGTGGCTGTGGCGATCTCAAGGCCCTCGGCAAGACCCTCAGGGTGGGGACCCGCTGCGGGATCTGTCGATGTGAAGCACAGTCCATTATCGATGCCGTCCATCAGCACCGCTGCGACAATGTACATGCATTGGACTTTGGTGCCAAGGACATGGCCGCCCCCGTCCCTGCCTGATCCCCTGATTTTCATACTTTCTGGTGGGGCTACGCGGGCTTACCTCGTACCTCGCCTGCATTCCTTGGGGTCCTGACCATCATTCGCTAGAATCCGGATCATGCAGCGCCACGCCCATGGTCAACTTCTCTACTCCCCATCCGACCTGGTCACCTTCCTGGAATGCTCACATGCAACTTACCTGGATGTCCAGAACCTGATCGAACCGCTTGCCGGGAAAAAAACCGATGCCACCCGGCAGCTCCTTCGCCAGCGGGGCATCGAACATGAACAGGCCTACCTGCAGCACCTCAAGGACGAAGGACATCACATTTGGGAGATCCCGGCAAAACGCAGCCTTGAAGCACGCGCAGATCTCACGCTCGAGGCCATGCAGTCCGGTGTGGACGTCATCTACCAGGGCGCCTTTCTGGATGAACCGTGGTGTGGCTATGCCGACTTCCTGGTGAAGTGCGAGACCGCCTCGTCGCTCGGTGCGTACAGCTACGAAGTCCTGGATACCAAGCTAGCCCAGACGGCCCGGCCCCGCCACATCGTACAGCTGTGCATGTACTCCGCGTTGCTGGCCCGTTTGCAGGACCTTCGCCCGGCACACATGTACCTGTACTCCGGGGCCGGTGAGAAACAGCGCTTCAGGGTATCCGACTTCTTTGCCTACTGTTCCCATGCGAGGCAAAGCTTTGAGAAGTTTATTAAAAATTTGCCCGAGAACTCCTACCCGGCATCCTGTGCGCATTGCAGCCTGTGCGACTGGCAGGAACACTGTGCCGCACGCTGGGAGGCGGACGATCATCTGTGCAGGGTGGTCAACATCCGGCGCTCACAGATCGACAAGTTGCAAACGGCAGGTATCCAAACAGCGACACAATTGGCGGCGATGCCCGCAGATTCAGAAATACCGGGATTGAATGGACAGGTGCTTGCCCGCCTTCGCTCTCAGGCGACATTGCAGGGAGAGCGTGCCGTCACCGGCGAGAGCCGGTTCGAAGTGATTCCCTGCCCTGCAGGGAAAGGCCTGGCCCGCATGCCGATACCCGGTCCCGGGGACCTTTTTTTCGACATGGAGGGCGATCCCCTGTACCCCGGTGGCCTGGAGTACCTGTTCGGGGTGCATTGCATGTCTGGAAGAGAAGAGACGTTCGAGATGTTCTGGGCTCACGATCACGCACAGGAAAAACAGGCTTTCCAGGATTTCATGCAGTTCCTAGACGTTCACTTGGCCGATCATCCGCATGCCCATATCTACCACTACAACCACTATGAGACCACTGCCCTGAAACGACTGTCCTGCCGACATGCCGTTTGCGAAGAACAGCTGGATGCCCTGCTCCGGACACAGAAGTTTGTGGACCTGTACCCGGTCGTGCGTGAATCCATCCGCACCTCAGAGCCGGGCTACTCCATCAAGCACCTGGAAACCTTTTACATGCACAAGCGGGACAGTATTGTCGCCACGGCAGCGGACAGCATGCTCACGTACAGCGGGTGGCGTGCCACCCGAGAAGATGCATTGCTGGACGAGATCGCCGAGTACAACCAGGCCGACTGCATCTCCACCCGCCTGCTGCGGGACTGGCTGGTGGAGCTTCGGCCAGCCGATATGCCCTGGCCTGCATCACAACCTGACACGGAAACAGAAGAGATACAGCATGATCCGGAATCTGCAGGGCGGGACGAGTTGCAGGCGCACCTTGGCCACCTGCAGGACGAATCACAAGCCCTGGGCACACACCTCTCGCATCTCCTCGAATTTCACAAGCGCGAGGCCAAGCCCCAGTGGTGGAGCCGCTTTGACCGGCAAAACAAATTCGAGGACGAGCTGATTGATGATACCGAGTGTCTGGCAGCCCTAAAGCGAACCGGGACACCCGAAACCGAATGGCCCTACCGGACCTACGCCTTCAGATTCCCGCCCCAAGAGTCCAAGCTGAAAGCCGGCCAGATGGTCGTCAATGCCAGCACCCTGGAGACTGCAGGCATCATCGTCGACCTGGACGAAACCCGTAACGTCGTGAGGATCCGCAGAAGAGCTGACAAGGGCCCCCTGCCCGCCTACTTTTCCGCAGGCCCGGAAAGACCGATTGATAACCGGAGCATCCGTTCAGCCATGTACCGCTGCGCAAGGCATGTCATCAGTCAGCCCGGCCATTCGCATGTGGCGAGCGAGCTGCTGCAACGTCGCATCCCCCGTATCCGCGGCAAGACGGCAGGACAACCCATCATCAGTCTGCCACGCACGCAGGCCAAGATTGTGCAAGCAGTCACCTGCCTGGATCACAGCTACCTGTTCATACAAGGTCCGCCCGGATCGGGCAAAACCTATGTCAGCGCCCACATTATCGTTGAACTACTCAAGGGCGGAAAGAAAATCGGAATCACCTCGAACTCCCACAAGGCCATCCACAATCTGCTGGCACAGGTCACGGAAATTGCCGAACGGGAACAGTTCCGCTTCCGCGGCGTGAAGAAAGCAACTCGCGGCTCCAGCGAGACATTCTTCGATAACGCATCCATCTCCAACGAGACCCGCACGGAGAATATTGATCTTGGTGCCCGCCTGTTCACCGGGACTGCATGGCTGTTCTCCCATGTCCACTTGCAGGGACAACTCGACTACCTGTTTATCGATGAGGCGGGCCAGGTGCCCATGGCCAACGTGATGGCCATGGCAATGTCCACAAAAAATATCATCCTTGCGGGAGACCGGATGCAGCTTGCCCAGCCTGTCCAGGGCATCCATCCCGGTGAATCCGGACTGTCCGTGCTCGAGTTCTTGCTGGGCAAGCGCTCCACGGTAGCCCCTGAACGCGGCATCTTCCTGGACCAGACGTACCGGCTCGTGCCGGAGATCTGCAGCTTCGTGTCCGAGGCCTTCTACGAAGGCCAGCTGGTATCGCATGAAAGTGCCCTGCAACGCAGACTGATACTGCATGACTCGGACCTGCCCAATGAAGGCATCGTCATGATTGCTGCCCGGCATGCAGGCTGCTCCCAGAAGAGCACCGAGGAAGGCGAGATCCTGAAATCCAGGTACATGGAGTTACTCGGCCAGACCTTTCGGGACGGGGATGGCAGCACACGTCCCATCGACATGCAGGACATACTTGTGGTCACTCCGTACAACGTGCAGGTCAACCACCTGCGCACCTTGCTTCCGGAGGGTGCAAGAGTGGGAACGGTCGACAAGTTCCAGGGACAGGAAGCTGCCATCGTGCTGATCTCCATGGTCACCTCGAGTACTGAGGACCTGCCCCGCAATTTCGAGTTCCTGTACAGCAGAAACCGGCTGAATGTCGCCCTGTCGCGAGCCCAGTGCCTGGCGATCGTGATCGCCAGTCCGAAACTGCTTGAAGTCCCCTGCAAGACGGTCGAACAGATGAAACTGGCCAGCATCTTCTGCCACCTGAACGACTATGCGGTTCATGCCTGCCCGACAGGCGGCAGGGAGCAGGTATACTATGCGCCGTGAATGCCGCAGTCAGCATCCGCAAGCGCGTGAACAGACAGTAAAGAATATTTCACGGGCTGATGCGCCCTGACCAGAAAAAAACCAGTGTCGAGGCCGGCTGAACTCCTCGTTGACCACAGTCAGAAAAGGGAAACCAGAAAATCATGAACAAACTACAAAGCTCTTTCGAGTTGCTATTGAATCTTGGCGGTCCGGTCGTGTTGATACTTCTAGTATTTTCCGTGATTGGAACTGCGGTCATTCTCCTGAAATTCTGGCAGTTTTATACGCTGCGCCTGGGATCGTCCAAGTTTGCGGATGACGCCCTGCAGGCGTGGCGAGGAGACAATCAGAACCAGGCGATTGACATGCTGGAAGGCAACAGCCACCCGGTCGCGAAAGTCCTGCATACTGCCTTCGTGCAAAGCAAGGCGCGCCTCGGAGTCTCCATCGAGAATGCACGGGAAGAGACCCTGCGCGTGGCACGCCTGCAACTGGAAAATCTCAGAAGCCACATGCGCATGCTGGAGGTGATTGCCGCCCTGAGCCCCCTGCTTGGACTGCTGGGCACGGTGCTTGGCATGATCAAGGTGTTCCGCGAACTGGAACTCGCCGGCAGCAAGGTGGATCCCTCGATTTTATCCGGCGGGATCTGGGAGGCCCTGCTGACCACAGCACTGGGCCTGACCATCGCCATTCCCGCAGTGCTGATGGTGAACTACTTTGACCGGGTCATCGACCGGATCAGGCACCGCATGGAAGACACGGCAACCCAGGTGTTCACGGGCAAACCCTCTGCAACCGACAGCAGCATGGCCTGAACGTGCAAATCGCCGAGAGTTCAAAAAAACGCAACCTCATCAGCCTGACACCACTGATTGATGTGGTGTTCATCCTGCTGATTTTCTTCATGCTGGTCACGGATTTTGCAAAGTTTTCCATCGTGACGCTGAGTGTTGCACAGAGTGAAACGGTTACTGCCATCCCGCAAACGAGTTCCGTGGTGCGGATATCCGGCAATGGGGAACTGCGCTTTGATGACAAGGCAATCAACTTCTCCGAGTTGGTAGAACTGGCAAATCGAAAACTGGCAGCCAATCACCGGCATGTCTTCTTCATCCATCCCGAGGATGACACACTGTTGCAGGATACGGTCTTCGTACTCGATGAGCTTGTGCCGCTGGCTCCGGATAACATCTCGTTCCTGCACAATCTGGAAAAACGCCCGCGATGACGCTTACTGAAGAAAAAAAGTCTCAGGACTTCGAAAGTGTCCTGCCGCTGATCAACATCATTTTCCTGCTGCTGATATTCCTGGTGCTGGGTGGTATTTTCACCGAACCCGAACTGCTCGACGTGCACCCGCCCGAGTCCATCAGTGACCGGGAGAGCACGGACGAGCCCATGCAGGTACTGCTCGGAAAGGAAGGCGAACTCGCCTACGACGGCAGGGAAATCTCCTTGCAGCGATTTCGCCTGCTGGCACAAGAGACGATCGAAAACAACCCGGATGCCTCGATTGAAATCAAGGCGGACCAGAAAGTCAGCATGCAGAGGGTATTCGAGTTGATGGAGATTGTCAGGGAAAGTGGGTATGAGAATTTTCAGCTGCTCACCCTGAGAATCTAGCATCGCGTGACCGAGATGGAAATCACCAACAAGCACTGGTTCAATGTGATCAGCCTGGCTATCCTGCTGCATCTCATTGCGGTGATGAATATTAACCTGACCGGCTTGTCGGCAGAATCGGTGCATCCTTTCAGTCAGTACGTGGTCGACCTGACCAACCTTGCACCGGCCCCGGTCAAACCGGCACCTCCTCCGCCTCCCAAGCAACCCCCACCGGAACCGAAACCCGAACCCGTAAAGCCCAAACCCCCTGAACCTAAGGTAGAGCCACAAAAAGTGGTCGTGCCCGAACTCGAACAACCTGTCCCGGAGGAAGAGAGCCCACCTGAAGAAGTAGTACCGCCCGAGCCGGTACAGCCAGAGACTCCACCCGCATCATCCCCAAAGCCCGGAACCCAGGCTTCAAAAGCGGATTACGGTTACTACCAGCTGATCCTTGACCGTCTGGACAGACTAAAGAGATACCCGGCCCGTGCCAGGCGCCGTGGCGACCAGGGGACCGTCATACTGGCCTTCACCCTGAACCGTGACGGCAGCCTCAAGCAGTACGCGATCAGGCAAAGTTCCGGGTCCAAGGCTCTGGATCTCGAGGTCAAGAAGCTGATCCGGCGCGCGGCGCCTTTTCCTGCCATCCCGGGCAATATCAGCCAGGAAGAACTGGAACTGTCCGTGCCGATCTCCTTCAGCCTGCACTGAATCAGAACTGCTGCTGGGAGACTGACCTAGAACGTGTACTGCGTCCGGACATACCAGGAACCACCCTCATAATTGGGTGCTGCCCGGCGCGGATACGGCAATCCATTGGCGTATCTATTCGCGTACCGGTCGGGGTCGATCCGGTCAACATACTCGTCGAAGATATTTGAACCGCCGGCCACGAACTTCAAAGAGTCGCTGAACTGATAGCCAAGCTCGGCGTCGACGAATACGACCGGGTCAATCTTGGACGATGTCCCTTGCGTGATATCCCCCCTGTCCACATCGTAATGTTTTCCGAAGTAGTTGGCCTTGACCAGCAAATCCCAGTTCCCGAACGCCGTGTCAATCCCGGCCACAAATCGATGCCGCGGATAGCTGCGCTCAATTCTCTCCACCTGGGCGTCACTGACGAGCGTGTGACCGTTGATCTGATCCTGTCCTTCAACGCGGAACTCATTGTAGTTGTAGGCGAACGTTACATTCGACTGCACGCTGGCATTCCAATGAATGTCTTTCGTCAGGACCAGATCAAGCCCCTGCGAACGCACGTCCAGGACGTTCGTGAAAAACGACACAGCCGAGTAGCTCGTGGCAGCAGCGATATTCTGGGTCACGTTTCCGTTCGCATCGGTGAACACTCCGGTCGGTGGCGTGACCTTGTAAATCCGGTCGTCCACCTCAATACGGTAGAGGTCGAGCGTCACGTTACCGAACATGCCCAGGTCCATGCTCGCTCCAACCGTGAAATTTACCGATTCTTCCTCCTTGAGAGAACCGCCGCCGTTTGCCACTGCCGCTTCACTGTCTGGCCTGGCGGTCCCGAGAATGCAGTCCCCTGTGAAACCACCGCCGGCCTCCGGACAGTCAAATGTGGTCGTCTCTCTCTGGAAGTTCGATTGGCCGGGCGTCGGAGCATGAAAGCCGGTAGACAAGGAACCACGTATCAACACAGCATCCGAGACATCGAAACGGGCAGCGACCTTTCCGACCAGGACGTTGCCAAAATCCGAATAGTCCTCGTACCGAACCGCGTACTGTAGTAACAACCGGTCGCCGGCATCCTGCTCCAGCTCCGTGTACAGCGCGGTGTTGTCCCTCGACCAGCTACCTGAGTCTTCCGGTCGAAATCCTTGCATCCCAGCCGGAGAGGTACCAAAACTGCCCTGATACTCACCTTGGTACGAATCGGGTTCGCCCTGGCGCTGCCGCCAGGTCTCTTCCCGCCATTCTGCGCCAAAAGCAAGGTGTAGACTGTCGGTCAGCTGTTTCGTGAAATCCGCGTTGAGATTGATTTCTTCCTGCTCGTACGCACCGATGTAAAATGAGCGCTTCCCGATGTCGTTCGGCTCCGGGTCAATCGCGTAACTCACCGCGTTACGCAGATAGTGGTCCAGTTCGTTGTAACCGATCGCAGCGCTGACATCATATGAATAATCGCCGGGAAGGCGGCCTCGAACCCCTGCCACAGCGCTGTAGTCCTCCTGTTCTCCATCCAGCCAGGGCGTATACCCGGTTTGCAGTACAGATCCCGTGTACCCCCGCTCCGCAAGCCAGAGAGTGCGCGTGGGATGGTTGGGAGGGCGATAAAAGAAGCGGAACCGTCCTGCCGTATCCGCATAGTTACCGAACAAGTACGCTTCGCTATTCTCCGATATATCGTAACCGCTGTTAATGAACAGCAACAGGTTGTCGGTTTCAGGTCGACCCCAGCTCTGTGCCAAACCATCGTTGAACGGCGAATCGGCTCCAACACCCATCACCCCCTGATCAATCAGCGCCTGCGCATCCGGACGCTGGAATCCGCGAGACAGGCCATCGTTGTCCGTGTAATCAATGCTGAGATTTGCAAAACCCCTGGTGCCTAGCGGTAGACCCACGTTGCTTTCCAGCCTGGCGCTGCTTTCACCTTCGTAGAACTTCCCGTACTGGAGCCGGGTCACTCCACCGTGGGAGGCATCTTTCAGTCGGAAGTTGATGACACCCGCAATAGCGTCAGCCCCATATTGTGCCGCGGCACCGTCGCGAAGGACCTCAATGCTCTCGGCAGCGATCGGTGGAATCATTCCGAGGTTCGGCCCCTGGGCTCCCGTTCCCGCAGCTGGAGCAAACTCCGCAATGACTGAGGAGCGGTGCCTGCGTTTCCCATTGACGAGCAATAGAATCTGGTCTTGCGCCATGCCGCGCATAGACACTGGCCTGGAAAAGCTGTCCGAATCGCCGGTTGCGGTAGTCGCATTAAACGACGGAACCGCTTTCAGCAGATTGTCGGTTGCATCTGCAGTGTTGCCGAGCCTCCTGAACTCCTCACCGGAAATGACATCTACCGGAACGGGGGAATCCCCTACGGAGCGCGGTTGCTGATTCCGGGATCCGATGACGACGATTTCTTCAAGCTGCGTCGCTCCATTTTCCTGAGCGATCGCGCCGGGTAAGAAAAACGTTACCGCAAGAATACCTGCCAAGACCGTGCGGTGAACGAAAAACCCAAATGGAATCTCCCACCCCCGGACAACAAAGCTCTTTTCTATTTTCATAGTTTGCACCATTATTATGTTCTCAACTTGTAGATGGGATACCTGCACTTTTCTGGATAGGCAAGACATCTGAGAAAGCATCGCCTCCCGCCACGTGCTTTCTTGTCCAGCCCAAGAGTCAGGCTATTTCAGGCTTAATCAGATAATATGCTGGAATCCTTGCTCGAATTCAAATTTATATTTGTCGGCCTGGCCTGGGGTTCCCTGACGCTGTTTGTTGTCAGTCTTGCGGTCATTCCCTGGCTGGTGACGCAAATTCCTGCCGATTACTTCCATGAAGAGTATCGCAGGTCAAGGACTTCCGGCGAGAGGTCTGTACCTATCCAATTGCTCCTTGGGTTAAAGAACCTGTTCGGCTTTCTCTTGATCCTGCTGGGGCTGGTGATGCTGGTCCTGCCAGGGCAAGGGATACTCACCATTGTCATCGGCCTGTTCCTGATGAATTTCCCGGGAAAATACAAACTCGAGCGCGCGCTGGTCTCCAGGCCGAAGGTGCTGAATTCGCTCAACTGGATCCGGGCCAAGGCACAGAAACCCCCCCTCGTCGTGGCACCCTGAACCGGTACCGGGGGTCATTACGGACCCCCGGCTTATCTGCTAAAGTCATGCCATGAGCGAGACGATCTTTTCCAAAATCATCCGCAAGGAGATTCCTGCAGACATTGTCTATGAGGATGACCTGTGCCTGGCCTTCAGGGATGTCAACCCGCAGGCGCCCACCCATATTCTCATCATCCCAAAAAAACCGATTCCCAAGCTTGCCGAAGCCACGGACGAGGATCAGGCCCTGCTCGGACACCTGCTCCTGAAGACAAGGGAAATTGCCGCCAGCCTGGAACTCGGCGATGCCTACCGGGTTGCCATCAACAACGGGGAACAGGCAGGCCAGACGGTATTCCACCTGCACCTTCACCTGCTGGCCGGTCGGCCATTCAGCTGGCCTCCGGGCTAGAAATCAATCAGCCAGCAATTGCTTGCGTGCATGGGCAAGGTGCTGGTGTGCGTCGGCATCCGGCTTGGGGTATCTCAACTCGAGACTCTGCAGCGACTCCTTGATGATGTTGGCGACGCTGTAATGCATGAAAGGCTTATTGTCGGCAGGAATCGTGTACCACGGTGCCCAGGATCTGGACGTCATACGGATCATGTGCTCGTAAGCCGCCATGTAGTCATCCCAGTATTCCCGTTCATGCAAATCCGAAGGCGACCATTTCCAGTGTTTTTCCTTTTTCTTGATCCTGCGTAGAAACCTTCTCTTTTGCTCTTCCTGAGACACGTTCAGCCAGAATTTCAGAATCACGGTACCGTTCCTAGCTAGATGCTGCTCCACATCGCAGATCGACTCATACCGCTCCTGCCATATGGTTTTCAGGCTGGTATGACGTGGTAGATTCTGGCTGGCAAGCATTTCCGGGTGAACGCGGACTACCAAGACCTCCTCGTAATAGCTGCGGTTGAAAATTCCAATACGCCCTTTTTCCGGCATGCACGCGTACGTGCGCCACAGAAAATCATGGGCAAGTTCCCTGTCCGAGGGTTGTTTGAATGAGTACACCTTGCAGCCTGCCGGGTTGATGCCGGTCATGACGGCGCGAATGGTGGAATCCTTGCCCGCGGCATCCATGGCCTGGAAAATCAAAAGCACGGCATTTGCGCCGCTGGCGTACAGCACAGACTGCAGGGCCTGCAACTCCTTGATAGTCTTGTTCAGCTCCCTCTTATAGTCCTTGGGGCTCTGTACGTCCGAAGGCGGGGCGGTCGGGGCCAGGGCCACGGCAAAGCTTCCATCCACAGCAGCCAGGTACGGGGAGTCGATTGCATGAAATAGTTCATTGCTGTTGCTCAAGAAAGAATCCTCCTCATTTTTGAAACTCTACGTTGCTGCCAAGCAGCACGGCAATCCAGCGTGTCCGCGGCCCGCTTTCCAGGGCGAGCTTCGCCGTCACTGTCAAGGGCACAGACAAGAACATGCCGACCGGCCCGAACACCCAGCCCCAGAAGACCAGAGACAAGAACACGACCAGGGTGGACAGGCCGACCTGTCGCCCCATCAGCTTGGGCTCGATGACATTGCTGATCAGGACATTGATGACCACGTAGACTGCAGCAGACAACATGGCTGCCCCCGTGCCCAGCTGGATGAGTGCCAGCAGGATGGCAGGCACGGCAGCAATGACAGAGCCGATAGTCGGGATGTAGTTGAACAAGAATGCGATGACCCCCCAAAGCAGCGGGTAATCCACACCGATCAGGGCCAGTGCAGTCGCAACTGCAGCACCCGTGAACACACTTGTAAGTGTCTTGATGGCCAGGTAGCGATTGACATTGTTCGCAATCTCCGAGAACACACGCAGTGACTTGTCCGCATCCGGCAGGCCCGCCTGCAGCTTGCTGGGCATGGAAGAGGCCTCGAACAGGATGAACACCACGGTCAGGATGATGAGAAACATGTTTCCGAAAACGGACCCCAGGCCATTCAATATATCGGCTACCAACTGCATGGCAGCACCCGGGTTCAGGTAACCGGTCACCGTGTCCATGGACAGATGACGGCCGTGCTGGCTCAACCAGGTGTTGAACTGCGCGATCTGCCCGGAAAGACGCTCCTGGTAGTGGGGCAGGTCTTGTGAAAAACTCTTGACCGAGGTCCCGATCAGAACCGACAGCAGTACGGCAATCGTGATGATGGCACCCAGCACGGTAAGCATGGCCAGCCAGCGCGGCACGCGGTTTTTTTCCAGCCACAGCAGTATCGGTGCGCTGATGATCGCGATGAATACGGACAGCAGGAAGGGGACGACCACGGCCTCGGCAGCCCGTATGCCGGCGACAACCACTACAAATGCCGCCAGGGTGATCAGGGTCGGCAAGCCGACCGGTCTGGACGAAGATTCCATGTCAGGAAAAAACCAGGGGCCTCCCGGACGCGCCCCGGATTGTTGTCAAACTTCTATTTGCCGGCATCAGCAGATTCATCCGCGGAATCAGGGTTTGTCATAAGATACACCGGAAGCCTTAGAATCCATATGCAACTGTGCCTGCACCCGGGACTACAATGTACTTGGTAATTGTAAGGTTTTTTCTTACAATACCGTGGTTCGCGCTGGCGCAGCAGGAATGCTGGAGGCATTCCAAGTCGTGGACTGGGAGATGCGATGTGCTGAGGCATACGTCAATTTGCGAATCACACTAACTCATTTTAAATTATTCGGAGTCAAGAATATGCTAGCCAAGAAACTTCTTTATTCTGCAGCCTTTGCTTTAGCGATCGGCGTCACCGCAGGGTGTCAGTCTTCACCGACCGCTGAGGAACTCGCAGAGGTGCGTGCCATGGCTGAAGAGGCACTACACACTGCCAAGTCTGCAGCACAAGATGCAGCCGCGGCCAAGGCCTGCTGTGAGGCAAACACTGAGCGCATGGATCGCATGTTTCATGACTCCATGATGAAGTCGAAATAGGCTATCGCTTTATCGTGACTTACCGAGGAAGGGCCCGCAAGCGGGCCCTTCCTGCTTTTCGCCTGTTCGATCTTCAACAATAACCTCTGTTACTGCGGCTGCATGAAGCCGACAACGGTGGGCAGTCCTGTCTTCCCCTTGGCCAACTGCTTGGCAAGACCCCAGTCCACTCGATAGCCGTTACCGGTATCTGCTGCACCTGTGATGGTGCGCACAAGCTGGGTCAGGTTCGAGCCCGGCTTGCTGGCCTCCTCTGTTCCGGGATGCATTTCCGCATACAGCCTGTTGCGGTGCCAGGCCACCTTGTAGGGTTGATTGACGATGGTCACCGGCGTATCTGGGGATATTCGGTAAAACAGGTCCTTGATGTCATCGGGGCGCAACCGTATGCAGCCGTGGGTCACCCGCATGCCAATCCCTCTCGGTTCGTTGGTGCCATGGATGACATAGCTGGGCAGGGCCATGTACAGCGCAAACTTGCCGAGCGGGTTATCGGGTCCGGGCGGGACAACACTCTCAAGCGGCTTGCCCTTTCGCTTGTATTCCTCGCGAATGGACTCCGGAGGATACCAGGTGGGATTTTTCTTTTTCCTGATAATCCGCGTAAGACCCACAGGAGTGTCCCAGCCTTGCCGACCGATACTGATCGGGTAGGTATGCACGTATTGCGGGGTGCCTGCAGGGCTTTTCGGGTAGTAGTACAAGCGCATCTCGGCAAGGTTGAGCACGATGCCCTCACGCTTGCTGTCCGGCAGGATGTACTGTGTTGGCACCACCACCTGCGTACCCTCACCCGGCAGCCAGGGATCCACCGTCGGGTTGGCAAGGATCATCTCTTCGTAGCCCACACCAAACTGTTTCGCGAGCTCGAGAAAAGTGTCATCGTGACGCGTACTGGTGATCGTCAGCTGCCCGATGATCGGGCTGGTGCCCGAAGGAAGTGGATAGCGCTCGGCGTGCGCGGGCAGCACAAGTGCAAGGAACAGGGTACTCAAGTAAACAAGTTTTTTCATGGGCATTGTGTGCAGTACATGAGGTAATCTTTAGCGCGCATTGTACAGGGAACCGGCACGTATTAAAGGTTTGCAGGGCTCGCCTGCCCTACCCTTCGTCTCTCACGGCAAACTCGATACCGCGCTCGGCCACATCCACCAACATCCGGATTTCTTCGGTCGTGATGACATAAGGCGGCATGAAGTACACCACATTGGCCAAAGGCCTGAGCAGGACTCCGTGTTGCAGGCCATACCGATATACTTGCAGGCCACGTCTTTGCTGCCAGGGAAAAGGTTCGCGGGTCGCCTTGTCCTTGGCCAGCTCAATTGCCACGATCATGCCGCACTGGCGGACATCCGCGACATTCGGGTGATCATTGAACCGTGCACACTGCTTGGCAAACTCCTGGATCAGTTTCCGGTTGGCGTCGATCACATTTTCTTCCTCGAAGATCTCCAGTGTGGCCAGTGCCGCGGCACACCCGAGCGCACTGCCCGTGTAGCTGTGGGAGTGCATGAATGCGTTCAGGTTTTCATACTCATCGTAGAAGGCCTCATAGACCCTATCGGTGGTCAGCACCGCTGACATCGGGAGGTAGCCGCCGGTCAATGCCTTGGACAGGCACATGAAATCCGGCGCGATGCCGGCCTGCTCGCAGGCAAACATTGTGCCCGTGCGGCCGAATCCCACGGCAATCTCATCGGTAATCAGGTGCACATCGTACCGATCGCACGCTTCGCGCAGCAGGCTCAGATACTCCGGGGCATACATCCGCATCCCGCCGGCGCACTGAACGAGCGGCTCGACAATGACGGCGCACACTTCCTCGTGGTGTTTTTGAAGGACGGCCTCCATGTGCGAAAACATGCGTCGTGCACAATCCTGTGCCGTCTCGCCGGGCTCGCTGTTAAAACTGTCCGGACTCGGCACGGTGATGGTATCGAGCAGCAGCGGCTGGTAGACCTCCTTGAACAGCGCAACATCGCCCATGGAAAGTGCACCCATGGTTTCGCCATGGTACGAGTTGCTGAGATTGACAAACCGGATCTTGCGCACCTGGCCCCGGTTTCTCCAGTAGTGAAAGCTCATCTTGATGGCCACTTCGATGGCCGAAGACCCGTTGTCCGCGTAGAAACACCGGGTCAGTGGAGCCGGCGTGATTTTGACAAGCTGTTCGGACAGCTGGATGACGGGTTCGTGCGAGCAGCCGGCGAGCAGTACATGGTCCAGCTGCTCCAGTTGCCGGCGGACCGCCTGGCTGATTTTCTCGTTGCAATGCCCGAAGATATTCACCCACCACGAGCTGATGGCATCAAGGTAGTGGTTGCCGTCGAAGTCTTCCAGCCACACGCCCTTTGCCTTTTTGACCAGCAACACGGGCAGGGATTCGTGGTCCTTCATCTGCGTGCATGGATGCCATACCGTGGCAAGGTCCCGTTGCCCCAGCTTAGAAGTTTGTGTGGTCATGGTGGCTTTCAGCTTGCCTTCGGATTCGTGCTACTCTACTGCATGCGTCGCGAATGGGCACATGAATTCCCGCACCGGGCCGGTCTTGTGCATCTGAACCATGCAGGCGTTGCACCCTGGCCGGCACGTACTGCAAGGGCAGTCACTGCATTCGCTACCGAAAACACCCGCCACAGTACCGAAAAAGTCCTGCAATGGAAACAGAAAGAGTCCGAATTGCGATCGGCCTGCCAGAGGCTGATTCATGCAGAAAACGCCAGTGACATTGCACTGGTCAAGAATACATCCGAAGGCCTCTCCATGGTCGCGTACGGGGTTCCCTGGAAAGCACAGGAGAACATCGTGTTCGCAAGACAGGAGTTCCCGTCCAACCGGATCCTCTGGCAATCCCTGCAACCGCGCTTCGGGGTCGAGGCAAGATGCGTCAATTTGCAGGAGGCATCAACCCCGGAGGATGCCCTGTTCAGCCGGGTGGACAGGCACACGCGGCTCATCTCGGTCAGTGCGGTTCAGTATGACGATGGCCTGCGCATGGATCTTGCGAGAATCAGCGAGTTCTGCCAGGCCCGGGGAATCCTGTTCTGTATTGATGCCATCCAGATGCTGGGAGTCATTCCCTTTGACTTGACCGAAACCCCGGCGGACTTCGTCATCGCCGATGGCCACAAGTGGCTGCTGGGCCCGGAAGGTATCGGCCTGTTTTACTGCAACCCCGAAAAGCGCGATCTTTTACAACTCAACCAGTTCGGCTGGCACATGCTGGAAGACCCGGGCAATTTCGAGTCCCAGCACTGGGCACCCGCAAAGGATGCCACGCGTTTCGAGTGCGGGACCCTGAACCGCGTGGGCATCCATGCCCTGCATGAAAGCCTGCACATGCTGCTCGAAATCGGGATCGGGGACATACATGATATGGTATCTTCGAATATATCTTATCTACATGAAATATCTATGGAAAATGGACTCGATATAGTCAGCCGGATGGATCCCGACCGGCGGTCGGGTATTCTCACCGTACGCCGGCCCGATACTGACAACCACGGCCTGTTCAGGTTCCTGCTTCGCTCCGGGGTGCTGTGCGCTCACCGCTGCCAGGGCATCCGGTTTTCGCCTCATTTTTACACGGTCCGGGACGACCTCGACCACGCGCTCAGGCTGGTCTGTGAATATGTATAATCGATTCAATTCCCACGCGAATCCGAGGCTCGTGCCGCATGACCCAGCCGGCAATCTATATCATCGACGGAAGTCGATCACCGTTTATCAAGGCGCAGGGGCGGCCCGGTCCCTTCCAGGCGTCTGACCTCGCGGTACTCTCTGCCCAACCACTGCTGATGCGCCAACCCTTTGCGCCGGATGCGCTGGATGAAGTGATCGTGGGCAGCGTGTCGCCCGGAGCCGACGAAGCCAATATCGCACGTGTCATTGCACTGCGCCTTGGCTGTGGTCACCGGGTGCCGGCCTGGACCGTGCAGCGCAATTGCGCATCCGGAATGCAGGCCATCGACTCCGCCTGCACGAGCCTGCTGCTTGGAACGTCGGAACTGGTGCTTGCCGGGGGAACGGAGTCCATGAGCCACACACCGGTCCTGTACAACCATCACATGGTGAACTGGCTGGGGGATCTGAGCCGCTCCAAATCCCCATGGCAAAAGGTCCAGACCCTGGCCAGGCTCAGGCCCGGATTTTTTGCACCAGTCATCGGCCTCAAAAAGGGCCTCAACGATCCGGTGGTCGGGCTATCCATGGGACAGACCGCAGAGAACCTGGTTCACAGGTTCAATATACCGAGGACCCGGATGGACCATTACGCCGTGCAAAGCCATCAGCGCCTGCTGCATGCCCAGGAAAACGATCACCTCGATGAAGTGGTGACCATCTATGACCACGAAGGCCGGTACTACGATCATGACAATGGCGTGCGACCGGATTCCAGCGTGGAAAAACTCGCCCGGCTGCCTCCCGTGTTCGACAGAAAGTTTGGAAGTGTCACAGCGGGCAACAGTGCCCAGATCACCGACGGAGCGGCCTGGGTGCTGCTGGCCAGCGAGGCAGCAGTCCAGCAGCATGAGCTCACACCCGTGGGCAGGATCATTGCCACCAGCTGGGCGGCTCTGGATCCTGCGCAGATGGGCCTAGGTCCGGTTCATGCCACGGCCTCACTGTTGTCGAATCAGAACCTCGAGTTTGAGGACATCGACTACTGGGAACTCAACGAAGCATTTGCAGGACAGGTGCTCGCTTGCATGGCGGCATGCAAGAGCGATGATTACTGCAGGAACGAACTGGGCATGGACAGGGCACTGGGCGAGATTCCCCATGAGTATCTCAACGTGGACGGAGGTGCGATCAGTATCGGCCACCCTGTTGGAGCAAGTGGCACAAGGATTGTGCATCATTTACTGAAAGTGCTGCAACGAAACCAGGCGCGGCTGGGAGTCGCCACACTCTGCATCGGTGGCGGCCAAGGCGGTGCGGTGCTTGTGGAAAACTTCCAATAAGAAAGCCCTGATGTCAATTCAATACACTCACTGGACGCTTGATCAGGATGACCAGGATCTGGCCTGGCTCACACTGGACGTTGCCGACAGCAGCACGAACATCCTGTCCCTGTCGGTCCTCGACGAATTCCGGCAAATCCTGGAGCGGTTCGAGGAGCACCTGCCTGCAGGGGTTGCCATCACTTCCGGCAAGCCCAAGGGATTTATCGCCGGTGCAGACATCAAGGAATTTACCAAGATCACCAAAATGCAGCTGGCACTCGAAAAGATCTACATGGGTCAATCGATCATGGATCAGCTGGATCACCTGTCGTGCCCCACGATTGCAGTCATCAATGGCTTTTGCGTAGGTGGCGGGCTGGAGCTTGCCCTGAGTTGCGACTACCGGATCGCACTGGATGATCCGGGCGTGCGTCTCTCATTTCCGGAAATCAAGCTGGGGATTCACCCTGGATACGGGGGTACCGTGCGCGCATTGCGTCACCTGAACCCTCTCACGGCAATGGACCTGATGCTGACAGGACGCAGCATCGATGCCCGGCGTGCGAAAAGAATCGGCCTGGTTGACCATGTCGTGCCCGCGCGGCAGATGGGTAATGCGGCGCGCCAGCTTCTGCTGAACCGCCCACCGAAGCACCAGGCCCCCAAACTTGCAAGGATACTCAACAGCCGCCCTGCCCGCCTGGTCCTGGCGACCCAGATGCGCAGGCAGGTCTCCAAAAAGGCACCATCGAAGCATTACCCTGCACCCTACGCCATGATCAATCACTGGGCCGAGCATTACGGCGATGAGGACAAGATGCTGCAGTACGAAGCAGGTTCTGTCGCCGAGCTGAGTGTAACCAGCACGGCAAAAAATCTGGTGCGGACCTTCATGCTGTCAAAAAAACTCAAAGGTCTGGCCAGCCGTGAACCGGCAACGGCACGGCACGTGCATGTGATTGGTGCAGGCGTGATGGGGGCTGACATTGCCGCATGGTGCGCATACAAGGGATTGACCGTCACCTTGCAGGATATCCGCATGGAAAGCCTGGCCCAGGCCAAGAAACGGGCCTGGCAGTACTTCAAGAAACGGCTGAAACACCGGTTACTGGTAAGAAATGCCATGGATCGCTATATCCCGGACATGCAGGGCAGTGGCCTCGGCAAGGCCGACGTCGTGATCGAGGCGGTCTTCGAAGACAGGAACATCAAGCAGGACCTGCTGGCGTCGATTGAACCGAGCATGAAAAAAGAGGCCCTGCTGGCCACCAATACCTCCAGCATAGAAATCGAAAAGCTCTGTGATGCATTGGCAGAACCTGCCCGCCTGGTCGGGATACATTTTTTCAACCCGGTTACGAGGATGCCGCTGATTGAAATCGTCGACGGCGTACAGACACGTCGGGAAGTCCTGCAGCATGCCATCGATTTTTCCCGGCAGATAGACAAATTGCCCTTGCCGGTAAAGAGTGCGCCCGGGTTCCTGGTGAACCGGATCCTCACGCCCTACATGGTAGAAGCCGTGCTTCTCAGGGAAGCCGGAATACCGGTCGGCGAAATCGACCAGGCGGCCGTTGGGTTCGGCATGCCCATGGGACCTCTTGAACTGGCCGATACCGTCGGCCTGGACATCGGTCTGCATGTGGCAGAGTGTCTGGACCTGGCCTACGGGTTCGGGATACCGGAATCATTCCGATCGATGGTTGAGGCAGGCAAGCTGGGCAGGAAATCCGGGCAGGGCTTCTATAAATGGAAACGGGGGAAAAAGGTTTCCCCAATTCGCAAGCCATCGCTCAAACACACCGAATCCATTCAAAACCGCCTGGTGTCGAGGATTGCCAACGAAGCCGTCGCATGCCTTCGCGAAGAGATTGTCCCGGACAGGGATTCCCTTGATGCGGGCATTGTTTTTGGTACAGGATTTGCCCCGTTCCGGGGCGGTGTGATGCAGTATATAGAGTCCAGGGGAGCTGCTGAGTTGCTGGCTACCCTGGGTTCATTGCAAAAACAGTTTGGAGACCGCTTCCGGCCAGACCCGGGCTGGGACGAGCTGAACGCCTAAGCCGGGTGAAAAGGATCGCGTCCCTGTTCAGAGCCTAGGCTTAACGCGGACCTCTGTCCGGTCGGGGACGCGCTTCGTTGACCCTGACATTACGTCCCTGCACGTTGGATTCGTTCAGCGCACTGATTGCACTTTCACCCTGCGCCTTGTCCGGCATCTCGACAAAACCAAACCCTTTGGAGCGACCTGATTCCCTGTCCATGATGATGCTTGCACTCTTCACCTCACCGTGTGCGGCAAACAATTCCCGCAATTCATCTTCAGAGATGCTGTAAGGCAAATTACCGATATAAATATTCATTCTTTCTCCTATGCATGTGTACCGTCAGTATCAACATCACCCAAAAACCAGCACACGAATCAATTGATGATGATCAAAATATTGTCTGGCTATACATGCCCTACATGTGAAACTCGCACGACTAACTAAAATACAAAAACTTTGGGCAACAAAGACTCAAGGGAACTGCTTTAGATATGAATACGAACAGGCTGAGCAAATCTGAAATTACATCAGAGCTGCTGCATAACCTTCATGAAAGCTGGAAACCATACATTCAATGCTTCTGCCTGCCTCTGTAGATCGTGGACAGGAACCGAACGCTCGCCAATAATGCACGAAAAGTGTAAAGGTGTCTATTACATATTTGCGAGGCTGGTATGAGCCTGCCACGAGTCATTGGTCACCCTGCGCGGGGCAAATGGCCTGTCCCTAGAAATGGATTGCGCGCTGGTCTGCTGCAAGCGCCGCTTCATGCATGCCTTCCGACAGGCTCGGGTGAGCATGCACCATCCGGGCAAGATCCTCCGCACAAAGCTCAGACTCCATGGCGACCACGGCTTCACATATCAGTTCTGAAGCAGACGGGCCCAGGATATGGGCCCCCAGGATTCGGTCGCTGTCCTTCTCACAGACAATTTTGAACAGGCCCCCGGTATCATCCATCGCATGCGCACGTCCCAGCGCCCTGAACGGGAATTCTCCTGTGCGGCAAGGAATGTCGTCGCTCTTGCACTGCTGCTCGGTTCGACCGACCCAGGCGATTTCCGGCCAGGTGTAGACGACCCACGGGATCGCCTCATAGTTGATCTGGCCACGCTGGTTGGCGAGCTGCTCTGCAAGGGCCATGCCTTCCTCGGAACCTTTGTGCGCGAGCATCGCCCCACCGACGACATCACCGATCGCATAGATATTTTCAACGGACGTCTGCCAGCGTGCATCAATTTCTATGAAACCTTTTTGATCGGTTTTGATATTCACGGCCTCAAGATCCAGATCCTCCGTATTGGCCATGCGGCCCACTGCAACGACAAGCTTGCTGACTTCAAGGAGTTGCTCTGCGCCATTCAGGCTGTAGGATACCGCGACCTTGTCACCACTCACCCGCACTTCCTGGACCATGCAGTTCATGCGGATGTCCAGCCCCTGTTTGCCCAGAATCTTGAACGCCTCCTTGCTCACCGTGCGGTCAGCGGCAGGCAGGAATTCCGCCAGTGCTTCAAGGATCACCACTTCCGACCCCAGGCGATTCCACACGCTGCCCATTTCCAGTCCGATAACTCCCGCTCCAATGATGCCCAGCCTCTCCGGGGCCTCCTGCAGGTCCAGCGCGCCGGTCGAATCCAGTATCCGGTCATTGTCGATGTTAATGTCCGGCAAGGTACTTGGTTTCGACCCACTGGCTATGACGATGTGCTCGCCCTGCAACTGCTCGGATGAGCCATCGATCCGCTCCACGTGAACGCGCTGTTCTCCAAGCAGCCTGGCAGTGCCGTCGAGCACGTCGACCTTGTTCTTTTTGAGCAGGCTCGCGACTCCCTTGGTCAGGGTCTGCACCACCTTGTCCTTGCGTTTCTGCATGGTGGGTATGTCTACCTCAAGTCCGGAAATCTTCAACCCGTGCCTGCCAGCCTGTTCACGCAGAAAATGGACATGATGGGTCGAGTCGAGCAAGGCCTTGGACGGGATACAGCCCACGTTCAGACAGGTACCGCCCAGTGCCGGTTTTCCCCTGGCATTGACCCACTTGTCTGTGCACGCGACCTTGAGTCCCAACTGGGCACAGCGTATCGCGCATACGTAGCCCGCTGGCCCGGCACCAATCACGACGACATCATATTGTTTCATGGCGGACACTGCGGTCAGGCCTGTAACAGGAGCCGGACAGGATCCTCGATGATGTTTTTGGCATGCACCAAAAACTGCACGGCTTCCCTGCCATCAATAATCCGGTGATCATAGCTGAGGGCCAGATACATCATGGGAGCAATCCGGATTTCACCGTCGTGCACGACCGGCCGATCCTGAATGGCATGCATTCCCAAAATTGCACTTTGCGGCGGGTTGATGATGGGCGTGGACATCATCGAGCCGAATACACCGCCGTTGGTAATTGTGAACGTCCCACCTGTAAGCTCTTCCAGGGTGACCTTGTTTTCACGCGCCCTGGAGGCAAAATCCACGATGCTGCTTTCGATCCTGGCAAATGAAAGCCGGTCGGCATCCCGTATCACCGGCACGATCAGTCCACGCTCGGTGCTGACCGCAACGCCGATGTCGAAGTAATCGTGGTATACGATGTCGTCCCCTTCTACAGATGCGTTGACGACCGGAAACGCCTTCAATGCGTCGATGACCGCCTTGATGAAAAAAGACATGAAGCCAAGCTTGACCCCGTGAGATTTCTCGAATTCCTGTTTGTATGTTTTTCGCAGCTCCATGACATTTTTCATGTTGACTTCATTGAACGTCGTCAGCATGGCATTTTGCTTCTGTGCACTCACCAGGCGTCTCGCGATGCTTTTGCGCAGCGCGGTCATGGGTACGCGCCTGATCTGCCGGTCGCCCCGTGCTTGGGAATCCGGCCGGGGCACCGGGGATGATTCAGCCGCCGGGGTAGTATCAGGCGTTGCAACAACCTCTGCTTCTGCCTCCGTCGCCCGGATATGGGCCTTGACATCCTCCTTGGTAACCCGGCCACCCTTTCCGGTGCTTTCAACATCCTCCAGGTTGACCCCGTGTTCTGCGGCGAGCTTCCTGACTGCCGGGCTGGTTTTCGAAGGCGTGGGTTTTGCAGGTTCGGGAGGCGTCTCGGGCGCGGCGGATGCAGAAACCGCGGCACTTGCGGGCACGATATCTTCTGCCTGGGGAGCTGCGGCTTCGGTCGAGGGCTTGGCCGGTGCAGCGGAAGATTTGGAGCCACGCTTGCCGGTATCGATCACCGCCAAGACTTCGTTGCTCTGCACCTCGTCACCGCTCTGTTTACTGATGGATGCGAGTTGCCCGCTTTGCGGTGCCGTGATCTCCAGAATCACCTTGTCCGTTTCGATATCGACCAGTTGCTCCCCTTCCTCAACCTGGTCACCCTGTTCTTTCAGCCAGGCACCCACTACGGCCTCGGTAATCGATTCAGCCAGCTCCGGAACAGTCACGTCTACCTTCATGCACCCATCCTGGTCAACCTGCACACCTGTGCCATCAAACCGCCCTCAGGGAAGGGCCGCGCACTGCCTGTTTCGAAATCCCCAGCGCATCGTGAATGAGTGCCTGTTGCTGTCTGCGGTGAACCTGCAGGGAACCGGCCGCCGGTGAGGCCGAGTAGGATCGCCCGGCATAACGCAGCTGCTGGTTTTTCTTCAGGCATGCTTTCAGATGACGCCGGGACTGCATGTAGTACCACGCACCCTGGTTGCGCGGTTCCTCCTGGGTCCAGATGATTTCACGAGCTGCCGAATACTTGCCGATGATCTTCTTCACCTCTTCCAGTGGAAACGGGTACAGCTGTTCGATCCGGACAATGGCAGTATCGGTGATCTTGTGTTCGTGGCATGCCCGCAGCAGCTCATAATACAACTTGCCTGCGCAAAAGATGATTTTTCTGACACTTTTCGTTTTCAGGTTGTCGACGGCATCAATCACCACCTGAAACCCGCCCTCGCTGAATTCGCTGATCTGCGAAGATGCATCGACATCGCGCAGGATATTCTTCGGGGTCATCACGATCAGGGGCTTGCGGTAAGGACGTATCATTTGCCTGCGTAAAAGATGAAATATCTGGGCAGGTGTGCTCGGCATGCAGACCTGTATGTTTTGTTCAGCACACAACTGCAGGTAGCGCTCCAGCCTGGCCGAGGAGTGTTCCGGTCCCTGGCCATCGTAACCGTGGGGTAGCAGCATCACCAGCCCGCAGTAGCGTTGCCATTTCGCCTCCGAAGAGCTCAGGAACTGGTCCACGTAGACCTGCGCATTGTTGGCGAAATCACCGAACTGGGCCTCCCAGATCACGAGGCTCTCCGGCTCGGTCGTGCTGTAACCGACTTCGAATCCTAGCACGGCTTCTTCGGAAAGCAGTGAGTTGATCGGCAGAAACAGCGGCTGGTTCTCGGTGATGTGTTGCAAAGGGATGTACACCTCTCCAGTTACCTGGTCGTGAAAACCGACATGCCGGTGGAAAAAGGTGCCACGTACACAGTCTTGTCCAGACAGGCGCACAGGATAGCCGTCCTCCAGCAGCGATGCGTACGCGAGATTTTCACCAAAACCCCAGTCCGCTGGCAGTTCGCCCTCGCCCATCTGCTTTCGTGACTGCACGATCTTTTGCACGATGCGGTGCAAGGCAAAACCCTCTGGAACCGTGGTGAGCCGCTGCGAAAGCTTCCTGATACGTGCCTCACTGATACAGGTACTGGCTGGTTCACGCCAGCCCGTTCCCAGGTAGGGCTGGTAGTCAACAAGGTGCTGCCTTTCCGCTTTCTTGGCGATGGGGCCACACACGCGCTGCCCTTTTTGAAGCCTGTTCAGGTACTTTGTTTCCAGGGCTTTGACCCTGGAGGGCGTGATCGTTGCGTCTTCAACCAGCTGGTTTGCGTAGATTTTGGTCACGCCGGGCTGGTTGCGGATACTCTGGTACATCAGCGGCTGGGTCACGGCCGGCTCGTCTGCCTCGTTGTGCCCATGCATACGGTAGCAGACCATGTCAATGACCACATCACAGTTGAATTTCATGCGGTAATCCACGGCAAGCTGGGCCACAAATACCGCGGCTTCCGGATCGTCCCCGTTGACATGAAACACCGGGGCCTGCACGACTTTGGCCACGTCCGAACAATACAGTGTGGATCTTGAGTCTAGGGGGTCGCTGGTAGTGAACCCAATCTGGTTATTCACCACCACGTGAATGGTTCCTCCCGTAGTGTATCCCCGCGTCTTGGACAAATTCAGGGTTTCCATCACCACACCCTGGCCTGCGATTGCTGCATCACCATGGATCAGGATCGGGACCACTTCTTTGCGGTTGACGTCGCCACGGCGTTCTTGGCGTGCGCGTACTGAACCCGCTACGACAGGATTAATGGCCTCAAGATGCGAAGGATTAAATGCCAGCACGGTATGGACAGGTCCCCATTCGGTGGCTAAGTCCGATGAAAAGCCCTTGTGGTACTTGACATCCCCGGAACCCTGCTCGGGACTGAGCTTGTCCTCGAATTCCTGGAACAGCGTTTCCGGGTTCTTGCCCAAGATGTTGACCAGCATGTTGAGACGCCCGCGGTGCGCCATCCCTAGAATCACTTCCTTGACACGATGGCGGCCACCGCTCTTGATCAGTTCATCGATGATTGGAATCAGGCTGAGTCCTCCCTCAAGCGAAAACCGCTTTTGACCGACGTACTTCTTGTGCAGATATACCTCCAGAGATTTCGCTGCAATCAGGATCTCCAGAATTCTTCTTTTGCGCTTGTCGGGTAATTCGGGTGCAAAGTGAAACTGCTCAAGACGTCGCTGAATCCATTCCTTCTGTTCCAGCGAAGTTATATGCTTGAACTCTGACCCGATGGTTCCGCAGTAGGTCACCGACAGCATGCTGAGGATCTCTCTCAGCGGAGCATGCTTGACATCGCCGATGCCTCCCGTTTCAAAGACTGTGTCCATATCCTTGTGGCTCAGTCCGTGAAACTCCGGATTCAGTTCAGGAATGTCGGGGCGTGCGGTCGCATTCAATGGGTCAATGTCAGCCTGGCGATGACCAAGATACCGGTAGGCACTGATCAGGCGCACCACGTCCACCTGCTTGCGGTTCAGTTCGTCCCGGTATTCCGCCATGCGCTCGACCGCGCTGATCAGGCCGAATACATCCACCGACTGCTCAAAGGTCTCCGGGTCAAGCTCTAGCGCAAGTTCCGCGCCACTGCGATCAGAATCCGCAGAGGACGATGCACCCTGGACGGGTGAAGTCCCAAGTGTGCTGAACAGTTTTTGCCAAGAAGCAGGTACCGAGTCTGGATGGACCAGGTAATCTTCGTAAAGGGCTTCTATGTATGAAACACTGCTGCTGTTGAGCTGTTCACCACCTGATAACAAAAGCCAGTCTTTCTTCATTTGCCCAAAAAGTACCCGGTGTGTCTCCTTACATATTATATAAGAGATCAAGGTCAGGCATTACACAATTGTTGTGCACCCGGGAGCAGGAAATGGTCATCACCCCTGCAAGGACGGTGGCTGCAGTGACTGCTGACACTGAACCAGCATGTTCTCGATGAACAGGCGTTGGTTCATCGAGGTACTGACGATACGCCTGGACTCGGTGAGTTGATCCAGGCAATCAAACAGGGGATGCGGTGCTGCCTGCTGCGCCAGGCTCTGCAGGCGTTCAAGCAAATCAGGATTTTCAATGGTCTTGGGATGTTCCTCGAAACAGCAACGAATTAGATCAGTACACCAGGCTTGCAGCCACTCGGTAATTCTTTCCGGATCTTCATTTCTAAGCTTGGATGAAATTTTGGTCACCGTCTCCCTGCCCGCCATCAATGCATACAGTTGTTCATAAAAGGCAGCGCGCATCTCGCCAAGACCACTGTCAAACGACTCCCATGCAAGTAGCGGTCGTCCACCGCAAGCGCCAAGCAGATCCTGCCATGCGGGGCTGGCCGCTTTTTCCTGCAGCCAGCGCAGCGCCAGGGCGGGATCGGGCACAGCGAATTTCCAGATCTGACAGCGGCTCCTGATGGTCGCAGGCAACCCTTCGACACGATGGCTGATTAATAAAAGGACTGAACCCGCAGGTGGTTCCTCAAGTGTCTTCAGCAGTGCGTTAGCCGCATTGATATTCATCCTGTGTGCATGATTGATACAAACAATCTTGAACCGGCCCTGTTGGCGACTAAGTGCCATGAACCGGTTGATCTCCCGTATATCGTCTACCCTGATCTGTTCGGGCCTATCAGTTCCCTCAGCCTCTTCCATATTGACCAAGCGCACATCCGGATGGGTACCTGCCTTGGTCAGGTGGCAATTTTCACAGACCCTGCATGGATATCCCTGCGGGCCGGGATTGGTGCAGTTCATGCGTTGAATATAGGCCCGGCAAAATTCCAGTTTGCCGATTGCCGGGGGGCCGGATACAAGAATTGCGTGTGTCAGGCGCTCATTGACAAGATACTGCAGGTACTGCTGCCATGCATCTTCCAGCCAGGGGTAAATCACCACTGTATCCCGGGTCTATCCCGAAAACCTTGAATTCACGATTTGCCGGATACGCGATGCGACCTCTTCAATGTCCGGTTCAGTATCGATCACGGCAAAACGTTCCGGGTCACGCTTGGCAAGCTTCAGGTAGGCAGCATGTACACGCTCAAAGAAATCCTCTGACTCACGCTCAAAACGATCCTTTTTGCCACGGCGGCTTACGCGCTGCAACGCCGTTTCCAGTGCACAGGTCAGTACGATGGTCAGGTCAGGCCGAAAGCCCGGGTGTACCACCGACTCGATTTCCTTGATGTCCGAATCGGAAATACCACGCCCACCGCCCTGGTAGGCATAGCTTGCATCCGTGAACCGGTCACACAGAACCCAGGTACCATCCTGCAGTGCCGGGTAAATGGTTTCCGCAAGATGCTGCGCGCGCGCCGCAAACATCAGCAGCAGTTCGGCACGGGCATCAAGCGGTACTTCAGTCTGTTCCAGCAGAACGGTCCTGACCTGCTCTCCGACCCGGGTGCCACCAGGCTCTCGCGTGACTAGGACATTGAAACCCTGCGAATGCAGGTACTCCTGCAAAAGCCGGATCTGCGTCGTCTTGCCCGTACCTTCCGTTCCCTCAAAAGTAATGAATTTGCCACGCAATGTTCGACTGGTGTCCGCCATGCTCTTGTGTTTCGGCCTTTCAGTTCCTGGGGTCTCCACCATAACAGTTCTTGCAGCCCTTGAGTTGGTAACGGATGACCGCCTTGCGATGTTCCGAGTAGGTTGAGGAAAAGTGGTGTGTGCCGTCTCGCTTGGCAACAAAAAACATCATCTCACTGTCCGCCGGGTTTAGTGCAGCAGCAATGGAGGCACGGCCGGGCAGCGCGATCGGTGTAGGAGGAAGGCCCTTGTGTATGTAGGTGTTGTAAGGCGTGTCCTTTTTCAGGTCCTTGCGCCGGATGTTCCCGTCATAGGTTTCTCCCATCCCGTAGATTACCGTAGGGTCGGCCTGCAGCCGCATACCGCGTTTCAAACGGGTGGTGAAAACGGCAGAAATCATGGAGCGCTCGTAGTCAACCGTGGTTTCCTTTTCGACGATGGAAGCCAGGATCAGGGCTTCTTCCTGGGTGTGGATGGGAAGCCCCGGTTTTTTCCTTGCCCACTCCTCATCGAGTACGGACTGCATGTGCTGTGCAAGATGCCGGAAAAACTGTACGTCGGTCACGCCTGGCGAAAAACGATAGGTGTCGGGGAAAAACCACCCTTCTGGGTGGCTGCTTTTCAGGTTCAGTCTGGTGAGCAATTCCTCCGGTGTCTGCACAGTCTTGGTGATCTTGTCATTCTCTTGCACAGCTTCCCAAAGCTGCTTGAACGTCGAACCCTCGATCACGGTCACGGCAAACTGCGTACTTTCCCCCTGCACCAGCTTGTGCAGCAGTTGTCGCGGACTTAACGTCGTTACAAGCAGGTAATCGCCTGCCTTGATCTCGTGGGCTGCACCGCTGATGCGTGCGAAAGTATCCCAGCTCCACCGGTCTAAAATAATGCCGGCTTCGTGAAGCTGCCGGGTCACCTCGCGAAAGCTTGTGCCCGGGACAATCACTAGTCTCACCTGCTCGGAATCAACAGATAGCGGACGCTCCGCATAGTCTTTGAAATAGGCCGTCAGCACGATCAAGGCCAGCAAGACAACCGCAATGACACCGTAATGTGTTTGCATCGCGTGCCCTTCAGCTGTTGAACACGGACATTAGCCTGCCTGTCAGTTCAGACCGGGAAAACCGTAGAGAATCAAAGCGTTTTACCGGCCAGATGCCTATGATGCAGTTGCATACGAACATCGCATCCATTTGTGCTGTTTCTCCAAGACTGAGAGTCCGAACCGAAAGCTCGATATCGTGGCGGTTACAGTAACTGATGATCTGTCCGCGCAATACTCCTGCAACCCCGCACTGGCTGAGGTCGGGTGTAACCAGCCCGCCGTTGGCCTCAAAAAATACATTGCTTGCAGTGGCCTCGATCACATGATCCTGTGTATCGCAAACCAGTCCTTCCTGGTATTCATCCTCCCACTCACTACGTGCAAGCACCTGCTCAAGGCGGTTCAGATGCTTGATCTGCGCAAGCCTTGGCTGATGGGACAAGCGGAACTTGCACAGCGTGATGTCAATGCCTGGGTCTTGGTAGGCTTGCGGAAACACCGGCCAGGGAAATTTCTGCACAATCCGGGTCAGTGCCTGATGCACCGGGCGATACCCCCGGCCACCTGTGCCTCGCGTGACGATCACCTTGATGATGCATTCCCTGTCGGAACCGATGGTTTGGACCACCTCTTTTCTCAGGGTGTCATCATCAAGGCCGGTCAGGCCCAGTACCTGGCATCCTGTTTGAAGGCGACGCAGATGATCTTCCAGGAATTGCACGCTCCCGTGCCGCACCGCCATGGTTTCGAACAGACCGTCACCATAAAGCAGGCCACGGTCGAGGACAGTGATATTTTCGCATGCCTGCCCGTTGACTGTGATGGTTGGCGCCTGCATCTCAAGATCCCTGGCACAGCATCATTCAAAGTGCAGCCACTTCGCCTGCGCTTTCAGGTTCCAAGCTTCAGACCTTTTTGAAAACTACAGTCGCGTTGGTGCCACCAAAACCAAACGAGTTGGACAGTGCAATGTCCACCTGCTTGTTGCGTGCCTCGTTGGGGACATAGTCCAAATCGCATTCCGGGTCCGGGGTATCGTAATTGATCGTGGGAGGCAAGGTGTCGTGGTAAACCGCCAAGATACTGAACAAGGCCTCAACGCCGCCGGCCGCACCCAGCAAGTGCCCGGTCATGGACTTGGTCGAGCTGATAGCCAACTGCTTGGCATGGTCGCCGAATGTGGTCTTGATCGCCTCGGTCTCGGCAATGTCTCCTGCCGGAGTCGAGGTGCCATGCGCATTGATATAGTCGACATCAGCAGGATCGAGTTCGGCATCGTGCAACGCATTCTGCATGCATTTTGAAGCTCCGTGGCCTCCCTTGGCGGGCGAGGTCATGTGGTATGCGTCGCTGTTCGTGCCGTATCCGACCAGCTCGCAGTAGATTTTTGCAGAACGTGCCTTGGCATGTTCGAATTCCTCCAGCACGAGAACCCCTGCCCCATCGCCAAGCACAAAGCCGTCACGGTCCAAGTCGAACGGTCGACTGGCCGTCTCCGGGTCTTCGTTGTGCGAGGCACAAAGTGCCCTGGCGGCAGCAAACCCTCCGACGCCCAATGGGCAGGTGGCCATCTCGGCCCCCCCGGCGATCATGATGTCCACATCACCGTAGGCAATCATTCTGGCAGCATCCCCGATATTGTGCGTGCCGGTGGAACAGGCGGAGACGATCGAGATGTTCGGGCCACGGTAGCCACGCATGATCGACAAGTTTCCCGAGACCATGTTGATGATATTGCTGGGCACAAAGAACGGCGAGATTTTTCTTGGCCCGGATTCCAGGTACGCCTCATTGCTTTTCTCAATACCCGGCAACCCGCCAATGCCGCTTCCAATGGCTACCCCGATACGATCCGCGTTTTCTTCTGTCACCTCAAAACCGGAATCCTCTGCGGCCTGGACCCCGGCCCCGATTCCATAGTGGATAAACGGATCCATCTTGCGCTGGTCTTTCTTTGACAGGTAGTCGTCGGCATTGAAATCCCGGGTTTGCCCTGCGATTTGCACAGAGAATTCACTGGCATCAAAACAGTCGATTCTGGAAATCCCGCTGTTGCCAGCGACGATATTTTCCCAAGCCTTGTGAGTCGCTGAACCCACGGGGGACACGATACCCAACCCGGTCACTGCAACACGTCGCCGAGACACCATGGTTTTATCTCATCCGGTCAGGTGGAGAAAGGGAGGTTTGCCTTGCACAATTGCATGCAGGCGATTACTGATGTGAGCTGACGTAATCGATGGCCTGTTTAACAGTAGTGATTTTTTCTGCCTCTTCATCGGGGATTTCACATTCAAATTCCTCCTCCAAAGCCATCACCAGTTCGACCGTATCCAAAGAGTCTGCACCCAAGTCATCCACAAATGATGCGTCGTCCGAGACTTCGTCTTCACCCACTCCTAGCTGTTCTACAATTATTTTCTTAACTCGTTCTTCAAAATTGCTCATAGCGGTTGCTTCCTCTTTGCAAAAGTTGTTCGACCCGAATCCAGACCGGTCAATTATTGTATTGAAAAGAATATCCCCGTGCCATCTTTAACACATAGGCAACCCTGCCTGCCGGGAGTTCGTACCGGACCAAATCCTTATAATCAAGCAATAACAATGCTTTAAATACAATTATTAAATTAAAGTAAAGGAATATTCGGTGCGTGTCAGCCCATGTACAACCCACCATTGACGTGGATCGTCTCCCCCGTGATATAGGCGGCACCTGCAGAAACCAGAAAACACACGGCATGCGCAACATCTTCCGGCGTACCCATGTGCCCCGCAGGAATTTGCCCAATGGCATGCTCGCGCTGCGACTCATTCAGTTCCGCAGTCATGTCCGTCTCAATGAATCCCGGGGCAACGACATTCACCGTGATACCACGCGATGCCACTTCACGCGCGAGGGACTTGGTGAACCCGATCACCCCTGCCTTGGAAGCGGTATAGTTGGACTGCCCGGCGTTACCGGACATGGCCGCAACCGAAGCGATATTGATGATACGCCCGTGGCGCATTTTCATCATGCCCCTGAGGCATGCACGGGTCAGCCGGTACATCGATGAAAGATTCGTATTGATAACCGTATCCCAGTCCTCATCCTTCATTCGCAAAAGCAGGCTGTCCCGGGTAATCCCGGCATTGTTGACCAAGATACAGGGGGGCGAGTGACTGGCCTTGATTTCCTCGAGCAAGGCATTTACGGAGTCAGCCTGCGTCACATCCAACTGCATTCCCTTTCCGTTCAGCTTCGCCTTCTGGAGCTCGGCATCAATGCTTTGCGCGCCGGCGGCTGTCGTTGCAGTGCCGACCACCTCCAGCCCTTGTGCAGCCAGAGCATGCAGGATCGCCTTGCCGATCCCCCGGCTTGCGCCCGTCACCAGGGCGAGCTGATCATTCATGCCTGCCCCGCAGAAGCCAGTGCATTCAACTGCTCAAGCGTTTGGTCAAGACTGTTGAGGTCATGGACAGAACAGCCCGACACACCGCGATCTATGCGCTTGTTGAACCCCGTCAGCACCCTGCCGGGTCCCAGCTCGACCAGCACCTTCACGCCACAGGAAATCATGTGCTGGATCGTTTCCACCCAGCGCACCGGATTGAACAGCTGTCTATACAACGCGTCCCTGATTTCAGCTTCACCGGAAAATGAGCAGACATCGACATTCTGAATGACCTCAACTTGTGGGGTATGCATATCGACGTCCTGCAAGTAATCAAGCAACTGCTCGGCTGCGGGTTTCATCAGGGTGCTGTGCGAGGGCACGCTCAAGGGCAGCAAGACACAGCGTTTGGCTCCCGCCTGCTTTGCGGCCTGCAATGCATCGGCCACAGCTTTTTGGCTGCCGGCAAGTACGGTTTGTCCCGGTGCATTGAAATTTACCGCTTCAACGATCTCTTCTTTTGAGGTGGACTGCTCACAGATTTCATTCAGGACCCCGGTTTCAAGACCGAGCACGGCCGCCATCGCGCCCTGCCCTTCTGGAACTGCCTGCTGCATGACCTGGCCCCTGAATTTTGCAAGAGGAAGTGCAGCCTCAAAATTGAACACCTTGGCGCAGACCAGAGCCGTGTACTCCCCGAAACTGTGGCCAGCCAGCATGCGCGGAGGGGCTGAAAAGCATTCGTGGAAGATCGCGTGCACAGCCATGCAGGCACACAGCATGACCGGCTGTGTGTTTTCGGTTCTATTGAGTTCTTCCTCCGGCCCATGCGTAGCCAGCTTCCACAAGTCCAGCTGCAGGACATCCGAACCCTGTTCAAAGATTTGCTTGATTTCGGGGTACTCCGTACTCAAGTCCTTCATCATGCCGATCGACTGTGATCCCTGACCAGGGAAGATGTACGCGAAGTCCATAGGTTTGTGCCGGGGAGATTGGGTAGTCGGATTGTACTAAATTATTTCCAAGCCTTGTTTTATTTTTTAATTGCATAATAATGACGTCACCGCTTTGACCCACTGGGAGCAGAATGCCAAAAGAAGACCACATCGAGATGGAAGGTACGGTGATCGAAACCTTACCGAATACGATGTTTCGCGTTGAACTCGAAAACGGCCATGTAGTGACTGCACACATATCCGGCCGCATGCGAAAACATTACATCAAGATTCTTACAGGTGACAAAGTGACTGTGGAAATGACACCTTACGACCTGAGCAAGGGAAGGATCACCTACCGCGGCAAATGACTTGCCAAGCCAAGCGCCGGGCAGGCATGCCTGCTGCGCCATCCCCACCAAGTGAACGCCCCCGGGCAGAGGCATAAAATTCCGGCATCCGGCCGCTCAGTGCCTGGGGCAGTAGTATTGCCGGATGAAGGTCCTCGCGTAGGTGTGTGTCAGCGACTGAAGCAGGTCAACGTCAAAGGTCTCGTGGGTTTGACGATAGGTATCCTCGTGACTGACGGCATCCTTCGTCGTCGAGACATAGTAATCGTGAATCACCTCTTTGGCCTTGGGAAGGAGTGCTTTGGACACGCTTCTGGAGTTTGTCGATCCACTTGTTTCCCGGCACCTGTCAATTTCATGTGACATTTCGTCTACCAGCAATGCATCGACCAGTTCATTTTTGATGGCCATCGTTTCTATGGCCTCGCCATAGGCCAGCACGGCAAGCGCATCGTTGCTGTCCAGTTCAAGAGGCTTTTCCGGTTCAAATGTTTCGCATCCTCGAAGGGCAGTCTGGCTTGCAGATCTCAGACGGGAACTGTGTCTCGACAGCCGTTTCAAAAACAAAGGCAAATCCAGCATAGCTATTACCTCACTTTCCCCAAATGCCCCATATCTATAATGACCATACCCGCGTTGACAATGTTCCCCGATCAGAAAAAGTTTCGATTTGCTATACCACGCTGACGGTCTGATACACGGGCTTTTTCCTTCTCATCCTGTTTTTCAAGGCCTTGGACTTCTGCACGATTTTCTCGATGACCGGGCCAAAAACGAGTTCGATCGTCAGCCCCATTTTCCCGCCAGGAACCACGATCGTATTCCGTCTCGACATGAATGATCCATGGATCATTGCCTGCAGGTAGCAGAAATCTATGTTGAATTTCGCGGGATTGCTGAACCGTATTACAACGAAACTTTCGTCCGGAGTGGGGATATCCCTGGCAATGAAGGGATTGGATGTGTCCACTGTCGGCACACGCTGGAAATTGACATCGGTCCTGGAAAATTGCGGTGTTATGTAGTGGATGTAGTCATACATCCTTCGCAAAATCGTATTCGTCACGACTTCCGGCCGATAGCCCCGTTCGGCAATATCCCGATGGATTTTCTGTATCCATTCCAGATTCACAACCGGCACTACACCGATCAGCAAATCCACATGGGCTGCGACATTCACATTCTCGTTGACGATACCGCCATGCAGCCCCTCGTAGAAAAGCAGGTCGGTCTCTGCCCTGTAGTTCTCCCAGTCCGTGAAAGTACCGGGTTCCTGATCGTATGGAAGCGCTTCCTTTTCATCGTGCAGGTACTTGCGTACCTTGCACGTACCGGACTTGCCATAGCTTATGAACTGTTGCTCCAGTTCTTCGAAAAGGTTCGCCTCTGGGCCAAAGTGACTGAAATTCTCACCCTCGCCCAAGGCCTTTTTTGCCTCGATCTCCATTTCCCTGCGGTCATACCGGTGGAAACTGTCCCCTTCGATCAGGCAGGGGAAAAAACTTTCCCTGATGAAAATGTGCTCAAAAGCGCTTTTCACAGATGTGGTGCCTGCGCCTGACGATCCTGTAACGGCAATGATTGGGTGCTTGGCGGACATCTACACTCCCCTCACGGTTGCTGCACCATGTGTTTTCAACGTTTGCATCCGTACCTCACTAATGGATTCTGGGATCGAGTTCCCCCGATTCGTAGCGGGCAGTCATGACCTCCAGGCTGATGGGCTTAACAAGCGGTGCCTTTCCTGCACAACCAAAAGCCTCGAATCTGGACTTGCAGATTTCTTTCATGGCCAGAGTCGACGCGGACAGAAACTTGCGCGGGTCAAAGTTCTTGGTATCTTCATTCAAAAACTTTCGAACTGCACCGGTACTCGCCATGCGCAAATCCGTATCGATGTTCACCTTGCGCACACCGTGACTGATCCCCTCGCAGATCTCTTCCACCGGGACACCGTAGGTCTGGCCCATATCGCCACCGTAATTGTTGATGATGCTGAGCCACTCCTGCGGCACCGAAGAAGACCCGTGCATCACCAGGTAAGTATCCGGCAACCGCTCGTGGATCTGCTTGATTCGGCTGATTGCAAGGATTTCTCCAGTTGGAGGACGGGTGAACTTGTAGGCGCCATGGCTTGTGCCGATGGCCAGCGCCAGCGCATCGATGTTGGTGTGCCGCACAAACTCCACGGCCTCATCCGGGTCGGTCAGCAACTGCTCCCGGGTAAGGATTCCTTCTGCACCCGAACCGTCTTCTTCTGCCGCTTGACAGGTCTCCAGTGATCCCAGACAGCCCAGTTCTCCTTCCACTGAAACACCGCAGGCATGCGCCAGCCTGACCACTTCGCCTGTGACATCCTTGTTGTATTCAAACGACATCGGGGTCTTCATGTCTTCCCCGAGCGACCCGTCCATCATCACCGAGCTGAAACCGAGCTGAATTGAACGCAGGCAGACTGCGGGCGATGCACCATGGTCCTGATGAACGACGACCGGGATATGCGGCCAAGTTTCCATGGATGCCTCGATCAGATGACGTAAAAAGCTGGAACCTGCGTACTTGCGCGCTCCAGCTGAAGTCTGCAGGATCACCGGACTGTCTGTTTCATCGGCAGCCTGCATGATCGCCTGAATCTGTTCCATGTTGTTGACATTGAAGGCCGGTACACCGTAGTTCTCCGTAGCAGCATGCTCCAGCAACTGTCTCAAGGTGATCAATGACATAGAAACTCCACAGCTTTCAGGTAATATGCAAAATCTTCACTTCTTTTCTGCATCGGTCATTCAGTCACGATCGACGGGTGCACAACTCAAAATTTCAGATCGAAAAAACCTGGGCCCGGTCCAATTTGCCTTCAGCGAACACACGGCTCGCATAAAAATCCTCGGCTTCAAGCGTCATCAGGTCCCGTTTGACAAATTTTTGTGAGAGCGAACTATTGAACAGGCGATTGGCCTGACGCAGTCGGGCCCGGTCCAACGCATTTCGTATTGAACGACCATTGGCGAACTGGGGTAAGTTCATCCGCAGATCGATGTACTCGCTGAATGCCTTTTCGCCTGCTTCGCTCAGGCAGTAGCTTTGCTGCCCCAAAAGCAACTGGCCAATCTCCAGCAGCTCATCTGCAGAATAGTCCGGAAAGTCAATATGATGGGCAATGCGGGAGCGAAACCCCGGGTTACTTTGGAAAAATGTATCCATGCGTTCCTTGTAGCCCGCCAGAATGACGACCAGGTCATCTCGGTTGTTTTCCATCACCTGCAGAAGGATCTCGATGGCTTCCTGGCCATAGTCGCGTTCATTCTCCGGCCGGTACAGGTAGTAGGCCTCGTCAATGAACAGTACGCCACCCATGGCTTTTTTGATGACCTCCTTGGTCTTGGGCGCCGTATGTCCAATGTACTGACCCACCAGGTCATCGCGGGTGACAGAGACAAGGTGGCCCTCTCGCACGTAATCCAGACAATGCAAAATCTCTGCGATCCGCATGGCCACAGTGGTTTTGCCTGTACCGGGATTGCCGGTGAAACTCATATGCAAAGTGGGCGTCTCCGATGTGAGTTCGAATGACTTGCGTGCACGGTCCACCAGCAGCAATGCGGCGATCTCCTTGATCCGGGTCTTGACCGGATGCAGCCCAACGAGCTCACGGTCCAGCCTATCAAGCACATCCTGCACGTTGGATGCCTCGTACTCACCGTGAAGATCAATCACCTCCTCATCGGAGGCTTTTTTCTCAGGCGGGTCAACCGGCTTCAAACCGGACTCACTCACTGTCAGCGCCCCTCGGTTCGCTCAGCCTGGCGTAGGAGTGTGCGGTGTAACGAATGCACCGCCCATCGGTTTCTGTACGCTGCAAGCGAAAACCGGGTTCGTGAGAAGGACGATTGACGATGAACGATATGCACAGGCTTTCCGTACCACGTTCACTGTCGAACGCGCCGACCCGGATGTAGTGCTCGGGGTAGGTCTTTCGGCATTCGTTGATCTCCATCAGCACACCTGCCGGGTCCTTGAGATCGAACATGGGCAGACCCCACATTTCCCAGTACGTGTTTCTTGGGTGCGGGTCATCCGTGTACTCGATATTTACCGCGTAGTTTTGATCCAGGCAGTACTTGACCTGCTTTTTGATCTGCTCATCCGTGAGATCGGGTAAAAAAGAGAATGTTCCTTGTGTAATGCGCATGGCGGTACTCCTTGAGGTTAGGCCACCGCAGTGGCAACGGGCACAAAATCAGGTGTGTCGGTCGACTCGAAGTTGAACGTGATGTCCTTCCACGTATCGAGTGCCGCTTGTAGGGGCTTGCAGGACTTTGCCGCCTGCTGCAGAATTTCCGGACCTTCGTTGATGTAATCCCGACCCTCGTTCCTGGCCAGGATCATGGTCTCAAGTGCAACGCGGTTTGCTATCGCGCCTGCCTCTATACCCATTGGATGGCCGATCGTGCCTCCGCCAAACTGAAGCACGACATCCTCGCCGAGATAATGCACAAGCTGATGCATCTGCCCGGCATGAATGCCACCGGATGCGACCGGCATGGTCTTGTTCAACGAGGCCCAGTCCTGGTCAAAAAATATGCCATGTTCCAGGTTTTTCGGATTGTAGGTCTCACGAAGAACGTCATAGATTCCGGCCACCGTACGCGGGTCGCCCTCAAGCTTTCCGACCACCGTCCCGGCATGTATGTGATCGACCCCGGCCATGCGCATCCACTTGCCAATCACCCGAAAGCTGACGCCATGTGATTTCTGACGCGTATACGTGCCGTGCCCTGCGCGATGCAAATGCAGGATCATGTCGTTGCCACGCGCCCACTTTGCCATCGACTGAATGGCCGTGTAGCCGACGACCAGGTCGATCATGACAATCACGGACCCCAGTTTCTTGGCAAACTCAGCGCGCTCGTACATGTCTTCCATCGTTGCCGCCGTGACGTTGAGGTAATGTCCCTTGACCTCACCACTCATCACCTGTGCCCGGTTGACGGCTTCCATGCAATACAAGAACCGGTCCCGCCAGTGCATAAAGGGCTGTGAATTGATGTTTTCATCATCCTTGGTAAAGTCCAATCCGCCCTTCAGGGCTTCATACACCACGCGCCCATAATTGCGCCCTGAAAGCCCCAGCTTGGGCTTCACCGTAGCACCCAGCAAGGGACGGCCGTACTTTTCCAGTCGTTCACGCTCGACGATGATCCCGGAGGCCGGACCCTGAAACGTCTTCATATACGCTACCGGGATTCGCATGTCCTCAAGGCGCAGGCATTTCAGCGCCTTGAAACCAAAGACGTTCCCGATGATGGATGCGGTCATGTTCGCGATTGATCCCGGCTCGAACAGGTCGAGGTCATAGGCGATATACGCAAAATACTGATCTTCGGAGTTGGGCACCGGGTCCACCCGGTAAGCCTTTGCGCGATACAGTTCACAGGCCGTCAAGCGGTCCGTCCAAACCACTGTCCAAGTTGCAGTGGACGATTCCCCGGCCACGGCGGCTGCAGCCTCATCCGGGTCGACCCCGCTTTGCGGGGTAATCCTGAACACGCAGATGAGATCCGTATCCTTGGGCCGGTAATCGGGTTCCCAGTACCCCATCTGTTTGTATTCCAGGACACCCGCTTTGTAGCGATCAGCTGCTGAGACGATTTTTGCCATGATGCACTCTCCGTACTGTGTCAATTCGAAGCCGCTACGACTGGTTTGGGGCTGGCATTCTTACCCCCTCTTGCTTGATACGGAGCTAAAAGAATTCAGACCAGCCGTGAGCGGCATTGGCCATAAACAGTATCACCTCTATGAATAAATAATAGTAAATAATAATTATCATATTAATAAATTATTACTTATTAATTTAAGGCTCTCCGATTTACCATTTCCCCATATAAAACTGGGTTTATAACCAGATACCACTAGATAGAATAAGCTTATGTTTATGGTAATATTCCATCACTAGATTTTTTAAATTTATAAATTTACATAAGCTTATATTGATGAATATCACATTTCGCCAACTGCAGGTATTTGAGGCTGTGGCACGGCACTTGAGCTTCACGCATGCCGCCGAGGAACTGTTTCTCACACAGCCCGCGGTATCCATGCAGGTCAAGCAGCTGGAAAACGTGGTGGGTATCCCCCTCTATGAGCAACTGGGGAAAAGCATTCATCTCACCGAGGCCGGGAAATTGATGCTTCGTTACAGCACGGTAATCCGCAACCAGGTAAACGAGGCTGAAAAGGAACTGGACGACCTCAAGGGAACGGAGGGTGGCCTGCTGCAAATTGCCGTGGCATCCACCGTCAACAATTTTGCAGCACGCCTGCTATCTGAATTTTGTCAGCAGTATCCGCGCATCCGAGTCAGCTTTGACGTGACAAACCGTGCAACACTGCTGAAGAAGCTTGAAGCCAACGAATCAGACCTTGCGCTGATGGGATCGCCACCTGACGAGATGGAGTTGATCGGCGAGCCCTTCATGGACAATCCTCTGGTGATCATTGCTCCCCCGAATCATCCCCTGGTAGGCGAGAAAGACATCCCCTTGAGAAAGTTGAAAAACGATCCCCTGCTCATGCGTGAAGTTGGATCGGGAACACGCGTAGCCATGGAGCGATTTTTCATGGAAAAGAAAAATTTCAAGCTTATCAGCTCGATTGAAATGAACAGCAACGAGGCAATCAAGCGAAGTGTTGAGGCTGGTCTTGGCCTGGGTATCGTCTCGCTGCACACCATCGAGCTGGAGAAAGAACTTGACCGACTGAAGGTTCTGGATGTGCGCTCTTTTCCGATTGTCCGCCAGTGGTACATCGTCTACCGGAAGGGCAAACGGCTTTCCATCGCCGCTGAATCGTTCAAGAACTTTATCCTTGCAAAAGCACAGACCCATGTCTGAGCGTTCCTGACAGCGATCCAGCACACAATGTCACAAAAGATCCATCAGTTCAACAAAGGAGCCGAGAACCACATCAGGCTTGAGCATCTTTACCGCTTCCGCATCTGAATAACCGTAGCTCATGCACACGGACCGGATTCCTGCATCCCGTGCAGCCAGTATGTCGTTGCTGGAGTCCCCCACCATGACGCAGTCCGCAACTTCGACTGCAAATCGCTGGCAGGCATGCACGAGCGGAAACGGATCCGGTTTTTTCTTCGGCAGGGAATCCCCGGAAAGTACCAGATCGAAATATTCGTCTATCTGGAAATGTGCCAGCAACGGTTCGGTAAAGGCCTTGGCCTTGTTTGTGACACACGCAAGCTTGATACCGGAAGATCGAAGCCCCTGCAGGCACTTGCGGACATCCGGATACAGGCAGCTCTGACGCACCAAATGCTCATGGTAATGCCCGATGAATGCGTCCAAGGCCTTATCAACGGCCCCTTTGTCGGGTGTATTTTGCAACTCCGAGGACATGACGTCCTCAACCAGCCTGCGCACGCCATTGCCGATGTGCCTGCGGACCTTCGATACACCCTGTTTGGGCAATCCCAGTTCCTGCATGACAAGGTCCATGCTGTATGCCAGGTCCGGGGCGGTATCAATCAGTGTCCCGTCCAGATCAAAGATCACCAGTTTTACTTTGTTGGCTTCAGATAACACGTGATCAGTGAATTCTTAGTAAAAATCGAAAGTACGCAGTCAATTGCCCCTAGGCCCTTCAACCATTGGCCGGGCCGGAAATGCAGGTTGATGGCTGAGAATTTTCAGGCGCGCCCGGGGAAATGCTGGCAGCTGTGCAGTGCTTATATACCAATACCAAATGCACATCTACACCTAGATACAGATATACGCGGCAAGAAAGATGGCACCCCCCGCATACCCAGACGCCCGCAACCCGGCCGCCAGCATAGCCGTAACGGGGGACACAGGTTCTTCAGGGTTTTATAAGGATATTTTTAGTTGAGCACTTCTTCGGGATAGTCAATCTCGAGCCCACTCTCGCAGGTGCGCACGATCACTTTCCCGCCATTTTCCAGGCGCCCGAACAGGATCTCTTCGGCAAGCGGTTTCTTGACATGCTCCTGGATAACCCGCTCCATGGGACGTGCACCCATTTTCACGTCATAGCCACGCTCGGCAATCCAGGACTTGGCATCCGGCTCGACCTGGATCTCCACCTTCTTGGTCTCCAGCTGTGCCTCCAGTTGTGCAATGAACTTGTCAACAATGTGAAGCACTGTCTCCTTGTCCAAGGTATCAAACTGGATAACTGCATCCAGACGGTTTCTGAACTCGGGGGTAAAGGTGCGCTTGATGATCTCCATGCCATCTGCCTGGTGGTCCTGCACAGTGAAGCCCATGCTGGCCCGGCTCATCTCCTGGGCCCCGGCATTGGTGGTCATGACCAGTATGACATTGCGAAAATCCACTTTTCGACCGTTCGTGTCTGTCAATACACCATGATCCATGACCTGCAGCAAAAGGTTGAACACATCGGCGTGGGCTTTCTCCACTTCATCCAGAAGCAACACGCTATGAGGAGCCTTCAGCACCGCATCGGTCAACAGGCCGCCCTGATCAAACCCCACATAGCCCGGTGGTGCCCCGATCAGACGTGAAACCGTGTGCCGCTCCATGTATTCGGACATATCGAAACGCAACAGCTCAATCCCCAGGATGATGGACAACTGGCGGGTAACCTCTGTTTTGCCGACCCCTGTCGGACCCGCAAACAGGAAACAACCGATGGGCTTGTCCTCATTAGCAATGCCCGAACGGGACATCTTGATCGCCGTGGACAGGGTGCCAATGGCGGTATCCTGACCAAACACAACCAGCTTCAGGTTCCGTTCCAGATTTCTGAGCACTTCCGTATCACTGGAATTCACATGCTTGGAAGGGATGCGAGCGATCTTGGCCACAATGCCTTCAATCTGCTTGGTGGTGATCATCTTCTTGCGCAAAGATCTTGGTCTCAGGTTCATGTTGGCACCGGCTTCATCAATGACGTCGATGGCCTTGTCCGGCAGGTGCCGGTCATTGATATATTTCGCCGCCAGCTCGGCTGCAGCCCGCAATGCCTTTTCCGCGTACCTCACGCCGTGGTGCTTTTCAAAACGGCTCCGCAAGCCTTTCAGGATCCGGTAGGTCTCCTCAACGCTGGGCTCTTCGATATCGATGGTCTGGAACCGCCTGGCTAGGGCGCGGTCTTTCTCAAACACGCCGCGAAATTCCTGGTAGGTCGTTGAGCCAATGCATTTCAGCTCTCCCGAACCCAGCATCGGCTTAATCAGGTTGGAGGCATCCATCACACCCCCGGATGCCGAGCCTGCGCCAATGACCGTGTGAATCTCGTCGATGAACAAAATCGTGTCCTGCTCTTCTTTCAGCTGCTTCAACACTCCTTTCAGTCGTTTCTCAAAATCACCCCGGTATTTTGTGCCGGCAACCAGCCCTCCCAGGTCCAGCGCATAAATCGTGTAGCCCTTGAGGATATCTGGCACTTCCTGGTCGACAATTTTCTTGGCCAGGCCCTCGGCGATCGCCGTTTTACCTACACCGGCCTCACCGATCATGAGCGGATTGTTTTTCCTGCGCCGACACAAGATCTGTATGGTACGTTCGATTTCATTGTCACGCCCGATCAGCGGGTCAATCTTCCCCTCTGTGGCCAGTTTATTCAGGTTGACAGCGTAACAATCCAGCGGCTTCGGGCCTTGTGAATCCCTGCGCACATCCACTTCGGGATCGACGGCAACCTCGCTGTCGAGGTCCGTGGAAATTTTCGAGATTCCGTGTGCTATGTAATTGACGATGTCCAGACGTGCGACATCATGCTGCCCCAGCAAATAAACTGCATGAGACTCCTGTTCGCTGAAGATCGCAACCAGCACATTGGCCCCGGTCACTTCTGCCTCTTTTCTTCCGGAGGACTGGACATGGAAAACTGCGCGCTGCAGCACGCGCTGGAACCCAAGCGTCGGTTGTGTATCCCGATCATCTTCATCGGGAAGCAGCGGGGTATTGTTCTGAATAAACTCGGACAATTCCCTGGAAAGCTTCGGCAAATCTATTCCGCATGCACGCAGGACCTTGGCCGCAGTCGGGTTTTGCGTCAGTGCAAGCAGCAGGTGCTCAACCGTCATGAACTCATGGCGCTTCTCCCGGGCCTCCTTGAAGGCAAGGTTCAGTGTGAATTCAAGCTCTTTATTCAACATGGTGTTCAGCTACGTCTCTTCCATTGCACACAGCAAGGGATGGTTGTTCATGCGCGAATACTCATTCACCTGCGCCACCTTGGTTTCTGCCACATCACGGGTATATACCCCGCAAACACCTTTGCCCCGGGTATGCACGTGGAGCATGATGCGGGTGGCCTTTTCCCGGTTCATCTTGAAGAAGTTCTCGAGGATGTGTACGACAAATTCCATGGGCGTGTAATCATCGTTCAATAATACCACCTTGTACATTGGCGGCTTGCGGGTTTTCGCCTCTTTTACGGCTGCCTTGTCTTCACGCAGAATTTGATCTTGTTCAGCCATGCCCGGTCTTCAATGATTCCAGATATGAATAGTATAGCGAGTCGCTGCGCAGCACTTAACCGTGTCCCGAAGGCATATACCGGACCGCCGGGCACCTGAATTTCAGACATCACACGGCCTTCTCCGTTCGCCCAAGGCGCGCGAAATCGCATGCCCGAGGTACAGCCAGAGTATAATTCACTGCTATACTGTGCTTAAAGATACATTGAAATTTCTCCAGATTAATACATATTTATCAATCATTTATATACTAATCTTTTTATCCCGTTTAAGATGAAACCCCGATGAGCTGGCATCCACATGTGACGGTCGCAGCCGTGATTGAGCGTGAGCAAAAATTTCTTCTGGTCGAGGAGCAAGTCGAGAACTACAGGGTTTTCAACCAGCCCGCAGGCCATTGGGAGCTGGGCGAAACCCTGATCGAGGCAGCCCAGCGAGAAACCCTGGAAGAGACGGGCTGGGAATTTTATCCTGCCGCGCTGGTCGGTATCTATTGCTGGAAGCATCCGCATCTGGATGAAACCTTTTTGCGGTTTACCCTGTGTGGGGAGTGCAGCAGCGAGCGTGTCCATGAAGATCTTGATGAAGGTATCCTGCACGCGGGTTGGTACAGTGCCGAGACCATCTTTGATTTGCCGGAGCAAAGGCTCCGCAGCACCATGGTCACCCACAGCATACGGGATTATCTGGATGGCAACCGTTATGACCTGGACCTTATCCGTACGATTCAACAGACCTGGTGAGCACACGACCTGCACCCGACGGACACTGACATGAGCAAAGTAATGGTGGGCATGTCCGGTGGGGTTGATTCCTCCGTAGCCGCTTGGCTTTTGCGCGAGCAGGGCCTTGAGGTTGAAGGCTTGTTCATGAAAAACTGGGAAGAGGACGACGATGAGGAATACTGCGCGGCGGCTGTCGACCTCGAGGATGCCCGGCAGGTGTGCGAAAAGATCGGTATCCGCCTGCACACGGTGAATTTTTCAGGCGAGTACTGGGATCGCGTATTCCAGTATTTTCTGGACGAGTACCAGGCTGGCAGGACACCCAACCCGGATGTCATCTGCAACCGGGAAATCAAGTTCCGGGCCTTCCTGGACCACGCGCTGGACCTAGACACCGACTACATCGCCACCGGGCACTATGCACGCTGTGAGGCAAGTCCCCCCGACACCTGCCTGAGAAAGGCCCATGACCGGCAAAAGGACCAGAGCTACTTTTTGCATACCCTGGAGCAAGATCAGTTGCAGAAATCGCTGTTTCCCCTGGGAGACATCGACAAGTCGAAAGTGCGCGAGATCGCCAAGGCGCAGGCGTTCAAGGTGCACGACAAGAAAGACAGCACTGGGATCTGTTTCATCGGCGAGCGAAAATTCAGGGATTTCCTGAAGCAATATCTGCCGGCCAAACCAGGCCCGATCCTCTCACCTGAGGGGGAAGTTCTGGGTACGCACGAGGGCGCCATGTTCTACACGATCGGCCAGCGCCAGGGCCTGGGTATCGGTGGACAGGCACATTTACCCGAGGGGGCCTGGTATGTTGCCGACAAGGACATCCAATCCAATACCCTGTACGTGGTCCAGGGGAAACAACACCCTGCCCTGTTCCATTCCCGCGTCTTCGCTCAAACGATCCACTGGATTTCAGGTGGACCACCATCCGACATGAAGGACCTTGTGGCAAAGATACGGTACCGCCAACCGGACCAGGACTGCTCGATCCGCAAGTGCGAAGACAGCCGCTACGAAGTTTCCTTTGCCGAACCCCAGTGGGCGGTCGCCCCGGGACAAAGCGTCGTCTTCTACAAGCAGGACCGGTGCCTCGGAGGAGGCATCATCGTCGGGCGCGAAGCCTAGTGTTGGCATCATGCAGGACTCCCCATGTTTTCAGTGACCCGAGACCAGACCATCGCACTTGCCGGTCTTTATCAGGCCCTGGCTTTGACCCAGCAGGTGGCCCGAGACGGAAATATGACCCACTCCTGTTTGCCTGCAACCCTGGAAAGCGTTCTCAAGATTGATACGGATCACTACCTGGATACCTATGGCGTGACACAAAACCTGACGCTCGGGATGCAGGCGCTGTCCGAGAATGTGTTGAACCGCAATAGTAAAGACACCATAGAGCGAGCACGCCATGCCGTCAGCCTGATGTTTCTGGAAACCAAGTTACACGAGGACGCGCAAGCCACACGTGCACTCGGAGACGAAATTCGCTGTATCGCAACGCTGTACGATGCGCAACACACCCCGATTGCCGAACTGGCCCAGGACCTTGGACGGATGTATCAGGCACACATCAGCCCCTTGGGACCCAAAGTGATCATCCAGGGAAACCCGAGCTATTTGAATTTGGACGAGTATGCGAGCATGATTCGCGCACTTTTGCTGGCTGCCATACGGGCCATTGCCCTGTGGCGGCATGCCCAGGGCAACCGCTTGTCTCTCGTGACGGGGAGGGCTTCGATTCTCAAAAACATCAGAGCCCTGCAAAAAGAGGGCCTGCATTGAATTTTGACCTGTTATGAGTTTACCTGCAGTGCAGAAATACCAGATAATCGCGGTTTTTTCCCAGGGACTCATCCTGCCGATAAACGTTGAGGAGTTTGCATGAACAATAGTTTTGGTACCCGGTCAAGCCTTACCGTAGATGGGGACTGTTACGAGATCTTTAATGTCGGCGAACTGTCGCAGTCTGCCCGTCTGCCCTACTCGCTCAAGATCCTTCTGGAAAACCTGCTTCGTTGCGAAGACGGCCGCACCGTGACCCGTGAAGACATCGAGGCGATATTGCACTGGGACCCTGCCGCAAACCCTGAAAACGAGATAGCCTTTCGACCTGCACGCGTGCTGATGCAAGACTTCACTGGAGTCCCGGCGGTGGTCGACCTGGCGGCTATGCGTGATGCCATGAAGTCGCTGGGAGGAGACCCGGAAAAAATCAATCCTCTGCAACCTGCAGAACTGGTCATTGACCACTCCGTGCAGGTCGATCACTTTGGTTCTGGTCAGGCTTTCGATCTGAATGCAGCTCTCGAATTCAACCGCAATCGCGAACGCTACAATTTCCTGAAGTGGGGGCAAAACGCATTTTCCAACTTCAAAGTTGTCCCGCCTGACAGGGGAATCGTGCACCAGGTCAACCTTGAATACCTGGCACGCGTCATTTTCTCCCGAGAAAATGCAGGTGTGCTGCAGGCCTACCCGGACACCGTGGTTGGTACAGACTCACACACCACCATGATCAACGGAGTGGGCGTACTGGGCTGGGGTGTCGGTGGCATCGAAGCCGAGGCCTCCATGCTGGATCAGCCGATCTCTATGCTGATCCCCCGGGTCGTCGGATTCAGGATGGACGGCCGGCTGCCGGAAGGTTCAACAGCAACCGATCTGGTGCTCGTCGTAGTTGAAATGCTGCGCAAGCATGGCGTGGTCGGGAAGTTTGTCGAATTCTACGGCAAGGGTCTTGATGACCTGCCCCTAGCAGACCGCGCCACGATCGCCAACATGGCACCCGAGTACGGGGCGACCTGCGGCATTTTCCCCATTGACCAGGAGACCATCCGCTACCTGGAACTCACCGGGCGCAGTACACAGCAGATTGCACTGGTCGATGCGTATGCGAAGACGACCGGCATGTGGCGCGATGGGACGGGTGAGAATGCCCACTACAGCGAACATATCGAACTGGACCTTGGAACCGTGGTACCCAGCCTAGCAGGCCCCCGCCGCCCCCAGGACCGGATTGCATTAAGAGAATCCAAGCCGATGTTCCTGCGTGACAAGGCAGCCCTGCAGGAGGAGCGCAACATCCAGAGTACAGGCAGTGTGGAGATCCAGGTAAACGGGGAATCCGTTGCCCTCAGCGATGGCTCGGTCGTCATCGCAGCCATCACCTCCTGCACCAATACCTCTAATCCGAGCGCCATGCTGGGCGCCGGGCTGGTTGCAAGGAAAGCGGCGCAAATGGGACTGCAGGTCAAACCGTGGGTTAAGACCTCGCTTGCCCCCGGTTCGCGAGTGGTCACCGAGTACCTGGAAAATGCCGGGGTCATGGACGATCTCGAGAAACTCGGGTTCCATAATGTCGGCTATGGCTGTACCACCTGCATTGGAAACTCGGGCCCTCTGCCGGAGCCGATTGCCGAAGCCATCAAGGAGCACAACCTCATCACGGCATCGGTACTTTCCGGGAACCGAAACTTCGAAGGCCGCGTACATGCCCAGGTGCGCATGAACTATCTGGCCTCCCCGCCCCTGGTAGTGGCCTATGCCATTGCCGGTCGCATGGACATTGACTTGTATCAGGAGCCCCTCACACAAGACCCGGACGGCAATCCTGTCTTCCTGAAGGACATCTGGCCCAGCCAGCAGGAAGTTGCAGACACCGTGGCAAATTTCCTGTCCGCTGAACAGTACGTGCAATGCTATGACGATGTGTACAGCGGCGAGGACAACTGGAACCATCTCGAGGCGGATCAAAGCCAGTTCTTTCCCTGGGAAGATTCCACCTATATCGCAAACCCGCCCTATTTCCAGGGCATGACACGCTCTGTCGAAGATGTCAGCGATATCCGAAACGCCCACGTACTGGCCTACCTGGGTGATTCAGTCACGACGGATCATATCTCACCGGCAGGCGCCATTGCCGCAGAAAGTCCGGCCGGAGAGTACCTGCAGGACCAGGGAGTGATTCCAGCCGACTTCAACTCCTATGGCTCACGCCGTGGAAACCACAACGTCATGATGCGAGGTACGTTTGCCAATATTCGCTTGCGCAACAAACTCGCGCCCGGTTCGGAGGGAGGCATCACCATTCATTTCCCGTCTGGTGAGCAAACTTCCATCTATGATGCGGCCATGCGATACAAGAAAGATGACATCCCGGTGATCATACTGGCCGGCAAGGAATACGGCTCCGGTTCATCCAGAGATTGGGCAGCCAAGGGTCCGTACCTGCTCGGTGTAAGTGCTGTGATTGCCGAGAGTTACGAGCGTATCCATCGGTCCAACCTGGTGGGCATGGGCATCCTGCCCTTGGAGTACGCGCAGGGAGACACCGCAGAAAGCCTGGGACTCTCGGGCAGGGAGACCTACAGCATCACCGGCCTGCAGAATGGCCAAGCCAAGTCTGTGACGGTGACGGCCGTCGATGAAGAGGGCAGCCAGAAATCCTTTGAAGCGGTGGTGCGCATCGATACGCCGCAGGAAGTGGAGTACTACCAAAATGGCGGCATTTTGCACTACGTGCTGCGCCAGCTGGCAGCATAGAGTGCCCGCTCAGGCGCTGCATTTTCGCCCGGCTTACTCCTGAATTCCGCCCCGGGTCAGTTGCGCCGGGTCGAGCAGGCGCTCCAGTTGCGCCTCGTCCAGGTCCGTCATCTCCTTGGCAACTTCAAGCACGGGCTTGCCTGATGCGTACGCCGCCTTGGCAATCGCTGCACCTTTTTCATAGCCAACGATACGGTTAAGTGCCGTCACAAGGATCGGGTTTTTTGACAAGGCATCCTGCAGTGCGTCCTCGTTCACTGTGAACCCCTCGATGGCCTTGTCTGCAAGAACCCGGTTGGCATTGGAAAGCAGCTCGATACTCTGCAAGAGGTTATGGGCGATCACCGGAAGCATCACGTTCAGCTGAAAATTACCGGACTGTCCAGCGACCGTGATGGTCACATCGTTCCCGATCACCTGGGCACATACCATGCTCATCGCCTCGGGAATGACCGGATTCACCTTGCCTGGCATGATGCTGCTGCCGGGCTGTAGGGAGGGCAGCGAAATCTCCCCAAGACCCGCCAGCGGCCCTGAGTTCATCCAGCGCAGATCATTGGATATCTTCATCAGGCTGACGGCCAGCGCTTTCAGTTGCCCGCTCAATTCAACCGCACCGTCCTGACAGGCCAGACCTTCAAACTTGTTGGATTTGGATTCAAAGGGGTAGCCAGTCAGCTCGACGAGCTGTTGCACGACCCGGTCTGCAAACTCGGGTGCCGCATTGATCCCGCTGCCCACCGCAGTTCCGCCTTGTGCAAGCTGGCGAAGTCGCTGCATGGTGTGCTCGATACGCTCGATGCCATACTCCACCTGTTGAGCCCAGGCCTCGATCTCCTGACCAAGCGTAACCGGCATGGCGTCCATCAAGTGAGTACGGCCGGTCTTGACCTGCGCTTGATTCTGTGAGGCTTTCTCGCGCATCACCTTGACCAGGTGCTCGAGTGCCGGCTTGAGTGACTGCTCGATCTGCAGGCATGCGCTGACATGGATGGCGGTGGGAATGACGTCATTGGAACTCTGGCTCATGTTGACGTGGTCATTCGGATGCACGGGCTGGTCTGCGAGGGAGCTTGCCAGTCGGGAGATCACCTCGTTGACGTTCATGTTGGTGCTAGTGCCCGACCCGGTCTGGAACACGTCCACCGGGAAATGTGCATCGTACTCTCCACTTGCGACCGACAGGCTCGCCTTGCAAATGGCCGACTCCGTGTCCTTGTCCAGAAGCCCCAGCTCAGCATTGGCACGCGCACACGCGGCCTTGATCAGGCCCAGTGCATGAATGAACGGATTCGGAAGTGTCAGCCCGCTGATCGGAAAGTTCTCCACGGCTCTTTGGGTCTGTGCGCCGTACAGGGCATCCGCCGGCACATTGAGCTCACCCATGCTGTCTTTTTCAGTACGAAAATTTGAATCAGTCATTGAAGATCTCCGGTCAGGTGGATATTGAATACGTAGCAGCGTAGCGGTTGAGGCTGATTGGCTTTCCGGCGGTCCGGCATGGGGATTGTAGTATACTTCAACGATTGTACTGCCGATGCATGGATTTGCGAATTCCAAAATGAACCCCGCCGGTCGACTCACAGCGATTTCCCCCGTTGACGGTCGCTACGCAAGCAAGACACAGCGCCTCAGTGAAATTGCCAGCGAGTACGGACTGCTCAAGCACCGGCTGAGAGTGGAAGTCGGGTGGCTCAAGCATTTGTCGGAGAGCGCTGAAATCCCTGAAGCAGCATCGCTATCCTCGTCCGCACGCGCGTTCCTCGACAGTATCGTCCAGGATTTTGATACCGATGAAGCGCAAGCCATCAAGGACATTGAGACCCGCACCAATCACGACATCAAGGCCATCGAATATTACCTGAAGGACAAGCTGGACTCGCATGAAGAACTGCGCGATCAGGTCGGGTTCATCCACTTTGCCTGTACGTCGGAGGATATAAACAGCACAGCCTATTCATTGATGCTGGGCGAGATTCGAGTCGAAGTCCTAGGGCCCAGCATCAAGAATATTGCATCGAAACTGAAAACCCTCGCCCATGAACTGGCAGATCTGCCGATGCTCTCGCGCACCCATGGCCAACCCGCGTCTCCTACGACCCTGGGCAAGGAATTTGCCAATGTGCATGCGCGCCTGCAGGGACAGCTGGACAGTTTCAATGCCGTCCAGTTGCTGGCCAAAATGAACGGCGCCTCGGGGAATTACAATGCACACCGGGCAGCCTACCCGGATGTCGACTGGGAAGCGCTCACGGCAGGTTTTGCCGAGAACTTGGGCCTCAGCCTGAATCGCTTCACGACCCAGGTCGAACCACATGACTGCATCGCCGAGTACTGCGATGTGCTGCGCAGGATCAACACGATCCTGATCGATCTGTGCAGGGATACATGGGCATACATTTCCATTGGCTACTTCGCCCAGAAAATGATCGAGAACGAGGTGGGTTCATCCACCATGCCACATAAAATCAACCCGATTGATTTTGAAAACGCCGAGGGCAATTTCGGAGTGGCCAATGCCCTGCTGGGTCACTTTTCTTCAAAACTTCCGATCTCGCGCTGGCAACGCGACCTCAGTGACTCGACGGTGCTGCGCAACCTGGGCGTGGCTGCTGCACACTGCGAGATTGGCTATCGATCGCTGTTAAAGGGACTGGAAAAACTCGAGGTGGATAAACGCCGGGTGCTGGAGGATCTCGAGAACAACCCGCAGGTGCTCACAGAAGCCATACAGACAGTCATGCGAAAACACAGGATTGAGGGTGCCTATGAGAAACTCAAGGAACTGTCACGTGGACAGTCTCTGGATGCCCGCCAGATTGAAGACTTCATCCGTTCGCTGGAACTCCCGGAGGACGAAAAAGCCAGGCTGCTCTCCCTGACACCCGCAAGCTATACCGGGCTGGCCTCCGAGTTGGCCAAGAACGCCTGAACGGCCCTGCAGCTTCATCAGGACCTGCATCCTCTCCAGGCTGCTTCCGGTCTTTTTCAAGGACCCGTGGAGGTCCACCGGAAAACTTTACATTACCTGCAGCAAGGCCTCGTAGTCTTCCTGTGTATCCACCCCGATACCCGGTGCCGACCGGCACATCCCCACATGAATCAGGCTGCCGTGCTCAAAGGCTCGCATCTGCTCCAGCGATTCCTTTTTCTCCAGCCGCGACCTCGGCCATTGGGTAAACCTGCACAGGAAGCCTGCACGGTAGGCATAGATCCCCAGGTGGCGATAGACGGTTTGAGCGGCGGATTTTGCAAAGGTTTCCATGTTCCGGCTGAAGCCGGTGGCAATGTTGTCACGGTCATGGGTGACCTTGACGATATTCCTGTCACCGGCCTCATGCTCGCCCGCGAGTCCGGTGCACAGGGTCGCAATGTCGACCCTAGGGTGACTGTCCAAGTTGGCTGCAACCTGCGCTACATTTTCTGCCGGCATCATCGGTTCATCCGCTTGCAGGTTCACGATGATGGTCTCCTCGGGCCAGGCATTGCGCTGTATGACCTCTGCAATCCGGTCCGAACCTGACGTGTGTTCAACTGAAGTGAGGCAGGCCTCGGCACCAAATGCCTGTACCGCCTCCACGATTCTCGGGTCGTCAGTGGCGACCAGGACCTGCTTAGCACCACTCGCACATGCATTCCTGTAGACATACTCGATGATGGGTTTGCCATGCACCTTCAGCAGCACTTTGCCCGGCAGTCGGGTCGATGCGTAGTGTGCCGGGATGACTACCTTGAAATCCATAGGAAGAGACTGGCGGACACAGGGTGCCTGAACTGCTTCAGGCACTACTGGCTCTTGTACTTCTCGTATTCCTCGCCACTGAGCGGCCTGGCCTCATCTTCCAGCATGACCGGGATGCCGTCTCGAATCGGATAAGCAAGCTTTGCAGAAGTAGAGATCAACTCCTGTTTTTCCTGGTCGTACTTCAAGGGTCCCTTGGTTACCGGGCAAACCAGAATATCAAGCAGTTGTTTTTGCAATCGGAATTCCTTCGATCAGAGTCGATATGCGCTGTTCCAGGGCCGCGTTGACCTGCACTATTATGGGTAGATACCAGATGTCGCTGTCAAGGAAAGTCTCACATTTTACGGCGTCTTTTTCGGTCATCAGTATCGGGGCATCATCCCCGAATTCAAGGTCAGCTTTCACATAGGCGTGGTGGTCCGGAAAGGCATGCTCGATGATGTCAACGCCCGCCCGCCTGAGCATCCTGAAAAAGCGCCCGGGGTTTCCCACCCCTGCCACGGCATGCACTGTGCGCCCGCTGAATTCCTGCAAGGGCTTTCGTCCCTCGCGCAGGTTCAATGCGAGAAGTTCTTCCGGCTCCACTTCAAAACACAGGCTGTGTGGATCACCAGGCCCGTTTCGTACCACGAGGTCGCAGCTTTGCAGACGTGATGGTGGCTCACGCAAGGGCCCCGCAGGCAGGTATCGACCATTGCCAAATTCCCGCTCACCATCAATCACCGCGATCTCGAAATCACGACCCATCGCGTAATGTTGCAGCCCGTCATCCGATAACACCACATCCGGCTGGATGGATTGCTCGAGCAAAGCCAGTGCCTGGCTTCGATCGGCCCCCACCACCACCGGACATGCGGTCTTTCTTGCCAGCAACAGCGCCTCATCGCCGACCTCCTCGACCCGGCTGTTCGCACCAACCTCAGCCACCGGAGTCGTATGCGTACCCTTGTAGCCGCGGGTGATGATGCCGGTTTTCAGACCACGCCTGCGGCACTGGCTGGCGAGCCAGATCACAAACGGGGTTTTCCCTGTGCCACCCACCGTGATGTTTCCCACCACGATCACAAAAGCCGAGGATGTGCTGTGCACGCGGCGACCCAGCCGGTAATACGCCCGCCTGAGGATGACGATCATCCGGAACAGCCAGGACAGGGGCAACAGCATGACCGAAAGCACGCTGTTCGAGTACCAGACCTTCTCAGGATCGAAGTTCAGTGCCACAAAGAAAGTTCCCAGTTTGCTACAAATCCACGGCGACGTGACGCGCCTGCAGCCTGTACAACCCGGCGTATACGCCGTCGCGCTCCAGCAATTCCTGGGGTGTGCCAATCTCTGCGACACGGCCCTTGTCCATCACCACGACCCGGTCCGCTTTTTCCGTAGTCGACAGGCGATGTGCGATGATCAATGTCGTCCTGTCCTTTTGCACGGCCTCAAGGGCCGACTGGATGTATTTCTCCGATTCTGAGTCCAGCGACGAGGTTGCCTCGTCCAGGATCAGCACCGGGGCATCCTTGAGCAGGGCCCTGGCAATCGCAATCCTCTGGCGCTGGCCTCCCGACAGCAATACACCGTTCTCGCCGACCTCGGTGTCCAGCCCGTCTGCCAGCTTGTCCGTAAACTCCAGGACACAGGCAGCCCTAGCGGCTTGCAGCACCTGCTGATCGCCGGATTTCGCATTTTTCGCATAGGCAATCTCGTTCGCAATCGTGTCGCTGAACAGAACGA
>CAZTNC010000021.1:0-7160 GCA_964614915.1 uncultured Thiotrichales bacterium
ATTCGGATTAGTATCCATTAGGGACAGGGCCGCCAAACAGACAGCCCCCCCGATCCCTGCCACAAATCCCCCCGCCACCGGATATGGAATGAAACGTAGCAGGATGGCGAGCCGGAACCGTCCAATCAGGAGACAGCATACCCCTGTCGCGACGGCGCTGATAATCAGCGCAAACGCCGTGGTCGCAAAGAGTTTCTCACCCTCCGCTTCCATCGTCGTCGCAATGGTCGCCATCACAAACACGATCAGGAGAGACAGACCTGCGATGGCGCCACGGTATCCGCCCAAAAATGCAACGAGCAAGCATGCGGCAAAGTTTCCGAACAGCACCATGCCAACGCCCTGGGAAGAGTACGGAGCCAAGGCTCCAGAAAAGATGAAAGTCCCATAGGCCACCTGAATGGCCAATAAGGTGAGACCCGAACTGATCCCGACTGACACAGCTGGAAGCCGTGCCGAGGATGGAATCTCGTCTCGAAGTCCATCGGCCAGATGTCGAAGTAGCGATTTCATCTTGTAGGTCTTATCGTGCTGGCAGCAACGCCCAAAACACCTGTTGCAGGGATCTCGGGTATGCCGGGGAGATAGGAAGCCATCCAACCACCACCAACGGACAGGGTGTGCCCTGTAGCATAGTCTGCCAAGTCAGAAACCAGAAAGAACGCTGTTTTGTCCTCAAGTTTGGTGGCCTGCCAAAATATCTATTTAAGTTCAGCATGGGCACTTTCTATCATACCGCGTGCTTGATTCCAGCCCGCATAACCCTTTGGAATAACAAATCCTTGCATGCCCTTAAAATCCATTGCTATAAAGCCATATGTCTTGAACCTGAAACGATTTACGAGTGAAATTGACTTTATCGGTAACGCGAAAAATTTGAATTCTATAGCTTATTTTAAAGTGATTGGTCATGATCTCTATTCGATTCGGGTCTTTGACTGGCCCGGGTGGCGGAATTGGTAGACGCAAGGGACTTAAAATCCCTCGCCCGTATTGGGCTTGCCGGTTCGACTCCGGCCCCGGGCACCATTTGAACATTCTGAGAGCGTTCGGAAAAATTTGGAATATTGAGTGTAAATATCTAGGAAAAAAGGATTCAGGGATGTATAGGGTCAAACCGTTGCCAAGCTACCTAGTGCAGCGCTACCAGAGTTGGAAAACGACAACGTATGCTGAGAACCGGGCCTCTCACGAGCGGCTGGCGAACGAAGGCCAACGGCCCCAAACAATGATTATTGGTTGCTGCGACAGTCGCATCAACTTCAACGCGATTTTTGGCACGGAACTAGGTGAGGCCTTCATTCATCGAAATATCGCCAACCTCGTCCCACCCCATGAACCGAATGGGGAGCACCACGGAACTTCTGCAGCCGTGGAATATGCTGTTGAGGAGCTAGGGGTGGCTCATCTCGTTGTGATTGGCCATACGAATTGTGGGGGTGTGAGAGCCTGCTACGAGATGTGCTTGGGCCGGGCACCTGAATTGGAACGCAAGGAAAGCTATGTCGGGCGCTGGATGGACATTCTTGCCCCGGCCTTCACGCATCTGCCGGAAGGCGATGATACTAAGAGGATTGAAGCTCTCGAGCGTGCCGCGGTGATCAAATCACTGGAGAATCTCATCACATATCCCTTCGTGGATCAGGCCATGAACGAGGGCCGACTTGAGATCCACGGTGCAGTGGTACATATCGGCGACGGCGGGCTTGAGGTGTACGACGCGGCTGGCAGGACCTTTGCCCCGGTCTGATCGAAACGCAAACGGGGAAGGCCGTCGAAGTGAGCAGGGGTCTCATTTGCGAGATTCACCCCAATGGCTTGATTGTGCTACTCGCCAGATCCTTTTTGATCGGCTGGGTTACAGATGCGGAGCCGCTGCGAGCAGAGCGGTTCTAGGAAATCCATCGGTCTGGAGGGGTCATGCGAAGTTATGCCAGATTTCCTGTGTATCTCTTTTAGGGAATATGGTATCGTGTAGGCGGTGGTTTCAAAATCTCTGAAGCACTGAGAAGCAAATGAGGTAACCCAGAAGGAGCAATAACAACATAAATCACTTCTGTACTGAACCACCCGCCAGCGTGTGAAGCATTTGGCAAACCCTTTCTCCTCTAGTTGGGTTATAAATTAAAATAAAAAGCCAAAGCGGATGCGCAAAGAAAGGCAATGATCAACCCGTCCATCGTGGCGGGTTTTGTTTTTTATTGGTACACTGCAAATGTGTGTTTTGCATGAAAAATGCTCCGCACGTGTACTGCATGAAGATGATCTTTTAGGTATAGCAAGGGCCTCTGATGGAAGACCAAGACCTCAGGCGAGCCGGTCTCAAAGTAACGTTCTCCAGGATGAAGATTCTGGAACTCCTTGAAAATTCTGAAAAAAGGCACATGAGTGCCGAGGATATCTACAAGGCCCTGCTGGATGTAGGGAAAGAAATCGGACTCGCGACCATCTATCGGGTACTCACGCAGTTTGAGTCAGCCGGTCTGGTCATCCGCCATCACTTTGAAAGCGGGCAGGCCGTTTTCGAGTTGGAGCGGGGTAGCCACCATGACCACCTTATCTGCGTGAAGTGCGGGAAGATCGTTGAATTTGTGGACGAGTCAATCGAGTCCAAGCAGGAGCAGATTGCAGAAGAGAATGGCTTCAAGATTTCGGATCACTCGTTAATTATCTACGGGGTTTGTAGCAAAGAAAGCTGCCAGCAATGAGCAGGCCTGAGCCCCTTGTTTCCTGAGTTCGATCCCCGATCTCCAGGAAGAACGGTTTCGAACCACCTCGCCAATGCCAAATACTGTCTTCCCTCCAGGCCCGCCCGGTAAAGGCAAATTGGGCTGCCTGCCGGAAATGCGCCAAAACCCCATGGCATTTCTGGAAAACGTCGCTGCGGAGTACGGTGGAATTGCCCGCATCAATATGGGCGCGTACTACTCGTACTTGGTGTCAGAACCCAAGCTGATCAAGGAGGTACTTGTCGACAATTTCGACAAGTACAAGAAGAATACCCGCTACAAGCAGGTCAGGATGGTCATCGGGGAAGGCATGCTGCTGAGCGAGGGGTTGGTATGGAAAGAGCAGCGCACCCATGCACAGCCGAAATTTACGGCCAAAGCGCTGAATACCCAGCTTGACTGGATTTCCAGGCTTGCGGCTCAATTCATAGACTCCTGGCAGGGGACCGCTGAGTCAGGGGACCCGATCGAACTCGAGTATCAGTTTAACCTCCTGACCCAGCTGCTAGCCGGTGTATGGGTGATGGGCTTGGGGTTCCAAAAACGAGCCCCGACCGTGGCTGAGATCTACAACCAGATCCGCATGAACTGGCCGGAAATGACCGACCTCAAAGCCAGCTTGCTGAATACCAAAAACTTGAGGAAAGCCGTTAATTTCAGGCTGGCCTTGCGACAGCTGAACCGGTGCGTATACGAGCTGCTAGAAGAATACCCGTCGATCATGCAAGACGACATCGGTTTTCTGAAACATCTTATTGAAAACGGTGAGGACCCGGAAAAATGGATCAAGCAAAACCGGCGCAGTCTCAGAGACCAGGTGTTGACACTTTTTGTGACTGCGTTTGAAACGACCGCAACCTCATTATGCTGGACCATGTATGTGATCGACCGGTACCCCGAAGTCAAGCAGCGTATCTATGAGGAACTGAACTCGGTTGTCGGAGACCGGGAGTTGACACCGGACCTGCTCAGCCAGTTGGAATACACTGAGAAGGTTATCAAGGAATCCTTGCGATTGTATTCGTCGGTACACTCATTCTCCCGGGTGGCCCTGCAGGACCACCTGATCGGCGGCTACCGCGTCCCCAAGGACACGACTGTCATCATCTCCTCGTACGTGACTCACCGCCTTGCACAATACTGGGAGAACCCTAAGCAGTTCGATCCGGAGCGCTTCGATAAGACGCGGTCGGTCGGTCGGTCGCGGTTTGCCTATATCCCCTTTGCAGCCGGCCACCGTAACTGCATTGGCTCCCACATGGCGCTCATGCAAAGCAAGCTTGTCGTTGCGCTGATCATGCAGAGGTATGAACTCTCGCTGTTCCCGGGACACATCGTGGAACCACAGGCCGCCACGACCATGCGGCCAAAATACGGAATGAAAATGAGCATCAGCCGCTTGGCTGCCTGATTCCGATTTCTCCTTCCCGGGTCCGGTGTGGTTGCACCAGGGACCCTTGCAGCAGCCGATGTGTCAGCGCCCTTCAGCTGTGTATTCTTTCACCAGCACCAACCGCGCTGGGCTGCCCCTGTGCAGGTCCCAGACTCCAACGCAGCACCAGCCATGCCGCCAGGGCAGACGCCACCGATCCGATCAGAATACCCAGCCGGTCTCCGGCAAAATACTCGCCACTGCCGTGCTGGAAGGCAAGGCCTGCAATAAAGAGACTCATCGTGAAACCGATGCCGCACGCCCACGCCACACCCAGGATCTGATACCAGGTGACGCCTTTGGGCAAGGACACCAGGCGCAGCAACACGCCGAGGCCAATAAACAAGACGATGCCGAGAGGTTTTCCGATAAAGAGTCCCGTCGCAACACCCAGCGTGACCGGATGCTGCAGGTCACCAATGCCGATGCCGCCGAGTGAAAGCCCGGCATTGGCAAAGGCGAATATCGGCAAGATCATGTATGTGACAGGAGCATGCAGATCATCCTCGAGTTCACGCAACGGTGAACGCCCGTTAGAGCCCCGCAACGGTACACAGAAGGCGATCAGCACCCCGGCCAGGGTCGCGTGTACGCCTGACTTCAGCATGGCAACCCAGAGCACCACACCGAGAAATACATACGCCGCGATAAGCGTAACCCTGAACCGGTTCAAAGCAATGCCGACTGACAAGGCAATCGCACCCACCACAAGTGCGTTGAGAGACAGGTCTGCCGAGTAAAATACCGCGATAATCGCAATCGCTGCAAGATCATCGAAAATGGCGAGCGTCAGCAAAAATACTTTGAGCGCAGTGGGCACCCGACGCCCGAATACACTCAGAAGTGCCAGTGCAAATGCAATGTCTGTGGCTACAGGGACAGCCCAGCCATCGAGCGCCACCGGATCCTGCCAGTTCAACGCCACATAGATGACTGCCGGAACAATCATCCCGCCGAGCGCGCCTAGTCCAGGTAGCACGACTTGTCGTGCGGAGGAAAGCTCTCCTTCAACGAACTCGCGCTTGACCTCAAGCCCGATCAAGAAGAAAAAAATGGCCATCAGGCCGTCATTGATCCACAGCAAAAGCGGTTTCGTGATGACAAGTGCACCCACCTGTACGGCAACCGTGGTATTGAGCAGGGCAGCGTAAGCTTCTGCGAACAGTGTGTTCGCCGCGATCAGGGCCACGATTGTCGCGATTAGCAGCAGGAGCCCGCCGATTGACTCGAGTCGGATGAACTCGCGTATTGCGGATGCGATCGGTTGAAGTCGATCAGGTTGTTCCATGAGGTTCTCGTTAATTCCAGTAGCGTGTAATACCACAATATGTGGGGCCAGCTCGCTATGCTTTCAATATCTTACACACCTGTCTGGACCAAACCATCCGGGTTTGATACGCATCGTACATGCAAGGCAGAGTTTTTGATGCGATGCGGGTCCAATCGATTTTCCTGAACCAAGGATGGACTGTCGCAGCCTTTCCCAGCTAGCTGCGAATACCCACTCCTTTGGTCAAAAGATAAAGGGATAACAGAAACAGCACGACCAGTAGCCCGATCATCACGGTCAATGCGACAGACAAGTTGATGTCTGATATTCCCAATATTCCCAGCCTGAAGCCGTTCACCATGTACAGGATCGGGTTGATCTGAGAAATCCCCTGCCAGAAATCCGGCAGCATGTCGATGCTGAAAAAAATCCCGCCCAGATAGGTCAGGGGGGTCAGCACGAAGGTCGGGATGATCGACGTATCATCGAAGCTGTTTGCAAATATGCCGTTGATCAAACCTGCGGTGGAGAACAGTGCTGCCGTCAAGACAGCCGTTACAATCACCAGTGTAATGCTGTGGACCTGCAACTGTGTGAAAAACATTGCAGTAAGGGTCACTGCCACGCCCACCACGAGGCCCCGTGCGACACCACCCAGCACAAAGCCGAGTACAATGATGTAGTTGGGCATGGACGACACCAGCATTTCCTCAATATGACGATGAAGCTTGGAACTGTAGAAAGACGAGACGGAATTGGCGTAGGAATTGGATATGATCCCCAGCATGATCAGCCCGGGAGCAATGAACTCAATGTAGGAGTATCCGTCCACCTCGCCGATCCTTGACCCGATGAACTTGCCCATGATCAGAAAATACAGAGCCACGGTAACTGCAGAGGGCAGAATGGTCTGAACCCAGATCCGGGCAAAACGGCGAATTTCCTTTTCCACGAGCGTGCGCAAGGCGACCAGTTGGTGTGACGGTGTCATGACGATTCCGTGGACTGTCCGGTCATGGTCAGGAACAGCTCCTCGAGGCGATTGGCCTTGTTTCGAATGCTCGATACCGTGATCGCCTGCCGGCCGAGAATGTCGAACAGCCGGTGAAGCGTCTTGCCGTGCGATAGCACGACCTCAAGCGTGCGGTCATCGATCAGCTTGTAGCTGAAGTCCTCAAGGTCCAGGGACCCACAGACCGGGCCTTCCAGGTAGAGGACAAAGCTTTCCTCCTTGAGCTTCTCAAGCAGCTTGCGCATGGAAGTGTTCACGATGATCTTGCCTTGGTCGATGATGCCGATATTCCTGCACAGGCGCTCCGCCTCCTCGAGATAATGCGTGGTGAGGATGATGGTCTTTCCGTCCTCGTTGATCGTTCGCATCAAATCCCAGATCGATCTTCGAATCTCGATATCCACGCCGGCTGTAGGTTCATCCAGAATCAGCAGCTCGGGATCATGCACCAGTGCCCGGGCGATCATCAGCCGGCGGTTCATCCCGCCGGAAAGCTGCAGCGGGGTTTGTCTGCGTTTGTTCCACAAGCTCAGCTTGTGCAGGCACTCTTCGGCAGCGGCCCGGGCAGTGCGCCTGCTCATGCCGAAATAGCCGGCCTGGTTCGCAAGGATCTCGATGATGGGCTCGAAGCGGTTGAAGTTGAATTCCTGCGGTACCACGCCGATCTTGCTTTTGGCCTGCGAGAAATGGGAATCGACGTCGTAGCCCATCACACGG
>CAZTNC010000022.1:0-14221 GCA_964614915.1 uncultured Thiotrichales bacterium
ATTTTGAGCTGCAACCCGTCATTCATGCAAATGTACACCCCACCCTACTGGATGTGCCTGACGGTCTCCGCTTCACCGGAATACTTAAGGAGTTTCCCCGATACGTTCGGTTCCGGCGATCTGGTGCGATGCACTGCCAGGCACCGGTACAGACTAACACAACTGCAGGCTGGCCACACAGTCCTGCCTGCACGGACTGCCTGACAGCTAGTCCAGCTCCTGGCAAATGTATTGCCCGGGCTCCTGCGCATTGAGAAGCTCCACGATCTCATGGCACACGCTCCGACTGTCCGCCCAGCCGTGGATGGTGGCGACGTGCTTCCAGTCCTGGGGATCGTAAGCACTTGACCTGTAGACCTTGACGGCACCTGCCCTTTGCTCTTTCGGGATGATGCCGCTGTCGCAGCCAGCGAGCAGAGCGGCCAGTGCCATGCACACAACGATTCGGAATCCTGATTTCATGGGGATTCCTCCTGTCGGTTTCGAGGCAGGGGCTGCAGCCGATTGATCACGTGCTCAAGGGACTCTCGAATTTTAACCACGTCATCGACGGTGAGTTCAAGCGTGGACACGCGCAAGCCGCACTGCCTGCACTGGTAGCGCCGCCACCGGACATAGAGATGGTGCCTGCGGGAGTCCGTGCAACGCATGGCGCGCTTGGGCTTGCAATTCGGGCAATGCATCGGTCAGCTGGTGTGACAGGCCTTCGAGCAGTAGCGGCAACCGTTGACCTGGCGACGATGCTGGCGGGCCATCCTCAAGGCGTCCCGGCATGTATAGCATTCCCCGACGTAGATGCGGGCTGAGGGAGGCGGCATGTGTTCGCAACGGAACCTGTGCACCTCGTGATCCCCGTTCTCCTGGGGGAACTCATCCACAAAGTACCAGGCCTTACGCCGCATACGCCGCAATCCACAGGCATCGTTCTCCCTGCTGCCCAGTCCTTCCCATAATGATCCCTTCCTCGCTCATGATAGCAGATTGGCCCTGCAGTTGTATGCCGAAAGCGTGCCCGAATCCGTGCGCTTCGGTATGTCGTTGCGGTGGATGATGTCCCGGAACAGCCCTTGTCTTTCCTCGATACGTTGTACTGCCTGCCCGGGCGCCTTGCAGAGATGGGGAGTGTCTCAGTTTGAAATCCTTGCCTGTTTTAGATTTCCGGGCTGGCAGTTAACCAGCAATTAACAATAGTGTAGTATTGGGGTTACACCCTACAACAAAGGGGGTAGGTTATGCCAAGGGGCCCTAACGGGGAGCGGCGACCTGCTGACGTGATCGGTTGTGCGGTAGCCGTTGCCAAGATCGCCACAGGCGAAACCAGTGAAACCGCATTGAAGTGTCCTGATCTCCATGCCAGGGGCGCAGCAGGGGGCAAGGTCCGGTACAAGAGATTGCCAAGAAAGCTGCGGAAGCCCGCTGGTCTCGGTGAAGCCTGAACGGCCGTCACCCGCAAAAGAGTACCTGCGCCGCTATGAGCGAAGGGCAGTGATTGAGGGCACACTGGTTTTGCTGGTTGGCGTTGTGATTGCCTTGCTTGCATTTGCAGCGGTGATCCTGTCCGTGTATTTCGCCATTACAGGCTTTATAACGCTGTTCAAATGATGTCTGCCACCCTTCAACTCAAATCACAACTGCGCGGCACCCATTGGAAGCGCAGTGGCAGGCGCGGAGGTCAAAGACACTTGGACACTGCATGGCTTGACTTGCCGAAGCCAAGCACCCCGCACTAAACAGGGTTATCCATGCAGCCATGGTGCCCTCCTCATTCACCTTGTTAAGTGCATAAGTGCGTCTTTTCATGCCTCTGGGCTTTGGCGGTCTTGCTTGTCCCCATGGCGGGTTTGGCGCAGTTGGACGCTCCTCCCCCTAGCGTCATCAGCCTGACACTGGAAGACGCGGTCAGGCGAGCACTGGAATACAATCGATCCCTCATCAGCCAGCGCTCTGACCGGGAGGTGCAGAAGTTCTCGCTTGAGGTGTCCGAGGACCGGTGGACGCCCCAGTTTGCCGTGCGCCCTTTCGCCAGTACGGACCGGCAGGACCGCAGGGCGGGAGTGGGTGCCGAGACGAGCCTGCGCATTTTCACCGGCGGCCAGTTTGTTTTGCGCTGGGATGAAACTCTTTCGGACACCTCCGCCGATTCCGGATCTCAGACCCTCAGTTTTTCCCAGCCGCTGCTGAAAGGTGCCTGGCCTGGCATTGAGACCGCATCGTTTCGCCAGGAACAAATCCAGGACCAGGTCTATGCCCTCGCCTTGCGCAAGGCGGTGGAAGATCTGATCGTTCAGGTATCCAGGTCGTACCGGGCGCTCATTGCGGCGAGACGCCAGGTAGAGATCGCAGAGACCGCACTGCGCCGTGCCGAGGAGCAGCTGCAGGCGACCTGGTCCCTGATTCACGCCGGGCGCGTGGCGCAGCGGGAAGCCGTGCGTTCCGAGACCACCCTTGCCAACCGCGAACTGGCACTGACCCAGGCACACAACCACCTGGACAGTACGAACTTCGAGCTGATCGGTATTCTCGAACTGGACAGCACGATTCGGGTACACCCATTGGATGAACTGAAAGTCCAGTACCGGCCCGATGGACTGAACCCTGCACTTGAGGAGGTGTTGCATCGACGCCCTGATTTCCTTCAAGCCAAGCTGCAGGTCGACACCGCTGAGATCGCCCTGGAGGTCGCACGCAACAATCTGCTGCCGGATTTGTCACTGGGGCTTGAGTGGAACCGCAACGATACCGGGCGAACCGACACCCAGGTGCGGGTCGATGCCGCCTTTCCCCTGACGGACCGGGTGGACGATCTCGGCCATATGAGAGCGAAAACCGACTTGCGTCGGGCCGAGCGAAACCTGGCCGAACTGCGCGAGTCGATCGGCATCGAGGTACGCCAGACTGTGAATGATGTCGAGGTCGGGCTTCGGCTCACTGAACTGGCCCGCAGGGCGCGCGAACTTGCTGCAGAGAACCTGGTGGTAGAGAGGAAGAAATTCAGCCAAGGGCTGGCCTCTTCCTTTGAAGTGTCCGCAGCCGAGGACGAGCTGGTTCAGACAGAGCAGTCCGAGGTCACCACGATCATCAGCTATCTGGATGCGCTGACCCGACTGGACCAGGTTTCGGGCAGGATGCTGGATCTCTGGGGAATCCGGATCGAGGGGGTTTCGCAGTGAAGCAGGACCACGACCCGAAGCTGTACCAAACCCTCTTGGAAAACCTGTCGGATGGAGTAATGGTCATCAACTCCGACGGGCATGTCCAGATTGCCAATGATGCCCTCTGCCAGATGCTCGGATTCGATCCTGATGATGTTGAGGGGCGTCTCTTTGCAGAGCTCTTTATCATGTTCGAGGGGTTCGATGAATTCGTCGAATTCATCCTCGATGCAGTGATGCGCAAGCGTGGCAACGAGCAGCAGATCACAAGTGTCTGCATCGGCGAGGAACTCCGGTCCCTGTCCGTCACGACTTCGTATCTGACGACCACGTATGCGGACGAAAAGAAACTCTCCGCAGTCGTCGTCGTGGTGTCCGACATCACCGAAATCCAGGAGATGCGCGAAGTGGCCGAGAAGCAGTTGGGCGAGCTTCAAATTGCGCACCGTGATCTTGAAGACCAGAACATGCTGCTTTCCAAGATGTCGAAAACGATTCAAACGACGCGCACTGTGGCGGTTGTCTTCATACTCAGCGTGTTTCTTGCCCTCGGATTCTGGTATATCCAACCGCTGGACTTCGCGGGTCCCGATGCCACACCGGAACAACCTGCCGGTTTCCTCCCCGAGGATCCCGGAATGATGCAGACGATGGTTGTGGAGGCCGAGGATTTCGATTCATCCATCATATTGCGGGGCCGACTCGCCCCGGGCCGCGTCGTGGAGATCGTCAGTCCGATCGAAAGCCATGTGAGCACAGTGCGTGTGGTTCCAGGCCAGCGTGTATCGAAAGACGATCTGTTGGTGAGTCTCGATGCAGGCCAGCTCACTGCAGAATATCGGCAGATCCAGATCGACTACATCAAGGCGCATGACCGTCTCGCCCAGGTCGAAGACTGGGAAAACAGCGCGGAAATGGCACGTGCGCGACGAGCCCTGCGCCGAGCAAAGATGGGACTTGATGATTCACAGCAAAACCTCAAGCGGATTGCCTTTCTGCTGGAACAGGGGATCGTGCCAGCATCGGAGCATGAAGAGGCTCAACGGCAACATCAAAACCGCCAGCTGGACTTCGAAGAAGCTGAGCGGGAGCTGGAGACTGTCAGGATGCAGGGCAGTGTCGAGGAGCAACGGGTGGTGAAACTGGAAGCGGAGAATGCAGAAAGCCGATTGCGCATGCACGAGGAGAAACTTGCACAGAGCAAAATCCTTGCACCGATTTCAGGAGTGGTCATGGCGGCGACCGGCGAGTCGGGGAAAAAGCCTCTTACACGTGGTCGCTCGCTTGTACAGGGAGAATTGTTGCTGAGCATCGCCGATTTCGAACGCCTCTCGGTCGAGACCCGGATTGACGAGGCGAATGTAGGGAAAGTCCAGGCGGGCCAGAAGGCCAGGATTACCGGTCCCGGGTTCCCCGGCCTGCAGGTTGAAGGCTCTGTCACGTTCGTTTCATCACGGGCGAGCGCGGGTACCCAGATGCGAAATACTCCGCAATTTGATGTCACTGTTACTCTGGACAGACTCGAAGCGGAAGCCCTCAGCCGGGTGCGGGTCGGGATGTCTGCGCACGTCACGATTATCGTATACAGCCGGCCACAGGCTCTTCTCATCCCGTTGCACGCAGTGACCCAGTCGTCAGATGGGGCGCGGGTGCACATCGTCGATCCGAAGACCCAGGCCATCGAGCAGAGAATCGTCACCCTCGGCCTCACGACGCTGGATTCCGTTGAGGTGACAGAAGGGCTTTCTGCGGGTGAGCGCATCGCTCTGTTTGTTTCCGAGACCGGGGGACCGCACCAGGGTATGTTCCCTGGGCCGCCCGGCATGCTGCCATGAAGACATCTCCGTGCATGTTGCATCTGGCGGACATCCGAAGGTCTTTCCAGGTCGGGCCGATCACGACGGAGGTTTTGCGGGGCCTTAGCCTGGAGGTAGAGGCGGGTAACCTGCTGTCGATCATGGGACCTTCTGGCAGCGGCAAGTCGACGCTCATGAACATCATTGGCCTGCTGGATCGCCCAACATCAGGCTCCTGTTTCCTCAACGGGCGCGATGTCTCCAGGCTTGGGGACGACGTGCTGTCGGCCTTGCGTAACCGGCATATCGGGTTTGTTTTCCAGTCATTCCACCTGCTGCCAAACCTGACGGCCCTCGAGAACGTTTGCCTGCCTCTGGTGTACCGGGGCACCGGAAGGGCGGAGATGAGGCGCCGGGGGCACGCGCTTCTGGAACAAGTTGACATGGGGGACCGGATAGACCATCGCCCGGACCAGCTCTCTGGCGGGCAAAAGCAAAGAGTCGCAATTGCACGGGCACTGGTCGGAGAGCCTGCATTGCTGCTGGCTGATGAACCGACGGGGGCTCTGGACCCCGACATGGCCCACGAGGTGGTAGACCTGCTGCTACAGTTGAACGCGGAGCAGGGAATCACGGTCCTGATCATCACACACGACCCGCTGATTGCGTGCCAGTGTGTCCGGCAGCTGCGCATTCAAGACGGGATGCTCATGGATGCAAAACATCCTGTCCCGGACACGGCTCCATCGCCATCCTGAATCAGGCTGGAAGATGCCAGGGAAATCGCAACTGCCCTCATGATGCCGGACTCCATGCACAACGCAAGGCTTTTCCTGGTCCTGGCTGCCAATGCACGGGAAGCAGTCAGCAGCTTGTACAGGGCGCGGCTGCGCACGGTACTCGGCCTGGTCGGGATCATGATCGGGATCGCCTCGGTCATCGCCATGATTTCGGCCGGAGAAATTGCCAAGGAGCAGGCCCGCAAGGAGTTCGAGGCCCTGGGCACCGACATCATGCTCATCCGCAAGTCGACCCAGATCTCAAGTTCCGAAGCCCAAGCGGCAGCCATCCGCCTGACGGATGCCGTGGCACTGGTGGAAGTGCCATCGATATCGAAGGCAGCCCCCAGAATCCAGGGACACGGCGAATTCTACCATGGGGGGAGAAAGGTCGGGCACGGAACCATACAAGGGGTCACGGCCGCCTTTTCGGATATCAACAAGTTCTCCCTTGCAAACGGCCGGTTTGTCTCGGATTTCGATATTGACCGCCACTTTTGCGTGATCGGTGCAAGCATCGCATCCTCGATGCGCCAGAACGGGGCAGACCGGCTGGTGGGCGAGATCATCGGGGTGAACGACATGCTCTGCACCATTGTCGGCGTACTCGCCTATCAGACAGAAAATTATGCGCTGCCCATCCAGGTACAGGCAAACGAAGCAGTCTTCGTGCCGATCACCACCTCCAGACAGGTCGTTACCCACCCGGAGATCAATGCGATCATTGCCCGCTCGCGTGCAGACACCCGTCAGGCGGTTGCGGATGTCCGGTCATTCTTTCGCAGCCGGATACCCGGGCTCGAACTTGACATTCTCACCGCCAAGGAACTGATCGCACAAATGGAAGCTCAGATGGGAATTTTCACCCTGTTGCTGGGGGCCATCGGCAGCATTGCACTCATTGTCGGTGGAATCGGTGTCATGAACATCATGCTGGTGTCCGTCGCTGAGCGACGTCGGGAAATCGCCATCCGGAGAGCACTTGGTGCCCGGCGCCAGGACATCCAAAGCCAGTTCCTCATCGAATCCGTCATTTTGACCATGGCGGGCGGCGTACTCGGCATCCTACTCGGCCTACTGGTTACCTGGGGAATCTGCCAGTACACGGGCTGGGAGTTCCTCATTTCAGGCCTGTCCGTGACCAGCGGCGCAGGGACCGCCATCGGGGCGGGTCTGTTCTTCGGGTTCCAGCCCGCACGCAACGCTGCGCAACTCGACCCCATCGCCGGACTCCAGGGCGAATAAGCCTATATCAGCCAGCTGGAGAAGCCTGAGATTGCACCTTCTTGGCCAGCAGCTGGATGGTTTACAAATTCACCTCCAGTTAGGTGCCGTATACTAAACTGGATTCAACGGACAGACCGGAAAGGCCTGCCCCTCAGAATGGGAAACGGGTCCCGGATTCTACCCGGATACCCGTTCAGTCATTGTCCTGGATGTTGACCTGCACCGTGATGCTGCTGGGCACATGGCTACTGCCGCTCCAGGACTGCCAGTTGCTTTGGCCCCCTTTGATTACCTCGGGATTCTTCAGCTTGACCCAGAAGTATTCATCGCCTTCCACAAGTTCGTCCTCGAAGGTAATCCAGCTAAAATCGTAGTACTTGCTGAAGTTATTTTTGCTTGTAAGTTCGAGCTTGTAGTTGCAGATGAGAAAGTAGTCTGGATCTGTTGTTGTGCCTGTTGCTGACGGAGTAGTACTGAAAAGTGAAAAAGAGACGCCTTTCGCTGTCCCGTCTTCCGTGCATAGGTCATATCTTACGGACTTGTACCCCCTGGAGCGCACCCTTGCCTCATGAGGCATTGCGGGCAGCTTAACCGTAAACTTGATGGATGTGCCCTCCTCCCCGTAAACTTGCTGATATGCGAAGACAGCACTGGGTGCCAGGACGAAGGCGCCCAGAAGAATTCCTAAGACCCCCCCCCTCACTAACGTTGTATAAAGTTTGTTCAGCATAATGTTTATCCCTGGTTTGTAAATGAAAGATTAACACCTAAAGCATAACAAATTATGATCCATTTTTTTTGATTGTACATAACTGGAGACCATCGTTTTTGCCGCAGTGTTGCAGCGCACGACCACTAGAACAGCAGGATAAATCCCGCAATGGCGAAGTACACACTCAAACCCACTGCGGCCACGGTAAGCACGATCACCGGAACGGCCATCAGGACTCGCATTGCCCGATGGATGCGGGCGCGCCTGCGCATTCTGCTCAGGTACTCCTTTCGGGTGATGATTGCTTGTTTTTTTTTCATGGAGCGGGCTGCCGTTCAGTCCCCGACCTTTAGAGTAGGGCGGGGATGAGAAGCGAATGGGCAGGCCTCAGTCAAAGCTCTTGATGCCCACGTAGTGGGCACCCGTAAAGACCGCTTCCGTGCCGCCGCCCGTTTTGAATTTCGCCGCATGGGTTCCTGCAATCGCCTGTGGGTTCCCGTGACCGCCATCTACCCGGGAAAACCGGCTGGCCCAGGTCCCCGTTGCCTCCGCGATGCTCAATGAGGGATGGGTGACCCGCATACCGGGACCGGATACCCGTCCGTTCTGGGAGATGCTGGCATCGTTCAGGTGCATCGTGAAGCCGGGCATTTGGTCTACCGGGTGGCGGTTACCCTGAGGGGTCACGACCACGCCGTCGATGGAAATGCTGTCAATCCGTCCGGACACACTGCGCTTCCCGAAGTCTGCGACCAGGCGAGCCAGGCCCCGGTAGTCTCCCGTTCCCAGAGAGCCGGACACGGAGTCCACGCCCGGGATCGTGATGTCGGTGCCGTATCGCGTAACATAAGCTCCGGCTGCGATTCCCGAGTAGGTCGCCGTTCCAGTGACGCGCATGCTGGCCCGGTCCTGGTAGTCCGGCCCGTCGATGAAGGCCCCCAGTTCGGCCCCGGGCACGGTGTTCTGCAGGCTCAGGGAGCTGAGATCCACGTGCACCCAGTACCCGCCCGCGATGTAGTCCGTGAAGTCCGTGTTCGACCACTCGATGGCCACGCCGGTCATGGTCAGGCGGGTCTGGTCCCGCTCGTACACAGCCGCGTCCACGGCCGGGCGCTTGGTCACGGGGTTGGTGTTGGCGTTATAGGTTGTGGCAAGCACGGTATCATGCAGGGATGAATCCAGTGTGGTGGTGGTCCCCGTCGCGGCGGTTCAGGTTGAGCACGAACCGGGTCCCATTGAATGACGTGTCCACGCCCGTGACAGGAGACAGGCCACTTCCAAAGGATTGCGTGACGCTGCCGAACGCGGTTTGGCCGGAGGCCTTGAGCAGCTGCGCCAGTGCAGGCGAGATAACCCCAACCTGCTGGGCTGGCACACTCGCAATAAGCTGCTGTGTGACTGTGCCGCTGGACGGGGACCCACTGAATGCGGTCTGCTCCAGAAGATCTCTGGCACCGCCACCGCCGCCACTACCCCCACAGGCAGCCAGCAAGAAAACGAGCGCAGTAAACAATAGAATTTTCACCAGAATCTCCCTTTTGATTGATTTGTGCAGCCACCGATGGCGGAATCCAGATCTAAGGATGCCCCGCATGATGTCGAGGTTATCCCCCGTCCAGATGGTCTGATTCGTCCAATTTTGCGGTGGGGCAGACATCACTTGAACAACGTTATGAATCCAGAAACGGCAAAGTACACGAACAGGATGGCAAGGGTTCCCTCCAGCATGGCACGGCGCTCTCTTTGGCGCAGCCATTCCTTGCGGGTGACAGTTCGCTCCGGCTTCAATGAGACCAGCGGGCCCGCAGCCTTTCCTGGCAATCTCTTTGCGCGTGCCTTACTGGCTACGCCACTGGCATGACGGCCAGGGCATTTCAATGCGGTTTCGCTGGTTTCGCCTGTGGCGATCTTGGCTACTGTTACCGCACAGCCGATCACGTCCGCACGCCGCCGTTCCCCGTTAGGGCCTCTAGGCATGGCCACCTCCTTTGCTGTAGTGTACGGTAGCTATGATACACAAAACTCTAAACCTCTTGTTAACTGGCTATGAACAGGGCCAATTTCAAACTGAGACACTACCTTGTTATGTCAAGGGGGGTCTTGATGAGCGAAAAACCAAGTATCATCTCCAAGCAGTACGAACTGCCGCTTCCAGTTCCCACACGCATGTCAGGCCATGGCCGCACCACGGCCACCATGTCTGCCGTACTCCCCCGAAGCAGGAAATCTTGAGACCGTGCGCCGTGGGGATTCTGAGGTGGTATACCTAGGCCTTGCTCCTTGGAGGAACCCGGCGCACCTCTTTCATGGGCTCTCTGTCTACAAGGGCTGCCCCTTAGTGCGGGTTCTCCTTACGGTTGCACGGGGACAAGGCAAAGAGCCCATCTCTTGAGAAAGCCTGCACCCATCATTACGCGCAAGGCCATGATTCGGCGCAAGAGGCGGCAAAGACGTATCCGGCAGATTCGGTCTTTCCTGATCACGACCGTGATTGCCGTACTGGGAATTGCGGTGGCGGTCCTGTCCGTGTACTTCGCCATCGCCGGATTGTTCACACTGTTCAAGTGACAGCGTACTGCAAACACTACGGCAAACCGTTTGACCCAAGCCGTGCCAGTCAGCAGTACTGCAATTCAAGCTGCCGCTCGGCGGCCTGTCGGACCCGGCAAGGGAAAGTCTGGATTCCCAGACGGACTACCTGCCTGCAGTGCGGCATTGGCTACACCATGAGACACCCAGGTCATCGATACTGCACCAAAGTTTGCAAATGGAGGGCGTACAATGCACGCCGTGGCCATGCGCCGTGCCGCCGTTTGTCTATCGCCAAATGGGTTGATAAGAAAACCCTGATCGCCGCCAACCCGATGGCGGTTGCAAGGCGCGACCCTAGTACCTGAACATCTCAAGGAACCACACAATCATTCCCACGATCAGCAACAGGAACAGCACGTGCTACGCGATACACGTATCATTTTAGGGAGGGCTTCAGTTTGAAACCGGATCCCGGTCCCCGCCATACGCCCCGACCAGCCCTTCGGGATGATCGAACACACCGCCCACTTCCTCGTGACTTGGGCCGAAAAAGGCTCCCGACAGCCGGTTGTCGTCGGCATGGTAGCGGCTGAACTCCCCGTCCGTCACGGCCATGCCCTCAAAGACCATGTCGGCATACGCCTGCCCGGTTGTGGTATTGGCCAGCCCCGTCAAGCGAACGTCCGCCAGCACCTCATCGTCGATACGCACGGATATGCCGGCATTACCGACCACCACGGATTCCAAGTCCGTTGCGATGTTGTGGTCTCGTGCCGTCGCGAAGCCCGTCCAGGTGGCTTCGGTGACGGGATTGGTCATGGTCGCGACGCCAGCTATGGTGCCGTAAGTCTGGATCACGCCCTGGTCGGGATCGATCTCGTGCTTGTAGCGCACCACCGTCGATGCAAAGAAGCTGTACTCCATCCAGCCTGCATAGCTGTGCAGGTCGTTGAAAGGGTGGATGAAATAATCGGTTCCCGTGTTGATCCCGTTGGTGTCTGCAAGGATCGTGATTTCTTCGGGCACCAGGCTGTACACCTTGTTTGCGCGGATGAAAGCCGAGTAGCCCACCGAGCAATACAGTCCCTTGCATTCCACGGAAACCCGTTCCGGCTTGCTTCGTCCTGGCACCCAGTTGATCCGGTCTGTGGAAAGAAGCAGGTTGGCGTTCCCGGCAATCCGCTCGTAGTCCTGGATCGCATGGTATTCCGGGGTGTCAGGCGGCTTATGCCGGGGACTGCCGCCGCAGGCAGCCAGCAGCATGCAGGCCAGCAGCACAAGGAAACAAGGGGTTCGGTACATGCTCAGGTTCCTCAATGATCATGAATACAGTGCGTGTGTAACATACAGGCGCTGGTTACGGCTGTCCACACGGGATGATGCGAGTCTGGCCGTAGAACCGATCATCCGGCAGGGGGGTAGATGCACTTTCCGCTCTTGTCGATGTTGCGCTGCTTTTTGCCCCTGTGTCGGAGTTCCAGGGCGATCACAGGCGTCGTGATCGAGTTGCCGATTGCGCGGCATGTTCGGTCCACACCGTGCAGTAGTCGAAGCTATGCCTCAGATACGCCCATGCTCACAGGCATAACGTACGTGGTGCGATCACCGTCACCTCACCATATCACTTCGAGCTCGACCCCGACACTGTGCTCCGGTTCAGCCGCATTGCTCTCCCTGCGGGTCGCCTTGAAATCGAATGACAGGTCGGGTGCGCCCGCCCCTTCCGTCATCAGTCGCCAGCTGAAGCTGTAATCGCGTGCACCGGTAGTAAGTCCGAGACCGGCATGCGGGCTGCCGGTGAAGCGTCCTTCGAAGGCGGGGAACCCGTAGGCCACCTCCGCCGCCCAGCGCCCGGTGGCATCGTTGTCGCCAGTGCGCGTGCCCAACGGCTCGGAGGCGAACAGCGCGTCGAGCCCGCCCGCAGCCCGTGCGCCGAGCTCATGGCGGAGACTCAGGGACGGCCCGCGCCCGGTAGCCGGACCCGGGTCGAAGGCGAGCGTGCCAGCAAAGCCCCGGTCCTCCAGGTCGTCGTCCCCGTGCGTGATCAGCGTGCGCCCCGAGAGGTCGAGGGTGAGCCCGAGTGTCGGGTCGGCCCAGGCGACCCCGCCGCCGAACTCGACCCCGAACCCGGTCTCGGCATCACCGCCGTCCGAGCGTGCGCCCACTTCGAGCTTCGGCGTCACATGCGCACCGCCCTCCAGCTTCCCTCAAGGCCCAGGCGCCCACGCAATGACCACAAGGGCGATCGGCACCAGGACAATGGCCAGCAGTACAAGAAATCCTTTCATGGGCTCGGCTACATCAATCTATGCCGGATCGACAGAGTCGTGTTTAATTGAAGTATTGCATAAAAGGCTAGCTTTTGGGTGGGAGATCAGTCTAAGGCCAGAGTATGATGTACAATCGGCATAGGGTACGGCTAGTGATCAGCCTGCCAGGTGCCTGAAAACCCTGAGCCGAAGGTTTTCTTGGGGAATTATATACTTATTGCCACAAACCCTTGCAACTTTGGGGCATACAGTGTAAGATTGTAGCCAGTTAAGTAATTGAACTGGCAAGCAATCATGACAAAGACACACGCTAAAACCATATCCGTTTTCGAGTTCTTCAAGCTGTTCCCTGATGAGGCTGCGGCTGTGAAGTTCATAGAGGAGCAAGTCTGGCAGGATGGCATCGTATGCCCACACTGCGGGGAGATCGGCAACAGCACGCCAAGGGCCAAAAGGCATGGGCATCGCTGCAAGTCATGCCGCAAGGACTTCACGGTTCGCACGGGTACGATCTTCGAGCAATCGCGTCTGCCTCTTGTCAAATGGCTATATGCCATATATCTTGTCCAAACCAGCCGCAAGAGCATTAGCAGTCTACAGCTTTCCAAAGAGCTAGATATCACACAAAAGACTGCTTGGTTCTTACTTCACAGGATTCGTGAAGCCTGCACACAGGGCGACTGGAAGCTGACCAACGTAGTAGAAGTCGATGAGACTTACATTGGCGGCAAAGAACGGAACAAGCACAACAACAAGAAAATCCGGGCCGGGCGCGGTGCTGTAGGGAAGCAGGCTGTTATCGGCGCACGTGAGCGTGGGGGAAACGTGAAAGCCAAGGCGATCACAACGACTGATGGTGAAACCCTCAAAGGCTTCATACATGAGAATGTAGAGCCAGGGACTACGGTATTCACCGATGACCACAGGGGCTATCATGGCCTGCACGGTGTCATCTACAACCACGCATCCGTGAAGCACTCCGCCAAAGAGTATGTGAACGGGATGATCCATACCAACGGGATTGAGAGTGTTTGGGCCTTGCTGAAAAGAGGCTATACCGGAACGTTCCACCACTTCAGTCTCAAGCACCTGCAACGGTACGTGGATGAGTTCACATTCCGATTGAACGAGGGACGCTGCGAGCGCGATACGATAGACCGCATGAAGTCGGTATGCGCTGCCAGTGCCAACAAGAGACTGACCTACCGCGATCTGACCGCATAGAGTTTGCCCGTGCAGAACTGGGCGAACCAGACCATCTGGACTGCGGACAATCTGCCCGTGCTTCGCGGGATGAATTCGCAGTCCGTGGATTTGATTTACCTTGATCCACCTTTCAACTCGAAAACCAACTACGCCGCGCCTATTGGAAGCGAAGCGGCGGGCGCGGAGTTTAAAGACACTTGGACGCTGCATGATGTAGACATTGCATGGCTTGACCTGATCGAAGCCAAGCACCCTGCACTAAGCAAGGTGATTCATGCCGCCATGAGTCCGAGTGACAAGTCCTACTTGATCTACATGGCCGTTCGCTTGCTGGAAATGAAGCGGGTGCTAAAAGACACGGGCAGTCTTTACCTGCATTGCGACCCGACCATGAGCCATTACCTGAAACTGTTACTGGATGCAATCATGGGGCGCACGAACTTCCAGAATGAAGTGATCTGGTCTTATCGCCGTTGGCCGTCCAAGCAACTAAGATTCCAGCGTATGCACGATGTTTTGCTCTACTACACGAATGGCAGACCTCATA